>CAZPQW010000006.1:0-166183 GCA_964588985.1 uncultured Solirubrobacteraceae bacterium
CCGCAGCGAGCCGGGGTGGAGGGGCTCCTCCCACTCCTCCACCTCGGCTCGGTAATCAAGCTTTGGAGTTGCACAAGTGGTTCCCTTCCGCGGCACGTTCGACCACACGCTCGACGCCAAGAACCGCCTCACGATGCCGGCCCGCTACCGGGCCGCTCTGGCGGAGGGGGTGGTGCTCGCGATGCCTATAGACCTGAAGCCGTGCGTGGGGGTGTGGCGCCCGGAGGACTACGAGCGCTACACCAAGCGCGCGCTCGCCGAGCTGCCGCCGCTCTCGCCGCGCCTGAACGAGCTCGAGCGCTTCTTCTACGGCAGCTCCCACGACGCCGACCTCGACGCGGCGGGACGGGTGATGATCCCCGGGTTCCTCGGCGAGCACGCCGCGCTCGCGAAGGAGGTCGTGGTGGTCGGCGTGGGCGATCGCCTGGAGCTGTGGGACAAGACCGCCTGGAACGAGCATCGACCGACGCTGCTGAGCGGCGTCGCGGAGGTCACCTCGCGTGTCGACGACGCTGCTTGAGCTGAGCGAGATCGACAGCGCGTGCGAGATCCGCGCGAGCTTTGGCTCCGCGCACGCTCCCGAGCTTGCGAAGCGACGCCGCGGGGCGGGGGAGGGCGCGCGGGCTTCGCGTCGCGCGAATCGCGCCGCCGGTGGGCCGGACTGCGCCGTGACGCGATCGAGCGCCTCGCACACGCCCGTGCTCGCGAGCGAGCTGTTGGAGATGCTCGGCCCTAAGCCGGGTCAGACGGCGATCGACTGCACGTTCGGCGACGGCGGTCACGCGCGCCTGCTCGCCGAGCGGCTCGGCTCCGGCGGGACGCTGATCGCGATCGACCGCGACCCGCTCGCCGAAGAGCGCTTCCAGATGCTCGCCGCCGAGGCGCCATGCGCGGTGCGCTTCATCCGCTCCGGTTACGCCGAGGCGCTCGAGCTGCTCGCGGAGGAGGGTGCGCGCGCGGACATGGTGTACTTCGACCTGGGCATGTCCTCGATGCAGGTGGACACCCGCGAGCGCGGCTTCTCCTACTCCTACGAGGCGCCGCTGGACATGCGGATGGACCCGGCTCAGGAGTTGAGCGCGCGCGAGATCGTCGCGGAGTGGGACGAGCGCCGGCTGGCGCACATCCTGCGCGACTACGGCGAGGAGCGCCACGCCGGCGCGATCGCCCGCGCGATCGTCCGTCGCCGCGCGCAGGCGCCGATCCGCACGACGCTCGAGCTGGTCGACACGATCAACGCCGCGATCCCAGCGCCCGCGCGCTTCGCCGGCGGCCATCCCGCGAAGCGCTCGTTCCAGGCGCTGCGGATCGCCGTGAACGACGAGCTCGGTCAGCTCGACCGGGCGCTGCCGCTCGCGTGGGGACTGTTGCGCGAGGGCGGCGTGCTCGCCGGCATCTCCTTCCACTCGCTCGAGGATCGCCGCGTGAAGCGCTTCCTCGTCGAGCGCGCCCGTGGGTGCATATGCCCGCCCGACCTGCCGGTGTGCGCGTGCGGACGCGAGCCGCAGGCGGCGCTGCTCAGCCGCCGCTCGATCGTTCCCTCCGCTGCGGAGGTCGAAAGCAACCCGCGTGCGGGATCGGCGCGCCTGCGCGCCGCGAGGAAGCTCACCGAGGAGGCCCCCGAGACATGACGCCCCCAGCAGCAGCCGCGGCGCCCGCGGTTCGACGCGCGCGCACCACCGCTCCCGTCCGCGCTCGCAGCACGGCCCCCGCCCGTCCGCTTACGACCGCGCCGAGGCCGCGACGGGTCTCCGGCCCCGCGCGCCCCGCGCGACCGCGCACTCAACCCCAGCGCCCGGCGAAGGGGGAGGCTGGTCTCGCGGTCGGAGCTCTCGCCGCGCTGCGCAGCGTCGAGGACCACCCGCTGCTCGACCGCCTGATCGGCGGGCGCACGTGGATCGGCCTGGTCGCGTTCGCGTTGATCGGCATCGTGACGCTGCAGCTCGGTCTGCTCAAGCTGAACGCCGGCATCGGGCGTACGCTCGAGCAGATGGCTTCGCTACAGCAGGGGAACGCGGCCCTGAGCATCGAGAACTCCGAACTCGCGGCGGGCGACCGCGTCGAGTCGAGCGCAGCGCGACTGGGGATGACGATCGTCCCGGTCGGGGCGCTGAAGTCCCTCACGCCGCATCCCGGCCTGGACGCGGCACGTGCGGCGAGCGCGCTCACCACATCGGTCCACGTGACTCCCACGACCGAAGCGAGCCCCGAAGCCACCACCACTTCCACGTCGCCGCCCTCCGCGGAACAGACATCGACCGCCACAGGCACACCGCAGGCGAGCGAAGCGCCCGCGGCCACCACGACCGGAGAAACGAGCAGCCGTGAATCCCAGCCGACCGCGAGCGAATCCAGCAGCCACGAATCTCCACCGGCCACCACCGAACCCAGATCCTCCGCCGGCGGCACGCAGGCCGCTCCCACGGGCTGAGCGGTGGCCGCCGTCCAGAACCGCATAGGCGCGATCTTCGGACTGTTCTTCATCCTGCTCGTGGTCGCGGCCGCCCGCACGGCTTACCTCGGCGTGCTGCGCGGCGGCACCCTGCGCAAGGCGGCGAGCAGCCAGCAGCTGACGAACGAGACGGTGATGGCGCAGCGCGGCACGATCACCGACCGCCTGGGGACGGACCTGGCGGTCTCCGAGCCCGCACAGGACCTCGCGGCCGATCCCTACCTGCTCACCGAGCCGCTCGTCGCCGCCCAGCAGCTCGCGCCGTTGCTCGGCCAGAGCCCGGACAGCGTGCTGCGCAAGCTCTCCGAGCGTTCCGGCTTCGTGTACCTCGCTAGGGCGATGCCGGAACGTCAGGCGCAGAGGATCCTCGCGCTGAAGATCCCGGGCGTGACGGGCACGCCGGTGATGCGGCGCGTCTACCCGCGGGGCACGCTCGCCGCGCAGGTGCTCGGCGTGGTTGGCACCGAAGGCAAGGGGCTCGCGGGCATCGAGTACTCCCAGGAAGCGGCCCTGCGCGGACGCCCCGGCAAACGACGCGTGGTCAGCGACGCGATCGGCCAGCCGGTGTCGATCACGGAAACGAGCCCCGTGGTCCCTGGGCAGTCCCTGACGCTGACGCTCGACTCGAACATCCAGCAGCGCACCGAAGACGTGCTCGGCGCGGTCGCCAAAGTGTTCAACCCGAAGGACGCCACCGCGATCGTGATGGATCCGCGCACGGGAGCGATCATGGCGCTGGCGAACTGGCCGCAGGTGAACGCCAACGACCCCGGCTCCTCCGCGCCCGAAGACATGCAGGATCGCGCGGTCGGCTTCAACTACGAACCCGGCTCGACGTTCAAGGCGTTCACGGTCTCCGGAGCGCTGCAGGGCGGCCTGATCAACCCGGACACCCCGTTCAGCATCCCCGACCAGATCCAGGTCGCCGACCGCACGATCCACGACGACACCGAACACCCCGAAGAGACGCTCACCACCGCGCAGATCCTCGCGCAGTCGAGCAACGTCGGCGCGATCAAGATCGGCGCGCTGGAGGGACGCAAGGCGTTCAACACCTGGGTGCACCGCTTCGGCTTCGGCACGCCCACGGGCGTCGAACTGCCGGGCGAGGAACGGGGTGTGACGCTGCCGCTGTCCCAATACTCCGGCTCCTCGATGGGCAACCTCCCGATCGGGCAGGGCGAGCTGGTGACGCCGATGCAGATGGCGACCGCGTACGCGGCGATCGCCAACGGCGGGATCATGCGCCGTCCGCACATCATCGACGCAGTAGGGGGTCACGCTCAGCCGATGCCGGTCGGACACCGGGTGATATCGAGCGAGACCGCGGCCTCGCTGCGGCACATGCTCGAAGGGGTCCTCGCCCCTGGCGGCACGGCGAGCGAGGTCGAAGTGCCCGGCTACAAGCTCGCGGGCAAGACCGGCACGGCGAGCAAGATCGACCACGAAACGGGCGAATACTCGAAGTCCGCTTACGTGGCGTCGTTCATCGGCTTCGCTCCCGCATCCGACCCCAGGCTGCTCGCGGCCATCGTCGTCGACGAACCCCAGACCGGGTCGATCTACGGAGGCAGGGTCGCCGCGCCCGCGTTCGGGCAGATCATGAGCTTCGCGCTGCCCTATCTCGGCATACCGCCCGGTTGAGCCCTGCTCGGCGGCTCCGGCGGGGGCGGAAACTAGACTCAAGCGCATGCCGACACGCGGGATCGACCGATGAGGCTCGACGTTCTCACCCGCGGTCTCACGCCGGCCGGAGCCGCGGAGCCGGCGCCCGATAGCGCGGGCGTGGAGATCGGCGGGCTGGCGTATGACAGCCGCGCGGTCGCGCCCGGAGACCTGTTCTTCTGCGTCACCGGCTTCAGCAGCGACGGTCACGATTTCGCCCCCAAGGCGGTCGAGCGGGGCGCCGCGGCGCTCGTGGTGGAGCGTCCGCTCGGGCTCGGCGTGCCCGAGATCCTCGTGCACTCGGCGCGCGCCGCGATGGCGCCGATCGCGGCCCGCTTCTACGGCGAGCCGGCGCGCGAGCTGCGCGTGGTGGGCGTGACGGGCACGAACGGCAAGACGACCACCGCGTACCTGATCCGGGCGCTGCTCGAAGCGAGCGGCGAGCAGTGCGGGCTGCTGGGGACGGTGAAGTCGATCGTCGGCGGGCGGGACCGGGCGGTGCAGCGCACCACCCCGGAGGCGGTCGACCTGCAGCGCGACCTGCGCGCGATGCTCGACGGCGGCGACCGCGCGTGCGCGATCGAGGTCTCCTCGCACGCCCTGCTGCTGGGGCGCACCGATGCGATCCCGTTCGCGGCGGCCATCTTCACGAACCTGACCCAGGACCACCTCGACTTCCACAAGACGATGGAGGAGTACTTCCAGGCCAAGCGGCTGCTGTTCCTGCCCGAGAAGGGCGAGCCCCCAGCGGTGAGCGTGGTCAACGTCGGCGACCCCTATGGCCGGCGCCTCGCCCAGGAGATCGACGGCGTGCTGACGTTCGCGCTCGACGCGCCCGCCGACTACGCCGCCACCGACATCGCCACCGCGTTCGACGGCTGCCGGTTCACGCTGAGCACGCCGGAGGGCGAGCGCACGGTCGCGCTGCCGCTGCCGGGACGGTTCAACGTCGCGAACGCGCTCGGGGCGCTCGCGGCGGCTCACGCGCTCGGCGGCGAGCTCGACGTGCTCGTGGCGGCGCTCGAAAGCGGCGTGCGCGTCCCCGGACGCTTCGAGCCGGTCGACGAGGGCCAGGACTTCGCGGTGCTGGTGGACTATGCGCATACCCCGGACTCGCTCGAGAACGTGCTGCTCGCGGCACGCGAACTGACAGACCCGCGCACGCGGGGGAGGGTGATCTGCGTGTTCGGAGCGGGTGGTGACCGCGATCGAGGCAAGCGGCCGCTGATGGGCGAGATCGCCGCGCGGCTGGCGGACGTCGTGCTCGTGACCTCCGACAATCCGCGCTCGGAGGACCCCGAGGCGATCGTCGCGGAGATCGTGGCCGGCGCCGAGCGCGCCGATGGCGAGCCCGCCGAGCTGCTCGCGCTCGTGGATCGACGCGCGGCGATCGAGCAGGCGATCGCTCGGGGGCGCGCGGGCGACGTGCTGGTGATCGCGGGCAAGGGCCACGAGCAGGGCCAGGAGTTCGCGAACGCGCGCAAGTTGCCGTTCGACGACGTGGAGGTCGCGCGCGAAGCCCTGCGCGCGCACACGCAGGCCGTCACCCGGGCTGGCGCCGCATGAGGGACTGGGACGTGGAGCGGATCGCTCACGCCGCCGGAGCGAGCGTCGTGGCGGCGCCGACCGGCGCCGCGCAAGCGCCGGGCCCGGTTCGCGCGGGCATCGACTCCCGCGACGTGGCCGCGAGCGAGTTGTTCGTGGGGTTGCCGGGCGAGCGCACCGACGGTGGCAGCCACGCCGTGCAGGCCCTGCGCGAAGGCGCCTGGGGAGCGATGGTGACGCCCGTGCACGCGCGCGCCGCAGCTGAGGCGCAGACGGGCGGCGCGGTACTCGCGCACGAGGATCCGCTCGCCGGGTTGCACGGGCTCGCGAACGCGTGGCGGGCGGAGCTGGGCGAGCGCGGCGCGAAGGTGGTGGCGATCACGGGCTCGACGGGCAAGACGTCTACGAAGGACATCCTCGCGGCGCTGCTGAGCGCCCACATGCGTACGGTTGCGACCCCGGCGAACCTCAACACGGAGATCGGGCTGCCGCTGGTGCTGCTCGCCGCGCCCGCCGACACCGAGGCGGTGGTGCTGGAGATGGCTATGCGCGGTCCCGGGCAGATCGCGCAGCTGACGGAGATCGCCAGGCCGGACGTGGGTGTGATCGTGAACGTGGGTCACGCGCATCTCGAGCTGCTCGGCTCGCTGGAGGCGATCGCCGCGGCGAAGGCGGAGCTGATCGCGGGCGTCGCGCCCGGGACCACGGTGATCGTGCCCGCGCACGAGCCGCTGCTCGAGGCGCACCTGCGCGAGGACGTGCGCACGATCTCCTTCGGCGAGGGCGGCGACGTGTCGCTGCAGGGGAGGCGCCCCGATGGGACGGTGACGATCGCGGCGAGCGAGGAGCGGATCGTGCTGCGTCCCTCCTTCGGCCAGGCGCACAACCTGCGCAACCTGCTCGCGGCGGTGGCGGCGGCGAGGGCGCTCGGGGTGGCCCCCGACGGCTCGCTGGAGGTGAGCTTCTCGGCGATGCGCGGGCAGCGCGCGGAGCTGGCGAGCGGGGCGGTGCTGATCGACGACTGCTACAACGCCAACCCGATGTCCATGAGCGCCGCGATCGACGACCTTGCGGAGACCGCCCCCGCGCGCCGCGTGGCGGTGCTGGGCGACATGCTCGAGCTGGGCCCCGATGCGCGGCGGCTGCACCGCGAGCTGGGCGAGCACGCGAGCGCGCGCGGAGTCGAGCTGCTGATCGCGGTCGGGCCGCTGGCGGCGGAGACGGCGCGTGCGTTCGCGGGCGACGCCCACGCGGTGGCGGACGCGCGGAGCGCCGCGGAGCTGACGCCGACGCTGCTGCGGGCGGGCGACACGGTGCTCGTTAAGGGGTCGCGCGGGGTGGGCCTGGAGCTGGTGTCCGACGCGCTTCAGGCCGGGGCGGGGCGGCGCTGAATGGGGCGGATTCTGTTCGGGGGAACGGCCGCGCTGCTGATCTGCATCTTCCTCAGCCCCAAGTTCATCGAGTTCCTGCGCGAGCGCGAGTTCGGGCAGCACATCCGCGAGGACGGCCCGGAGGGCCATCATCAGAAGGCTGGCACGCCGACGATGGGCGGGGTGATCGTGTTCCTCGCGATCTCCGTGCCGTTCCTGATCCTTACGAACTACGACTGGCGCTCGGTGGGGGTGTTCGGCGCTGCGATCGCGTGCGCGCTGCTCGGCTTCGCCGACGACTACACGAAGCTCGTGAGGCGCCGCTCGCTGGGGCTGCGCGGGCGGACGAAGCTCGGCGTGACGATCGCGATCTCGCTGGGGCTGTGGTACATCGCGAGCCACGAGGCGCACCTGCCGCCGACGCTGTGGCTGCGCTTCGTGGACTACCACATCGATCTCGGGCCGTTCTACCCGCTGCTGATCTACCTGGTGGTCGCGGGGACGACCAGCTCGGTGAACCTCACCGACGGCCTCGACGGCCTCGCCGCGGGCTGCGTGGCGATCGTCGGGCTGGCGTATATCGGGATCACGTTCCTCGCGGGCGACTACGACCTGGCGATGCTCGCCGGCTGCCTCGTGGGGGGGTGCATCGGCTTTCTGTGGTTCAACGCGTTCCCCGCGACGATCTTCATGGGCGACACCGGCTCGCTCGGGCTCGGGGGCGCGATCGCGGGCCTCGCGGTGATGACCAAGACCGAGGTGCTGCTGATCCTGCTCGGCGGCATCTTCGTTGTCGAGGCGCTGTCGGTGGTGATCCAGGTGATCTCCTTCCAGACGACGCGCAAACGGGTATTCCTGATGGCGCCGATCCACCACCACTTCGAGCTGAAGGCGTGGTCTGAGACGAAGATAATCCTGCGCTTCTGGATCGTCGCGTCGATCTGCGCGGCGATCGGGTTCACGATCTACAGGCAGAGTCGGGGGCTTTAGCCCGCCGGTGGTTGGAGGCATCGAGCCCCCGACGTCGAAGTGAGCCGGGATGCGCGGAAAGCCGCTCGAGCAACGCATCCTGTTGACGGCCACGATGTGTCTGCTGGCGTTTGGCGCGGTGATGGTCTACAGCGCGTCCTCGGCGACGACGCTGCTGGCGGGCCACGGCTACGGCAGCTCCTACCTGATCAAGTTCGTGGCGTACGGGGCGATCGGCCTGGTGACGATGCACCTGCTGGCGCGCGACGGGGTCGCGAAAGTCCAGGCGATCACGGCTCCGCTGCTGTGCGTGTCGTTCGCGCTGGTGGTCGCGGTGCACGTTCCGCACGTGGGGGTGAGCATCAACGGCGCGCGGCGCTGGCTCGGCCCCGGGATGTTCCAGTTCCAGCCGTCGGAGCTTTTGAAGATCGCGCTGGTGCTCTACACGGCGACGCTGCTCGCCCGCCGTCCCCAACGCGTGCACGACCTGCGCGAGCTGTCCAAACCGCTGTTGATGGTGGTCGGCGCGGCGTGCCTGCTGGTGTTCACCCAGCCGGACCTGGGCACGGCGATGGTGATCGTTTTCACGGTGAGCGCGATGCTCGTGGCGGCGGGGATGCCGCTGGGGAAACTCGGGATGCTTGGCGGGTCGCTGCTGGGCCTGGTGTTCTTCTACGCGCTCGTGCGGCCGTATGCGCGGGCGCGGCTGACGTCGTTCCTCGATCCGTGGGCGCACGCCTCCTCGTCGGGCTTCCAGGCGGTGCAGGGCCAGATCGCGATCGGCTCCGGGGGCCTGCTCGGGGTCGGCCCGGGCCAGTCGGTGCAGAAGATCTTCTACCTGCCGGAGGCGCCGACGGACTTCATCCTCGCGGTGATCGCGGAGGAGCTGGGTGTGATCGGTGTGTTTGCTCTGCTTTTTCTTTATGGATTGATCGCGTATGCGGGTTTGCGCGCGGCGAAGGCGGCGCGCAGCCTCTACAGCGCCCTGCTCGCCGTGGGCGTTACGGCTTTGATCCTCTCCCAGGCGATTCTCAACACGTTCGCGGTGCTGGGTCTCGCGCCGCTGACGGGTGTGCCGCTGCCGTTCGTCTCCTACGGCTCGAGCAGCCTGATCGTGATGCTGGCGGCGATGGGGCTGCTGCTGAACGTCGCCTCCGGCGCGACCGGTCACGTGCGCGCGGTGCCGACGCCCAGAAGGCGCTCTGCCGACGCGCGCGCTCGCGAACCGGCACGATGGAGCGGTGAGCGCAGCAGCGAGGAGGATCGTGATCGCCGCCGGGGGGACCGCCGGGCACGTGGTGCCGGCGCTCGCGGTGGCGGACGCGCTGCGGGCTGACGGCGCGCACGTCGAGTTCGTCGGCGGCGAGCGAGCCGAGGCGCAGCTGGTGCCGGCGGCGGGGTTCGAGCTGCACAGGATCTCGGTGGAAGGGCTGAGCCGCTCCAACCCGCTGCACGCGCTGCGCTCGCTCGTGCGCGCCGCCAGAGCGTTCGTGCGCGTGCGCCGGCTGCTGAGGTCGCTGGCGCCCGACGCGGTGATGGGCGGCGGCGGCTACGTGGCGGGCCCCGTGGGCCTGGCGGCGGTCACGCTGCGGATCCCGCTCGTGCTGACGGAGGCCGACAGCCACCTGGGGCTCACCAACCGGCTGCTCGCGCCGTTCGCGCGCCGCGTGTGCCTGGCGTTCCCGATCGCGGGGCGCGATGGGTCTCGCTACCGCGTGACCGGCCGGCCGATCCCGCCGCCGGCGAGCGACCGCGCGGGGGCGCGCAGCCGCTTCGGCCTGGCGCCGGATGCTACGTGCGTGCTCGTGTTCGGCGGCTCGCTGGGGGCGCGCTCGATCAACCTCGCGGCGGTGGAGGCGTTCGCGGGCGCGCCGTTCCAGGTGCTGCACGTGAGCGGTCGGCGCGATCACCCGGAGCTGGCGGCGAGCAACCTCCCGGAGGGTTATGACCTGCGCGAGTACCTCGACCTACCCGACTTCGCCGACGCGCTCGCGGCGGCGGACCTCGTGGTGGCGCGCTCAGGGGGCTCGGTGTTCGAGATCGCGGCAAACGGCCTGCCGGCGATCCTCGTGCCCTACCCGCACGCGGCGGGCGACCACCAGGCGGCGAACGCGCGCTGGATGACCGACGCGGGCGCGGCGGTCGCGATCCCGGACGGGGAGCTGACCGCGTCGCGTCTCGGCAACGAGGTCGCGACACTGCTCGCCGACCGCCATCGCCTGGACGCAATGGCGGCCGCTTCGCGTGGTCTAGCGCGTCCCGACGCGGCACGCGACGTGGCGGCCGAGGTGCTGGGAGCGGCGGTCTAGTGACTTCAAAGCAGGGCTCCTGGAGCGGGCGTCGCGTGCACTTCCTCGGCGTGGGTGGCGCGGGGATGAGCGGCTACGCTCGTGCGGCGCACGCGCTCGGCGCCGAGGTGAGCGGCTCAGACGGCGCAATGAGCCCCTACCTGCAGCGCCTTGCCGACGACGGCGTGCTCGTCGCGCACGTGGGGCACCGGGCGGAGAACGTGCCGGCGGGGGATGGGGTCGAGCTCGTGTACTCCTCCGCGGTGGGCGCGAAGAACGTGGAGCGCGTTGCGGCGCGCGAGCGGGGGATACCGGAGCGCCCGCGCGCGGAGCTGCTCGGCGAGCTGAGCGCGCTGCGGCGGACGATCGCGGTGGCGGGCGCGCACGGCAAGACGACCACGTCCTCGATGCTCGTGCACGCGCTGCGCGGCGCGGGACTCGACCCCGGATGGCTGATCGGCGGCTCGGTGGGGGGAGGGCTGGCGAACGCGCACTGGAGCGACGGTGAGTGGCTGGTGGTGGAGGCGGACGAGTCGGACCGATCGATGCTGAGCCTGAGCGTGGAGATCGCGGTGGTGACGAACGTGGAGCTGGACCACCACGCGGCGTATGCGTCGCTTGCGCAGCTGCGGGAGGTGTTCCGCGAGTTCCTCGCCGGTCCCCGCGAGGCGGTGATCTGGGATCGCCCGGAGCTGCTGGAGCTGCGCGAGGGACCGGTGGAGCCGTACGACGTGCACGACCTGGCGCTCACGGAGGGCGGCTCCCGCTTCGACTGGCGCGGGCACGAGGTGACGCTGGCGGTGCCGGGCGCTCACAACGCGCTCAACGCGACCGCCGCGCTCGAGGCGGCGCGGTTGGCGGGCGCGGATGCGAACGGCGCGATCGCCGGGCTCGGGGCCTTCCACGGGGCGGGCCGGCGCTTTCAGCTGGTCGGCTCGGTCAGCGGCGGCGCACGCGTCTATGAGGACTACGCCCACCATCCCACCGAGATAGCGGCGACGTTGGCGGCTGCTCGCACGCTCGAGCACGAGCGGCTCGTGGCGGTCTTCCAGCCCCACCTCTACTCGCGCACCGCGCTGCTGGCGAGGGAGTTTGGAGAAGCTCTCGCGCATGCTGACGCTGTCGTCGTGCTCGACGTGTATCCCGCCCGCGAGCGCGCGGAGGATCATCCGGGCGTGAGCGGCCTGCTGATCGCGGAGGCGGCCGCCGACGCGAGCGCGGGGCGGCCGGTCTACTGGCTGCCGACGTTCGCCGACGCGGAGCCAGTGCTGCGCGCGATGCTGGGCGAGGGAGATGTGTGCGTGGCGATGGGCGCGGGGGACGTGGACTCGCTGGCGCGCAAGCTGGTGGAGCACGCGTCATGAGTGTGCCGGAGCCGCCCGAGGGGGTGCAGCGCGACTATCCGCTCAGCCGCCTGACGACGGTGCGCACGGGCGGTAGCGGCGAGTTCTTCGCCCGCGTGGGCAGCGAGGCGCAGCTGACCGACCTGCTCGGCTGGGCGGCGGGCGCCGGACTGGAGGTCGCGGTGGTGGGCTCGGGTTCGAACCTGCTGATCGCGGACGAGGGCGTGACGGGCCTGGTGCTGAAGCTCGACCGTGAGCTGGCGAGGATCGAGGTTGAAGGGCGGCGGATCCTGTGCGGCGGCGGCGCGCGATTGCCGGCGGTGGCGGCGCGCGCGGCGAGCGCGGGGCTGTCGGGCATCGAGTTCGGCGTGAACATTCCCGGCACGGTGGGGGGCGCGGTGCGGATGAACGCGAACGCCTACGGCGGCGAGCTCGGCAGGGCGCTCGAGTGGGTCGACGTGGCGACCGGCGCGGGGATCGACCGCCGCGAGCCGCGGGCGCTCGGCTTCTCCTACCGGCACTCGAACCTCACTGCGGGGGAGATCGTGGTGCGAGCGTCGCTGCTGCTCGACAAGGCGGACGTCGCGTCGGTGAAGGCGACGCTCGCGCAGATGCGCGCGCGCCGTCACGAGGCCCAGCCGCAGGGGATCAAGACGTTTGGCTCGACGTTCAAGAACCCCGACGATCCGCGTGCGCAGGGGCGCAGCGCGGGGCTGCTGCTGGCCGAGGCGAAGTGCAACGGTCTCGCGGTGGGCGGTGCGCGCTTCGCGCCGAAGCACGCCAACTTCATCGAGAACACCGGGATGGCGAGTACCGCGGACGTGCTCGCTGTGATGGCCGCGGGACGCGCGCGGGTGCTGGAGCGCTTCGGCGTGGAGCTCGAGCCGGAGGTGCAGACGCTCGGCGACGTGCGCATCCCGTGGCGGTGAGCGGGTAGGGGTTGTGGGCGCGAGGTCGAAGACCGTGTGAATGGATCGCTCGTTCGCAGGACGCTCGCCGATCGCTCTGCCGCTGCCACGACTGGGAGGCGTGGTCGGCTCGATCGGAGGGCTCGGGAGGCTCGTGGGGAGCCGCAGGCGCGCGCGCATCGCGCTGGTTGCGGCGCTGGCGGCGACTCCGCTGCTGGTCGGCGGCTGGCTGTGGCTGCGCCAGTCGCCGTTCGTGTCGGTCCAACAGGTCCAGATAACCGGCGTTCACGGCCCCGACGCGGGAGCGATCGACGCGGCGCTGGCGGGCGCGGCACGCCACATGAGCACGCTCGCGGTGAATGCCGGCGCGCTGCGCCAGGCGACGTCTCAGTTCGTGGTGGTGCGCGAAGTGAAGGCCGTGCCGCGCTTCCCGCACGGCCTGCGCATCCACGTGGTCGAGCAGTTGCCGGTGGCGGCGCTCGCGGTCGACGGGGCGCGCACCGCGATCGCGGCCGACGGGGTGGTGCTCGGTCCGGCGTTGCTTTCGAGCTCGCTGCCGACGGTCACCGGCTTCCACGACGCGCTCGCTGGTCAGCGCGTGCAGGGTCCGAACGTGCTCGCCGCGGTCACGGTCCTCGGCGCTGCCCCCTCGCCGCTGCGGCGCGTGGTCGACCACGTCTACACCGGCCCCGACGGCCTCACGGTGGCGTTCCGCAGTGGCCTGCTGGCGTACTTCGGCGACGCGACGCTGCCGCACGCGAAGTGGCTGTCGCTCGCCCGCGTGCTAGTCGACCCGAGCGCTCAGGGCGCCTCCTATGTGGACTTGCGCGTGCCGGGCAGGCCGGCGGCAGGGTTCCCCGCCGGCGTCGCTCCACCCGACGCCGCGACGGCCAACTCCACGATCGAAACGCCCGTCACGGGCGAATCGACGAACGCCTCCGAAGCGACGATCGCCTCGCTCGCCGCGAGCCTCGCTGACAGCGCGGGAGGCAGCGCGGCGTCCTCGACGAGCGCCACGGAAACCCCCGCCACGCCTACGGAAAGCTCGACCGAAGCTCCATCCGCTTCAACCACCGAAACGCCCCAGAGCACCGAAACGCCGGGAGGAGGATGATCTAACCCTCAACCTGAGGTCTATGGCGCTGGTGGGTGCTGTCTCAGGCATGGGTCGAGAGTCGGGCGTTCTGCAACGTACGTTGCGAGAGTGGCGCCTCGCGTTGACAGGGCGAAGTTCCCTGCATAACGTGCACATCCCGGCGGTTCCGCGAAGAGTATGCTGCGAACCCTAAATTCCTAGTGAAGGCTTCGGACAGAACCATCATGGAGAGCAGCGGAAGCTACCTGGCAGTGATCAAGGTCGTCGGAGTCGGCGGCGGTGGAACGAACGCGGTCAGTCGCATGGTCGACGCGGGTTTGCACGGCGTGGAGTTCATCGCCGCGAACACCGACGCCCAGGCGCTCGCGATGTGCGACGCCGACATCAAGCTGAACATCGGCCACGACTCGACCAAGGGTCTCGGCGCCGGCGCGAACCCCGACGTGGGTCTCGCCTCGGCGTCGGAGTCGCGCGACGACATCAAGGAGGCGCTGAAGGGCGCCGACATGGTGTTCGTGACCGCGGGCGAGGGCGGCGGCACCGGTACGGGAGCCGCCCCCGTGATCGCGGAGATCGCGAAGAACGAGATCGGCGCGCTGACGGTGGGCGTGGTGACGCGCCCGTTCGACTTCGAGGGCTCGCAGCGCGGTCGCCAGGCGACCGAAGGCATCGAGCGCCTGCGCGAGGTCGTCGACACCCTGATCGTGATCCCGAACGAGAAGCTGCTCGCGGTGGTGGAGCGCCGCACCACCATGCTTGACGCGTTCCGCGAGGCCGACGACGTGCTGCGTCAGGGCGTGCAGGGCATCACCGACCTGATCACCATCCCGGGCCTGATCAACCTCGACTTCGCCGACGTCCGCACGATCATGCAGGACGCCGGCTCGGCGCTGATGGGCATCGGCACCGCCAGCGGCGAGAGCCGTTGCGGCGACGCAGCGCGCGCCGCGATCTCCTCGCCGCTGCTCGAGGAGTCCGTGGACGGCGCGACGGGGATCCTCCTGAACATCACCGGCGGGAAAGACCTGGGCCTGTTCGAGGTCAACGACGCCGCGGAGATCATCCAGAACGCGGCCGACCCGAACGCGAACATCATCTTCGGCGCCGTGATCGACGAGAGCATGGCCGAGGACGTGCGCGTCACCGTCATCGGCACCGGCTTCGACCACCGTCCGGGCCGCGGCGGCCGGCGTGAGTCCAGGGCGGCGCGTCCTGGGGCTCCTGATCGCGGACCCCAGCTCGGCGACCGGCAGCGCTCGACGCTCGAGATCTCGGACGACGATATAGACGTCCCGCCGTTCCTGCGTTAGGAGCGAGCATCCGGCGCGCCAAACCGGCGCAGACAATAGAACGAGCTGTTTCTCTTCCGCAGATGTCTTTGACGGGCATAAACGTCTGTATTCTCAGGCACTTCGCCTCCGTGGACTTTTGTAGATCGCACGTCTAGTCCACTCACACCTTGCAGCGCGGTCGACGTGGCTGCTAGACCTTGGACGCCCCGATGGTTGGGGTTGGGATGCACACGCAGGGATAACGGCGTCGGGCGACCCCCGGCGTCGTAGAGGCAGTACCAATGGCCCTAGCCAAACGGCTAGGGCACAAACCACAGGAGCATGACGATGCGTGAAGTGCTTCCAAGCGGAGGTCTCATGTCGGCTGGGCGTGGCTCAATAGTCGCCCGAAATTTGTTCCTCGAACGATTACCGGGGAATCAGAAACGGGGGTTGTGTCTTTGCAACGGCCCCAGCCAAAATGTCACCATGCAGCTGACAGCACGCGTATTGCCATGCTCCTCAAGACAAGGAGCGAGAATCAATGTCACGTACTATCCGTCTACTGGGGATGACCCTGGTCGCCGTCCTGGCGTTCAGCGGTGTAGCATCGGCGCACAGCTTCGTCGCAGAAAAAGCCGGTGCTGTAACAAGGGTCAAAAACACAACGCAGGTCTTCAAAACCGGGAGCGGTCCTGCAGTGGAATGCACCGCAGACGCCGTCAGCAACGCTAACGCTGTGGCAGGGAAACAGTTAACACTGGCGGCTGACGTCAGCTACTCAAGCTGTACCGTCACGGAGATCTTGAAATTCGAAGCCACTGTGACTACCGCTAAATACACGTTCAACGCCGACGGGACTGCAAACCTAAACAACACGATCGTCATCAAAGTTCCGATCGCGGGCTGCAACATAACGGTGAAACCGCAGAACACTCTCAAAACGCTCACGTACAAAAACACTGGCAAAAATGTCATTGTGGAACCGAATGTCTCGGGCATCGTGTCCGAAGGGAGCGGCGGTGAATGCGGTACCGGCGTCACCAACAAAGGCACCTACACTGGTACCACGGAAGTCACATCGTCAGGCAACACCATTTCGTGGGAATAGCTGCAACGTAGGTAGGCGACGCCAAAGCTAGTCGCCGGTGTTTTACTGCCGAGCGGGCCGCCTGAGCCCGCTCGGCATCATCGCGGAGAACCGACGTTGGGGAGGGAATGGAGCGTATGTTCAAAGTGCATCAACCGGCAACGCGCCGACTAACAGTCGCTTTGGGGCTGGTGGGCGTTATCGGTGTGATGTCCTATCTGCCCTCGTCGGCGCTGGCTGGGACGTGCGGTAACGAAGGTCTGCGAGCCCAGCAGGGCTCGTCGTTTCTTCCCGAATGCCGTGCGTATGAGCTCGTGAGCCCTCCCGGCGCAACGGCCTATGTGGCGCCGGGCGGAAGCGTGGATGGAGCCAGGGCCGCGGAAGGGCTCGCGGCGAGCGTTGGCGAGATCTCGTGGTTCTCCTACTACCCCCCGGCAGGTCTCAGCAATCCGAGCATGCATCTTCTATCGACGCGGACCGCGAGCGGCTGGGGAACGCGAGACGTGATTCCTTCCCAGTCGACGTCTTCGGGAGCGTTCATCGAATGCGGCGGGTACACGTATTTCTCCGGAGATCTTGCGACGGAAATCCTCTCGGACGGGCAGGAACAGTGCCCTCACAACGATCCGCCCTTGACGGAAGACGAACCAGAAGGCTTCGAGAACCTCTTCCTTCGCGACGTTGACTCGGAATCGTACAGTCTTGTGAACCTGACGCCCGCGAATGAAGCGCCGGCTGACGCCCACCTTCAGGATGCGTCAACAGACTTCTCGCACATCGTATTCTCAGAGAACGCGAAGCTGACCCCCTCCGCACCCGCAGGTGACGTCCTCTACGAGTGGGTGGGTGGGAGCGTGCACCTGGTAAGCATTCTTCCGGACGGGACCCCCGTGTCGGGTAGGTTGGTCGCGGAAGCGTCGCCTTCCAGTTCCTTCCTTGTTGGATTTGCGCCTCTCTTGCACAGCGTGTCGGCCGACGGAAGCCGCGTGATCTTCGAATCGGGGGGCGACCTGTACGAGCGAGAGAACGCGGAAATGGAACAGAGCCAGCTGAGCCCCGAAGGAGACTGTCTCGAAGCCGACATGGCCTGCACGGTCCAGGTCGACGCATCTGCTACCGGAGGCCTCGGCGGCGGCGGTCAATTCATAGCCGCGACGGCGCAGGGCACGGACGTCTTCTTCACGGATGGAGGGGTCAAGAAGCTGACGAGCGACACCGTCCCGAGTAGCGGGCAGAACCTCTACGAGTTCGACCTCGAAACCGGGCAGCTCAGCGATCTGACGCCGTTCGCATCCGCGCACGTGCTGGGACTCGCCGGACTCGGCGAAGAAGGGAGTGCGTGGCATCTGTACATCGCCGCGGAAGGCGCTTTCGGCGAAGTGAACGCCGAAGGTCACGAACCGCAGGAAGGCGCACCGAACCTGTATGAGCTCTCCCGGGAATCGTCCGTCGCGTTCCTCGCAACCCTGGCGCCCGGGGACTGGAAAGACTGGCAGGGCGAAACACGCGAAGCGGCCGCGGCTCCCAACGGACGCTTCCTGGTGTTCGGCTCCGTCGCGGAATTGACCGGCTACGACAACCGCGATGCGGCAACCGCTCAGCCGGATTCCGAGCTGTTCGCATACGACGCGGTCGCTCAGCGCCTCGAATGCGTCTCCTGCGGTCCCGCGAATGTGCGGCCGATCGGCGCGACCGGCATCAGTGCGGTGGAGAGGTCGTCGGTCAACGGATGGGGACCCGGGTATCTCCGTCGCAATGTATTCAACGACGGCAGCGTCGTATTCGATACGCCGAACCCGCTCGTGGCGGGCGATGCAGACGGCCGCCGCGACGTCTATCTCTACAGCGGCGGCCAGGCGCATCTCATATCCAGCGGTACGAGCGCCGAAAACTCCTACTACTACGAAGCGAGCGGATTGAACCCGGTGACCGGGGGCGAAGCCGAAGATGTGTTCTTCGCCACGAGCCAGCATCTGGCCGGAGCGGACGCAGGCAATGGGCCTGCACTGTATGACGCGCGGGTCGAAGGAGGTCTCTCCGAACCGGCGACGCAGGCGCCGGCATGCTCGGATGAAAGCTGCCGAGGGGGATCCCCAAGCGAGCCGTCTGCGAGCGCTCCCGCAAGCGCGACTTTTATGGGGCTCGGCAACATCACGCCGACGGTTGAAAAGCCCACGACGAGCCGTAAAAAGCCCAGGAGCTGCAGGAAGGGCACTGTGCGGCGGCACGGCAAGTGCGTGAAGAAGAAACGGGGACATGCGAAAGGGCGAGCCGGAAAGAGCCGAAAGGCGAGAAAGACGACGGCGACGGGAAGGGTCTCTCATGTATAGGAAGGCAGCCGTTGCCCTGATCGTCCTGTTGATGATGGGAGCGCTGGCCGCATCGGCTTCCGCGACCCTGACGCACCCTCTCGTCTCCAGCTTCACGGGGAGCGAAACTCCAGAAGGGTCGATGTTTCCACTTGAGCTCGCGGTGGACAACTCCTCGAGTGCATCGGCCGGCCATGTGTACGTCGGATCGTATGTACCTCGAGTCGTCAACGAGTTCTCGGCTGCAGGCAGCTACCTGTGCCAGATTACGGGTGCGGGCTCTGCGACGACGTCGCTGAGCGAGTGTGACAGCAGCGGCAGCGGTGTGCCGGAAGGCAGCTTCGGCTCCCCCGAAATTCAACTTGCGGTGACGGTGGATGGGAGCGGCGATTTGTATGTGGGAAACAGGGAACACCACGCGGTTGACGTGTTCAGTCCCTCGGGGACGTACATATCTGAAATTGCGCTGCCGAAAGAAGGGCAGCCTTCCGCGCTCGCGGTGGACGCCGCCGGCGACATACTCATAGCCGACTCCAGTAACGGCATCGTGTACAAGTTCGTCCCGGGCGTCGAAAAGCTCGAGATCTTCGCGACGGAAGGGCCATCTCACCCACTGGGCTCGGTACAGGGGCTGGCTGGCGATACAGACCCGTCCAGCGCCTCCTACGGCGATGTGTACATGGTGGAAAACGGTGGCGAAGGCGTGGCCGTGTACGACGCGTCGGGAGAGTACGTCTCATCCATCACCGCTACGTCGAGCGGTCCGTTCGGGGAATCGCCCTACGCGTTGGCGGTCGATCCGGCCAGTGGCGAGCTGTACGTGGTGATGAGCGGCGGTGTCGACGAGTTTGCGCCTGGCGGCGCATTCCTGTCGCGTATCGAACTGCCGAATCAAGCGTCGCCGTACGCCGTCGCTGTCAACGGCTCCAGTCACGACGTGTACGTGTCGGCGCTGTTCGCGCGCACGGTGTACGTGCTTGGTCCCGCGGTTGTGGTGCCCACCGTCACGCCGGCGGCACCGGTGAGCGTGCTGCCCACGAGCGTCACTCTGCACGGTGCCGTGAATCCGGCCGGTGGCGGGGAAGTGACGGAATGCGCATTCGAATGGGGTGAAACCCCGTCCTACGGCGAAACGGCCGCGTGCTCTCCGTCGCCGGGATACACGAGCACGACCGAAGTCGACAGCGCGGCGATCACAGGTCTCACGCCTGGCACCGCGTATCACTTCAGGATGTCGGCGACGAACGCGAACGGAACCGGATACAGCGCTGACGGGACATTCGAAACGAGCGGCGCACCGACCCTCGAAGGCGAGACGACGACCGTCGTAGGGCAGACCGATGCCACGGTGCAGGCGGCGCTCGACCCGCACGGTCTGGCGACGACCTACCAGGTCGAATACGGGTTGTGCGAAGGCACGTGTCCGGCAACCTATGAAGCGACGGTGCCGGTGTCCGGAGCGAGCGCGGGCTCGGGCTTCGCCGCGGCCACGGTGAGCCAGGAACTCACGGGGCTGCAGCGAAACGCCGAATACCACTACAGGTTCGTCGCGACCAACTCGCAGGGCACGACCGAAGCGTCCGATCAGACCTTCAGAACAGCCGCGGGCGCCACGGTGGAAAACCGGTCCGCGACGGCCGGCCCTCACGGTGCTGAAATCGTTGGGAGCATCGATCCGGCCGGCGAAGCCGTGAGCTGTCGTCTGCAGTACGTGAGCGAAGCGGAATTCAAAGCCTCGCAATACGCGCACGCGCAGAGCTTGCCGTGCACGCCCGGCGAACTTGCCGCAAACACGGGGGCCCGGACCGTCCACGTGAAGGTGGTGGGGCTCGCCATCGACTCGGTGTACGACTACCGCTTCCTCGTCACGGGCGCATCCGGCGAAGCGACGGGGCCGGAAGGCTCGGTGGCGACGTTCGGCATCGACGCGTTCGCCTTTGAAATGCAGGATGGCGCTGGAAGCCCGTACACGGAAGCGGGTGGGCACCCGGACAGCATGGTCACCAACATCGTCCTCGATCAGACCGACGAAGGCGGCCAGTTCACGCCGAGCGGCAACGTCAAGGACGTGCGCGTCGAACTGCCGGCGGGGATCGTCGGGAACCCCTCGGCGACGGCGACGTGCACGAGACGCGAATCGGAAGCGAAGGAATGCAGCGGCGCGGCTCAGATCGGGACGCTGATAGTCCAGGCGGCGACCGAGGGAGAACTCAGGGCGCCGCTATTCAATCTGGCGCCGCCGAAGGGCGTGGCGGCGGAGCTCGGGGCGCGGTTCAACAACTTCGCCAACGCGTACATCGAAGCGAGGGTGCGTACCGGCGGCGACTACGGGATCGACGCGGAAAGCCTGAACATCACGAATCTGGCCGGCGTTCAACAGGTCACCGTCAGGGTCTGGGGCGTGCCGAGTGCAAGAGACCACGACGGAGAACGAGCCTGTCCGGGCCCGGAACACAGCTATGAAGTTCCGTGCGCCACACCGGAACGCGGGCCGGCGAAGCCGTTCCTGACCGCGCCCGGCTACTGCCCGGGCACGGCCCTGCAGGCGACCGTGTTCGCCGACGCCTATCAGCAGCCGGGCGAATACGTGACGGGTCACGCCGAAGCGCCCGCGATGGAAGGCTGCGAAAAGCTGCGCTTCTCCCCGAGCGTCTCGATCGCCCCGAAAACCGGCAGTGCGGACTCTCCGACCGGGCTCGACGTGGGGCTGCACGTGCCGCAGGAAGAAGGCGTCAACGGCTTGGCGGAGGCAAACGTACGAAACGTGAGCGTCACATTGCCCGCGGGCCAGAGTGTCAATCCGGCGGCGGCCGGCGGCCTGGCGAGCTGCTCGGAAACAGAGATCGAACTGCACGGCCCTCAGCCGGCAGGGTGCCCTGAAGCGTCGAAGATCGGGTCGGTGGAACTGGAAACCCCGCTCTTCCCGCACCGTGTCTTCAGGGGCGGCGTGTACGTGGCGACGCAGACCGAAAACCCGTTCGGGTCGCTGTTGGCGATCTACGTGGCGATCCACGAACCGGAAACGGGTGTGGTGGTCAAGCTCGCCGGGCACGTCGAACTCGGAGAACCGCTCGTGAGCAACGGCCTGCTGCCCGGGCAGATCAGGACGACCTTCGAAAACAATCCGCAGCTCCCGTTCGAAGATCTGCGGCTCAGCTTCTTCGGCGGGCCGCGCGCGGCTCTGGTGACTCCGCCGACGTGCGGGTCGTATACGAGCAGCGCCTCGCTGACGCCCTGGTCGAGCAGCGTGCCCACCGAAAAGAGCTCGACGTTTCAGATCACGAGCGGACCCGGCGGATCGGCGTGCGCCGCGCCTGGGTTCGCCCCGTCGTTCACCGCTGGAACGCCCAACAACCAGGCCGGAGGCTACTCGCCGTTCAGCGTGACGATCTCCCGCCAGGATGGCGAAGATACGCTGGGGCGCGTGAGCGTCAAGACTCCGCCGGGGCTGTTGGGGATGCTGAGGAGCGTCGTCCGCTGCCCCGAACGGCAGGCCGGCAAAGGCGAATGCGGCCCGGAAAGCGAAATCGGCGGAGCGACCGTGGCGGTCGGCGCGGGAGCGGATCCGTACTGGGTGAAGGGCGGCAAGGTCTACCTCACCGATGCATATGGCGGCGGTCCGTTCGGCCTGTCGATCGTGGTGCCCACGACAGCCGGTCCGTTCACGCTCGCTGGAAATGGCGGGCCTGGAAAGGAGGTCGTGCGCGCGGCGATCGAGGTTGACCCGACCACGGCGCAGATAACGGTCGTGAGTGATCAGCTACCGAGCATCTTGGAGGGCGTTCCGCTGCAGATCAGGACGGTGAACGTCACGATCGACCGGCCGAACTTCATGTTCAACCCCACTAACTGCAGCAAACTGCAGGTCAACGGCGGCCTCGTGAGCAGCACCGGCACGACCGCGTCGGTCTCCTCGTCGTTCACGGCCGCAAACTGCTCGCGCCTTCCGTTCAAGCCGAGGTTCTCGGCGTCCACGCAGGGCAAGGCGAGCAAAGCGAGCGGGGCGTCCCTGCACGTCAAAGTGACCTCGGGGGCCGGACAGGCGAACATCGCGAAAGTCAAGGTCGACCTGCCGATCCAGCTGCCCTCGAGGCTCTCGACGCTTCAGAAAGCGTGCGTGGACGCCGTCTTCAAAGCGAACCCGGCGTCATGTCCGGCAGCCTCGGCGGTGGGCAGGGCGACGGCGGTAACGCCGGTGCTCGCGCACCCGCTGACTGGCCCGGCGTACCTGGTGTCCCACGCCGGGGCGGCGTTCCCGGACCTGGAGATCGTCCTGCAGGGCGAAGGGATCACGCTGATCCTCGACGGCAACACGAAGATCAAGAACGGGGTCACGTCGAGCATCTTCAAGGCGGTGCCGGATGCGCCGATCTCGAGCTTCGACATGGTGTTGCCGGAGGGCCCGCACTCGGTGTTGGCGACCAACCTGCCCGCAAGGTCGAAGTACAACCTGTGCGGACGGACTCTGAACATGCCGACCGTGATCACGGGCCAAAACGGGGCGGTCGTCAAACAGAACACCAAGATCCTCGCCACCGGCTGCCCTACCAAGCACAAGAAGGCCAAGGCGGGGCGCGCAAAGAGCTGACTCGGCTCGCACGAGATCGCGCGTATTCGGCGAGCTGTTTCCGTCACATGCGTGTTTTTTACTGGGCGAACTTACCCAGAAATACGGGATTTTGACTGTCAGGACTTTTGTAGATCCTGGATGTAAATTGCTCACACCCTTGTGGAGGCAGACGTTCGGCTGTTAGAACTTTGCTCGTCCCGATGGATGGACAAATGGGATGTCACAGCGAAGGGACGAACGTCGCTGGCGAGCCAACGGCGTTGGTTAGGACCACTGCTCCTGTCGTGCGGCTGGGGCGGTGATCACAGGAGCATGGCGATGCGCGGCAGGCCTTCGACGGGTTAGATTCGCTATGTCTGAACGTCGGCGGTACACGCGCGTCGTCATGCTCCGTGAATCGGGCGCTACGCTAGCCTGAGGCGCAATGCCGCCCGCACCCTTGACCCTCCGCCGCACCGCCCTGTTCGACCGCCACGTCGAGGCCGGCGCGAAGATGGTCGACTTCGCCGGCTGGGAGATGCCGGTCCAATACCAGGGCGTGCGCGAGGAGCACATGGCGGTGCGCGAAGCGTGCGGGATCTTCGACGTGTCGCACATGGGCGAGATCGAGACGAGCGGGCCGCAGGCGCTCGAGCTGCTGCAGCGGCTGCTCTCCAACGACGTCGCGCAGATCCCGATCGACGGGGCGCAGTACAGCGTGCTCTGCCGCGAGGACGGCGGCGTGCTCGACGACCTCTTCACCTACCGACTCGACGTCGACCGCTACCTGACGGTCACGAACGCCTCCAACCACGCCAAGGACCTCGCATGGTTCCAGGCTCACGCCGAGGGTCTGCCCGACGTGCGGGTCGAGGACCGCATCGACGACTGGGCGATGCTCGCCGTGCAGGGGCATCTCGCGCGCGAGATCGTGCAGGCGATCTCCGACCACCCGCTGCCCGAGCGCATGAGCGCCGAGACCCGCAACCTGCTCGGGAGCGACGTGCTCGTGTGCGGCACGGGCTACACCGGCGAGGACGGCGTCGAGCTGCTCTGCCCGACCGAGAACGCCGTCGAGCTGTGGGACGAGCTCGTCAAGCGCGGCGCCACGCCCGCCGGGCTCGGCGCGCGCGACACGCTGCGCCTTGAGGTCTGCTTCCACCTCTACGGCAACGACCTCAGCGAAGCCCGAGGCCCGATCGAAGCTGGGCTCGGCTGGTGCTGCAAGGAGGACACGCGCTTCATCGGCTCCGAGGCCGTGCGCGCCGTCCGGGCGAGCGGGCCCGCGGAGAAGCTCGTCGCGTTCGCGCTGGACGGCCCCGGGATCGCCCGCCAGGGCAACCCGATCGTTGGCGGGGGAGAGGTCACGAGCGGCACGCTCTCGCCGTGCCTCGGCGTGGGCATCGGCATGGCCTACGTGCCCGTCGCGAACGCCGCCGTGGGCACCCGTCTCGAGATAGACGTTCGTGGCAAGATGCGCGGCGCCGTTGTCAAGGACAAGCCGCTCTACAGAAAGGGCTCCTGATGGCCCAGGCCAGCTACCCCGACGACCTGCTGTACCACGCGGAGCACGACTGGGCTCGCATCGACGCCGCTGATCCGACGCTGGGCGGCGCCGGCCCGGTCGCGACGCTGGGGATCACCTGGTACGCGCAGGACGCGCTCGGCGAGGTCGTGTTCTTCGAGGCGCCCGCCGTCGGCACCACGCTCACGAAGGACGCCTCCTACACCGAGGTCGAGTCCGTGAAGGCCGTCTCGGACGTGATCGCGCCGCTTTCGGGAGACATCGTGGAGGTCAACGAGGCGCTCTCCGAGAACCCCGCGACGATCAACGAAGACCCCTACGGAGAGGGCTGGCTCGTGAAGATCCGCCTCAGCGACCCGTCCGAGCGCGACGCGCTGATGGACGCCGCCACCTACCGGGCTTCGCTCGCTGGCTAGGCTGATTGTTTAGTTGAGCCGCTACACGTCCATCACCCCGCAGGATCTCGACGCGATGCTCGACGCGATCGGCGTCGGCTCGCTGCAGGAGATCTTCGACCGCCAGATCCCCGAGGCGGTGCGCCTCGACCGCGCCCTCGACCTCCCGCAGGGGCAGCCCGAGCAGGACGTGTACGAGCACCTGCGCGATCTGGCGGCGCGCAACGTCTCGAGCGAGGACGAGCTGAGCTTCCTCGGGGCGGGCATGTACGACCACTACGTGCCGGCGCTGATCGACATGCTGATGGAGCGCTCGGAGTTCCTCACCCCCTACACGCCCTACCAGCCGGAGATCTCCCAGGGCGGGCTGCAGGTGATGTTCGAGTACCAGACCGCGATCTGCGAGCTCACCGACCTCGCGGTGTCGAACGCCTCCGTCTACGAGGGCCCCTCGGCGGTCGCCGCGGCGGGCTATCTCGCGAAGCTCCACAGCGGCGGCAGCCGGTTCGTCGTGAGCGCGGGGCTCCACCCGCACACGATCGGGACGCTGCGCACGCTCGCCCACGGCTACGGCATGGACGTCGTCGAGGTTCCACTGCGCGACGGCGTCACCGACCCGGACGGATGGGCGCAGGCGATCGACGCCGATACCAGCGCGGCGATCTTTGCCCAGCCCAACTTCTACGGCGCGGTCGAGGACGCGGAGGCGCTCAGCGCCGCCGCCAAGGCAGCCTCCCCGGAGCGTCCGCCCGTTGTGATCGCCCAGGTCGACGCGATCGCGCTCGGGATCCTCAAGCCCCCGGGGGCGTGCGGCGTGGACGTGGCTGTCGGCGAGGGGCAGCCGCTCGGTAACCGCCTCGACTTCGGCGGTCCGTCGTTCGGGTTCTTCGCGGCGCGCGAGGAGTACCTGCGGCGGATGCCCGGGCGGATCGCGGGCGAGACGCTCGACGTGGACGGCCGGCGCGGGTTCGTGCTGACGCTGCAGACGCGCGAGCAGCACATCCGCCGGGAGAAAGCCACATCCAACATCTGCACCGCGCAGGCACTGAACGCGCTCGCGGGCGTCGTGTATCTCACGTGGCTCGGCCGGCGGGGGATCGTGGAGCTGGGGGAGCTGCTGCTGGCCCGCACCCACTACGCGCGCGAGAGGCTCGCCGGCCTCGACGGCGTGGAGAAGCTCCACGAGCAGCCCGTCGTGCGCGAGTTCGCGCTGCGCCTCGACGCGGACGTGGCCGCGGTCAAGCGCCGCTGCGCCGAGCAGGGCGTGAACCCCGGCGTGGACGTGCACGCGCTCACCGGCCGCCCCGAGGACGAGGGCGTGATGCTTGTGGCGATCACCGAGCGCCGCTCGCGCGCGGACATCGACCGGCTCGTGGAGGTGCTGGGCGAAGCTATCGCAGCCGAGCGCGCTACGCCGGCCGAGCGTCTCAAGGCAGCCGAAACGGCGGTGCCCGCGTGAGCGCGAACTCGACCACCGAGATGCCGCTGCAGCGCCAGCGCGCGACGACGATCTTCCAGAAGGGCGCGCCGGGCCGCCGCGCATTCCTGTGCCCCGATCTGGACGTCCCCGCGGTCGACCCGCACGCGCTGCTCCCGGAGCGCTTCCGTCGCGCCGAGCCACCGCGGCTGCCGGAGGTGTCGGAGCCGGAGATCGTGCGCCACTACGTGGGCATCTCGAAGCGCAACTTCGACCTCGACTCGGGCTTCTACCCGCTGGGCTCGTGCACGATGAAGCACAACCCGCGTCTGCACGAGCGTGCGGCGGCGCTGCCGGGCCACGCACGCCTGCACCCGCTGCAGGACCCCGAGCGCTCGCAGGGGGCGCTGGAGCTGATGTGGAACCTGCAGGAGGCGCTGGCGGAGATCTCGGGCCTGCCGCACGTGTCCCTTCAGCCCTCGGCGGGCTCCCACGGCGAGCTCGCGGGCGTGCTGCTGACACGCGCCTACCACGAGGATCGGGGAGAGACGCGCCACAAGGTGCTGACGCCCGACACGGCGCACGGGACGAACCCGGCGACGGTGACGATGGCGGGCCTGGAGGTGGTGAAGGTCGCGACGAACGCGGACGGCGGCGTGGACATTGACGACCTGCGCGCGAAGGCGGACGAAGACGTGGCGTGCCTGATGCTGACGAACCCCAACACGCTTGGCCTGTTCGACCCGAACATCGCGGAGATCGCGGAGATCGTGCACGGCGTGGGCGCGACGCTGTACTACGACGGCGCGAACCTGAACGCGGTGATGGGCATCTCGCGGCCAGGCGACATGGGCTTCGACATCGTGCACTTCAACCTGCACAAGTCCTTCACCCAGCCCCACGGCGGCGGCGGCCCGGGCTCCGGCCCGATCGCGGTGTCAGAGCGCGTGGCGCCGTTCCTGCCGGTGCCGGTGGTGAGCAAGCGCGAGGCGGCGGAGCCGACGGGGCGCGAGCGAGTGGTGGCGGATCGCGCGCCGACGTTCGACCTGGACTACGGCAGCGGCCGGGTGGGGTCGAAGACGATCGGCCGGCTGCGCGGCTTCCACGGCAACTACGGCTGCTTCGTGCGCTCCTACGCGTACATCCGCTCGCTCGGCGCGGACGGCCTGAAGGACGCCTCCGAGGTGGCGGTGCTGAACGCGAACTACCTGCTGGCGCTGTTGAAGCGCAAAGGCGTGGCGGAGTACCTGCCGCTGGCGTATGGCGAGCTGTGCCTGCACGAGTTCGTGCTCTCCGGTGGGCCGATGAAGCGGGACCTCGAGATCAAGACGCTCGACCTCGCCAAGCGGCTGCTGGACTTCGGCTTTCACCCGCCGACGGTGTACTTCCCGCTGCTGGTGGAGGAGGCGCTGATGGTGGAGCCGACGGAGACCGAGACAAAGGAGACCCTCGACGCGTTCGCGGACGCGATCGCGGCGATCCTCGCGGAGGCGGTCGAGGACCCGGAGATCGCGCGCAACGCCCCGTACACGACCCCGGTGCGTCGCCTGGACGAGGTGACCGCGGCCAAGCGCCCGATCATCCGCCAAGCGCTCTAGGCCGATGACGGCAGTGCGCATCTTCTCCGGCATCCAACCGACGGGCCGCAAGCACCTCGGCAACTACATCGGCGCGATCGCGCAGTACATCTCGAGCCAGGAGCGCGGCGAGGGGATCTTCTGCATCGTGGACCTGCACGCGATCACGGTCTCCTACGACCCGACGGAGCTACGCGAGCGCCTGTACGACACGACGGCGATCCTGCTCGCGGCGGGATTGGACCCCGGACGCTGCATCCTGTTCCGCCAGAGCGACGTGCACGAGCACACGGAGCTGACGTGGCTGTTGTGCAGCGTGACCGAGCTGGGGCGGCTGCAGCGGATGCACCAGTTCCGCGACAAGTCGATCGCCCAGCGCGAGCTGGTCTCGGCGGGCCTGCTGCTGTACCCGGTGCTGCAGGCGGCGGACGTGCTGGCCTACCGCGCACACGAGGTGCCGGTGGGGGAGGACCAGCGTGAGCATTTGGAGCTGATGCGCGACGTGGCGCGGCGCTTCAACAGCCGCTTCGGCGGCGAGGAGGAGGTGCTGGTCGTGCCCGAGCACCGCATCCCGGCGGTGGGCGCGCGGATCATGGACCTGCAGGACCCGACGAGCAAGATGTCGACCAGCGCCGGCAGCGAGCAGGGCCGGGTCTACGTCCTGGACGAGCCGAGGGCGATCGAAAAGAAGATCGCGAGCGCGGTGACGGACTCGGGCAGCGAGGTGCGCCGCGGGGCGGAGAAGCCGGGGATAAGCAATTTGATCGAGATCCTGGCCGCCGTGCGCGGCGTCGATCCCAAGGCGGTGGAGAACGACTTCGCGGAGTCGAGATATGGCGACTTCAAGAAGGCCGTGGCAGCCGAGGTGGTGGCGTATCTGGCGCCGGTGCGCGAGCGCTACACGGATCTGCGCGAGGACGAGGCGGCGCTGGAGGCGATTCTCGCCCGCGGCGCCGAGCAGGCGCGCGAGATCGCCGCCCAGACGCTCGTGGACGTGCGCGAGCGCATGGGCGTGGGCGCCCCGTCGGGGGCCGGCGCGAGCGTTTCGTCGGGGGCGGCCGATACGGTGCGCGGATGAGTCTCGCGGCGCTCGAGCTGGATCTGGACGTGTTCAGCGGCCCGTTCGACCTGCTGCTGACGCTGGTGCTGCGCGAAGAGGTGGACCTGCTTGAGCTGCAGCTCGCGGAAGTGGTGCTCGCGTACCTGGACCACCTCGAACAGCGCGGCGAGCTGGACCTGGAGACGGCGACGGAGTTCATCGTGCTGATCGCGGCGCTGCTGGAGCTGAAGTCGCGGCTGATGCTGAGCGCCGAAGACGAGCAGCTGCTCGACATCGAGCCCGAACAGGCCGCCGAGGAGCTGCTCGCGAGGATGCTCGACGCGCGTCGCTTCCGCTCCGCCTCGGCGCACCTCGCGGAGATGCTCGCGGCGGAGGACGGGGTGCGCTTCCGCGCGGCGCCGCTGCCGCCGAGCCTGCGCCGCACGATCGTCCCGCCGGCGGACGGCTCCCAGAACGCGGAGATGCTGGGCGCGGCGATCGGACGGCTGCTGACGATGCCGCCGGCGATCAGCCTGCGCCACATCGCGATCCCGCGCGTGACGGTCGCCGAGCGCCTCGCGCACCTGCGGGGGTTGTTGCGCCGTGGCGCGTTCAGCTTCGACGAGGCGGTGCGCGGGGCGGACCGGATGACCGTCGCGGTGACCCTGTTCGCGCTGCTGGAGCTTTACAAACGCGGGGAAGCGGTGTGGGAGCAGCCGGAGAGCTTCGGTGAGATCGCGGTGCACGCGCTCGCCGCGGAGGAATCGAAGCCGCCGCTCGCACTGGCCGCTGTGGGAGTAGCTGCCGGGTGAGTGACCCGGTGGACGAGACACCCGCGGTCGCCCGCGCCGTCGAAGCCCTGCTGTTCCTCTCGGCCGACCCGCTGAGCGCGGCGGAGCTGGCGGACGCGACGCAGGTGGGGGAGGGTGCGATTCAGGCCGCGCTCGCGATGTTGGGGGAGCAGTATGCGCCGGGCGTGCGGGGGATCGTGCTGCGCGAGCTGGGGGGCGGTTGGACGTTCGCGAGCGACCCGTCGACGGAGGAGGCAGCGCGAAGGCTGTTCAGCCGCCCGCGTGTCTCGACGCTCACGCCGGCTCAGGCCGAGACGCTCGCGATCGTCGCCTACCTGCAGCCGATCTCGCGTCCGGAGATCACGCGGATTCGCGGGGTCAGTGCTGATTCTGCATCGGCGACGCTGCTGGAGCGTGGGCTGGTCGAGGAGGCCGGCAACTCGCAGTTCGGCGCGATCCTCTACCGCACCACCACGCAGTTCCTCAAGCTGTTCGGGCTGCGCTCCCTGGAGGAGCTACCCGACATCGCCCGCTGGGATCCCACGCCGGAGGAACAGAGCGAGCTGCGCGAGCGGCTGCTACGGGCGGGCGAGGCCAGGGCCGGTGGAGGCCCGGAAGGCTGAGTTCCCGTCCGTGGCTGAATTCGGGCCATCGGAAACAATTGGGGTGCATTCCTTGACTTCAGGGTTTTCTCCTGAGATAGTGCACTTGCTCGCTCATCCGCACTTGGGATGAAATAGCGGCGGGCACTGGGTAAGAACGCGGCTCATTTTCTACAGTTCCGTTCCGAAAGTGCTAGGAGGCAATGTGGCAGGAGGACAGAGTCACTTACTTCGTCGTGCGCGCAAATACAGTGCGCTGGTTGGAGTGTTGATTGTGGCTGGGGTGGCTGGGTGTGGGGGCAATTCCTCTAACAGCACATCAGCCACTTCGGCAGCGGTTGCAACGACATCCAGTTCGACTGAAGCTACGCCGGCCCCGACTCATGCTTCGCTGTCTCCGATGGCCTCTGCCGCTGAGAAGATCTGTGGACGGCTCAATGCGAGGCTCGATGCGGAACCCAAAACGCTCAATGGGTTCGGAGCAGTGCCGGGTGCTCTCAGTCGCCGTGCTCGTGTCGAGAACGCTGCGCTGATCGAGCTCGCCACGCTTAAGCCGCCGGATGAAATCGCTAATGCCTGGGCGCAGATCCTCCGGTATCGACAGGCTCTCAAGCGAAATCTCTTGGATCTCGTCAAAAAAGCTCGCCGTAATGAGTTCAGCACGATGAACTCAGTGTATGCCGCAAATGTAAGCGTTGAACGCAAATTGCTCGGGGTGAAGCTGGGAGCTAACTTTGAACCCTGCTTGCGGGTCGGCTGATGCTTTAGCGACGACGATGAGTGATCGCCAAGATGGCGTTTAGCTTGTGTCGTCGTCTTGATGTTGTCGTAGATTAAACGATCGACGATAAACTTTGTATAGCACCAATTCAAAAATATTACACAAAATCACTTGACATACAGATATGGATATGTTGAACTTGACTTGCATTACCGGCTAGCCAGCATGGTCGAAAAAGATCGCCCTCTAGCTTGCCGGGTTCGACTCGGCGTTCTGGTATCACTAGGTCGTTAGCAAGTGCTCTAGCGTCGAGTAAAACAGATCCAATAGGAGCAGACAATGAAACGGATAAGAATCCTGGGGCTCACGGTGATCGCAGTATTTGCGACATCTGCCTTGGCGTCCTCGGTGGCTTCCGCCGCAGAATGGTTAGACAATGGAAAACCAATTACGAACCCAATATTAGTCTTATTGAAAGGAACCGGAGCGACTGGGCAGCTTGAACTCTCCGATTTAGCTGCTACCGGCGGCGCGACGGCCATCGTGTGTGAAAGCAAAGGCGACGGAACGATCGGGCCTGGAGCAAATGACACGATCAAAACAATAGCGGCACCAACCTGTAGCTTCGTAGCCGGGAAAAACGGATCTTGCGAAGCTAGCAAACCTGTTACTGCGACGCCGGTGAACCTGCCGTGGGCAACTCGACTCTTAACAGTTAATGGCGAGGTCCGGGACATGATCGAAAACTCGGGCCCCGGTGCTCCTGGCTGGCAAGTTGAATGCACAGTAGCGGGAATTTTCAAAGTGCAAGACAAATGTACTTCCGAAACAGGAGACCCGTTAATTGATAATAACCCTAGCGGCAACGATGTAATCGCATTATTCGAAGCCTCCGAAACCGCTACCTGTAGTCTGGGCAATAGCACCTCAGGAATGGTAGTCGGTGCGGCCTTAGTCTTCTCTGACGTGCCCGGGTTAAAACTCTCGGTTGATCCGTAGGCCAATAGACGTTTAGTTTGACGGCATGGTCGTGGGGCCGCTTGTTTGGGGCCCCACGGCACGATGCACACTATCAGCAATATCGAAAACTATGGCAATCGATATGCGCATATCCGGAAACGTGGCAATAAGGGTGTGATTGCACTCCTAAAAAAGAGTCGGAGACGCCTCTAGCATCTAGTTCTAGCGAAAGATATAAGTTATGAGATAGTGCCCTGCTAGCAGGCTGCCAGTAGGTGATGTTGTATCCACTGCCATGACTCGGGGAGATGATAAGTTGGAGGAGATTGTGCGATACGCAAAGCGTCCGACTCTGTGGTGTGTCGTGGCGTGTGTAGGTGCTTGTGTCGTGCTTGCGTTTGCGGCTGCTCCAGCATTTGCTGGCCGCAGCAAGCTCTCCCCGATTACCGAAGCCAACAGCAGGCCGTTCGGTGGACTGAGCTCGCTAGGGGTCGCAGGTGTCGCGGTCGATGACTCCGATAATCTATGGATCGGGGAAACGGGAGGGCAGGTGATTGACGAGGTCAGTTCCTCCGGTGCCTTCGTTGGCGAAAGTACCGGCTCGTGGAGCGGCCTGTACCCACAGACCGTTGCTTTCTCCGACGCCTCAAAACATCTTTATTTTACAGATTTCTTCAGCGGCGATATTTGGGGCTTGGAACCGAGCGGAGCTTATGCCGGCATCGATCTGACGGGTCCGTGGAGCGCGGGGTACCTCACTGTCGGGATCGCAGCTGATAACTCCAGCGGTCCGACCGGCGGAGATCTCTACCTCGCTGGCGAAGGCAGTTCGGTATATCGTATCGACGGTGCGGGTGGGGAAGTGCCCTTTTCCGCTAGCGAGCCATACATCGGCGGCAACCGGCTCACCGGCTTTGCGCCTGGCGAATCCTTCTACGCGCCGGTGGCTATCGCGGTCGCTTCTACCGGCGACTTCTATGTTGTTGATGCGGGTAGGGACGCAGTTTATGAGTTCAGTTCGTCCGGTGAATTCCTGCGGTCTTTCGCCGAAGCGGAAAATGGGCCCTTCGGCTCGGTCTCAGCTATCGCGGTCGACCCAACTAACGGTCATGTCCTCGTCGCAGACCAGGCTAACGGCTTTATAGACGAGTTTGACTCGACTGGAACCTATCTGGACAACCTCGAAGAAGTGAGCGGGCCCACGAGCCTTGCCGTTGACTCCTCAGGCAAGCTATATGTCACAGAAAGCGCCGGAAATCAGATTGGAGTGTATGGGCCTTACAGTGCGCCGTTGCACCTACCCAAGATCGAAGGTCGCGCGGTCTCAAGCGTCGCCTCGACGTCCGCAACACTCAATGCAAGTGTCAAGCCAAAGGGTGGGGGTGAAGTCAGTGAATGTCGCTTTGAATACGGCAGTAGCGAAAGCTATGGCCAGAGTGTGCCGTGCGCTCCCGCCACATTTTCAAGCACGAGTGCCGTGTCAGCACAGTTGAGGGGGCTGCTGCCCGACAGGACGTATCACTATCGTCTACGCGTCGTAGACACGTCGACCGGGTTTGCCGGATTGTCTGGGCTCGACCATGTCTTCGCAACAAACCCTGCCGCAGCTGGTTCGCCGACTGCTGGTTGCTCCAATCCGGCCCGTACGGGTCCGTCTGTACGGCTTCCCGATTGCCGTGGCTATGAGCTTCTGACGCCGGCGGATAAGGGTGACGCTGAAGATATGTTCGGAGACACTGGCGAACAGTCGGTAAATGGTGGCAGTTATGAGGTTGGTTACCCGGATGAAAATCCGCTTGCGGAAGGTGGAAAGTTTTTTCTTAGCACGACTGCCGCTTTTGGTCCCGGCGCGACTGGCGGGCAGAATGGGTACGTGTTTTCACGTGATGCCGGTGGTTGGCAGCAGGATTCGCTTGCCGCTCCGATTCCGGGGGTTCAGAGCGTTGATGTTGAATCGCTCTTTAGTCCGAACTTTTCCCATGTCGCGAGCCTTCCGAAGCTCGGGTCGAATGCGAATGCGGGAGCAAAACAGTCTATGGGCCTTGTCGGCTTGCTCGGGGGCCCGTACGACACCATTTTTGAAGGCAACGAAGGGACTTTCACGGGTGCTTCGACAGATTTCACGCGTGTCTTTTTCCAATCGGCAGATCATAGCTTCGCGGCTCCCGCGGGAGAACAGCTTGTGGGCAGTAAAGCTGTGTACGAATATTCTGGTGGGCGTTATACGCTTATCAACGTTGATGACGAAGGTAAGCTACTAAATGAATGTGGAGCTGTATCGCCAGCGGAAAACACGCAGATAGTCGGGGTCTACAGTCATGCGGTGTCGGCGGACGGATCGCGCGTGTTCTTTTTGAGTCCCGACCCAACGGATCTTAGCTGCTTCCACGAAAGAGAAGAAGGGTTTACTGGTTCTCCTCCGCAGTTGTTTGTTCGTATGGGCCGGCGTACGGTTGAGATGTCGGCGCCAGTAGCAGGGGTGGTTGATCCAGCGGGACCGCAACCCGTGGCGTTTGCTGGTGCGGCTGCAGATGGTTCGCGTGTGTTCTTTATTACTCGCGAGGAGTTGACGGCCGACGATGCGGGTAATCATGCGCCTGAGTTGTATGAATACGATTTTGCAACGGAAGGATTGACGCGTATTTCACGCGGTGCTTCGAAGAGTGGCGTCGGTAATGTGAGTTGGGTTGTCCCAGCGGCGAGTGGGGCAGCGATCTACTATACGACGGCTAATGGGCACCTGTATCGGTATGACACTCATACGGGGACTACGACGTACATCACGACGGTAAGCGGCGGCGACTGGAATGAAACGAATGCGAGTGGCTATAAGACGCTAAATGTCCACCAGCCGTTGAATGTGCGTTCGTCGTGGGAGGCGACTCCGGATGGCCGGTTCTTGTTGTTTATTGCGAGGGAGAACGTGACGGGTTATGACTCCGCCGGACACAGTGAGGTTTATAGGTTTGACGCTGTGACGGGTGGCTTGTTGTGCATATCGTGTAATCCAGACGGGTCTGCGCCGTCTGCGGATGCGCAGTTTGATCGTACGACGCGCAATCGTGAGGTGCGGGGCATCTCGGACGACGGGGCTTTTGTATTTTTTGATACTCCTGAATCCTTGGTGCCCGCTGATACGAATGGACGGTTGGATGTGTATGAGTGGCACGAAGGCGGCTTGTCGTTGATTAGTTCAGGTCAAGATGCAAGTAACTCATATTTCCTTGGTACTGATCCGTCGGGTGGTGATGTGTTTTTTGGTACTCATGCGCGCTTGGCTCCGCAGGATGTCGATGGCGCGGGAGATCTCTACGACGCGCGTATTAATGGTGGTTTTCCGGTGGTGCAGGGCGCGATGGGCTGTGAAGGCGATGGCTGCCGGAACCCTTCGCCAACGTCGTCTGGAGCGTCTGGTGAAGCAGGCCCGCTGTCGTTCTCGTTCACAGGCCCAGGGAATTGGGTTGCCCCAAAACCCCCTGCGGGGACTCAATGCAAAAAAGGCGTCAAGAAGCACGGTAAGTGCGTGAGAGTTCGGAAGAAGCGGGTGCGGGCTAGGAAAGCCGGCCACAACGGGAGGGCACGTTGATGAGGGTTCCTGCACGTTTGATGCTGGCTGTGGCCGTTGCGGTAGCTGGGTTTGGGGTGTTTTGTGTGCCAGGAGCACTTGCTGTGCAGGCTGGGGCGCAGTGGACAGTGACCGCAGTCTCCCTTCCGACGAACTTCCCTCCGAATGCTTTGACGAGTGGCGCGAATGAGTATCGAGTGGTGGTCATCAATACGGGTGACACGCCAAGCAGCGGCACCGTGACGATCACGGACGCGCTCCCGGCGGGTGTGTCTTTGGATCCGTTGGGTGCATCGGGAACGGAGCAGATCAGCGGTGCCCCGTTGAGCTGCTCGGGCCTTGAATGCACGTACTCCGAACCTGTGCAGCCTGGTGATGCCTTGCAGGTCACGATCCCGGTTGATACGGGCGCGGCAGGTGTGGTTGAAAACCTAGTCACGGTGTCGGGTGGTGCGCCGGAAGTGTCTCAGACGACGCCGACTGTGATTGGGGTGCCAGCTCGATTTGGTGTTGCCCCTGGGTCGGCGCATACAACGCTTTCGAGCTTGCAGGCTGGTGCGCATGCGGATTTGACAAGCACGCTTGCGTTCAGCACGATCAACGACGAAGGGATCCTCGCTGGAGACCCTAAGGACACGACGTTCAACCTGCCCGCTGGGTTTGCCGGGGATGTGGTGGATGTGCCTGCGTGTGCAGTGTCGTATTTCGCGGCGCATAATGAATGCCCGATCGATACGCAGGTTGGTAGTGTGACGCTATTTGTTGAAGCAGGGAACAACAGTGGTCGGATTAGTACCTCTCCGGTTTATAACCTTGCGGCGAGTCCGGGGGCGGTTGCAAAGCTAGGGTTCTTCGCGGGCCGGACCCTGGATATTCAGGGCAACGTGTTCGTGCGCCCTGGCGCGAACGGTCTTGAGCACCTGGAAACGACGTTCGAAAACATCGACGAGTCGCTCGCCGAGCTCGACAGCGTGGTTCTCACGATCTGGGGTGTCCCGAACGATCCGGCTCACAACGCTGTTCGAGGCTTGAACTGCCTAGCGGCGGGGAACTGCTTTCAGGTCAATGGTGGGATCCCGGACGGATTGTTGACTCCGTTTCTGACGAACCCCACGAGCTGCTCTGGGGCACCCCTGCATTCGGAATTCAAAGTCGACTCATGGCAGCATCCGAGCGAAGGCCCGCCTCCAACCCTGATGCAGTTCGGCACTCTCACGGGCTGCGAACAGCTAACGATGACGCCGAGCTTGATCGTCGAACCGTCCAACACATCCGCCTACTCCCCGACCGGGCTCAAGGTTGGCCTGGAAGTACCCCAGACCTTCGAAAACCCGTACGGCCTCGCGACCTCGCACCTGAAGGACGCGGTCATCACGCTGCCCGAAGGGATGACTTTGAACCCATCGGCCGCTGCCGGCCTCGGCTCCTGTACCGAAGCGCAGGTCGAAGCAGAGACCGCCGCGTCGCTCCAGGACGAAGGCTGCCCGAACGCCTCGAAAATCGGCACCGTGCATGTCAAGAGCCCCGCGATCTCCGAGGAAGCGACCGGCTCCGTCTACGTAGCCACGCCATTCGCGAATCGCTTCGACTCGCTGCTCGCGCTGTACGTCGTGGCGAAGATCCCCGACCGCGGCATCGTCGTCCGCCTGGCGGGCAAGGTGGAACCGAACCCGCTGACAGGGCAGCTCACGACCACGTTCGACGAAAACCCACAGCTGCCGTTCAGCGACTTCACACTCAGTTTCAACCAGGGCGCCGGTGCGCCTCTGGTGACCCCCGCGACCTGCGGGGAATACACCACGAGCGGTGAAATGAGCCCGTGGTCGGAACCGAGCGCGTTCAGTCTGGTCTCCTCGGTCTTCTCGATCACGAGCGGCATCGGTGGGGCGCCCTGTCCGGCTGGTGCGGCGGCGTTTGCTCCGCAGCTCGTAGCAGGCACGCTCAACAACGTCGCCGGCTCCTACAGCCCGTTCGATCTCCACATCACGCGTGGCGATGGAGAACAGGAGATCACGGGCATCTCCGCGCAGCTGCCGCCGGGCCTGTCCGCGAACCTGACGGGCGTCCCGTTCTGCCCCGAAGCGGACATTGCGCTTGCGCGGACCAAGACCGGTGCACAGGAGGAAGTCGAACCCTCGTGTCCGGCCGCGAGCCAGATCGGACACAGTCTCGCGGGCGCCGGCGTGGGATCGCAGCTGGTCTACGCGCCCGGCAAGCTCTACATGGCCGGGCCGTTCGAAGGCGCGCCGTTCTCGATCGTGTCGATCACCTCGGCGAAGGTCGGGCCGTATGACCTCGGCACGGTCGTCCTGCACCTGCCGCTGCAGATCAACCCCACGACAGCGATCGTGACGGTCGGCGCCGGCAGCGCCGACCAGATACCGCACATAATCAAAGGAATCGTCATCCATCTGCGAGACATCCGCGTCTACGTGGATCGATCGAACTTCACGCTCAACCCAACCAGCTGCAACCCGATGAGCTTGACGGCCAGCGTCATCGGTTCGGGCCAGAGCTTCACCAGCTCAGCCGACGACGGAGCCGTGAGCGTGAGCAACCACTACCAGGCATCTGACTGCGCGAACCTGGCGTTCAAACCGAGCTTCAAGCTCTCCATCCCGGCAAGGGCCTCGAAAGTCGCCGGCATGGGGCTCACGACGAAGCTCACCTTCCCGGCCGGCACGCAGGGCACACAGGCGAACGTGAGGTACGTCAAAGTGGTCCTGCCGCGGGCGTTGCCTTCGCGCTTCTCTACTTTGCAGAAAGCGTGCCTTGCCGGCGTCTTCGACGCCAATCCGGCAGCATGCCCGGCCGGCTCTGTCGTCGGCCACGCTCGTGCCGTCACGCCGATCCTGCCCGTTCCATTGACGGGACCGGCGTATTTCGTCTCACATGGTGGAGCGAAGTTCCCCGAACTCGTCCTCGTGCTCCAGGGCTACGGCGTCACGATCGAGCTGCACGGCGAAACAAACATAAAATCGGGGGTCACCAGCTCGACCTTCCGCACGGTGCCCGACCAGCCCGTCAGCAGCTTCGAACTGACGCTGCCGCAGGGCAAGGACTCAGCTCTGGCAGCCTTCCTGCCAGCCAAGGACAAAGGCGACTTCTGCGGCCAGAAGCTCACGGCCCCGACCAACATCATCGGGCAGAACGGCCTCGAAATCCGTCAGAGCACACCGATCACGGTCACCGGATGCTCCGGTAAGGCGCAGAAGCTCGCGGCGGCGCTCAAAGCGTGCCGGAAGAAGGCGCGGGCCAAGCGTGGGTCATGCGCCAGGGCAGCCCGCAGGAGGTATGGCTCCTCGAAGAAGGGTTAGCAAGCTAGCCGCGTTGCATCAGGGAGCGAGACCGTCGTCTGTCGCGGGCTCCCACGACGTGGCATCGCCGGAGGACTCCCAGGCATCCCAAGCATCCTCGTAGGCGCCGCCCAGCTCTGTTGCTCGCAGATCGCGGATCAGCAGTCTGTACGCCAGCTCGGCACGACGCATCGCGTCGGCGTTCTGCACACTGGGGGTCGATAGGCGCAGACGCTGCTCGGCGACACGCAGCCACCTACGCTCGCTCTTGCGTAGGGAGGTCGCCATCTCGCGAGGATCCTCGATGAGCGACAGCAGCCGCAGGAGATCCTCGCGCTGCGATTCCGGGTCGCTGTGGACCATCAGGGATCTGGCCTTGATGAGCACCGCCCCGAGCAATGTCGGCCTGCGCAGCTCGAACGAAGATCCCTCGACAGTCACGGTGACCACCTCCGATCGAGCGAGGGCCTGAGAGCCGCCTGGCGCGCTGATGGCTTTGAGTCCGGACCGGAGAATCGGCGGCGGCTGGATGCCATCCGGCGCCAGTACGTCGACGATCAGCCCGTCGCGCTCGTAACGATGGGCATAGCCGTCCAGGTCTGGCGCCACGAGCTCGAAGCCCGCGTCGCGGAGCCCCGCGTCGATGGCGGCAAGTGCACCCTGAGGGCGCGCTTGACCGAGCACGTCGATGTCGCCGGTAATCCGCACGTTGCCGACGCCGTGCTCGAGGGCATGCAACTGCACCATCAGGCCACCGATGAGCACCCACTCGGCCGGGAGTCGTCTGGAGAGCTCGCCGACGGCTGCCCATAGCTCCAGGGCCGCTCGATCGTCGATGGCAATGTCGATCTCACTCATGGCTCAAGAGCGCGCGCGGCCTCACGGCGCGCGCGCGGCTCGTCGCTCTCGAGCAGGTCCACCAGGATCGCGGCGTGCGGCGCGCGGTGACTACCACGGCTATCCAATCGCAGCCAGATGTCGTCGGACACCCAGCGGATGCGAACCGGCCCCGTCCCCGGCAAGAGAGCGTGCTCGTCGACGATGAGGTTGCGATGGCTGGCCGGCGCATACACCTCCACTTCCGATGTCGGGCCGAGGACACCCACCACGTCGCCGGCTGAGATGCCGGTGGCCAGCACGTCTGGCCGGCCGAGGATTCGTCTCAGCTCCGACGGATGGACATCGAATTCCTCCATCTCAGCGCGGGCTCGAAGTCGCGGCGCATAGTCCCGCAAGGGGTGCTCACGCAACCAGGCGCGCATACGTTGGGAGTAGCGCTCCCGGCCGGCCATCTCCTCGGCCGCGGTGTCCTCCCCGGATGCCAGCAGGAGGACAGCCCAAGCCATCGCCTGTGACAGGGGCCGTCCGCCACCGGGTCGCTGTCGGGCCAGTCGTTCCACGGCCCGCTCGTCCAGCCACCAGCTGCGCCCGCGCTTGACTGCGGGCAGGCGTCCCGAGGCGATGTGCTGGCGCACAGCGACCGGGCCGACTCCGAGCCGGTCGGCGGCCTCACGGACGCTGAGGAGCGAAGGATCAGGCACGACAGAATCCTATCGCTAGCGCAGTGGTTCTGTCCACGTCATCGTTACGCTGCATACGCCGCGATCTGCTCACACGACATAGCGGGCTCCAATCGTCAGTCATGAGATGAGGAACACTGCGACGAATTGCTTGACCGACAACGTTGAATATGTTGAACTTATGAGTGCAATGTTAATCAGTCGATCTATAGGCTGAGCAGGCAAACTCTATTAGGAGCAGAAAGTGAAACAGATAAGAAGTCTGGGGCTCATGGTTGTGGTGGTTTTCGCGATGCCCGCGGCAGCGTCTTCGACAGCTTCCGCTTTGGAATGGTTAGACAACGGGCATCCAATCACGAACCCGGTATTAGTCTTAGCGAAAACTATCGGGCAGCTCGAGCTAGCCGATTTAGCCGCTACGGGTGGTGCGGTGGTGCTCCTTTGCGAAGGTAGGGGTCATGGGACGGTGGGTCCGGGGGCCAACGACACGATCAAATCGATCGAGGTGACGAGTTGTAGTTTCGAAGCCGGGAAAAACGGGTCTTGCGAAGCCAGTAAATCGGTTACCGGTAGCGCGCTGAATCTGCCGTGGGCCACGCGACTATTAACGGTCGGCGGCGTTACCCATGACATGATCGAAAACTCAGGTGTTGGAGTTCCCGGCTGGAGGTTCGAATGCGCCGTGGCTGGAATCTTCAAAGTTCAAGATGAATGCCATTCGGAAGCGAGAGATCCGCGGATAGATAATAACGCTTTCGACGTAACAGCCTTATTCGAAGCGTCCGAAACGGGAAGCTGTAGTCTCGGGACTAGCACCTCTGGCATGCTTGTGGGCTCGATCTTAATCTTCTCTAGCGGGCCGTTAAAAATCTCAGTCAGTCCCTAGGCGGCTCGAATGCTTAGTTCGTAGTCACACTGCTGTGGGTCGCTATACCTAAGCGACCCACAGCACCACTCCCGAGTCCACCTGGGCCAGTCTGCGCCGCCAACTGCCCACAAGCCGCGGCAATATCCCTTCCCCGAGTCAACCGCACCGTCGCGGGTATGCCGTTCGCTTCGAGCGTCGTCCGGAACGCCGCGATCGACTCCCGGCTGGACCCCTCGAACTCCGAATCGGTGGGGTTATACGGGATCAGGTTGACCTTGAAGATCGACTGCTCCTCGTCCCGCCGTTTCAAAGCCCTCGTCAGCGCCACCGCCTGCTCGTAACGGTCGTTGACACCAGCGAGCATCACGTACTCCACGAACACCCGCCTGCGCTTGCGCGCATAGAAAGCCCTACACGCCTCGATCACGTCCGCGAGCGGGTAGCGGTCGTTCACCGGCATCAGCTCCGATCGCAGAGCTTCCTCGGCCGCGTGCAGCGACAGCGCCAGCCGTATCGGCATCTCGGACTCGGTCAGTCGTTCGATGCCGGGGATCCAGCCGACCGTGGAGATCGTGGTGCGGCGGTGCGTGACGCCGATCTCAGGCAGCCGCTCGCATGCCTCCAGCACGTTGTCGAGGTTCAGCATCGGCTCGCCCATGCCCATGAACACGCAGTGGTCGATCGCTTCGGTGCGGCGGAAGTGAAGCGCCTGCTCGAGGATCTCCGAGGCGGTGAGGTTGCGCGCGAACTTCATCTTGCCCGTCGCGCAGAACCTGCACGTCAGCGGACAGCCGGACTGCGAGGAGACGCAGATAGAGCGCCGCCCGTCGCGGAAGCGCATCAGCACCGCCTCCAGCGGCCGCCCGTCTGGCGTCGCGAACAGAGCCTTGACGGTGCCGTCGTCGGAGTGCGCTTCCTCGCGGAGCTGCAGCGCGCTGAACGGGAGCTCGCGCTGCAGCGTCTCGCGCAGTGCGGCAGGGATATTCGTCATCTCCTCATAGCCGTTCGCCCCGCGCGTCGCCCACGCCCAGATCTGGCGGGCGCGAAAGGCCGGCTCTCCGCGGTCGGCGAGGGTCTGGTCGAGCAGCTTCAGATCCATGGGGCCTATGGTGGCAGCACATGCGCCTCGCCAAGTACCTCGCCCACGCCGGCGTCGCCTCCCGGCGCGCCGCCGAGACGCTGATAGCGGACGGTCGAGTGAGCGTGGACGGGGCGCTCGTTACCGATCCCGCGCACGACGTCGGTGAGGACGCGCGCGTCGCACTCGACGGGCGCCCGGTCGAAGGCGCCGAGCCCCGGGTGCTCTACGCCCTGCACAAGCCCGTCGGGGTGGTGTCCACCGCGCGCGACACGCACGGGCGCAAGACCGTGCTCGACCTCGTACCCGCGCGCGGGCTGCGCCTCTACCCGGTGGGGCGTCTCGACGCTGACAGCAGCGGCCTGATCCTGCTCACCAACGACGGCGAGCTCGCCAACCGCCTCACGCACCCGCGCTTCGAGGTCCCCAAGACCTACCGCGCGAAACTCGCAGGGCCGCCCGTCACCGACAGGGCTCTCCGTTCGCTGCGGGCAGGCGTGCAGCTCGAGGACGGCGTCACCGCGCCCGCGCGCGCACGACGCGTCAGCGAGCACGTGATCGAGCTGACGATCCACGAGGGGCGAAACCGCCAGGTGCGGCGCATGTGCAAGGCCGTCGGGCACTCCGTCGTCGAGCTCACCCGGATCGCCTTCGGCCCGCTGGAGCTGGGGGAGCTGAAGCCCGGCGCGCACCGGCGCCTGAGCGAGGGGGAGCTGCAGCGGCTGCGCGACCTGTAGCTGTGACGCCTGTTTTTAGGGGTTCTGCCACAATCGCCGCCAATGCGACTCTTCGCCCTGCGGGGGGCCATCAGCGTTGAGCGCAACGACGCGCAGGACATCCTCGGCGCCACCACCGAGCTGATGCAGACGATCATGGATCGCAACGCGCTCTCGCCCGCAAACGTCGTCAGCTGCATCTTCACCGCCACCCGCGACCTCAACGCCGAGTTCCCCGCGGTCGCCGCGCGCGCCCTCGGCTTCGAGCTCGTGCCGCTGCTGTGCGCCCAGGAGATACCCGTGCCGCGCTCGATGCCGCGCGTCATCAGGGTCCTGATCCACTACCACGCCCCCGAGCACCACATCCCCGCGCACGTGTACCTCGGCGACGCGCGAGAGCTGCGCGCGGACCTGCACGCGGCACAATAGGCGCGTGGCGATCGAGTTCTCACAGCGCATCCGGCGCATCCCCACCTACCCCGCCGCGGGCGGCTACGCCCAGCAGGAGCCGCTCGTTCGGCTTGCCTCCAACGAGGCGCCGTTCCCGCCGCTGCCCGAGGTGCGCGCCGCGATCGACCGTGCGATGGGCACGCTCAACCGCTACCCCGACCCCTCCAACTCGCTGCTGCGCACGCGCATCGGCGAGCGCTACGGCCTGCCCAGCTCGCGGATCGCGATCGGCAACGGCTCCTGCGACATCCTGCTCGCCGCCGGCGAGGCGCTGCTCGAGCCCGGCGCGGAGATCGTCTACGCGTGGCCGTCGTTCTCCGTCTACCCGCACCTCGCCGCCGCCTCCGGCGCGCGCGCGATCACCGTCCCGCTCGACGCCGATGAGCGCCACGACCTGCCCGCGATGCTCCGCGAGATCACCGTCGCGACGCGCCTCGTGATCGTTTGCAACCCCAACAACCCCACTAGCACCGCCCTGCCGCTCGCGGAGATCGCGGAGTTCGTCGCGGAGGTTCCGCCGCACGTGTGCGTGATCGTCGACGAGGCCTACTGCGAGTTCAACCTGCTCGACGACCCGGACGCGTCGATCGACCTGCTCGCCGCGCACCCCAACCTCGCGCTGCTGCGCACCTTCTCCAAGGTCCACGGGCTGTGCGGGCTGCGCGTCGGCTTCGCGCTATGCGGATCGGAGGAACTGCCGCGCGCCCTCGACCAGGTACGCCAGCCGTTCTTCTGCAACGCGCTTGCCCAGGCCGCCGCCGTCGAGGCGCTCGCACACCAGGACACGGTGATCGACCGCGTCACGCGCACCGTCGCCGAGCGCATCTCCGTCGACGAGCGCCTGCAGGCGCTCGGGCTCACCGCCGCCGAGTCACAGGCGAACTTCTGTTGGGTGCACCTCGGAGACGATCGCGACGAGGCGCAGATCATGCGAGGCCTGCAGGAACGCGGCGTGCTAGTGCGCGCCGGCGCGGCGCTCGGCAGCGACACGCCCGCGCTGCGCGTCACCTACGGGCTGCCCGAGGAGAACAGGCGCTTCCTCGACGCGCTCGCCGAAGTCCTCTGAGCGTTATCGCCGTCTCTCATTCCTTTACCGCGGCGCGATTGTCTGCTACAACGCACTGAGGACGACCATGAACACTTCGGCTCCCGCAACCTCACGCCCCACCCTCGCGTATGCCGCCTGGTCGCTCCGTCACGCCTGGCGATTTAGCTAGGCGCTTCGGCCCGCACCCGTTCGTGAGCGGATGCAGATGGGTCGCAGGGGTCCCGTCGGGGACCGAGCGCCACTCACGCGGGTGCGATTTGCGCCCTCCCTCACGGAGCCGGACGAGCGTCAGCTGAAGCGCGGATGCTCGGCACCTCTAACATCCCCCAGGCGTCAGTGAAAGGATGAATCGATGATGATCGTCATGAAAGAGACCGCGACCGAGGAAGAGGTCGCCGCGGTCGTAGCCAAGATCGAGCGAGCCGGCGCGCGGGCGCACCGCAGCTCCGGCGCCCGCGTGACCGTGATCGGGGCGATCGGCGACGTGGAGCAGGACGCGAACATCGAGAGCCTCGGCCTCGAGGGCCAGCCCGGCGTGGACAGGGTCGTGCCGATCCTCAAGCCCTACAAGCTCGCCTCCGCGCAGATCACCCACGGCGAGCGCACCGTGCTCGACATCGACGGACGCAAGGTGGGTGGAGAGAACTTCGCGCTGATCGCCGGGCCGTGCACGGTCGAGTCGCGCGATCAGATGCTCACCACCGCGCGGGTAGTGCGCGACGCCGGCGCGACGCTGCTTCGCGGCGGCGCCTACAAGCCGCGCACCTCTCCCTACGCCTTCCAGGGGCTCGGGCAGGAGGGGCTGCGGCTGCTCGCGGAGGCCAAGGCAGAGACAGGCCTGCCGATCGTCACGGAGCTGATGGACATCTCCGACCTCGACGCGGTGCTCGAGGTCGCCGACGTGATCCAGATCGGTGCGCGCAACATGCAGAACTACCCGCTGCTCGCCGAGATCGGCCGCTCCGGGCGCCCCGCGCTGCTCAAGCGCGGGCTGTCCGCCACACTCGACGAGCTGCTGATGGCCGCCGAGTACATCCTCAAGGAAGGCAACCCCAACGTGATGCTCTGCGAGCGGGGGATCCGCACGTTCGAGACCGCGTACCGCTTCACGCTCGACCTGATGGCGGTTCCCGTGTTGAAGGAGCTCACGCACCTGCCGATCATCGTCGACCCCAGCCACGCCGCCGGCCGGCGCGACCTCGTCGGCCCGCTGTCGCTCGCCGCTGCCGCCGTGGGCGCCGACGGGATAATCGTCGAGGTGCACCCCAACCCCGACGAGGCGATCTGCGACGGTCCCCAGGCGCTGAGGGCGGACGGCTTCGCGGAGTACGCGCAGACGGTCGAGCGCGCCGCCGCATTGGCTGGCAAGGCGCTCAGCGCCGTCTGATGGGGCGCAGCACAGAAAGAGCTCGTTGAAGATCGCGGTCGTTGGCGTTGGCCTGATCGGAGGCTCGATCGGTCTCGCCGCGCGCGAGCGCGCTGGGGCCGAGGTGTGCGGGTTCGATCCCGACGAGCGGGTGCGTGCCCGTGCGCTGGAGCTCGGCGCGATCGACACGCAGGCCGCTGACATCGCCGGTGCGGTGGCAGGCGCGGACGTCGTGTTCGTGGCCGCGCCCGTCGGCGCGCTCGCCGAGACCGTGCGCCTCGCACTCGACGCCGCCGGCCCCGACTGCGTGGTCAGCGACGTGGGCTCCACCAAGCGCGTGCTCGCCGACGTGGGGGCGGACGAGCGCTTCATAGGCGGGCACCCGCTCGCCGGCGCCGAGACGGCCGGCGTGGAGCACGCGCGCGCCGACCTGTTCGACGGCGCCACCTGGTACCTCACGCCCGCCAAAGGCTCCACCGCGGGCGTCCTCTACGAGCGCCTGCATCGGCTGCTCGCCAGCTTCGGCGCGCACCCCACCGCGATCGACGCCGACACCCACGACCGGCTGATGGCGTGCGTGTCGCACCTGCCGCACGTGCTCGCCAACCTGCTGGTGACCCAGGCCGCGGGCGTGCTCGGCGGGGAGGAGTCCGAGCGCATGCCGGCCGTCGGGCCGAGCTTCCGCGACGCCACGCGCGTGGCCGGCGCCAACAGCGCGATCTGGACCGACATCTACCTCTCCAACCGCGACGCGCTGATCGCGGCCATCGACGAGCTCACGGGGCGCCTCGGCGAGGTGCGCGGGCTGCTCTTGCAGGGCCAGGCCGCCGAGGTGACCTCGTGGAACGAGCGCGTGCGCGCCGAGCGCGACGCGCTGCTGCACACGGGCCTGCTCGACGGTGTGGACGACGGCGAGGCGCCGCGCGAGCTGCGCGCGTCGGTGCCCAACCGGCCGGGCGTGATCGCCGAGATCGCGCTCGCGCTCGGGCACGCGGGCGTGAACATCGCCGACATGGCGCTCTCGCCCTCCGCCGACAACCGCCAGGGCGTCGTCGCGCTGTGGATCCGCGGCGAAGGGCAGGCGGCACGGGCCGGCGAGCTGATCTCCGGCCTCGGCTTCCCAGTCGTGCAAGCATGAGGGGTACGGCATGAGGGGCACGAGATGAACATGCGCTTCGAGCCCGCCCGAGGACTGACCGGCAAGCTGCGCGTGCCCGGCGACAAGTCGATCTCCCATCGCGCCGCACTGCTCGGCGCGATGTCCTCGGAGCCCGTGCACATCGACGGCTACCTGCACGCCGCCGACACCATCTCCACGCTCGACGCGGTGCGCGCGCTCGGCGCGCTCGTTGAGATCAACGGCAACCGGGTTGGCGCCGCCGAGGAGGTCGTTGTGCGCGGCACGGGCTTGCGCGAGGCGCGCGAACCGGACGGGCCGATCGACGTCGGCAACGCCGGCACCCTGCTGCGGCTGCTGCCAGGCTGGCTGGCCGCCCAGGACGGACGCACGTTCACGCTCGACGGCGACGAGTCGATTCGCCGCCGCCCGGTCGACAGGATCGCCGCGCCGCTGCGCCAGATGGGCGCGCAGCTGAGCGCGCGCGAGGACCGCTTCGCGCCGCTCGAGATCCGCGGCGCGCGCCTGCACGCGATCTCCTACGAGCTGGACGTGGCGAGCGCCCAGGTCAAGTCGTGCATCCTGCTCGCGGCGCTCGCCGCTGACGGCGCGACCACGGTAGGCGAGCCCGAGCGCAGCCGCGACCACACCGAGCGGATGCTGTTGCGCGCCGGCGCGGCGATCCACCGCAACGGCAAGCACGTGACGGTCGTCAACGCCGACGAGCTGCTGCTCGAGCGCGTGACAGTCCCCGGCGACCCCAGCTCCGCGGCGTTCATGATCGCCGCCGGCGTGCTCGTCCCCGGCTCGCGCCTGCTGCTACGCGATGTCGGCGTCAACTGGACCCGCACCGGCTTCATGCGCATCCTGCGCCGCATGGAGGGGATCGTGCTCGGCGACCTCGAGGACGAGACCGGCGAGTTGATCGCCGAGGAGCCGATCAGCGATCTCGATGTCGCCCACGGAGCGCTCGAGGGCACCGTCGTCGAGGCGGACGAGGTGCCGCTCGCGATCGACGAGCTGCCGCTGGTCGCGCTGCTCGGCTGCTTCGCCGAGGGCGAGACGGTCGTGCACGGCGCCCAGGAGCTGCGCATCAAGGAGTCCGACCGCATCGCCGTGGTGGTCGACGGCCTGCGCGGGCTCGGCGCCGACATCGAGGACAGCCACGACGGCTTCCTGGTGCGCGGCACCGGAGGATTGCGCGGTGGCACGATCGACGCGCACGGCGACCACCGCATGGCGATGCTGGGCGCCGTCGCGGGGCTCGCCTCCAAGGAGGGCGTCGAGGTGATCGGCATGGACGCCGCCGATGTGTCCTACCCGTCGTTCGTCGAGGACCTGAGCCGGCTTTGCTCATAGCGATCGACGGCCCCGCCGGCGCCGGCAAGTCCACCGTCGCGAGGGCGCTCGCTCGCGAGCTCGGGTTCACCTACCTCGACAGCGGGGCGATGTATCGGTGCGTGGCGTTGTTGGGACTGGATCAGGGGGGAGGAGCATTGCCTGAGCGGCCCGGAGCACTGGGGGAGCTGGCGCGGGCCGCGGCGATCGATTTCGTCCCTGGCGACAGCGATGACGCGCCGAGCCGCGTGCTGCTCGCCGGGCGCGACGTGAGCGATCAGATCCGCACGCCCGCGGTGTCCGAGGCGGCATCGGTGGTCGCCGCCGATCCGGACGTGCGCGCCGCGCTAGTCGCCAAGCAGCGCGAGCTGATCGGCGCGGGCGACTGGGTGGCCGAGGGTCGCGACATCGGCACGGTCGTCGCGCCCGACGCGGAGCTGAAGATCTTCCTCACCGCCGACTCGAGCGAGCGCGCACGGCGGCGGGCAGCCGAGCTTGGCGCCGACGTCGCCACCGTGCTCGCCGAGCAGACGATGCGCGACGAGCGCGACAGCAGCCGCGAGCACAGCCCGCTGCAATCTGCCCCCGATGCGGTCACGCTCGACACGACGGGGCTGGGGATCGATGAGGTGGTGGAGCGGATCGCCATACTGGCCAGATGAAGGTCGCCATCGTCGGGTACCCAAACGTGGGGAAGTCCTCGCTGATCAACCGCCTCACGGGCACCCGCGAGGCGGTCGTGCACGAGCGCCCGGGGGTGACGCGCGACCGCAAGGAGCTGGACTGCGAGTGGAACGGGCGACGTTTCACGCTGATCGACACCGGCGGCATCGACTTCGAAGACGAGGACCCGCTCGCGGGCTCGATCCGCGACCAGGCGCGCGCCGGCCTGGCGGACGCGCAGGTGGCCGTGCTCGTGGTGGACGCACGCGCCGGCATGCGGCCCGGTGATCAGGAGATGGCTGACCTGCTGCGCCGCTCCAAGCTGCCGACGATCGTCGCGGCGAACAAGTGCGACAGCGTCAACGAGCTGACCCTCGCCTCGGAGTTCCACGGCCTCGGCCTCGGCGACCCGCTGGCTGTCTCCGCCGCCCAGGGCCTCGGTACGGGCGATCTGCTCGACCGGATCGTCGAGCTGCTGCCCGAGGGGGAAAGCGCGGAGGCGGACGACACGGTCCGCCTGGCCGTGATCGGCAGGCCGAACGTGGGGAAGTCCTCGCTCGTGAACCGCTTCCTAGGCGAGGAGCGCGTGATCGTCTCCGATCTCGCCGGCACCACCCGCGACGCGATCGACATGCCGCTGATGGTCGGTGATCGCAAGATGATCCTCGTGGACACCGCGGGGATGCGCCGGCAGTCCAAGGTGGCCGACTCGGTCGAGTACTACACCGCCCTGCGCTCGCAGCGCGCGGCCGAGCGCGCGGACGTGGCGCTGGTCGTATGCGACGCCGCCGACGGCATCACCGCGCAGGATCTGCGGATCGCGGAGCTCGCGATGAAGGCCGGCTGCGCGACGGCGATCGTGCTCAACAAGTGGGACGTGCAGGAGCCGGTCGACAGCGAGACCGGCGGGCACCTGGACCTCGAGCACGAGCGCGCGCGGGTCGCCGCGAAGCTGCGCCTGCGCCCGCGGGTGCTGACCGTCAGCGCGAAGACCGGCCGGCACGTGGCGCGGCTGCTGAACGAAGCGATCGCGCTCGGCGACCGCATGTCGGGGCGCATCCCCACGCCGGAGCTGAACCGCTTCCTGTCCGAGGCCGTGCAGGCGCGCCAGCCTCCGATCGGCACCCGCCGGGGCTCGAGCGGGCACCGCCTGAAGCTGATCTACATGGCTCAGATCGACGAGCGCCCGCCGCGCTTCGCGATCCAGGTCAACTCGCGCACTCGCGTGACCCGCGACTACGCGTATTTCATCGAGAACCGGCTGCGGGCCCGCTACGCGCTCGACGGGGTGCCGCTGATCATCGACTTCGTGGAGCGCGGCCAGCGCGGACGCGCTCGCGCCGCATAGACTTCTGCGATCTTCGCTCGCGGGACTCGAGAGTCCCGCCGACCCTAGTCCCGTCCCGCACGTGTTTCCGCCCACCACGAATAGCTGGAGCTAATCGACCAAGTCATGACTGAGCTAACCGAGAACGAGTTCCTGTTCACCTCCGAGTCGGTGACGGAGGGCCACCCCGACAAGATCGCCGACCAGATCTCCGACGGGGTGCTCGACGCCGTGCTGAAAGACGACCCCTACGGCCGTGTCGCGTGCGAGACGCTCGTGAACACCGGCCTGGTCGTCGTCTCCGGCGAGATCTCGACGAACACGTACGTCGACATCCAGGAGATCGCGCGCGAGACGATCCGCAAGATCGGCTACACCGACGCCGACCTCGGGTTCTCGGCCGACTCCTGCGCGGTGCTCAACGCGATCGACAAGCAGTCTCCCGACATCGCGCAGGGCGTCGACAAGGCCTACGAGGCGCGCACCGACGCGAACGACGAGGACGAGCTCGACGTCGCCGGCGCGGGCGACCAGGGAATGATGTTCGGCTACGCCACAAGCGAGACAGACACACTGATGCCGCTGCCGATCTCGCTCGCCCACCGTCTCGCCGAGCGTCTCGCGGCGGTACGCAAGTCCGGCACGCTCGACTACCTGCGCCCCGACGGCAAGACGCAGGTCAGCGTGCGCTACCAGGACGGCAGGCCGGTCGAGGTCGAGAAGCTCCTGATCTCCACCCAGCACGCCGAAGGCGCCGAGGCGCTGATCCCCGACGACCTCTGGGAGCACGTCGTCGAGCCGATCCTGCCGGAACACCTCTACGACGCGGCGAAGCTGCGCAAGAACTTCCTCGTCAACCCCACCGGCCGCTTCGTGATCGGCGGCCCCGTCGGCGACGCGGGCCTCACGGGGCGCAAGATCATCGTCGACACCTACGGCGGCATGGCGCGCCACGGCGGCGGCGCGTTCTCCGGCAAGGACCCCTCCAAGGTCGACCGCTCGGCCGCCTACGCCGCGCGCTGGGTCGCCAAGAACATCGTCGCCGCGGGTCTCGCCGACCGCGCCGAAGTCCAGGTCGCCTACGCGATCGGCGTCGCGCACCCCGTCTCGGTGATGGTCGAGACGTTCGGCACCGAGAAGGAGGGCCGCACGCGCGGGCAGATCGCACGCGCGGTCGACGAGGTGTTCGACCTGCGCCCGGGGGCGTTCCGGGAGGAGCTCAACCTGCACCGCCCGATCTACCAGAAGACCGCCGCGTACGGGCACTTCGGTCGCGACGACCACGACTTCACGTGGGAGCGGACCGACAAGGCGGACGCCCTGCGCGCAGCCGTGGGGCTCTGACCGCAGAGCCCCATAACCTCAGGGCGATGCCAGTCTTCGCCCAGGTAGAGCCGATGACGACGGCCCGCTCGCTTCAGGGGCCGTTCGACTACCGGCTGCCGGAGGAGCTGCGGGGGGGAGTGGACGTCGGCTCGATGCTGGTCGTCCCGTTCGGCAGGCGCGAGGTGCTGGGCGTCGTCGTCGGGCTCGCCGACAGCAGCGAGGTCGCCGAGGAGAAGCTGCTCGCGCCGCTGAGGGCCCTCGAGCTGGGCGTTCCGGTCGACCTGGTCGCGCTGGCCGAATGGATCGCGGCTGAGTACTGCTCGACGATCGCCCGTGCGCTGAACCTGGTGCTCCCGCCCGGTGCGGCGAAGCGCCTGAGCGGGCGCAAGCGCCGCGCGGTCGCGCGGCCGCGGCACCTCGCGGTCGGCGCGCGCAGCCCGACCCCGCCCGCGCTGACCGCCGAACAGCAGGCCGTGCTCGAGCCGATCGTTGAGGCGTTGCGCGCGCGGCGCTCCGAGCAGCGGCTTCTGCACGGTGTCACCGGCTCGGGCAAGACCGAGGTGTACCTGCGCGCCGCGGCCGCCGCGCTCGAGCAGGGGAGAGGAGCGATCGTGCTCGTGCCCGAGATCGCGCTCACCCCGCAGATTGTGGGGCGCTTCATCGAACGCTTCGGCGACACCGTCGCGGTCCTGCACTCCCAGATGCGCCCCGCAGCGCGCTACGCGGAGTGGCGCCGCCTGCGCGAGGGCGAGGCGCGGGTGTGCGTGGGTCCGCGCTCGGCGGTGTTCGCGCCGATCGAAGATCTCGGGCTGATCGTGATCGACGAGGAGCACGACTCCTCCTACAAGCACGAGGGCGATCCCCGCTACGACGCCCGTGACGTCGCCGCCGAGCGCGCCGTGCGCTGCGGCGCGGTGCTGGTCGCGGGCACGGCCACGCCACGCCCGGAGACCGTCCACCGACTCCCGGCCTCGGTGCTCGCCAACCGCGTCGACGGACGACCACTGCCCGCGGTGGAGGTGCTCGACATGCGCGGGCAGACCCAGGGCCTTCACCCCGTCACCGCACAGGCGCTCGCGGAAGTCCGCGCCGCTCGCGGGAAGGCGATCGTGTTGCTCAACCGCCGCGGCTGGTCGAACTTCCTCTCCTGCCGCTCGTGTGGACGCGTGTGGAGCTGCCCCGAATGCGACGTCGCGCTCGTGCTGCACCGTGGCGGCGGATACGTGGCCTGCCACCACTGCGGCCATCGCGAGTCGGCGCCCGCGCGCTGCGAGGACTGCGGCTCCACGTCGGTCGCCCGTCACGGCGCCGGCACCGAGCGCCTCCAGCACGACCTCTCGAGTGTGTTCGACGATGGCGGCTTCCCCGTGTTCCGTCTCGACGCGGACGTCGGCGAGAGCGCCGGCGAGCTGCTGCGCAGCTTCGAGGGGGCCGACTGCGGCGTGCTGATCGGCACGCAGATGGTCGCCAAGGGGCACGACTTCCCCGACGTGACGCTCGGCGTGGTGCTCGACGCGGACGCCACGCTGCGCTTCCCCGACTTCCGGGCGGAGGAGCGCACGTTCGCGCTGATCGCACAGCTCGCCGGCCGCGCCGGCCGCGGTGGAGATGGCCGCGTGCTCGTCCAGACGATCGCCCCCGAAGCACGCGCGATCGTGCACGCCGCCCAGCACGACAGCGATGGGTTCCTGGCAGACGAGCTCGAGCGCCGCCAGGCGCTCAACTACCCGCCGTTCTCACACCTCATCAGAATCACCTGCTCGGCCGTGGACGCACACGACGCGCAGGACGCCGCCGTCGCGGTGCGCGAAGCGCTCGCCGAGGGCCCCAACGTGCTCGGTCCCGCGACGCTGTTTCGCCTGCGAGGGAGAGAACGTCGAGTGCTGGTGGTGAAGGCCTCCGAGCGTCGCCCCGCGGTGAAGGCCGTGGGAGACGCGGTGCGACGTGTGACGGCCACGCGCGCGCACGCCGGTGTGAACTTCAGTGTGGACGTCGATCCGCAGTAGTGGAGCTCCGCTAGACTCCGCGTCCCGATAATTGAGAAATTACGGATGGGGGCGCAAGAATGGGCGCAAGCTGCGCGTTTGCATCTTTGGTGAGACCATGGGCCATAGCCGCGGTGCTCCTCGGGAGCCTGTTGATCGCACCGGCAGCTTCGGCCAGTCCGCCGCGCTCGCCGGCGAAGACGCGCTACGCGCAGACGCGTCGGGCGTGTCAGTCGCCCACGGTCCGGCGTGCCAGCTGCTTTGCGCTGGTGCGCGTGCCGGTCGCGGCTAGCTCTGCCGCTCGTGCCGGCGCGCTGCCCTACACCGTCAACGACGGCGCGTCCTCATCCGGCCCCGCCGGCGGGCTGACTCCTCAGCAGATCGCCACCGCCTACGGCTATACCCCGAGTCCCGGCGGAGTCGGGCAGACCGTCGCGATCGTGGACGCATACGACGATCCGCAGATCGAAGCGGATCTCGCGACGTTCGACAGTCACTACGCGCTCCCCGCCTGCACCGAAGCGAACGGCTGCTTCGAAAAGGTCGGGCAGACCGGCAGCAGGAGCGCGCTTCCCGCCGCGGACACGAGCGGCTGGTCGGTCGAGATAGCGCTTGATGTGGAGACGGTCCACAGCTCGTGCGAGAAGTGCAAGGTACTGCTGGTCGAGGCAAACGAACCAACCTACGAAGATCTCGCCATAGCGGTGAACAGGGCCGTCGCAAAGGGTGCGACGGAGGTATCCAACTCATACGGTGGCCCCGAGGCGGGACTGCACGCGACCGAACGCGCCGCGTACAACCACCCTGGGGTCGTGATCACGGCCTCCACGGGAGACGACGGCTACTACGACTGGGACGAGGTCGACGAACTCGTGTTCTTCGAAGGAGAACTGTATTTCGGACCGAGCCCGGAAATGCCGAACGTCCCTGCAACCCCGCCGTCCGTCGTGGCGGTCGGCGGTACCACGCTCGAACTGAACGAAGCGGGCGAACGCGCCAGCGAGACCGTCTGGAACAACAACGGTCCCGGCGATTCCGTCGGACTCGAATATGGCTACGCGCAGGGTGCCACCGGCGGCGGCTGCAGCAAACTGTTCTCGGCCCAGCCGTGGCAGCAGAGCGCACCGAGCTTCTCCGCGGCCGGCTGCGGCGGTAAACGCCTCGCGGCCGATGTCGCGGCCGTCGCCAACCCCAATACGGGCTTCGACATATACGACAGCTACAACTGTGGTTCCTACTGCAAAGAAACCGGCCTCGGCAAAGGCTGGCTCACGATCGGCGGCACCTCGTTGTCGGCGCCCCTCGTCACCGCGCTCTACGCGCTCGCCGGGGGCAGCGACGGGGTTCAATATCCGGCGCTCACGCTATACGGGCACCTCGGTAGCTCCTCCGCCCTGTACGACGTCACACAAGGCGCCAACGGCTTTTGCGGGGGCGAATCGGTCCCCTCGTGCCGAAACCCGAACGGGTTCTTCGGCTTGGTGGATTGCGAAGGCACCACCGCGTGCAACGCTCAGCCCGGGTTCGACGGCCCGTCCGGCGTGGGTACGCCAGTTGGGCTGAGCGCATTTCAACCGCTCCTCCCAACCGCCGCGATCGCTCCCTCGGGCTCGCTGAGAGAAGGCGTCGCCGCCGGCTTCGATGGATCCGGGTCGACCGATCCATATCCAGGCGGGTCCATAGCCAGTTACTCCTGGGACTGGGGCGATGGCACACCCACGAGCAGCGGCATCTCACCCAAACACACTTATGCGGCTGCAGGCGAATACTCCGTAACGCTCACCGTCACCGACAGCTACGGGCTTGTCGGCAAAACGACCCACTCGGTCACCGTCGAAGAAAAGTCGCTGGCGGAAAGGGAAGCAGAAGCGAAGAAGAGTGAAGAAGAAGAAGCCAAGAAGAAGGCCGAAGAAGCAGAAGCGAAGAAGAAAGCTGAAGAAGAAGCGACGAAGAAGACTGAAGAAGAAGAAGCGAAGCGGAAAGCTGAAGAGGAAGCAGCAAACAAGAAGGCTGAAGAACAGGCACACACTGGGCTGGGCAATCAGGGCGTCGGTGGGTTCCAGATCGTGAAAGCCGCAGCGGTTCCCGACGCAGTCTTGGCGAGCGCCGCGCTGCATGCGAGCTCGGCGGGTTACGTCACCTTGGCGATCAGCTGCCCGACCGGTGAGAGCAGTTGCGCAGGCACCGTGACGCTGCGTACGCAGGGCGCCGTGGTCACCTCGGCGCTGGCGCGGAAGAGCGTGGTGTCGCTCGCCGCCGGGGCCTTCGACATCCCCGGCGGCCAGACGAAGGTCGTGAAGCTGCGCCTCTCCCGCAGGGCGCGTGTCCTGCTCGCTCGTATGCACGTGCTGAAGGCGAGAGTGACGATCCTCGCTCACGATCAGGCGGGCGCGACGCACACGACCGAGGTCGTGGTGCCGTTGCGCGCGGTCCAAGCTCACCGCGGCAGGCACTAGGTCGAAGACCAAACGCTAGCCACGTATCGGCCGCTCCTCATACACTCAATGCCCATGGCTGAAGAGGACACAAGGGCCGAGCTCCAGACGCCGACCTCCGAGGAGGCCGACGTGGAGGTCGAGCGCGAGCAGGACGCGCCGGAGCCTGCGGAGCTCGATCCGGAGACGCGGGCGCGCCGCGATGCGGCGCTGCGCCACGTGCGCAAGTTCGGCGACCCGGTGCTGCGCGCGACAGCGCTCCCGGTGGAGCGCTTCGACGCGGAGCTGGCCACCGAGATCGAGCGCATGGGGGAGTTGATGCACGACGCCCTCGGCGTCGGGCTCGCAGCCACGCAGATCGGCGTTCTGCACCGTGTGCTCGTCTACCGCGCCTACACCGACGACCCCCTCACCGCGCTGGTCAACCCGCGTCTGACGTGGTCGAGCGACGAGCGCGAGCTCGGCGAAGAGGGGTGCCTGAGCCTGCCGACCGTGCACGTCGAGGTGGAGCGCGCCGTGCGGGTGCGCGTCCAGGCTCAGGATGAGACCGGCGCGGAGATCGAGGTCGAGGCGGAGGGTCTCGAGGCGCGGATCATCCAGCACGAGCTCGACCATCTCGAAGGCATCCTGATCCTCGACCGCATCTCGCGCCAGGACCGCAAGGAGGCGATGCGCACGATGCGCGAAGCGCAGATGCCGGTCAAAGAGCCGGCGAGCCTCGCCTAGCCACGCCGAACGGGTAGATCAGCCTTGAGCATCGTCTACCTCGGCACGTCCGAGTTCGCCGCACACATCCTCGAGCGTCTCGCGCGCAGCGAGGAGCACCGCCCGGCGCTAGTCGTCACACGCCCGGACCGGCCGAGCGGCCGCGGCCGTCGGGTCACCTCCCCGCCGGTGGCCGAGGCCGCGCGCGCGCTCGGTCTCGCGCTCGAGCAACCCGAGAGAGTCAACGACGAGGCCGCCCGGGAGTCGATCGCGCGGGCGGGGCTCTCCGCGCCGTCGCGCCAGACGGTGATCGTGTGCGCGTTCGGCGCCCTGATCAAGGAGCCGCTGCTCTCCGAGCACGAGATCCTCAACGTCCATCCCTCGCTGCTGCCTCGCTGGCGCGGCGCCGCCCCGGTCGAGCGGGCGATCATGGCCGGCGACGAGACCACGGGCGTGTCGATCATGCGCCTCACCGCCGGTCTCGACAGCGGCCCCGTGTGTCTCGCCGAGCGGGAGCCGATCCGTCCCGAGGACACCTACGGCTCGCTCGCGCAGCGGCTGCGGGAGCTCGGCGCGGATCTGCTCCTGCGCGCCCTGCGCGACTCGCCGCCATTCAAAGAGCAGCCCGAGGACGGCGTCACCTACGCCGAGAAGATCACGGGCGAGGACCGCCAGCTGGACCCGAACCGGCCGGCCGTCGAGTTGGAGCGCACGGTGCGCGCCCTGCAGCCGCAGGTGGGGGCGCGGGTCGCGCTCGCCGACGGGACGCTGATCGGAGTTCATCGCGCCGTGCTCCTGGAGGGCGAGCAGTCCGAGCTTGCGGTGAGCGCCGGCGCGCATACGGCCCCGGGCGTCTTCGCGCACGAGGGGCGGCTGCTGCTCGGCTGCTCGCCAGGGCTGCTCGAGCTGCTCGTCGTGCAGCCGCCGGGCGGGCGCGCGATGGACGCCGCGGCGTATCTACGCGGTCACGGGGCGCCCGGGCGCGCGTAGGCGGACGCGTGCGGCGGAGGCTCGATCCCGGCGCGCAGCCGCGGGTCGGCCTGGAGCGCGCCGATGCGCGTGACGAGCGGGATCACGCCGGCCCACGCGTCCAGCGCGTAGTCCTCCTCGTCATCCATCGGCGGACCCGTGCGGATCTTCGCGGAGGCCTGCTCGATTCCCAGCTCCAGCACGGCGGTCGCCTTCAGCTCGTTCGCGCTCGGAGGGCGCACGTGCGCCCAGCGCCCGGGCACGATGTGCTCGACGACCGCCTCGAGCGCCGTGAGCTTCTCCTCGGGGTCATCCAGCACGCGCGCGGAGCCCATCACGACCACCGAGCGGTAGTTGGCCGAGTGGTGCATCGCCGAGCGGGCGAGCACGAGCCCGTCGATCAGCGACACGGTCAGGCACGCCGGCGCGCCCGTCGCGAGCGCCTTCAGCGTGCGGCTGGCGACCGCGCCGTGGCAATAGAGGACGTCGCCGCGGCGCGCGTGCAGGGTGGGGGTCACGATCGGCTGTCCGTCCGGCTCGACGATGCCGAGGTGCGCGATCAGCGCCTCGTCGAGGATCGCGTCGATCGTGGCGCGGTCGTAGCTGCCGCGTTCGCGCTTGCGCCGCAGACGCACGCGATCGGATGGTGGCTCGGTCGTGGCGCGGGGCTCGGATGCGGAGGAGGACACAACGCTCCCTTCAATCTGTAATAGTACAGAATTATGTCTGCACTGACACAGTATCGAATCACGGCGAGCAGCGCTTCGGAGCTGGCGAACAGCATCGAGGCGGCGGTCGCCAGCGGCGAGTTCTCCCCCGGAGAGCGTCTTCCTTCTGTGAGGCGCCTGGCCGCCGAGGTCGGTCTCAGCCCCGTCACCGTCGCCGCCGGGCTCGCCGAGCTGCGCCGGCGCGGGGTGGTGGTGAGCGAACCGCGACGCGGAACGCGGATCGGCGACGCGCCTCCGATCGGCTCCTCACTGAGGCCGCTGCCGGTGCCGGTGGGCGCCCGCGACCTCTCGCGTGGCAACCCGGACCCGGCGCTGCTGCCGAACCTCGAGCGTGCGCTTGCTCACACGCGTCTTCCAGTTCACCTGTACGGCGATCCCGCGGATCTCCCCGAGCTGGTTGCGCATGCCCGCGAGCGGCTGCGGGCGGACGGCCTGCCGAGCGAGGAGCTGTGCGTCACGAGCGGCGCCCTCGACGCGATCGAGCGCGTGCTCCAAGCACACCTTCGCACCGGCGACAGGGTGGCCGTAGAGAGCCCCGGATACGCGGCGCTGTTCGACGTGCTGCGCGCTCACGGGCTCGTCACGGAGCCGGTCGAGGTGGACGACCGTGGGATGCTGCCCGAGAGGCTGCGCGACGCGCTGGCGAGAGGCGCGGACGCCGTGATCATCGTTCCTCGCGGACAGAACCCCACCGGGGCGGCGCTCGACCAAGCGCGCGCGCGGGAGCTGCGCGACGTGCTCGACGAGTTCCCGCGAGCGCTCGTCGTCGAGGACGACCATCTTGGCCCGGTGGCGGGCTGCGAGCTGCACACCACGCTCGGCGACCGCGAGCGCTGGGCCGCGACGCGCTCGGTGGCAAAGGCGCTCGGACCCGACCTGCGTCTGGCGATCCTGACCGGAGACCCCCAGACGATCGCGCGAGTGCAGGGACGTCAGCGGTGCGGGCCCGGATGGGTCAGCCACATCCTGCAGGCGCTCGTGCTCAGGCTGTGGACCGACCCGGTGGTGACCGAGCAGATCGCCCGCGCGAGCGACACCTACGCGCGACGGCGAATGCTGCTGCTGGAGCGCCTCGGCGCGCGCGGCGTGCGCGCGCACGGCGCCTCGGGCCTGAACGTCTGGGTGCCTGTGGAGGACGAAGCGGTGGCGGTTGCGGCGCTGCTGCAACGAGGCTGGGTGGCGGCGCCCGGAGCGCCCTACAGGCTCACCGACGACGCCCCGGCGATCCGTGTGACCACGGCCACTCTCACGGAGCCCGAGGCCGAGCGGCTGTCGCTCGACATCGCCGAGATACTGCTCGCAGCCGGCCCCACCCGCAGCGGATAGCCATGATGAGCGCCATGACGACGACCTCCCCAGCCAAGATCGCGCCCGCCCGCAGCTGCGCGTACACGGTGCTGCGCCGCGTGTTCGAGCGCGGCGCGTACACCGACGAGGCGCTGAACGCGGAGTCCAGAGAGCTCGAGGCGCGCGACCGTGCGCTCGCGATGCGCCTCGCCTACGGCGCGGTTCAGCGCAGGGGCACGCTCGACCACCTGATCGAGGGGCTTGCCGGCCGTCCCGCCGCGCGACTGGACCCGCCGCTGCTGGCCGCGCTGCGACTCGGCATGTACGAGCTGCTGTACCTGCGCGGCTCGCCCGACTACGCGGTCGTCGGCGACGCCGTCGAGCTGGCCAAGCGCGACGCGCGCGCGGGGCACGGCCTCGTCAACGCGGTGCTGCGCCGCGCGGCGCGCGAGGGCGCGGAGGCGCTCCTCGGCGGGCTCGGCGAGGACACGCCCGAGCGCGCGGCGGTCAAGCACTCCCACCCGGAGTGGATCGCGCGCCTGTGGTGGCAGGAGCTCGGCCCCGAGGACGCGCTCGCACTGATGGTCGCCGACAACGAGCCCGGCGAGGTCGCGCTGCGCGCCAACACGCTGCGCACCGACGCGAGCACGCTCGCCGCGGAGATCCCCGTGCGCACCCACCCGGACCCCGCGATCCCCGAGGCGCTCGTGCTCGAGGAGCCCTTCGACGTGCACGGCTCGCCGCTGTGGAAGACGGGCGCGTTCCACGCGCAGTCGCGCGCCGCGATGCTCGTAGCGCGCACGCTCGACCCGCAGCCGGGCCAGCGCGTGCTCGACCTGTGCGCCGCCCCGGGCGGCAAGACCACGCACCTCGCGGCGCTGATGGGAGGCAGCGGCGAGGTGCTCGCCGTCGAGAGCAACCGTCGCCGCGCCGGCTCGCTCGCGCGCACCGCCGAGCGACTCGGCGCGGGCAACGTGCGCGTAGAGGTCGCCGACGCGACGCTCGCGAGGCCCGAGGGCCCGGTCTTCGACCGTGTGCTCGTCGACCCGCCGTGCTCGGGACTTGGGACGCTGCAGGCACGTCCCGACCTGCGCTGGCGCGTAACGCCCGAGGCGATCGCGGAGATGTCTCTCGTCCAGGCGAAGATCCTCGCCGTCGGCGCCGATGCGCTCTGTCCGGGAGGCGTGCTTGTCTACTCTACCTGCACGATCTCAACCGTTGAGAACGAGCGCCAGATCGCCGCCTTCCTGGATTCCCACCCCGACTTCGTCCTGGATGAGATGCTTAGCACGCTGCCGCACCGCGACCACACAGCCGGTTTCTTCATCGCCCGGCTGAGCCGGAGCTGACGCCATGGATCCCGAGCAGGAGACGCCGCCCAAGACCTCGATCGACCTCGGGCCGCAGTGCCCGAACTGCGGCGAGCCGTGGCTGCGCCCCACGAACCTCCCCGGCCGCTACCGCTGCGTGTACTGCCTGCACCGCTTCGAGCTGACCTCCGTCTGCCCGAACTGCGGCGAGCACTCCACAATCGTGCGGATGTCATCGACGGCGATCCTGAAGTGCAACAACTGCGGCGACTCCATGCTCCAGGCCGTATGAGCCAGAGCACGCCTCGGGAGCTGCTGCGCGAGGTGCGCGTGGCGCCGTCGATCCTGTCGGCGGACTTCGGTCGGCTGCGAGAGCAGGTCGTCGACGTGCTCGCGGCGGGCGCTCGGGTGATCCACGTGGACATCATGGACGGGCACTTCGTGCCGTCGCTGACGGTCGGGCCGCTCGTGGTGCAGGCGCTCTCGGAGACGGTGCGCGAGGTGGGAGCGATCCTCGACGTGCACCTGATGGTCGAACGCCCCGAGCGCCACGTCGCCGAGTTCGTCCGCGCCGGCGCGCACTCGATCACGTTCCACACCGAGGCCACCCCGCACATCGCCTACACCGCGAACCTGATCCGCGAGAGCGGCGCGTGCGTGGGCGTGGCGATCAACCCCGGCACGCCCGTGGAAGCGCTGATGGAGGTCGTCGGCCTGCTCGACATGGCGCTGTGCATGACCGTCAACCCCGGCTGGGGCGGTCAGCCCTTCATCGCGCACTCGCTCGTCAAGCTGCCGCGCCTACGCAAGCTCGTCGGAGAGGACGTGGCGGTCGAGGTGGACGGCGGGATCGACGCGGAGAAGGCGCCGACGGTGCGTCGCGCGGGCGCGAACCTGTTCGTGGCTGGCTCGGCGATCTTCGGCGCCGCTAACCCCGGCGAGGCCTACAGCGCGATCGTCAACTCGCTCGCGCCGGCCTGAGCGTCTCCAGGCGTCTGCTGCCCTGCCGGTAGAGCGTGGCGAGGCTCAGCGCGAGCACGCCGGTCGCGCCCGCGTAGCCGATCTCCGCGCGCAGCAGCTGATCCGACACCGCCGGGATCAGCATCCAGGCGAGGAACACGACCGCCGCCGCCATCCAGCAGCCCGCGGCCGCGCGCGCCCGGTCGCGCGCTAGCGCCGCCTGGTTGAGCGCGCCGGAGGCCAGGTGCAGCCCCATCCCGACGCCGATCAGCGCGAGGCCGAAGCGGTTGTACTCATACGCCTGCCCGAAGAACACGTGGCGCAGGGCAAACGGGCCGACCACGAGCAGGCCGACCGCGACCGCGGCCGCGAACGCTGCGATCGCGAGGACCGTGGTGCGGATCGCGCGCGCGAACGCGTCGTGCCCAGCGGTCGCCTCGAGGCCCGTGAGGTGCGGCAGCAGCGAGGTCTGGATCGCCTGGAACAGCTGCAGTGGGGCGCGCGCGATCAGCAGCACGTTGAACACGATCCCCGCGAGCGCCTTGTCCGGGGATGTCGCGTCGACCGTCAGCACCGCCGCGTTCAGCAACGTCTGCTCGGAGAGCATGATGCTCGACACCCACACCGCGAAGCCGCCCCCGCGGCGCAGCGAGAGCTCCTCGTGCGCGCTCACCTCCTGGACGCCCTCCGCGCCCGGGCCCGCGAGCGCCGCGTCGGCCTCGTCGACGGTGATCGGTGCGGCGAGCGCTTCGTCGCTGTGGGAGATGTGGTCGACGGAGCGCTCGGAGCCCTGACGGGCAAACGCCGCGGGCACGACCACGAGCGACACGAACGGCGCCGCCGCGATGCCGAGCGCCACCGCGGTCTGGCCGCTGGCGATGCCGACCGCGACCGCGACCGCGAAGCTGATCCGCGAGACCGACTCCATCAACACGAGGCCGCCGAACAGCGCGAAGCGCTCGTGCCCAGCCAGCCAGCCGCGCGCGAAGTAGCTGGCCGCGTAGGCGAGCGTGCCCACCACCAGCACGTCATACAGCGCGCCCTCGCCTTCGAATACGTGGTTCACCAGCTCGTCGTGCAGCGCGAGCGCCACCGCGAGGAAGACGAGCGCGAAGCTCCCCTGGATCAGCATCGGCACGCGCAGCTTGTGCGCAGCGTGCCCGCGTGCGCGGCGTTCGGCGATCGTGCGCGAGAGCAGCTGTTCGATCGGCCGGTAGATCACCGAGATGATCACGAACATCACCGACCACAGCAGGTCGATCCGCTTCGCGGAGGCTTCCCCGAGGACGTGGCTCGCGATCGAGAAGTACGCGAACGTCAACAGGCCCGTCGAGGCGATCCCGATCGAGAGGATCCTTGCGCCGCTGCCGTATGAGCGCTTCGCCGGCGCGGGGGAGACCGCGGGGACCGACGGGCTCTTAGAGGCGGACAAGCAACATCGTCCAGGGGAACGGCGAGCGGACCTCGACGACCTCGCCGTGACGCGAGAGCAGCTCCACGAACGACCGCCGCGACCAGTGGTTGAGATGGCCCGGGGTGTTGCCCAGGTCCGACCAGTAGGCGCCGCGGGCCATGTTGAGCATCCGCCACAGCGGCTCGTGGGGCACCGACACGAGCAGGTGCCGGGCGGCGCAGCGCGCCATCTCGCCGACCGTGTGTTCCGGGTTGGGCACGTGCTCGAGGACCTCGATCGCGCACGCCAGGTCGAACTCGCCGTCCGCGAACGGCAAATTCTCCGCCTCCATAACGCGGTATTCGAGGTTCGGCGCTTGGCGCTCGCGCCAGCCGGCCTGGATCGACTCCTCCTCGAGGTCGATGCCGACGACGCGCGCGGAGCCCAGCCGCTGCGCCCACTGGTGCACGAGCACACCCTCGCCGCAGCCGACGTCGAGCAGCGAGGTGGGTGCGGCCTTCGTGAACAGCTCCTCGAGGTTGCGCTCGAAGCCCGCCATCAGCCGTCGCACGACGGGGTTGCCCGAGCCGTACTTGTCGTAGGTGTTGCCCGTGACGACGCCGTCCTTGGAGACGGTCACCCCGCTCACAGCCGGCCCGCCTCGATCGGGTCGGCGGCGCCAACCCGGTTGCGGTCGTGCGCGGGCTCCTGGCCGGGCTCGTAGTGCGAGGGGGCGACCCCGAGCTGCAGCTCGATCCTGCGCATCCGCTCGAACGTCTTCTGCGTCATCACGCGCTGGGCGGCCAGCAGGTCCCCGATCACGCCGAGCGCCCACATCACGACCGCGGCGATGAACAGGATCGCAGCGAGGATCAGCGACTGCACGTGCCCCTTGCCGTTTCCATCGATGTAGGCGACCGCGAAGCGGATCCACACGCCGATCGAGACGAGCCCGATCAGCAGCGCGAGGCTCCAGAACACGCGCAGCGGCTCGTACTGGGCGTAGATGCGGAAGATCGAGACCGCGTTGCGTCGCACGTAGGCGCCCATCGACGGGAACAGCCGCGACTCGCGCGTCTTCGGGTTGGTGCGAATCGGGACGTGGTCGACCGCCACGAGCAGCTTGCCGGCCTGGATGATCGACTCGAGCGTATACGTGAAGCGCGAGACGACCATGATCTGGATCGCCGCCTCGCGGTTGTACGCGCGAAAGCCCGACGTCGTGTCCGGGATCGACGTGGAGGACGCCTGACGCACGACCCACGAGCCGAGGCGCTGCAGCATCTTCTTCAGCGGCGAGAAGTGCTCGATCTCGCCGACCTCGCGGTCGCCGATCACCATGTCCGCGCGCCCCTCGAGGATCGGCTGCACGAGGCGGGCTATGTCCGGTCCGTAGTACTGGTTGTCGGCGTCCGTGTTCACGATCACGTCCGCGCCGAGCTTCAGCGCGGTGTCGATGCCCGCCTGGAATCCGGCGGCCAGACCCTTGTTGTTGGTCAGCCTCACGAGATGGTCGACGCCGTGCTCGCGGGCCACCGCGACGGTCTCGTCGGTCGAGCCGTCGTCGATCACGAGCCACTCGACCGTGTCGAAGCCGTCGAGCTCGCGCGGCAGGTCGGCGAGCGTCTGCGGCAGCTGCTCGGCCTCGTTGAAGCAGGGGATCTGGATGATGAGCTTGATGGGTGGAGGATAGGCTCTGCGCGCAGTGCGAGGCGCGACGCTCACCCGGCCGGGAACGACGCCGGGCTCCACCCGGCCTGCGCCGCTGCGTGCCGTGAGCGTCCCCACGTGGGCGCGGATCGGCCTCGCGGCGATGTGCGTGGGGGCGGTGGTCGGCTACTTCGCCTTCCCCACATATCCCACGTACGACTCGTTCTACGCGCTGCTGTGGGGCCGGGACCTGCTGCACCTGCACCTGCCGGACTTCCGGGTCTACCGCGGTCCGACCGAGCATCCGCTGGCGATCGCGTTCGGGATGCTCTGCTCGATCTTCGGGCAGGGCGGCGCGCGGCTGATGGTGTTCGGCTCGATCGCGTCGTTCGTCGCGGCGGTGGCCGGCGTCTACCGGCTGGGGCGGCTGTGCTTCGGGCCGGTCGTCGGCCTGCTCGCGGCGCTGCTGCTGCTGAGCCGCTTCTTCGTCGAGAACCTCGCCGCCCAGGGCTACCTGGACATCTCCTACCTCGCGCTGATCGTGTGGGCGATCGTGCTCGAGGTCGAACGATCCCGCCGCGGGGTGCCCGTCTTCCTCGTGCTCGCCGCCGCCGGCCTGCTGCGTCCCGACGCGTGGGTGCTGAGCGGCGTGTACTGGCTGTGGTGCGCGTGGCCCGCAAACAGCCGCACGCGCCTGCGATATCTCGCGCTGGCGGCGATCGCGCCCGTGCTGTGGGTCGGGACGGACTGGGTGGTGACGGGCAACCCGCTGTACTCGCTGACCGCCACCGCGGGCCTCGCCCAGGAACTGGAACGCACCCAGGGGTTCGGGAGCGTGTTGGGATCGACATGGAGCTACACCGACAGGATCGACAAGCTCCCCGTGCTGCTCGGCGCGATCGTCGGGCTTCCGTTGGCGGTCTGGATGGCCCCACGACGGGTGCTCGTGCCGCTGGTGGCGCTGATCCTGCTGTTCGGTGTGTTCCTCGCCGAGGGCGCGGTCGGCGCGTCGGTGATCGACCGCTACCTGATCGGCGCGGCGAGCGTGGCGCTGCTGTTCTGCGCGGTCACGCTCGGCGGCTGGGCGATGCTCGAGCGCGGCTCGAAGCTACGCCGCGCGTGGATCGCGGGCGCGGCCGCGCTGCTGCTGTTCGGTGCGGCCTCGGCGGCTAAAACGCTCAGCCTGACGAGCCTGCGCACCACGCTCGCCTACCACGAGGACTTCCACCAGGGTCTCGCGAGCGCGCTGAAGAGTCCCGCGGTGAAGTCGGTCCTGCGACGCTGCCCGCTGCTGTCGCTGCCCAACAACAAGCTGATTCCCGACGCCCGCTGGATCCTCGACACGGTCGGCCAGCACGACATCGTCGCGCGCAGCGAGTCGCGGGCGGATGTCGAAAAAGGCTCGCACGCGCTCGAGCACCGTCTAGCCCACGGCAGTGTGGCCGTCTACCCGCTCGGCAGCGCCGTGTTCGTGGAGGCGATCGTCGACGTGGGCGACGACCCACGCGACCAGGTGCCGCTCCCCGGATACCGGCGGATCTACAACAGCCGCTACTACGCGGTGTATGACAACTGCCGATAGCAGCCTGAGCGACGGACCCGGCCGCGCCCGGCGCTGGGCGTGGCCGGCGCTCGCGGTCGTGCTGATCGCGGGACTGGGACTGCGACTGTGGGGCGTGCGCCAGGGGCTGCCCTACGCGTACAACACCGATGAGGCCGACCACTTCGTCCCGCACGCGGTGAAGATGTTCGCCGACGGGACCCTCAACCCGAAGTACTTCGCCAACCCGCCCGCGTTCACGTACGTGCTGCACGTCCTGTTCGCGCTCTGGTACGGCGGCGGGGCCGGTGTTCGTCGGGCGTTCGCGCTGCACCCCGAGGGGGTGTACACGCTCGCACGCGTCGCCGCCGCGCTGCTCGGCACGAGCGCGCTGTGGCTGCTGTACGCGACCGGCGCGCGGCTGTTCGGCCGTGCGGTCGGGCTGTTGGCGGCGGCGATCGAGGCGGTCGCGTTCCTACCGGTGTTCTACGCGCACCTCGCGCTCAACGACGTGCCCACGCTCGCGCCGTTGACGCTGTCGCTGCTGGGGACCGCGGGCGTGATGAGCAAAGGCCGTGTGCGCGACTACGTGCTCGCGGGCGTCGGGCTCGGCCTGGCGTGCGCGACCAAGTACACCGCCGGCATCGTGCTCCTCCCGCTGCTCGCGGCTGCCGGCGCTAGCTACATCGACGCAGACGACCCAGCCAAACGGCGCGTGCTCCTCGGCCTGCCCGCCGCCGGGGCGATCGCGCTCGTGGCGTTCCTGGTCGCGAACCCCTACGCGGTCCTCGACTACCACGCCTTCCACGCCGAACTGGTGCACCAGTCGACGCTGTCGGCGGAATCGCAGGGCAAGCTGGGCGCCCCCAGGCAGGGAGGGCTCCTCTACTACCTCTGGTCGCTCGCGTGGGGGCTCGGCTGGGCGCCAGCGCTGGCGGCGCTCGGCGGCTCGCTCGTGGTGTGGCGCTCGAACCGTCGACTCGGGGCGCTGCTCGTGCCGGCGATGCTGCTGTTCCTGCTGTTCATGGGTCTGCAGGGTCGCTACTTCGGGCGCTGGCTGCTGCCGATCTTCCCGCTCGTGTGCCTGCTCGCGGCGTACTTCGTCGTGCGCCTGATCATCTGGGGTACGAGCCTGCGCCGTCTGCCCGTGGCCGGTCGCGCGGCGGTCGCGGCTGCGCTCGTGGCGGCGCTGCTCGCGCAGGGGCTCATCTACAGCGTCCACTCCGGCCTCGTGCTCTCCCGGGCCGACACGCGCACGCTCACCCGCGAATGGATGGTCGCGAACATCCCCGCGGGGTCCAGGATCGTGGTCGAGCCGGTCGCGCCGAACGAATGGGCCAAGCAAACCAACCCTGGGACCTCAACCGCCGCGAACTCCTACCTGTGGCCGAAGTACCCCGGCTTGCTCCCCCGCGTGTCCGCCAGCGGCCAGCTTGAAGCACATACTCGGCCCGAAGTGGGCATCGAGAACTACGAGACGACGCTCGCGCCGGCGCTGGTCGGCTACTACGAGGCCAACGGCTACTGCTGGGTGATCAGCGGCTCGACGCAATCCGGACGCGCGTACGCCGATCCGGGCGCGGTCCCGCACGCGATCGCCTACTACGAGGCGCTCGCCCGCCAGGGCGAAGTGGTGTACCGCGCCTCGCCGTACTCACGCGCGCACGGGCCGGTGTCGTTCGGCTTCGACTGGAGCTTCGACTACTACCCGCTCGCCTACGAGCGCCCCGGCCCGCAGATGACCGTCTACAGGCTGCGCGGGGGTCGCTGCGCCACGCCGTAGCTTTCATGCGCGGCCCGCTCTCCTGCGACCAAGCCCTGCGGGGCTATCCTTAAAAATAGACATGCCCAGTTGCACCGATACCGACAGGGTATGCCTGTCGCGAGCGATCGAGCTCGCCGCCAAGGGGGCCGGCGCGGTCAGGCCGAATCCGGTCGTGGGTGCGGTCGTCGCCCGCGACGGCGAGATCCTCGGCGAGGGCTGGCACCAGGAATACGGGGGAGCGCACGCTGAGGTGAACGCGATCGAGGCGTGTGGCCTGGAGGACCTGAGCGCGGCAACGCTGTACGTGTCGCTGGAGCCGTGCTGCCACGAGGGCAAGACCCCTCCTTGTACGGACGCGATCCTCGGCGCGGGGATCAGGCGCGTGGTCGTCGCCTCTGATGACCCGACCGAGAAGGCGTCCGGGCGCGGCCTGGGGATCCTGCGCGACGAGGGCGTCGAGGTGATCGTCGCCGACGGCGAGTTGGCCGCCAGCGCCCGTCTGCTCAACCAGGCCTTTCGCAAGCACGCCCGTGTGGGACGCCCGTGGGTGCTGTTCAAGTCCGCGATGACGCTCGACGGCAAGGTCGCGACGCGCACCGGCGACTCGAAGTGGATCAGCGGCGAGGACAGCCGCAGCCTCGCTCACCACTGGCGCGCCTCCGTCGACGCGGTCGTCGTCGGGATCGGCACCGCCCTGGCGGACGATCCGCAGCTCACCGCCCGCCCCGACGGTCTGCCCGCCGAGCCCGACTCCCAACCTCGGCGCGTGGTGTTCGACTCGCTCGCGCGCCTGCCGCTCAGCTCGCAGCTGGTGGCGGCCGTCGCGGAGATACCGCTCACGATCGTCGTCTCGAGGGCGGCCGCGCGCGCGGACACCGACGCGCTCGAAGCGGCCGGCGTGCAGGTGCTCGTGGCGACGGGAGAAAACGAGCCCGCGCGGGTGCGCTCGGCGCTCGACCAGCTCGGTGCGCTCGGCGTGGCCTCGGTGCTCCTGGAGGGCGGCCCACACCTCGCGGGCGCGTTCCTCGACGCTGGGGAGATCGACGAACTGAGGCTGTTCCTCGCGCCGCTGCTGCTCGGCGGGAGCGCCGCACGCGACCCGCTGGAGGGCGAAGGGGTCGGGCAGATCTCCGAGGCGATGCGCGCGCTCACATTCGACTGCGAGCGGATCGGCCAGGATCTCTTGATCTCGGCGCGTCTGCGCGAGTGGTAAGGCAAGAGTGTTCACCGGCCTGATCGCGGATCTCGGCAGCGTGACCGCGCTCGAAAGGGACGGCGAGGGGGCGACGCTTGCGATCGCGAGCCGGCTCGCGGGGGAGATCGGCGAGGGCGACTCGGTAGCTGTCAACGGGGTGTGCCTGACGGCCACCGACGTCGATGCCGGCGGTTTTCGGGCGCAGGCGATGAACGAGACGCTCGCGCGCTCATCGCTCGGAGCGCTGCAGGTCGGCTCGCCGGTGAACCTCGAGCTGGCGCTGCGCGCCGCCGATCGTCTCGGCGGGCACGTGGTGCAGGGGCACGTGGACGGTGTCGGCAGCGTGCGCTCCATCCGTGAGGAGGGGTTCTCGCGAGTGATCGAGATCGATCTGGAGCCCCAGCTGCTGCGCTATCTGGTGGAGAAGGGGTCGATCGCGATCGACGGCGTGAGTCTCACCGTCAGCGCGCTCGACGACCGTGGCTTCGCGGTCTCGCTGATACCCGAGACCCTCGGTAGGACGAACCTCGGCCAGCTCGGCGAGGGCGCGGTCGTGAACATCGAGGTCGACATTCTGGCCAAGCACGTGGAGCGGTTGCTCGATCAGCCTCATTATTCGAAGGAGCCCGTATGAGCCAGCCGAGGACAACAACGCCGTTCGTGACCATCGAGCAGGCGATCGAGGAGATCCGCGAGGGCAAGATGGTCGTCGTGTGCGACGACGAGGACCGCGAGAACGAGGGCGACCTGACGCTCGCGGCGCAGTTCGCCACCCCCGAGGCGATCAACTTCATGGCCAAGGAGGGGCGTGGGCTGATCTGCCTGTCGCTGACCTCCGAGCGCTGCGACGAACTGGGCCTCGACCTGATGGCGGCGAAGAACGAGTCGCCGTTCGAAACGCCGTTCACGGTCTCGGTGGAGGCGCGCGAGGGCGTCACCACGGGGATCTCCGCGCACGATCGCGCGCACACGATCCAGGTCGCGATCGACCCCGCGAGCCGACCCGTGGACCTCGTCCAGCCCGGACACGTCTTCCCGCTCAAGAGCCGCGCCGGCGGCGTGCTCGAGCGCGCCGGGCAGACCGAGGCGGCGGTCGACCTCGCGCGCCTCGCGGGGCTGAACCCCGCCGGGGTGATCTGCGAGATCATGAACGACGACGGCACGATGGCGCGGGTGCCGGAACTCGTCGACTACTGCGCCGTGCACGGGCTGAGCATGATCACGGTCGCCGACCTGATCGCCTACCGCCGCCGCCACGACAAGCTCGTCGAAAGGGTCGTCTCCACGCGTCTGCCGACCACGTTCGGCGACTTCGAGGCAATTGGCTACCGCTCGCTCGTGGACGACAAGCACCACGTCGCGCTCGTCAAGGGCGAGGTCGCGGGCAAGCCGGACGTGCTCGTGCGGGTGCACTCGGAGTGCCTCACCGGCGACGTGTTCCACTCGCTGCGCTGCGACTGCGGCGAGCAGCTCGAATCGGCGCTCGCGATGATCGAGCGCGAGGGCGAGGGGGTGCTGCTGTACCTCTCACAGGAGGGGCGCGGCATCGGGTTGCTGAACAAGCTGCGCGCCTACCGCCTGCAGGAGGAGGGCCTCGACACGGTCGAAGCCAACGAGCGACTCGGCCTGCCCGCGGACCTGCGCGACTACGGGATCGGCGCCCAGATCCTCGTCGACCTGGGGCTCGGCTCGATCAGGATCCTCACCAACAACCCCAAGAAGATCAAGGGGCTCGAGGGCTACGGCCTGTCTGTCAGCGGGCAGATCCCGATCGAGCACGCACCCAACGAGCACAACGAGGCCTACCTCCGAACGAAGGCGCAGCGGATGGGACACACGCTGCACCACCAGGGGCTGAACCTCGACGAGGAGATGCTGCACGCCGAGCAGGGACGCGGCGAGAACGTCGACGGGAAGGACGGGGGATGAGCGAATACGCGATCGCGCTCGGGCGCTTCTACGAGGAATTGGCCGAGCGCCTGCTCGCCGGCGCGCAGTCCGCGTTCGCCGAGCAGGGCTTCGAGGAGGTCACGGTGCTCGAGGTCCCGGGGGCGTACGAGCTGCCGCTCGCGGCCAGCTACGCGGCGCGCTCCGGCCGTTTCGACGGCGTGGTTTGCCTCGGCGCGGTGATCCGCGGGGAGACCAGCCACTACGACTTCGTGTGCGCGGAGACCGCCAGCGGCATCATGCGCGTGCAGCTCGATACCGGGGTCCCGTGCTCGTTCGGCGTGCTCACCTGCGAGACGATGCAGCAGGCGCTCGCACGCACCGGAGGCGGCAAGCGCGACCAGGGCCGCCACGCCGCCGAAGCGGTGATGCAGATGGCGTCGCTACGGCGAGAGCTCGAGAGCGGCTAGACTGCCGCGCATGGCGAAGATCTGTCACAGCTGTGGGAAGGGCCCCGCGTTCGGCAATAGCCGCAGCCACTCGATGGTCGCGACCAAGCGGCGCTTCGACCCGAACCTGCAGAAGGTCCGGATCCTGGTGGGCAAGACGCCCAAGCGCGAGTACGTCTGCACCAGGTGCCTCAAAGCCGGCAAGGTAACGAAGGCCCTGTAGCTTTCGGCGCGGTCAAGCGCCTGGACGTCCAGTATCTGGTGGACGATCGCTCGAAGCTGATAGACCTGTCGCCGTGACGGATACCAATCTGGTCCGCTTCCGTGCCGCCGTGGCCGGAGCGCTCGCTCACCTGGAATCGCGCCGCCAGGAGGTCAACGACCTCAACGTGTTCCCGGTCGCCGACGGCGACACGGGAGACAACATGGCGCTGACGCTCCGTGCGGTGCTGGAGGAGCTCGACCGCCTGCAGGGCGCGGACGAGAACCGCACGATCGACGAGATCGGACGCGAGGAGATCGTGCAGTCGGTCGCGCGCGCGGCGCTGCTGGGGGCGCGCGGCAACTCGGGCGTGATCCTCTCCCAGCTGATCCGCGGCGCAGCGGAGGAGCTGATCAGCCGGCCTGGGCAGCTGATCGACGCGCCGCTGATCGGCGCGGCGCTCGCGAACGCCGCCGACCGCGCGTACTCCTCGGTGCGCGAGCCCGCCGAGGGCACGATCCTGACGGTGGCGCGCGAGATGGCGCACAAGATCGTCACCGATGTGGCGCACAGCCCGGAGAACCCGCGGCTGAGCCCGACCACCGAGCCGCGCGCGCAGGACACCGCGATCGCGGGCGCGCTCGAGCGCGCGGTGCAGGCCGGGCAGGACTCCGTCAAGCGCGGTCCCGAGCTGCTCGCGGCGCTGCGCGACGCGGGCGTGGTCGACGCGGGCGGCTACGGCCTGACGATCATCTTCGCGGGCGTGGTGGCGGCGCTGCGCGGCGAGGACCCGCCGCCGCTGGACCACTACGAGCCGGCGCGCATCACGCATCCTCAGCACAGCTCCGGCACGTACCGCTTCTGCACCAACTTCGCCGTCACAGGCAGCGGGCTGAGCCCGAGCCGCTTCATCGAGCCGTTGGAGAAGCTCGGCGACTCGGTGCTGGTGGTGGGGGACGCGAGCACCCTGAAGGTACACCTGCACACCGACGATCCGGAGCTCGCTACGGCGGTGTTCGCCGACGCTGGGGAGGTCTCGCGTCTGGACGTCGCCGACATGCGCGCGCAGGTCGCCGAGCGCGACGGGCGGCTCGCCGGCGCCCTCGCTGGCGCCGAGTCGGCAAACGGGACTCCCGCACCACCGCAGACCCTGTTCGCGGTCGGCGCTGTGGGCGGGGAGGGCGAGGGGCTCGTGCTGGCGCCCCCGCCGCTCCTCGGCGGCGAGCTGCGCTGCGGCGCGGTGGCGGTCGTGAGCGGCGACGGGCTGCGCGAGATGTTCCACGAGCTCGGCGTGCACACACTCGACGGCGGGCCGACGCTGAACCCCTCCACGTACGACCTGCTCGCGGCGATCCACGAGGTGCCCGCTGAGGAGGTGGTGCTGCTGACGAACAGCGCGAACGTGATCATGTCCGCGGAGCACGCCGCAAGGCTTTCGGACAAGCAGGTGCTGGTGGTGGCGACGGCCAGTCAGCAGGCGGGGCTGGCGGCGGCGGTGGCGCTGATGCGCGAGCGCTCGCTCGAGGAGAACGCCCAGGCGCTGAACGACGCGCTCGAGCACGTGCGGACCGGCGCGGTGGCGCCCGCCGCGCGCGACGACGCGCAGGGACGCTTCAAGGTCGGCGACGCGGTCGGCTTCGTCGAGGAAGAGGTGACCGCGTGGGGCGACCCGCTCGAGACGCTGCGCTCGGTGCTCGGCGCGCTCGCGCAGGGCAGCGACAGCGACGGTCCCCCGGAGCTGATCAGCGTGCTCTCGGGCGAGGAGGCTCCGGTCGGTCTGGGCGAGCTCGAGGGGATGGTCAACGGTGGGATCGAGCTGGAGCTGCGCCACGGCGGCCAGCCCGCCTACTGGTGGCTGCTCGCGGCCGAGTAGCGCGAGCCCCGCGCCGGCCGCCCAGCCGGTTACGACCGCCAGCACGATCATGATGAGGACCGGATGGGGGCGACGACACCGCTGAGACAGCCGGCGCAACCGGGCGGTGAAACCGAGCGCGTGCGACCGCCCGCGCGAGCGTTCGCATCGACGGATGGGCTGACACGCCAGGAACTGATCGACGCGCCGGTCGGTTGGCCTCGGCCCTCGCGTCTGCTGACGGCGCTCGAGCCTCCGGCGAAGAAGATGGCGGCGGGGATGCGCGCGCTGGGGCTGCTGACGGTCGGCGACCTGCTCGAGCACCTGCCGAGCGACAGCCGCGAGGCGCGGACGGTCGGCGCGCTGCGCGCCGGCGAGCAGGCGACTGTGGCTGTGCAGGTGCGGACGATCTCCGCGCGCAGCGTGCGCAGCCGGCGGATGCGCCCGCTGGTCGAGGCGACGGTGTTCGACGCGACCGCGACGATGCGCGCGACGTTCTTCAACCAGCCGTGGCTGGTCGAGCGCTACCCGCCTGGGACGCGGCTGATGCTGCACGGCAAGGCGGATGGGCGCGGCGGCTTTGGCGTCTCACACCACGCGCTCGCCGGGGAGGCCGACGGCGCTGGGGAGCCTGGCGACGAGCGGATCGAGGGCGACGCGGTCGCGCACTACCCGGCGGCCGAGGGCGTCACCTCGACGCAGATCCTCACGCTCGTGCGTGGCGCGAGGAGGGCACTCGCAGACGTGGTCGAGGCGCTGCCCGCCGCGGCGCGCGTAGCCGACGGGCTGCCGGATCGCCCGACGGCGCTCGCGGCGATGCACTTCGCGCGCGCGCCGCAGGAGGCCGAGGCGGGCAGACAGCGCCTCGCCTACGAGGAGCTGCTGCTCACCCAGCTGCTGTTCCTGCGCCGACGCGCGATCCGCGCCGCGCGCACCGGCGCGCACGTGCTCGATCAGCAGGCGACGCTCAGCGAGCGCTGGCTGCGCGAGTGCCTGCCGTTCGCGCTCACCGGCGATCAGCGCGCGGCGATCGACGCGATCTCGGAGGACCTGACGCGGGAGGCGGCGATGCAGCGGCTGCTGATGGGGGAGGTCGGCAGCGGCAAGACGGTGGTGGCGCTTCACGCGATGCTGCGCGCGGTCGAGCACGGCCGCCAGGCGGCGCTGATGGCGCCGACGGAGACGCTCGCGGAGCAGCACTTCGCGACGATCCAGCGGCTGCTGGGGGCGGAGTCGGTGACGGCGGCGCTGCTGAGCGGCTCGACGCCGGCGCGCCGGCGCGCGGACACCCTGGCGAAGCTCTCCAGCGGCGAGCTGTCGCTGATCGTTGGCACGCACGCGCTGATCGAGCCCGACGTGGAGTTCCGCGAGCTGGCGGTCGTGGTGATCGACGAGCAGCACCGCTTCGGCGTGCGCCAGCGCGCGGCCCTCGAAGAGCGCGAACCGGCGCACCCGCCGCACACGCTGCACATGACCGCGACGCCGATCCCGCGCACGCTCGCGCTGGCCCGCTACGGCGACCTCGACACGACCGCGCTGCACGAGCTGCCGCAGGGCCGCCAGCCGGTCGATACGCGCCTCGTGAGCGGCGAGTCCGAGCGCGCGAGCGCATATGAGCACCTTCGTGCGCAGCTGAAGGCGGGCCGGCAGGCGTTCGTGGTGTGCCCGCTGATCGAGGAGCCCGAGCCGCTCGCGGCTGGTGACGGCACACCCGCCGGTGGCGGCGACGCGTCCCGGGTCGGGCTTCGCGCGGCGACCGCCGAGCTGGCGCGGCTGCGCGACGGTGAGCTGAAGGGCTTCGAGCTGGCGCTGCTGCACGGCGGGATGCGCCCGCGCGAGAAGCAGGAGGCGATGGCGGCGTTCGCGTCGGGCAGCGCGGACGTGCTCGTGGCGACGACGGTGATCGAGGTGGGGATCGACGTGCCGAACGCGACGGTGATGCTGATCGAGAACGCGGAGCGCTTCGGGATCTCACAGCTGCACCAGCTGCGCGGGCGCGTCGGGCGCGGCGAGCACCGCTCGAGCTGCTTCCTCGTGGGGCCGCCGACGCCGCGGCTGCGGGCGCTGGCGGAGCACACGGACGGCTTTCGCCTGGCGGAGATCGATCTCGAGCTGCGCAGCGAGGGCGAGCTGACGGGCACCCGCCAATCCGGGTTTGGGCACTTCCGCGTGGCGTGCATGCCCGACGACACGCCGCTGCTCGAGCTCGCGCGCGAGCGGGCGCAGGCGATCTTTGCCGCCGACCCGGAGCTGCGCTCGCCGGAGCACGCGCTGCTCGCGACGGCGCTCGAGCAGATGCTCGGTGGTGAGGAGTCGCTGCAGCCGATCCCGGCTTGAAATTGCGCCGGGGTTCCTGCTTACGACCGCTCGTTGTGGCGGTGGGGCGCCGTCGAGCCGAGCTACGGGTAGGATCTCGGAGTGGCCCATGAAGTTGGTCCCACCCTCGCTCAGAACCTCCGAGCGTCCTGGTACAGTCGAACGTATGTTCGTAATGACTAGTCAGGATCGAGAGCACGCGGCCGTCCTCGCCCTCACGGAGGCATCCTCCGTCGCTTGGTATCAGGTCGCAGACATCATCGAGCAGGCCGGGAGCGCGCTAGCCGTCGCCAGTGGCGAATATGCGCTCACCACCGAGGAGCCCCAGGCGATAGTCGCTCGCCAGCTAGCTGAGCGCGTCACCGAGAAGGCCATCGATCACTGGCTGGAGATGATCGAGAAAACAATCGACTCATGCCCCGGGACACGGCTGATCAGCGTCCTTGACGATGAGTACCCGCACAACCTGCGCCGCGTCTATAACCGCCCGCCGTTCCTGTTCGTCAGAGGAACCCTGTGTGAGCAGGACTCTCGATCCGTCGCGATCGTCGGAACTCGCAACGCCTCAGACGCGGGCCGGACCCTCGCGCGCAACATGGCCGCTGCGCTCGCTGAGCGTGGCGTGACCGTCATCTCCGGTATGGCCGCTGGAATCGATACCGAGGCTCACACAGCGGCGCTTTCCTCCGGTGGGCGTACGATCGCTGTGATGGGCACCGGGATAGATCGTGTTTATCCCGCCGGGAACGCGCACTTGTCCGAGCAGATCACCGAGAATGGCGCGCTCCTCTCACAGTTCTGGCCGGGCTCGCCGCCACGCGGCAGCAATTTCCCGCTGCGGAATGTCGTCACCAGCGGAGTCGCGGTCGGGACGATCGTGATTGAGGCAAGCTCCACCAGCGGGGCCAAGATGCAGGCTCGCCTGGCATTGGAGCACGGCAAGCAACTGTTCCTCGTCGAGAGCCTGGTCCTGCAAGAGGAGTGGGCGCAGCAGTACAGGAGCCGCCGTGGAGCGCATGTCGTAGGAGGCGTCGAGGACATCGTGGCGGCGCTTGAAGCTGAGCACGAGCCGGTCACAGAGCTACAGCTCTTCTAGGACTCCGGCCTGTGGCGAGCGTTCGTGACTATGCGCGACCACTCGCCTCTATCTGCCGGACAGTTCCGATTGCGGCGGAGGGTGTCTGCGATCGTTGCCACGGCTGCCCGAACCCTGGATGGTCGACATGCTGGAGCTGCTCGCAGGTCGAGGGACAGCTCTCCGCACCTTGCCCGCTCATCGTGCCGATCAGCTTGTACGAGGTAGGGCATCAGCTCCATCACCAGCTTCGCAACTACAAGGCCGCGTCATCAGACATGTCATGGAACTTCCTCGTCAAGACCGCAGCTATTCTCGGCTACTTCTTGCAGCTGCATTCCGTGTGTATCGCTGCTGCAGCGGGCGGTCCGTGGGATCTGATCACCTCGGTCCCGTCCTCGGCCGGCCGTGAAGGTGAGCACCCCCTGATGCGGGCCATAAAGCTGCTTCCCGACATCCGCGATGAATATGAGCTGCTGCTGAAGCGCGGCGAGGGCGAGATCACGCATACCGTCGCAAGCGATAAGGGCTTCAAGGCGCTCAGGCGTCTGGACGGCGAGCGGATCCTGCTGATCGACGACACGCTCACATCCGGCGCGCGAGCGCAGAGCGCGGCGTCCGCTCTCAGCAACGCGGGCGCGACGGTTGCTGCGATCCTGCCGATCGGTCGGGTGATCACGCCCAGCTTTGGCCCGCACGTCGAGGCGTACTGGAAGAAGCAGGGCGTGAGCGTCTTCGACTTCAACTTCTGCTGCATCGGCGATCACTGAGGGTTGTTTGCGTGCGTGTGATCGCGGGAACCCTCGGGGGGAGGCGCTTGAAGGCTCCTCAGGGTCGGTTCACGCGACCGACCTCAGACCGCGTGAAGGAGGCGCTGTTCTCGATGCTCGGCCCGCTGGAGGGAGCGACGGTGCTCGACCTGTTCGCGGGCACCGGGGCGCTCGGGATCGAGGCGCTCTCCCGAGGCGCGGAGCGGGCGGTGTTCGTGGAGCGCGACCCGCGCGCGATGCACGTCCTGCAGGACAACCTCGCCGCGCTCGACCTGGCGCCGCCGCGGGCGCAGACCCACTGCGCGGACGTGCTCGCGACGCTGCGGAGCGCACGCGGACGCGAAGAGACATACGATCTTCTCCTCATCGACCCTCCCTACGCGCAGGCCGAGGAGGCGGGCGCGGAGCTGTCGGCGGCGCTGCCGCCGGTGCTCGGGCCGGGAGCGCGCATAGTCGTGGAGAGCGACCGACGCGCGCCGATGGAGCTTGGGCTCGATATCGAGACGCAGAGACGCTACGGCGACACGTTGATCACAATCCACCGGCACACATGACCAGACCAGACAAGGCCATCGCCGTATGCCCGGGCAGCTACGACCCGATCACGAACGGGCACCTGGACGTGATCCGCCGCGCGGCGAACCTGTACGACGAAGTGGTCGTGGCGGTGGTGAACCGCTCGGTGCGCAAGAGCAGCGCGCTGTTCGGGATCGAGGATCGCGTGGGGTTCATCGAGCGCGCGCTCGCGGACCTGGACACGGTGCGCGTGGAGCCGTTCTCGACGCTGGTGGTGGACTTCGCGCGCGCGGTCGGCGCGACCGCGATCGTGAAGGGCCTGCGCGCGATATCGGACTTCGAGTACGAGCTGGAGATGAACCAGCTCAACCGCCGCGAGGCCCCGGAGATCGAGTCCGTGTACCTGATGGCCTCTCCGCAGTACAGTTTCCTGTCATCGAGCGGAGTGAAGGAGCTCGCGACGTTCGGCGGGCGAATCGACGATCTTGTCCCCGACGAGGTGGTCGGCCGCTTGCAGGAAGAGTTGACGCGTTGACGAAATTCACGGTGAGGAAGTGGGGCGGGAAGCCCTGCAGAGGTGAGCGATAACGATGGATGTCCTGGTTCTCATAGACAAGCTCGACGACTTGGTGCACAACGCCAAGACGATTCCCCTGAGCGACTCCGTGCGGGTCGACAAGGAGGAGATCTACGACATCCTCGACCAGATGCGCGCGACGATCCCCGAGGAGATCAAGCAGGCGCGGTGGATCGTGAAGGAGCGTCAGGAGATGCTCGCGGAGGCCAAGAAGGAGGCCGAGCGGATCATCAAGGACGCGCGCGAGCGCCAGGAGCGCCTCGTGGGTGAGGAGGAGGTCACGAAGCAGGCCGAGCGTGCGGCGGAGGACATCGTCGAGGACGCCCGTGCCCGCGAGCGCGAGATTCGTCTCGGCGCCGAGGACTACGCGGATGAGATCCTGAACACGCTCGAGGTGAACCTGTCGAAGTTCATCGCGGCGGTGCAGCGTGGCCGCGAGCGGCTGCAGGGCAAGGACGAGCCCGCCGAAGTCAGCTAGCGCTCACCCGGTTTTCTCCGCTTTTGAGTAGGGTCAACCTCGTGGACGCGCAACGTGTCAAGTACAAGCTTTCGGTAGCCAAGACGCTGCTGGATACGGGAATGCTCGCGCCGACGCGGCCGGACAAGGCGGTCCGCTCGATCGGCGCGCTGAAGCGCTGGGGGCCGACCCCCGCGGCCGCGTACCTGGGCTCGGCGATCCGCTACCCGGACCGCGCGGCGATCGTGGACGAGCGCGGAACCCTCACTTTCGCCGAGATGCACAGGCGCACGAACGCGCTGGCACACGAGCTGCGCAGGGCGGGGATCGGCGAGCAGGACGGGGTGGCGATCATGTGCCGCAACCACCGCGGGTTCATCGACGTGACGATCGCGTGCTCGAAGCTCGGCGCGAGCGCGCTGTACCTGAACACGGCGTTCGCCGGCCCGCAGATCGCGGACGTGCTCGCACGCGAGGACCCGGTGGCGGTCGTCTACGACGAGGAGTTCGCGGATCTGATCGACGCGGGGGCCGCTGGTAGGAAACGATTCGTCGCGTGGAGCGAGCCCTCCTCGCGCCCCTCGGACCCCTTGCTGGAGGACCTGATCGCGGCGGGCGATGAGTCGGATCTGAAGCCGCCGGCGGAGAAAGGCCGGGTGGTGATCCTGACGTCGGGGACGACCGGGACGCCGAAGGGGGCGGCGCGCAAGCAGCCCGACTCGCTGGAGCCGGTGGCGGCGCTGTTCTCGAAGATCCCGCTGCGCGCGCGCGAGGTGACGATGGTGGCGGCGCCGATGTTCCACTCGTGGGGGTTCGCGCACTTCACGCTCGGCCTGCCGCTGTCCTCGACGATCGTGCTGCGGCGCAGGTTCGACCCGGAGGACACGCTGCGCGCGATGGCCCACCACCGCGCGACGGCGCTGGCGGTTGTGCCGGTGATGCTGCAGCGGATCCTCGACCTTGGCCCGGAGACGATCGCGCGCTATGACCTGCGCGCGCTGAAGATCATCGCGGTGAGCGGCTCGGCGCTGCCGGGCGAGCTGGCGACGCGCGCGATGGACGCGTTCGGCGAGGTGCTCTACAACCTCTACGGCTCGACGGAGGTGGCGTGGGCGACGATCGCGACTCCCGAGGACCTGCGCGCGGCTCCCGGCACCGCCGGCCGGCCTCCGCTGGGGACGGTGGTGAAGCTGCTCGACGCCGAGGGCCGCGAGGTCGGTCCGGGCGAGGGCGGGCGGATCTTCGTTGCGAACGAGATGATGTTCGAGGGCTACACGGGCGGCGGCGGCAAGGAGATCATCGGCGGCCTGATGAGCACCGGCGACGTGGGGCACCTCGACGCGGGCGGGCGCCTGTTCGTGGACGGCCGCGACGACGAAATGATCGTCTCTGGAGGCGAGAACGTGTTCCCGCGCGAGGTGGAGGACCTGCTCGCCGACCACGGCGAGATCGAGGAGGCGGCGGTGGTGGGTGTGGTCGACCAGGAGTTCGGCCAGCGCCTGCGTGCGTTCGTGGTGGCGCGCAACGGGACGGTGCTGACCGAGGAAGAGGTGAAGTCTTACGTGAAGCAGAACCTCGCGCGCTTCAAGGTCCCGCGCGAGGTGGTGTTCCTGGAGGAGCTGCCGCGCAACGCGACAGGCAAGGTCCTCAAGCGGGAGCTGCAGGGCGAACCCGCCGAGCAGTAGCGAGAGCCCGCTCCGGGCTCGCTAGCCTGGGCAGCGCGATGGCACCCAGGGCTCACGACTTCGACCTAGCCGGCCTGCGTCTCACCGCGGGTGAGGGCCGCAAGCTCACGCTGGAGGTGCCGATCGAGCCGTTGACGCTCGGCAGCGAGTCCTACGAGGCCGAGCCGTCAGTTGTCCCGGTCGAGCTGAACGTCTCGCGGATGGTGGGCGGCGGCTACGCGCTGCATATCCGCTTCGCGGCGAACGTGCACGGCCCGTGCATGCGCTGCCTGAAGGACGCTCGCCCGCGCATGGAGGTGGACGCGCGCGAGGTCGACCGGCCTGGATCCGGCGAGGAGCTCGACAGCCCGTACGTGAACGAGGAGGTTCTCGACCTCGCGGGCTGGGTGCGCGACGCGTTCGCGCTGGCGATGCCGGCGAAGATCCTGTGCCGCGAGGACTGCGCGGGACTGTGCCCGGTGTGCGCTGTGGACCTCAACGAAGCCGGCCCCGAGCACCATCACCAGTCGGCGCCGGATCCACGCTGGGCGAAGCTCCGGGAGCTGGAGTTGTAGTTATAGATTCGCTGCCACACCGGTGTGTGGCGCCACACTGCTAGCCTTCCGTCTTCGATGGCCGTCCCCAAGAAAAAGCAATCGCACGCGCGCACCGCCCAGCGGCGCGCGCAGCACAAGATCGGCACGCCGTCGTTGAACGCGTGCCCGACGTGCCACAGCCCGCGCAGACCCCACCGTGTGTGCGGCGTGTGCGGCACGTATGCGGGCCGTGAGATCGTGACGCAGGGCGTGCACGAGCACGACCACGATCACGATCACGACTAGAGGGCAGTGACGCCAGAGGTCTCGACCTCCTCGGCACCCTCCGTCGCGGCAGACGTGCGCTCGCCGGTGGTCGCGGTCGACTGCAACGGCGCCGATCTCGGCCCCGCGGAGGTGGCGGCGGGAGCGGCTCTGGCCGCGAGTCAGGGCGCGCGCGTGATCCTGTTCGGGCCGGCCGCGGAGTTGGGTGAGATGCCCGCTTGCGTGGAGGTGGTGGACGCGCCGGTGTCGATCGCGAAGGCGCAGGACCCGGTGAGCGCGGCTCGCGCGACGCCGGACGCGTCGATCGTGATGGCGGCGCGCGCGGTCGCGGAGGACCGGGCGCAGGCGCTGGTGTGCGCGGGCGGGACGGGGGCGGCGCTCGCGGCGGGGACGTTCAACATCAAGCGCGCGCGCGGCATCTACCGTCCGGCGCTCGCGATCCCGCTGCCCGTGCCCCACCATCCGGTGACACTGCTGGACGTGGGCGCGAACGCGGAGGCCAGGCGCGAGCACCTGGTGCAGTTCGCGTTCATGGGCGCGGCGCTCGCGCGGACGGTGCTCGGCGTGGAGCGCCCGCGCGTGGGATTGCTATCGAACGGCGAGGAGGCGGCGCGCGGCAGCACGCTGGTGCTGGAGGCGCACGCGGAGCTCTCCGCGCAGGACGGCGCGGCGTTCGAGTTCGTCGGCAACGTGGAGGGCGGCGACGTGATGGCGGGCGTGGCGGATGTGATCGTGACCGACGGCCTGACGGGCAACATCGCGCTGAAGCTGATGGAGGCGGTCTCTCAGACGATGCTCGGCGCGGTGCGCGAGGCAGCGATGTCGTCAACGCGCGCGAAGCTCGGCGGGATGCTGCTGCGCCCGGCGCTGCGCGGCTTTCGCGACGAGATCGACCCGGAAGCGAACGGCGGCGCGTACCTGCTAGGCCTGCGCAGGCTCGGGGTCGTGCCGCACGGGCGCTTCACGCGCGTCGGCTTCGCCCAGGCGATCCTGCGCGCGCAGCGCGGCGCGGCCGAGGACATCGTCGGGCAGACCCACCGAGCGCTCGAGGAGGCGGGAGCGCTGCGCCGGGCGCCGGTGTCCGCGCCGGACGCTAGCCTGCCGCGCACAGGATGACCCAGGCACCCTCTCGCGAGCAGATATTCGCGCTCATCCAGGCCCACTTGGCGGACGAGCTCGACATCGATCAGGACAAGATCGACCCCGGCACCCGCTTCAAGGAGGACCTCGAGGCGGACTCGCTGGACCTCTACACGCTCGTGCAGGAGCTCGAGGACACCTACGGCGTGAGCATGTCCGACGAGCAGGCCGCGAAGATCCTGACCGTCGAGCAGGCGGTGGATTTCGTGATGACGCACGCGGGGACCACAGATGCGGGGCGATGATGCTGCTGGGCGAGCTGCTCGACGAACTGCCGGCGGACCTTGCGCGCCAGGTGGTCACGCACGCGTCGTGGAGCGAGCGGCGCAGCGACTCCTACGCGCGTCTGGCGTTCCTCGGCGACAGCGTGCTGTCGCTGGCGGTGACGACGTACCTGTATCCGCGGCTGGAGGCCGAGCGCTTCGGTGCGGGGCGCCTGACGAAGATCCGCGCGCAGGCGGTCTCCGGGGTCTCCTGCAGGGCGGTGGCGGAACGTCTGGGGATCCCCGCGCGGCTGCGCGCGGCGGCGCCGGAGAGCGTGCGGGAGAACGCGGCCGCGCTGGTGGGGACCGAGCGGGTGCTCGCGTCGGTGATCGAGGCGGTGATCGGCGCGGTGTACCTGCACGCGGGCTACGAGCGCACGGCGGAGGCTGTGGTGGAGGCGTTCGTGCCGGAGATCGAGCGGGCGTTGGATCACCCGGTGGACTTCAAGTCGGCGCTGCAGGAGCTGCTGGCGCGTCGCGGCGAGGAGGTCGAGTACGAGGTGACGGGCGAGGACGGCCCGCCGCACGAGCGCACCTACACGGTGCTCGCGCGCGTCGACGGGCGCGAGCTGGGCAGCGGCAGTGGGCGCTCCAAGAAGCACGCCGAGCAGGAGGCAGCGAAGGCGGCCGTGAGCAAGCTGGGCACGGAATGACCCGCATGGAGGTGCTCGCATGCGCCTGAAGTCGCTGACCCTGACGGGCTTCAAGTCGTTCCCGGACCGCACACGGCTGGACTTCGGGCCCGGCGTGAGCGTGGTGGTGGGGCCGAACGGCTCGGGCAAGTCGAACGTGACCGACGCGGTGCTGTGGGCGATGGGCGAGCAGTCGCCGCTGGCGATCCGCGGCCAGTCGATGCAGGACGTGATCTTCGGCGGCGGCCGCGGCGTGCAGGCTCGCAGCGCGGCGGAAGTGGAGATCGTGCTCGACAACTCCGACGGCACGGTCGACCTGCCGCTGAGCGAGATCTCGATCGTGCGGCGCCTGGACCGCAACGGCGAGGGCGGCTACAAGCTCAACGGCGCGCGCTGCCGACTGACGGACGTGATCGAGGTGCTCTCCGACACGGGCCTCGGCAAGGAGACCCACTCGGTGATCTCGCAGGGACGCGTGGACGCGATCGTGACGTCCAAGCCGCGCGACCGACGGCTGCTGATCGAGGAGGCGGCGGGCCTGGGCAAGCACCGCAAGCGCCGCCGCCGCGCACAGCTGAAGCTCGAGCACACGCAGGAGAACCTCGACCGGGCGCTGGACATCGAGCGCGAGGCGCGCACGCGCCTGCGTCCGCTGAAGCGCCAGGCCGAAGCGGCGGAGCTGCACGAGCGCCTCGAGCACCAGATCCTGCAGGCGCGCTGGGAGCTGGCCCGCGACACCGCGCGCACGCGGGCGCTGGAGCTGGCGGGCGCGGAGGCGCTCGTGACCGAGGCCCGCAGCACCCGCGCGGAGATCGAGGCGCGTCTGACGCAGACGATCGAGCGACGCGGCGAGGCCGAGCGCGCGCTGTCCGAGCGCTCCGAGCGCCACGACGCGCTCTCGCGACGTGTGTACGAGGCGCGCTCGGCGCACGAGCGCCTGGGGCTGCGCGGCGAGCAGGCGAGCGCGAGCGCGCAGACGCTGACGCGGCGGATCGAGCGGATCGAGCGGGAGCTGGCGGGTCTGGAGCAGCCGGGCGCGGAGGACTCGCAGGACGGCTTCACGGCGGCGGGCGCGGAGCGGATCGCGGCGCTGGAAGCGCAGCTGGCGGAGATCGAGAGCAGCCGCGAGCAGGAGATCGAGCGCGAGGTCGCCGAGCTGGAGGGCGCGCGCGAGCGCGAGCAGGCGCTCGTACAGCAGCTCGAAGGCGAGGTCGAGCAGGCGCGGGCGGCTCGCAAGCAGGCCGACGAGGAGGCCGAGGGCGCACGCGAGCGCCTCGCGGCCGCCGAGCGAACCGTGCAGGAGGCCCGTCGTGAGGCGGCGCGCGTGGGCGCGGAGCTTGCGGCGGCGAACCAGTTCCTGCGCAGCCACACGCACATCGCGGGCGACCAGGCCGGGCGGCCGAAGGCGCTGAGCGAGGAGCTGCGCGTGCAGGACGGCTTCGAGCTGGCGCTGGCGGCGGCGCTCGGCGGCAGGCTCGACGCGGCGCTCGTGGAGGACGTGGCGGGAGCCGAGGCGCTGCTCGACCGCTCGGGGCCCGACGGCGGCACGGCGCTGCTGGCCGACCGCGCCGCAACGGCAGGCGACGAGTCGTCCGCGGGGGACGCCGACGCGCCCGCACCCGGCGCGCAGCGACTGCTGGAGCTGGTGAGCGGACCCGAGGAGGTCCTGGGGCTCGCGCGACGTCTGCTGGCGGACGCGTGGGTGGTGGAGCGCCTGGAGGATCTGCCGGAGGACTTCGCGGGGATAGCGGCGACGCGTCAGGGGCGCGTTTGGTTCGGCTCCTGGGGCGAGGTGCGCCAGCTGAGCGAGGGCGGAACCGAGCGCGTGCTGGCGAGACGCAACGAACGCGACCGGCTGATCGCGTCCTCGGAGCAGGCGGCGCAGGCCGAGCACGCCGCTCGCGGAGCGTGTGATGAGGCGATCGAGCAGGTGCGCCTCGCCGAAGAGGCTCGCGGCGCCGGGGATCGCGATCTGCGTGAAGCCGAGCGTCGCCAGTCGGAGGCCGCGGAGGCGCGGCGCCGGACGGAGTGGCTGATCGAGCAGCGCAGGGCCGCGCCGGCGGACGGGCCGCTGGCGGTCCGCAAGGCCGAGCTGGAGGGCGAGCTGGCCTCAGAGCGCAGGCAGGTAGAGCGCCTGGAGCGCGAACGGGTCGAGCGCCTCAGCCGCGTCGAGCGGTTGCGCGCGCAGCTCGCCGCGGACACGGCCGCGGTGCCGCGCGCCCAGCGCCTTTTGGCTGTGCTGGCGCTGGCGGCTGAGGCTGTGAGCGTCCGTCGTGCGGCGGTCGAGCAGGAGCTCGCGGCCGACCGTGAGGCGGGCGAGAAGATGGCGGCGGAGCTGCGCGCGTGCGCCGCGCAGGAGGCCGAGATCCAGTCGGCGCTGCGGGCGGCGGGCGAGACGGTGACCGACGCGGAGGTCGCGGCGCAGCGCCTGCGCGATCAGGTCGCGGAGATCGAGCTGGAGCTGGCGAGCGTGATCGAGCGTCTCGGCAAGCCCGAGGAGCAGGAGCAGGAGTCACAGCCGCTCGGCGAGGAGGAGATCGCGTCGCTGAAAGCTCGCGTGGAGCGCCTGGAGCGCAGGCGCGAGCAGCTCGGCCCGGTGAACCCGCTCGCGCAGGAGGAGTACGCGGAGGCGCTCGCGCACGTCGAGGAGCTCGAGCGCCAGCGCACCGACCTGGAGACGGCGCTGCGCGAGCTGCGCTCGGTGATCCGCGAAACCGACCGCCAGATCCAGGAGACCTTCGAGGAGACCTTCGAGGCCGCGGCGCGCAACTTCGAGGAGCTGGTGGGCGACGTGTTCCCGGGCGGCAGCGGACGGCTGCGGCTGGTGAGCGAAGAGCAGGCGCCGCGTCCGGTGCTCGGCGGCCAGCCGCTGCCCGAGGGCGAAACGGACGAGGACGCGGTCGAGGCGGCGGCGGAGGCGGAGGCCGAGGCGGAGCTGAACGGGCAGGAGGAGCAGCTGCCGGGAGTGGAGATAGAAATCACGCCCGCGGGCAAGTCGACGAAGCGCCTGACGCTGCTCTCCGGCGGGGAGAAGTCGATGACCGCGCTGGCGTTCCTGTTCGCGGTGTTCCTCGCGCGTCCGTGCCCCTTCTACATCATGGACGAGGTCGAGGCGGCGCTCGACGACCTCAACCTCGACCGCTTCCTGGCTCTGCTGCGCCGCTACGCCAACCGCGCGCAGTTCATCGTGATCACTCACCAGAAGCGCACGATGGAGGCGGCGGACTACCTCTACGGCGTCTCGATGGGCCTCGACGGCGTTTCGAAGGTGATCTCCAGGCGCCTGCCGCCCGAGCAGCAGGCCGAGGCCGACGCGGAGAGCAACGCCGAGGCGCCGGAAGTGGCCGAGGTCGCTTAGCGCTCAGGCGCTGTTACAGTCGCGCCCCGTGGCGCGCGACTGGAGCGATCTGTTCATCACCGCCGATGCCGGCGACACCCTCGCGGTAGGACAGGACGCGGGCGAGCGGGAGAGCGGACGAAAAAGGGGCGGCCTATTCAGGCGGCTGCGCGAGAGCATGGCGAAGACCCGTCAGGCGCTCGGCTCGGAGATCCAGGCGACGCTGTTCGGCGAGCTGGACGAGCAGACGTGGGAACGGCTGGAGGAGGCGCTGATCATGGCCGACGTGGGCGCGAGCACGACCGCGTCGGTGGTCGCGACGCTCGAGGCCGAGGCGACGTCGGGCCAGCTGGAGGGCGGCGAGGCGTTGAGCGAGCGGTTGATCGGACTGCTGGCAGAGACCGCGGACGTGGGGGAGTGGCGGATCGACGTGCGCGCGAAGCCGACGGTGATCATGGCGGTGGGCGTGAACGGCACCGGCAAGACGACGACGATCGGCAAGCTCGCGTGGCACCTGCACAACGAGCTCGGCTACACAGTCCTCCTCGGAGCGGCGGACACGTTTCGCGCGGCCGCGAGCGAGCAGCTCGAAGGGTGGGCGCAGCGCGCGGGCTGCGAGATCGTGACGGGGCCGGAGGGGTCGGACCCCGGAGCGGTCGCGTTCGAGGCGATCGCGCAGGCGCGCAGCAAAGAAGTGGACGTGGTGATCATCGACACCGCCGGGCGCCTACACACCCAGGACGACCTGATGGGCGAGCTCGGCAAGGTGCGGCGCGTGATCTCACGCCAGCTCGAGGGCGCCCCCCACGAGACGCTGCTGACGATCGACTCGACGACCGGGCAGAACGGCCTGCGCCAGGCGCGGCTGTTCGCGCAGACCGCGGATGTGAGCGGCGTGGTGCTGACGAAGCTCGACGGAACCGCCCGCGGCGGCATCGCGCTGGCGATCGCGCGCGAGCTCGATCTGCCGGTGAAGCTGATCGGCGTGGGCGAGGCGCTGGAGGATCTGCGCCCGTTCGATCCGCGGGAGTTCGCGCGCGCTTTGATCGCGGAGAGCTAACCTCCCTCCTATGGACTGGTGGATCCTGTGGTTGGTCGCGGCCTGCATCCTCGGTATCGGGGAGATGCACCAGGGCGGGCTGTACCTGCTGCCGTTCGCTGTCGGGGCGGCGCTGGCGGGCGCGGTGAGCGTCCTCGGCGTGAGCGCTGGGCTGTCGGCGATCATGTTCGTGGCCACCTCCGCGGTCGTCGTCGGCGCGCTGCGCCCGGTGGCGCAGCGCCACCGCCAGCTGCCCCCCTCGATCAGGACGGGCGCGGCGGCGCTGGTGGGCAAGCGCGCGACGGTGCTCGAGCGGATCGCCAACGACGAGGGCGTGGGCTGCGTGCGGATCGAGGGCGGCGAGGTGTGGACCGCCCGCAGCTACGACGAGGACGAGGTGATCGACGCGGGCGAGCGCGTCGAGGTGGTGGAGATTCGCGGCGCGACCGCTCTGGTGATGCATTGAGCCGTCTGTCGCCCAGCGGGTAGGCTCTGCGAAGCAGTCAATAGAAAGGAACCCGTCACATGGCCGGCCTGATCGTCCTCGCAGTGATCGTCGTGTTCGCGCTGTTCGTCGCCGCGCGCGCCATCCGCGTGATCCCGCAGGCACGCGCCGGGGTGGTGGAGCGCCTTGGCCGCTACAGCCGCACACTCGAGCCGGGGCTGACGATCGTGACGCCGTTCATCGACCGCGTGAAGCCGCTGGTGGACCTGCGCGAGCAGGTGGTGAACTTCTCGCCGCAGTCGGTGATCACCGAAGACAACGTGGTGGTGGGGATCGAGACGGTGCTGTATTTCACGATCACCGACCCGAAGTCCGCGACGTATGAAATCGCGAACCCGCTGCAGGCGATCGAGCAGCTGACGGTGACGACGCTGAGGAACGTGATCGGCGGGCTCTCGCTCGAGGCGACGCTGACGGCGCGCGAGAACGTCAACACAGAGCTGCGCGTGGTGCTCGACGAGGCGACCGGCAAGTGGGGCATCCGCATCAACCGCGTGGAGATCAAGTCGGTCGACCCGCCGGCGGACATCCGCACGGCGATGGAGAAGCAGATGCGCGCCGAGCGCGACCGGCGCGCGGCGATCCTCACCGCGGAAGGCGAAAAGCAGGCGCAGATCCTCACCGCGGAGGGCGCCAAGACGGCCGCGATCCTCACCGCGGAGGGCGAGCGCCAGGCGGCGATCCTGCGCGCGGAGGGCGAAGCGAAGGCGATCGACACGGTGTTCAGCGCGATCCACGAGGGCAAGCCGGACCGTGCGCTTTTGAGCTACGAATACCTGCAGATGCTCCCGCAGCTCGCCGAAGGCGACGCGAACAAGGTGTTCGTTGTGCCGTCGGAGTTCGCGGAGGCGTTTGGCGGCATCGGCGAGGCGCTCAAGCGCGGCGCGGAGAAGGACACGGGCGGATCCGCAGACGCGTTGCCACCGGCGCCCGCCAGCTGAGCCTGAGCAGCCCGACCGCCGTCGTGCCGTAGGTTCGGCGCGGCGGCTGCGAGAATCAACCGGCGATGTTCGACTCCCTCGCAGAGAAACTCCAGACGACGCTCGCGGACGTGCGCCAGCGCGGCACGCTGACCGAGCAGGACGTCGACGCGGCGATGCGCGAGATCCGCCTCGCGCTGCTCGAGGCGGACGTGAACTTCAAGGTGGTTCGGCAGTTCACCTCGCAGCTGAAGGAGCGCTGCATGGGCGCGGAGGTGGTCGGCAAGCTCAACCCCGGCCATCAGGTGGTGAAGATCGTCGGCGAGGAGCTGACCGCGCTGATGGGCGGCGCGTCGGGAGGGCTGAGCTTCTCTCCGCGTCCGCCGACGGTGATCCTGATGGCGGGTCTGCAGGGCTCGGGCAAGACGACGGCGACGGCGAAGCTCGCGCGCTACCTGCGCGAGGAGCACTCCTCGACGGTCGCGGTGGCGGCGTGCGACGTATACCGCCCCGCGGCGGTCGACCAGCTCGTGAAGGTCGGCGCGCAGGCCGGGGCGGAGGTTTACGAGCAGGGCACCGACCGCGACCCGGTGGAGATCGCGAAGTGGGCGCTCGAGCGCGCGAAGACGGAGGGCAAGGATGTGCTGATCGTCGACACGAGCGGGCGCCTGCACGTGGACGAGCAGCTGATGGCGGAGCTGGTGCGGATCCGCGACGCGGTCAAACCGCACAACGTGCTGCTGGTGGTCGACGCGATGACCGGCCAGGACGCGGTGAACGTGGCGGAGAGCTTCGCCGAGGCGGTGCAGTTCGACGGGGTGGTGATGAGCAAGCTCGACGGCGACGCGCGCGGCGGCGCGGCGCTGTCGGTGAAGGCGGTGACGGGCAAGCCGATCATGTTCGCCTCCACGGGCGAGAAGCTCGACCAGTTCGAGCGCTTCCACCCCGACCGGATGGCGCAGCGGATCCTCGGGATGGGCGACGTGATGAGCCTGATCGAGAAGGCCGAGCGCCAGTTCGACGAGGACGACGCGCTCGCGCTGGAGCGCAAGATGCGCCGCAACGAATTCGGCCTCGACGACTTCCTCTCGCAGCTGAAGACGATCCGCAAAATGGGGCCGCTGACGAGCATCCTCGGGATGATCCCCGGCTTCGCGGGCCACCAGCTGCAGAACATGAAGGTCGACGAGCGCGAGCTCGACCGCATCCAGGCGATCATCCTGTCGATGACACCGGAGGAGCGACGCCACCCGGAGCTGATCAAGGGCTCGCGCCGTCTGCGGATCGCCAAAGGCTCGGGCACGAACGTCCAGCAGGTCAACAAACTCGTCAAGCAGTTCGGGCAGATGCGCAAGGTTATGCGCCAGATGGGGCGCGGCAAGATGCCCGACATCGGCGCCCTGATGCGCGGCGCGCGCTGAAGCGGCTAAGCTCTGTCGCAGCTTTTGTCAATGATCGAGAGGAATAAGTGTCGGTAAGGCTCAGGCTCACCCGAGTGGGCGGCAAGAAGGACCCGATATGGCGTGTGGTCGTCGCAGACCAGCGCTCCCCCCGCGATGGGCGCGTGATCGAGACGATCGGCCACTACAACGCGCAGACGGAGCCGTCGACGATCGTGATCGACGGGGATCGCGCTCGCAGCTGGCTCGCCCGTGGCGCGCAGCCTTCGAACACCGTAAAGAAGCTGCTCCGCATCCAGGGCATCGCCTAGGACCACGGTCCTGGGGAGTCGTAGATGCCCTCTGAGAACCCCAAGCGCCTGCTGGAGTACCTAGCCGAAGGGCTGGTCGACGATCCCGAGGCGGTGGCGGTGGAGCAGTTCGACGAGGACGACGGCACGGTCGTGCTCGAGCTGTGCGTGGCGGCGGACGACTACGGACGCGTGATCGGACGCGGCGGGCGCACGGCCCACGCGTTGCGCACCGTGGTGAAAGCCGCGGCCGCCGGCGAGGGCAGTCACGTGCTCGTCGACATCGTCGATTGACCGAGCAGCCCGAGCGCCTGCCCGCGGGCCGGATCGGACGCGCACACGGCCTCGATGGCAGCTTCTACGTCACCCGCCCGCAGGCGCGGCTGCTGAAGCTCGGCACGACCGTGGCGGTCGCGGGTCGCGAGCTGGAGATCGTGCGTCGCTCCGGCACCGAGCAGCGTCCGATCCTGCGCCTGGAGGGCATCGACGGCCGCGAGTCGATCGAGCCGCTGCGCGGAGAGGAGCTGACGGTGGCGCGCAGCGAGGCGCCGGCGCTGGCGGATGGGGAGTGGTGGGCGCACGAACTGGAGGGCTGCTCGGTGGTGGACGGCGAGCATCTCCTGGGAACCGTCAGCCGGCTGCTGGTGCTGCCATCGTGCGAGGCTCTAGAGGTGCGCCCCGCCCAGGGCGGCGAGCCGGTGCTCGTGCCGATGGTCAAAGACGCGGTTCGCAGCGTGACGCCGGCGGAGCGACGGATCGAGATCGACCTCGACTTCCTCGGCCTTGCCGCCGAGCCGCGCTGGACGCGCGAGCCGGCGAAGCGACGTGGGGACGGAGGTTGCCCATGAACGTCGATGTGTTCACGCTGTTTCCCGAGTGGTTCGACTGGTTCGCCTCCCAGCGCCACGTGAGCAACGCGATCGCGGCCGGGTCGAGCCTTCGGTGCGTGAACATCCGCGACCACACGACGCTCTCGGGCGGGCAGGTGGACGACACGCCGTTCGGCGGTGGCGCGGGGATGGTGCTGCGCGTGGACGTGCTCGACAGCGCGCTGCGCGGCCACTACGGCGTCGACCCGGTGGAGCTGCGCGAGAGCCGGCGAGTGATCGCGCTCGCGCCCGGCGGGAGGCTGCTGGACGATCGTCTGGTGGACGAGCTCGCGGCCGAGCCGGCGCTGACGCTGCTGTGCGGGCGCTACGAGGGCTTCGACGAGCGGATCGTGGAGCACTTCGCGAGCGACGTGGTGTCGATCGGCCGCTACGTGCTCAGCGGCGGCGAGCTCGCGGCGATGGTCGTGTGCGATGCGGTGATGCGCAAGCTGCCGGGCGCGCTCGGGCACGAGGAGTCCGCCGCGGAGGAGTCCTTCAGCGTGGCGCTCGACGGGGACCCCGAGTACCCGCACTACACCCGCCCGGCGGAGTATCGGGGGTGGCGCGTGCCGGACGTGCTGCTCTCCGGCCATCACGAGCGGATTCGCGAGTGGCGTCGAGAGCGCAGCCGCGAACGGGGCGCGAACGCGGGGCTGGAGACACCTTCGAGCGGCGATTCGGGCGCGCACGGAGGCTCATTCGGAGGCCGGTGAGGCGAACCTCGGCGACGGTTCGCTACCATTGCTGCTCGCGCTGGCCGTGAGCCCCGTTCGGGGGTCGCCCTGGTCGATCGAGGCGCGCCCCTCTTTTCCCTTTACGTCATGAGCAGCGTCATCGAAACCATCGAGCGCGCGCAACTGCGCCGCGTTCCAAACTTTGCGCCGGGCGACCGCGTTAAGGTTCACTTCCAGGTGATCGAGGGCGCCCGCAGCCGTGTGCAGGTGTTCGAGGGCGTGGTCATAAAGCGTCAGGGCCACGGCGCGCGCGAGACGTTCACCGTGCGCAAGCAGTCCTTCGGCGTCGGCGTGGAGCGCATGTTCCCGGTGCACTCCCCGAAGATCGAGCGCATCGAGCTGGCCGCGCGAGGCGACGTGCGCCGCGCGAAGCTCTACTACCTGCGCGACCGGGTGGGCAAGCGTGCCCGCGTGCGCGAGCGCCGCTACACGGGCCCGGAGGAGATCGTCCAGCCGGGTCTGCTCCACGAGCCTTCGGGGGCGACGGACGCGGACGGCATGACCGCGGAGGAGGCCGTCGCCGAGGTCACGACCGACGCTCAGCTCGGCGGTGACGCGGTCGAGGCCACCAGTCAGGAACACGCGGACTCGTCTGAGGCCGTGGTCGAGGCGGAGTCCGAGACCGACACCGAGGCGTCTGCGTCGGCTGCGGATGCAACCGACGCCTCCTCCGATGCCGGCGACGCTCAGGACGACGTTCCCGCCGGCGACCAGCCGGCGTGAAGCTCGGCGTAGGGTCCGCCGCAAAGGGGGGCGTGAAGCGCCCCAAAACTCTGGCCGGCTCGCTGATCGAGCTGGTCATCATCGTTGCGATCGCGCTTGGGCTCGCGGTCGGCATCCAGGCGTTCATCGTGAAGCCCTACCGCATCCCGAGCGGCTCGATGGAACCGACCTTGAAGATCGGCCAGCGCGTGCTCGTGGATCGCATCGGCATGCACTTCGGCGGCCCGCACGTTGGCCAGATCGCGGTGTTCCACCCGCCGAAGGGCGCAGAACAGGCGATCTGCGGCCCGACGCCGCACAGGGTCACGCCGGGCTCCGGACCGCCGTGCGGGCAGGCCGTCTCGGAAATGGATTCGAGCGTGAACTTCATCAAGCGGATCGTGGCCGGTCCGGGCGATGAAATCTACGTCAAGGAAGGGCACGCCTACCGCAAGGCCGCGGGTACGACGAAGTTCATCGTCGAGAAGGACTCCTACATCGCGCCGTGCTCGCCCGGGTCGCTGCCCGAATGCAACTTCCCGACCCCGATCAAGGTCCCCCCGGGCTACTGGTTCATGATGGGCGACAACCGCGCCCACTCCGACGACAGCCGCTTCTGGGGTCCGGTGCCGAGGAGCTGGATCATCGGCTCGGCGTTCGCCACCTACTGGCCCATCAACAGGATCGGCACTCTTTAGAGCGAGGTGGACTGGGGGCAGCGATTTGGTTCCGGCCGATCGTTGCTGCATGATGGTGCACCGTGAGCGACCCGGCCCCAGAGAACTCCGCGGAGTCCTCGCCCGCGGTGCGGCAGGCCGGCTCGACCGCCAGATCGAGGCGTCGCGGTAGGCGCGCGAGCAGCGGCCAGCGCCTGTTCGCGTTCGACCGTCGTCTCGACGTCCGTTTCGTCGCCGGCGCCGACGAGGCTGGCAGGGGCTGCTTGGCTGGCCCGCTGGTCGCGGCGGGCGTGCTGTTCGACTACGACGCGCTAACAACACGCGAGCTGCGCGCGTTGAGCGCGCTCAACGACTCCAAGCAGCACACGCACGAGGCGCGCGAGGAGCTGTATCCGCTCGTCTTACGCAGCGCGGCGCGCGTCGTGGTCGTCTCGCGCTGCGTGCGCGGGATCGACGACCGCGGTCTGCACAAGACCAATCTCGCCGCCCTGCGCGACGCGCTGCGAGGCGTGACCGCCGACATCGCCGAGGACGTGCTGTGTCTCGTGGACGGCTTCTCCGTCGCGGAGTTCGGGCGCCCGCAACGCGCGATCGTCGAAGGCGACGCGACCAGCGCGGCGATCGCCGCGGCGTCGATCGTCGCGAAGGTGACCCGCGACCGCTACATGCGCCACGCCGACGTCGCACACCCCGGCTGGCGCTTTGCCGAGCACGTCGGCTACTCGACCCCGTCGCACCGCGAGGCGATCCTGCAGAACGGCGTCTCGCCGCTGCACCGCATGTCGTTCCAGTCGACTGCATACCAGCAGCTCGCGCTCTAAACGTCTCTGCTACCACGCCGCTTCGAGATGGTCGAGGCGCAGCAGTCGATCGTTAGCGTCGACGGTCACGCCGATCGCGTCGAATCGGATCTCGCGTGCGGTTGGGCGGTCGGCGCGTCGCTCGCTGAGCCACGCCACGGCGAGACGCCGCAGGCGCATCCTCTGCCGGGGCCGCAGCCGCTCCAAGGGACCCTCGACCATTGGCGTCCTTCCGCGGCCGGTCGAGCGCGCGGTCTTGACCTCTACGAATACGAGCGCCCGCCCGTCGAAGGCGATCAGGTCGATCTCGCCGTGGCGAGTGCGCACGTTGCGCGCCAGGATGGCGAAGCCCAGGCGGGCGAGGTGCTCCGCCGCTAGCTGCTCCCCGAGCCGGCCGAGGGCGTGCCGAGGGTCACGGGGGCAGGGAAACAGCTGCGCTCCTTCGGATGATGGTCGCTGAGCGATCGGCACGACAACGACGCTACGAGGCGGGGTGTGTCAGCAGAGCGTCGGTTGTGCCAATTCGGCGTCAACTTTGTGTCAAAACACGGTCCGCCTGTCGAGCGTCCGTGTAATGGCGCTCCTTGCACCCCCAAGCCTGTCGAGTTTTGCTCAACTCTGGAACCACTGACCTGGCTCGATGAGGGGGCCAAGCTCTGGATCGCCGGGGGCAGCCGGTCTATGCGTCGAGCCCGGAGCGCAGCTTCGTCAACCCGAGTCGCATCCGGCCCTTGACGGTGCCGGGCGGGAGGGCGAGCCGGCATGCGATCTGTTCGTGGGTGAGACCGTCGAAGAAGCCCAGCTGGATCACCTGCCGCTGTGCCGGGGGCAGCCGCGCGAGGAGCCCTGTCATCTGCTCTGTCTCGGCACGCGCGGCGAAGTCGCTGGGCACGTCGTCAGGGGCGTGCTGGTCATCGAGCCGACCCGGCCCTTGCTCGCGCCCGGCGGCCAGCGAACGCAGGCGGGAGAGGTATATCGCGCGGTGACGGACGATACTCATCGCCCAGCCCGCCACCGATCCGCGTGCCGGCTGATAGGTGGCCCGCGATGACCACATCGAGACGAACGCGTCCTGCACGGCGTCCTGGGCGCAATCGCGGTCGTGACATACAGCCAGTGCGGTGCGGAATGCGCGTGCGGCGAAACGGTCGTACAGCTCCCCCAGCGCGAGGCGCTCTCCGGCTTGGACCTCCAGCATGAGGACTGCGTCTGTGGGCTCCAGCGCGCAGGCGGATCTCATGGGGCACATGCAATGACCTCGATGGGTGCCAGGAAGAACATCTCACATGCGAGGCCCGGCGAGGTCTGGTTGGCGCTCATGAACGCCACGACCCGACGTAGTGTCAGGCGCTCGACCGCGGCACTGAAGTCGTCCTCGCGGTCGGCTTGGAATGCCACGCGCCCGTCGATCACGTCGCTCGCTTCGCCGGCGGCGACCTGTTCCTGCTCGGAGGAGCTGAGGATGTCCTCGAGGATGCACACAACGACGTTGTCATTGATGTAGGTGCTCGCCGTCGTGCGGTCGTGCCCGTAGACCTCGCCGTACAGTGTCACCATCGCGGCGGAGATAGCGCGGGTGAGGCTCTCTCCACCTGGTAGAGCATGAACGCCTGGCATGAACGCCTCGGTTCTCCCAGCTCTATCGACGGACGCGCGGACAGGAGCAGAGGAGAAGCCCGGCGCTGAGTCCACGGATGACTATACGCTCCCGGCCCGGTGAGCGTCGATGCGATGCGGGGTGGGACGAGGGGGCTACGCGGAGTTTTCCGGACGACGGAATGATCCAAAGCCGTCGCTTTGGTCTATAGGGGTCATAGGGAGGCTTCGGCTTCAGTGCGCACGAGGTGTTAATTCCGCCTCGGGAGTGCTCCTCGCGAACGTCGGGGGCGACAGGGGCTTCGGCTCACACATATGCCGCACCGAGGAGGCCGTCGATGGGGTCGCTGTTTCTTTCTGCTCGTAGGGCAATGATTGTGTGGACAGCTTGCGTGGCGGCTCTCGCAGCGGCTTTGAGCGTGTCATCCGCGCAGGGCGCCGGCGTGAGCCATGAGTCCGCGGCCGTGCGTAGAGAGCTCTCGCAGCAGCTGCAGCAACCGGGTCCGGTCACGGTGTCGCAGGGCGGCGCAGAAGGGACGGGCACTGCTCCACCCCCGAGTGGAGCACTGGTTCCGAGTCTCTCGAGCGCGTTCTCTGACACGTGGAGCGCGCCGCACAGACCTCTGGTCACGCGTATCTTCGACGCACCCGTCAACTACCAGGGCTCCGAAGGTGCGTGGCACGCGATCGACAGCACGCTCACACCATCGCCGCTCGGCGGCTATGAAAACGCGGCGAACAGCTTTTCGCTGCGACTCCCAGAATCGCTGCCCTCCGGGGTTTCTCTGAGCTATCAGGGGCAGTCGGTGTCGTTCTCCATGCAGGGGGCCTTGACGTCGCTGCCCTCAGTTTCGGGTGACACGGCGACCTACCGAGACGTGCTTGCGTCGACCGACCTGTCCTACGTGTCGGAGCCGACGGGAGTGCGTGAGATCGTGACGCTGAAGGACGCGGGCGCTCCGACGCAGCTTCGCTACTCACTCGCGCTTCCGGCTGGCATGACTCCTCACGCGGAAGCGGATGGATCGATCGCACTGGTCGACAGCGAAGGTGCTGTGCTGTTCACGATCCCGGCAGCGACGGCGTATCGCCCGAGCGCGGGTGCTGCCACGGGGCGCATGCTGGCACGCAGCCTCACGGCATCGGGCTCCGGTTGGCTGATCGCGGTCGATACGAGCGAATCGTGGCTTCGTGAAGAGCTCACGACGGGCGCGGTCGCGGTCGACCCGACGGTCTCGGTGTCGGCGGCGCAGGGGTGCTCCCTCGCAGCTGAATCTCCGAAAACGAGTAGTTGCTCCTCCTCCGAAACGCGCGTCGGATATGACAGCACGCACCAGGAGAACCATGCGCTGCTGAAGTTCAGTCTCAGCTCCCTGCCACTCGCCGCCAGCATCCTTAGCGCGAAGCTCGGCCTGTATGTGCAGGCCAAGAGCACAAGCAGCTCCAAGGCCGTGGGCCTCTATCGCGCCACCAAGCCGTGGACGACAAGCGCCACATGGGAAACCTACGACGGCACGCACGCATGGATCAAACCTGGGGGCGACTACGCCAACCCCGAAACCAACTCCGACGCGTCGGTCAACCCCTCCGTGGGCGGTTCGACCGGTTGGTATTACTGGTATCCCACCAAGATGGTCCAGGAGTGGGTCAACACCACGAATGCTCCAGAAGGCGAAGGCGATGCCAACGAAGGCATGATCGTGAAGGATCAGACTGATAATCAGACGCCCAACGTGCTGACGATCGCGTCGCCATCGGCGTCAACTGACAAGCCTTACCTTGAAATCTCCTATCAGCGGCGCGGCGTGGGCTCAGAGCCCCAGTACACGCAGATCAGCACGCCACTGTCGGCCGGCTCCGCGATGAGCGTCAACGTGGCGAGCGGCAACCTGATGCTGCAGAGCTCCCAGCTGCAAATCGCGGGCGTCGCCGGGCTCGGGTATAGCGACGCGCGAACGTGGAACGGCTTGAACGGGGAAAAGCAGGAATATGGACACTGGGACGACTCCAACTCCATCGGAGTGAGCGAGAGTGGCGACGGATCGATCATCCTCGAGGATGGCGTGGGTACGTGGTTTGACTTTCAAAGGCAAGGCAGCGGCTCATTCATCACCCCGCCGGGCATCAAGGCGACGATGTGCGGGGTCGGTAGCCCCTCCCCGTGCCCGGCGTCGCTGCCGTCAGGGATCACCCACCAACTGATCTACGACCAAAGCCAGGCGCTCGTCGACTTCAACAGCTCCGGCAGCGAGGTACAGCAGCAGGATCGCTACGGGAACACGATCGCAAAGGAATGGACCGGGGAACACACCAAGGTCTACACCGACACGCAGGGTCGTAAAATTGAAATGAACATGAGCGGCCCCGAAAGCTACATAAGCGAAATCAAGGACCTCAGCGGCTCGCGAAACGTCAAATTTAGCTACAAAACATTCGAAGAAGCCGAACCAGAGCTGCAGAGCGCCACCGATGCTGCCGGGAACACGACCTCCTACGAATACGCCAACTACACGGTCACAAAGATCACCGACCCGAACGGCAACGTCACGAAGCTCGCCTATGACAGTCAGAGGCGCATCACAGAAATCAACCGGACCACCAACTCCGAACACACGACTGGTCCGACGACAAAGTTTACGTACTACGATCCCGGGCATGCCCCGACACCCTGCACCGCCACGCAGAGGGCCACAGTCGTCAAGGATGCCGACTGGACGGCGGTCAAAGCCCACGAAACGCTCTACTGCTCAAACGTGCTCGACGAGGTGGAAAAGACCATCGACGCGGCCGGCAACGCCAGCGAAGCTGTATATAACCCATTCGGGGACTTGACCACGACCACGGCGGCCGCTCCCGGCAACAGCGAAAGTGGGAACGCAACGAGCTATGGCTATGACAAAGCCGGGGTCAACGTGGAATGCGTCGTGACGGGTACGTCAACCTCGGTGTCCTCATGTCCGTCTTCGCCGAATGAATCGGCGCTCGTGACGAGCTTCAGCTACAAGGACACCAAGAACCCCCACTCGGTGACCCAATCGCAGAATCCCGAGGGGCAGAGCGTATTCGCCTGTTACAACGAAGGGCACCAGGAAGAAAGCTCAGGACCGGCATGCCCGACGACGGCCAGCGGACCGGCTGGCAGCCCTCAAAATAAGACCGACCAGCTTTCCGAACAGAAGGAACTGAAGTACACCTATAACTCAAATGGCACGATCAGCTCCTCAACAGACGCTGACGGCCACACCACGAGCTACGAATACGACGCCAAAGGGAACCCGAAGAAGATCACGCCCCCCACGGGGTCCGCGATCGGAGCTACGACCATCACGGTGGACGCTGACAGCCGCCCGCACGTGATCACCGACGGCGCGGGACACATCGAGACGATCACCTACAACAACGACAGCCAGGCAACCGAGATCGCCTACACCGGGACCGGCACGGCCAGGACCGTCAAATATGAATACGACGGGGACGGCAATATCGCCAAACGTGTCGACCCGACCGGGACCACGAAATACACCGTCGACTCGCTGAATCGCGTGACCAAGGAAGAACTACCCGGCTCTCTCACTAACAGCTACGAATATGACGCCGCGTCGAACATGACGGCGTTCATCGACGGCGGAGGGACGACCAGCTACAAATACAACGGCTTGAACGAGCTGGAATCGATGACTGAGCCCGGGGCAAGCAAATCCACGACGTTCTCCTACGACAACGACCATCGGATTACAAAGGTCAGCTATCCCTCCGGCGCGAGCGAGAACTACAAGCTCGAACCAACCACTGGACGCCCAGAAACCATCACGGCCGAAGGTGTCAGCGGGACGACCGTACCAAAACTCACATACGCCTACAAGGAAGGCAAATACACGACGAGCTTGACCGAGAAGCTGACCGAATCAACCGGCAATTCCACCGTCTACTCCTACGACGCCCTGGACCGTCTGAAGACAGCGGTGAGCGAAGGCACCAACCCCTCGCTCTACGAATTCAAGCTCGACGGGGCCGGCAACCGCACCCAGCAGACCGTCAACCCAACCGGAGCGACGGGCGGCGAAGCGACCTACTACGCCTACAACACCGGCAACGAGCTCGAATGCCGCCAAACGGTAGCTCCGCCATGCTCGAAAAGCTCATCGACCGAACTGTCCGCCTACAAATATGACGAAGCTGGACACGAGACCGCGATCACACCGAAGAGCGACACCAGCGGCACGACCTTCGAATTCAACGCCGCGAGCGAGCTCTCGAGCCTCACACCGTCGGGGAGCGGAGCGCTGGCACTGGGCTACGCAGGCACCGGCCCGGACGACCTCGTTGGCGTTGGTAGCGCGAATACGTTGCAGAGCAGCCAGCTCGGCCTCACCCGAGAAGTGAGCTCGGCCGGGACCAGCTACTACGCTCGCACCCCCAGCGGCCTGCTGGTCGACCAGCGCACCCCTTCGGGCAACTACAACCCTTTGTATGACGCCCAGGGGGATATCATCGGCCTCGTGAACTCAAGCGGCAAAGTCGAACGCACATTCCGCTACGGCCCATATGGCGAGAACATAAAAAGCGCCGGCACCCAGACCGTCCCCTACCCCTTCGGGTTCAAGAGCGGCTATCGCATGCCCGGCGGAAACGCCGGCCACGGAAACGTCGCCAACGGCCTCATCCACTACGGGCAGCGCTATTACGACCCCACCACCGGACGCTGGACACAGCAAGACCCACGCAGCCATCCAGGCAGCACGACACAGGGAGATCGGTTCCCCTTCGCGGGGAGCGACCCGATCAACAAGAGCGATCCGAGCGGGTTGGAACTCGAAGAAGAATGGGAAGAAATTGAAGGTACCGTCGAAGAACTGGGAGAATTCGGCACCACCGCCGCAGGGGGGGCGGTAAGTGGGTGTGGGGCGGGTGTTGTGTATTTCGCCGAGGCTGGACCGTACGGTTGGGCGGCGGGATGTGCGATTGGCGGGTTTATAGGCTACGAAGGTGGCGACACCGCCGGGGTCGAATAGGCGTGTTACGTCGTCCCCTCGGGCTGGGACGCTGTGCCTGTCAGGACAGGCACAGCCGACACGCACGAACCCCTGAAGCGATCGACGCCGACTCGTCACCGTGCTAGCTGCCACAGGCATCAGGATAACGCGGGAGTCCGGGTTTGTCATCGACCGTATTAGGGCATATAAGGTCGTCCTGGACAAGAGAGTGATTGCGAGCCTGCACGAGGGCGAAACAAAGCACCTGGACGTGGCGCCGGGAGCCCACGGTTTGCATTTGCGCATTGACTACTGCCGCAGTCAAAGCGTCAGGTTCGAGGTTCAACCGGGGGAGATAGTCGAGTTTACGTGCCGGCCAAATGCACGGATGTGGACGGCGCCGTTTTTCCTGACCGTCGGCCGCACTCACTACCTGTCGTTGCGGCGGATTCCCACCGCGGAGACACAGCGCCAGGATACGGGCCTATGCTAGTGCCCTATCGAGCAGTCGTGTTCGCCCTCGCGGTCGCATTTCTTGTTTTCCTAGCGGCGCGCGGGAATCTCTGGGCGCTGGTGGTGCTTGTGGTGTTCGTCGGACTGTCGCTGGGCCAAGCGAAGCTCAGGCGCGACAGCCGTGATCGGGATCGCGGCCGGTAGCCGTACGGTTACTCGATCACACCGTCGCAGTCTCTCGGGGCGGCGAGATCCGGACTCGTGTTTACATGGACGTGTTTGGCTTCGTCTCCGGCCCAACCGAATCAGTCTGACTGCCTTTGGTATCTCACGCCCGGTCCCATCCGCGACCGAGCGGCACCTCCTGCCGTTGCTGTTCAGCCGCGCTCGAGAGCAAAACTCCAGCTTCTTTGCGGACTGAACCAGCGGGGCTGCAACCGGCGCAGTCGGAAGGACAGCTACGTCGACGCTGCGGCCGTCACGGACTTGCATACCTCCCCGGACGAACCTGAGTCCTAGGCCGCCTTCGCGGTCACCGCCTCACGTGAGCTCGCGCTCGAGCTGCGCCTGGTCGTCTGGCGCTGCGCCGCCGGCTTCGCGGGGCGTCTGATCAGCGAGAAGTCCCAGCCGTCGGCGCCCTCGAAACCCTCGGCATCCTCCGCGTCTCCGATCGCCCAGGCGAGTCGCTCGATCAACTGCGCGGCGGCATGCTCGGTGCTGAGGTGCACCGAGCTGACGCTCTCGCTGAGCAGCACCGGCGCGTCGCTTGACTGCGATGAAACGGGGTCGGCTGTGACGGTGATGCGCGGCATGGGAAGCTCCTTTTGGTCTAGATGGGGCAGGTGGGTGAGGGTGATTTCCATCTAAATCTATCAAGATTATGCATAATCTCAAGGGGGAGTCGAAATCGCCCACGCTCGCGTACCCTCCAGCGCCCGTGGCCGATAACTCCATCAGCACCAGGCCGAGTCCAGACGGCGAGCACTCGTTCGACGGCGTCACGAGCTTCATCGGCATGCGCTGGGAGGACCCGCAGACGGTCCGCCTGCAGATTCGCCCGGAGCTGATGAACCGCGGTGGCCTGCTCTCGGGCGTGGTGACGTACGCGCTCGTGGACTACTGCATGGGCTCCACGTTGTGGGTGGAGACGACGAAGGACGAGCACATTGCGACGATCAACATCTCGATCAACTACATCCAGACCGCCACCGAGGGCGAGATCGTGTGCCGCTCGACGCTCGACCGGCGCAATCGCTCGAGCGCGGTGATGCGCAGTGAGATACATCACGAGGACGGGCGATTGATGGTCACGGCGATCGGCAGCTACACGATCTTCCCCGCCCGCAAGCGGTTCACGACCCCGCCCGAGAGCTGACTCCCACCGCGCTCACCATCGCCGGCTCGGACTCCGGTGGCGGAGCCGGCATCCAGGCAGACCTGAAGGCGTTCGCGCGCTGCGGCGTGCACGGCACTAGCGCGATCACCGCGATCACCGCGCAGAACACGCGCGAGGTTCGAGCGATCCACCCGGTGCCGCCGGAGATGGTGCTCGCGCAGGTACGCGCGGTGCTCGCAGACATCCGCGTCGACGCCGTCAAGGTGGGCATGCTCGCGAGCGCGGAGATCGCACTCGCCGTCGCCGAGGCGCTCGACGAGCTGCCCGCAGGCACGCCGGTGGTGGTCGACCCGGTGATGGTCGCCGAGTCCGGGGCGCGGCTGCTCGCGCCCGAGGCGCAGCGAGCGCTGATCGAGCAGATCCTGCCGCGTGCGAGCGTGCTCACGCCGAACCTGCCCGAGGCGCGCGTGCTGGCTGGCGCACCCACACCGACGGCGGACGCTGATCGGGCAGAGCCGTCGGCCGAGGAGGAAGAGGAGGAAGCGCAGCGGCTCGCTCGGGCTGTGCTCGCGCTCGGCCCGCATGTCGTCGTGCTCACCGGCGGGCACCGTGTGCGCACCGCGGACCTCTTCCTCGACTCCGCCGGAGACGGCTCGATCGTGAGTATCGACGGGGAGCGCCACCCCGACGGCGCCGCTCACGGCTCCGGCTGCACCCACTCCTCGGTGCTCGCCGCCCAGCTCGCGCTCGGCCGCACGCCCCTGGAGGCCGCGCGCACGGCTCGCACCCTCGCCGGTGAGGCGGTGGCGCGCGGACTGCGAGACATCGGCGCGGGCGCCGGGCCCGTCGATGTGCTCTACCTCGAGCGCATGCGCCGCAACTGAGCTGAGCGGTGCCATTCGTTTGCCATAATCGGAAGGGCGATGAAGCTCCTGCGTATGAAGCCCGGTCATGGCGAGATCGTCCTCGCCGAGGGCGACGTGGAGGTGCCCGAGCAGGAGGCGGAGCTGATCGAGGCGTTTCGCCGCGAGCTCGACGCGGGAATGTGGGCCGCCGTCCCCACCGAGGCGCCCGGCGGGCGCCGCGAGGCCGAGCTGGTGAAGAGCTTCGCCGAGGTTCCCAGGGACGCCGAGCGCGTGATCTTCTTTCCGCGGGCCGCCGGCGGCGCGCCCCAGCCGACGCTCTAGAGCCGATGGCGCTCGGACTCGCCACCGCCGCGATCGTGCTCGTGGTGCTCGCATGGGAGCTCGCGCGTCCCACGCTCAAGCGCATCCTCGCGCGTGTGACCGCGCTGTGGGCCGCATACCGGCGCGGATCCCCGCCGGCCGGGTATGACCCCGGGCGCGAGCGTCGCGCCGAGCAGCGCGCCCGCGAGCTGCTGCGCTCGTGCGTCGACGATCGCGACTGGGCGATGTATCGCGACCTTGGGTTCCTGCGGGTGTGGGGCGGGCTCGGCGCGCGCGGCGGCGAGCCGGACGCCCCATACGCCTACCTGATCTACCCCCACAAGCCGATCGTGGCCTACGTCCCCGACACCGGGGAGCTGCTCAACGAGTACTGCGTAGCGTTCCCAGACCACACCAGGCCTTTCGGCAGCGCCCGCCTGCCGGGCTCCGACGACGTGCTCGCGAAGTGGATGGCGCTGAGCGCCGACGAGCGCCGGTTGATCGGCGAGGCGAACATGCACCTGCCCGGCCGCCAGGTCGATCCCGACAGGGTCCGCCGCGACCTCGCGCGGCTCGCCGCGTGGGAGCGCGCGCAGAGCAGCCACGAGGCCGGTAGTGTGCGCGCCGCGTGAGCACCAACGAGCAGACCTTTGACGTAAGGCACAGAAGCCGCGCTCTCACCGAGGGGCCCGAGCGCGCGGCCGCGCGCTCCTACCTGCACGGAATCGGCTACTCCGCCGAGGACCTCGCGAAGCCGATCGTCGGCGTGGCGCACTCGTGGATCGAGACGATGCCGTGCAACTTCAACAACCGCGTGCTCGCCGCGAAGGTCAAGGACGGGATTCGCAAAGCGGGCGGCACGCCGATGGAGCTCAACACGATCGCGATCTCCGACGGCATCACGATGGGCACCGCGGGCATGCGCGCGTCGCTCGTCTCGCGCGAGCTGATCGCCGACTCGATCGAGCTGGTCGCCTCCGCGCACGCGTTCGACGCGATCGTGACGATCTCCGGCTGCGACAAGACGATCCCCGGCACCGTGATGGCGCTCGCGCGCCTGAACATCCCCTCGCTGATGCTCTACGGCGGCTCGATCCGCCCCGGCCGCTACAAGGGCCAGGAGGTCACCATCCAGCAGGTCTTCGAGGCCGTCGGCGCCTACGCCGCGGGCAAGATCACCGAGGAGGAACTGCACGAGCTCGAGGAGGCCGCCTCGCCCGGCGCGGGCGCCTGTGGCGGCCAGTTCACCGCGAACACCATGGCGATGGCCTTCGAGGTGCTCGGCATCTCGCCCGCCGGCTCGGCGATGGTGCCCGCCGAGGACGGCCGCAAGCTCAAGGTGGCCGTGCAGGTCGGAGAACTGGTGATGGACGTGCTGCGTCGCGGTCAGCTCCCGAGCGACATCATCACCAAAGACGCGCTCGAGAACGCGATCGCCGCGGCAGCGATGAGCGGCGGCTCCACCAACGTCGTGCTGCACCTGCTGGCGGTGGCCAAGGAAATGGGCGTGCCGCTGAGCATCGACGAGTTCGACCCGATCTCCGAGCGCACGCCGCTGCTTTGCGACCTGCAGCCCGGCGGGAAATACGTCGCAACAGATCTCTACGAGGCGGGCGGCGTGCCGCTGGTGCTCAAGCGAATGGCCGAAGTGGGCGTGCTCAACGCCGACGCCCAGACCGTCACCGGCCGCACAATTGGTGAACATGCCGCCGAGGCCACAGAGACGGACGGTCAGCGCGTGGTGCGCCCGCCGAGCGAAGCGCTCAAACCGACCGGCGGCTTCGCGATCCTGCGCGGCAACATCGCCCCGGACGGCTGCGTGGTGAAGCTCTCAGGCCACGAGCGGCGCGCCCACACCGGACCCGCACGCGTGTTCGACGGCGAGGAGGCCGCGATGGCGGCGGTGCTCGCCAAAGAGATCAAGGCCGGCGACGTGGTCGTGATCCGCGGCGAGGGACCCGCGGGCGGTCCGGGTATGCGCGAGATGCTCGCGGTCACCGCGGCGATCGTCGGCGAGGGGCTGGGGGAGACGGTGGCGCTGATCACCGACGGGCGCTTCTCCGGCGCCACCTACGGCTTCATGGTCGCCCACGTCGCACCCGAGGCCGTCAGGGGCGGCCCGATCGGCGCGCTCGCAAGCGGCGACGAGGTGACCGTCGACGTCGACTCCCGTAGGCTCGACGTGGCGCTCAGCGACGAGCAGATCGCCGAGCGCCTGAGCGCCTACAAGCCTGGGGCGCGCGCGGACGAACACGTGGACGTGGCGATCCAGAAGTACGCCAAGCTCGTCGGCAGCGCCGCCGACGGCGCCGTCACCAGCTGAGAAGAGGGGCCGCCGCTACTCGGCGAGGAAGTCGCGCAGCAGCGCGTTGAACGCCGCCGGGCGCTCGAGCATCGCCATATGGCCGGTGTCCTCGAAGATCACCTTGCGTGAGTCGGGGATCATCTCCGCGAACACGTCAGCGTCCTTCACCGGGATCAGGCGGTCGCGGTCTCCCCACGCGATCAGAGTGGGACAGACGATCTCCGGCAGGCGCTCGAGCACCGCGTAGCCGATCGTCGCGTGCAGCGCCTGCATGAACCCCGGCTTGCCAGCTCCGCGGATCTGCTCCGCGGCAAGCGCCGCGGGCAGCCGGCTGGGGTGGCGGACGACCACGTTCAGAGCGGCGTCGCGCAGACGCGAGCGGCTGGCGAGCAGGTCGGATTTGGATGCGGCCCACGCGCCGCTCATCTCGAGGATCCGCTCTGCGCGGCGCAGCGCCGGCGCCACACGCATCACGTCGCGGTTTTCGTGCGTTGAGATGCCGGCCGCCGAGATCAGCACGAGACGCTCCACGCGCTGTGGAAAGGCGATCGCGAGCTCCGCGCCGATGAAGCCGCCCATCGAGTTGCCCACGACCGCGGCCGCGTCGATCTCGAGCTGGTCGCAGAGCCCATCCAGCAGGCGCGCGTAGCGGGAGATCGAGATCTCACCGTCGGGCATCGGCGATGAGCCGAAGCCGGGCAGGTCGAGCGTGATCACGCGATGGTCGGTGGCGAGCACAGACAGCTGCTCGAGCCAGTTCGCCCAGCAGCCCGAGAGGCCGTGGATGAAGATGAGCGTCTGCGTGGCCCGCGCGTTCTCGGCGCCGAGCTCGATCGTGTTCACCCTCTGGCCGTCCACGACCCGCCAGCGCTGGTGCTCGCGCCAATCCACATCCAGCCACGGCGAGCGTCCCACCGGCCCGTACGCGGCGGCCTCGCCGGCGGGAATCCGGGTCCCGGGGTCGGTCGAAGACGGCGAGCTCACGCCGTTGAATCTACTCCAGAGGCGATAATCCCGAGGATGTCAAGCCTTCCGGCCAGCCGAGCGTCGCGTCCAGCAGGCAGGCAGAGACGCCGCGGCGGCGAAGTACGCCAGGCGATGAGCACGCGAACACAGCCTCACGTCGAGACGGCCAAGCCGGCGGAGGGACTCTCCGGTCGCTGGGCGCAGGCGATCTCGCTGCTCGGAGAGGACATGCGCAGGCGAGACAGCGCTGAGCGCACGCGCCACGCCTACGGCACCGACCTGCGTCAGTTCGCCGACTGGGCGAACGAGCAGGGCCTCGCGCCCGAGGACGTCGGCCCGAAGACGGTGCGCCGCTACGTCGCACGCCTGTCGGAGCAGGGCGCCGCGCCGAGCACCTCCGCACGCAAGCTCGCCGCGCTGCGCGCGCTCTTCTCGAGCCAGCGCGAGCACGGATACGTCACCCAGAACCCCGCCGACCTTGTCTCCACCCCCAGGCGCGCCGACCACCTGCCGCGCGTGCTCACCGCGCGCGAGGCCGCACGGCTGCTCGACGGCATCCCCACATCGGGGCCTTTGGACCTGCGCGACCGCGCGATCTTCGAGCTCGCGTACTCGTGCGGTCTGCGCGCCGAGGAGATCGTCTCGCTGCGCATCGGCGACGTGGACCACGACGCGGAGCAACTGCGGGTCGAGGGCAAGGGGCGCAAGACCCGTTTCGTGCCCGTCGGCGAGCCGGCGCTCAAGGCGGTCGCGCAATACCTCGATCGTGGCCGTCACGCGCACGCCGAGCCGCACGCCGGCTCCGGCGCCACACAGGCGCTGTTCCTCAGCAAGACCGGTCGCCCGCTCGGCACGAGCGACATACGACGCAGGCTGCGGATGTGGATAACGCGCACCGGCGCAGGTCATGGCGCCTCACCGCACGCGCTGCGCCACAGCTTCGCAACGCACCTCCTGGATGGCGGCGCGGACCTGCGCTCGATCCAGGAGCTCCTCGGGCACGCGAACGTGTCGAGCACCCAGATTTACACTCGGGTAGAGTCCGCCAGGCTGAGAAGCGCGTATGCGCGCAGTCACCCTCGGGCCTAAACAGGGGGGATGGAGCCCTGGAGACCAACGTCAAACCGATCGAGCTGCGCGAACTGTGGCGGCGTTATAAGAACGATGGAGACACTCGCGTTCGCGAGCGGCTGGTCGTCGCCTACTCGCCGCTGGTCAAGTACGTAGCGGGCCGCACCGCCGCGGGGCTGCCCCCGCACGTGGAGGAGGCCGACCTGATCTCCTACGGTCTCGTGGGGCTGATCTCGGCGATCGAGCGCTTCGACCTGTCGCGGGACATCAAGTTCGAGACCTACGCGATCATGCGCATCAAGGGCGCGATCATCGACGAGCTGCGCTCGCTCGACTGGGTTCCGCGCAGCGTACGCGCCCGTGCCCGCGAGGTCGAGCGGGCCAACGCGAAGCTCGAGCACACGCTGCAGCGCGCCCCCACCGACGCGGAGATAGCCGCGGAGATGGGGATCACGGTCGAGGAACTCAACGATTCGCTGCTCGCGATCTCGCACTCCTCGATCGTCGCCCTGGACGAGCTGTGGAGCGTGTCGGACTCCAGCGGCGACCAGGTTTCGCTGATGGACACCATCGAGGACCCGGGCGCGCCGGACCCGGCGAAGGCGCTTGACCTCGGCGACCTGAAGGACAGGATCGCGGACTCGATCGCGAAGCTGCCCGAGCGGGAGAAGCTCGTGATCGCGCTCTACTACTACGAGAACCTGACGCTTCGAGAGATCGGCGAGGTGCTCGGCGTGACCGAGTCGCGCGTCTCCCAGATGCACACAAAGGCTGTACTGCGGCTGCGGTCACGCATGCAAGAGGAGTCCTTCGACGACTGACGTCCGATAGCCGGCGCCATACGGCGTCCTGCGGCGCCGGCCCGGTCGCGATCGCTCGTGTGCAGAGCACACTTCGCTCTCTGCGTCCTGCGGCGCCGGCCCGGTCGTGTCTGGCTTGGCTCTCGAACGTCAGTTGACTGTCCAGTCCGCTCTCCCGCAGAGCGTGTCGGCCTCTGTCCGGTACCCTCCTAGGCCGATGGCCACGCGTACGATCGTCACCTCACAGCCCGACGTGTCCTGCGACGTGTGCGAGCGCCGGCTGTTGCGCGGCGAGCAGCCGGACGTATTCATCGCCGCCGGACGCCGCCGGACCGTGTGCGAGCTGTGCGCTCCGAGGGCCGCGCACGAGGGCTGGATGCGCGAGAGCGACAGCCATGCGCTGAAGCTGCCGCCGATGCGCGCCCGTCGTGGGCGCAGCCTGATCGACCGCCTGCGCCAGGTCGGCAAGCCCGGCGAGGTCGTGGGCGCCGAGCCTTCCTCGGAGGTCGCCGCCGAGATCGAGCCAGATTCCTACGTCGAGCCCCAGCCCTACGACTTCCTCGACGGCTACGAGCGCACCGGCGCAGACCCCGTGCCAGCACGTGGGCGCGACGACGCGTATGCGCAGGCTGAATACGAGCAGGAGCCCGAGCAGCACTACGCGGCGAGCGTGGACACGGTCCAGGAGCGCTACGAGTACGGCTCCTATGTCGAACCGGCGGTCGACGTGTTCAACGCGAGCGAGTTCCCACGGCGGCTGGCGGGCGTGGCTCGCTCGCTGGGCGAGCCCACGATCAACGTCCGCTCGGCCGAGCACCTCGACAGCGTGGTCAGGATCATGGTCGCGTGGGAGCTGTGCTGGTACCGCTACGAGGTCGACCTCAGCGAAGCCGGCGCCGAGACCCGGATCGTCGCTCAGGGCACAGAGCTGGACGAAATAGCGCGCGAGGAGCGGGTCGGGAATGCCGTGGCCGACGACTCGGGCACGCTGACGCTCCTCTAACCAGGGAAAACACGCCGTTGTGAAGGATTGGTGTGCACCCTTGCTTATTGGCCCATGCGGAGTAAGATCCGCAACCAGATGATCTACTGCGTCGTGCCAAAGCCCCTCGCCGACGAGCTCTATCCGAAGCTCGTGGAGCACTACAAAGACGACGCCAACGTGAGCGTGATCGTCGATCGGCGCGAGTTCGATCGGCGTGCTCGCTACGGGTCCTCCGGCGCCGCAGGCGACGAGGACGTCACGCAGAAGCGGATCGTGCGCGACCGTCGCCGTGCCCGCGTGGCCGGCGATCTGCTGCCGCTCGCACAGGCCTCCTAGCGCCTGTCCTCGACAGCTCCGTCTCAAGCGCTCTGCATAATGCCGTCGCGATGAAGGTCATCGTCCATGTCGACGGGGGTGCCCGCGGCAACCCCGGCCCATCCGCCGCCGCTTGCGTGATCTCCTCGCCCGACGGCGAGGTGCTCGGCGAGCACGCGGAGCTGCTCGGCACCCAGACGAACAACGTTGCCGAGTATCGAGCCCTGCTGCTCGGCCTCGCCAAGGCGCGCGAGCTGGGGGCGAGCGAGATCGAGGTGATCGGCGACTCCGAGCTGATCGCCAAGCAGGTCAACGGCATCTACAAGGTCAAGCACCCCGCGATGCGCCCCCTTTACCTCGAAGCCATGGAGGCGCTCAAAGCATTCGACCGCTGGTCGATAAGAACCGTCCCGCGCGCCCAGAACGCCGAAGCCGACGCCCTGGTGAACGCCGCCCTGGACCGCGCCCGCGCCGCAAGCTGAACCGCCCCCCGCGTTTCGCGCTAACCGCTGTTCCGAGCTTCTAGGCAAAACGAAGCGGCGAGACGATTTCGTCGCCCACGCGAAGCGTCGCGACGAAATCGACTCGCCGCGGAGCGCCCCGCGTAGCGCTAATGCAAGCTTTGCGCCGATTTGGCCAGCGCCAACATCTGCTGGTTCGACAGGTCCTCGAGCAGCGTGTTCGTGAACCAGTAGAGCACCCGACCCTCGCGCCAGCCGATCACGTGGATGTGCGCGCCGTCGTTGACGAAACGGTAGGAGCGACCGTCGATCTCCTGGGTGCGGGCGTGGGCGAACAGCGGCGGGTTGAGCCAGTCACTGCCCTCGAAGTCGTAGTAGCCGCCGAGCGTGTTCTGGCGCCACACCACCACGTAGGCGTTGTGTTTTTTGTGCTGCTGGTCTTCGAGTTGGTACGCGCGCACCATCTGCTGCTCGCCCTGCCCGGTCTGCAGCGTGGGGTAGAGCACCCGGAAGGGCAGGCTCAAAGCCGCTTTGACCGCTTCGGCCTCGCCGCTGGACGGGTACAGGCCCAGGGCGCGCGCCGCAGCGGATGCGGAGACGGTGGTGTGGGTCGCCTTCGAGTGGTGATGGTGGCTGGAGGAGTGGTGGGTCGTTTTGGAGGAGGGGAGCACGAGCTGTTCGTGGCCGTGCAGGAAGTTCGCGAGCGTCTGTTTCTCCAGTTCCGGAGTGGAGGTGACGTAGGAGCCGCCCTTGACCTGGGCGTTGACGCTGGTCGTCAGGAACTTGACCTGGCGCAGCGGCTTGGCCTGCGAGAAGGCGACCAGCTTCGTCAGTTCGATCAGCTCGCTCGCCGAGGCGCTGAAGCCGGCCTGGACGATCGCGTGTCCGACCGCTTTGGCGACGTTGTCGATCTGCCCAAGCTCGTTGCTCGGGCTGATCTGCTCGCGCAGGGAGCGGAGGAAGTCCTGTTGACGCGCGACGCGCACGAAGTCCGAGTCTTCGTGGCGGTAGCGGACGTAGTCGAGCGCGCTTTCGTAGCACAGCTTCTGGTAGCCGGGCTGAAGGTTGATGCTCGTGTAGTCGGTCGCCGCGGTGCCGATGTTTTCGTTGAAGTAGTGGTGGTCGACGTTCACGTACGCGCAGCCGAGCGTGTCCACGACCTTGATGAAGCCCTTGAAGTTCACGTCGATGATCCCGTTCAGCTGCCCCTTCAGTTCGGGGAACACTTCGCGCACGATCGTCTCCGCCGAGAGCACGATCCCGCCCTTCGCGCCGCCGAATTTGCTGCCGATCGTGTACGCCGCGTTGATCTTTTCGTTGGCGTAGATGCCGCCGTGCGGGTCGGTGATGTTGACGAGCAGATCGCGCGGGATCGACATCACCGACGTCTGCCCGAGTTCGGGGTCGAGGCGCACGAGCAGGATCGTGTCGCTGCGGGCCGACGCGTTGCGTTCTTCGCTGTTCCTCGAGCCTTCCCGGCGGTCTGAGCCGAGGACCAGGAAGGTCTTCGGACCGCCGTTGTACTCCTGCGTCACGAGCCCCTTCGGCGCGTTGATTTTGTTGAGCGCGGGGAACACCTCCGAGGCGATCCCGCCGACCGTGTTGAGGGCGACGGTGGCTGTGGCCGCGCCGCTGAGCACGACGATCAGTCCGCCTCCGATCAGGAAGCGCTTCCACATGCCCCACCACATCGAGGGCGGGCGCTCGTCAGGCATCTTGTATCGGCGCGCGGCAGCTCATGGGCATGGGGACGAGCACGCGCAACCCCCTGACGGCACGTGCGCTCATTAGCCTAGCGAGCGGGCCGGAGCGCACGCGCCGGAATGACGGGTACGCTCGATTCGATGCTGAGCCCGCGCAACCGAGAACTGCTGGGTCTCGTGCCCTCCGCGCTGCTCGTCGCGGCCGGGTTCGCCGCGATCTTCATCCAGGCCCAGAACGACACGTCGGGCGCGTCGACCAACCTGACGCTCAACAACCTCTCCGGCGTGTCGCTGTCCTACGGCGCCGTGTTCCTGGGCCTGTGCGTGGCCGCGCACGTGGTGATCCGCTACGCGCTGCCGCACGCCGACCCCTACCTGTTCCCGCTCGTGGCGGTGCTCGCGAGCATCGGGATCGTGATGGTCTACCGGATCGACCCGGTGCTGGCTCGCCAGCAGGCGCTGTGGATGGTGATCGGCCTGGGGCTGTTCGCCGCGACGATCCTCGCGCTGCGCCGGCAGGGGGTGGCGGTACTCGAGCGCTACCGCTACACGATCGCCGCCGTCGGGATCGCGATGGCGGTGCTGCCGCGGTTTCCCGGCATCGGCGAGCAGGTCAACGGCGCCTACCTCGACATCCACTTCGGCAAAGTGTCCTTCCAGCCGGCCGAGCTCGCGAAGGTCGCGATCGTGATCTTCCTCGCCTCCTACCTGCGCGACAATCGCCAGATCCTCGTGACCGCGGGACGGCGCCTGCTCGGCGTGACGATCCCGCCGATGAAGCAGTTCGGCCCGATGCTGATCGTGTGGGGGGCGTCGATGGCGACGCTTCTGATCACCCGCGAGCTCGGCACCTCGCTGATGTTCTACGGCGCGTTCCTCGCGCTTCTGTACGTCGCCACCGGGCGCTTCTCGTTCCCGCTGATCGGGCTCGTGCTGTTCTCGCTCGGGGCGTGGTTCCTCGCGGTGCACGTGAGTCACGTCCAGGCGCGCGTGCTGGCGTGGGAACACCCATTCGACCCGGCCCTCTACAAACTCCCGGTGGGGGGCAGCTACCAGCTCGCCCAGTCGCTGTTCGCGCAGGCCGACGGCGGGCTGCTCGGCACCGGCTTCGACCGCTCGCTTCTGCGCGCGTCCCACCACGGCTCCTCGATCCTGCCGGTCCCCGAAAGCGACATGATCTACGCGGTCATCACCAACGAGCTCGGGCTGCTCGGCGCCGCGGCGCTGCTGCTGGTGTACCTGCTGTTCGTCGCGCGCGGCCTGAAGACGGCGATCCTCGCGCGCGACTCGTTCTCCAAGCTGCTCGCCACGGGACTCTCGTTCGTGGTGGCGATGCAGGTGTTCGTGATCGTCGGCGGCGTCACCCGCGTGATCCCGCTGACGGGCGTCACGTTGCCCTTCGTCGCCTACGGCGGGTCCTCCGTGGTGATGAACTTCGTGCTCGTCGCGCTGCTGCTCGTCGTCTCAGATCGCGCGCGCAGGCCGTATTCGAGGCCCGCGCGCGCCTGATTCGCACGCCGAGAGGCGCTGGGCGTCCTCGTTCAGGATCGCCGGCGCCGCAGGTGAGCCCGGCGAGCTGTCGAAGACCGTCGCTGCGATGCTCAGCTCCACCGCCAACGCAGCGACGCCGCGAGTGTTCCTGCGCACGCCGCCGTCGCCGAGGTTCAGGCGCTACCGCGGCCTGCCGGAGGCGCGCGAGCTCGCGGAAGGGTTCTGCTCGCCCGCCGGCCTGCACAGGCGGCCATGGCTGCAGCGGCTGCGCCGCGCGCTCGACGAGGACCTGTTCGTCCTTCACTTCCAGCCGATCGTCTCGCTCGCGGACGGGACGGTGTCCCACCACGAGGCGCTGGTGCGCCTCGCCGACGAGGACGACGGGCAGCTGGTCGCGCCGGGGATGTTCCTGCCTGCCGCCGAGCGCTACGGGCTGATCCGCGACATCGACCGGATGGTGCTCGACAAGGTTGCCGCGCTGCTCGGGGACGAGTGCGCCGGCCGGGACGTCACGCTCGCGATGAACGTCTCCGCGGTGTCGGTCACGGACGGCTCGATGCTCGCCCACCTCGAGCGCTGCCTCGCCCGACACGCGGTCGATCCCGCGCGGCTCGTCGTCGAGGTCACGGAGACCGCGGCGATCTCCGACATGCGGAGCGCGCGCGACTTCTGCGCCGGGGTGATCGCGCTCGGCTGCTCGGTCGCGCTCGACGACTTCGGCGCGGGCTTCGGCTCGTTCCAGTACCTCAAGCACCTGCCGTTCACCTACCTGAAGATCGACGGCGACTTCATCCGCCGGCTGCCCGTCTCGCGCACCGACCAGCTGGTCGTGAAGGCGCTCGCGGGCGTCGTCAGCGGGATGGGCAGGCAGACGATCGCCGAGTTCGTCGGCGACCAGGACACGATGAGCATGCTGCGCTGCTACGGCGTGGACTACGCGCAGGGCTTCGAGGTCGGGCGCCCCGTCGCGGGCATCCCCACCGCGGCGTAGACGCCCGCCGAGCGTCTCTACTTCGGCTGCGGGAACTGCTGGCGCATCGCCGCGTCCCACGCCCGATCGGGCAGCAGCCGTCGCGTGAGGATCGACAGCTTCGCCGACGGGGTGATCGTGATCCGCGCGGGCGGCCGGCGGCGCGTGATCGCGCGCTCGATCACCTTCGCCACCCGGTCGGGGCCCGCGCCGAGCATCCGCATCGGGCCGTCGTAGGCGCCTTTGGTGATCGCGCCCACGGTCGCGTTGAAGCGCGCGTATGGGTCGTCGCTCGAGCTGCTCACGTCGGCCATGCTCGCGGTCGCCGCCTCGCCGAACTCGGTCGTGATCAGCCCCGGCTCGAGCAGCACCACGTCGACGCCGAAGCCGCGCACCTCGAAGCGCAGCGCGTCGGAAATCGCCTCGAGCGCGTGCTTGGTCGCGTGGTAGTGCCCGCCGCCGGGGAAGGTCAGCAGGCCGCCCATCGAGCCGATGTTCACGATCTTGCCCCAGCGCTGCGCGCGCATCTTCGGCAGCACCAGCTGGGTCAGCCGCACTAGGCCGAACACGTTCGTCTCGAACTGGCGGCGCATCGCCTCCACCGGCACCGTCTCGATCGCGCCGCTCTGGCTGTAGCCGGCGTTGTTGACCAGCACGCCCACCGCGCCGTGCTCGCGCTCCACCTCCGCCACCGCCGCCTGCATCGAGGTCTCGTCGGTCACGTCGAGCGCGAGCGTGCGACAGCCGGCGTCCTTCAGATCATCGATCGTCTCCGGACGCCGCGCGGTCGCGTACACCGTCCAGCCCGAGCCGGCGAGGCGCAGCGCGGTCGCGCGGCCGATGCCGGAGGAGCAGCCCGTGATCAGCACCGCCTTCGAGGGTTCGGCCATCGGCGGAGCATAAGGCCTGGATGCGGGTTGACAGAGCGCGCGAGAGGTAGGCTTGCGCGTATGAACACTTCCTCCGCAGCCACCCTCCCCGACGCGCTGGGAGCCCCGGCGCGCGAGTTCGTGTCCAAGCCCCATCTCCTGCTGATCGGCGACGAGCGACTGGAGGCGGCCGACGGGCGCACGTTCGCGACGCTCGACCCGTCCAGCGGAAGCGAGATCGCGCAGGTCGCACTTGGCGGCGTGGACGACGTAGACCGTGCGGTCGCGGCTGCGCGCGCTGCGTTCGCGGAGGGGCCGTGGGGGTCGATGGTGGCCTCTGGTCGCGAGCGGCTGATGCACCTGCTCGCGCAGGCGCTCGAAGACCGCGCCGAGGAGTTCGCCCAGATCGAGTCGCTCGACAACGGCAAGCCCGTCGGCCTCGCCCAGTACGTCGACGTCGCCGGCGCGGTCGCGCACCTGCGCTACTACGCCGGCTGGCCCACCAAGATCGAGGGCGGCGTGCTGCCGGTGGGCGCGCCGAACATGCACTGCTACACCCGCAGCGAACCGGTCGGCGTGGCCGCGCAGATCATCCCGTGGAACTTCCCGCTGCTGATGGCCGCGTGGAAGCTCGGGCCCGCGCTCGCGGCCGGCTGCACGGTCGTGCTCAAGCCCGCCGAGCAGACCCCGCTCAGCGCGCTGCGCCTCGGCGAGCTCGCGCTCGAGGTCGGCTTCCCGCCGGGTGTGGTCAACGTGCTCACCGGCGACGGCTCCACCGGTGCGGCGCTCGTGGACCATCCGGACGTCGACAAGGTCGCGTTCACCGGGTCGACCGCCGTGGGGCGCGAGATCGGCTCGAAGGCCGGCCGCGCGCTCAAGCGCGTCACGCTCGAGCTGGGCGGCAAGTCGCCGAACATCATCCTGCCCGACGCAGACATCGACGCCGCGATCAAGGGCTCCTACCAGGCGATCTACTTCAACACCGGGCAGGCGTGCAACGCCGGCTCGCGCCTGTTCGTCCCGAAGGAGCGCTTCGACGAGGTGATGAGCGGCCTGGCCGCCGCGGCCAGCTCCGCGCGCCTCGGGCCGGGCCTCGAGCAGGGCACCCAGCTCGGGCCGGTCGTCTCCGCCGAGCAGCACGAGCGCGTAATGGGCTACATCGAAGGGGGTCGCGCGGAAGGCGCCGAGCTGCTCGCCGGCGGCGAGGCGGCGCTCGCCGACAGCGGCGGCTACTTCATCGCGCCGACGCTGTTCGCCACCACCTCAGACGATCTGCGCATCGCGCGGGAGGAGATCTTCGGGCCGGTGCTCGTCGCCTCGCCGTACGACTCGCTCGAGGAGGTCGCCGCCCGCGCGAACGAGGGCGACTACGGCCTCGCTGCGGGCGTGTGGACGCGCGATCTCTCCAGCGCCCACCGCATGGCCGCGCTGCTGCGCGCGGGCATGGTCTACGTCAACACGTGGGGCCTGGCCGACCCGGCGGCGCCGTTCGGCGGGTTCAAGTCCTCCGGCATCGGGCGCGAGCACGGCCGCGACGGCCTCGACGCGTACCTCGAGACCAAGACGGTCTGGACAGCGCTTTGAGTCTCGCCGCTTCGTGAGCGCGGTCGCACAGAGCCAGCCCGCCCCGATCAGCGTCCGCTCCGAGCGCTGGGTGCCCGCGCTCGGCGCGCTGCTCGCGCTGGCGATGCTAGCCGCGACCGGCGAGATCGTCGTCGACGGCACCGCCGCCGTCTCGCCGGTGATCCCCAAGTCGCCCGTCATCGCGGGCTGGTTGTCGGGGATCGGCGAGCGCCTCGACTTCCGCATGTTCCTCCTCGCGCTGCTCGTCGCGATCGGCGGCTACGCGGGGATGCTCGCGCTCGCGCGGCTCGGTTCCGTCGGGCGTGTCTCGAAACGGTGGGCGATCGTCCTGATCGCGGCGCTGCACGGGGTCGTGTTCCTCGGCCCGATACTCCTCTCCACCGACGTGTTCAGCTACATCGCCTACGCGCGCATGGGCGTCGAGCACGGCCTCAACCCCTACCTGCACGGACCGGCGGCGATCTCGCGCGATCCCGTGTTCCAGTACGTCGGGCACGACTGGCGCCGCGTCGCCACCGCCTACGGGCCTCTGTACACGCTCATCACCTACCCGCTCGCGCCGCTCGGCGTGGTCGGCGCGGTGTGGGCGATGAAGGTCGAGGCGCTGCTCGCGAGCGCCGCGACGCTCGCGCTGGTCTGGCGCTGCGCGCGCCAGCGTGGCCTCGACCCCGTGTGGGCGATCCTCGTCGTCGGCGCCAACCCGCTGTACGTGATCTACGGGCTCGGCGGCGCGCACAACGACCTGATCATGATGGCGATGATGATGGCCGCGGTCACACTCACGATCGCCCCCCGCGCGTCAGCCAAGGGCGAAGCGGGCGCGGCGGGCCTGGTGGTGGCGGGCGCGCTCGTAAAGGCCACCGTCGCGGCGCTGCTGCCGTTCATGGTCGTCTCCAGGCGACGGCTCGCTCCGATCCTCGGCGCGCTCGCGGCGCTCGTGCTCGGCGCGCTCGTCGGCTACGTCGCGTTCGGGATCCACGGCATTGACGTCGTAGCCGCGCTCAACCGCGACGCCGCGTTCGTCTCCAGCGACAGCTTCGCCACCGAGCTCGCGCACCTGTTCGGCAAGCCCGGCGTGTTCCCCGTCGACCACGACCTGCTCAAGGCGAGCCTCGTGCTGATCGTCCTTCACCTGCTGTGGCGCACGTGGCGCGGATACGACTGGGTGGCCGCCTCCGGCTGGGCGCTGCTCGCGATCTCCGTCACGAGCACGTGGCTGCTCGCGTGGTACATCCTCTGGCCGCTGCCGCTCGCCGTCGTCACCCGCGACAGGCGGCTGTTGATCGCGACGCTCGCGATCCAGTCGATGTTCGTCGTGCATCAACTCACCCCGCTCATGGCGGAAGTCAAATGAACACCCCGAGCGCACCGGCCGCGGACGGGCGATGGGCGGCGCTGCCCACATGGTTGCGCCCTCGCGACACGGAGTTCTCCGCCACCGGCCGCACGCGGCTGGTCGAGACGACGCTGTTGGTGCTCGTCGCGCTGCTGCTCGCCACCGCCACCGTCAACGACCTGATGCGCAACCGGAACGTCAACGAGCGTCTGATCGCGGATCTGCGCACGTGGCGCGCATACACGGGACACGACTATCTAAACCTCACGATCAGCCAGGAACTGCTCGGCCCCACGAGCATCCAGCGCGAGGTGGTCTGCGGCAACACCGCGCCCGGAGCGCCGAAAGCGACGATCGAGATCTGCCTCGCGATCTGGGGGCCCACGGCGAACGGGCGCCGGGCGGTGCACGGCGGCTGGTACCTGCCGGCGAAAGCGCAGGACGACACGCGCTCCCTACGTTATGGCTGCTTCGGGCCGGCCTCCCGCGGGATGTGCCCGCGATGAGCGCAGCCGCGCCCGCCGCGCCCGCGCCAGCCGCGGCGAACGGGTCCGGCGCACGCATCAGCAGCCTGCCCGCGTGGTGGCCGCTCGCGGCGCTCACGCTGCTCGCCGCGCTCCTGCGGCTCTCCACGCTCGACCTGCAGAGCTTCTGGTACGACGAGGCGTTCACGCCCGTGCACGTGTTGCACCCGAGCCTATGGGCGACGCTGCGCTCGGTCGTCCACACGGAGAACTCGCCGCCCCTGTGGTACCTGCTCGCGTGGGCGGACTCGCGCGTGCTCGGGACAGGCGAGATCGCGCTGCGCCTGCCTTCCGCGCTCGCAGGTATCGCCACCGTGCCCGTCGCGTGGGCGATCGGGCGCGAGCTCGCCAGCCGCCGCGCGGCGATCGTGTGCGCGGCGCTTGTCGCCGTCAACCCGCTGTTCGTTTGGTACTCGCAGGAGGCGCGCGTGTACGGGCTGTTCGTGCTCACCGCCGCGGTCGCGATGCTGTGCTTCCTGCGCGCCGAGCGGGACCCGACGCCAGGGCGCCTCGCGGGGTTCGCCGCCGCGGGTGCGCTCGCGCTGCTGACCCACTACTTCGTGGTGTTCCTGCTCGCGCCGATGGTGGTGTGGCTGGTGTTCGGGCGGCGTGCGGACGGCAGGCAGGCGGGCTCCCGAGCGGCGCTGGGTGCATGCGGCGCGATCGTCCTCGTCGGCGTGGCGCTGCTGCCGCTGATCTCCGCGCAGGGTGGGCACGGCACGCAGTGGATCGGGCGCTGGCCGCTGTCCGAGCGGCTGCAGGCGATACCGCAGTACTTCCTCACCGGCTACTCAGGCGAGCCGCTCGGGCGCGGGATCGAGCTGCTCGTCGCTCTGCCGATCCTCACGGGCGTGGGCCTGTGGCTGTGGCGCTGGCTCGAGCAACCCGCGGCGGTGCGCGCACGCAACGCCGCCGCCGACCCCGCGGGCGCGGAGCTGGCGGCCAGCGAGCGCCGTGGCGCGCTGATCGCCCTTTCGATCGCCGCGTGCGGGGTGCTGATCCCGGTGCTGCTCGCGGTGCTCGGCGCGGACTACCTCGCCCCTCGCAACCTCGTCGCGGCGATGATCCCCGTGACGGCGCTGATCGCGGTGCTGCTCGCCTCGCCGAGCGTCGGTCGCGCCGGCACGCCACTCGCGCTGATCGTCGCGCTGGCGTTCGCGGCGATCTCGCTCGACGTCGAGCTCAGCCCGCGGCTGCAGCGCGGCAACTGGCGCGACGTCGCGCACGCACTGCGCGCAGACGGCCGCCAGCGCGCGATCACGACCGTCGAGCTGGGCGCCGCGCCGCTCGAGTACTACCTGTCCGGCCTGCACAACCTTCGCGCAGGGCGCACCGTCGAGGTGAGCGAGATCGACGAGACCGGCTACTCGCCGTTGCGCGCCTCCGCCGGCGATCCGCCCGCGCCCGGATTCCGGCTGCTCGCGCGGCTGAACATCGACGGTCTGATCGTCTACCGCTTCGTCTCGGCGACTCCACGCGCGGTCTCCGAGACGACGCTGCGGCGCCACGTGATCACACTCGCGCACCCCGAGGTGCTGGTGCCTGCCGCTTCGGGGTAGAGGCGCGAAGATGAGATCTTGCATGCGCAACCGTCGTCTGGCACGAAAAGGATCTAGTTTTTGAGCATGCGGCATTTGACCTCGGAGGCTCGCGGCGAGGCTCAGGCGGCGCTGGAGCGTGCGCGCGAGTATCTGCTCTCCCTCCAGGACAGCGCAGGATGGTGGCGCGGGGAGCTGCAGACGAACGTGACGATGGACGCGGAGGACCTGCTGCTGCGCGAGTTCCTCGGCATCCGCGGCGAGGCCGAGACGGCGCGCACGGCGGCGTGGGTCCGCTCGCAGCAGCGCGCCGATGGCACGTGGGCGAACTTCCACGGCGGCCCCGGCGAGCTGTCGACGACGATCGAGGCGTACTGGGCGCTGCGCCTTGCGGGCGATGCCGCGGACGCGCCGCACATGCTCGCGGCGGCGGAGTTCGTCCGTCGCGAAGGCGGGATCGAGCACGCGCGCGTGTTCACGCACCTGTGGCTCGCGCTGTTCGGGCTGTGGTCGTGGGAGCACGTCCCGGCGCTGCCGCCCGAGGTGATCCTGCTGCCGGCGTGGGTGCCGCTGAACGTGTACGACTTCGCGTGCTGGGCGCGCCAGACGATCGTCGCGCTGTCGCTCGTCAAAGCTCACCGTCCGATCCACCCGCTCCTGTTCGACCTCGACGAGCTGCACGCGCCTGGGTTCGTGGAGGACCCGGCCCGCGCTCGTCGCGTCCGCCGGCCCGCGTCGCGGCGCGCGGGGATGCTCACCCGCCTGGACCGGCTGTTGCGCGCGTACGAGCGCCGGCCGCTGCGCCCGCTGCGCAAGCTCGCGATCGCGCGCGCCGAGCGCTGGATCGTGGAGCGCCAGGAGGCCGACGGCTCGTGGGGCGGGATCCAGCCGCCGTGGGTGTACTCGCTGATCGCGCTGCGCCTGCAGGGCTACCCGCTCGACCATCCGGCGCTCGTGCGCGGCATCGAGGGGCTCGAGCGGTTCATGGTCGAGGAGTCCAACCCACCGAGCAGGCGCCTGGAAGCGTGCCAGTCGCCGGTGTGGGACACCGCGCTCGCGGCGGTCGCGCTGAGCGACGCGGGCCTGTCGGGCGAGCACCCGGCGCTGGTGCGCGCCACGGAGTGGCTGCTCGGCGAGGAGGTCGAGCAGAAGGGCGACTGGTCGGTCGCTCGACCGGCCCTCGAGCCTGGCGGCTGGGCGTTCGAGTTCGCGAACGTGAACTACCCCGACATCGACGACACGGCTGAGGTGGTGCTCGCGCTCCAGCGCGTCGCCGACACCGAGGCCGGGCAAACGTCGCCCGCGCGGGCGCTCAGGCCGAAGATCGACGCGGCGGTGCGCCGGGCGCTGCGCTGGGTCGAGGGGATGCAGTGCTCGGACGGCGGCTGGGGCGCGTTCGACGCGGACAACACGCGCGCGCTGGTGCGCGAGCTGCCGTTCCTGGACTTCGGCGAGGTGATCGACGAGCCGAGCGCGGACGTGACAGCGCACACGCTCGAGATGCTCGGCACGCTCGGCCTCGCGAGCAGCGAGCCGGCACAGCGCGGGGTGCGCTGGCTGCTCGAGCGCCAGGAGCCCGAGGGCTCGTGGTTCGGACGGTGGGGCGTCAACCACGTTTACGGCACCGGCGCCGCGGTCCCCGGCCTGATCGCGTGCGGCGTCGACCCGTCCGAGCGGTGCATCCGCCGCGCGGTGCGCTGGCTGGAGGCGCACCAGAACGAGGACGGCGGCTGGGGCGAGGACCCGCGCTCCTACGACGACGCCGCGTGGGTCGGGCGCGGGGCGAGCACCGCCTCCCAGACGGCCTGGGCGCTGATCGCGCTGCACGCCGCCGGCGAGGCCTCAGATGCGCTCGCGCGCGGCGTTCGCTGGCTCGCCGCAACCCAGAGATCCGACGGCGGCTGGGATGAGCCGCAGTACACGGGAACGGGCTTCCCGTCCGACTACTACATCAACTACCACCTTTATAGGATCACGTTTCCGATGATGGCGCTCGGACGCTGCGTCGCGGCGCCGACCGCGCCCGGGGAGGCCGTCGACGGTCTTGGCCACGAGGCCGGCGTGTCCGAGCGAAGCGGGTGACGCTCATCGCGGTAGCGCCCGGCGGCGCGCCGACTGCCGATGCGGTGATGGCGCGGGCGGGCGGCGAGAACTTCCCCGTCGCGAGCCGCGTGCTGGGGCGGCGGGTGCGTGGCGACCTGCTCGCGCTGTACGGGTTCGCGCGGCTGCTCGACGAGCTGGGGGATTCGGATGAGCTGAGGCCTGCCGAGCGGCTGTCCGCGCTCGACTGGCTGGAGGCGGAGCTGGACGAGGCGTTCGCGGGGCGTGCGCGCCACCCGCTGCTCGTGGCGCTCGAGCCGACTTTGCGCGACCGGCGCCTGTCGCGCGAGCCGTTCGCGCGGCTGATGGAGGCCAACCGCATGGACCAGCGCGTGAGCCGCTACGAGACGTGGGAGCAGCTGCGCGACTACTGTGCGCTGTCCGCCGACCCGGTCGGCGAGCTGGTGCTCGCGGTCTTCGGCGCCGCCATCCCCGAGCGGATCGCGCTGTCGGACTCGATCTGCACCGCGCTGCAGCTGGTCGAGCACTGCCAGGACGTCGCGGAGGATCTCGCGCGTGGACGGATCTACCTGCCCGCCGAGGACATGGAGCGCTTCGGCTGCACGCCCGCGGAGCTGGAGCGGGCGCACGCGACCGGACCGCTGCGCGAGACGATCGCGTTCGAGGTCGAGCGCGCGAGGACGCTGCTGGACGAGGGCGCGCCGCTGATCGACACGCTGCGCGGCAGGGCGCGGTTCGCGGTGACGGCGTTCGTCGCGGGTGGGCGCGCGGCGCTCGACGCGATCGAGCGCGCGCGCTTCGACACGCTCCCCGGGCCGCCGCCCGTGGGGCGTACGAGGCGGGCGCGAGCGCTGTTGGCGACGCTCATCGAGCACCGGGGCCGGCACGCGTGAGCGCGACTGTGACCCTCGATGAGGCGTACGCGCGCTGCGAGGCGATCACGCGCACGCAGGCGACGAACTTCTACTACGGCATCCGCCTGCTGCCGGGCGGGCGGCGCCGCGCGATGTGCGCGGCGTACGCGTTCGCGCGCCGCGTGGACGACATCGGCGACGGGACGCTCGACCAGGGCGAGAAGCTGCGGCTGCTCGACGCGCAGGGGGAGGCGCTCGCGGCGATCGAGCCCGCGCGCGTGGGCCACTCGCCGAGCGAGGACCCTGTGATGGTCGCGCTGGCGGACGCGAGCACCCGCTTCGCGCTGCCGGCGGGCGCGCTCGCGGAGCTGATCGAGGGTGTTCGGATGGACGTGGAGGGCGTGACATATGAGTCCTTCGAGGAGCTCGTGCCGTACTGCCGCCGCGTGGCGGGCGCGATCGGAAGGGCGTGCCTGGCGATCTTCGGCCTGCGCGACGACGCGGTCGACCGTGCGGACGCGGAAACGCTCGCGGACGACCTCGGCATCGCGCTGCAGCTGACGAACATCCTGCGCGACGTGCGGGAGGACGCGAGCAACGGCCGCGTGTACCTGCCGCGCGAGGATCTGCGGCGCGTCGGGCTGATCGCTGCGGAGGGTGCGGGCGCGGCGGAGGCGCTGGCGGTGCTGGCGCGCGCGACCGGCTCGTATGGCGCGAACGGCGACGCGGCGGGCGCGGCGGAGCTGGAGCGGCTGTCGGAGGCGGTGCGCTACGAGGCGGAGCGGGCGCGCGAGTGGTTCGACCGCGGCCTGACGCTCGTGCCGCTGCTCGACCGTCGCAGCGCGGGTTGCGTGCTGGCGATGGCGGGGATCTACCGGCGGCTGCTCGACCGTATCGAGGCGCACCCGGAGCGGATCGCGCGCGAACGGATGTCGCTGGCGAAACACGAGAAGGCGTGGGTCGCCGCCCGCGGGCTGCTGGGGGTGACGGATTGAGCGCCGAGCGCAGCGTGGTGGTGGTCGGCGGCGGTCTCGCGGGGATCACCGCTGCGCTCGACTGCGCGGACGCGGGGGCGAGCGTGACGCTCGTGGAGGTGAGGCCGAGGCTCGGGGGAGCGGTCTACTCGGTCGAGCGCGAGGGCCTTCGGATGGACAACGGCCAGCACGTGTTCCTGCGCTGCTGCACCGCATACCACGCGCTGCTGAGTCGCCTTGGCAGCGACCACCTCGTGTCGATCCAGCCGCGCCTGGAGATACCGGTGCTGAAGCCTGGGTCGGCGCCGACGCTGCTGCGTCGCGGCTCGCTGCCCGCGCCGCTTCACCTCGCGGGCGTGCTCGCGCGCTACCCGCACCTGAGCGCGCGCCAGCGTTTCGGGGTGATCCGCGCAGCGCTGGGGCTGATGCGCCTGGACCCGGACGACCCGCGGCTTGACGAGATCTCGTTCGGCGAATGGCTCGAAGCGCACGGGCAGGACGCGGAGGCGGTGAGCGTGCTGTGGGACCTGATCGCGCTGCCGACGCTCAACCTCCCCGCCGCGGAGGCGTCGCTGGCGCTCGGCGTGTTCGTGTTCCGCACGGGGCTCTTCACCTCCGCGGACGCCGGCGACATCGGCTTCCACACGGGCACGCTGTCTGAGATCGTCGGCGTGCCGGCGGAGCGCGCGCTGTGCGACGCGGGGGTCGACGTGCGGCTCGGCTGGGGCGCGGAGCGGCTGGAGCGCGGCGAGGACGGCTTCGAGGTTCACGCGCGCGGCGACGCGGACGGCGTGAGTGCGCAGACGGCGATCGTGGCGGTGCCGCACACGCGCGCGGCGAGCCTGCTCGAGGGTCTGCTGGGGGGGACGGCGCGCGGGTTCGCCGAGCTGGGCGGCTCGCCGATCGTGAACCTGCACGTGGTGTTCGACCGCGAGGTGACCAGCCACCGGTTCGCCGCGGGCGTGGGCACGCCGGTGCAGTACCTGTTCGACCGCAGCGCCGCGGCGGGCGCGCCCACGGGATGCCAATATCTGGCGGTGTCGCTTTCGGGTGCCGAGCGGGAGATGGCGATGAGCGTGGAGGAGCTGCGCGAGCTCTACGTGCCCGCGCTGCGCGAGCTGCTGCCGCGCGCGCGGCGCGCGAACGTGGAGAGCTTCCTCGTGACCCGCGAGCACGCCGCGACGATCCGCGCCGCCCCCGGCACCGCGTCGCTGCGCCCGGCCGCGCGGACGGCCGTGCCGGGACTGCTGCTGGCGGGCTCGTGGACCGACACGGGCGGGCCGGCGACGCTCGAGGGCGCGGTGCTGAGCGGCCACGCCGCCGCCGCTGAGGCGCTTCGGAGGCTCGCGCTGGCGCCGCCGCCGCAGCCGGTGGCGTGGGGGGCGGCGGCGTGAGCGACCTGCTGGTGGCGGCGCCGCTGCGCGTCGAGGCGCTGCTGATCTCCTCGGCTGCGCGCAGCGCGCTGGTGCGCAAGACCGGCATGGGGCCGGACCGCGCGAAGGCTGCGGCGGGCGAATTGGCGTCGCACGCGGGCGGCGCGATGCTCGTGCTCGGCTTCTGCGGCGGCCTGGACGACAGCTCGGTGCCGGGCGAAGTGATCGTCGCGGAGGAGGTGTACGCGGCAGAGGACGAAGGCCACGAGGAGCAGCGCGTGCGCTGCGGGATGACGGGCGAGCTGCTGCGGCGGCTGACGGGGCGCGGGTTGAAGGTGCGCACGGGCAACGTGGTGTGCGTGTCGCGTCTCGCGCTCGGGGAGCGCCGCGCGGAGCTGCACGCGGGCGGCGCGATCGCGGTGGACATGGAGTCGGTGTGGCTCGCGCCTGGAGCGGGCGAGCGGCCGTTCGCGGTCGTGCGGGTGGTGCTCGACAGTCCCTCGCACGAGCTGATGCGCGTGCAGGCGGTCGGCGGGGCGCTGCGCGCGGCGTGGGCACTCAGGCGCGTCGCCGCCGCCCTGCACGACCTCGCGCCCGAGGGACTAAGGTAGTCCGCATGGCCGTACGTGTCCGCCAGAGCACGCGCATGGGCTGGTACCTGATGCGCCAGCGGATCGCCAAACGCGAGAAGTTCCCGCTGATCGTCGAGCTCGAGCCGCTGTTCCAGTGCAACCTCGCGTGCTCGGGCTGCGGCAAGATCCAGCACCCCGAGCACGAGCTGCGCCGGCGGATGCCGGTCGAGCAGGCGATCGCGGCGATCGAGGAGAGTGGCACGCCGATGGTGTCGATCGCGGGCGGCGAGCCGCTGATCCACCCCGAGATCCACGTGATCGCGGACGAGTTGGTTAAACGCAAGAAGTTCGTGTACCTGTGCACGAACGCGCTGCTGCTGGAGAAGAAGCTCGAGAACTTCAGGCCGAGCCCGTACTTCTCGTGGGCGGTCCACATGGACGGCCTGCGCGAGCGCCACGACGCCTCCGTCGAGCGCGAGGGCGTGTTCGACAAGGCGGTGAGCGCGATCAGGGCGGCGAAGGCGGCGGGCTTTCGCGTGACGACGAACACCACGTTCTTCACCCACGACTCCCCTAAGACGGTGCGCGAGGTGCTGGACTTCCTCAACGACGACCTCGAGGTCGACGAGATGATGATCTCGCCCGCCTACGCGTATGAGAAAGCGCCAGACCAGGACCACTTTCTCGGCGTGACGCAGACGCGCAAGCTGTTCAGCGAGGCGTTCGCGGACGGCCGACGCAAGCGCTGGCGGCTGAACCACAGCCCGCTGTTCCTCGACTTCCTCGAGGGCAAGGCCGAATTCGACTGCACCGCGTGGGGGATACCGAGCTACTCGCTGTTCGGCTGGCAGCGCCCCTGCTACCTGATGTCCGACGGCTACGCGAAGACGTACAAAGAGCTGATCGAGACGACCGACTGGAGCAAGTACGGTCGCGGCAGAGACCCACGCTGCGACAACTGCATGGCGCACTGTGGCTACGAGCCGACGGCGGTGCTGCAGACGACGCGCTCGCTGCGCCAGTCACTGCGCGCCTTCGCCGGCTGACTCCTCCTCCGGGACCGCGACGGCGACCGGCACCGATCGCACGTCGCTCCAACGCAGCCCCTCGCCGAGCAGCGCGGGGACGCCGAGCGCGAGCGCTGTGAGCACCTCGACCGCCTGCAGCAGGATGCCGTACGCGAGCGCTGGCCCGGCGCCTACGCCGTAGGCGGCGAGCACGACGAGGCAGGCGGCCTGGAAGACCCCGACGTTCGACGGCGTGGCGGGCAGCACGGCGCTGAGGTTGATCGCGAGCAGGATCGCGGCGGCGGCGACGAGGCCGGCCCCCTGCGACTGCAGCCCGAGTGAGAGCAGGACGGCGTAGCAGGCGAGCCACTGCAGCGCCCACGCGAGCAGCTGGCTGGTGACGGCTGTGGCGCCGTAGCGCGGGCGGGCGAACACGACGAGGCCCTGGCGCGCGAGGTTCAGCGCGCGGCTGGCGGCGCCCGCGGCGCGCGCGATTCGCTCCGAGCGCGAGCGTCGCGCGAGCGCGAGCAGGCGCGGGCCGGCGACGACGAGCGCGCACACGAGCAGCGGGACGGCGAGCGCGGTCGCGATCCCGGTCACGTGACCGGAGAGCAGCGGGATGCTGGTGAACGTGACGGCGAGCAGGATCGCGAGCGCGAGCAGGTTGATGAGCGTCTGCGAGAACACCGTCCCGGCGACGACCGGCAGCAGGCGCCGATTGGGTCCCTGCAGTCGGCGCGTGAGCACGATCACCCGCGAGGGCTCGCCGATCCGCCCGGGGAACAGGGCGGAGGTCATCACGCCGATCATCGTCGCGCGCGTGACCCAGATCGGCGCGATCGACGTGTCGGGGAGCGCGGCCCGCAGCGTCTGGTGCCAGGAGATCGAGCGCAGCACGAGCGAGGCGGCCATCAGCGCGAGCGCGAGCGCGAGCCACCCGGGCGTGGCGGTGATCAGCACGTGCCCGACGCGCGAGAGGTTGAGGTTGGCGAGCGCGAGCACGACGAGCCCGGCCGCTAGGAGGACGGCGGACGCGAGCGCGACGCGCCTATATCGGCCGGGGCGGCGCGTGACCGGAGGCGGCCCCGGCGTGTCGGGCGGCTCCGGCGTGTCGATCGGGCTGGGGTCCACCACGCCAGGTATTCTCACGTGCGCAGCGATGAGGTCCGCTCCCCACCTCGATCGTCAGGAGCTGGCCGCGATCTTCGCGGGCGGGTTCCTCGGCGCCACAGCCCGCGCGGCGCTCGCGCAGACCCTCTCGGTGCGCCCCGACGAATGGCCGTGGGCGACGTTCGCGGTGAACATCCTCGCGGCGCTGGTGCTGGGGTACGCGATCACGCAGTTCCAGCAGCGGCTGCCTAACGAGCGCCCCCCGCACGTGGTCCTCGACCGCGCGTTTCTCGGCACCGGGCTCTGCGGCGCGCTGAGCACCTTCTCGACGATGATGCTCGAGCTGCTGCGAATGATCGACGGCGCGCACTGGGCGCTGGCGTTTGGCTACGCCGGCGCGAGCATCGCGTGTGGGCTGGGGGCGGTCCTCCTGACGAGCAGGCTCGCGCGCCGAGGCAGGACGCGCGTATGAGCTTCGTGGCGCTGTGGGCGGGGGTGGGCGTGCTCGGCGGCCTCGGCTCCCTGGCACGGTTCCTCGTCGACGGACTCGTGTCCGCGCAGACCGGCGGGCGGCTCCCGCTGGGGACGCTGCTCGTCAACCTGAGCGGAAGCGTGGTGCTCGGTGTTCTCGCAGGGGTGGCGCTCAAAGGCGACGCGTACCTGCTGGCAGGCACCGCGGTGATCGGTTCCTACACGACCTTCTCCACGTGGATGTTCGAGTCAGAGCGCCTGGCCGAGGACGGTCTCGCGTGGATGTTCGTGGCGAACGTCGTGTTGAGCACCGTGCTCGGGATGGGAGCGGTTGCGCTGGGGCGGCTGATCGGGGGTGGGTGAGCGGCCATCGGTGGATGCAATCCGGAGCAGCCGCGATACTGAGCTACATGGAACCCCGAGGGGCATACGCCGCGGAGCGCGCTGCCGCGCTGTCCGGCGTGCCCAAGTCAACGGTTCACTACTGGGCCAGGGAGGGCATTCTCGTGCCGAGTGTGTCTCCTGAGCGTGTGAAGCTCTGGTCCTACGGGGATCTGATGTCGCTTCGTACCATCTACTGGCTGCGGCAGACCAAGCAGGACCAGAGTGGTCGAGAGGTACCGAGGACTGCAATGAAGGCCGTTCGGCGTGCGCTGCGGGAGATAGCGGCGCTCGAGCTCGACGTCTGGAGTGAGGACGGTGCTCCTCATGTTGCCGTCGACAGGTCGGGTGGAATCGTGATCGAACACGGCGATGGAGCGCAACGGCCAGGGGGGCAGAGCATCCTCGATGCCGACATGCTGGATCTGCTTGCTCCGTTCGCGTCACGCGAGGGTCTGAAGGGGCCAGATTTGAGCATCCCGCGCCCGCTGCTGCGGATCGTGCCAGGAAAGCTGGGAGGCTCACCTCATGTAGCTCACACGCGCCTCGAGTCGCAGGCGCTCGGTGCGCTTGCCGAAAGCGGGCTTGCTCAGGAGAAGATCTACAGGCTGTATCCCGATGTCGAGCCGGCGGCGATAGAGGATGCCCTGGACCTCGAGCGACAGCTTGCGCAGAACCTCCATCCTGCCCTCGCAGCATGAGCGAGCGCGTCCATGCCGCGCCTCTTCGCTCTCGATAAGAACTTCCCACAGCCAATCGTCGGGGTCCTGTCCGACTTCCAGGCTGACGCGCAGCTCGTTCCAGTCGATCAGATCGACCAGCGCATGTCGACTCTGGATGACTATGAGCTGCTGCTCGCGCTCAGTCACCACGTCGAGCCCTGGGATGGCCTGATCACGACCGACAGCAGCATGCTCGCGCAAGGGCCCGAGCTCGCTGCGCTCATCCAGACCCGGCTAACCCTTGTCGTGGCGGTGGCATCCGGGCACAACCCGGTCAAGGCGTCCGGGCTGCTCTTCGCCTACCTGGCGGGTATCTGCCAGCGAACCACGCCGGATCGGGCGCAGGTGTGGCGGCTCAACGCTGCTAATCGTCCGCCCGAGGAGCCATGGGATTTCCTCAAGCGCTTCGCTGAACACAACGACCGTCAGGTCGACGACGTTTGGGCCGAGTTCAAGCTTTCGGCCATCGAATTGGAAAGTAACCCTCTGGGCTAGCTTCGTTCTGTGCTCGCCGACGGCTCCTCGTGTTCCCGCCTCAGCCGCCAGACGAGATAGGCGACGATGGCGGCGTTCGCGAGCAGGGCGCCGACCTTCAGCGGCGTGGCGCTTTTCGTGAGCTCCCAGATCTCGGGGATGAAGAGCAGCGAGGTCGCGACGACCGTGAGCCACTCTCCCCAGCGCTTGCGCTTCCACAGGCCGTAGGCCTCGGCGCTCTCCAGGACGGAGTAGGCGAGCGCCGCGACGCCGAAGATCACGTCCTGGTTGGCGGGGATCTTGCTGATCTTCTCGATGATGCCCTTCAGCACGCTGCCTTTGGGGTCGAGCCCCAGCCGTTCGGCCCAGCGTGAGATGTCGCTCGCCCAATGTGCGTGTGGGTGGGTGACGAGCGCGATCCCCACCGCGAACAGCACGACGCCGCGAAAGGCGCGCTCGACCGCGATCAGCGGCAGCAGGCGATCCTGTAGAGAGCGGTCGGTGCTTGCCTCTATTTGCGCGTGCGGGGTATCGGTCATCGAGGAAGTATGGATGGCCGCGAGGCGCTGCCGCTAGATCTCGAGTAGCAGTGTGACAGGGCCGTCGTTGACGAGCTCGACCGCCATGTGCGCGCCGAACACGCCGCGCTGTGCGTCGAGCAGCTCGCAGAAGCGCTCGTACAGCGGCTCGGCCTGCTCGGGGCGCGCGGCCGCCATGTAGCTGGGGCGGTTGCCGCGGCGTGAGTCGCCGTAGAGCGTGAACTGGCTCACGCACAGCACCTCGCGCTCGCCCAGCGGCTCGTTCATGTTGCCATCCTCATCGGAGAAGATGCGCAGCGCGCGGACCTTGGCGGCGAGCCGCTCCGCGACTGAGGCGTCGTCGTCGTGGGTAACGCCCAGTAGTACGAGCAGCCCCGGGCCGATCTCGCCCACCACGCGACCGTCCACGCGCACCGAGGCTCGGCTGACCCTCTGCACGTGTGCGCGCATCCGTCCGGGAGTATGTCATAGTTAAGTAGATGCTTAAGCATTTCGAGCCGGCGGCACAGAATGTGGATCTGCTCTTCGCGGCGCTCGCGGACCCGAGCCGGCGGGCGATGGTCGACCGCCTGATCGACGGTCCGGCGTCCGTGAGCGAGCTCGCGCGCCCGCTCGAGATGTCGCTGCCGGCGGTCGTCCAGCACCTGCACGTGCTCGAGGGGAGCGGCCTCGTGCGCTCGGAGAAGCTCGGACGGGTTCGCACATGCGCCATCGAGCCCGCGGCGCTGCGAGCGGCGGAGCGGTGGGTGGCCGAGCGACGCACCGCGTGGGAGCGCAACCTCGACCGCCTCGGCGAGTACCTCGCAGCGAGCACCGATGAGTCCGCCGCCGCGGGCAAGTCGAACACTGTGGAACCGACACGACAAAGGAGCAGACCGTGACCCAGACGATCGAACAGCGCTCGGCCGAACATACGACGTTTGTGATCGAGCGGACATACGACGCCCCGCCCGAGCGCGTGTTCGGCGTGTGGGCCGATCCCGCCGCGAAGACGCAGTGGTTCGGGCCGCCGAACAAGCCGCAGGGCGCGTACTCGCTGGACTTCCGCGAAGGCGGCTCCGAGCATCTGGCGATCCCGACGGACGACGGCCCCGAATACAGCTTCGACGCGGTCTATCAGGACATCGTGCCCGGCCGGCGGATCGTCTACACCTATGACATGCACCGTGACGAGCAGCGCATCTCCGTGTCGGTCGCGACCGTGGAGATCGAGCCGAGCGGCACGGGCACGCGCCTGACGGTCACCGAGCAGGGCGTGTACCTCGACGGCCTCGACACCTCCGCCGCGCGCGAGCACGGCACGAACGTGCTGATGGACATGCTCGGCGCGCTCGTGGAGGGTGGTGTATGAGCGCGACGACCGACGAGCGCCCGCACGTCTCCCACGACGCTCCGCGCGACACCCGCTGGATCGCGCTGTACGTGCTGTGCGTGGGGATGCTGATGATCGTGCTCGACGTGACGGTTGTGAACGTCGCGCTGCCCTCGATCCAGGACGACCTGCACTTCTCCACGTCGAGCCTCGCGTGGGTGGTGAACGCCTACCTGATCTCCTTCGGCGGACTGCTGCTGCTGGCGGGGCGCTTCGGCGACCTGATCGGTCGCAGGAGCATCTTCCTGGCGGGGGTGGGCGTGTTCACCGCCGCGTCGCTGCTGTGCGGCCTCGCGCAGAGCCAGACGATGCTGGTGGTGGCGCGCTTCGTTCAGGGCGTCGGCGGCGCGATGACATCGGCGGTGATCCTGGGGATGATCGTGACGATGTTCCCGCAGCCTCGCGAGCAGGCGAAGGCGATCGGCGTGTACGCGTTCGTGGCCTCCGCGGGCGGCTCGGTGGGCCTGCTCGCGGGCGGCGTGATCACACAGTCGATCGACTGGCACTGGATCTTCTTCGTGAACATCCCGATCGGGGTCGCGACCGCGGTGTTCGCGACGCGCCTGCTCGATCGCGACGCGGGCGTCGGCTTCGAGGGAGGCGCGGACATCCCGGGGGCGGTCCTGATCACCTCGGCGCTGATGCTGAGCACCTACACGATCGTGAAGCCCGCGGCCGACTATGGCTGGGGTGCAGGGCGCACGCTGGCGTTTGGGGGTGTGTCGCTCGTCCTGCTGCTCGCTTTCCTGGCGCGCGAGGCGACCGCCGCGAACCCGCTCGTGCCGCTGCGGATCTTCCGCTCGCGCAACGTCGCCACCGCGAACATCATCCAGGTGCTGTCGGTGGCGGGGATGTTCGGGATGTTCTTCCTCGGCGCGCTCTACCTGCGACGCGTGCTCGGCTACGACGCGCTGCAGATCGGCCTTGCGTTCCTGCCGGTGTCGGTGACGATGGGGCTGCTCTCGATCCGCTACTCCGAGCGGCTGCTCACGCGGTTCGGTGCGCACGGCACGCTCGCGCCCGGACTGACGCTGATCACGATCGCGCTCGTGCTGTTCGCGCGGGTGCCCGTGCACGGCGGCTACGTCGCGCACGTGCTGCCCTCGATGCTGCTGCTCGGCATCGGCGCCGGTGTGTGCTTCCCGGCGCTGATGAACGTGGCGATGTCCGGCACCGAGCCCCACGAAGCGGGTCTCGCGTCAGGTCTGGTGAACACCACCGCGCAGGTCGGCGGCGCGCTCGGGCTGGCGGTGCTCGCGACGCTGTCGACGTCGCGCAGCCAGCACCTGCTCGCGGACGGGCACTCGAACGCGGCGGCGCTGACGAGCGGGTATCACCTCGCGTTCTGGATCGCCGCGGGTCTGACCGCGGCGGCCGTGGCGGTGGTGCCGGCCGTGCTGCGCCTGAACACGATGACTCCGCATGCCCAGGATGAGGATCCGGCCCTCGACATCCGGGCGGCTTGACAATTCGGATCGCTATTTGAAAGGTGTGTCACCTCACCGTCTGGATCTGGCTATCCAGCTAAGGATTCGGGGCAACATTGCCGAAAAGGACGGATGCGCCTACGCCGTGAAGGTGGGAGCCCGAGTAGGCGCCTGAGCCTGACGCGTCAGGTCGCTCTGCTGAGCCTGCTCCCGATCGTGGCGCTGGGGTTCGTGCTCGCGCATGTGCTCCAGACGCAGATCGTCACCCGCAGCCTCGACGATGCGACCACGTCGGCGGGGATCGTCGCGCATATCGGCATCCAGCCCCGGCTCACGCCGAGGGACCTGCGTAACGGACTCACGCCGGCCGGCGTGCGTGCCCTTGACGAGCAGCTGAGCGCGCGCTCGGTCACGCGCGACCTGGCGCGCATCAAGATCTGGAACGCGCGGCACACGGTCGTGTACTCCGACGATCACAGCCTGATCGGGCGCACGCTCACGCCGAGCGAAGACCTGCTGAACGCGCTCGCCGGAAGGCCCAACGACGCCGAGGTCGTCACCCCCAGCGCGACCAACGAGACCGCCAGCGAGGTCGGCCTGGGCCAGCTCGTCGAGGTGTACGTGCCGCTGCGCTTCTCCGCCAAGGGCCCGCCGGCGGGCGTGTTCGAGATCTACCTGGGGTACGGCCCGATCGCGGCGGCGGTCGCGGGCGAGAAGCGCATGATCGCGCTGCTGGTGGCGATCGGCCTGGGCCTGCTGTGGGCGATCCTCTACCGGATCGTCGCGCGCGCCTCCAGGCGCCTTCGGCACCAGGCGCGCGAGAACTACCACCTTGCCCGCTACGACCAGCTCACCGGCCTGCCGAACCGCATGCGCTTCATCGAGGGCGTCGGCCGGGCGGTGCGCGAAGAAGGCTCAGCGTCGGGGGCTGTGGCGGCGCTGCTGATCGACCTGGACCGCTTCACGGAGATCAACAACACGCTCGGGAGCGCCAACGGCGACCGCGTGCTGTGCGAGGTCGCCGAGCGGCTCCAGCGAGATCTCGGCGCCGAGACTCTCGTGGCAAGGCTGTCCGGCGACGGCTACGCGATCCTGCTCTCGCACACGCACGATCTGCTGGAGGCGCTCGGCCAGGCACGCGCGGTCCGTTCGAGCCTCGAGGCGCCGATCGTGCTCGACGGCGTCGCGGTCAACATCGAGGCGAGCATCGGGATCGCGGCGATGGGCGAGCACGCGGGGGATCCCGACACGCTGCTGCGTCACGCCGACGCCGCGCTCGCGCACGCGAAGGCGCACGGCAGCGGTGTGGAGGTGTACTCGCCCCAGTGCGATCACTTCGACGCGAGCCGCCTCGCGCTGCTGGGCGAGGTCCGCGGAGCGCTCGAGCGCGGCGAGTTCGTCCTGCACTACCAGCCCAAGATCGACATGCGCACGCGGCGCATCACCGGCGTGGAGGCGCTCGTGCGCTGGAACCACCCTCGGCAGGGGATGCTGCCACCGCCGAGCTTCATCCCGCTGATCGAGCAGACCGCGCTCGTCGGCCCGCTCACGCTGCACGTGATCGACCGGGCGCTGGCGCAGCTCGTCGCGTGGCGCGAACAGGGCCTGTGCCTGGAGATGGCGGTGAACCTGTCCGCGCGCAACCTGCTCGACCCGGAGCTGCCCGGCCAGGTCGCCGGGCTGCTGGCTCGTCACGAGATCCCCGCCGCGCAGCTGACGGTGGAGGTCACCGAGAGTGCGGCGATGCTCGACCAGGAGCGCGCGGTGGCGGTGCTCGAGGCGCTTCGCAAGTCCGGGGTGGGCGTGTCGATCGACGACTTCGGCACCGGCAACGCGTCGATCGAGTACCTCGCGACGCTGCCCGCGACCGAGCTGAAGATCGACCGCTCGTTCGTCACCGGAATGCTCGAGAGCTCGCGCACCGAGGCGATCGTGCGCTCGACGATCGACCTCGCGGGCAACCTCGACCTGCGGGTGGTGGCGGAGGGGATCGAGACCGAGGCGGTGCTCGAGCGTCTCGCGGGGCTCGGCTGCGACACCGGACAGGGATACTTCATCTCGCGTCCACAACCCGCCGAGGAGCTGACCGCCCAGCTCGCCGAGTCGCTCGCCGCGGGCGCGGCTCAGGCGGCGTAGGCGGAGATCTCGCCGAGCGTCGCGGTGGGCGGCGGTTGGATGACGTGGTGGGTGCCGTCGTCGAGCACGATCACCCCGCCGTGGGGAAGCGAGGCGTGCGCCCGCCGGGGGCCGCTGAGCAGCGCCGCCTTGGCGTGGATCTCCGCCATCAGCGCGCTTGGCGCCAGCGCAGTCGCCTGAACGATGCCGGTGTAGGCGGGCGTGCCGGTGGAGGGGTCGAGCAGATGGTGCGCGGGCGTGCCGCGCACGCTCAGCCAGCTGCGCCTGCCGATCCCGCTGGTGGCGAGCGCGCCGCGAGCGAGCCCGAACGTGTGCAGCTCGCTCCCGTCGAACGGGCTTTCCACGTGGATCGCTCGTTTGACGCCGTCTGAGCCGCCGATGCGCAGGTCGCCCGCGCAGTCGATCGCGAAGCTCGCGTGGTTGACGAGCGCCTCGGCGAGCACGTCCGCGAACAGGCCCTTCGCGAGGCCGCCGCTGTCGAGCTTGACTCCCGGCGGGCGCGACACGGTGCGCGCGGCGGTGTCCACCCGGACCTGATGCCAGCGCGGGCGGGCGGACGCGCCTGCGGGACGGCGGATCGGCGCGAGCTCAAGCGCGCGCTCGAGTGAAAGCGAATCTTGGAGATCGCGCCGATAGCCGGCGGTCTCGATCGGCTCGAGCAGCGTCGCGTCGACCAGCCCGCCGGTGAGCGAGCCGGCGATCCTCACGGCCTGCGCGAGGCGTGCCATCAGCGCGCTCACGGGCACTGTTTCGCGCGGGTCCGCGTTCAGAAGCGACAGCTCGCTGTCGGGCAGGAAGCGCGAGAAGCGCTCGTGCCAGCTGAGCAGCTCGCGCTTGGCGAACAGCGCGGCCTCCCGCGCCGAGCCGAGCGACCCGGATCCGGTGACGAACACCGAGCAGGTGGAGCCGAAGCAGTCGAACGTCTCGACCGCCTCGGCGCGCGGGCTCACGACTGCCTCGTCGTCACGGCGGATGGGCTTTCGGTCGTTTCTTCGCTGCCGGTGGAGCTCGATTCGCCGGAGGTTTCTTCACTACCCGAGGAGCTCGATTCGCTGGAGGCCGTTTCGCCGCTGGAGGTCGAGCTTTCGGTTTCGCTCTTCGCGGCTGTCGTGCTGGTAGTGGTCTGCCGTTTGCTCAGCGCGGGGTCGTGACCGGAGGCCAGCTGCACGTAGATGCCCACGAACGCAGCGGTGAACAGCGCGACCGCGAGTCCCGTGACCGATCGCCTGATGCGCCGGGCGCGCAGGCGCATCGCATCGCGGCGGATCCGCGCGAGCGTCTTGGGGTCGAGCTGGTCGGAGTTCATGTCTGCTCCATTCGGGTCGCCGGTTTGCGTGCGATCGCAGTGTCGGTGGCGCGTGTCGCAGAACGCTTGAGGGAGCCTGAGAGGTTTGTGAGAGGCGAGGGCGCGCCACCCAGGTGGCGGAGGATCAGCAGGCCGAGGGTGGGGAGGACCACGATCGCGACCATCGCCAGGAACCATGTCTGCCCGGCGTCGGTTCCCTCGCCGAGCGAGTGCACGATCCCCAGCACCCACGCGAGCGCGGTGAAGCGGTGAAGCTTGCGCCAGCGCTGCACGCCGATGCGGGCTCGTGCGTAGTAGGAGAGGCCGAGCAGCAGCAGGGCCCAGAAGGCGACGATCCCGGTGCTCGTCCAGAACGTCCTGTAGCCGCTGAGGAACGGCACGGCGATGTCGCCGAGGCTCGGGTGCAGGAACCCGTCACCGAGCAGCGTCACACCATGGATCGCGAGCGCGGCGAGCGTCGCGAGCGACAGCGCCTCGTGGGTGACCCGCATCTCCGCGCGGTGGCTCTTGGCGAAGCGTCCACCCATCGACAGGCCGATGCTCACGGAGATGCTCGACAGGATCAGCGCGGCGATGCCCGCCGCGCGGCTCGTCAGCCAGAACAGGTGCGGTCCGACGGCGGTGGCGAGTGTGGCTGTGTTCGTGGCGAGCATGTGAGCCTCGTTGCCGTTAGGCGAGGTTGCCGGATTGTTTGAGGAACGCCTTGACGACGTTGCTGGGGATCGCGAACCCGACCCCGCTGGAGCCACCTGCGCTGGTGGCGGAGCTGGAGCCGGAGACGATCTGCGAGTTGACTCCGACGACTTCTCCCGCGGCGTTGATCAGGGGGCCGCCGGAGTTCCCCGGGTTGAGCGCCGCGTCGGTCTGGATTACGTGTGAGATCGTGGCGCCGTCGGGCGCGTGGATCTCACGATTCACCGCGGATACGACCCCGGTGGTGAGCGTCCAGTCGAGGCCGAACGGGTTGCCGATCGCGTCGACCGCGTCGCCGACCTGCATGGCGCTGGAGTTGCCGAGGGTGAGCGGGTGAAGCGCGAGTCCGGTGGTGTCGATCCTCAGCAGCGCGAGGTCGCCCGGCTTGTCCTCGGCGACGATGTGCGCCTGCCTGGTTTGACCGCCCTTGCCTTCGAGTGAGACGGAGATCGAGCTTGCGCCTTCGACGACGTGCTCGTTGGTGAGGATCAGGCCTGTGGCGCTGACGAGGATGCCGGTACCGCTGTCGGTCTGACGGGTGCTCTGTTCGCCGCCGAACAGCGACGACGCACCGGAGGCGCCGCCGCTGCTGGCGCGGATCGCCACCACGCCGCGTGAGTCGCGTTCGTAGATCTCACGCGGCGTGAGTGGGTAGGTGGTGGTCACCTGGGAGGCGAATGCGGTGCTGCCGGACTGCGGTACGAGCACCTTGGTCTGCGTGGAGCCGAACGGGTGCAGGAGCACCACGACGAGCGCGGCGGTCACACCTCCGACGATGGCCGAGAACAGCGCGAGTGCTTTTGAGTCGACCATTGCTCGGCCTCCGGTGTCGAGGGTGAGAGGACACTGTCGCGCGCGCCTCTGAAGGGCCACTAACCCTTGGGTAAGCGCGCGCTAAGAGCGTCTCGCTCAGCCCTCCACGCCAATCGCGTGGACGTTGGCGTGAGCCGCGTTCCTGCTCTGGCGTGCGTGTCGGGCGGCGATCCGTCGCGGAGTGGCCTCGGTGGCGCCGGAGGCGTGCGGGGTGAGCAGCTTGGCGCGCGACATGACGAACGTCAGCAGGCCGATCAGGGCGATGTCGGCGAGGACGATGATCGCGATTGCGAGGGAGAGGCTCATGGGGATCCTTTCGGTTGAAGGCGGATCGACTCAACCGAGTATCGAGAGGGACCCTGAGCCGACCGTGCAGGGAACCTGAGAGCAACCTGAGAAGCGTTAAACGTCAGCTAAGAGAGCTGCAAATCAGCGTTTGGAAGCGCTGGGCGCCGGGTAGTCAGCGGCCGCCTTGGGCAGGCGCATGACGAAGCGGGCGCCCCCGTCGGGTGCGTTCTCGGCGGCGATGGTCCCGTGGTGGGCCTCGACGACCTCGCGCACGATCGCGAGGCCGAGCCCGGCGCCGGCCTTGCCGCGCTCGCGCCCGCCCTCCGCCCTCCAGAAGCGCTCGAACAGCTTCTTGCGCGCGGCCGCAGGCAGACCCGGCCCGTGGTCGCGGACGGTGATCGTGACGCTGCGATCGTCCTGCTCTACGCAGACCTCGATCGGCGTCGCGGTGGGGGTGTGGACGAGCGCGTTGCGCAGCAGGTTGGCGAACACCTGACGCAGCTGATGCGCATCCCCGGACACGAGCGCCGCGTCGGGCGCGTCGACGGCGATCTCCCGGTCGGGCACGGTCGCGCGCGCGTCGGCGACGGCGTCGCGCGCGAGCGTGGCGAGATCCACGGGCGCTCGCGTGAGCTCGGGGGTCTCGTCGAGGCGGGCGAGCGTGAGCAGGTCCTCGACGAGGACGCCCATGCGCTTCGACTCTTCCTCGATGCGACGCATCGCGGTCTCGGTCCCGACGTGGTCCTGGGTAGCGCCCATGCGAAACAGCTCGGCGTAGCCGCGGATCGAAGCGAGCGGGGTGCGCAGCTCGTGCGAGGCGTCGGCGAGGAACTGGCGCAGGCGGTCTTCGCTCGCTTCGCGCTCGGAGAACGCCTGCTCGAGGCGGTCGAGCATCGCGTTGAGCGCCAGCCCGAGCCGGCCGACCTCGGTCTTCGATGTGGCGGGGCTGACGCGGCGCGAGAGCTCGCCGGCGGCGATCTGCCCGGCGGTGACCTCCATGCGGTCGAGTGGGCGCAGGCCTAGGCGCACGACGAAGAACGCGCTCACACCCAGCGCTGCGAGCACCCCGAGGATCACGAGCAGCTCCACGAGCAGCAGGCGATTGAGCGTCTGGTCGACTTCGCTGAGCGGCACCGCGACGAGCGTGAGGCCGGCGTCCTCGGGGTCGCGGCTGACGAACACGCGGTAGCGCAGTCCCGAGGAGCCGACGGAGCCGACCGTGAAGAGCTTGCCGATCGGCACGTGCGCCGGGATCGCGGGCGCCGGGGGAGGCGTCTGCCCGTAGCTGATCGTCTGCGATCCGATCACCCGGCCTGAGAGTTCGCGGCGCTGTCCGTAGGTGCCGGGTGGGAGGTTCGGGCCCGGGTGGGGGCTGGCGTTCGCCGAGGCTTTGGAGGTGGCGTTCGGGTCGTTGCGGTCGGACCCGTGGTCGAGCGGCGTGAGGCCGGCGTTGTCGAGAGCGCGGGAGAGCGAAGGTCCGGCTGAGCGGACCTCCTGGTCGATGCGTCCCTGCAGAAACGATTTCTGCTCCGCGTAGGTGACCGCGCCGAGGATCACGAGCCCGACCCCGGCCAGCGCGAGCACACTGGCGAGCACGCGCGTGCGCAGCGAGCCCATCAGTTGCGGGGCGCCTGCAGCGCGTAGCCGACGCCGCGCACGGTCTTGATGAGCGAAGGCCCGTGCGCGTCGAGCTTCTTGCGCAGGTAGCTGATGTAGGTCTCGAGGACGCGGCCGTCGCCGCCGAAGTCGTAGTTCCACACGTGGTCGAGCAGCTGAGCGCGGGTCATGACCCGGCGGGGGTTGAGCATCAGGTAGCGCAGCAGGCGGTATTCGGTGGCGGTCAGCTCGATCGGCTCGCCCGCGCGCGTGACCTCGCGCGACTCCTCGTCGAGCTCGAGGTCCTCGAAGACGAGGTGTCCGGACTCGGGGCTGGCGTGGCCGGTGCGCCTGAGGATCGTCCTGATGCGCGCGACGAGCTCCTCGAGGCTGAACGGCTTGGTCATGTAGTCGTCGCCGCCGCCGCTGAGGCCGCGGACCTTGTCCTCGGTGGCGTCGCGCGCGGTGAGGAAGATGATCGGCACGCCCGTGCGCTGGGCGCCGAGCCGCGCGGCGACGTCGAAGCCCTCCATGTCGGGGAGCATCACGTCGAGCACCATCAGGTGCGGTTTGAAGTTGGACACCGCCGTGAGCGCCTCACGGCCGGTGCTGGCGGTCTCGACGGTGAAGCCCTGGAAGCGCAGCGCCATCGTGAGCACCTCGACGAGGTTCGGCTCGTCATCGACCACCAGGATGCGCTGCTGCTGGTTGTCAGGGGTGGAGGTGGGAGACATCATGGGGTTCGATCGCCAAGGGCATGGGAGCGGCCGGGGGCTGCAGCAGAGCACATGAGACTGCACTGGGCTGGGGCTTCGATCAAGGCTAGCTGGGAGTTTGCTGAGTATCGCCGCGGTGCGTCGCGGCGACCGTTGGAATGCCGGTTGTGCAACTCAATCCGAGGCGCTGGAATGCCGATGCGATGTATATGCAGCGTCTCAACTTCCCGCTGCGCCGTCCGGGGGCGCTGATCATCACCGTGCTCGCGGCCACGGACGTGGCCTACCGGCTGCTGCTGCGCGAGTCGGTACGCCGCGCGCTCGGGATTCAGCAGCGCTAGTCGCGCACGTCGCCGGGAAGGATCTAGCTCCCCGAGCGTCCTCTGTTGTTGAGGCGCGCAACGGGCGTGCGTGAGGGCGGCTTACGCCGCGACGCGAAGACGGGAAGGCGGGATGGGATCGTGAGACTGCGCGGGCGCTATCTGCCGTTGGCGGCGGTCGTCAGCGGATTCCTGGCGCTGCTGCCTGCCGTGGCGAGCTCGGAAACGAGTCCGACGATCGACGCGGTGAACGGGAGCGCCTACACGCACTACTGGTCGCCGACGCAGGTGAGCGTGGGCACGGGCGGGACGGTGTCGATCCGCAACTCGACGGCCGTGCTGCACGGCGTGGAATGGATCGGCCCGCTGAAGCCCGAATGCAGCAGCGGTGTGCCCGTGGGAACCACGCCGGCGGCGTCGGGCAAGGAATGGAGCGGCACGTGCACGTTCGCGCAGTTCGGCACCTACACGTTCTACTGCACGGTGCACGGCCCAGAAATGACCGGCGCGATCACGGTGAGCGCGGCGGGGACGACGACCACGACGACGGTGACCACTCCGACTACGACTGGGCCCCCGGCGCCTGGAGAATCGCCCTCGGGCTCTCCGCTGCTGAGCGGCCCGTCGTTTGCGTCGAGCCAGCGCGGCGGCGCCGTGAGAGGCTCGCTCGCGATCTCGGGGGCGGGCGCGGGCGACCGTCTCGAGGTGGACGTGTTCGCGAAGGGCGCCGCGTTGGGGAGGGGAGGGCGCCCGGCGCGTGTCCGGGTGGGACGGCTCGTGCGCGGATCGGTCTCGCCGGGCGAGGTGGCGCTGCTCGTACGGCTCGACACAGCGGCGCGGCGTGCACTCAAACGCCACAGGCGCCTCGCGCTCGTGGTGAGGATGACGCTCACGCCGCTTCACGGCAACCCGACGAGCGTCACGCGAACAGTGGTGGCACACGCTTGAGAGGAGAGCGGAGATGAGGGTGGGTGTGAAATTCGCGGTATTGGCTGCGTTGACGGGAACGCTCATTGCAATGCTGCCGGCGGTCGGGAGCTCCACGGAACCGAGCCCGACGGTGGAAGCGGTGAACGTCGGCATCTACACGCACTATTGGTCGCCCGAAAAAGTGGCGGTGCACACGGGTGGCACGATCACGGTTCGCAACCTGACGACGGTCGCGCACGGCGTCGAATGGGTCGGCGGGCCGGTGACACCCGGATGCAGCGTCGGCGTGCCGGTCGGAACGACGCCGGTGGCGTCGGGGAAAGAATGGAGCGGCACGTGCACGTTCACCCATGCCGGCACGTACACGTTCTACTGCACCGTCCACGGTCCGGCGATGACAGAGACGGTGACGGTGACGACGCCAGGAGCACCCACGCTGACGACGGGCGCGGCAAGTGCGGTGGGGCAGACGGCGGCGACGCTGAACGGCACCGTCGACCCGCAGGGCAAAGCGTCGACCTACCACTTCGACTACGGCACGACGACCGGCTACGGCAATGAAACCAGCGAAGAATCCGCAGGAGCGGGCAGCGTGAACGAAGCGGTGGCGGTCCCGGTCAGCTCGCTGGCGCCGGGAACGACCTATCACTACAAGCTGGTGGCGAAGAACGAAGCTGGCACGACCGAAGGCCTCGACCGCACGTTCACCACGCTCTCGCCTCCGGGGCTGCCGAGCGCCGTCACGGGCCTCGCGAGCGGATTGGGAGAAACCCAGGCGACGCTCAACGGAACGATCAACCCGAACGGTCAGGCGACGAGCTTCTTCTTCGAATGGGGCGCGAGCAGTGTCTACGGGCAGAGCACCGAAGAACTGCCAGTCGGGGAAGACCATGCGGGCCACGCCGAGAACGCGCCGCTGACAGCGCTCGCGGCGGGCACGGTCTACCACTTCAGGGTCGTGGCGAAGAACGCGTCGGGCACGACGCCCGGAGCGGATCGGACGTTCACCACGACAGCTCCGCCTGCGCCGGAAGCGACGCCGACCACCACGGTGACGACGCCCGCACCGGTCACGGGAGGGTCGGCAATGACGACTGCGACGACGCCGATCGTGACGCCCGCGCCGGGTCCCCCGATCGTGGGCAGCCCATCGCTGCATCCGGGTCAACGAGGCACGTCTGTCACAGGGTCGCTGCACGTCGCCTCGACTGGCGCGGGCGGGCGACTGGAGGTCGACGTGTTCGCCAAGGACGCGTCGATCACGCGAGCCAAGCGGTCCTCCCCGGTGCTCGTGGGCCGCATCGTGCGCAGCTCGATACCCGCTGGGACGGTGAGCTTCTCGGTCAAGCTCGATGCCAAGGCACGGAGCGCGCTACGGCGCCATCACGGCCTTGTGGTGAGCGTGAAGGTCACGCTCACTCCGGCGGACGGTCCCGCGGTGAGCGTCACGCGGAGCGTCCTGTTGCGGTGACGTTCCGGGGTGGGCGACCGGCTTGTGCATTGGCCGTCGGCTCGATCCACTACTGTCAGGCACCTTGAGAGGGCCGCGGCAGCGCTTGGAGCGGCGACACAACGGACGAGTCGGGGGGGCAGGACATGGGACTGTGGACGAGGCTGCGGCGCGCGGTCGCCGTGTTTGCGACGGCTGCTCTCGCGTTCGCGCTGGCGGCGGCCGGAGCGTGGGCGTCACCGACGTTCACGAAGCTCCCGGCCGAAATGTTCCAGGCGCGCTACGCGCCGATCGCCGCGTCGCTCCCGAGCGGCGAAGTGTTGATTGCGGGCGGCTACAACGAATCCGCCAAATTCATGAAGAGCGCCGAACTGTTCGACCCGACGACGAGCACGTTCAAGAAGCTCACGGGCGAAATGGCCGTCGCCCGCGACGAATTCGCGTCCGCGACGCTGACGGACGGGAAGGTGCTGCTCGTAGGCGGCTACAACGCGAAAACCCTGAAGAGCGCCGAACTGTTCGACCCGGCGACCGGCACGTTCGAAGCGCTCTCCGCGACGATGAGCTTCGAACGCGATGGCCCTGGGGCCGCAAGGCTGCCCGATGGGAGGGTCCTGATCGTCGGTGGCGTCCGCGAAGGCGGCGAATATCTGACGACCGCGGACCTCTACAACCCGGCGACCCGCGCGTTCGAAACGCTCTCAACCGAAACGGTGGCCGGACGCTACGAGCCGACGGTCTCCGCGCTGCCGAGCGGCAAGGTGCTGATCGCGGGCGGCGAGGGCAAATCGGGCAAATCCCTGACGAGCACGGAACTGTTCAACCCGGCGACCGGGACGTTCGAACCGGGCTCGCACGAACTGAACGAAGCACGTCGCGAAGCCGGCTCGGCAACCCTCCAGAATGGCGAGGTGTTGATCGTCGGCGGCTACAACGGCAAAGACATGCAGACCGGCGAGCTGTTCGATCCCGAAACGAGCGCGTTCGAAAAGCTCTCGACGGAACTGACCGAACCACGCACCGGGCCAGCGGCCGTGACGCTCCCCAACGGCCGGGTGCTGATCGTGGGCGGCTACAACGAATCGGCCCCCGCATCGGCTCTCAACCTGAAGACGGCGGAAGAGAGCTCCGTGAACGCTCCGACGGCGACGACGGCGGCGGCGGCGGGTGTTGGGGTGAACGGAGCGACGCTCGGCGGGACCGCTCTGACCGAAGCAGCCGCCACCACGTACTTCCAGTACGGTGCGAGCACCGCTTATGGCGCCGCCACACCCGGCCAGAGCGTCGGTGGCTCGAGGTCCGCCCAGTCGCTCGCGGCAGCCGTGAGCGGTCTCGCGCCGGGCACGACCTACCACTTCCGGATGGTCGCTGAAAACGCGGGAGGCACGAGCTACGGCGCGGATCAGACGTTCACCACGCTGCCCGGCGTGCCGACCGTGACCGGCGCGTCGCAAATGCACCGCAGCTGGCGCGAGGGAAGCGCGCTCGCGACCCTGGCGCGCAAGCGCGCCCCGCTCGGCACGTCGTTCTCGTTCACGCTCAACCAGCCGGCCACCGTCAGCTTCGCGTTCACACAGCCCGCGAGCGGGCGCAAGGTCGGGCACAGCTGCGTGGCTGAGAAGAAGACGAACCGGCGCAAGCGGCGGTGTGTGCGCACGTTGACGCGCGGGACGCTCTCATTCGCTGGACACGCGGGGCTGAACACGCTCTCCTTCCAGGGGCGCCTCTCACACACGAAGAAGCTGCGACCGGGCATTTACACCGTCGTGATCCTCGCCACGAACTCCGCCGGACAGCGTTCGACGCCCGTCAGGTTGAGCTTCACGATCGTGGGGTGAGCCGACCACTCACCCCGTGGGGAGGAAGGTGGACGGGCGTGAGACGGTGCGTGGTTATTCGAGGGGGCCCTGCGCTTTGCCCGATTTCGTCGATGGTTCTTCGCGGGTGCGCACTTCGAAGGAGCATCCTTCGGATGTGGCCGGAGCGAGGTGTTCGTCGCCGCGCCATGAGCTGCTGACGCTCCATACGCCGACTTGACTTGCCGTTACGACGCTCGTGTAGGCGCCTTCGGTGTCTGTTGATGAAGGTTCGGAGGGAGGCGTACCGGAAGGCGCTTCGTAGACAACGGTGACAAGGGTTCCTGGAGCCGGCGTCGGTTTCACGATGCCGCTGACCGTCACGGTTGAGCCGAGGATGACCGGGCTGGATGGGCAGCTGGAGGTGATTGTCGAAACAGAGGGTTTCGTGCTCGTTTCCGTGGGGGTTTTTTCGGTGGGGAGTTTCCCGGTTGGCGGTTTGGTGGTCGGACGATTGCGATGATGAGTGACTTCGATCAAGTGGCTGGCGCTGCCGAGGATTGCGCCTTCGCTGTTGGTGACCGTCACGATCGCTCTGTAGAGCCCTGGCCGGCGGTATACGTGCTTGGGGTTGGTGGCGGAGCTGCTGCGCCCGTCGCCGAACCACCAGAAGTAGGGGTCCGCTTTGGTGCTCGTGACGACCTTGAATTTGACCTGCTCGCCGGGACGCGGAAACTGAGGACTGGCTTCGATCGTGACCAAGGTTTTAGGAGGGGTCGATCCGCCTGAGCCGTTGACGATGGCGCCCGCTACGCCACCCAGGATGAGCAGGGATGCGGCAAGGACAGCGGCGATGCTCCGACTGTTGGGGATCTGCTTGAGCTGGCGCCAGCGTGACGAGTGGAGGTCCGCGCGCAGGGAGCGGCAGAAGACCTGGAGGTTGCGTTCGAGGAGAGTCTGCGCGTGCCTGTCGGGGGTCTGCTTCCGAATCTTGTGTGCGCGGGTGAGAAGGTGATCGGCGGCCGCTCGCTTGCCTGCGGCGAGATGCAGGATGCCGAGCTCGTGCAGCGCCCACGCCTTGCCGTCGTCATCTCTGATTTTCTCCGCGAGGCTGAATGCGAGGCGCAGCGAGGACAGCAGGTCTTTCCAGCGGGCCAGCAGGGCCAGTAGTTTCGCGAGCACTCGCGCCACCTGTATGGCGTCCGTCCAGCGTTCGTCGCGGTCGAGTCGCTGCAGCAGATCGAGTAGAAAGTTCGCCTCGTCGCCGATGGAAGCGAGGTCGCTACGGCCTTCGGCGAAGTCGGTGAAGAGACGGAGTGAATGTTCCAGTCGGTCGGTGACTCCGGGTGCGTCCTCGGTCGGCTCGTCGGTTCCGTGGCCGATGTCGAGCTGTGCCGGTGGCTCCTCGGATGAGTGCTCGATCGCCTTTGCGAGAGCGCCCGGATCTCCCTGTGTGCCGTCGTCGGCGATCGCGGTTCCGGCTCTGTCGCCGATCACGAGGACAAAGCGGCCGAGCTCGACTCGCTTGGTGGCCGTGCCGGGGGAGGGCGACGTGTCGCTCATCCCCAGAAATCCTAACAATCGGAATGGTGTGCTGCTGGCTGCTGGGCTGTGGGGCCTGTGCGCCACCTGATCCAGGACGATTGCGCGCGGTGCGAACCGGGTGCTACCATTTCGATGTGGCCGCTCATAAGTTGTCTATCGCCCTTGAAGAGCCGGTGCTCCTAGCTGCTCGGCAGGCTGCACAGCGTCGGGGTATGAGCCTGTCGGCGTGGTTGAATCAGGCATCTGTGAACGCGTTGGCTGTTGAGGACGGCCTGGTCGGGGTCGCGGAATGGGAAGCCGAGCATGGACCCCCTTCTGCGGATGCGTTGGCTGCGGCCGATGCGGTGCTTGACGCCGCGTCGATTGGCCGCGGACGTGAGCATCACGCGGCGTGAATGGGGTCACTTACGATGCGGGTGCGTTGATCGCAGCGGAACGCGGCTCAGCCTCCATGTGGCTACTGCACCGACGTTTGCTCGAGCGGCAGTTGCGTCCGACGCTATCGACGGTGGTGCTTGGCCAGGTGTGGCGAGGGGGGCCACAGGCGCAGCTCTCACGGCTGTTGCGGGGCTGTCGCATCCAAGCGCTCAGCGAGTTCGAGGCGCGGTCCGCCGGGGCGGCGCTCGCGGCGAGCGGAAGCAGTGACCTCGTCGACGCGGCCGTCGTCGTGACGGCGCTGGCGCGCGAAGATCTGATCGTCACCAGCGACCCAGATGACCTGCGTCGCCTCGCCTCAGCGATCGGCCGCGACGTCTCAGTGCACGTCGTCTGACCATAGGTGCCGATTGGGGGGTACCACCACGAATCGCGCCGGGACTCTAGCGGCGGCGGACTTGAACCTGCTGAAGTCTCCGGCCTCGGCGACCAGCCCGACCGCTGTCAGCGTGTCGATCCCGCACATGCAGCGCAGCCGGGCGATCAGCTCGCGGTGCGGGCCCTCGCTGGCGAGATGAGGCGCGAGCATGTCGCAAGGACACGCAGCCTTGCGTCCTTGCCTTCGAGCGGCTAGACGCCACCCTTTCTGCGGTTGTCCTCGCGGCACAGCATCTGGCAGTTGGCTGCGTTGGTCCTACCGCCTTCATGCCAGGGGGTGATGTGGTCGGCCTCCATCCCCTCTATCTCGAAGTGCTCGGCGCAGAGGGGACAGATGCCCTGTTGTCTCTCGTAGGCCTCGCGCTTCTGGTTGGCCGAGAAGGCGCGGATATTCAGGTGCTTCTCCTGCCCGGAAAGGACGTAGGAGTAGATGCCCTTTTTGGCGGTCACGTCCTCGTCCGCCATGAGCCGGGCGACGTTTTCCTCAAGCTCTTTGGAGTCCAGGGCCACGGTCCCGTACTCGTTGAAGAGCTCGCCCCACTCGACAGCCTTCATCTCTTTGCGATAGGTCGGGAAGGTCGCTTTGACCCACGCGATCACAGCCTGAAAATAGAGCCATAGCTCGTTGGCATTCGGGTCGCGCTGGTGGACCGCCATGTACTCCTCGACATCGCCACCGTTGATCCACTCGATGACCGTCTCTAGGTACTCCTGTCGGATGGCGTGGCCTGTGAGGTAGTTCCCGCCGATGACGTACGCGGGGCAGCCGGTCTTGCTGAAGTAGCGCTTCGCGTCGGAGACCCACGACCCGTGGTAGACCGCGTTGCGAAGCTCCTGGTTCGTCAGCTTCTCACCGGCGATGTTGATGGTCTTGAACCATTCGAGCTTCTCGCTGTCAGTTCCGCTGCATAGGTAGATCATGAGCTTGTAGTCCAGGATGCTCTGTTGCTCATCCGACTGAAGGTTGTGGAAGTAGCGCCCTTGGAAGGCGAAATCCCCCTCCACGTACTGACATATCGAGATGGTGCGTTGTTGCCCGTCGATGACCTCAAAGTCGCCATCCGCGCGCACCGCCCAGTACATGACATTGAGCGGGAAGTCCCGCATGATCGTGTTGACGACCGCGTCCCGCTGCTTATCCTTATAGATGAACTCACGCTGATACGGCGGGCGAATGTCGAGCTTGCCGCCGTACCCGACGACGCCGTCCTCATCGTTGTCCTGGTAGCCCTCCGCAAGGTCACGGACCTTCATGTCCTTGAGTTCGATCTTCATGCTGACTGGTCCTTGCGGCGAATCAAGATGCGGGCGTAAGCCTTGACGAAGCACTCGTCTCCAACCTTGTAGTACGTTTTGTTGGGAGGTGGAGTGTCCACCTTGATGGCTGCCCCGTCGTTGAGCTTTGTCACGAAGCTCTCTTTCCCGTCTGCGTCGACTTGGACCTGTCGGGGATAGATCTTGGATGCGCCTCCGAACCAAGACTGAGTCATCCCGACGATCTCGAACTGGTCGGGGTTGTGCTTGTCGAGGAACGTGAGAGGTACGCCCATTGTCCCGTCGTAGTCCATAGGGATGTCGACGACCTTTGAGACCTCGATGGCATCGTAGTTGTCGTAGGACGGGTAGTCATCCGGGCTGTATTGCTTGTAGAGGATGAGTTCCTCGTGGCGCTTAGAGATATCGAGGTTGGTGGCCCAGCAGGCGTTGCCCAAGCTCCGCCACTTCTGGCCGTTCTCGTCGACCCAGAAGCGTGTGGCTCGCGGCGGGTAGTAATCGGGGACCTTGAACCGCATGTCGCCGTTGTTGTAGCCCAGCCAGAGCTTGTCGTTTTGGATCAGAGGGAAGATCTCCTTGTAGCTGATCGCGTTCTGGTTGCCGACAATGAGGAACTTCTTGTCGTGCTCGATCAGCTGTGACACGAACTCGCGGAAAAGGGAGAAGGGTGGGTTCGTCACCACGATGTCCGCCTGCTTGAGCAGTTCGATGCTCTCCGCGCTTCGGAAGTCCCCGTCGCCCTTTAGCGGCTGGACGGCGATGTCCTCGGGATCGGGAACATTGTTGTTGCTGCTGTCCCCGTCGTATTCGAGGTAGATCGCCTCCTCGGAGTCGTTCCGGCTGAAGAGGTCGGGACGTTGGCTCTTGTAGCACGTCGCGATGAGCTTCTTCAGTCGCAGCTTCTCGAAGTTGTAGGAGAAGTAATGGAAGAAGTTGCTCACACGGGGGTCGTCACAGCTGCAATAGACGACCTTGTTCTTGAAGTGGGACTTGTAGTGGCGCAGCTCCCGCTCGATGTCCGTTAGCTGCGTGTAGAACTCGTCCTCCTTCGCTTTTCTGGCATCCCCCAGATTGCGGTTCGCAGCAGCCATGTTCAGTTCTCGCGGCGAAGCGCGTCGAGTATGGCTTCCATCCGAGCCGACTCTAGCGGCCTACAAGGACCTCACGTAGTGATGGGACGGCCCATGCCTCGACCAATGCGGAGTTGACCGACCCCGCCGGGGCCGCGATGAGGACCACGCCAGCCCCGGCGGGTGAGGGTCATCCAGGGGTGTGCCTTCCCCCGCCCAAGCAAGTCCGGCGCCAGTCTCGTTGAAGACGGATGTGCAAGCTAGTGATAGTCGCCCGTTAGACGCAAAGCCCCGCCTGGGCTGGCCTTTTGCGATGCCGGAGGAGGGACTCGAACCCCCGACACGCGGATTATGATTCCGCTGCTCTAACCAGCTGAGCTACTCCGGCCCGGATGACGCAGGAGTGTAGCCGCCCGGCTAGCCTGAGAGGCGTATGACCGCTCCGACCCTGCTCGCGATCCCCAACGTGTCCGAGGGCCGCGACCCCGAGACGATCGCCGCGATCGGCGCCGCGTTCGCCTCCGACGCCCACGACGCCCAGGTCCGCCTGCTCGACACGCACTCCGACGCGGACCACCACCGCTCGGTCTTCACGCTCGCCGGACGCCCAAGCGCCCTCGCGGAGGCGCTCATCCAAGGCATAGCCGCCGCAACAGCCAGCATCGACGTGGTGAGCCGCGCGGGCGAGGCGGCCGCCCAGATCGGCCAGCACCCGCACGTGGGTGCGGTCGACGTGGTCCCGATCGTCTATCTAAATCCTGACGCGCGCGGGGCAGCGTGCGCCGAGGCGATCGTCGTGGCCGACAGGATCGGCAACGAGCTCGAAATCCCGGTCTGCCTGTACGGCGAGCTCACGAGCGAGGACCCGCTCGCACCGGGCCGCACGCGCGCCGACCTGCGCCGTGGAGGCGTGCTCGGCCTCGCCGAGCGCATGGCTGCCCCGCACACCCACCTGAAGCCCGACTTCGGCCCGCCGCGGATGCACCCCACAGCCGGGGCGACGCTCGTCGCCGCCCGCCCGCCGCTCGTCGCGTTCAACCTGCAGCTCGCCCCGTCCGCGACGCTCGCCGACGCCCGCGCTATAGCGGCGCTCGTCCGCGAGGGCGGAACGCACGGACTCCCCGGCCTCAGAGCCATCGGCATCGAGCTGGCGGGCGGCGTGGCGCAGGTGTCGATGAACGTCGAGCGGCCGTTCGAGGTTCCGCTTGCGACGGTCCTCCGGGCGGTCGGGGCGCACGCGCGCATAGCGAGCGCGGAGCTCGTCGGGCTTGCGCCTGCCGCCGCGTTCGACGGGTTCCCGGGCGACGTGCCGATGCCGGGGTTCGACCCCGCACGCCACCTGATCGAGAACGCTTTAGGCTGATAGCCATGGCACAGACGAAGCGCAAGCGAAACACCAAGCACCGCGGCAACGCCGCCGGCGTGGTCGAATCGCGCGGTCGCACAGGGCGCAAGCCAACCTCCGCGGAGAAGAGCGGCAAGGCGGGCGATGCGGCGAAGGCGAGGAAGGAACAGCTCCTCGACAAGCGCGACCGTCCGCCGACGTGGCGCGCGGCGTTCGTCAAGGCGATGGTCGCGGGCATCGTGCTGATGCTGTTCATGACCGTCGTGCTCAACCAGTCCAGGAGCGCGCTCGGCCTGTTCCCGATCGTGATCGCGATGTACACGGTGATCAGCTACTACACCGACAAGTGGGTCTTCGACCGCCGCCAGCGCAAGAAGGCCAAAGGTGGGGCGCCCGCGCGATGAAGGGGCCTGACGTCCGCGCGTTCACCGTCGGGCCCGTGCAGGAGAACTGCTACATCGTGCGCGCCGACGAGCACGCGACGCGCGCGGTGATCGTCGACCCGGGCGATGAGCCCGAGCGGCTGCTCGCGGCGATCGAGGCGCTGGGCGTGGAGATCGAGGCGATCCTCCTCACCCACTGCCACTTCGACCACATCGGCGCCGTCGCTCCGGTAGCGCGCGCGACGGGCGCTCCGGTGTACTGCCCGCAGATCGAGCGGCCGGTGCTCTCCGACGTGATGAGCTGGGTGCCGCCCGGCTTTGGTCCGTTCGAGAGCTACGAGGCGGACCACACGCTCGCGGGCGGCGAGCACCTCGAGCTGGCGGGACTGTCGATCGACGTGATCTTCACCCCCGGCCACAGCCCCGGACACCTCACCTACGCGGTGCCCGGAGCCGTGCTCTCCGGCGATGTGCTGTTCCAGGGCTCGGTCGGGCGGGTGGACCTCCCCGGCGGCGACTGGACGACGCTCGAGCGCTCGATCGAGACCCTGCTGAAGAGCTACCCCGAGGAGACGCTCGTCTACCCCGGGCACATGGGCGTCACCACGCTCGGGCGCGAGCGCGACACCAACCCTTTCCTCAGCGAGCTGCGCGTTCGCGTCCCGGTCGCGCCGGACTCGCCGCCGCCCCTCCAGCTTTGAGCGACTCCAAGGTCAAAGCGCCGCGCGGCACGTTCGACGTGCTCGGCGAGCAGGCCTCTCAGCGCGCGACGCTCGAGAGCCGCGCGCGAGCGCTGTTGGAGGGCGCCGGCTACGAGCGGATCGAGACGCCCACGTTCGAGGCCACAGAGCTGTTCGCGCGCGGGGTGGGCGAGTCGACGGACATCGTCAGCAAGGAGATGTTCACGTTCGAGGACGCCGGCGGGCGCTCGCTGACGCTGCGCCCCGAGGGCACCGCGCCGGTGTGCAGGGCGTATGTGGAGCACGGCATGCACAAGCGACGCCAGCCGGTGAAGCTGTGGTACCTGTCGAGCTTCTTCCGCCACGAGCGCGCCCAGGCGGGCCGCTACCGGCAGTTCTGGCAGGTCGGGGCGGAGGCGCTCGGCTCCGAGGATCCCGCGGTGGACGCCGAGTCGATCGTGCTGCTCGCCACGCTGCTCGACGAGATGGGCGTCGCGGCGATCAGGCTGCGCCTGTCGAGCCTCGGCTCGATCGAGAGCCGCCACGCCTACCGCGAGCGGCTGCAGGCGCACCTGCGCGCCAACGAGGCGGACCTCTCGCCCGAGATCCGCGAGCGGATCGACCTCAACCCGCTGCGCGCGTTCGACTCCGACCACCCCGGCACGAAGCAGGTGATGGAGACCGCGCCGCGGCTGCTCGAGTTCCTCAGCGCCGATGACGCCGAGCACTTCGCGCACGTGCGCGAGCTGCTCGACGTCGCGGGGGTCGCCTACGAGGTCGACTCGACGCTCGTGCGCGGCCTCGACTACTACACGCGCACGGTGTTCGAGTTCACCTCCGACGCGCTCGGCGCGCAGAGCGGCGTGGGCGGCGGCGGCCGCTACGACGGCCTCGTGCAGCAGCTCGGCGGCCCGCCCACCGCGGGCATCGGCTGGGCAGCCGGAGTCGAGCGGACCCTGCTCGCGGGCGACACCCCACCGACGGCGCCCGCGCCGGTGGAGCTGTTCGTCGCGATCGAGTCTCCCTCGCCGCAGGCGCACACGGAGGCGTTCGGACTGCTCACCCAGGCACGCCGCGCGGGCCTGTCGGCGCAGATGGAGCTCGGCGGGCGCTCGCTCAAAGGCCAGCTCTCCAACGCCGCCGCGCTCAAGGCCCGCTACGTCGCCGTCGTCGGCGACGGGCAGACGACGCTCAGGGACGTGCAGGCGGGGGGGCAGGAGTCGCTCGCGACCGACGCCGTCGTGCACGCGGTCCTGCGCGGCCACAGCGACCTGTAGAGCGGTTTCTGCGCCGTGCCGGCGTCCAACGCGGATCTCGTCGTTCAACTTCTTCGCCCAATCTGCCGACAAGGAGGCGATGTCGCAGATCTCCCGTCCCTTCCAGATTGCGCTGCTGGCGGTAGCCGTGCTCGGCGCCGCGTGGCTGTTCGTGTTCCAGCCGCACAACAGCAACACCGCCACATCGAGCTCCTCCTCCGCGGTCGTCTCCACGCCGCCGGCCTCCACGCTGAGCGCCACGGCCACCGACTCGAAAACCACCGGCTCGTCGGCGAAGATCTACCACGGCTCCGCGCCGGGCGTGCAGGGCCTCACCCGTGCTGTCGCCAAAGCCCACGAAGCGGTCGCGACCTCCCAGCAGAACGCGAAGGCGCTCGAACAGAAGTCGGCGCAGGCCTCTGGCCAGACATCCACGAGCGCCTCCAGCTCCACGCCCTCCAGCGCCTCCGCGACGAAGGCCGCCGCGACGCCCGCGAAGAGCACGCCGTCGACGAGCAAGTCGACCTCGACCTCCACGCCCAAGAGCCACGCTCCGCGGGCGACCAACACGCACTCGAACATCCCCGTCGGCCAACGCGCCGTCGAAGCGGAGCTCGCCCACGGCAACGTCGTGGTGGTGCTGTTCTGGAACCCCAACGGCACGGACGACAAAGCGGTCCGCCGAGCGCTGGGCTCCCTGCAGGCGGCCCACCACGGGAAGATCGCGATCAACGTCGCCTCCGCATCGCAGGCCGCGACGTTCGGCGCGATCACCCGCGGCGTGCAGGTCTACGGAACGCCGACGATGCTGGTGGTCAACAAGCACGGCAAGGCGATCGTGCTGACCGGCCTGCAGGACGCCTTCTCGATCGGGCAGACGATCGACGAAGCTCGCAGCGTCTCCTGAGCACCGCCGCTCGGCCCTAAACTCGCTCTCGTGAGCACGAGCGCCGAGTATCTGACGAGCCATCTCGAACGGCCGCTCGGGCGCGGCCACACACCCGAGGACGCATCGACCGGCGCCGCCGGCGGTGCGGCGTGCGGCGACCTGATCCGCATCTCCCTCGCCGTCGACCCGCACAGCCCCGTGGGGGAGATCCGCGACGCGGGCTTCGACGCGAGCGGCTGCGGCGCGACGGTCGCATCCGGCAGCGCCACGGTGAGCCTCGTGCGGGGCACGCCGCTGCTGGAGGCGGCGAAGATCGGCGCGGAGGACATCGCACGCGAGCTGGGAGGGCTGAGCGCGGCCAAGCAGCACGCGGCGGAGCTCGCGGCGGACGCGCTGCACCGCGCGCTCGGGGGGGCCGCGCGCGGGCAGGCTCATCTGGCCGCTCACGGAGGACGCACACTGGTGGCGATGAGCGGGGGCGTGGACAGCGCGGTGGCGGCGCTGCTCGTGGCGGAGGGCGGGTCGGAGGCGGTGGGGGTGACGCTCGAGCTGTGGTCTGACCCGGAGAACGACGGCGATCTCAGCTGCTGCTCCGCGCAGGCGGTTCGCGGTGCGCGCCGCCTCGCGCACGAGCAGGGGATGGCGCACCTGTCGATCGACCTGCGCGCGGAGTTCAAGGCGGGCGTGGTGGACGGCTGGCTGGAGGATCACGCGGCGGGGCTCACGCCGAACCCGTGCGTGCGCTGCAACGGCAACGTGCGCCTCGACGCGATGCTGGAGCTGGCGCGGGCGCTCGGATCGGAGACACTCGCGACGGGCCACTACGCGCGCGTGACCGACACGCAGTCCGCGCCGGTGCTGAGGACCGCCGTCGACATCGCGAAGGACCAGAGCTACGTGCTCTCGGCGCTCGCGCCCGAGTCGCTCGAGCGGTTGCGCTTCCCGCTGGGGGACATGCGCAAGGAGCAGGTGCGCGAGATCGCCGAGCGGGCTGGCCTGGCGGTGGCGCGCAAGCGCGACTCGCAGGACCTGTGCTTCCTCGCAGGTACGCGTCAGAGCGCGTTCCTGGAGCGCCACGGCGGCCTCGGCCGGCGCCCCGGCCCGATCGTCGACCAGCAGGGCGGCAGGCTGGGCGAGCACGCGGGCGCGCACACCTACACCGTCGGTCAGCGCCACGGCCTCGGCATCTCCGCGCCGGAGCCGCTTTACGTGCTCGCGACGGACACGCGCTCGAACACCGTGACGGTGGGTCCGCGCACGGAGCTGCTCGCTAGCGAGGTGCGTGTGCGCGGGCTGACGCTCCACCGCGACGGGCAGAGCGTGGACGGGGTGCGCGTGCGCGCGCACGGGCGCAGGTTCGCGTGCCGCCTCTCCCAGCAGCTGACGGCGGGACGCCACGAGCTGGCAGCCGTCGAGCTGAGCGAGCCCGCCGAGCGCACCGCGCCGGGGCAGCTCGCGTGCCTGTATGCGGGCGATGTCGTGGTGGGCCACGCGACCATTACCGCGTAGCGCCCCAGGCGACGCCTAATATCCGTCGCTGCCATGTCGATGACCTCCGACGAGATCCGCGAGCGCTACCTGAGCTTCTTCGAGGAGCGCGGCCACCAGCGCGTTCCCTCGGCGTCGCTGGTGCCCTCGGCGCACGACCCGTCGGCGCTGCTCACCGTCGCGGGCATGCACCCGTTGAAGCCGTACTTCCTCGGCCAGGAGGCCCCGCCGGCGCCGCGCCTGACGAGCTGCCAGAAGGTGTTTCGGACGGTCGACATCGACAACGTGGGCAACACTGCGCGCCACCTGACGTTCTTCGAGATGCTGGGCAACTTCTCGTTCGGCGACTACTTCAAGCGCGAGGCGATCGCGTTCGCGTGGGAGCTCTCGCGCGAGGTGTTCGGCTTCTCCGAGCAGGACATCTGGGTGACGGTGTTCGAAGGCGACGACGGCCTCGGCCTGGGCCCGGACGAGGAGGCGATCGAGAACTGGCTGGAGCTGGGCGTGGCGCGCGAGCGGATCGTGCGCTGCCCGCGCTCTGAGAACTTCTGGCAGGCGGGCCCGAACGGGCCGTGTGGGCCGTGCTCGGAGCTGTACGTGGACCGCGGCGTGGAGCACGGCAAGCCGGACGACCTGCCGGGCGGGGAGAACGAGCGCTTCCTGGAGTACTGGAACCTGGTGTTCATGCAGTACGACCAGCGCCAGAACGCGGACGGCAACGGCTCGACGCTCAATCCGCTTCCGGCGAACAACATCGACACGGGCCTCGGCCTGAACCGCATGGCGGCGATCCTGCAGGGCAAGCGGTCGGTGTTCGAGACGGACCAGTTCGAGCCGCTGATCGAGCTCGGCGAGCAGCTCTCGGGCCGCCGCTACGGCGAGGACTTCCAGACCGACCGGGCGCTGCGGATCCTCGCGGACCACTCGCGCGCGATGACGTTCCTGACGGCCGACGGGGTGGTGCCATCGAACGAGGACCGCGGCTACGTGCTGCGCCGCGTGATGCGCCGCGCTATCCAGCAGGGCCGCGCGCTGCAGCTCGACCCGGGCTTCCTGACGCGCTACTCGACGGTGGTACGCGAGACGATGGGCGCCACCTACCCGGAGCTTGGCGAGCACTCCGAGTCGACGGACATGTGGCTGGCGGCCGAGGAGGAGGGCTTCGGTCGGACCCTCGCGCAGGGGCTCTCGACTTTGAACGAATATATGGAGAGGGCTCGCGCGGCCGGGAGTGCGACCGTGGGAGCCGAGGATGTGTTTCGCCTGCACGACACGTTTGGCTTCCCCTATGAGATGACGAGCGAACTGCTCGCGCTCCAGGAGATGTCGATCGAGGGCGACTTCGACGAGCTGATGGAGGGCCAGCGCGCCCGTGGCCGCGCGGGCTCGCGCGGGGGCAGCGGCGGCTCGGACGTTCAGCAGGCGCGCGCGGCGGCGAGCTCGTTCGCGGGCGGCAGCGGCTTCGAGACGCGCTTCACCGGCTATGAGACCGAGGAGCAGCAGACGACGGTGGGCGCGGTGCAGAGCGTGCTCGCGAACGGGAACGGCTCCGGCGGCGACGGGGGCACGTCGGGAGAGCGGTATCTGGTGAAGCTCGCCGAGTCTCCGTTCTACGCGGCGGGCGGCGGCCAGGTGGCGGACGTGGGCGTGCTGGAATGCGAGCACGGGGATTGCGTCGCGCGCGTGGAGGACGTGTTCCGTCTCGGCGAAGACCAGGCGCTCGAGGTGGTGGTGGAGCAGGGCACGCTCAGCGAGGGCGAGCAGGTGCTCGCGCGGGTGGATCGCCGTGCGCGCCACGCGACCGAGTGCAACCACACGGCGACGCACCTGCTGCAGGCGGCGCTGCGTGAGATCGTGGGCGGCCACGTGCGCCAGGCCGGCTCCTACGTCGGTCCGGACAAGCTGCGCTTCGACTTCAGCCACGGCCAGGGGCTCACGCAGCAGGAGCTTCGCGACGTGGAGGACCGCGTGAACGGGTGGATCGCGCTTAACGACCCGGTGCGCGCGATCACGACGACGCTGGACGAGGCGCGGAGCCTCGGCGCGATGGCGCTGTTCGGGGAGAAGTACGGCGACGTGGTGCGGATGGTGCAGATCGGCGAGGGCGAGTACTCGCGCGAGCTGTGCGGAGGGACCCATGTCCACCGCACGGGCGAGATCGGGCCGTTCCGGATCCTGCACGAGACATCGAGCTCCGCGAACGTGAGGCGGATCGAGGCGGTAACGGGTCCGGCGGCGGTGGAGCTGCTGCGCGAGCACGACCGCCTGCTCGGCGAGATCGTTGCCGAGCTTCGCACCCACCCGCAGGACGCCCCGCAGGCGGTCGCGGCGCTCGCGAAGGAGCGCAAGCGGTTGGAGAAGGCGCTCAAGCAGGGCGGCGGCCCTGGCGAGGCCGGCGGGGGTGGCGTGGACATGGACGCGCTCGCGGCGCAGGCCGAGGAGATCGACGGCGCGAAGGTGCTGACCGCGATCGTGGAGGGGCTCGACGCGAAGGCGCTGCTCGACACTGTCGACCGCGTGAAGGGCCGCCTCGGTGAGGCGGCGATCCTGCTCGGCACGGCCGCGGACGGTCGCGTGCACCTGATGGCGAGCGTGGCGCCGGAGCTGGTGACGCGAGGCGTGAAGGCCGGTGCGGTGGTGAAGGCGGCGGCGCAGGCCGTGGGCGGCGGGGGAGGGGGCCGCGACACGATGGCGCAGGCCGGCGGGCGCGACCCCGAGAAGCTGGGCGAGGCGATCGAGGCGGCACGGACGGCGATCCGCACGGCGCTTGCCGGCTAGCGAGCACATGCGCGTGCTCGCGCTCGACTTCGGCAGCGCCCGCTGCGGCTGCGCGGTGAGCGACCCGACGGGCACGATAGTGACGCCGATCGAGACGGTCGAGCGCCCGGCGAGCAGGCGCGGCATAACGCGGCTGCGGGAGCTGGTGCGTGAGCGCAAGGTGGCGCGCGTGGTGGTGGGACTGCCGCTGTCGTTGAGCGGCGCGGACACCGAGCAGACCCGCGAGGCGCGCGAGTTCGCTGAGCGCCTCGCCCGATACTTGGGCGAGGGCGTGCCGGTGGAGATGCACGACGAGCGCTTCACCACGCTCATGGCCCAGCGCGAATCGATCTCCCGCGCGTCCTCCGCGAGCGAGGACTCGCGCGCGGCGGCGCACATCCTCGAGAGCTGGCTCGAAGCCCGATCGCGTTAGTGTCCTGACCGTGGCACGGGGCGATCGATCAGGGCAGGCGCGCGAGCGCACCGCCGCGGAGCGCGAACGCGACCGCGAAGAGCGCGAACGTCGGCGCGGCCGGCTTCCCGCGGACGCGCCGGTTCCACCGGCGGCTGTCGAGCAGCCCATCGAGGAGGAGCACGTCGAGCTGCCGCCTGAGCTGCCGCCCGAGCCCGTGCCGTTCGAGGAGCCCGCGGAGATCGAGCTGCCTCCAGCCGAACCGTTCTTCGAGCCGCCTCCGATCGAACGGGAGCTGGTTAACCCGCTTCCCGAGCCGCCGCCGGACCCGGTGGCGTTTGAGGAGCCCGCGGCGTTCGAGGAGGAGCCTCTCCCGATCGAGGAGCCCGTGGCGATTGAGGCACCTGCGCCACCCCCCCCAAAGCCGCCGTCGATCGGCCTGCCGCCACTGCCACCGGAGCTGGGAGGAACGTCGAAGCTCGCCCCGCGGGCGCCGTCTCGCCGCTCGCCGCTCGCGCGCATCGTGGCGGTGATCGCGCTGCTCGCGGTGATCGCCGCTCTGCTCCTGCTGCTCGTGCCTCAGCTGCGCTCGTCGAACACGAAGACGATCGCGGCGCCGAAGATCGTGAAGGTGCTGATCCCGGAGGGCGAGACCCGCGCGCAGATCGCGGAGATCGCCGCCGCGAATCACCTCAGCGGCGACTACGCGAAGGCGGCGAAGCGCTCGTCGCTGCTGAGCCCGGTCCACTACGGCGCGCCGCACGGCACGACCGACCTCGAAGGCTTCCTGTTCCCGGCGACGTACGACATGACGGTCGGCGAGCCGGTGAGCAGGCTCGTGGAAGAGCAGCTCGCGGCGTTCCGCGAAAACTTCACCGAGAGCCAGGTCGCGCGCGCCCACGCGCTGCACATCACGCCTTACGAGCTGCTGACGGTGGCGTCGATGGTCGAGCGCGAGGCGCAGATCCCGGGAGACAGGGCGAAGATCGCGGCGGTGATCTACAACCGCCTGCGCGAAGGGATCCCACTGGGGATCGACGCGGCGATCTACTACGCGGTCGAGCAGAAGGAGGGGATCGCGACCTACACGAAGGAACTCACCGAAGCGCAGCTGCACATCGACTCGCCGTACAACACGCGCACCCACACGGGCCTGCCGCCGACGCCGATCTCAAACCCTGGCGACGCGTCGATCCACGCGGCGGCGTACCCGGCGCACGTGTCCTACCTGTACTACGTGGCGGGCGCGGACGGCTGCGGCGAGCAGGTGTTCTCCGACACACAGTCGGCGTTCGAAGCCAACGTCGCCGCGTACAAAGCGGCGGTGAGCAAAAACGGCGGCCACCCGCCGGCGTGCAAGCACACCCTGACGGGCACAGGCAATTGATACGACGCCTCGGCGTGCTCGGCTGGCCGGTCGCGCACAGCCGCTCGCCGGCGATGCACAACGCTGCGCTGCAGGCGCTGGGGATGAGCGACTGGCGCTATCAGCGCCTTCCGGTCCCGCCGGCGCTGTTCGCGGAGACTACGCGCGCGCTCGCGGGCGCCGGCTTCCACGGCGCGAACGTGACGATCCCCCACAAGCACGCGGCGCTCGCGCTCGCCACCCGAGCGAGCGCGCCCGCGCGCGAGATAGGCGCGGCGAACACGCTCACGTTCGACGCCGACGGCGAGATCCTCGCGGAGAACACCGACGCGCCCGGACTGATCTCCGCGCTCGGGACGATCCTCGACAGCCCCGCCGACAAGCGCGCGCTGGTGCTCGGGGCGGGCGGCAGCGCCCGCGCGGTGGTGTGGGCGCTGCGCGAGGCGGGCGCGAGCGAGGTGTCGGTGTGGAACCGCACGCCGGAGCGCGCGCAGGCGCTCGCCGCCGATCTGGGAGTTCGCTTCGCGAGCGCCCTGGAGCCGGCGGATCTGCTCGTGAACTGCACGTCGGTCGGTCTGGAGGGCGGTGGCGTAGAACGCTCGGCCACTGAGGACGAGGCGCTCAACCAACTCGGTTTGACGTTCGATCAACTCGGTGAGTACCCGTATGTCGCCGATCTGGTCTACCGCTCACGCACCCCCACCCCGTTGCTGGCAGCCGCCGGAGCACACGGCGCGCGCACAGTGGACGGCCTCGAGGTGCTCGTCGCGCAGGGCGCGCTCAGCTTCGAGATCTGGACCGGCGCTCGGCCGTCGCGCGAGATCATGCTCGCAGCGGCGCGCGACGCGGACACCGACGGGTAGCGCTACGACGACGGCTAGGAGCGCGCGATGAGCGAGCTTCCGCAGTCGACCGACACCGACCTGAACGCGATCTTCGGGATCGACCACGAGAGCGCCGGCGAACCGGTGATCTCGGTGGAACGCGGGCTCGACGAGCACGACCCGCTCGAGAACATCGACCTCGACCGCGTCGCCCGCCCAGGACCGCGGATCGAGCGCGAGCGGGCGCTGCAGGACGAACCCGCGATCGAGCTCGAGCGGGTGCTCGAGGACGAACCGCCGGCGGACATTCACCTCGCCAACCACGCCCGTGCGGGTCAGGGAGACGGGCCACAGGACGAACCGCCCGCAGCGCCCGCCGGCCACGGCCCGATGACCGGTGTGACCAAGCCCTCGGCGAAGGGCTCCTCGCAACGGTTCCTCACCGACGTGATCGTGATGATGGGGCTCGCCTCCCAGCGTCAGGTCGACGAGGCGATCGAGCAGTCGCGCACCTCCGGCACCACTCCCGAGAGCGTGCTGCTGCAGACCGGCGCGATCACCCCGGACGCGCTCTCTCGCGCGCTCGCCGAGCGCTACGGCCTCGACCATCTCGACCTGGGCATCTTCACGGTCGACATGGGCGCGGCGAACCTTGTGAGCACCGCGGTGGCCAAGCGCTACCAGGCGGTGCCGGTCGCGTTCGCGGACAAGCGCACTCTGCTCGTCGCGATGGCCGACCCCTCGAATGTGCTCGCGGTCGACGACATCGCGATCATGACCGGCTACGAGATCCGGGTCGCGGTCGCGCCGCCGGAAGACATCGCGGCGCTCGTCTCGCGGCTGGACCGCCTCGAAGACGTCGTCGGAGAGGCGACGCTGGAGGAGGCCGAAGAGGACGAGCTCGTCGCGCTTCACGAGACCTCCGAAGACGCACCGGTCATCAAGCTCGTCAACCAGCTCGTCGCCCAGGCGGTCGAGCAGGGCGCCTCCGACATGCACCTCGCCCCGGACGGCAAGGAGATGCGCGTGCGCTTCCGCATCGACGGAGTGCTGCAGGACGTGACGACGGTGCCGCGCAAGATGGCCGCGGGCGTGGTCTCGCGCATCAAGATCATGGCCGAGCTGAACATCGCCGAGAAGCGCCTGCCCCAGGACGGGCGCGTGGGTCTCGTCGTGGACGGCCGCCACGTCGACCTGCGCGTGGTGACGCTACCGAGCGTGCACGGCGAGGGCGTCGTGATGCGCGTCCTCGACAAGGCCTCGGTGGTGGTCGAGCTCGACAAGCTCGGGATGGCCGACCCGGAGCGCGAGCGCTTCGAGCACGCCTGCCACGAGACCCACGGCGCGGTGCTCGTCACCGGCCCGACCGGCTCGGGCAAGTCGACGACGCTGTATGCGGCGCTGAAGCTGCTGAACACGCCGGAGAAGAACATCATCACCGTGGAGGACCCGGTCGAGTACGAAATGGCGGGTCTCACCCAGGTGCAGGTGGCGACGAAGCAGGGGCTCACGTTCGCGATGGGCCTGCGCGCGATGGTCCGCGCGGACCCCGACGTGATCATGGTCGGGGAGATCCGCGACCGCGAGACCGCGCAGATCGCTGTGGAGTCGGCGCTCACCGGGCACCTGGTGCTCTCGACGCTCCACACCAACGACGCGCCGTCCGCGATCACGCGCCTGATCGAGATGGGTATCGAGCCTTTCCTCGTCGCCTCGGCGCTCGACTGCGTGGTCGCCCAGCGCCTCGCGCGAATGCTGTGCCCGAACTGCAAGCGACGCACGATCATCCCCGCGAAAGTGCTCCAGGAAAGCGGCTACAAGGCGCGCGTCGATCTGGAGGCGTACGAGCCGGTCGGCTGCAGGCGCTGCGGCGGCAGCGGCTACCGGGGCCGTGTGGGCCTCTACGAGGTGATGAAGATGTCGCCCGAGATCCAGCACCTGGCGCTCGAACGCCGGCCCGCGGAGGCGATCCGAGACGTGGCGGTCGAACAGGGGATGACGCGCCTGCGCGACGACGGGCTGCTGAAGGTGAGAGAGGGTCGCACCTCGATCTCGGAGATCGCGCGGGTGATCGGCAGTGGCTAGGTCCGCGGCCGGCTCGCACTTTCGTCCAGCGCCGCGACGGCTGGCAACGCATCCGCTAATGGCGGCCGGCGGATCTGTCGATGGGCAGGCATGGATATAGATTTCGCGGACCTTCTGATGGAGGTCGTCAACCGCCGTGCCTCCGACCTGCACCTGAGCTCCGGCGCTCACCCGACCGTTCGCGTCCGTGGGCGGCTCGTGCCGCTCGAGGACTACCCGAAGCTGGCGAGCACCGACACGCGCGAGATCGTCTACTCGATCCTCACCGGCGATCAGCGCCAGCGCCTGGAGACCGACTGGCAGCTCGACTTCGCCTACTCGATCCCCGGCCACGCCCGCTTCCGTGTGAACGCCTACTACCAGCGCGGCGCGATCGGCGCTGCGTTCCGTCTGATCCCGTTCGGCATGACCTCGATCGACGATCTCGGCCTGCCCGCCGCGGTCCACGAGTTCACGCGCCGCCCGCGCGGCTTCGTGCTCGTCACCGGCCCCACCGGCTCGGGCAAGAGCACATCGCTCGCGGCGATGATCGACGAGATCAACAGCACGCGCGAGGAGCACATCATGACGATCGAGGACCCGATCGAGTTCCTGCACGGCCACAAGAAGTGCATCGTCAACCAGCGCGAGCTCGGCTCCGACGCACAGAGCTTCGGCGCCGCCCTGAAGGCCGCCCTGCGCCAGGACCCCGACGTGATCCTCGTCGGAGAGATGCGCGACCTGGACACGATCTCCACCGCCCTGACCGCGGCCGAGACCGGCCACCTCGTGTTCGCGACCCTGCACACGCAGGACG
>CAZPQW010000007.1:0-108218 GCA_964588985.1 uncultured Solirubrobacteraceae bacterium
GGTTGGGGCGCGTGTAGCGCAGGCGCGCGTGCTCGTGCGCCTCCGGGTTGGCGTCCACGCCCACCACGCTCGCGGCGCTGCGGGCAAGCACGTCCGAGCCGTAGCCCTCGCCGCAGGCCATGTCGATCGCGCGCACGCCGCCCAGCTGCGCGGCGATCCACTCGTAGACCACCAGGTGGCGGCGATACCAGTAGTTCTCCTCGGGCACGTCCGGAAGCGTGCGCTCGCCGGTCAGGGCGAGCGGCGGAACGCCGTCCGGCTGGTCGCGCTGCAGATACAGAGTTGTGTTCACAAAACGCCTTTGGTCGGGAGGTTCAAGCCCAGGTGGAAGGCGCGGGCACGGCGCGCGAGTATATGGTGCCGCACCGTGACGCCCACTCTCACCGCCGAGGAGATCCGCGACGCCAACACGCGCTACCACGACGTCGCGGCGGACCACTACGACTCCAAGTGGGGCATCGACTTCGGCGATCTCGGCCTCAGCCAGGTGACCGCAAAGGTGCGCAAGGCGCTCGGCCGGGAGCCCGGCCACTTCGCGCGCTCGCTCGAGATCGGCTCCGGAACCGGCTACTTCACGCTCAACCTGATGCGCGCCGGGCTGATCGGCGAAGCCACCTGCAGCGACATCTCCCCCGGGATGTTGGAGACGCTCGCCGCCAACGCCGAGCGCCTCGGCCTGAACGTCAAGACCGAACCCGCCGACGCCGAGCGCCTGCCGTTCGCGGACAACAGCTTCGACCTCGTGCTCGGCCACGCTGTGCTCCACCACATCCCCGACCTGCAGCAGGCGTTCGTCGAATTCGAGCGCGTGCTCGCCCCGGGCGGCACGGTGCTGTTCGCCGGGGAGCCCTCGCGCTACGGCGACCGTCTCGCGACCGTGCCCAAGCGCTTCGCCACAACCGTCGCGCCGCTCTGGCGACGCGCGATCGGCGCGAGCGCCGCGCCGGTGGGCCACGCGCACGACTCCGACGAGGCACTCGAGGGCGTCGTCGACGTGCACGCGTTCGCGCCGGGAGAACTGTCGAAGATGGCTCGCACCGCGGGGCTGGAGGACGTTCACGTCCGCGGCGAGGAGCTGCTCGCCAACTGGTTCGGCTGGACCAACCGCACGCTGGAGGCCACCGCGATCCCCGAGGAGGTGCCGTGGGGCTGGCGCCTGTATGCGTATCGCGGCTACCTCGCGCTGCAGAAATTCGACAGCAGGCTGCTGGAGCCACGGCTACCGCCCGCGATCTTCTACAACCTGATGGTCGCAGCGCGCAAGCCCGCCTAAACTCGGGAGATGACCGACCCCGAGCGTCCAACGCGGGGCTTTCCACTGTTCCCACTCGGCATCGTCGCGCTGCCGACCGAGGGCGTGCCGCTGCACATCTTCGAGGACCGCTACCGCAGGATGATCGAGCACTGTCTGCAGGCGCCGGCCGGATCGCTCGGCAGGCAGTTCGGCATCCTCTGGCTCTCCGAGCAGGAGCTCAAGCCGGTGGGCTGCGCGTGCGACGTCGAGGACGTGCTCGAGCGCATGGACGACGGCCGCCTGAACATCCTCGCGCGCGGGGTGCGCCCGTTTCGCCTGATCGAGCGCCAGGACGATCTCCCCTATCCAGCCGGTGTGGTCGAGTTCCTCAAGGAGTCCGACGAGCAGAGCGACCCGGAAGCGGGGCGCGCGGCGCGCGAGCTCTACCGCAGGCTCGTCAGCGAAGCGACAGACCGCGAGCTGGAGGACGCGGAGCTCGCGCTGATGGACGCCTACCGCATGGCCGCGACCGTCGAGTTCGACGTCGAGGACAAGCAGGAGCTGCTCGAGCTGCGCTCCGAGAACGAGCGCCTGCGACTGCTCGCGCGGCTGCTCGGCGAAGCGATCGAACACCTGGAGATGCTCGAGCGCGCGCAGGTTCGCGCGCTGTCGAACGGCAAGGTCAGGTTCGGATAGCGCTGGCGAGCCGAGCGAGCTCCGCGAAGCCCTGCTCGACCCCATCCACCAACACATCGAGGTCGGGGGTGGAGTCACGATCGGCGCTGATCCCGATCACCACGCCGCCGTCGTAGGAGAAGATCGCGATGCCCACCGCGTGCCCGGCGGCGAGCGGAACGATCGGCTGCAGCTCGCGCAGCGGCGCGCCGAACGCATATAGCGGTTCGCGGGGACCGGGCACGTTGGTGATCGTCAGGTTGAACAGGCGCGTCGCGTAGAGCGAGCGCGCGATCGGCGCGTGCAGGAACGGCGGGGCGAACGCGGCGAGGTCGAGCGTCGTCGCCGCTCCGAGCGCCGCGTCGGAGGCCTTAAGCCTGCTCGTGCGCTCCACCACCTCGCGCAGCCGCGCCACGGGATCAGCCTCGGCGACGGGAAGCTCCACGAACAGCGAGCTCACGCGGTTGCCAAGCGCGTACCCCTCGGAGGACTCGCGGACGTTCATCGGCACCATCGCGCGCACGCCCCGCACTGGCGGCTCCTCGCCTCGTGAGATGAGCAGCTCGCGCAGACCGGCGGCGCACGCCGCGAGCAGCACGTCGTTGACCGAGCCGCCGAGCTCGCCGCGGATCGCCTTCACCTCGTCGAGCGTTACGCGCACCACCCGATAGCGGCGGGTGGCGCCGATCGGAACGTTGATGGACGTGCTGGGCGCGGCCACGATCTCGTCATGCACCAGCAGATCGGCCACGGAGCGCCCCTTGCGCAGCGCCTCGCGCGGGTGCCTTGCCGCGTTCACGCCGGCGGAGGCCGCGCGGCTGCCCGTCCTCGCGATCTCCGAGACCGCTTCCGGTGGGCGCAGAAACGCCTGCCACGGCGAGTCCGGCGCGTGCCCCGAGTCTCGCTGCTCCGCGGCGGCGGGGAGCGCGGGCGGCTCGGCGTCGAGCAGCAGGTGCACCACGTCGACAGAGCCCACGCCGTCGACGAGCGCGTGGTGCGTCTTGGTGACGAGCGCCCAGCGACCGTGCTCGAGCCCCTCCACCAGCACCAGCTCCCACAGCGGGCGGGTGCGGTCGAGGCGGTGTGAGAAGTAGTCGGCCGCCCACTCGCTCAGCTCGGCGTCGCCGCCTGGCGCTGGCAGCGCGGCTCGGTGCACGTGGTTGCGCAGGTCGAACCGGGGATCGTCCTCCCAGCGCGGCCACGTCAGCCCGCCCGTGCGCTCCGAGGACAGGCGTTGGGAGTAGCGCGGCAGCAGCGTCAGGCGCGAGGCGATGTTCTCACACACCGCGTCGAGCGTCGGCACGTCCCCGTGCGGCACCGGGTCGAAGACCATCAGGCCGCCGATGTGCATCGTCGCGCCCTCGTCCATCTGCTCCAGCTCCAGGAACGTCGCGTCGAGTGCCGTGAGTGAATTGCTCATGGCCGCAACCTACGTCGAGGGGCCCCAGGGTGTCATCAGTGACGACGTGCACCGGTCACCGTAGTAACCCGCAGCGGAGCCTCGCGCAGATCTAGTGCTTGCGCGCGGAGACGAACTGCGCGAGCCCACTCACACGCTGCTCGATGTCGGACAGGCCACGGTCCCGCAGCGCTCCGGTGAGCTCGTCGCGGGCGAAGATCCGCACCCCGGTGAGGCGACGCACGACCCTGTTGTTCACCTCCGCGGGAAACGGCCCGCGGCTGCAGCTGGAGAGCAGCGCGACGCGGCCCCCAGGCGCGAGCACGCGAGCGATCTCGTCGATCGCCTTCATCGGCTCCTCGATGAGATACAGCGCCGCGAAGCAGCACACCGCGTCGAACGCGCCGTCCGCGAACGGGAGCGCACAGGCATCTCCGCGTACGTACGCCACATTGGCGCTCTGCGTGTCGGCGACCGCACGGGCGAGCATCGTCGCGGAGGCATCGACGCCCACCACCAGGCCGTCGTCGACCGCGAGCGCGAAGTCGCGCGAGAAGTTGCCCGGCCCGCAGGCGACGTCGAGCACGCGCTCGCCCGGGGCGAGGGTGAGCATCTCGAGCGCGATGCGGTGCTCCTCGGCCGTGTCGGGACCGGTCAAGCCCATCAGCAGCCGCGCGCCGAGCGGGCGCCACATCCGCTCGTAGACGAGCGGCAGCACGCTGCTGACCATCAGCCGCTGCCCGAAGTGCGATCCGGTGGGGTCCTCCTCTCCGAGCAGCTCGATCCAGCCGCGCTCGACCCGTGGCGCCGCCGGGCGACGATCGGGCTCGAACAGCGCCAGTGCGCGCTCGATCGCCGAAGCGGGCGAGAGGTTGGGGTCGTGGTCAGGAGTCATGGTTGCGCGCCTATTCGGGCAGATGGCAGACCTGCTGCGCGGCTTCCACCACGAACAGCTGCAGCTGATGGAGGACGCCTGGCTGGTGCGGTGAGTTGTCGCTGAAGCGGACCGTGCCGTCTTCGTCGCGTACGTTGTATTCGAACACCGAGCCGGGCGCCGATGGCAGGACGAGGTTGGAGGAGGCGGCTTCCTTGAGTTCTTCCTGCGTGGCCTTCGCGATCACGAGCTGATGGTCACTCAGTTTGAGCACCGGCCCGCCGTTGCACGTCACGTTGCCTTCTTCGTTGACGAGCATCGTCAGGCGCGCGTGCGGAGTGGATCCGCTGCGTTTGACCAGGAACAGGTCGGCCGCCTTGACGCCGCCGCAGCCAGAGGCGAAGACCACGGCCAGCATCACCCCGAGCATCGCAACGGGCTTCACGCGTTCACCGCCACACCGCCACGCCGTGGATCGCCCGCGCCGCTCAGGCGCTCGCCGCGACGCATGGCCGCCTGAACCCCGCCGAAGAACAGGTTGGGCGTGCCGAACCGCACGACGTTCGCATCGGCGTCCAGGCGACTGACGTCGATCCCCGGCTCGGCGAACACCACCCCGTTTTCCAGGTGCACGCGCGGAGCGTCGACCGCCTCTCGCACCTCCATCTCCCCGTCCACCACTCCGACGATCGTCTGCAGCAGCGCTGAGCGGATGCGGTTGGAGCCGGCGCTGCCGAGCACCAGCTCGACCTCGCCTTCGCGCATCACCACCGACGGGGCCATCATGCTCGGCATCCTGCGCCCAGCGAGGTGCTGATGAAAGCCGAACGGGTTGAGGTCCTCCTCCCCCATCACGTTGTTCAGGTGCAGGCCCGTGCCCGGCACCACGACGCCCGAGCCCTCGCCGTTGGTGCACGTGACGCTGCACGCGCAGCCGTTGGTGTCGATCGCGGAGATGTGCGTGGTCGAGCCGAGGCGGGCGGCGAGGAAGTCGTCCAGGAAGCCCTCCCGGTCGAGACCTTTGAGGAAGTCCGGCGTGCGCTCCGCCTGTGCGGCGCCCATCGCCGAGATCATGTCGCGCAGGCTCGGCGGCGCGGGCCCGCGGTCGAGCAGCGCGAGCGCGTAGGAGAGCAGCGTGCCGCCCGCGGACGGCGGCGGGTTGGTGAGGATCTCGCGGTCGCGGTAGGCGATCCTTGCGGGCTCGCGCTCGATCGCGCGGTAGTCGGCGAGGTTCTGTGCCGTGAGCGTGCTGCCGCGCGCGCCCAGCCACTCGCACACCGCGGCCGCGATGTCGCCGCGGTAGAACGGCTCGGCTCCCTCACTCGCAAGGCGCCGCAGCGCCTCGGCGAGCTCGGGGTTGCGCAGCGTGTCCCCCTCCTGGAGGATGCGCCCGTCGGGCGCCCAGAGGGCGGTGCACTCGGGCGTCGATTTGAGCAGGTCGGCGAGGATCTTCGCCACGTAGGCCTGCCCGTGGTTGATCTCGACCCCGTCATGCGCGAGCCGCGCGGCCGGCTCGACGAGGTCCTCGAGCGACGCGGTGCCCCACCTGCGCATCGCCTCGCACACACCCGCGGGCACGCCGTAGACGCCGCAGGAGGCGGGGCCTATGTGGAACACCTGCACCGCGTCGCCGAAGGACACCTCCACGCCGTGCAGCTCCACGAGCGAGCCACCGCCGGCGAGGTGCGTCTCGCGGCCGGCGGGCGCCTCGACGAAGAAGTCGAGCAGCGTCGGCTCCACGCCGCCCCCGGCCACGAGCATGTATCCGCCCGCCCCCAGCCCGGTGAGCAGCGACTCGGCGACGAACGACGTGAGCATCGCCGCGACGGCCGCGTCGACCGCGTTGCCGCCTTCGCGCAGCACCCTCGCACCCGCGTGCGCGCTCAGGGGATGCCCCGCCGCGACGACTCCCTTCTCAGCTGCGCTCATTGCAGAGCGATACCACAGCGGGCGCCAACGATGCGGCGCGCGCGATGGGAGCTAGAGGTTGGGGAGGAACTCTGGGATCTGCAGATCGTCCGTGAGGCTGCCGCGGCGCGATACCCGGACTGGCCCGGCGCGCTGCACCTTGACCTCGCCGACGGGCTCTTTGTAGCGGCTGACGCTCTTGCGCCGGCCCTCGTCGCCGTAGCCGGTGGCGACCACGGTGACCCACACCTGATCGTCGAGCTTTTCGTCGACCATCGCGCCGAAGATGATGTTGGCGTCCGGGTGCGCCGCCTCAGAGACCGACTTGGCGGCCTCGTTGACCTCCCACAGCGACAGGTTCGCCCCGCCGGTGATCGAAAGCAGGATCGAGCGGGCGCCTTCCATCGATGTTTCAAGCAGCGGCGATGAGACCGCCTGCTGCGCGGCCTCGACGGCGCGGTTCTCGCCCACGCCCATGCCGATCCCGAGCAGCGCGTTGCCAGCCTCGCTCATGATGGTGCGCACGTCCGCGAAGTCGAGGTTGATCAGCCCGGGGAGCGTGACCAGATCGGAGATCCCCTGCACTCCCTGGCGCAGCACGTCGTCGGCGACACGGAAGGCCTCGACCATCGCGGTCTGCTTGTCGAGCACCGTCAGCAGGCGGTTGTTGGGCACCACGATCAGCGTGTCGACCTCTTCGGCGAGCGCCGCCACACCGCGCTCTGCCTGGTCGCGGCGGCGCGTGCCCTCGAACCCGAACGGCTTGGTCACGATCGCGACGGTAAGCGCGCCCACCTCGCGGGCGATCCGTGCAACGACGGGCGCGGCGCCGGTGCCGGTGCCGCCGCCTGCGCCCGCGGTGATGAACACCATGTCCGAGCCCTTGAGCAGAGCCTTCATGCGGTCGTAGTCCTCCATCGCCGCCTGACGGCCCACGTTTGCGTCCGAGCCTGAGCCGAGCCCGCGCGTGAGCTCCGCGCCGATGTGCAACGTGAGATCGGCGGTCGACTGCTGCAGCGACTGAACGTCGGTGTTGACGGCGAGGAACTCGATCCCCTCGACCTCAGCCTCGACCATGCGGTTGACTGCGTTGACGCCGCCTCCGCCCACGCCGACGACGCGGATGATCGGCTGGCCGCTGCCGGCGCTCGACGGCGCGCGGTAGTCGCGCGGATAGTCGTCCATCGTCGGGCGGGGAGCGGGGCGCTCCATCACGTTCTCGGGGATCTCGGAGGAGAACGCGTGGCGCAGCCGCTCCTGCGGGCTGGGGATGCGCACGTCCTCACGCGGCGCCTCGGGCGCGGCGCTCAGGGCGGGGTGCGGCAGGCCGCTCTCGCGCGGGTGAGCGGGCGCCGACGCCTGCTCGCTTTCCGCGGCGGGCGTGTCGCGTCGGATCTCGACCCGCGGCTCGCGCCCGTCGATCTCGCCGTCGATGTCTTCGGTCTTGCGGAACAGGGCGGCGAGAGGTCCTTCGCGCATGCTCGCGCGCTTGTTAGCGTTGGCCATTGGTGAGAACCTCCTGCGCGAGTTGTCGGTAGGACTGAGCCGCGACTCCGTCCGGCTCGTACTTGAGGACCGACATGCCCTTCACCGGAGCCTCTGCGAAGCGAACGGTCTTGCGGATGCGCGACGCGAACACGCGGTCGCCGAAGTTTTCCTCGAGGATCTCGATCGCCTCCTTGGCGTGGATCGTGCGCGAGTCCACCAGCGTCGGCAGGATGCCCTCGATGTCGACGCCGGGGTTGAGGTTCTCGCGGATCATCGCTAGCGTGTTCTGCAGCTGGATCAACCCGCGCATCGACAGATACTCGCACTGCACCGGGACGATCACCTTGTCGGCGGCGGTGAGCGCGTTGATCGTCAGCAGGCCCAGGCTGGGCGGCGTGTCGATGCAGATGAAGTCGTAGTCGTCGAGGATCGGTTCGAAGGCCTTCTGCAGGGAGCGCTCGCGGCCGATCATCGTCGACATCGCGATCTCCGCTCCGGCGAGGTCGATCGATGCGCACGCGACGTCGATCTCGCGCTTGCGGACCACCTCGCGGATCGAGACTTTGTGCACGAGCACGTCGTACATCGATTTGTCGAGCGTGTCGGGGTCGATCCCCTGGGACATCGTCAGGTTGCCCTGCGGGTCCATGTCGACGCACAGCACGCGGTGGCCCTCCTCCGCGAACGCGGCGGCGAGGTTGAGCGTGGTCGTCGTCTTGGCCACCCCGCCCTTCTGGTTGGCGAACGCGATGACCTTGGCCTTGCCTTGCACGGTGGCTCCGATAGTCGATTGCTGGAAAGCCGTCCGGTGGGTATTCGCATGACGAGGGCGGATTCCTGCATGGGAACTACGATCCGGAGATGACCAGGACCAAGCGCCCGCCCGCAACGGGGGATCTGTGGGCGCGTTTGGGCGCCAAGCGCGTGGTGGTGTGCGTGGGTGCGGGGGGCGTTGGCAAGACGACCACCTCCGCCGCGCTCGCGCTGGGACTCGCGGCACGCGGGCGCAAGGTGGCGGTGGTGACGATCGATCCGGCCAAGCGTCTGGCCTCGGCGCTGGGCCTGGAGGAGCTCGCGAGCGAGCCGGTGCGGATCGAGGCGCAGACGCTCTCGCGAGGGGGCCTCGAGGTGAAGGGCGAGCTGTGGGCGATGATGCTCGACGCGAAGCGCACGTTCGACGAGATCATCGCGCGCCTCGCGCCCGACGAGCACGCTCGCGAGGAGATCCTCGCCAATCCCGTCTACCGCGAGCTCTCGACCGCCGTCGCCGGATCGCACGAGCTGAGCGCGATCGCGAAGCTCTACGAGCTGTACGAGGAGCACGACTTCGACACGATCGTGCTCGACACGCCGCCGTCGCGCAACGCGCTGGACTTCCTCAACGCGCCGAACCGCCTGCTGGGCTTCCTGGAAGGCCGAGCGCTGCAGGTGTTCCTCGCGCCCGGAGGGCTGACCGCGCGCCTGTTCGGACGCGGCACGGCATTGGTGTTCGCGATCTTCGCGCGCGTCACCGGCGTGGACATGCTCGGCGAGCTGTCGCGGTTCTTTCGCTCGCTCAGCGGCGTCATCGACGGCTTCGGCGAGCAGACGCGAGGTGTGGCCGCGCTGCTGCGCGACGAGCACACCACTTTCGCGATCGTCACCTCGCCCGAGGTGGAGCCGGCGCGCGAGGCGCGCTTCATGGCGGAGCAGCTGGCGGCGAACGGAATGGAGGTCGGCGAGCTGATCGTCAACCGCGTGCACGAGCACGGCCTCGACGGTCACTCGGCGGAGGACGTGGCGAGCCTGCTGGCGCCGAAGCTGGGCGAGGGATTGGCGGGGCGTGCGGCGAGCAACCTCGCGGACTACGACGTGCTCGTGCGGGGCGACGCCGAGACGATCGAGCGCCTGTCCGGCATGCTGGCGGGCCGCGCGCCGATCCTGGTCCCCCAGCTAGATGAAGATGTCCAGGATCTCCTCGTTCTGGACAAGATCGCCGAACACCTCTTCGCCTGAGGCGGCCGCGACGGGCATCGCCCGTACGGTGAGCTCCTCGGGCTGAGGCTCGGGCTCGCGCTCGGGCCCGGATTCGAGCAGGATGCGGTCGGCGAGCGCGACAAGATCGGCTGTGAGGTGCCCGCAGATCACGTCGCGCAGCAGGGCGCGCAGATGGTCGGCGATCTCCTTTGCGAGGATCTCTCCGCCGGCGTGCTCGACGACGCTGCCGTCCACCACGGCGCGCTCGAGCGCGATCGCCTGGAAGGTCCGCTCGGCCAGGTGCGGACGCTCCTCGGCGGTGGCGCACAGCGCCGCGAGGCGCGTGGCGAGCAGTGCGCTGCCGGATCCTTCCGGCTCGACCTCGTGTGGTCGTGTGAGCAGCGCTCGCAGGGCAAGCAGGTGGTCGGTGAGGGCTTCGTAGGGGCTCGGCCGCTCGCAGCCGAGCTCGAAGCGCTGAAGCGCCCACGCGAGCTCGTTGCCGTGCGGCGCGCGCCGTGAGACGAGGTTGCAGAAGCCGCGCAGCTCGTCCTCCTGCTCGACGCCCACCACGAGCAGGCCGCGGGGTCGCCCCCCGGCTCCGAGCGCGGTCGCGTTCCACGAGCCGGCGCCCACGCGCACCCAAGCGAGCGCGCCGAGCGTGACGCGTCCGTCGCCGAACAGGCGCAGCGCGCGCAGCAGATCCTTCAACACCTCGCGTCCGCGCGCGATCGCCTCGCGCGCGTCGTCCTCGTCGAGGGCGAGCACCACGACCAGGTGACCGCTGCCGTCCTCTTCGCTCGTCGCGAGCGCGCCCGGGGGCAGCCCCTCGAGCGCGGTCGGCTGGGCGATCGTGAGGCCCTTCGTCAGAGGGATCTCCGCCGAGCTGACGATCAGTCCGTGCAGGGTCGCCACGAGCGTCACCTCGCTGGAGCTCCCGAGCGTCGACTGCTCGAGTCGATCGAGCGCCGCCTGCAGGCGCTCGGGGCGCAGCTCGAAGTCGGTCTGCTCGGCGAACACCTCGCGCAGCATCGAGCCGATCGCGGCGCGCACGCCCGCGCTCCCGGACGTGCGTCCGATGTCCACGCCGATGCTCGTCAGGTAGCGGTCGAGCCCGTCGAAGCCCGCGAGCAGCGTGGCCGCCTCGGTGTAGCTCGGCAGACGCTCGAGCGCGATCGCGCGCTCGGCGATGAACTCGCCGGTGAGTGGCTGGTAGCAGTACAGCGCCGGAGTACCGGAGCGCCTGCGCCCGCTCTGCTGGGCGAGTTCGAATCCGACCTCCGCACCGGCGGCGATCTCGGCGTGGAGGAGCGCGGCCGCGTCCTCCACGAACTGACTCAGGGCTGCTTGAAGCTGGAGTGAACGCATGGTGCGCTCACTTCGCGATCGCCGCGGACGCTCCTGCCCGGCGCACCCTCTCTTGCAGCTTCAGCGCGAGGATTTCAGGCGATGACGAGCGTCTGCGCGTCAGGCAGATCAGCGCACTCGGCGCCCAACCAATGTTCGCCATAGGCGCGCATGTCGTCCACGATCGGCAGCAGCGCGCGGCCCTTCTCCGTCAGCGCGTACTCCACGCGCGGCGGCACCTCTGGGAAGGTGTGGCGCTCGACGATCCCCTCCTCCTCGAGCGCCCGGAGGCGCAGCGAGAGGGTACGCGGGCTGATGCCCGCCAGCGAGCGTTCCAGCTCGCAGAAGCGCGACGTGCCAGCGGCGAGGTCCCGGACGAGCAGGAGAGTCCACTTGCCGCACACGATCTGCGCGGTCATGCACACGGGACAGGTCTCGTCAACGGCCATTTCAACCGTTACTTTACCAACTGAAGTAGCCGAGAGCGGTCCATCGCGACGCGACGCCGATCGATCCGGCGATTCCGGCGAGATCCCTCAACGCGTCTCCATCTCCGCATGAGATTCGGATCTTCGAAACCCCTGCTTGTCGATGGGTTTCTGGACCAACGGACGCTGCCCGCGAGCATCGACGCGCAGCCATCGCTTGCCGGATGCCCATTCGATTGTTAGACCGTCGCTGCCCGCGCCTGCGGCACACGGGCGGGAGACGGCAGCGCGCCGCATCACGCGAGAAGAGGAGCCACACATGCAAAGCAAGGGATCCATGAAGCTGGTGTTTGCCACGGCGCTGGCGTTGACCGCGCTCGCCGCGAGCGTCGCTCAGGCCACGGAAGGGCCGTTCTTCAAAGTCGAAGGCAAAACCCTGAAAGCCGGAGAAACGCGCGAAGCGCTCGTTACGGTCAAAGAAACGTTCGTTCTCGAAGCGAAAGTCACGGGCCAGGTGATCACCTGCCAGGGGGTCACGTACTCGAGCCCTTCCTTCGAAGTCTTATCGAGCAAAGTAACCCACCTGCGCGCCTCGGCGCTTGAATTCTCCAGCTGCACAGTCACCGGCAACGGCACCAAATGTGCCGTGCAGAGCGGGAAAATCACGACGAACCCGGTTGTCGGCACCGCCGGCTATGCCAACTCGAATCGGACGGGACAGATCCTCGGCCTGATCGAACCTCAGACCGGCAAAAGCTTCGGGGAAATCAAATTCGTGCCCGAAGCTGGCGGCAGCTGCACCTTCTCGAGCACATCGGCGAGCGGCACCATGATCGGCGAAGCGTTCGTCGCGGGGAAAATGGTCAAGGTTGGAGAAAACGAAATCGAAACCATCAAAGGCGAACTCCACTACACCAAATCGAGCAAAGCGATCTGGATCGAAAACGGGACCACGGTGAAAGAAACCAAAGGGCGACTGGAAGCGTTCGGCGCCACCGTGACCCTCTCCGGACAGGTCAGCATCGAACTGACCACACATGAAAGATGGGGGATCTTCACCTGAGAGCCGGGCGGAGCCGCGGCGCTATCCTGGATGGATGATTCTCGCGGTCGCCGGTCCGGCAATCATCGGCGTGGTGGTCGCCTGCGCGCTGTTGCTCGCGTGGGCGCTGCTGCGCGTCGAGATGCGCGACGACGCCGAGGACGACGCCGATCGGCAGTGAGCGGCTAGGCGACGAGCGAGGAGCTCGTCGGGGGAAGCTGAGATTCGAGGTCGCGGTTGGCCTCCGCGGAGGCGACGTCCTCCATCGTCGTGCCCCTGCGTCCGTCGGCCTGCATCAGCAGCTTGAAGTCGTGCGGGCTGGAGGCGACGCGCATGGCGTCCTCGAAGGTCACGCGACCGGCCTTGACGTGGCCGAACAGAGCCTGGTCGAAGGTCTGCATGCCGTAGTAGGCGCCGGAGGTGATCACCTCGACGAGCTTGCCCGTCTGCGTGGGGTCGAGGATCATGTCGCGCACTCGGCCAGTCATCCGCAGGATCTCGCACACGGCGACCCGTCCCCCTTCCGCGCCGGGAACCAGGCGCTGGGAGATGACGCCCTTGACGGTGCCCGCGATCATGCTGCGAGCCTGGGCGTGCTGGTGGGGCGGGAAGAAGTCCAGGAGCCGGTTGATTGACTCGGTGGCGTCGACGGTGTGGATCGTCGACAACACCAGGTGGCCGGTCTCGGCGGCCGACAGCGCCGTCTGCACGGTCTCCTCGTCGCGCATCTCCCCCACCAGGATCACGTCCGGGTCCTGACGCAGCACCCTGCGCAGGGCGCGCTTGAAGGACGCGGTGTCCATGCCGACTTCACGTTGGTTGATCGCGGAGCGCTTGTCCGAGTGCACGAACTCGATCGGGTCCTCGATCGTCACGATGTGCTTGCTCATCGTGTTGTTCATGTGGTCGATCATCGCCGCGAGCGTGGTCGACTTTCCGGAGCCGGTCGTGCCTGTGAGAAGGATGATCCCGCGCTCCTCTTCGGCGAGTTCGCGGATCACCACCGGCAGCGAGAGCTCTTCGATCGTGCTGATGCGGTGGGGGATCGCGCGGCAGACGAGCGACGTCAGCCCGCGCTGCTGGAAGGCGTTGATCCTGAAGCGCGCGACACCCTCGATTTCATAGGAGAAGTCCACCTCGTGCTCGAGGGAGAACTCTTCGAGCTTCAGCGGGTCGCTCAGCAGCGTCTTGAGCGCGCCGTTGGTGTCGTCGCTCGTCAGATCGTCCGCGCCCGAGTCGTGCGCGAGGTCGCCGTGCACGCGGAACAGCGGCGCCGCGCCGACCTTCAGGTGTAGATCCGATCCCTCTTTCGCAACCAGGTCGCGCAGAGCGCTGAGCACATCGAACATGCCCAGCTGATCGGCAGCCGCGAGCGAAGCCTTGAGTGCGGCCAGGAGCCGTGGACGAAACTAAGCGACGTCGCGGAGCTTCTGGGCCTCCGCGAGCGACTGCAGCTTCTTCAGCGACTGGTTCTCGATCTGACGGATCCGCTCGCGCGTGACGTTGAACGTGCGGCCGACCTCGTCCAGCGTGCGCGGGTGCTCGCCGCCGAGGCCGTAGCGCAGCTCCAGCACGCGGCGTTCGCGGTAGGAGAGGTTCTCCAGCGCCTCGCGCAGAGCCTCCTTGGTGAGGATCTCAGCGGCGCGCTCGTAGGGCGACTCGGCGCGCTCGTCCGCGATGAACTGGCCGAACTCGGACTCCTCCTCGTCTCCCACCGGCTTCTCCAGCGAGACCGGGGCCTGCGCTGAGCGCTTGATCGAGTCGACCTCCTCGGGGTCGATCCCGGTCACCTCCGCGATCTCGTCGGCGGTGGGCTCGCGGCCGAGCTCGGTCACGAGCTTGCGCTCCGCGCGGCCGATCTTGTTGAGCTTCTCCACCACGTGCACCGGGATGCGGATCGTGCGCGCCTTGTCGGCGAGCGCGCGGGCGATCGCCTGACGGATCCACCAGGTCGCGTAAGTGGAGAACTTGAAGCCCTTGCGGTAGTCGAACTTCTCCGCCGCGCGGACGAGGCCGAGCGTGCCCTCCTGGATCAGGTCGAGGAACGGCAGCCCCTGGTTGCGGTAGTTCTTCGCGATCGACACCACCAGACGCAGGTTCGACTCGACCATCTTCTGCTTCGCGTCGAGATCGCCGCGCTCGATCCGCTTCGCCAGATCGACCTCCTCCTGGGCGGTCAGCAGGCGCACCTTGCCGATGTCCTTGAGGAACAGCTGCAGCGAGTCCGTCGTCATGTCCGGCTTCAGGTCGAGCGCCGTTTTGGCTTTGCGCCGGCCGCGCTTGTCGGGCGCACGCTCGACCAGGGAGGCCGCCGCTATCGCGGGGTCGATCTCCTCCACGAGCTCGATCTCCGATTTCTCGAAGAAGCCGTGCAGCTCCTCGACATCGGACTCGTCCAAGTCGAGCTCGGATACGGCTTTCGTTATCTCCGCGTAGGAGAGAACGCCCACCTGCTGGCCCTTGGCCAGCAGACCCTTGACCTCATCCAGCTCCTGCAGCTCGACTACTGACATTCGTGTTTCCATTTCTTCCGTCGATCGACAACCCGGAGGCGCCCGCATGGGGGCCCCGCGCATGGCTACGGCTTCTCACAAGCTCTTCCGTCGGACATACGGCCGCAGGCCCGCCGACGTTACATCTCAAAGTCGGTCCTCCGGCCCCCCATGCTAACGCGTCGCAGCCGATTTCGGACATGTTGTCGGTCGGGTTGCAGGTCTGTGCGGCACTCCCCGCGTTAAGCAATGATGTGCTCGTGAGCGTGCCAAGCGAGAGCAACGGCCGGCCGAGCGCCCCCCCTGAGGCCTCGAGCGTCCTTTCCAACCTTCCTCGCACCCGCCCACAGCGCTCGACGCCTCGCAGGACCGCCGCACGCAAGGCAATGACATCTGGGGCCGCGCAGACCGCCCCAGCTGTGTCCAATGGGCGCGCCGCCACCCCCCGGACCCGGGCCAAGGCGCCGACAGCCTCCGTCGCCGCGAAGCCGGAGAGGCCCACGCCGAGCCGCAAAGCGGCCGCCAAGCCCCGCGTGCGCAGCTCCCCGAAGCGTGCGTCAAAGGCCGCGCCGGAGCTCGAGCCGGTGCCGCTGCAGGGCTTCGAGTCCGAAAACGACCGAGCGCGCGGGCCGGTCCATCCCCCAGGCGGAGCCGAGCTCGTGACCTCCGCGATCGAGGTCATCGGAGAGCTCGCCAAGTCGGGGCTCTCGACCGGTGAGCGGCTGCTCAAAGACGTGCTCTCGCGCCTGCCGCTCTCCTGAGTGCTCGCTCGAGACCGTCTGTATACTGCTGCGCACGCCGAGCCGCTGCGGCACTGATCGCGGCGGACGGGGGACCCAATGCGGATCGACGTGATCCGCGGGGGCGAATCGGCCCATCCAGGGCCGTAGCGCAGCACTTACGTGCAGCGCGAGCCCGTCAGCTCACCCCGTAGGCGTCGAACACGATGCGATCGAACGTCAACACAGCTACGACCCTGCTCGCCCTGCTCGCGGGAGCTCTCAGCATGGCCATACCCGCGAGCGCGGCCGCCAGCACCGGTGGCGCCGCCGCGCCGTCGGGCAAAGTCGCCAGCCAGTCGCCCACCAAGCCGAAGGTTCGCCCGACCGCGCTTGCCACGTGGTTCGGCCCGGGCTTCTACGGCAAGCAGACCGCCTGCGGACAGACGCTCACCCCGGCGGTCGTCGGCGTCGCCAACCGCACGCTGCCCTGCGGCACCCTCGTGAAGGTCACCTACGGCTCGCACGCGGTGACGCTGCCGGTGCTCGACCGCGGCCCCTACGGAGGCATCGGCGCCGATTGGGATCTGACGGCTGGAGCGGCCGAAGCGCTCGGCATCGCCGACACCGTCCGCATCCACGCGCGCGTTGTCGGCAGCACCCCCAACGTCGCCACCCTCGGGCTTCCACCCAGCTCGCCGACGTCGACCTCCGCCCTCGCGGGCGGAGCTCAGGCCGGCTGAGAAACCCAGATCAGAGGCTCGCGGGCCCGCTCATGGCGCGTGCGCTCGAGCGCGCCGCGTAGAGCCCGACGTCCGCGTGTGCGGCCAGCATCGGCGCCTGCAGTCCGTCATCCGGGCAGATCGCGGCCCCAAGCACGACCGCCAATGGCGCCTGTCGATGGCGCACAGCGGAGGACACCGCGCGCGTCAGGCGCTCGGTGAGCCTGTCGGCGCCCGCACGGTCGGTGTCGAGCGCAAGCAGCCAGTAGCGACCGGGGCTCTCGCACGTCAGCGACCCTGGTCCCACGGCTCGCAGCTCGTCGGCGAGAACGTCCTGTACGCGCTTGGCCAGCCGCTCGAGCTCCTCTGGCGGCTCGCCGCGGCGGAGGCTGTCGATCTCCACGAGCTCCACGAGCAGCACCGCAAACGGACGCCCGTCTTCCTGGAAGCGAGTCAGCTGGTGACCGATCGACCCGATCCAGGCGGCCGGCCCCTCGGCTCCGCGTTCGTCTCGGATCTCGATTTCCTCCCGCCCCCCCGATGGGAGCACCGGCGGGGACTCGTCCCAGGACAGCGGTCGCTCGTCCACACGTGCCACGGGGGTCACCGGCTGGCCGACAGGCACCGAAGGGACAGGCAACACGGGCGGAGACTCATCCCACGACGACGGCCGTTCCTCCGATGGGCGTGAGCCGGGCGGCGTCCGGCGCTCGGCTCGAGGCTCTCGCGACACCGGTAGCTGAACCTCCGTGTGCTCGTCCACGATCACAGCATCCGCCGGGAACGCATGAGCCGTTTCGCGTGCGTCGCGACCGCTCGCCGTCGCGACCGCATCGTCGTCGACCGATGGAGCGCCGGCGGGTCCCATCGCCGCCACGGCGGCGGCCAGAGCGGACGAGCAGACATAGCCGAGCCGATCCGCCGCGTCGGCCACCATCCGCGGAGGTGGAGCGCGGAGCTCTTCGAGCAGCGCCCCCCAGAGCACGCCGCGCAACGCCTCGACCGCGTCGACCGTCGCCTCGGCATCGTCCGCGCCCGCCATCGATGCCAATCCCAGCGCTTGCGCCGAGCGCTCGCGCCCACTCGAGCCCCCGCGACCGGTCAGTCGATCCAGCTCCACGTCCGATTGCAACGCACGAAGCACCTGCGAGCACAGGGCGGGAGCCTCGCGGGAGAGCTCGCCGAGCGGGATGCCCGCGAGACGATCCATGGAGCCGCCCGCGACGAGGGCGATCGCCCAGCCCCTGGCGAGATCCTCGGCGCGTGCCACCAGCGCGTCCACCGGGAGGTCGGCCACCACCCGCGCGCGTGGCGAGGAGCGTGATCTGGGAGCGTCGGCCATGTGTGTTGAATATCAGCAAGCGTGGACGCGACCGCCCGTGCCCATCGCCTGGGGATAGCCTGCAGACACGTGCAGAGGCCAAAGCCGACATGACGGGCGTCTGGGTCGCCGTCGCCGCTTGCGCGATCCTCCTTGCGGGCTCGGTGCGTCTCCTACTCCTCTCGCGTGCGCGCAGACGAGGCGGCGCGCACGAGCGGGCAAGCGTCGCGGGCCTCACCGACTCCACCTCGCTCGATCAGGACACCGGCGCGGTTCGCTCAGTGCAGTGCGCGGACCTGCTGATCGACGAGGATGCGCTCGAGGAGATCTGGACACCAGCCCACCTAGAGCGTCTGGCTCGGACCTACTGGCGTTTTCTCACGCGTGTCACGCTTGGCCTGATCCGCGTCCGCTACACCGAGCGGGAGCGATCCGTGGTGCTGCTGATCGCCCCGTTGAAGCTCCTGACCTTCCGGGCGCCCGAATACGAGATCACCCCCACGCGCGGGATGGTGCGCTGGCGCCTCGAGCGTGGACTGCTCGTGGCCAAGCGCGGCCACGGCGGCGGCCACCTGCAGATCGAGGTGCAGCGAAGCTCGAGCGAGGACCCCAAGCGTTCGCGTCTACAGGTGGAGGTGGAGGTGGCGAACTTCCATCCCGCCATCGCCTCCGGGCTGGGACGCTGGCTTTACAACGCCACCCAATCACGCATCCACGTGATCGTCACGTATGGCTTCCTGCGCTCGCTCGCCCGGCTCGATCTCGCGCAGTCGCGCGTGGGGAGCCTCGACGGCGCATAGCTCACGTGCCCGTGTAGCGCACGTGGCCGGCGCTGTCGACCTCGCGCACCGCGAACGGGTAGCGGCGGGTCTGGCCACGCACGACCGCCGTGCACCGGAAGACGATCCCTGCCCGCTGCAGCACCTCGGACGGACACGACGCCGTCGCGTGCAGGCGACGCTGGTTGAAGACCGATGCCTCGATCGCCCGCTGAACCCTTGCGATGTTCAGCACGACCAGCGGCCTGTCATCTTGGTAGCGCACGCGGCCGCTTCCGTCGATCTCGGTGACCGTCACCGGATAGGTGCCCACATCGAGGTGCGCCGTGCACGTGAACGTGCGGCCCGACTGCTGCGGCACCCGCGACGGACAGCTCACGACCGCGTGGATCTTGCGCTCTTCGAGGATCGACTTCGCGATCGCACGCTCGACCGACGCGCTGTTCAGATGCCGCTCGCTCGATCCGCACGCGCTCAAGCCAGCGGCCACGAAGATGGCCGAGACGACGCCCACCGTCAAGCGCACCCAGCGCGGCGACGAGCCGACCGAGATCACGTCAGCCCACGACCGTGATGTAGAGCAGTGCTTTTGCGGCCGGAGCCGTCGTGAACACCACTTCAACCGATTTCGCGCTAATCGCCTTGACTTTGTAGCTGGCGCTCGGTTCGACTTCGCCCGGTTCTTCCGCTTCGCCTGTCTGGACGGTCACCTCGACGAGGCGGGTTTCGAGATTGTGTTCGATCACCCATTCTTTTTTCGCCCCGTTGCCCACGATCGCGGCCGAGACCTTTCGTGTGGGTGAGGCCGCGGCGACAGCGACCGCGCCTTCTGCGGGTTTCGCGGGCTTCGCGCTCGGCGCGGCGAGCTTCGTCGCGCTCACCGCTCCTTTCTTGATCTTCGCTTCACTCACGGCTTCCGCCCCCAGCAGCGCTTCGGTGACAGCCAGGAGCTTGATCTTCGCCGTTTCAACCACTTCCGCTCCGAGCTTGGCCGCGGTAACAGCTTCTTTGGCGAGGTCGACCGTGATGACCGATTCCGCGCCGATCACCCCAGCTTCGCCTTTTTCGCCCTTTTCCCCTTTTTCGCCTTTCGCTCCCGCGGCTCCAGTCGCGCCAGTGGGGCCTGTCGCACCAGTTGCCCCAGTCGCGCCTTTTTCGCCTTTTTCGCCTTTTTCGCCTTTCGCTCCCGCGGCCCCAGCCGCACCTGTAGCGCCCGTCGCCCCAGTCGCGCCTTTTTCGCCTTTTTCGCCTTTTTCGCCTTTCGCTCCGGCAGCACCCGTCGCGCCGGTGAGCCCAGTCGCGCCAGTCGCGCCTTTTTCGCCTTTTTCGCCTTTCGCGCCAGCGGCGCCCGTCGCACCAGTGGCGCCGGTCGCGCCTTTTTCACCGGTCGCACCTTTTTCGCCCGTTGCGCCTTGAGGCCCTTGCGACCCGGTCGCACCTTGGGATCCTTCTTTGCCTTCAGGGCCGGTGAGCCCCGCTTCGCCCGGCGCGCCCTGTGAGCCGGGCGCACCCTGCGGCCCTTCTTTGCCTTCCGGACCGACACCTCCCGTCGCGCCTTCTTTGCCTTCAGCTCCGGCAGCGCCCACTTCGCCCCGGACACCCTGCGGGCCTGTCGCACCCTGGGAGCCTTCTCTGCCTTCCGGACCCGCAGCCCCAGTCGCGCCTTGAGCGCCTTCTTTGCCTTCAGGTCCAGCGGCGCCGGTTTCGCCTTGTACACCCTGCGGGCCTTCTTTGCCTTCCAGGCCGACGGCACCCGTTTCACCTTTGATGCCCTGAATGCCTTTGGCGCCTTCGATGCCTTCTTTGCCTTCCGGACCGGTCGCTCCCGTTTGACCTTTCACGCCCTGGAGGCCTCTTGCGCCTTCTTTGCCTTCCGGCCCCTGAGCACCGACCGCACCCTGTGGCCCTTCTGGACCTTCGGGGCCCGGAGCACCGGTCTGGCCGGGTACGCCCTGAGCGCCGGTCGCGCCCTGCGGCCCTTCTTTGCCTTCGGCGCCGGACGGTCCTTCTTTGCCTTCCGGCCCCGGCACACCGGCGCCCGGCGGGCCTTCTTTGCCTTCGGGGCCACGCGGGCCTTCTTTGCCCGCAGGTCCAGCGGCGCCGGTTTCGCCTTTGACGCCCTGGGCTCCAGCGACTCCCTGTTTGCCTTCCGGCCCGGCGGCGCCAACTTTGCCTTCCGCGCCCGCGGCGCCCGTTTCGCCCTTGACGCCCTGCAGACCGGCCTTTCCTTCAGCGCCGGCAGCCCCCCTGGCGCCTTCCCTGCCTTCGGCGCCTCTTTCGCCCTGCGGGCCCGACGGCCCGGTCGCTCCCTGCGCGCCTTCCCTGCCCTGCGGCCCGGCAGGTCCTGCCGGCCCCGCGGGACCCGCCGGACCTCGCGCCACCCTGCGAGCACGCTTGGCCTTCGCTGCCGCGGCGCGCCGCCGTCGGCGGATCGTCGGTTCGGCATGCGAGCTGTCCGCGAGCATCAGGCGTGCGCCGTCGCCGGCGTTCGCGGCAGTCCTCGGCTCGCCGCTGGCGAGCAGCACTCCAACTCCCATCGAGAACAGGATTGCGAGCGCGCCGATTAGCGAGCGACGTGCGACCGATCGGAACATGTGAGCTCTTCTTGTTGCAATATTTGGAAGACGCGAATCGTTTCCAGGGACCGAAACAGACTCGCGCCCCGACGGCCCTAGATACGCGTCGTGTCAAACGACACCTCCCGAGATCCCCCGAAAGTGTCAAGGATTGCGGGGAACTACTCATGATTTGCGTGAAGCAACCGACCCATGTGACCAGTCCTGATCCACGCGCGTAGAGCCGCGCGCGGAAGCACGAGCAATGCATTGCGATATTTCGAACGCTGCGTTCGGGAGGCTCGTCTAATGTGAGAGGCGCGCGTCGCCGACGGCGCGCAGCTTCGCGCGGTCGTGCGTGGCCTTTATGCGCCTGATCGTGCCCGAGCGAGAGCGGGTGACGAGCGATTCGGTCGTCGCACCGCCCGCGTGGGGGTAGCGCACGCCCTGCAGCACGTCGCCGTCGGTGATGCCGGTGGCGGAGAAGAACACATCATCGCCCGCGACCAGATCGTCGCGGTCGAGCACGCGCTCGAGGTCATAGCCAGCGTCGAGCGCGGCCTTGCGCTCCTCATCGTCGCGCGGCCACAGCCGGCCGAGCAGCTGACCGCCGAGGCACTTCACCGCCGCGGCCGAGATCACGCCCTCCGGCGTGCCGCCGATGCCCCACAGCAGATCCACCGTCGAGCGCTCGGTAACCGCGAGCAGCGCCGCGGAGACGTCGCCGTGCGCGATCAGTCGCACGCGCCCGCCAGCAGCGCGGATCGCCGCTATGCCCTCCTCGTGGCGCGGACGATCGAGCACCACCGCCATAACGTCGCCCACCGGGCAGCCCTTGCGCTCGGCCACAAGCCTCACGGTGTCGCCGAGCGGACGGTCGAGGTCGAGCAGGTCCGCGATCTCCGGGGCGCCCGCCATCTTCTCCATGTACACGCACGGGCCCGGGTCGAACATCGTCCCGCGCGCCGACAGCGCGATCACCGCCAGCGCGCTCGGCATGCCGTGCGCGGCGAGCGTCGTGCCCTCAAGCGGGTCGACAGCGATGTCCACCTGCGGCGGTGAGCCGTCGCCGATCTGCTCGCCGTTGTAGAGCATCGGCGCCTCGTCCTTCTCGCCCTCGCCGATCACCACGATTCCGTCCATCTGTATGGAGTGGAGCATGTAGCGCATGCCATCCACCGCGGCCTGGTCGGCGGCCTCCTTGTCGCCCATCCCGACCAGCGGCGCGGCCGCGAGCGCGGCCGCCTCCGTCACGCGGACGAGCTCCAGCGCAAGGTTGCGGTCGGGGAGTTGGGGGGTCGATTCGGTGCTCACGGACGCATGAAACCTATACCAGCGGGCGCTGCCACTACGATCGTGGCGTGAGCGACCCCAACCTGACCGTCACGGCCCGCGTTCCCGCCTCGCTCACCCCCCTCCTCCAGGAGAGCCTCGTACTCGCCGCGGAGCAACAGGTCGAGCGGCGGCTGCGTGAAGGCAACGCCACGCTGTGGGCGCCCCCAGGCACGCCAGAGGTGGCAAACCGCCTCGGCTGGCTCACGATCGCCGAGCGGATGCTCGCGGAGCTCGCCGAGGTGGAGGCGTTCGCCGCGGACGTCCGCGAGCAGGGTTTCCAGGATGTGGTGCTGCTGGGCATGGGCGGCTCCTCACTCGCGCCGGAGGTCCTGCGCCGCTCCTTCGGCGCGCGCGCCGGCGAGCCTCGCCTGCACGTCCTGGACTCCACCGACGCGGAGGACATCCGGGCGGTGCACGACGCGGTCGACCCACTGCGGACGCTGTTCGTAGTCTCCTCCAAGTCGGGGGGCACGATCGAGCCGCTTTCGTTGTTCGCGCACTTCTGGTCGACCGTGGAAGACGGCGGGCACTTCGTCGCGATCACCGACCCCGGCTCGGGTCTCGAGCAGCTCGCGCGCGAGCACGGGTTCCGCAGGATCTTCGCCGGCGACCCCAACATCGGTGGGCGCTACAGCGCGCTGTCCGCGTTCGGCATCGTGCCCGCCGCGTTGACCGGAGTGGACGTGCGCGCCCTGCTGAGCGGCGCGAGCGGAGCGTGGGAGACTGCGCTCTCGACCGTCGACGACGCGCAGGAGCCGGCGCCCGCGCAGCAGACCGCGGCGGTGTGGCTGGGAGCGGCGCTCAGCGCGCTCGCGCGCGCCGGGCGCGACAAGCTCACGTTCGTCATCGCCGAGTCGCTGCCCGGCCTCGGCCTGTGGCTCGAGCAGCTCGTCGCCGAGTCCACCGGCAAGCACGGCACCGGCATCCTCCCCGTCGCGGACGAGCCGCTCGGCGAGCCCGCCGTGTACGGCGAGGACCGCGTGTTCGCCTACCTCCCCGACCTCGGCGCCCCAGACCCCGCCCTCGATGCGCGCGTGTCCGCGCTCGCGCAGGCGGGACATCCCGTGATCACGATCCCCACTCGCGGCCCGGGCGACCTCGGGCGCGTGTTCCTCCTCGCCGAGCTCGCGGTGGCCGTGGCCGGCTGGGGCCTATCCATAAATCCATATGACCAGCCCAACGTGCAACAGGCCAAGGATGCGACCAAGCGCGTGTTGGACGACTACGAAGCCAAGCACGAGCTTCCGGCAGTGGACGGTGCGCAGGAGACCGCGCTCCGTGCCCTGCTGCTCGACGGCGCCCCGCCGGACTACGTTGCGATCATGGCCTACCTGAAGCCCTCGCCCGAGTTCGACGAGGCCGCCGGGGAGCTGCGCGCGGCGATCCGCGAGCGCACCAAGACCACGACCACGTTCGGCTACGGCCCGCGGTTCCTGCACTCCACCGGCCAGTTCCACAAGGGCGGCCCGCGCACCGGGCGCTTCCTGCAGCTGGTTCACGACGGACCGGATGACGTGGAGATACCGGGCGCGTCGTACACCTTCACAACGCTCAAGAACGCGCAGGCGATCGGCGACCTGAACACGCTGCGCGACAACGGACTGCCCGCGGAGCGAGTGCGACTCGAAGGCGATGATCCTGTGAGCGCCCTGCGCGCTCTCACCGCAACCCTCAAGGAGTAAAAGTGACGCAGATCGGCTTCGTCGGGCTGGGCAAGATGGGCGGGAACATGGTTCACCGCATCCGCCGCGACTCCGATCACGAGGTCGTCGCGTTCGACTTCGACGAGAAGGCCGTAAAGCTCGCCGTCAAAAACGGCGCCTCCGGCGCGAGCACGCTCAAAGACCTCGTCAAGCAGCTGCAGGCGCCGCGGATCGTGTGGATCATGGTCCCCGCGGGCGCGCCCACGCAGGAAACCGTCGACAAGCTCGCCAAGCTGCTCGACCGCGGCGACACGATCGTCGACGGCGGCAACTCCAAGTGGACCGACGACAAGCGCCGAGCTACGGAACTGAAGAAGGCTGGCATCGACTACGTCGATGTGGGCACCAGCGGCGGCGTCTGGGGCCTCGAGGTCGGCTACTGCATGATGGTCGGCGGACCGCCCAAAGCGGTCAAACGCCTCGCGCCGATCCTCGACGTGCTCGCCCCCGAGACCAATGAGCAGAGCCTCGCCGCGATCGGCCCGCGCGGCTGGCTGCGCTTCGGCAACTCCGGCGCGGGGCACTACGTGAAGATGGTCCACAACGGCGTCGAGTACGGGCTCATGCAGGCCTACGCAGAGGGCTTCGACCTGTTCGACAAGTGCGAGTACGAGCTCGACAACGCCAAGATCGCGCACCTGTGGGGACAGGGCTCGGTCGTGCGCTCATGGCTGTGCGAACTCGCCGCGCGAGCCTTCGAGGCCGACGGCAACGACCTCAGCTCGCTCGAGGGCTACACCGAGGACTCCGGCGAGGGACGCTGGACGATCGAGGACGCCACCGCCCGCGACGTGCCCACCCCCGTCATCACCGCGTCGCTCTACGCCCGCTTTCGCTCGCGCGGCAACGGCGACTTCGCCGACCGCGTGCTCTCCGCGCTGCGCAACCAGTTCGGCGGCCACGCCGTCAAGAGCGCGCCGGGCGCCAAACGCGGCGGAGGACGCTGACGGTGGCCGTCTCAGCCGGGCGGCCCACCAGTGAGCCGGTGCCCGAGAACCCTCTCGTCGCCGGCCTCGAGCGCATTCCGGTCGCGCCCACCTCGCTCGTCATCTTCGGCGCCACCGGCGACCTCGCCAGGCGCAAACTGCTGCCCGCGCTCTACAACCTCGCCCACGAGGGCGCCCTGCCCGGCCGCTTTCACCTCATTGGGGTCTCGCGCAAAGAAAAAGAGCACGAGGACTACCGCGAGGAGTGCGAGCAGGCGATCCGCCGTTTCTCCCGGCGCACGCCCGACGACGCCGTCCTGGAGAGCCTGCTCGAAAACGTCTGCTACGTCCCCGGCACGTTCGACGACCCGTCCGTCTACAGCGAGCTCGGCAAGATGCTCGACAAATGCGAGAAGCAGGCCGGCGAGCCGCTCAACCGCGCCTTCTACCTCTCCACCGCGCCCACGTTCTTCCCCGTGATCGTCGAGCAGCTCGGCAAGTCGAAGCTCGCGCACCACGAGCACGGCGAGGTCCGCCTGATCATCGAGAAGCCGTTCGGCACCACGCTCGAAGAGGCGCGCGAGCTCAACCGCGAGGTGCTCGCCACCTTCGACGAGACCCAGGTGTTCCGCATCGACCACTACCTAGGCAAGGAGACCGTCCAGAACATGATGGCGTTCCGGTTCGCCAACGGCATGTTCGAGCCGCTGTGGAACCGCAATTACATCGACTCCGTCCAGATCACCGCCGCCGAGGATCTCGGCATCGGCTCCCGCGCCGACTACTACGACAGCGCCGGCGCGCTGCGCGACCTGATCCAGAACCACATGCTGCAGCTGCTCTGCCACGTCGCGATGGAGCCGCCCGTGAGCTTCACCGCCGAAGAGGTCCGCAACGAGAAGGTCAAGGTGCTGCAGTCGATACCCGAGCCCACCGCCGCCGAGATACCCGACATGTCGCTGCGCGCGCAATACTCCGCCGGACACGCCGGCGGTGACGACGTCCCCGGCTACCTCGAAGAGGAGGGCGTGCCCGAGGGCTCTGTCACCGAGACCTACGCCGCGCTGCGCCTCGAAGTCGACAACTGGCGCTGGGCGGGCGTGCCTTTCTACCTGCGCACCGGCAAGCGCCTCGCGCGCAAGATCACCGAGATCGCCGTCACGCTCAAGCCCGTCCCGCACCTCGCCTTCAGCCAGGACGGCTCGCTCGGCGTGCAGCCCAACCAGCTCGTTCTCACCCTCCAGCCCAACGAGGGCGTATCGCTCAGCCTCGGCGCGAAGATCCCCGGCACGCGCATGATCATCCGCCCCGTGCAGATGGAGTTCCAGTACGGCACCGCGTTCCTCTCGCAATCCCCGGAGGCCTACGAGCGGCTGATCACCGACGCGATGCGCGGCGACGCGACGCTCTTCACGCGTAACGACGAGGTCGAGGCGCAGTGGCGCATCTGCGACCCGATCGTCAAAGCGTGGGAGCCCGCCGACGGCCAGTCGCTCGTCTCCGTCGCCAGCTACGTCGCCGGCTCGCAGGGCCCCAAGGAGGCCGACGACCTGCTGCGCGAGGGCGACCGCTGGCGCGCGATCTGATGAGCGGCGGAGCGCGCAGCGACGCGGTCTGGAGCGAGCAGGGCACCACGCCCGACGCGATCGAAGCGGCGCTGCGCAAGCTGCTCCACGACATCCACGCCGAAAACGGCGACTACGTCCCCGCACGCGTGCTCAACATGATCGCGTTCGTCGACCGCGAGTGGAGCGGCGAGATCGCCAACCGCCTGCGGGGAGTCGGCCGCTACCACGCGTCGCGCACCGTCGTGCTCGCCTATGAGCCCGGCCGCGAGCGACTCGACGCGCGCGTCATGATCGCCTCCGACGACGAGCCCAAGCCGGGCGAGCTCGCGCTGCTGCACGAGACCGTCGTCGTCGAACTCGGCGACCGTCACCTCGACGACCTGCTCACCATCGCCGACCCGCTCGTCGTCACCGACCTGCCCACGCTGCTGTGGTCGCCCCACGGCCACCACGACATCGTCACCGAGCTGCTCGCGCTCTCACAGGCCGTGCTGGTCGACTCCGTCGATGAGCCGAGCAGCCGCGACGCGCTCGACCGCGCGTGCACGCTCAGTGGCCAGGCCTACGTCGTCGACCTCGCGTGGCTGCGCACCACCCCCTGGCGCGAGCGCGTCGCCGCGAGCTTCGACCCGCCGCCCCGCCGCGCCGAACTCGCCGAGATCAGCGGCGTCACCGTCCGCCACCACCCCGAGTCCACAGCCGCCGCGATGCTCCTCGCGGGATGGCTCTCATCGCGCCTCGGTTGGAGGCCTGAGCCGCTCAAGGCCGATGGCGACGCGCTCGTCGGCACCGCCGAGGCGCACGAACGGGACGTGAAGCTGCGCCTCGAGGCCGCACCGGAGCTACAGGTGCGCGGGCTCGAGGACGTCACGCTCGAGACCTCCACCGGACGCAGCCTGCTGCTCGGCCGCGGACCCGGCGGCCTGCACGCGCGCTCACGCGACGCTCAAGGGCGGGAGCGCGAGTGGACGATCGCCGGAGCCTCGCGCGGCGAGCAGGGCGTGCTCGGCGAGGGCATCCGCCAGGCGCTGCTGCGCGACCCCACCTACGTGCCCGCGCTCACCGCCGCCAGGGCCATGCTCACACCGGCGTGACGCGACTCACCACCTGCCTCGACGCCGAGACCGTCGCCGCACGCGCCGCCGCGCACGTCACGCGCGAACTCGCACGCGCACGCGCGCAGCGAGGGGTCGCGCACCTCGCGCTCAGCGGCGGCACCACGCCGGGGCGCACCTTCGAGCTGCTCGCCGCCGAGCCATCGATGGAGTGGGACGGCGTGGAGATCTGGTTCGCCGACGAGCGCTGCGTCGCACCCGACGACGAGGAGAGCAACTACCGCCTCGCCGTCGAAACGCTCATCGGCCCCGCCGGCATACCGCCCGAGCGAGTGCACCGCATGGAGGGCGAGCGCGGACCGCACGACGGCGCGAGGCGCTACGCCCAAGCGCTCGCGGAGCGGCTTCCCGCAGACCCCGCCTCCTCCGCGCCGCCGGCACTCGATGTCGTGGTGCTCGGCATCGGTCCCGACGGTCACGTCGCGTCGCTGTTTCCCGGGGCGGGCACGCTCGATGCCGGCGATGAGGCGATCTGCCTCGGCGTCGAGGACTCCCCCAAGCCGCCGCCCGAGCGGATCACGCTCAGCCTCGCGATGCTGCGCGCCGCGCGCGGCTGCCTGCTGCTGGCCACGGGCGCGAGCAAGGCAGACGCGGTCAACGCGATGCTCGGCGAGCCCACCCGCCACGTGCCCGCGAGCCTCCTCAGGCGCCCACGACTCACCGTGATCGTGGACGACGCCGCAGCGCCCGACGGCCCACAGCCGCAGCCGTGACCGCAGCGGCCAGTGCAGGCGACGGCACGCTCCAGCTCGTGCTCGTGCGCCACGCCGAGACGGAGTGGAGCCGCGACGGACGCCACACCGGGCGCACCGACATCCCGCTCACCGACGCCGGCCGCGCCGCCGCGGCGAGCCTGCCCGAGCGCCTGCGCGCGTGGAGCTTCGCGAGGGTGCTCGTCAGCCCGTCCACCCGCGCGCGCGAAACCTGTGACCTCGCTGGGTTCGGCGCGCAGGCGGAGATGCGCGAGAGCCTGCTCGAGTGGGACTACGGCGACTACGAGGGACTCACCACGCCTGAGATCCGCACCGCCCGCCCGGACTGGTATCAGTGGCGCGACGGCTGCCCCGGCGGCGAGGACGCGGCCGCCGTCGGCGCGCGAGCCGATGCGGTGCTCGCGGAGCTGAGCGGGACGCAGGGGACCGTCGCGATCTTCTCTCACGGCCACATGCTGCGCGTGCTCGGCGCGCGCTGGATCGGGCTCGGGCCCGAGCAGGGTGGCCGCCTGGGGTTGTCAACAGGCGCGATCTGCGTCCTCGGATACGAGCGACAAACGTCAATCCTGTCTGGCTGGAACCTTCTACAGTGAGGCAGCACAGCCAGCCCATGGCAGTCCGCGCGGAAAAGACCAGCCCTCTCTCCCCCGACGCCGAGCAGGTGCTCGTGGCGATGGATGCGGCACGCGAGCGTACCCTCGCACTCGTCGCCGCGCTCAGCGACGAGGAGCTCGAGCGCGTGCACTCGCCGATCATGAGCCCGCTCGTGTGGGACCTCGGCCACATCGCCGCCTACGAGGACCTGTGGATCGCCCACCGTCACGGTGGCCTCGAGCTGCTGCGCCCGGATCTCGCGAGCCTGTATGACGCGTTCGAGACGCCGCGCGCGATCCGCGGCGAGATCGAGGCGCTCGGCCCCGAGCAGGCGCGCGAGTACATGGCCGCCGTGCGCGAGCGCACCGTCGAGACGCTCGCCCACCGCGGCGTTGGCGACGGCGTGCTCTGCGAGATGGTCCTGCGCCACGAGCTCCAGCACTCCGAGACGATGCGCCAGACGATGGCGATCGCGGGGCTGCTGCCGGCCGGGGAGCCGCCGCGGTTCGCGCCTGACGCACCAGATGGATGGATAGAGGTTCCCGCCGGCACGTTCGAGATGGGCGCCGACGGGGAAGGGTTCGCGTATGACAACGAGCGACCCCGCCACACCGTCGAGCTGCCCGCCTACCGAATCGCGCGGCGGCCCGTGAGCAACGCCAGCTGGATGCGCTTCAGCGAGGGGGGCGGCTACGAACGGCGCGAGTGGTGGTCGGACGAGGGCTGGGCGTGGAAGGAGGAGCACGACATCACCCATCATCCGAGCATGACGGCGGGCCATCCGGAGGCGCCCGCATGTCACGTCTCGTGGTTCGAGGCCGACGCCTTCGCCCGCGCGCACGATGCGCGACTGCCCACCGAGGCCGAGTGGGAGAGGGCGGCGACCTGGACCCACGAGGGACCTGACGCGCTGGCGACCGTCGGAGCCGTCTGGGAGTGGACGGGATCGCACTTCCACGGCTACCCGGGCTTCGAGCCCTACCCGTATCGCGAGTATTCGCAGGTGTTCTTCGGCGAGCGCTACCGCGTGCTGCGCGGCGGCTCGTGGGCTACCCACCCACGCGTCGCGAGCCGAACTTTTCGCAACTGGGACCTGCCACAGCGACGCCAGATCTTCTCCGGCGTTCGCCTTGCAAAGGAGGCCTGATGGAGCCATCCGCATCACAGCAGTGCGCCGAGGCGCCCGCGATCCGCATCGACTCGCATCTCGACGGCGCCTCGGAACGCTCACTGGCCGACGACGTGCTCGACGGCCTCACGCGGCCGTTCAAGGAGCTGCCGCCCAAGCACTTCTACGACGCGCGCGGGGCGGAGCTTTTCGACCGGATCTGCGAGCTGCCCGAGTACTACCCCACGCGCGCCGAGCGCGCGATCCTCGAGCAGAGCTCAGATGCGATCGCCGAGCTCACCGGGGCGGTCGAGCTGGTGGAGCTCGGCTCCGGAACCGCGGCCAAGACGCGCGTGCTGCTCGACGCCCTGCACAGCGCCGGCACGCTCGAGCGATACGTGCCCGTCGACGTCACCGAGTCCATGGTGCGCGACTGCGCCGAGGAGCTCACCGACGAGTACCCGGGGCTGCGCGTGCACGGCGTGATCGGCGACTTCGAGCGCCACCTGCAGCACGTCCCGCCGCGGATCGGACCCCGGATCGTGGCGTTCCTCGGCGGCACCATCGGCAACTTCCCCCCCGGCAGCCGTCGGCGGGTGCTGCGCGAGATAGCCCGTCTGCTCGGACCCGGCGACCATCTGCTGATGGGCACCGACCTCGTCAAGGATCCCCACGTGCTCGAGGCCGCCTACGACGACTCCCAGGGCGTCACCGCGGAGTTCAACCGCAACGTCCTGCGCGTGGTAAATCGCGAGCTGCGAGCGGACTTCGACCCGGAGGACTTCGACCACGTCGCGCTGTTCGACCGCGAGAACGAGTGGATCGAGATGCGCCTGCGCGCACGGCGCGAGCACACCACCGTCGTGCAGGAGCTCGACCTGTCGGTGCACTTCGACGCCGGCGAGGAGCTGCGCACCGAGATCAGCGCCAAGTTCACGCCCGCGCGCCTCGAAGGAGATCTCGACGCGGCGGGTCTCGAGCTCGTGCGCTGGCTCACCGATCCGGAGGAGCAGTTCGCGCTGACGTTGTCGCGCATCAGCTAACGCTATACAGCGCCATACCTCGCTATACTTGTATGGATATGGCTACGTCTCCAAGCAAGCGAAGCGTCGCGTTTCGCTTCGACCCGATCACCGTCGCACGCCTGAAGCAACGTGCGCGGGATACCCACGCTCCGCAGACCGCACTGGCTGAGCGCTACATCGAAGAGGGCATTCGTCACGACGAACACCCGCTCATCCACTTTCGCGACGGCGAGGCAGGCAGACGGCCTGCCCTTCTGGGCACACGGCTGGACGTCGCAGAGGTGATGAGCACGATCAGGCAGAACGGCAACTCCGTGGCAGACGCAGCCGACTATCTGGAGACGCCAGTGGAACACGTCGAGGCCTGCTTGAACTACTACGCCGACTACAAGGACGAGATCGACGACTGGATCGAGCGATCTAACGCTATTGCCCAGCGCGAGCGCGAGCGTTGGGAGCGCCGCCAGCAGGCGCTTGCGTGAGGCTGCTGCTGGACGAGATGATCTCCCCCCGCATCGCTCGCGAGCTGCGAGAGATCGGGCATGACGTCCAGGCTGTCAAGAAGGATCGACCGGACCTGGTCGGCCGCAGCGACCGCGAGCTGGTCCGCCTGATGGCAGCCGAGGGTCGCGTCATCGTCACCAACGACATCGCGGCCTTCCAGGCGATCCACGCCCAGCTGATGGGCGCGGGCGGCGAGCATCACGGGATGGTCTTCACCTTCGACGCGACGATGCCGCGCTCCAAGAGGTCGATCTCTCAATGGGTGACAACGTTGGGCGAACTGATCGAGAGCTACAACGACGGAGACGCGCTGCGCAACCAGGTCCACCATCTGCCCTGAGACGAGTGCGCGACACCAGCGATCCACTAGGCTCCCGCCCATGCAGATCGAGGGCTCGGGAGCGATAGTCGTAGGCGGGGCCTCCGGGCTCGGCGAGGCGACCGTCCGCGCGCTGCACGCCGGTGGCGCGGTGGTCACGATCGCAGACGTAAACGTCGAGAAAGGCACGGCGCTCGCCACTGAGCTCGGCCTGGAGTTCGTCTCCTGCGACGTGCGCGAGGAGACCCAGGTCCAGGCGGCCGTCGAGAAGGCCGCCGCAGCGGACGGTGGGCTCCGCATCGCGGTCTGCTGCGCCGGCACGGGCTGGGCCCAGAAGGTCGCCGGGTCGAAGGGCCCGCACCCGCTGCTCCCGTTCGAGACGATCATCTCGATCAACCTCATCGGCACGTTCAACGTGCTCCGCTTCGCGTCCTTCGCGATGATCCCCAACGAGCCACTGACGGACGGCGAGCGCGGGGTGTGCGTCAACACCGCCTCGATCGCTGCGTTCGACGGCCAGGTCGGGCAGATCTCCTACTCCGCGTCCAAGGGCGGTGTCGTGGCGATGACGCTGCCGGCCGCGCGCGACCTCGCCCAATACGGGATCAGGGTCAACACGATCGCGCCCGGCCTGTTCGACACGCCGCTGCTCGCGGCGCTGCCGGAAGAGGCCCGCCTGAAGCTCGGCGCGGGCGTCCCCTTCCCGCAGCGCCTCGGCCAGCCCGCGGAGTACGCGCAGCTGGCCTGTCAGATCGTGGAGAACCGCATGCTCAACGGCGAGACGATCCGGCTCGACGGCGCGCTGCGGATGCCGCCGCGCTGACGGACGCCGCGCGCGACGCCTACGCGCCGGCGGGGACCCCGAGACGCTCGAGCACCTCGTCGCGGTCGGTGCCGTGAGCTTCCAGCACGCGTGAGAAGTGCTCGCCGTAGACGTCCATCACAGCCAGCAGCAGCTCGACCGTGGTGACGCCAGCGCTATCGCGGTCCGCGGCCACATCCATCGCTCGCCTGCTGACCTCCACGATCACGTCGCCGTTCGGAACGCCGACCGAGCCGCTCGATTGTCCCGCCCCGCTGTCGGGCACCTGCACGAGCGACTCCTCGCTCACGCCGAGCGCCTGCAGGGCGATCCCCACCTCTCCGTGCAGGCGCAGCACGCGCAGCCACCGTTCGGCCTGCTCCTCAGGCGAGCGGGCGAACGGCATCGCCGTCGATGCGATCGCCAGCACGATTTCCGCGTCGGGGGCCAGTGCTCGCGTGCCGTTCATCGCGACACCCCCACAGCCGCCTGACGGCTCGCGCGCCGAGCCGGCAGATATGCGAGATTGTCGCGCTGCACCGTTACCTCCGGCGCACCGTCGCCGAGGCGCAACCGCAGGATCACGCTGCCGGCGCCCCCCGCCGCGTCGCGCGCCTCGCTCACCACGTCCGCGACCTCGTTCGAGTGCACCCCGCAGGCGAGCAGGAAGTCCTCGGTACGTCCACTCGCAGCCTCCTCGCGGTCGATCTCCAGCTCCTCCACCAGCACACGCGGCGCATCGCTTTCGCCCTCCACGCTCAGCACGCACGCGGCCATGTCGTCAGGGCGCCTGTCCGCCTGCGCGGCCACCCGGTCGAGCAGATCCGACGCGGTCGCTCCGTGCCCCAGGCCGGCGAGTGCCTCCACCAGCCGCGCCTCGCCGAACAGCTCGCCGCCGACGCGCGCCTCGGTGACGCCGTCAGTGTGGAAGCACATCCGGGCGCGACCGGGTAGCGACAGCACCGTCTGACGTGTACCCGTCCTCCTGCCCACGCCGAGCGGCGGCGCCGAGCAAGCCGTGACCGAAGCGAGCGGCGGCGCACCGGCCTGAGAGCCGAGCACCACCGGCGGCGGATGCCCGGCACACGAGTACACCAGCGTGCGCTCGCTTGGCTGATAGGTGGCGACCACCACGGTCGCGAAGGACTCGCCCAGCTGGCGCTCGAGCACGTCCCCCGCGGTCTGCACCGCTCCGCGCGGCGAGAGGCCCGCCTCCAGATAGGCGCGCAGCGTGAAACGCACGAGCGCCGTGTGCGGGAGCGCCTCGCGGCCGTGCCCCGAGACGTCGCCGAGGAGGATCGCGATACGGCCGTCCTCGAGCGCGAACACGTCATAGAAGTCTCCGCCCGCGCCCGGTCCCGCCGCCGGACGATAGGCCGCCGAGGTCGCCACCGGGCCCACTCGCGCCGGCAGCACGGGCAGAAGCGCTGTCTGCAGCAGACCAACGTCCTCGAGCAACTGCTCCCGCTGGCGCTCCAGTCGCCTCGTGCGCGCCGCCGCGAGACGCGTGCGCAGTCCCATCGTCGCCGCGAGCGCCAGCAGCAGGCCGATGAGCACCCGCACGGGCACCGGCACCACCGCCACGATTCTCGTGATCGTGCGCGTCAGCGGGGAGAGGCGCGTGGCCGAGGCGATGTGACGGGGCAGCGCGGATGGCTGTGGCGTGTGGACGACGCGTGATGGCGTGACCGCGAGCGCGACCGGCGTGAGGGTGCCCGCCGGGGAGACACGCGGCTTGGTGCCCGCACGCGGAGCTCGGTTCCTTGGGTGTCGAGCGTGCGCCGGCTGGCGCGCGACACCCGTCACCGCGGGTGGGGCCGAGCTCGCGACCGATGGGGGGCTCGCCACCTGAGGAGCCACCACTGTCGGTGAGGCCTGTGCGACCGCCGATTGAGTGGGAGCGGTTGTCGTCGCGGTTGCCGCCACTGCGGACCCTGCGGATTTGTGGGCTTCTCCGCCGGCCTCGGCCCGGTGGTGTCTCGTGCGTGCACCGGCGCGATCGTGCCCATGCCCGCGACCGCTCGGGCTGCGTCGCGCGTCCGGCTGCGTCGCCGCGGGCTGTTGGCTGGCGCCGGCCTGTTGTTCGCCGGCTTCCCCCTGTTCGCCACCGGCCTGCTGCCCGCCTGCTTCCTGCTGTTCACCGACTTCGCGATCGTGGCGTCCCCCCTGGTGCGAATGCTGCCCGCGTGAGCGCCCCTGGCGCCCGTCGGTGCCCTGCGACTCTTGGGCCTGCTGGGGTGGCTGGCTCGTCTGAGGCGGCTGGCTCGTCTGCGTGGTCTGCGTCTGCGCTGGTTGGCTCGTGCGCGAATGCCCACCGCGGCCGCGATCGGCGCGAGCCCCCGCAAGCGGAGCGAGCAACAGCGCCGTCGCAAGACAGCCGGCGATCGCCGGACCGACGAGCAGGCGCACCCGTCAGCCGACTTCCGCCGAGCGATCCCGAACGTGACCGAGCGCCAGCTCGAGTGTGGGGAAGATCGCAAACACGCCGTCCATGCCTGAGAGCTCGAAGATTTTCGACACGGCGTCGCCGCCGCAGACGATCGCCAGCCGCGCGTCCGAAGCCAGGCTCCGGTTGACGCCGACGAGCACCCCGAGTGCGGTCGAATCCATGAAGCTCGCTCGCGAGAGGTCCACCACGAAACGGGTGCGACCGGCGGCGAGCGCGTCGACGAGGGTCCACTTCAGGCGCGGCGCCGTCGCGAGATCGAGCTCTCCCTCGATCGCCATCACACTGCAGTGCTCGTCGAGATCGCGCTGCGCGATCGAGAACGGCACGATGGAAGGCGGCGTGAGGCTGGACGTGTCGAGTCGGCTGAGCATCGAGGGGCTCCTAACGTTGCGCGCTGAGGGATGCGCTAAGTCCGCAATCTGCACTTCGGCCGAATGCGGACGGACGGAAACCGACACGGCGGATGATCGAACGAGCGTCCACGAGTACGATGCGTCCCGGATGGGTGCGCTGGGACCGTTGATCCACGATGACAGCCCACGCGCCGCCCGAGCTTGGCGTCGCGTGCGCGGTGTGGCCGCAGTTGCGGTCGCGCTCGTGCTCGTCACGGCGCTCTCCCCTGTGCTGCTCCTCGTCGCGGCGCTCGTCGACCTTGCGCTGTGGCTACGAGCCCGCAAGCCGTGGATGGCGGTGCGGCTGATCGCGATGATGTGGTGGTTTCTCGTGGGCGAGACCTGGGCGCTGCTGGGACTGCTGGCGATCTGGGTGGCCTCGCGGGGTCGCGACAGCGCCCGCCGGCGCGACCGCGTGTATCGCATCAAGCGGCTCTGGCTGCGCAGTCATCTCGCCGGGATCCGCGCCCTGTTCGGCCTGCGCTTCGAGATCGAGGGGCTCGAGCTCGCCGGCCCCGGCCCCGTGATCGTGCTGATCCGCCACGCGAGCATCATCGACAACGCGCTTCCCGACGCGATCCTCGGCCACGCCCACGGTCTCGGCTTCCGCTTCATCATCAAGCGCGAGCTGCAGATGCTCCCCACGATCGACGTCGGCGGGCGCTGGGTGCCGACGCTGTTCGTGCGTCGCGGATCGGGCGACACCGAGACCGAGCTCGAGCGGATGCGCGCGCTCACCGTCGACATGTCGGCCGGCGACGGCCTGCTGATCTATCCCGAGGGCACCCGCTCCACGCCGGAGAAGCTCGCGCGCGCGAAGGCGATCATCGCCGAGCGCCAGCCCGAGATCGCGCCGCTGGCAGAGGGGCTGCGGAACCTGCTACCGCCACGGCTTGGCGGCACCCTGCTGCTGCTCGAATCGGCGCGCGACGCGGATGTGGTCATCTTCGGCCACGTCGGCCTGGACGGCTTCGAGTACGTCAGCGACATCTGGTCGGGCGGCCTGGTGGGCACGACCGTCCACCTGAAGTTCTGGCGGTTCCCGGCCGCGGAGGTGCCGAGCGATCGCGAGGAGCTGATCGCGTGGCTGTATGAGCGCTGGCAGGAGCTCGACGACTGGGTTGGCGAGATGCGCTCGCTGAGCCCCGCCGCCGAGCCTGCCCTGTCGTCCTCTACTTGAGGCGTTCCACCAACATCGCCATGCCCATGCCGCCGGCGACGCACATCGACTCGATGCCGAACGTACCGTCCTTGGCCTCGAGGCCGTTGAGCAGCGTGGTCATGATGCGCGCGCCGGTCATCCCGAACGGGTGACCGAGGGCGATCGCCCCGCCGAACGGGTTGAGCTTCTCCTCGTCGATGCCGAGCTTTTCCTTGCACGGCACGATCTGCGCGGCGAACGCCTCGTTGATCTCGACGATGTCGATGTCGCTCATCGCCATGCCCGTGTTCTTCAGCAGCTGCTCGATCGCGGGGATCGGGCCGACGCCCATCACCTCGGGGCGGATCGCCACGACCGTCGAGGCGACGATGCGCGCTTTGGGAGCGATGCCGAGCTCCTTGGCGCGTTCCTCTGAGGTCACGAGCAGCGCGGCGGCGCCGTCGTTCAACGGACACGCGTTACCAGCCGTCACGGTGCCGTCAGGCCTGAACGCGGGCTTCAGCGCGGCGAGCTTCTCGAGCGTCGTGCCCGCACGCGGGCCGTCGTCCTTGGTGACGACCTGCTCGGGCACGTCGATCTCGTTGCCTTCGCGGTCCTTGTCCTTGTGCGCGGGGGCGGTGACGGGCACGATCTCCTTGTCGAAGTGGCCCGACTCCTGAGACGCGACCGCGCGGTTCTGGGAGATCACGGCCCATTCGTCCTGGGCCTCACGGCTGACGCCGTACTCGTCCGCGACGTTCTCCGCGGTCAGGCCCATGGGGATGTACACGTTGTAGAGCGAGCCCTCGGAGCCGTCGAGCTGTTTGTGGAATTCCCACGGGGCGCCCTGGTTCGCGCGCGAGACCGCCTCGATGCCGGCGGCGATGTAGGTGTCTCCCTCGCCGGCCTTGATCGCGTGGAAGGCCATCCTCGTGGTCTGCAGCGAGGACGCGCAGAAGCGGTTGACGGTCGTGCCCGGGACGTGGAAGTCGATGCCCGCGAGCAGCGCCGCGTTGCGGCCGATGTTGTAGCCCGACTCGCCCTCGGCGAAGCCGCAGCCCATCATCACGTCCACGATCGAGCTCGACTCCAGCTGCGGGTTGCGCTCCAGCAGCGCTTTCAGCGGGATGGCCGCGAGGTCGTCGGCGCGAACCGATTTGAGCGACCCCTTGACGGCCCGCCCGATGGGCGTGCGGATGGCGTCGACGATCACAGCTTCAGGCATGTGGGACTCTCTCCTTGGTTGTTTGGCCCCCGCGGCGAGCCGCCGGCGGGTGGCGGGAGGTGGGCAATCCTACGGGATCGACGGTCAGTCGAGGCTGTCGTAACCCCAGAGGGTCACCAGGTCGCGGCCCAGATACTCGCTCAGCGCCACCACCTCTCCCTTGGAGCGCCGACGCAGCTCGACCATGAACTTCTCGTCCGGTTCGTTCGGAGCGCGGTAGGCCACGCGGCGCCACTGCGTCTTGAATGCGGTGCTGCCGGCCAGCTTGGACGTGAGCGCGTTCACGGTGCGCCCCAGCGGGCCGGCCGCGTCCGGATTGGTGCGCGCGGTGCGGGCCGCGTTGGCGAGGTGGTGCAGCTGTGGCGAGCGGATCGCCTTCACCGGTTTCGTGTCCAGCGTGTCGAGCTCGACGGTGTCGTCCACGTCGAGGAAGCGCAGCACCCTGCGCAGCGTCTCCTCGTTGTCGCGCCGGTAGTCGTCGTAGATCAGCGTCAGCACGTTCTCCGCTCCGAACACGTCGTGGTAGCGGCGCAGCTGCTCGGCGTAGCGCACGTGCTCGGAGTACAGAAGCGCGTCAGGGTGATGGCTTCGACGCGGAATCCGCTTGCCTTCGCGCCTGGCCTGCTCGAGCCCGATCGCCTTCTGGAAGTCGCGCTCGTCCTCCACGTTGCTGGAGACCATCTGCAGGTGGAACGAGCGCAGGAAGCTCGCCGGCTCGCGCAGGATCGCGATGATGCGCGCGTCGGGCTGCACCTCGGCGATGCCGCGGGGCGCGTCGAGTGAGCGAATGTACTGCGGCGAGGCCTCACCCACGAGCTCGTCGGCGTCCGCGCCCGCGAACAGCGAGAGATAGCCGTCGAGCGTGTGCTGCGGCTTCGGCGTCGCCTTGCCCACCTCGAAGCGGGAGCGCAGATCGGTGTTGAAGTACCGCGGCTCCTTGACGTCGCACATGAAGATCTGCGGATGCTCTTTGAGCATGTAGTAGAGCGCCGTGGTGCCGCACTTGGCGTGGCCGACGATGAAGAAGTCAGGCACGCGTTTGCCCGACACGTACGTCGCGGACCCCTTCTCCCGCACCGGCACCGCCCCCTCGACAGCACCGGTTGAGCTGTCGGACTCGCCCCGTTCTGACACTGTCATCCCCCGAAAGTATAGGGCCGAACGCCGCTGGTCGGAACGCTTTTACGAGTGCGTCACAGGTCCAGGCGACTGACGCCCAGCTCGTCGAAGCCAACGTGGTGGGCGAGCTCGTGGCGCACGGTGCGCGTGACCTGGTCACGCAGCAGATCGGGGTCGTGGCCGAAGTCGCGGCGCAGCGTGTCGCGGAAGATCACGATGCGGTCGTGCGTGTTGTCCCGCGTCGCCCCGTCGCCCTGGTAAAGGCCGTAGGCGCCTGCGCGCCGTCCACCGTTCGAGATCACCACCGCCACGTGCGAGAGCGCGTTGCGCAGCAGGTCCGGCAGATCGTCGAGCGCATCGCGGACGAGCTCTTCGAAGTCGGAGTCGTCGAGCGGGTCGAGCTCCATGAAGTCGCTTTCTTCGGGGTCCACCGCGAGCCCTTCGCGCGCGAGATGCTCCGATTGGCGGACGATCTCTTCGAACTCCGCCTCGGACTCGGGGTCGCGCCAGTTGGCCATGCGCACCGCCACGAACGCGACGCTGCCCATCAGCGCCGCCGCCACGATCACGCCGAGCGCGATGTCCTCGAGCGCCCTGACCACGCCGATCGAGCTGAAGCCCTGTGCGACCACCAGCGTCACCAGCCCCAGCGACATCGCGATCGCCGAGGCGAACGCGACACGGCGGATGTGGCTCGAGGGTCCGGGAGGCTGGGGCTCGCGCATCGCCGGCCTGTGGAGTCCTACTTCAACGTGCGGGCGATCACGAGACGCTGGATCTCGTTCGTGCCCTCGTAGATCTGTGTGATCTTCGCGTCTCGCATCATTCGCTCCACCGGGTACTCCTTGACGTAACCGTAGCCGCCGAGCACCTGGACCGCCTCGACAGTCACCGCCATCGCCGTGTCCGAGCAGTACACCTTGGCCATCGATGAGTACTTTCCGCGCAGTGGATGGCCCTGATCGGCCATCGCGCACGCCTTGTACAGCAGCTCCCGCGCGGCGGCCGTCTGTGTTTCCATATCGGCCAGCTTGAACTGGATTCCCTGGAACTCGTTGATCGCCTTGCCGAACTGACGGCGCTCGCGCGCGTACGCCACCGCGTAGTCGGTCGCGCCCTGGGCGATGCCCACAGCCTGCGCGGCGGCGCCGAGGCGCGTGCGCTCGAGCGTGCCGAGCGCGACGGACAGGCCCTTGCCGACCTCGCCGATCATGTTCTCCTGCGGCACGCGCACCTCGTCGAAGATCGGCTGGCCGGTGGGCGAGGCGCGGATGCCGAGCTTGTGCTCGAGCTTGCCCACGCTGAAGCCCGGGCGGTCGGCCTCCACCACGAACGCGCTCAACCGTCGGGTCTCGCGGTCGGTGACGGCGAACACGATGTAGAAGTCCGCCACGCCGAGATTGGAGATCCAGTTCTTGGTGCCGTTGATCACCCACTCATCGCCGTCCCTGACCGCCGTCGTCTTCATCCCGGCGGGATCGGAGCCCGCCTCGGGCTCGGAGAGGGCGAACGCGGGGCTCCACTCGCCGGTGGCGCACTTCGGCAGGAAGCGCTCCTTCAGCTCGTCGCTGCCGAACAGCTGGATCGGCAGCGTGCCGAGCTCCTGCACCATCAGGATCAGCGCGCACGCCGCGTCGACCTTCGCGATCTCCTCGACCGCCATGTTCAGCATCAGCGTGCCCGTGCCCATCCCGCCGTACTCGGTCGGGAACGGCAGGCCGAGGATGTCCTGCTCGGCCAGCAGCTTGCGCACATCCCAGGGGTACTCCGCGTTCTCGTCGATCTCGCTCGACCGCGGCGCGATCTTCTCGCGCGCGATCTGCCCGATCGTGGCGCAGAAGTCGAGGTGCTCCTGGGGGATCGTGTAGACGTCGCTCACAGCCTGCATTGGCGTGATCCTAGTGATGCGGGGTTCGCGACGCGCCGTTGTGCTCGGCGCATGGCGCCGGCCGACCGTTTGAGTCCCTACTCCCGTGGGTAATCAACCCGACATGCCCCTTGGAACCTCGATATTTCTCGTCGCAGTAGGCGCGATCCTGCGCTACGCGGTCACCGCCACTGTCTCTGGGATCTCACTCCCCACGATCGGCGTGATCCTCATGATCGTCGGAGTCGCGGGACTCGTGCTCGCGATCCTCTACATGCTTGCGTGGAGCCCCCGCCGCGGCCAGGTGGTCAGCGAGCGAGTGGTCGAACGCGATCCCTACCGGGAACCGCCCGTCCTCTAAGGCCCACCGCTACGCTGATGCTCGAGATGAGCGACGGCGAGCAGGCACAGGACGAGATCGACGTCGACCCCGAGCGGGTCGCCGACTGGCTGGAGCAGGACCCGAGCCTGCAGGTGATCGACGTGCGCGAGCCCTACGAGCGCGAGGCCGGTCACATCGCCGGCACGCGGCACATCCAGCTCGTCAACCTCACCGGCGAGGCGAGCACCGTCGCGCGCGAGCATCCCGTCGTCTTCTACTGCCGAGTCGGCGCGCGCTCGCAGATGGCCGCGCAGGCGTTCCGCGCGGCTGGCTACGACGCCTACACGATGGCCGGCGGGCTGAAGCGGTGGGCCGAGCAGGGGCTGCCGCTGGAGCCGAAGGGCGGCAGCGTCGCGGCGCACTGAGGTGTCAACCTAAAGCAGTTGCGGTTCCAGCTCGGCACGCGCCATCTCAAAAGGATCGACCGTCGAACGCGCCGGCCGCGTTTCGCGCACTTTCACCCTCAGGTCGACCACCACAGCCATAGGTAGGTAGTAGCGACCACGGCCTTGCCCAACGGCCTCGAGGAGCTTGGCGTCGACTATCGCCTTCAGGTCTCGGCTCGCTGTGAGGTCGGATATCTCCTCGCCGAGGGTTTCGTCGACCAACCTCCTGTACGTGGCGTTACGTAGCCGAATGCCGTAGGCGGCGTCATAGAGCGCTACAGCTGCGCGCTCGGGGAGGCCGTTCTCGGCCGCAAGCTTGGAAGCCGACACCCACAATCCCTCCGCCTCCTCGATGCGCCTAAGGTGGGTCATCGCCTGGTGGTAATGCGCGGTGAGGCAGAACCGAATCCAGAGTTCGGTGCTGCCAGAGGGGTTCCAGGAACCCCTCCCGACCTCAGCCAGAACGTCGTAGTACGCCTGCGTATTACGACCGAGATACTCCTCGATGCTGGAGAACACGGGCGCAACGATCTGCTCTCGCGCGAGAACCAGTGTTTGCAACGCTCTCGCCATACGCCCGTTGCCGTCGCGGTATGGATGAACCATCACGAGATTGAGGTGGGCGACGGCAGCACGAACCAGAACGGGAGCTCGGCTCTCCTCGAGCTCTTTGATCGTGGAATCGATCAATGCGGGAATACGGTCTGCGTCCGGGCCTTCGTAGACGATCTGGCCGGTCTCGTCGTTGCGGACGTAGATGTCCCCGGGCCGCCAGCGACCTGGGCTCTTGCTCAGGTCGTGCTTGATCATCATGAAGTGGAGCGCCTTGAGCAGACCTTCATCGACCTCTGGCGCCGTCTCGTCTTGGGCGACCTGCAGAACGTACGTCATCGCATCTCGATAGCCAGCGAGCGCGAGTCGCGTCTCCTCGTCCGCATCGAGCGTGGGCTCATCGTCAACAGCCGCGAGGACGTCATCGAGGCTCGCGTTGTAGCCCTCAATGCTGTTGGAGCCCTGAACTGCACGGGCGAATGCCATGCGTCTGAGGCTCCCAGACCAACGCTTCGGCTCGGCCACGCGAAAGCGAAGCTGCTGCCTGGCCTCGTCGATGAGGGCCAGGACACGCATCTCAAGGGGCCCGCACTCGGGGGTTTTGAAGACCGACTCGGCCATGATAGGTTCAATCTATCATTCCATCATGCAGCTCCTCGCTCCTTCCTACTGCACCAGATGCGAGTTTTCGCGGTAGTGCTCGATCCCGATCGGCGACCCGAATGGGTTGAAGTGCACGGCCTTCAGCAGCGGAGTCACCTCGGGGCCAAACGCGAGCAGGATGTACACGCCGACGGCGAGTAGGCAGACCGTCAGCCGCCGGCGCTCGGCGAGGGCGGCGAACGGGAGGATCCACGCGATGTACCAGGGCGCGAACCAGCTGGTCGTCATCCACACCACGAACAGGCTCGCGCCGGCCAGCGCGATCCAGTCCCTGCCGGGCCGGCTCGCGGAGACCGCGGCATAGAGCACGAACCCGCCCGCGAGCACGGTCAGGACGGTGCGCAGCGTGTCCGTCTCGCCGCCCTGCCCGAGCGCCCACCCGAGCAGGTTCGCGGGACCGATGCCCGTGACGAGCTTGGTCTGCGGGCCAACACCGGGTACGTGCAGGCCAAACGCCACCAGGCTCGCCAACCCCAGCGTCGCGATCGCGATCGCGAATCCGGTCACGAACGCGCGCCGCCGCGGAGCGATCGCGAAGGCGATCGGAATCGCCACGGCGGCCGAGGCCTTCACACCGGCGGCCGCGACGAACGCGCCGGCCGCGAGACACTCCCGGGCAATGCGGGCGCGCAGCAGCGGCAGCCGGACACTCGGGGAGCCGGCGCGCGCTCGGATCAGCAGATGAACGCCGAGCACCAGCGGCAGAACCATCAGCACGTCGTTGTGGTCCGCGCCGATCCCCCACACGAGCACGATCGGATTCAGACCGACAAGCAGTAGCGCGCGGACGGGATCGCGGCCGAGGATCTGCGCGGAGCGCCACACGAGCGCCAGGACGGAGAGGCTCGCAAGGAGGAGGATCGCCTTCAGCGTCCAAAAGGCGCCCGCCACGCCGAGCGGCACGAGCAGATACGTCAAAAGGGTGAAGATCGGCCCGTAAGGGGACACCAGCCAGTGCCAGTTGCTGAGCGTGAAAGTCGCGTCGTTCTGCGGCTCGAGCATCGGCACCGTGGTGTAGGGGTTGAGGTGGTGCACGACCCCCATGCGCCCGTAGTTGATGTAGTTGAACACGTCGGTGTACTGCAGCGGCGGAGCGAGCAGGAACGCGAGGTGAATCGCGAGGATCGCGCCGATCACCCAGCGCAAACGGAGCTTCCCGGAGAGCGCGACGGCCGTCACGTACGCGAGGTACATCGTGCCGAGGAACACCGTCACCCATGTGTGCACGGCGTGTTCGCCAAGCGCCCGCCCCGGCCACAGGCCCCTCAGCGGCCCTGCCATCCACGCGGGGAAGTACAGCGCGTTGCTCGTGGGCACCATGAAGGTCGGGTGAGCGGCCGTCAGCGCAACCAGCATCACGCCCGGCACGACCAGGCCGAGCAGCGCAACAGCAGCGAGAACCCCGAGCAGTTTTCGATACACGCGTCGAAGAACCCGCTACTGGGCGCCGAGGTAGTTGAAGTAGCGCACCTCTTCGCGGCCGAGGCGATCGGCTCGCGGGTGGAAATGGAGCGCGTCCTCGATCTCCGCGAGACTCGGGCTGCAGGCGATCAGCGCGTAGAGGGTGTAGAGGAGCAGCAGTCGGCGCCAGCGCCTGGTGGCGACGAGCGCCGCGAACGGCAGCGCCCACAGCACGTACCACGGCGCGCTCCAGCCGAGGGTGAAGATCAGCGCGATCGCCGCGACGCATCCGCACTCGAACGCGTCCATCGGGCGTTTCAGCGCGCGCGCCGCCGACATCAGGATCACGATCGCCGCGAGGCCCGTGAGCGCCGTCCGCAGCCCAGAGGTCGCGCCGCCCAGGCCGAGCACGATTCCGAGCAGGTTGGGCAGCCCCTCAGGCGAGACGAGTTTGCTCTGCGCACTGACGCCTCCGAGATGCGGGCCGAACGCGAGCAGACTCACGCCGACGAGCAGGACCGCGGCGGTGCCCATCCCGACCAGCAGCGGACGACGACGGGGCGCGATCGCGAGCGCCAGCGGCAGGAAGATCACGGCCGGCGACTTGATCCCCACGGCCGCCACGAGCATCGCGCCCGCTGCCAGCTCCGGACCGAACAGGCCTGTGCGAGAGGGCGCAGACGCCTCTCGCTCCTGCCCGACCATCTCGCCCCGTAAGCGAGGAACAAGCAGCAGGTAGATCGCCGCGAACACCAGCAGCATCATCATGAAGTCGTTGTGCTCGCCGCCGAGGCCCCACACGATCACGATCGGATTGAGCCCCACGAGCGCCACCGCGAGCTGGGGCGAACGGCCGAGCAGTCGCGCCAAGCGCCACACCAGGGCCAGCAGCCCCAGGCTGCACAGGCCCATGATGATCTTCAGCGCCCAGAACGAGCCGGCGACGCCGAGGGGAACGAGTGCGTAGGTGATGAGCGTGAACAGCTGCCCATAGGGCGAGCGCAGGTAGTGCCAGTTGCTGATCGCGTACGCCGGATCGTCGTGCGGCTCGTACAGCGGCAGCGTCGAGTAAGGGTTCAGGTGGTGGACGACACCCATGCGGCCGTAGTTGATGTAGTTGAACACGTCGGTGTACTCGAGCGGCGGCGAGAGCAGGAACGTCAGCTGCACCGCGAAGATCGCGCCCACGATCCACCCCGGATGCATCTTCGGTGCACCGCGCAGCACCAGCAGGTACGCCACGAACAGCAGTCCGAACGCCACGGTCACCATGCGCTCGACGGTGCGCGTGCGCGGGATCGTCGCCGGCCACAGTCCCCTCAACGGACCGGACATCCACGCGGGGTAGCTCCTAGAGATGGCCGTCGGGCTGAGGATGCTGGCGCCGTGCGCTGCAAACGCCACGAGCGCCACGCACAACAGCACCAGCGCGAACAGCGGCAAGAGCCTCGCGACCGCCACCGCCTGGGAGCGCCAGTGTGGGCTGGAGGACCGCTCGACGGGCTCGTGACCGACTCGGACGGCTACGGCGCCGCCGTCTGCTGCGGCTGAGGAGAGTATCCCGGGTGAACGTGGCACGTTGGTGGTGGGTATCCCGCCATGATCGGGGCTGCCGGGATGTGCGTCAGGGACCCGTAGGCCCGTGAGGTGAGCGTCGCCGCCTGCACCTGGACGCTGTCTGCGGCCGGGACCGGCACCGTCGCAACGAACTGTACCGTGCTCGCGCCACCCGACAGCTGCAGTCGATGCGTGATTTCGGCGCTTCCCGCCGCTGTCGCGACGCGCTGCTCGGTGCCGTCGGGGAAGCGCGCGATCACCGTCCCGAACGCCGGTTCCAGGCCCGTGAGGCCGACCGTGAGCGTCGCCGTGACAGGCTGCGAGCGCGACCCGCCGCTGAGCGTGAGACCGGCGCTCGTGCATCTCACGCGCAGCGGATACAGCGTGGCCCTTCGCACTTCGCCCTGGGCGCGTTCTCCGAGCGTGCGCTTCAGCCGCGCGAGATACGGGCGCAGGTCGAAGAACCACAGGTCTCCTGCTCGGCTGACGAGCGGCTGCTCGCCGAGTTGGGTGTGCAGCGCGCTGCGCAGTACCGCCGGTGAGACCCGATAGCCGCTCGGCTCGATCACCAGCCCGTCGAAGCCGCTCAGCGAGGCGGCGGCGAGGGCGAGGGCGAGCGGCTTCGCCGCTAGTTCGCTCTCCCAGTCCTGGGGTCTGCCCTTCGCCACGCCGTAGCTCCAGCGCAGCGACGTCGAGGTGATGTAGCCGCGCGTCTCCTCATAGGTGGTGCCGAAGTTGGGGCTCGCGAAGCCGACCGCGGACAGCGGCGCTCCGTAGCCCTCGGGGAACGGAACGTAGGGCAGCTCGAACACAGACCCGTTCGCCCCCAGGCGTGCCTGCACCTGGTCGAAGAAGGCGCTGTCGCTGCGGTACTCCGCGGCCGACGCGTGGAACTTCGGAACGAAGTCCGAGCTCGTCTCGTCGAGCACGCCCACGACGAGCAGCCCAACGATCGCGATCGTGGGCCAGTGCGTCCCTCTTCGCCGGCGCGCGAGCCAGCGCAGGCCGGCTTGGGTCAGGCATGCCGCCGCGAGCAGCGAGAAGAACGCGATGAACAGCGACATGCGGTTCCAGCCGCGCACGTCAGGTGTGAGGAAGTACGCCAGCAGCGAGGAGAACCCGCCGATGGACGCGATCAGCAGCGACAGGAGCACGCCGAGCGCCGCCGGCCGATAGAGACGGGAACCCGCCAGCAGCGTTCCCGCGCCGAGCAGAGCGGCGAGCGCGCCGGCGAGCAGCCACACGAACCCCACGTCGCCGACGCTCCCGAGCGTCTCGTAGCACTGCTCGCAGTAGCTCGAGGAGCCGGCCTTGGCGTATTCGCCGTTGAGGTCGCTCAGCAGCGGGAGGCGGTGGCCCTGTACGGGCAGGAGCAGCTGGGCTGGCTTCAGCCCGAGCAGTTCGGTGTCTGTGAGGCTGCGCGCGATCGACTGGTTCGCGCCGTGTTCGGCGCGATAGACGAGGCTCGGGGAGAGGTTCGCCACGAGCACCACGCCGATCAGCAGCACGCAGCCGAGCGCGCTCGTCACCGCCGCTCTTCCGGTGCGCGCGACCAGCGCCACCAGCGCACCGGCGGACAGGAGCACGAGCGCGAACGCCGCGTAGTAGAGGCCCGAGGACGCGATCATCACGCACAGCAGCACCGTTCGCGCCGTGCGCCACGACAGCCACGCGAGCGCCCCGCTTGCCGGCGAGGCTCGCCGCTGGAAGCGCGCCTCCCCCAGGAAGGTGCACAGGAACAGATACGCGGACAGCGGGACGGAGTAGTACGCCGACAGCGTCAGCTGCGACTCGTTGCGGTAGAAGTGGTAGGGGAGCAGTGCGAACAGCACCGCCGCGACGGCCGCGGGCGCGGCCGCGACTTCGAGCTTGCGCATCACCAGGAAGGCGCTCGCCGCGGCGAGCGGGAACGTGAGCAGGTAGAACAGGTTGTCGATCAGCGCGGGGTTCGAGCTGAACAGCGCCAGCACGCGGATGATCGCGAAGTTGAGGTTGTCCGCCCCCTGCGGGAAGTCCGCCAGCTGTTGCCCGAACGGCGCGCCGAGACTCGACCCGGCTTCGAACCAGCCGTGACGGATCACGCTCCTGATCAGCATCAGATAGAACTTCGTGTCGTCGAGCTGCGCGTAGCGAAATGGCAGCGCGAGGTCGGCCTGCCACAGCTTCATGGCCCAGCCGGCAGCCACCAGCGTCAGCATTGCGACCACGGCCGCCTCTGCCCAGAGACGGCGAGGAGTCGAGGAGCGATTGCCTGCGGTGCCTCCTCGGCGCACGATCTCCTGACCCTATCGGTTCGCCTCGACGGCTCGCCGCGGACCTATCATGGCTTCGCGGCACATCGCCGCGCACAACGACCCGACGGGAGAAGAGCGCAAATGGAGGCTTCCACGGAGTACCCCGGCGTGACCCGGGGCGAGGGCTACGCAGTCGCGCATCTGGAGGACCTCGGCGACGGTCCGGGGTTTCGCAAGGTGCGCAAGGGACTCGACGTCACAGCGTTCGGCGTGAACGCGATCGTGCTCCCGCCGGGCATCGAAACGGGCTTTCATTACCACGACCTCCAGGAGGAGCTCTACTTCGTGCACGCCGGCACGATCGAGATGGAGTTCGGGGACGGCTCCGTGCAACGCCTGCACGCGGGCGGTCTTGCACGCGTGGACGCCGCGACACTTCGCAAGATCCGCAACGTCGGCGACGTGGACGCTGTCTACCTGTGCGCGGGCGGCAAGGATGGATACATCGGTCGCGACGGGCGCGTGCGGCCCGGCGAGGAGGAGCGTGTGAAAGCGATGCACGACCTCTCCAAATGAGCGGCGGCGAGCGCGGTGAGCGAGGCTGAGGATTCCCAGCGGCTGCTGCGCGTCGCGGGCGGTCCGACGATCCCGCTCGCCGAGATCGTCCTGCGCACGAGCCGCTCGTCGGGGCCCGGGGGCCAGCACGCGAATGTGACCGCCTCGCGCGTGGAAGCGGTCTTCGACGTGACCGCCTCCCCCTCGCTGAGCGAGCCCCAACGCGAGCGGCTGCTGGCGCGAGTCGGGCCGCGGGTCGTCGCGGTCGCACAGGACGAGCGCTCCCAGACGCGCAACCGCGAACTGGCGCTCAAGCGGCTCGCCGAGCGCGTCTCACGTGGGCTCGCGGTGCCCCGCAGCCGCCGCCCCACACGCCCGACCGCGGCCTCGCGCAAACGTCGCCTGCAGGAGAAGCGCCAGACGTCACGGCGCAAGCTCGACCGTCGCCCGCCGTCGGCGGACAGCGACTAGTTCAGCAGCTCCTTGATGTAGCGCTGGTGCAGGCGCCCCACGGGCGTGTCTTCGGGATGGAAGCCGATCGCGCTCCACAGCAGGCTGGACGCGGGCGCCCACGCGACGATCAGATAGGCCCCGGCCACGAGCACCGCCGCGCGCAGCCTGCGCGAGCTCGACAGCGCCGCAAGCGGCAGCGCCCACATCACGTACCACGGCAACACCCAGCTGAGCGTGAACACCAGCGCCACGCTCGCCCAGCCTGAAGCGGTGATCGCGTCCCGTCGACGCCACGCGAGCCTGCAGCAGAGCAGCATCACAATCGCCAGCGCGACCGTCATGACCGTGCGCAGCCCGTTCGTCTCACCGCCCTGCCCGATCGCGAGGCCGATCAGGTTCGGGACGCTCTCGTTGCTCACAACGTGGCTCTGAGTACTCAGATCGGGGATGTGCAGTCCGAACGCGAGCAGGCTGACAGCGCCTACCACCACGCCGGCCGCGACCATGCCCAGCACGACCTGGATCAGTGCTCGCGGCGCGCGCAGCAGGCTCACCAGCACGACCGGGATCAGCACTCCACCCGAGGCCTTGATCGCGGCGGCGAGCACGAAGGCGGCGCCGGCGCCCATCTCGAGAGGCACGAGCGGCAGCAGCCAGCCGAGCATTCCTGTCGGCCGGTGCTCTGCGCGGTCCTCTCGCCCGGGCCGGGCGCGCAGCAGCAGGTAGAAGCCGAGCATGATGCACAGGATCATCAGCGCGTCGTTGTGGTCGCCCCCCAGCCCCCACACGAGCACGATCGGGTTCAACCCCACCAGCACGACGGCGGCCAGCGGGTCGCGACCCAGCAGGCGAGCGCACTTCCACACCAGCGCGATCGTCCCGAGGCTCGCGGCGGCGAGGAGGAGCTTCAGCGCCCAGAAGGATCCTGCCACGCCCAGGGGCACCACGACGAAGGTGAGCATCGTGAACAGCGGCCCGTAGGGGCTGCGCAGCTCGTGCCAGTTGCTGAGCCCGTAGCTCGGATCGTTGTGCGGCTCGAGGATCGGGATCGTGGTGTACGGGTTGAGGTTGTGCACGACCTCCATGCGCCCGTAGTTGATGTAGTTGAACACATCCGTCAGCGTCAGCGGCGGCGAGAGCACGAAGATTACGTGCACCACGAGGATCGCGCCGAGCACCCAGCGGACAGGCAGCTCCGGCGTGCAGCGCAGCAGCACCAGGTAGCTCAAGTACATCAGCACGATCGAGCCTGTGACCCAGTATTTGAGCGTCGTGCCGCTACTCGTCATGCTCGGCAGCAGACCTCCCAGCGGACCCGCCATCCAGCGCGGGAAGTAATCCGCGTGCGTCGTCGAGGCGAGCCAGCTCGGGCGATCGGCCGCCATCACGACCACCAGCAGGCTCAGCGCCACCATCGCCGCCATCGCGATCGCGCCGACTTTCGTGCGCGTGCTCGCGTCCCTCCACGCGCCGGTGCGTCCCCGCCACGGCCAGCGGCGCGCGCCGGGGAGAGATGTGTCCTGGAGCGGGATGGTCGTGGCGTCGCCCGGCATGCTCAGCTGGGCGGACAGTATCCCGCGGGATAAAAAAAGAGAGCCCGCCGAGGCGGGCTCTCGCAGAGCCGAACTACGCTCGTCCGCTTAGATCGTCTGGACGTTGACAGCCTTGGGGCCCTTGTCGCCCTGCTCCGGGTCGTAGGAGACCTTTGCGCCCTCCTGCAGCGAGCGGTAACCCTCGCCGTTGATTCCGGTGTGATGGACGAAGAGGTCCTTGTCGCCGTCGTCAGGGGTGATGAAACCAAAACCCTTGTCGTCGCTGAACCACTTTACGGTGCCAGTTGGCATTTGTACTCCTCCACGGTATGTGCGTGCTGCTACGCGGAGGATGCTTTAGAGCTTCGACCTGCGAGCGCTTGCACTACTTTCGCCGGTCTTATCCGCCGGCCATTCCGGACGACCGTAGCACGTAAACGGGCCTGTGTGTTGTGGAGTTGTTGCGGCTTTGTGCCTAGCGTCCAATCGCCTACACAACGCCGCCGCGGCTAGGGTGAGGCCCATGGACGCCCCATCGGAGCCCAATCCGAGCGCGGCGAGCGACGCGCCACTGCGACTCGAGCGTCTGCTGCCGCCGGGAGAGCCCGCCACGATCCCCGAGATCGTGCGGGAGATGGGGCTGTGGGACCGCGCGCCGTCTCCGTCTGAGCGTCCGCACGTGATGCTCAACATGATCTCGAGCGTCGACGGGCGAGCAACCGTGAGCGGACGCTCGGGGCCGCTCAGCGACACGGCCGACCGCAAGCTCTTCCACGGTCTGCGCACCGCCGTGGACGCGATCCTGGTGGGAGCGGGCACCGCACGCGTCGAGCGCTACGGCCGGCTGATCCCCGAGCAGGCGCGGCGGGATCTGCGCCGCGAGCACGGCCTGCCCGAGGAGCCGCTCGCGTGCATCGTGTCCGCGAGCCTCGACCTCGGCGAGGACATACCTCTGCTCGGAGAGGGCGATGCGCGCGTCGCGATCCTGACGCCTTCCACCGCGAGCCTGCCCGACATGCCGGCGCAGGTGGACTACGTGCGCACCGGTCCCGAGGGGCCGCTGAACCTGAGCGAGGCGCTGGCCGAGCTTGGAGAGCGCTTCGGCGTGCAGTCGGTGCTGTGCGAGGGCGGTCCGCACCTCGCGAGCGAACTGCTCCACGCGGGGCTGGTCGACGAAGTGTTCCTGTCGCTCTCGCCGACGCTCACCGGAGGAGACCCCGCGAAGGGACCGGCGCTTCGAATCCTCGCGGGGGTCGAGGTCGAGCCGCCGGTCGCACTCACGCTGCTCGGAGTGCTCCGCAGCGAGTCGAGCCTGTTCCTGCGCTACGCCGTGGACGCCTGAGAGCGCGTCTCGCGCGAGACGACGCTCAGCAGCTCACTCGCCAGCTGACGGCCCTGGGTCGCAACCAGCGGCGTGGCCGCGATCAGCACCACCACCTCCTCCCCGTCGAGCTCCTCGAGCGTGATCCGCGGCGCGCGACGCAGCGGCGTCTGCAGCGAGCGCTCGAGCACCTCCTGCAGGTCGCCCGGAGTCATCCCCGCGCGCAGACGCGCGCGCAGGTTGACAGCCTCGGGCTCGCGCAGCGGCAGCACCGCGACGTTCAGCACCACGCTGTTGGGCACCATCATCGAGTCCTCGCCCGTGGCGAACGTCGTGTACAGCAGCCCCAGCGAGCTCACCGTCCCCTCGATCTGGCCCGCGAGCGGACCGCCCTGCAGCCGCACGCGCTCGCCCACGCGAAATGGACGCGCGCTCAGGAGCACCGTGCCCGCGATCAGGTTGCCGAGCGTCTGCTGCGCGGCGAGGCCCACGATCACCGCGGTGAACGCGCCGCCCAGCGCCAGTTCTCCGGCGCCGATGCCCGCCACGCTGAGCGCCACCACGAACGCGAGCACGACCGTAGCCAGGCGGATCACGAACCCGACCGTCCCCGCGGTGGCCGGGTCCAGGCGCCTGAACAGCGCCGGGCCGAGCCCGCGGCCCATGTCGCGCGCGATCGCCCAGCCGAGGATCATCAGCGCGAGGACCGTCGCGACCCTGATGGGCGTGTCGAGCGCTCGTTCGAGCATCTTGTGAGCCGGTTCGTGGGTGTGCGGATCGGCCGCCACCTGCGTGCCGAACAGGCTCACGCGGTTGTCGTAGATGAGGACGATGCCGACGAACAACGGCACGAGCACGAGCGCCTCCAGCCGCGCGCGCTTGACCACGCGCGGGCTTATCTGGCGCAGCAGTCCGACCTCCTGCCAGGCGTGGCTGCGGGTCTCGAACATCTTCGACGGTGTCTTACGCGCGGGCATCAGCTGTCAATGATGGTGCACGACGCCGAGAACGCCGGCTGATCGCTTGCGTGCTCTACGACTGCGTGTAGGCGATCATCGCGACGCCGAACAGCATGCAGTAGATCGCGAACGGCGTGAGCGTCTTGGTCTTGAAGTAGCCGACCAGGAAGCGGACCGTGAAGACCGCGGTCACAGCGGCGACAGCACAGGCGACGGCCGCCTGTCCGCGCACCCCGTCGCCGAGGTGGCCGAGCAGGTCGGGCATCTTGAAGATCGACGCCGCGAGGATGATCGGCGTTGCGAGCAGGAACGCGAAGCGCGCCGAGTCGCTGTGGTCGAGCCCGCGCGCAAGGCCGGTCCCCATGGTGATCCCGTCGCGGCTGATCCCCGCGACCAGCGCCGTCGACTGGGCGACGCCCACGACGAGCGCCTCGCGGTATTCGAGCGTCGCCAGCTCGCGCGCGCCGTCTGGCTTCGCGCCTTCGCGCAGCGCCAGTTCGCGCACCTCCGCGCGACGGCGGAAGCGCTCGGCGGCGATCAGCACCATGCCGTTGACCGTCAGGAAGATCGCCGCGATTTCGGGCTTCGCGGTGAGCGTGCGCAGCTGGTGCTCGAAGATCAGGCCGAACAGCCCCGCCGGGATGCTCGCGACGATGATCAGCCACGCGAGACGCTCGTCGGCGGTCTCCGCTTTGCGCGTGGAGAGGGTGTGGAAGAACGCTGTGACGATCTTCACCCAGTCGCGCCAGTAGTAGGCGAGCAGGCCGAGCGCGCTGCCGAGGTGAAGCGTGACGACGAACGCCAGCCAGAAGGACTCCGACTTCGACTGCGCGTCCACCAGCGCGTTCCAGCCGAACAGCGTCGGGAACAGCACCGTGTGCCCGAGGCTCGAGATCGGGAACAGCTCCGTCACGCCCTGCAGGAAGCCAAGCACGATCGCCTGGAAGTAGGTGACGGCCGAGCCGAGGGGAACCGCGTGGAGTATCGACATAGCGGAACAGCCTATTGGGTGTCTCTGTCTCGCGCCCAACGCGTACCCTCCCGTCAATGCACGCCGATGCCCAGCGGATCGAGCCGTCGCTCGTGCAGATCGCGCAGGAGTGGGGACGGATCGGCTGCATCGGCTTCGGCGGGCCGCCCGCGCACATCGTGCTGCTGCGCGAGCTGTGTGTCACGCGGCGCGCGTGGCTCAGCGACGTGCAGTTCGAGCGCGCGGTCGCCGCCACCAACATCCTCCCCGGCCCCGCCTCCACGCAGCTGGCGATCTACTGCGCGTGGCGTCTGCGGGGCGTTCGCGGCGCGCTGCTAGGGGGAGCTGGCTTCATCCTCCCCGGACTGATCGCGATCATCGCGCTGTCGGTGCTCTTCCTCTCGGGCTCTCCGCCGGCGTGGCTGCGCGGCGCGGGCATGGGCGCGGGCGCGGCGGTCGCCGCGGTGGCTGTGCGCGCCGGCCTGGGCGTCGCCGGCCCGATCTGGAGATCGGCGAGCGGCGAGCGGCGCGTGGGCGTGCTCGCCTACGGGCTCGCCGGCGCCGTCGCATCGGCGCTCGCGGGACCGCTGCTGGTGCTCGTGCTGATCGCATGCGGGGCGGTCGAGCTGACGCGCGAGCGGCTCGTCGCTCGAACCCCTACGGCACACGCCTCGCTGCTGCCGGCGCTCGTGTGGACCGCGCTGAAGGTCGGCGCGCTCGCGTTCGGAGGCGGCTTCGTGATTGTGCCGCTGATGCAGTCCGACGCCGTCGGCACCTACCACTGGATGAGCCACGGCCAGTTCCTCAACGCCGTCGCGCTCGGGCAGGTCACACCCGGCCCGCTCACACAGACGGTCGCCGTGGTGGGCTACGCCGCGGCGGGCCTGCCGGGCGCGCTGCTGGCGGCGGCGGTCGCGTTCGCGCCCTCCTTCTCCTTCGTCCTGCTCGGCGCCGCGCGCTTCGAGCGGATGCTCGTCGATGAGCGCGTGCGGGGCTTCCTCGCCGGTGCCGCGCCGGCCGCCGCCGGGGCGATCGTGGGAGCCGCGGTACCGCTCGCCTCCGCGCTCAGCCAGACGTGGCAGTACCCGCTGTTGGCAGCGGCTGCCGTCGCGCTGCTCGTGCTGCGCCGGAGCGTCGTCCCCACGCTGCTGCTCGCCGGCTGTGTCGGCGTGGTGGCCGCGCTCGTCGGCGCGCCGATCCCGCACTGAGCACCGCGCCACACGGCGCAGTCGGGAACACCCGCGCGGATCTTCACCGTCGCTTCACACGATCGTTGCTGCTTGGTCACAAAAAACCGCCCTTTGCAGGGAATTCTGACTGATATGAACGGACGAGGAACGACAACGCAAACGCAGCAACCAACGACACGCGTGGACATGCACTGCCACTCCACCGCGTCACAGGAGTCACGGCTCGGTGTGCAGCGCGCCGTCGGACTGCCAGAGTGCGCGACGCCTCCGCTGGAGGTCTACGAGCTGGCCAAGCGCCGAGGCATGGATTTCGTGACCATCACCGACCACGACACGATCGCAGGAGTCCTCGAGATCGCCGACCGTCCCGACGTGTTCGTCTCGGTCGAGCTGACCGCGCACTTCCGCGGCGAGCCTCAGGCGGTTCACGTGCTCTGCTACGGCATCACGCCGGAGGATCACGAGTGGCTGCAGGCGCACCGCGGCGACGTGGAGCTGTGCGCGGCGTACATGCACGAGCGCGAGATCGCGTGCGCGCTCGCCCACCCCTACTACACGGTCGCAGCGCCGCTGAGCGCCCGCCACCGCCGCCGCCTGGCGGAGCTGTTCGGCGTGTGGGAGATCCGCAACGGCGCTCGCGCGCGCGAGCTCAACCGACCCGCGGCGACGTACGTGGCCACGCGCGACGGCGTCGGCATCGGCGGCAGCGACGACCACGCGGGCGTGGACATCGGGCGCACGTACACCGAAGCGCCAGCGGCGAGCACGCCCGAGGAGTTCCTCGCGCACATGCGCGCGGGAGATGTGGTCGCGCGCGGCGCGCAGGGCAGCGCGGCCAAGTGGGCGCACGCGGCGATCGCGCTCGCGGCCCGCTCGCTCGAGCAGGGCCCGAACGCGGAGGTGAGCACCGGGCGCCCGGATCCGCAGCGGGTGATGACGATGCTGCACCGGCTGCTGAGGGAGGGCGACCTGCGCGAGAGCTCCAACACGGCCGGCGGGGCGGTCTCGCCCGAGGACGCGCGCTGCCTGCTGCGCGCGTGGCTCGCGGCGGTGGAGCTCGACCACCTCGACGCCGCCGGTCTGATCGCGCTGATGCAGGAGGAGTCCTTCAGCCACTCGGGGCTCTACCGGCGTGCGTGCCGTCTACACGAGCGCAAGCTGCGCGCCGCGGTGGACGTCGCGGTGAGCGCGGCGACCGGGGAGGCGGACGTGATGAGCGCCGCGGAGGGCCTGTTCGAGGCGTGCATCGCCGCGATCCCCTACGCGCCCGCCACCGCGTTCCTCGCGGGCGAGCAGGCGAAGCTCGCCGCGATCCCCTACTCCGGCCCACAGCGCATCGGCGCGGGCCCAAGCGTCGGGGCGCAGCGCCGCGAGGACGGCGAGACGCCGCGGGTGGCGATCCTCGCGGACGGCATCGGCTCGACGCACGGCGTCACTCGCACGATCGAGGAGATCCGCCAGCGCGGAGTGCCGGGCTTCGAGATCGAGGTCGTCGGCACCGACCCGGAGGTCGACCGGCGCCTGTCCGCGGTGGCGGAGATCGACGTCCCCTTCTACCCGGGGCTGCGGATCGGCGTCCCGAGCCTGCCCGGTGCGGTGCAGACGCTCGCGGACGGCTGCTTCGACGCGATCCACGTGTGCTCGCCCGGACCGGCGGGAGTGGCGGGCGCGCTCGTAGCCCGCGCGCTCGGACTGCCACTTGTCGGCAGCTACCACACGGAGCTCACCGCGTACGCGGGCCTGCGCTCCGGGGAGCGTCGCGTGGCGGATGCGATGGCGATGGCGGTCGCGGCGTTCTACGGCGCGTGCGACGTGGTCCTCTCCCCCAGCGCCGCCGCCGACGCCGCACTCGCGTCGATCGGGATGGCTCCCGAGCGGGTGCTGCGCTGGGACCGCGGCGTGGACACTTCGCGCTTCCGCCCCGCCCTGCGCGACTCGGCGCTGCGTAGGGACACCGAGGAGATCACGGTGATGTACTCGGGCCGGATCACGCGCGAGAAGGGCATCGACCTGCTCGCCGACGCGTTCCTGCTCGCCCGCGCGTGCGACCCGCGGCTGCGCCTGCAGCTGGCCGGCGGCGGACCCGAGGAGGAGCGTGTGCGCGAGCGCCTCGGCGAGAGCGCGCGCTTCCTCGGCTGGCTGGAGGGCGATGAGCTCGCGCAGGCGTACGCGGGCGCGGACATCTTCCTGTTCACGAGCTCCACCGACACGTTCGGCCAGGTGATCCTCGAGGCGCAGGCGAGCGGGCTGCCGGTGATCGCGGTCGCCGAGGGCGGTCCGCTGTCGCTCATCGATCACCGTACGAGCGGGCTGCTGTGCCGCCCCGACGCGGCGCGTCTCGCGGCCACGCTGCTCGAGCTGGCCGACTCGCCGCTGCTGCGCGAGCACCTCTCCCGCGGCGCGCTTCGCGCGGTGGCGCAGCGCACGTGGGAGCGCACGCTCGAGCGCCTCGCGGACGGCTACCAGCACGTGCTCGGCGGATCGGGATCCCAGCAATCTCCAGGCGCCGAGCTGCGCGAGCGCGCGGCGTAGAGATCGTGCCCGCGCGCTGCCCCACCGACTCCGGGCGAACGATCGCGGTCGCGCTGCACGGGATCGAGCCGGCCACGTACGAACGCTGCGCGGTGATCCGCGACTGGCTCGAAGACCACGGCGTGGGCCGCGTGACGCTGCTTGTGATCCCCGCACGCGATCTGCACCCGGTCGGTGAGCGCGCGCCGGAGATGGTGGACTGGTTGAGCGAGCGCCGCCGCACGGGCGACTCGATCGCCCAGCACGGCTTTCAGCACGTGCGCGCACGTCACGGGTCCTACGCGCAGCAGATGCTCGCGCGCGCCCCAGGACATCGCAGCGGCGAGTTCGTGGGGCTCGACCTCGAGGAGACGCGGCGAGCTGTGCACGCCGGCTGGCGTGTGCTCAAGCTCGCGGGCATCGAGCCGGACGGGTTCGTCGCGCCCTCCTACGCGTACACCGCGGCGCTGCGCCACACGCTCGGACAGCGCTTCAGCTGGTGGGCGGGGCTGCTGCGCGTGCACCGCGCCCAGGACGCTCTCGCCGCGGACCCCGAGTTCATGGACCACTCCCACGTCGGCCTCGCGCCCGCATGGAGCCTCGCCTCGGGCGGACCGTTCGGTCGCCTACTCTCACCGCCGCTCCTGCGGATCGGCTCGTTGCTGCCGACGAGCACGCTGCGCCTGGACATCCACCCCGACGACCTGCGGCACCCGCATCACATGATGGCCCTCGAGTGGGTGCTCGGGCGGGTGGGCTCGCGACGCGCGGTCACCTACCGCGAGCTCGCGGGCGTCTGACCCTAGAACCTAAATCAGTTCTTCGCCGCGGTGAACATCGCGGGTTCGAACGACTTCACCGCGGGCAGCGCGGCGTAGCCGAGGTGCTGCAGGCCGAACAGGTCCTCGATCGTGCGCAGAAGCGAGAAATGGTTGAAGGGTTCCTGGTTGGTGGCGCCGCCTTTGACGTACGGGGAGAGCAGCAGCGCTCCCACCGTGCCGCCGCCGCGCGGCGTCAGGCTGGTGGTGGCGGGGAGGTTGGGGAACCGCGGCTGGCCGCAGCAGGAGCTCGAGTCGGTGAACGCGCCGCTCGAGGGCGCCTCGTCGACGGTTACGACGATCAGGCCGTCCTGCTTGTAGGCCTTAGACGCCGTGATCTCCGGGACGACCTTCTGCAGGAACGCGTCCGCCGGACTGAGGCCCGCGGGCGCTCCGGCCGTGCACGGAGTGGGGTTCCCGTCGTGGCAGCGGTCGGGGACGATGTAGGAGAGGCTCGGCGTGCGCTTCGCGTTTCCGAGGTCCGTCTTCAGCCGATCGAGGCCGACGTCGTCCGCGGCGCAGGACGCCGTGAGCGACTGGAAGTACACGAGCGGGTTGCGGAACGTCGCGTATGCACCGGTGCTCGCGCCTTGAGCGGACGTCGGGTCGGGCTGTCCGAGCGCAGGGTGCGCGCACGCGCCGGCCGAGGCGCCCGCTTCGTCGATCCCCTCCACATACGCTCGCCAGCTGAGGTGCTTGGCGACGAGCTGCCCGGGGAGCGTCTGTGTGGATGACGGGTACACGCAGCCGTTGCCCTGCACCTGTTCGGAGGCGCCGGCGCTCGCCGGTTCGATCGCGGTGTACGTGGCGCAGTTGGCGGTCGTTTCGGTCGTCGGTCCCTGGCCGCTGAGCAGCGCGATCTCGTTGGCGAGCTCCTCGTGGGCGACGGCGTCGTAGCGGACCAGCAGCTCGCCCTTGTGCTCGAGCGTGTGTGCCAGGTAGTGCGCTGAGGATTCGGGTCCGAACACGGCCGCGTAGGGCTGGTCGGAGAGCGCGATCACGAACACGTGCTTGATCGCGGGGAGCTTCGTCGCCGGGGTGCCCGGCGACGGCTTGCTCGATTCTTCTTCGCCGCTCGATTTGCCGTTCGAGCTCGGCGATTTCGTGGCGGCTTTCTTCGGCGACGGCGTTTCCGCGGTGGGCGTCGGTTCGGCTTCGGATTCGGGCGGTTCGCTGGCGGATTCCGACGACGGGGTCGAGCTGGGCGTGCTCGACCCCGGTGTGGCGGCCGGGCTCACCACCTTCACGATCGGCGCGACCGACGCCGCGAGCGCGTACTCAGACTGCCTCGTCGCGCGCCCGATCAGCACGCCAAATCCCAGGAACACCAATACGAGGAACGCCGAGACCTTGGGCGATGGCAGTCTCAGCCCGAAGCTCATGTGCGGCCCTAGTCGTCCGAGCTGTGCGCCGGCGAGGCGAGCAGCGCGTCCATGACGGCCGTCGTGTCCTCGCTCGCGACGAGCGCAGCGCTGGGGATCCGCTCCATGAGCGTCGCGCCGCACTGCCAGCAGAAGACCGCGCCGCGACTGTGGGGAGCGGCGCAGTGCGGGCAGTTGCCCGCCACACCGCCCTCCTCCATCCGCAGCAGCCGTTCCACCTCCGCCAGTTCGCCGTCGCGCTCCTGCAGCGCTGCCGCACGGCGCACCAGCACGTCGAGTCGGAAGTGGTCACGAATCGCCATCTCGTAGGCGAGTCCGCCGAGATCCCAGTGCATCTCACGAACCTGGTCGGCGAGCGTGTCGCGCCTGCGCTGCAGGTCCGAGTGCCCCGTCGGCTCGCTCACAAGCGAAGCGGGCGGGTTCGTCCTGCCGCCGTCTCTGCCGATCGCTTCGCCAAAGCTGCTCATGGGTCTAACCGGTCGAGACGACGTCGGGGAGATTCTTGGATTTTTCCTCATAGCTCTTGCCTTTGGCGCCTTTCAGACCTTCGAGCACCGACGGCGGAGCGGGTTTGCTCTCGTTCGATCCGACGCCGCCGGAGGAACCGCCCGTGGAGCCTTCCGCCGAGCTGTGGTTGGACACCGAGATCACCTTCGCCCCCGGAAATCTCTTCTTCAGTCCGGCGAGCGCTTTCGTCGCTTCGGCCCGCTTGTGGTAGACGCCCGAGTAGATCGCGTAGCTGCCGGCGGTGAGGCTGCTGAATTCTTCGGTCTTCAGCGCGCCGACCGCTTTCGCGCCCTTCCCGGTGGCGGAGGTCTTGGCGGCCTGCACGGCACTGACCGTGGTTCCCGCTTCTGGGAGCGTCTGCAGCTGCACGGTGAAGCCACTGGTGGATGACGGCCAGTCTCCGGTGAACGACGCTTCGCTCGACCCGGTGCTCCCGCCCGTGCCGGTCGTGCCCGCGACCGTGACCACCTGGGGCGTGGGCGCCGCGGCGGGCTTGGTGTTGCCGGAACGTCCGATCAGGATGCCGACTCCCATCGCCAGCAGGAGAACGCCGACGCCCGCGATCACGGCCAGCGTGTTGGCGCTGTCGCGCGTCTCTCGCGGCGGCTCGGATCCGGGAGGTCGCGGCGGTGTGGCCGGAGGGGATGTCGCCGTCTCCCCGCCGGGCGCCGCGCTCGGCGCGAAGCTGCTCGTGGGAGCTCGACGCTCGCCGCACTCCAGGCAGTAGCGCTGGTCGCTCGCCATCGGCGCGCCGCAGCTTGCGCACTGACCTGCACGCGCTGCTATCGGCATTGAGCTGGCGATCGATTCGGTGGACAGTGCCATCACCTTCGTCTTGCGATTCGAGCCGCGCGGCGCGATTGCGCACGGGTGGCTGTCAGCGACGTTGCGCTGCGGGTCCTATGGTCGATCCCACGGCGCGCACAGGCGTGATGATTTTGTGAAGAGCCCGCTGCCGCTTCTACGCCGCGAGGCTGCCACTGGACAGCGATGCACCGTCGCGGCCGATGCCCATCTCGGCGCGAGCGGAAATCGCAACGGGCCCAGCCTGCTCCCACGCAGCCGATACGTCCTCGGGCTGTGCGAGGTCGCCCAAACGCGCGGCCGCGCACAGCCCGGTTGCCAGCCAGAGGACGAGCATCCAAGCGGAGACTACGAGCAGCAGGGTCATGGTCATTGGAGGGAGCTCCGAGTTGCTGGGTGGGCGAGTTCCTCACTAAAGATATCAGGTTTATCGTTGACCACCCTCATCTGCATGGCCCAGCCCGCAAGACGCGGCCGTTCCCGGCGTGACGTACGCTTCGCGAACACCGCATCGAAACGATGTCAACCGGGTTACACAGATAAGCCCCACGAGCACGTGGCCGCGAAGTCGCGGCCTGTGAGCACTCAAAGCATGCGGGCACAAGCGAGACAAGGAGGGACTCCGACATGAGCAGGCAGATCGGTTCACGCAGGGCCCTGGGCGCGATGCTCGTGGCAAGCATGGCGCTGATGCTCGCGCTGCCCGCCGGCTCGCAGGCCATCACGGCCAAAACGCACGTCTCCACGGGCCCGGCGACTCACCTGCGCGGCGCCACCGGCCTGCTCACCGGCCAGGTCTTTCCCCAGGGCGTCGAAACCAGCTACTACTTCCAATACGGGGTCACGACCGCGTATGGCTCGCAGACACCGACCCTCGTGGCCGGCAGCGGCACAGTCAAGGTCGCGGTGGGCCAGCCCGTCGCGGGACTGATACCGGGAACCACCTACCACTTCAGGCTGGTGGGGCTCGCTGGCGGCCTCACGATCACCGGACGCGACAAGACGTTCGTCGCCGGCGGCACAGCGAAGACGAGGCTCGTGTTCCGGCTCGCCAAGCCCGCCGCTCCTGACGTGTTCGGCAGCCCGGCGCTGATCAGCGGGACGCTGTCTGGCCTGGGCAACGCCAACCAGCCGATCGCGCTGCAGGCGAGCCCCTACCCGTACCTGGAACCGTTTGTGAACATCGGCGCTCCGGGCACCACCAACTCGGTCGGAGCGTTCTCGTTCCGCGTCAGCAACCTCACGATCGGCACCCAGTTCCGCGTGGTCACGCTCGGGAAGCTGCCGGTATACAGCCCGGTGGTGACCGAGGAGGTGGCGCCGAAGGTGACCCTGCACGTGCGCGCAACCAAACGCCCCGGGTTCGTGCGCTTCTACGGGGTGGTCTCCCCCGCCAAGGTTGGAGCGCCGATCCTGTTCCAGCTGCAGAAGGCGACCAGGCCACACGGCGCCTTGGAAATCTCCACGAGATACGTGACGGCGTCCAGCACCGTGCTCAAGCGCGGCGGCGTCACGTTCTCGCGCTTCAGCGCGGTAGTGGAAATCCAGCACGCCGGCCGCTATCGGGCGATGATCAAGCTGAGCAAGGGCGCGCTGGTGTCCGGCGCGAGCAACGGCGTCGTGCTGCACAACACGGTCCCCACTCACAAGCGGAGCAAACGCAAGAAGAAAGGCTAGGAGCGAGGCCGACTGGTCAGCCGGCGAGCAGGCCGCGGGCGACGAGCAGGTCCATCACGCGCTCGACCTCCTCCTCGACCGTTTCGCGCGAGCTGCCCAGCACGAGATCCGGTTCGGAGGGCGCCTCATATGGCGCGCCGACACCCGTCAGGCCCGCCAGCTCGCCCGATCGCGCCCGCGCGTAGAGACCCTTCGGGTCACGCTCCTCGCACAGCTCCAGCGGCGCGTCCACGTGGATCTCGAGGAAGCCCAGGTCGTCGGCCGAGTGCAGCGCCGCGGCCGCCTCGCGGTCGGCCGCGTAGGGGCTCACTAGGCTGACGAGCGCGATCGTGCCGGACTCCGCCAGCAGCCTCGCCACATGCGCGGTGCGCCGCACGTTCTCCGTGCGCGCGTGCTCATCGAAGCCGAGGTCGCCGTTGAGACCATGGCGGAGGTTATCCCCGTCGAGCAGGAACGCCGGCTGACCCGCTTCGATCAGGCGCTCCTCCACGGCCGCCGCGACGGTCGACTTGCCCGCCCCCGGCAGGCCGGTGAACCACAGCGTCGCGCCGCCGTGTCCGAGCGCGCTCCAGCGCCGCTCGCGCGTCATCCGCGTTCCCTGCCAGCGCACGTTCGGGCTGCGCTCTGTCTTCGGTTCCGCCCCGCTGCCCTCCACCTCCGTGTCGAGGACCACGCCCGCCGCGACCGTTTCGTTGGTCGCCTCGTCGATCACGATCAGGCTCCCGGTCACGCGGTTGCGCCGGTAGGAGTCGAACACCAGGGGCGCGCTCAGCTGCAGGTGCACCCGTCCGAGGTCGTTCAGCTCGAGCGTCGTCGCGCCCTCGTCGCGACGCAGGGTCTCCACGTCGATCTTGTAGCGGACGTCGACCGCGCCGACCATCGCGGTACGCGTGGTGTGCTTGACGATGTAGCGCCTGCGCGGGCTCAGCGGGTGCTCGGACATCCAGCACAGCAGGCACTCGAAGCTGTTCGACACCGTCGGCTGGTTCTGGGTACGCACGATCACGCTGCCGCGGCCCACGTCGATGTCGTCGGCCAGCCGCAGCGCGACCGACATCGGCGGGAACGCCTCCTCGACCGGCCCGTCGAACGTGTCGATCGAGGCGATCGTCGTGTGCTGGCCGCTCGGCAGCACGACCACGTCGTCGCCGGGGCGCATCACGCCGCCGGCCACCTGACCAGCGTAGGCGCGGTAGTCCGCGACGCTCGAGGCGGGCGGACGGATCACCCACTGCACCGGAAAGCGCACGTCGATCAGGTTGCGATCGGAGGCGATGTGCACGTGCTCGAGGTGGTAGAGCAGCGGCGGACCCTGATACCAGGGCATCGACTCGGAGCGATCGACGACGTTGTCGCCGAGCAGCGCGGAGATCGGGATGAACGTCACGTCCGGCATCTCCAGGCGCGCCGCGAAGCGGTCGAAGTCCTCAACGATCGCGTCGAAGGTCTGCTCGTCGAAGTCGACCAGGTCCATCTTGTTGACGCACACCACGATGTGCGGGATGCCCAGCAGCGAGCTGATGAACGCGTGACGCTTGGACTGCGAGATGACGCCCTTGCGCGCGTCGATCAGCACGATCGCCAGGTCCGCGGTCGAGGCGCCGGTGACCATGTTGCGCGTGTACTGCTCGTGCCCGGGCGTGTCGGCGATGATGAAGCGGCGCTGGGCGGTGGCGAAGTAGCGGTATGCCACATCGATCGTGATGCCCTGCTCGCGCTCGGCCCGCAGCCCGTCGGTCAGCAGCGACAGGTCCACGAAGTCGTGGCCCATCCGCTCACTGGCCTGCTCCACGTGCGCCAGCTGGTCTGAGAGGACCTGCTTGCTGTCGTACAGCAGCCGCCCGATCAGCGTGCTCTTGCCGTCGTCCACCGAGCCGGCGGTGGCGAAGCGCAGCAGGTCCGCGGGGCGCTCTGTCAGCCGCTTGAACGCCTCAGCCGAGTCGCCCGCCACCGACGCCGCGACCGCCTCGCCGTGATCGGGCCCGTTGCCGTTGCCGTTGACCAGCACGCCAGAAGAACGGCCGGGGAGGTCCGGAAGTTGCATCAGAAATACCCCTGCCGCTTGCGATCCTCCATCGCGGCCTCCGTCGCACGGTCATCCGCGCGCGTCTGCCCGCGCTCGGTGATCTCGGTCGCGGCGATCTCGGTCACGACCTGCTCGAGCGTCGCCGCGTCGGACTCGACCGCGCCGGTGCAGCTCATGTCGCCGACCGTGCGGTAGCGCACCGTCGCCGTGAAAGCCTCCTCGCCGTCCATCAGCTCGACGAACGGACTGACCGCATACAGCATGCCGTCGCGCTCGAACACCTCGCGATCGTGGGCGAAGTAGATCGACGGGACCTCGAGCCGCTCCTCGGCTATGTACTGCCACACGTCGAGCTCGGTCCAGTTGGAGATCGGGAACACACGCGCGTGCTCGCCTTTCTTGAGCCTGCCGTTGTAAAGCCCCCACAGCTCGGGGCGCTGACGCTGAGGCTCCCACTGGCCGAACTCGTCGCGGAAGGAGAGGATGCGCTCCTTCGCGCGTGCGCGCTCCTCGTCGCGGCGGGCGCCGCCGAAGGCCGCGTCGAAGCCGTGCTCGGTGATCGCGTCGAGCAGCGTGACCGTCTGCAGCGCGTTGCGCGAGGCTCGCGGCCCGGTCTCCTCGACGACTCGTCCTTCGCGGATCGAGTCCTCGACCGAGGCGACGACGAGGCGCTCTCCGAGTTCTTCGACCTTGCGGTCGCGGAACTCGATCGCCTCGGGGAAGTTGTGGCCCGTGTCGACATGCATCAACGGGAACGGGAACGGCGCCGGACGAAACGCCTTCTCCGCCAGACGCAACAGCACGATCGAGTCCTTGCCGCCGCTGAACAGCAGCACCGGCCGCTCGAATTCGGCGGCCACCTCGCGCATCACGTGAATCGCCTCGGACTCGAGTGTGCGCAGATGCGTTAGGTGGTAGGTGGCGGGCATCCGTGCTGTGTGGCTGAAGTTAGCCAATGTGGAGCAGAGCTATGTGAACTTTAGGGTGCGTGTTCGCTTTGTCAAGCCTCGACGCGTTCTACGGCACGTTCTCGGCGACCTGTTCGAGCAGCACGGATTCCAGGCGCGCGGCCACCAGCGGCCATGCAAAGCGCTTCGCGCGCTCGGCTCCGGCAACCCCCATGCGCCGGGCCAGCTCGCGGTCGCTCAACAATCTGGTGAGCGCATCGGCAACCGCCCGCTCGTCGGTCGGGTCGACCAGCAGGCCCGTCTCGCCGTCGGCCACCGCGTCCAGGGCGCCGGCCACATTGCCTGCCACGACCGGCTTGCCGTAAGCGGCGGCTTCGAGGTAGACGATCCCGAAGCCCTCGCCGGCACGGCCGTCGGAGGGCAGGCGACTCGGCATCGTAAACACGTCCGTACGACGCAGCCATAGGTCGCGCTCGTCGTCTGAGACCGTACCGAGGAACCGCACCGCGTCAGTTACGCCCACTGCGCTCGCGAGCCGTTCGAGATCGCCGCGCAGCGGCCCGTCGCCGATCACCACCAGCTCCACGTCGGGCACATCGGCGCGCACGCGCGCCAGTGCGCGGATCAGCACGTCGTGCCCCTTGTAGGCGTCCCGCAGGCGCGCGATCGTGAGCAGAGTCGGACGCTCGGGCCGCTCCGGCGTGGGATCGCTCGGCAGCTCGACCCCCGGCGGGATCAGCCTCAACTCGGCGGGCGAGGCGCCGGTGGCCGCGATCAGACCGGCTGTGTAGGAGCTGACCGCCACCACCACGTCCGCCCTGCCGGCCGCGAACGCCGCCAGCCTGGGTTTGCCGCCGATCTCGTTCGCGTGGAAGTACTGCACCGTCCGCGCCCCGAGCGCGCGTCGGATCGCCGCAGCGGCGGGACTCGCGACGATGTGCGCGATCAGGATCACGTCGGGGCGAAAGCGCCGCGCCTCCGCGAGCGCGGCCAAGTTCAACGCCACCATGCGCGCCGGCCCGAGCTTCTTGCCAACCCTCACCCGTCGTGTGGAGAGCCCGCTGTGCCGATCGAAGCTCGCCGCGCCGGGCCCGTCGAGCGCGAGCACCCGCGTCTCGAAGCCCTTCACGCCCGCCGCCAGGCGATAGGTCAAGAGCTGGATGCCTCCTGGGGCGGGCGGGAAGTCGGGGGTCAGCACGAGCAGCCGGGGTGTGCGCGTTGGCGAGCCCATTGCCGACGGAGCATCTCACGGTGCGTCGTCCACCTGCACAAACGTCCGTAGCGCCGGCTTCTCGTCAAGCCCTCCCGGGATCCCACCGATCGGGAGAGCGACCCACCCAACGACTCCTCCCCCTGGAGATCATGCCCGTCACGCCCACCCATCGCCGCGCCGTCGCACGGAGAGCCTCGCTCCTTGCCGCCCTCGCGCTCGCGGCTCTGCTCAGCCTGCTCGCCCTGACGGGCGCCCCCGCCCGCGCCGCCCATGGCGCTCGCGTGAGCGCACACAGTCGCGTCGCGCACAGCCACTGCACGGTCAAGCGCGCCAAGAAGTCCTCCAGGCATGCCCAGGTGCGGACGTGCACGAGCACCAAGAAGACCAAGCGCGCCGCGAAGAGGCACAGGGGCCTGATCGTGGAAGAGGTCGGTGGCCCGGGCACGCCCGGCGCTCCCAGCGAACCCTCGACTCCCGTCAAATCCAAAGGGGGCAGGGAATCGGGCAAAGCCGTGGGCAACCTCCCGGTCGAGTCCGGCGAAACGGTCAGCGACCCGATCGACCCGCGCTTCCTCACCGACGTCACGTTCGGCACCCGCTCGTTCTGGGTGCAGCCGTGGCGCTCGTACCTCGACACGTGGCCCGGGTCGCGGCTGCTGGAAGCGGTCGGAATCAACTTCAACGTCGCCCCGCCGCTTGCCGAAGACACCGCGCAGCTGCTGCAGGACGACGGCTTCAAGCTGGCTCGCATCGGGATCAACTGGTCGGCGCTCAACTACAGCGACCCGACCACGTTCATCCCCGAACGGCTCGCGAACATAGTCACGCGACTGACCGCCCTGCACAAGCACGGGCTGCGCCCGCTGATCGTGCTCGACGCCTACAGCGGCGCCCCCGCGCCCGCCAAGCACGTGACCCTCGAAACAACCGTCGCGGCGGCCGCGGGTGCGCAGACGGTGACCCTCAGCGCCGCGAGCGCGGCGGAAGTCGTCCCCGGCAAGACCGGCTTCAACAGCCTCGCCTTCGGCGGAGCGCCGGACATCCTGATCAGCTCGCTGAGCGGACACGTCGCCACCCTCTCGAGGCCGCTGAAGAGCGCCCTCGCCGCGGGCTCGCACCCCGGCACGACTCTGCTGTACGCGCCGTTCGCCGCTCCCACACTTCCCAACGGACAGTCCAATCCCGCCTTCCAGGCGACGCTCAACGGCTGGCTGAACTACGTATCGCAGGTCTGCAAAGAGGCCGCGAGCATCGTCGGGCCCGAAGGCTATGACCTCGAGGTGTGGAACGAGCTCAGCTTCAGCTCCCAGTTCCTGAACGCCGAAAACTACTACTTGCCCTCAGGCGAAGAACACGGCGAATCGGCCTACAACCCCGGCAACGAAAACGGCCTCGAAGCGAACACCAGCACCGAAGCGAGCCCCAGCGCCGAAGCGGGCTCGGGCCCGGAAACCGAGCAGGGAACCGAAGCCGAAAACGGCCCTGAAACCGAAGGCGAACTGGAAGCGGAACCGACCAGCGAAGGCGCCGGCGCGGCTGTTCGCGCGCTCACCGCGACGCGCACCGAAGTGCCGCACAAGCGGGTCGTGAACAAGGAAATCCGCAAAGCGCTGCTCGCCGCGACGGTCGCCTTCGTGCGCAACCCCTCGAGCGGCGTCCCCGCGGGCGTCGGCATCACAGACGGCTTCGCCAGCCAGACGCCCTTCCCCTCCGGCGCGGAAGCTCCGCTGGGACTGACGGCGCTGAGCAAGCACCCGTACGTCGGCGTGAAGAGCTACCCCACCGAATACCGCGAACGCCACATCGCGCCGCTCGACGCGCTCGGCGCGCGCGACACGAGCTCGCGAGAAAGCTTCGCGCCGCTGTTCGCACCCGCTTACCAGTCGCTGCTGCCCGAGTACACGCTCACCGCCACCTCAACGGAGACGCTGATTCGCGACATCGCGCCGATCACCACCAACGTCTACCACTACCCGCACGGGCGGAGCGTGGGGCCCGCGGGCGGCCAGCCGCTGCAGAAGTGGATCACCGAGTACAACCTCGCGATCGGCAAGGCCAAGGTCATGGGACCCGACGGAGTCACGCCGCAGACCGGCCCGTCGGCGACGCTCACCGCGGCCGACAGGCAGCACTTCCAGGCCAAGGTCGCGCTGCGCAGCCTCGTCTCGATGGTCGCCAAGGGCGAGTCTCGCGAGTACTTCTTCGCAGCCGCGCCCGGCACCCTGAGCCTGATCGACCCGGGCTTCTTCACCGCCGCGGAAGCAGAACCGAGCGTCTACCCCGGCGACGCCTCGGGTGGAGAGACGATGACAGGGATGCACAACATGCTCACCCGCTTCAACGGCCCCGGACCCGCCGGCGGCAACGCCAACCAGCTCACGCTCCTCTCGATCACCCAGAACGGCAACCACGCACAGTTCACGGGAGACGGCACGAGCGCCCACCCCAGCCTCTACGACCGCTCCGTTCTCGCCGTCTTCCCCTTCCAGACCAGCCCCACCACCTACGTCATCCCCGTCTACGTGATGACGCGCGACCTGCTCACCCTCTACGAACCGTCCGCACCCGGTAGCGACGTCCACCGCTTCGACCTCCCCGACGAGACCTTCCACATCACGCTCGGCAACCTCCCCAGCACCGCCACGCCACCCACCGTCTCGAGCTACGACCCGCTGCGCGACGAAACCACCACAGCTCACCTCACGAGCCGCACCGGCAACCAGGCGACGTTCGAACTCACCGCCACCGACTACCCCCGGCTGCTGACGCTCGAATACAGCGGCGAATAGCCGCGGGGGCGTTCATAGAATGCGGCGATGCCCTCGCGCCGCGCGACCAGGATCGGCCTCTCGGCGGCGCTCGTCCTCGCTCTGCTCGGACTCCTCACGGGCTGCACCAACTCCCACTCGGGCCACAGGGCCGCCGAAGGACCGTCCGCCACCACCTCGTCCCCCGTGTCCGCCCCGACCAAAGGCGGTCTACCGGCGTGCGGGGTCGAATGCGATCCGATCGACCCGCGCTACCTGACGAGCCTGCCGTTCGGGGCAAGCTCGTTCTGGCTCCAGCCGTGGCGGGCGTACCTCGACACCTGGCCCGGATCGCGCCTGCTCGACGCGCTCGGGGTGAACTTCAACGTCAACGGCTCCCTGGCGCCGGATGTCGCGCGGCTGCTGCACAACACCGGCTTCAGGCTCGCGCGCATCGAGATCGGCTGGGGGTCGCTCTCCTACGCGAACCCCGAACGCTTCACGCACGAAGCCGAAATCCGCGCACGGCTGCTGGCGCTGCACAGATACGGCCTGCGCCCGCTGATCCTGTTGAACGCCAACAGCGGCTCTCCCGCTCCCGCGAAGGGGATCGACCTGACGACCGTCGCGCCCGCGCCCGCGGGGTCGACCACGGTCACGCTGACCGCGGCGAGCGCGGCGGCATTGGCGCCAGGCAAGAGCGGGTTCGACGCGTCCGCTTTCAAGCCTGTGAAAGAAAGGCGCAAACGCGGTCACAAACGAGCACAGACCGGCCCGAGGCTGACGCGGGCGCAGCGCCGCGCGCGCCACGAAGCACGTCGCGCGGCGCGCAAAGCGGCCGCCGCGGCGGGGCTCACCAGAACCGTGTTGGAGGGCAACCCGGGGCTGCTGATCACGAAGGTGAGCGGCGACGTCGCCACGCTCTCGCGACCGCTGCCGAGCGCGCTTCCGGCCGGCGTGTACCGAGGCACCACGCTGCTGTATGCGCCGTTCGGCCCACCGAAGCTCCCGGACGGCTCGCCGAACCCCGCGTTCGAGGACACGCTCGCGGGCTGGCTGAAGTACGTCGCGACCGTCTGCGGGGAGGCGCGCGGGATCTTCGGCGCGGGCGGCTTCGACCTCGAGATCTGGAACGAGCTGAGCTTCGGCTCGCAATTCCTCGATGTCGAGAAGTACTACGCCAGCCCGGAATCGAGCTCCAGGGAAGTCGTCAAGGAAGTCACGAAGGCGCTGCTCGACGAAACGCTCGCGTTCGTGCGCAACCCGGCCAACGGGATCTCCCCGCTGGTCGGGGTGAGCGACGGCTTCGCCAGCGAGTCGCCATTCCCCTCGGCCGCATATGCGCCCGCGGGGCTGACCGCGTACAGCAAGCACCCCTACGCGGGCCCGAAGAGCTATCCCGCGGACTTCCACGCCAAACCCGGCAACGTCCCCCGCGACGCGCTCGGACGCAGGGACACGGCCGGCGAACGTCGCTCCGCCGAAGCGTTCACCGCGCGGTTCGTGCCCAGCTACCAGGCCGACCTTCCCGAGCACACGCTCACGGCGACCTCCACCGAGACGCTCGTCCGCGACCTCGCGCCGTTCGCCACCGACATCTACCAGGCGCCGCACGGCCGCGACGTGGCACGCGCGGGACAGCGCCCGCCTCAGACGTGGGTCACGGAGTACAACCTCGGCACCGCCGGGGGCACGGTCGTGGGTCCGGACGAGAAGACCCCGCAGACGGGCCCTGCCGCGACGATCACCACCGCCGACAGGGCGCACTTCCAGGCGAAGGTCGCGCTGCGCAGCCTCGTCTCGATGGTCGGCGCGGGGGTCTCTCGCGAGTACTTCTACGCGGCCGCGTACGCCGGCGGCCTCAGCCTGATCGCGGAACCGTTCGTGTTGAACGCCAACGCGCGGCCGAGCGTGTTCCCCGGCGATGCGGCGGGCGGGGAAGCGATGGCGGCCCTTCACAGGATGCTCACCCGCTTCGAGGGCCCCGGGCCCGACGATGCTGGTGCGCGACAGCTCACGCTCCTCTCCATCACCCAGGACGGCGACCACGCGCAGTTCACCGGCGACGGCACGAGCGCTCACCCGGACCTATACGACCGCGACGTGCTCGCCGTCTTCCCGTTCCAGACCTCACCCACCACGTTCGTCATCCCGGTGTACGTGATGACACGTGACATGCTCACGCTCTACGCGCCGAGCGCGCCATCCACGGACGTCCACCGCTTCGACCTCCCCGACGAGACCTTCCACATCACGCTCGGCAACCTCCCCAACACCACCACGCCACCCACCGTCTCGAGCTACGACCCGCTGCGCGACGAGACCACCACCGCCCACCTCACAAGCCGCACCAGCAACCAAGCCACGTTCGAACTCACCGCCACCGACTACCCCCGACTGCTGACGCTCAAATACACCGGCGAATAGGCCACAGGCACGCAAACGCCTCGAGCGGATGGGGCTCCGCCTCTTCGGATAGCCCCATCCCGTTCAGGTCGTCCAGGCTACACCCTCATGAGAACTCACCCCAGTTTTCGCCGCCGCCAAGATCGACTGTCGCCGCACCGCTGAGCGTCGCAGTCAAGCCGAATACTTCCAATTTCGCTTTGGTTTCTTTCAGCGTGCCCCCCACTTCGGTCCATATCGCTTTGGAAGACTTCGTGAAATGGAGTTCGCCTCGCGCGGCTTCAACTTCGTGTTCGGCAGTGATTTCTTTGCCCGTTGTGAACGCCGCTCCTATGACGTTTCCCGTCAGGCCCGTCGAGAGGACCGTACATTTGGCTCCGGTGAATTTAATCGTCGCGAACAATTTGCCCGATTCCGGTTCCAGCAGCACTAACAAAGGCCCAGCGGTCCCCGACGCGGTGGAGAACCCATCGGTGCCGAGCAACGAGCCTGTTGTTACCATTTTTCCTTCGACTTCGCATCCTTCGCCATTGCCCGTCACGCTACAGCCTGTATATAATATGGTGAAGTGCGATAAGCCGACTAACCCTGCGATCCGATTTGCGATTTCATGCGCTTTGTCGGTCCGCAGAGACAGGCTTTCGCAATTCACCGCCTCGCCCGCGGGTTTTGCTTCGATGGTGAATTTTTCGTGCGCACTGGCTAACAGTAATCGGGTTTCGCCCGGCACGAGCGCTTCGCCAACTTTGAAGAATGGACCCGCTCCTGGTTTGGAAACCTTGATCCATCTTTTTTCACCAGTTTGTTTCACACAGTCTTCTTCTGTATAGGTTCCCCGTTCTCCCGCTTCGTACGTTTCCACTTCGGCGCATTCCGTTACGGCATTGATGAACGTGCCATTCGGTTTGACTTTGATGTAGACTTTTGCCGCGGCATTTTCCACCATGCAGCCAAATTCCCACCTGCCCGTCCCCACCACCGAGACCACCGCACAGCGCGCCAGAGCCGTCGAGGCGCCGATCAGGCAGAATGCAAACGTCACCCCGAGCACGGGCCCGACAATCTTGAGATACCTCATCACATGACTCCTGAGTAGTCGATCTATGAGCCATGGGGCCTTCCGCCTCTCCGTCACGAGCGTATTCGGATCTCCTATCCACCTCGGGACCGCCCCAGCAACGAAGATACAACATCCCGATAGCAGGAATTTCATGCTATGCGCAGCCTCGGCGGGGCGGCTGCGAGTCATGGCCTTCCGCACGGGACCAGCGACCAAGCTTGGTCGAGGAGAAGGACGACGATTTGTCTCCTACCATGCGTAACCACGCGATCCTGGACGCTGGCGCTCCGATGACCAGATGGGGCGCTTGACGTATCATCTGACCATGCCCAGCGCCCATCCCGGAGCCGACTTCGTCGCGCTCACACGGCGTTGGCGACACGCTTGCCAGGTACGCGCCGGCGAGTTGCACGCGGTCGGGGGCTACGAGAACATTTGCTTCTTGGCGCCGCAGGATCCCACCCAGACGTAGCCTGCCTCGTGTCAGCGACAGGACCAGGCTCGTGAGGGTCCTCTACGTCAACCACACCGCCGAGGTCAGCGGGGCCGAGCGTTCGCTGCTCGCCCTCTTGGGCGGGCTCCCGTCGAGCGTGCGGCCGCTCGTGGCCACACCGCCCGGTCGGCTGGCGCGGGCCGTCGAGGAGCTCGGAATCGACGTGACGCCGATCGTGAGCACGGCCGGGAGCCTGCGACTGCACCCGGCTCATACGCCGCGGGCGGTGGCGGAGATGGGCCTCGCGGCGCTGCAGGTGCGCCGAGCGGCTCGCCGCCATCGCGCCGAGGTGGTTCACGCGAACTCGATCCGGGCGGGCATCGAGCTCGGCCTCGCCCACGTCTCCCCCGCGGCGAGCATCGTCCACGTCCGTGACTGCCTGCCCCCCAGCGCGGTGACGAGCGCCACCATGCGCCTGATCGCGCGGACCGCGACGACCGTGGTCGCGAACTCGCACTACACCGCGGGAACGGTGCGGGCCGCGGCTGCGAGCGCCCGGCTCGAGGTCGTGCACCCCGCGATCGATCTCGCCGCGTTCGATCCCGCGCGCATCGACCGCTCCGCCGCGCGAGCCCGACTCGGCACGGCGGGAGCGCGGCGCGTGCTGATGGGGGTGGTCGCGCAGCTGAGCCCGTGGAAGGGCCAGGACACGGCGATCGAGGCGCTGCGGCTGCTGCGCGAGCAGGACGTGGACGCGCACCTGCTGCTGATCGGCTCGGCCAAGTTCCTCGCCAGCTCGACGCGCTTCGACAACGAGGCGTACGTCGCCGGCCTGAAGCGGCTGGTCGCGGACGCCGGGCTCGAGGAACGCGTCTCCTGGCTCGGCGAGCGCGACGACGTACCCGATCTGGTGCGCGCGCTCGACGTGCTGCTGCTGCCGTCCCGCGAGGAGCCGTTCGGGCGCGCGCTGCTCGAGGCGATGGCACTGGAGGTGCCGGTCCTCGCCACCAGCGTGGGAGGCCCACCGGAGCTCGTTCGCGACGGTATCGAGGGCTACCTCGTCGCGCCCGGAGAGCCCGAGGCGTGGGCGCAGGCGGTGCGGCGTGTCGTCGAAGGCTCCGAGCAGGGGCGCGCGATGGGGCGCGCCGGGCGTGTGCGCATCGCTGAAGGGTTCGACGTGGAGCACCACGTCGAGGCGGTGCTCGCCCTGTATCGGCGCGCGATCGACGAGACCGGCACTCGAGGGGCGTGACAGATGTCATTTGGAAACTACTCGGCTACGATGGGCGCCGACTGGGTCGGGGGCCGATATGGGCGGAGGGGACGTTGACGGAGGCGGCGGGACATCGCGTAGAGGCGCCTGCTGTGGGCTTTGCTCCGACGCCCGACGCGGAAGCGCAGTTCTGGGCTGAACTGCACAGGCTGATGGCGACCGGCGCGAAGCGCTGGTGCGACGTCGGAGGCGGCGCGAGGCCGCTCGTCCCCCTCTCGCTGGTCGAGAAGTTCGAGCTCGAGTACGTCGTCCTGGACGAGTCCTCCGAGGAGCTCGATCAGGCGCCCGCCGGATACGAGCGCTTTCACGCGAGCATCCTCGACGAGCAGGCGATCGCCACGCTGGTGCGCGAGCGGGGCTCGTTCGACGTCGTAGTGAGCCGGTGGACCGCCGAGCACATCCCCGACGGCAGGAAGTTCCACAAGCAGGTCCACGACCTCCTCCGCCCCGGCGGCACCGCGATTCACTTCTTCCCGACTCTCTACTCGCTGCCCTTCGTGTTGAACCGGGTACTTCCCCAGTCCCTCTCGGGCCCACTGCTGTCCACGGGACAGCCGGACCGGTCGAAGTTCCGCCCGTATTACTCCTGGTGTCGCGGCCCAAGCGAGCGGCAGATACGGCGCCTTGAGTCGGTCGGGTTCTCCGTGGATCGCTACATGGGCTATTTCGGACATGGGTACTTCAAACGCGTCAAGCCGCTCCACCTCGCGGACAGGGCGCTGACAGCCCGGCTGCTGCGCCATCCGCTGCCGAACCTGACGAGCTTTGCGATGGTCGTGCTCACCAGACCGATCTGACGCCGCGAGCGGCGGGCGACAGCTACGACGGCTGAGAAGCCGGGCGCGACCCCGCCACGATCACCGAGATGGACAACGGCCTCGGGAATCGCAGGCGCATCGCCTCGGGCCAGTGACGTCCTCCGGTGAACGGCACCACGTCCGCCGCCGCATACAGCGGCTCCTGCACCTGCAGGCCCTCGCTGGCAAGGATGCGCGAGGTGACGTGCGGCAGCGCCGGCGTGAGATGGGGTTCGTTGTCGGGGCGAAAGCTCGTCAGCTGGCCTCGCACCGACAGGTCCAGTCGGTGCCTCAACGTCGCCACGTTGGGCGTGGACACCACGAGCCAGCCGTTAGGCGCGACCAGCTGCGCCGCTCGACGCAAGGAGGTCCACGGCGCTTCCAGATGCTCGATCGTCTCGACCATCAGCACGCGGTCGGCAACCGGCATGTCGGCAACGTCGGCGGAGACCTCGTGGAAGTCCACGTCGTCGGCGAGGTCTGGGTCGAGCCACGGCAGCGCGTCGACGCCCGCCAGCGACAGCGGCTCCCACTCGTCCCTGATGCGGCGCAGCAGGTCGCCCGTGCCGCACCCGATGTCCAGCCAGCGCAGACCCCGTTCGGGCCGTGCCGCCTCCAGCACCGCGTTGACGATCGGCTCGTCCGACTTACCCGCCGATGCTTGCTGTTCGGCGAAGGACGCGGAGGCCATGACGCTGACTGTACCAGGACATAAACACCCCGATGTGATGGATCATGCGTGCGCTTTCACCGCTCGACAACAACCCGGGGCTGCGAGCTGCGATTGCACTGACATTTAGAACGTATTGCGTATTATCAAGTCATGTCATCCGCGCCGACCGCCGCAGATCTCGTCGCGCTGACGCGTCGCTGGCGGCACACTCGCCTCGTGCGTGCGGGCGCCTACCGCATCGGCGAGGCGCTGGGCGACCGCGTGCTCGTGGGCAGGACGCTTGGCGGCTCGCGGATGGCCCTCAGCATGCGCGACCACCAGCACCGCTCGATCTACTTCTACGGCGAGTACGAGCCGGAGATCACCGCGCTGTTCCGCCGTCTGCTCGCGCCTGGGTCGGTCGTGTTCGACGTCGGCGCCAACGCCGGCTACTTCTCGATCCTCTCACGCGAGCTCGGCGCCACCGTGCACTCCTTCGAGCCCAACCCGAACGTGCGCGCGCTCCTCAGCAGGAGCGCGAACCTCGGACCCGGCGGCATCACCGTGGTGGCGGCCGCCTGCAGCGACCACCCCGGGAGGATGCCGCTGTACCTCTCCGAGCCCGGCAACACCGGGATGACGAGTCTGATCGTGCCGGCGGAGAGATCGGTCGAGGTCGACGTGATCACGCTCGACGACTACGCCGAGCGCACGCACACGCACCCCGATCTCATCAAGATCGACGTCGAGGGGCACGAGCGCGAGGTGCTGAGCGGAGCCGAGGAGCTGCTCGCCGCGGCCCGCCCGACGGTGATCGCCGAGGTCGGCGGACCGGAGACGATCGAGCTGATGGAGAGCTTCGGCTACACGCCGCTGCGCATCCTGCCCGACGGATCGACCGCCGCCCATGACGGCGAACTGCACGCGGTCGGCGGCTACGAGAACGTCTGCTTCTCGCCGCCCGCGGGCTAGGACCGCGACGGCCGCGCGAGCCAGTTCACCACGCTCGCGCCCTGCAGGAAGCCCGCGCGTGTGAACGGACCGTCGCCGGTGGCGTCGAAGACCTCATAGCCCAGCTCGGTCAGCAGGTCCCACACGGCGCCCGGAGCGTCGCCATACAGTGCCGCCGCCTCGGGGACGTGCTCGAATATCAGCACCGGCCTGGCGCGGGCGAGCATCCCGCGCCCACCCTCGAGCACCGCCAGCTCGGCGCCCTCGACGTCGATCTTGACCACGCTCGGCGCTACGTCCGCGAGCTCGACGTCGAGCGTGGACACCTCCACCGTGATGAACACCGGCCGCCCCCGCTCGTCGCTGATCTCGGGGTTCCTGCGCAACCCGCTCCACCCGTCGAGCTCGGTGAAGTGACAGAACTCCGCGCTGCCGGGGCTCGAGCCGAGCGCCTTGCGCCTGCAGTCCACGTTCGGGAACTCGCGCACGATCTCGGCCGCCAGTGCTGGGATCGGCTCGAACGCGACGTGGTGCGCGCTAGGCGCGACACGCACGGCTTCGCGTAGAACCTGGCCGCGGTTGCTGCCGACGTCGACGTAGGTCGAATCGTCGCGCAGAGCCACGGCCAGCGCCGTCGCGATGCCGACCGCCTCGCGCTGAGCCTGGCGCGCTCGCGGCTCGAACGCCGCCAGCAACTCGGGCCTGTCGAGGCGTCGCGACACCGCACCGATGCCCCTATTGACAACCCTCACGGGTGTATTGTTGCAGCAATGACCGCCCGGTCGGTGCTGATCGTGACGCGGCGCTGGGCACGCGACGGCGGCGTCGGGGCGCACGTGATCGCAAGCGCCTCCGCGCTCGCGGGGAGCGGCATGCGCGTCGACGTGCTGGCGGCCCGGATCGAGCCCGAGGAGCAGATCCCCGGCGTGACGTTGCACCACCGCCCGTCGTTGTTCGACAGGAACGCGCCAGCGGAGGTGCGCCTCGGCGAGCCGACGCTGCTGCATGCGGACGCGGCCCACATCCACCAGGTCGACGACCCGGACGTCGTGCGAGCGCTGCGGCGCAGCGCGCCGGTGCTCGTGAGCGCCCACGGCTACACCGCCTGCACCTCCGGCGTGTACTACTTCCGCCCCGGCCAGGAATGCACCCGCGCCCACGGCCCCGGCTGCGTCGTGAACCTCGTCGCGCGAGGCTGCGCGCACACGACCAAACCGCAGTCGCTGCCCTCCGGCTACAGGCGCACGACCCGCGAACTCGCCGCCCTCGAGCAGGCCGACCTGCTGATCGCGTACTCGAGCTCGGTGGATCGCCACCTGGCCAACAACGGCCTCGCGCGGCGCAGGGTGATACCGCTGTTCAGCACCATGTCCCCGCGGCTCGGCTCCGGGCACGAGGACAGGCGGCGCGTCGTATTCGCGGGACGCCTGGCGAGCTCGAAGGGCACCGACGTGCTCCTCCGCGCCGCCCGCGACGTGGAGGGCGAGTTCGTGATCTGCGGAGACGGGTGGCAGCTGCCGGCGCTGGAGCGGCTCGCGCGCCGTCTCGGGATCGATCATCGGGTCTCGTTCAGGGGCTGGCTCGGCGCGGAGGAGCTCGCGCGGGAGCTCGCCGAGGCGTCGGTCGTGGCCGTGCCGTCACTGTGGCCCGAGCCGTTCGGGCTGGTCGGGATCGAGGCGTTCGCCGCCGGGCGCCCGGTCGTGGCGAGCGCCACGGGCGGGATATCCGACTGGCTCGAGGATGGACTGAGCGGTCTGCTCGTTCCCCCCGGCGACGCGCCCGCGCTCTCGCGCGCGCTCGACGCGCTGCTGTCGGACCCGCTACGCCAGCGGACGATGGGAGCGGCGGGACGCGCCCTCGTCGCACGCCGGTTCACCCCGGCGAGCCATGTGGAGGCGCTCGTCGACGCCTACGACGCCGCGCGCGCCCACTGGCAGCTCGGCCGCGCCGCCGAAGCGGACGGCGCGGAGCCGGTCATGGCGCCCTCCTGACGGCCGCAAGCGCGATCAGCTCCATCACCGCCTCGGCGGTCCGCGCGACGCTCATGCGCCGGGCGGAGAACTCGCGCGAGCGTGCGCCGAGAGCCTCGCGCCCCGCTTCTTCCCGGAGCAGTCCGCCGACAGCACCGGCCAGCGCGTCGGCCGTGGGCTCCACGACGAGGGCCGCGCCCGACTCGACGAGCTCGACCCAGCGGTTGGGGCCGTCGGTCGCCACCACCGGCCTGCCCGAGGCCAACGAGGCCGCGAGCGTCCCCTTGCGCGAGGACGGCCCGGCGCTCGCCACGAACAGCAGCACCTCGCACGCGGCCAGCGCGTCGGAGAGCTCCTGCGGGGAGAGCGTGCCCGAGAATGACAGCGACTCCGACAGCCCTCGCGCCCGCGCCCCTTCGCGCCACGCCTGCGCCGAGGCCGATGCGCCGCCGGGCGAGCCGAGCAGCGAAAGGCGCACGTCGCCGATCTCGTCCACCAGGCGGCGCAGCGCATCGAGCACCAGCGGCACCGCGGCGGGGTCGTAGGAGTAGCCGAACAGCCCGAGCAGCCCGCGCTGGACGTCCGAGCGCGACGGCCGAGGCAGGTTGGAGAAGACCGGGGCGACGAGCACCGGGCGGGCCGGGAGCCAGCGCCGGGAGCGAACCCAGCGAGCGCGATCCTCGGTGGTGAGCAGCGCGGCCGCCGAGGTGCGCATCACGTCGAGCAACGCCAGTCGCTGGGTGATCGCCCAGATGCGCCCCCGCGCGCCTGCCCTGCCCCACGGGTAGGCGTACTCGTGCAGCACCACGATCACGCCGGCGCCGGTCGCACGCAGCCTGCGCAGCGTTCGCGCCACGAACAGCGGCATGCCGGAGTGGGAGTACGCGAAGACGGAGTAGTGCAGCAGGATCACATCCGGGCGAGCATCGCGCAGCTCGACGGAAAGTCGCCGCAGCCAGGAGTCGATCTCGGATCTGCTGGCGAACAGCGAGCGCTCGCCGCGGACCAGCCAGTGCGTGGTGCACGCGACGCCCTCGCCGCGAAGCTCCTCGGCGAGCAGGGTCGCGTGGTCTTTGACCCCGCAGAACTCGGTGATGGACATGCCCACGACCGCGATCCGCGGCGCTCGGGGCGTCGGCTCAGCCACTCAGGATCTCTCGCCGGTAGCTCGCCGCGATTGCCTCGCCGAGGGCGTCGATGTCGCCCGTCGGCAGGATCAGGCCGTTGACGCCCGGATCGATCAGGTCCTTCATCCCTGTGTCCTCGCTGACGAGCGCCGGCACGCCGCACGCCAGGGCCTCCGCGGGCGCGTAGGCGAAGCCGTCCTCGAACGTCGGGTGCACGCACAGGCCCGCCGTGCGCAGGTGCTCCAACGGGTCTCCGGGAGCGAGCACGATCCGCGGGTCGGCGGCGCGGGCATCTTCCACGAAGCGACGCATGCCCGGCGACTTCCAGCCGCCGATGAGGATCAGGCGCAGGTCGGGGAACGGGAGTCGGCGCACGGCGTCGATCAGCAGCGGAACGCCCTTCGCCACGGACAGGCTGCCGATGTAGAGCACGTCGAAGGTGCTCGCCGTCCGCGCGCGGTCGCGGGGCGTGTAGCGCGGCGCGGGCGTGAGCGGGAAGATCGCCAGGCGCTCCTCGGGGAAGCCCTGCTCGAGGAACGACTCCAGCGTGTAGCGCGACGCGGCGTAGATCAGGTCGGCCTGCTCGTATTCGGAGAGATAGCGGCGCAGGATGTGTGTCCCGAAGGAGCGCTCGAGCGGGTACTGCTCATACGCTCGGGCGTGCTGGCGCGCGACCCGGCGCACGTGCGGGCTGGCGGACATCATCGACACCGACTGATAGCCGAGAGCGCGCGCGGCCGCGAACTGCGCCGCCGCTTGGCGGATGAACGCGATCAGGTGATCGCCTGGCGGCAGCCGTCGCGCCGCGTAGGAGTCGTACTGAGCGCGAATCGCCCAGATCCGCCATGCGGGCGAGTAGCGCGTCCACGGTTCCGCCAGCTTCGTGACGGCTCGCACGCGCAGTTCCCGGCGAGCCGTGGGCGAGGGCTCGCCCCTCGTCTGCGAGGAGAGGCACACGCCCGGTGTTCCGCGGCGCTCGAGCGCGTCCATGATCTCGGCGAGGTGCCTGCCGAGCCCCCCGGAGCCGAGCTGCGCGCCGCAGGAGACCACCACGCGACCGTCGGGCAGAACCTGCTCCTGCGCCACGGCGGCCTCCGTGCGCCACTGCTCTCCAAGACCGGCCACCGTGCTGAGCGGAACCTGCTCGTCTGGCGGGACCTCCAAGTCAGTCGACCTTGTCATAGCCCCACTGCGTCACGAGGTCGCGATCCAGGTACTCGCCGAGGGCGACCACCTCCGGCCTGTAGCGCTCGCGCAGTTTCATCATGAGCTGCGCGTCGGGCGGCCGCGGCTCGCCGTACATCAGCCGCCGTCGCAGCGCGCGAATCCCGCCGCCGCCCAGCCGCTGGGGTTTGAGCCTCCCGGCGCCGTTGCGCAGCGCGCGGATCGCGGGGTTCTGCGCCATCGCGAGCGTGTGCACGAGCTGGTGCGCTCGCTGCGAGCGCAGGCGTACCGACTGGTGGACCTCCAGCTGGGGGAGCTCGAGCGTGTCGTCGACTCCGAGGAAGCGCAGCACCTTGCGCACGGTCGCCTCGTTGTCGGCGCGGAATTCGTCGTAGATGAGAACCAGCACCTGCTCGGGCGCGAACAGCGCGTGGTAGCGGCGCAGCTGCTCGACGTACCGGACGCGCTCGGAGTAGAGCAGCGCCTGCGGGCGGGGCGAGTAGCGCGGCAGGCTCCTGCCCTCGCGCCGCTCCTGCTCGAGCTCGATCGTCTTCCACAGATCGGTCTCGGTCTCCACGTGGTTGTGCAGCAGCTGCAGGTGCAGGGAGTGCAGGAAGCTCGCGGGCTCGCGAAACACCGCCACGATGCGCGCGTCCGGCTGCAGCCGCGCGATGTTGGCCGCAGCGTCGTGGGACCACAGGTACAGCGACGTGGCCTCGCCCGCGATCTGCTCGGGGCGCGCCGGCGCGAACAGCGCGAGATACTCCTCGGGCGTGTGGGGCACCGGCGCGGCGCCGCGCTGTGGAAGCTGTGTGGGAACGTCGGTGTTGAGGAACGCCGGCTCCTTGAGATCCGGCATGAAGATCTGCGGGTGGCGCTTGAGCATCTCGTACAGCGCGCTCGTGCCGCACTTTGAGTGACCCACGATGAAGAAGTCCGGGACGCGAGCCTGAGTTGTACCGATGTCGGCGAACAGCTCAGTTGACACCGTCATATCCCCAAAGTGTGACGAGATCCCTTTTCAGGTAATCGCCGATGGCAACCACCTCAGGCTTGAAGCGAACACGCAGCTCGGCCATCACGCGCTCGTCCGGCGGCTGTGGCTTTCCATACACCAGCCGCCGTCGGATTGTGTGAAGGGCGCCGCGGCGCACCTGCTCGGGCGCGACCGCCGTCACCGTTCGCTTGAGCACGCGCGCGAGCGGCCCGCGCCCCTCGTACAGTGCGCGCACCGTCCTGTCTAGGCGGATCGAGCGCACGCTCACCGTGGGGTTCGCCTCGATCGCCTCCACGGGCGCCGCGTCGTCGACTTCCAGGAAACGCAGCACGCGACGCACGGTGGCCTCGTTGTCAGTGCGAAAATCGTCGTATATCAACACCAGCACGCGCTCCGGCCCGAACGTGTCGTGATAGCGACGAACCTGTTCGGCGTAGCGCACGTGGTCTGAGTAGCGACGCATGTGCCGGCCGGCTCGAACCACATCCTCGCCGGCCAGCGCCTTGCCGAGATCCTTCTCCGTCTCCACGTGGGACTGCACCAGTTCCAGGTGCATCGAGCGCACGAAGGCGGCCGGCTCGCGCAGGATCGCGATTATGCGCGCGTCCGGGTTGACCGCGGCTATCTCCCCGGCCGCGGCTTGCGAGCGCAGGTAGGACGGAGACGCCTCGCCGGCAAGCTGCTCCGGCTCGGCCTCGGCGAACAGCGCCAGGTACTCCTCGAGCGTCCCCGGGAGCGTGCCCGCGGCAGGCGGTTCCAGCCGCGCGGGAAGGTCGGTGGCGAAGAACTTCGGCTCCTTGAGCTTCGGCATGAAGATCTGCGGATGGCGCCTGAGCATCTGGTACAGCGCCGTGGTGCCGCTCTTGTGGTGACCGACGATGAAGAAGTCGGGCACGCGCCCCGTTCCTGCACTGGACATCTGCGTACCGTGATGGTGCTCGACTGCGACGCTCCCCGCGCCACTCGGACCGTCCGGCCTCCCTACCGAACCCTGCTCCTCATCCGAGACCGTCATATCCCCAGAGTGTAATCAGATCGCGGTCCAGGTATTTGGCGAGCTCGCGCACCTCGGGCGCGAAGCGCCGGCGCAGGTCTTCCATCAGCGCCTCGTCGGGTTGACGCGGCGGCGCGTACACGAGCCGGCGCTGGGCGAGGCCGAGCGCACCGCGACGCAGCGGCCGCGGAGCGAGCGCCTTCAACGCGGTCTTGGCGACGCGCGAGACCGGCCCGCGACCGACCGAGACGGAGTGCAGCAGTCCGTCGAGCTGCGGCGAGCGAACCCTCACGGTGGGATTCGCCTCGAGTGCCTCGATTGGGGCGTCACCCACGTCGAGGAACCTGAGTACCTTTTTCACAGTCGCCTCGTTGTCGGTGCGAAAATCGTCATAGATCAGGACGAGTACCTGCTCTGGTGAAAATGCGGCGTGGTAGCGACGCAGCTGCTGCGCGTAGCGCACGTGATCGGAGTATTGGAGAACCTGCAGTCTCAGCTGTGAAGATCGCGGAATCTCACGGCCTTCCCGCCGGGGCCCCTGCAGCGCGATCGCCTTGGCGAGATCGTTCACCGTCTCGATACGCGACTGCACGAACTGCATGTGGAGAGAGCGCAGGAAGCTGGCGGGCTCGCGCAGGACCGCGACGATCCGCGCCCGCGGCTGGAGCTCCGCGATCCGAGCGGCCGCCACCTCGGAGGCGAGATACAGCGGCGATGCCTCCCCGGCCATCTGGCCGGGCTGCGCCTGGGCGAACAGCGCCAGGTACTCCTCCATCGTGGCGGGCAGCTGCGTGGAGTCCTCAGGAGCGGAATGGTTGTACATGTCCTCGGCGAGGAACCGCGGCTCCTTGAGCTCCGGCATGAAGATCTTCGGATGGCGCCTGAGCATCTCGTACAGCGCCGTGGTGCCGCTCTTGGGGTGCCCCACGACGAAGAAGTCGGGCACGCGCGGGGACTCAGACACCGTCGTACCCCCACAGCATCACCAGGTCGCGATTCAGGTGCTCGCTCAGAGCGACCACCTCTGGCTTGAAGCGGCGACGCAGCTCGGCCATGTAAGCCTCGTCGGGCTCCTTCGGCAGACCGTAGACCACGTGGCGTCGCGTGGCCTGGAGCGCACGCCGGCGAGCCTCGCGCGGCATCACGGCCTTCAGCGCGGCCTTGGCGGCCCTGGTCAGCGGACCGCCTCCGACGGACACCATGTGCACCAGCTCGTCCAGCTGCTGCGAGCGCACGCGCACAGCTGGATTCGCGTCGTGCACCTCAAACGCCAGGGTGTCGTCCACGCCGAGGAAGCGAAGCACCCTGCGCAGCGTCTGCTCGTTCTCCGCACGGAAGTCCTCGTAGATCAGCACCAGCATCTGCTCGGCCGGGAAGACCGCTTCGTAGCGGCGCAGCTGCTCCACGTAGCGCACGTGATCTGAGTACTGCAGCGCCCCGGGCCGGTGCGAGCGACGGGGGATCCGCCGGCCTTCGGCTCTCGCACCCTCCAGCGCGATCGCCTTGCGCAGATCCTTCTCGGTCTCCACGTGGGAGCGCAGCAGCTGCTGGTGCAGCGAGCGCAGGAAGGCCGCGGGCTCGCGCAGTATCGCCACGATCCGCGCCTCCGGCTGCACCTGGGCGATCAGGCCGGCCGCGGTGTGCGATGCCAGATACGAGGGAGATGCCTCGCCGGCGAGCTGCTCCGGCGCAGCCGCCTCGAACAGGTCCAGGTAGCGCTCGAGCGTGTCCGGAAGCGCTCCCGCGCGCGATGGCTTGAAGCGCTGGCGCATGTCGCTGGCGAAGAAGCGGGGCTCCTTGATCGCCGACATGAAGATCTGTGGGTGGCGCGCGAGCATCTCGTACAGCGCCGTGGTGCCGCACTTGGGATGCCCGACGACGAAGAAGTCCGGAACCCGCCGTGTCCCGGCGAGCACCGGCGGAAGAGCCGGCTCAGTCGACATCCTCATACCCCCACAGCGTGAGCAGATCCCGCCCGGTGTACTCGCTGAGCGCCTCCACCTCACCCCTGAAGCGCCTGCGCAGCTCGGCCGTCAGGCTCTCGTCCGCCGGCAGCGGCTCGCGGAAGACGACGTGGCGCTGCACCGCCTCGAGCGCGCCGCGACGCATCCGGGTCGGCACGACCGCCTTGATCGCGCCCTTGACCTTCAGCGAAGTTGGTCCCCGGCCCACCGCCACCGCGTGCACCGCTTCGTTGAGCAGCTGCGAGCGCGGGCTCACGGTCGGATTTACTTCGGATACGTGTACGGGGATCGTGTCGTCCACGTCGAGGAAGCGCAGCACCCGGCGCACCGTGGCCTCGTTGTCGTTGCGGAAGTCGTCGTAGATCAGCACCAGCATCTGCTCGCTCGGGAACACCGCATCAAAGCGGCCCAACTGCTCGACGTAGCGCACGTGGTCGGAATACCGCAGCGCCTGCGGCCAATACGTGTGGCTCGGCAGCTCGCGCCCCTCGCGTCGCACCGGCTCGAGCGCAAGCGCCTTGGCGAGATCGCTCTCGGTCTCGATGTTGGTCTGCAGGAACTGGAGATGCAGCGAGCGCAGGAGGCTCGCCGGCTCGCGCAGGATCACCACGATGCGAGCGTCCGGCCGCACCGCGGCGATCCGCTCGGCCGCGGTGTGCGACCACAGGTACAGCACCGAGGCCTCCCCCACGCGTTGATCGGGCCGCGCCTGCGCGAACAGCGCCGCGTACTCCTCGATCGTCCGCGGCGTGCCGCCCGGCCTCGGAGGCGTGCGCTCGTGCAGCTCCTCGGCGAAGAACCACGGCTCCTTGTTGTCAGGCATGAAGACCTGCGGATGCTCTCGCAGCATCGTGTACAGGGCCGTCGTACCGCTCTTCGGCTGGCCCGCGATGAAGAAGTCGGGCAGCGACGACGGCGGCTGGGCGGACATCACGGCAACGGGCTCTCGCCGGCGCCGGAGGCGACCAGCGAGGCGGAGCGGTAGTAGTCGTTGCCCTTCTGCAACAGCTCGCGCGTGTCGAACGCCGCCAGGCGCCCGTCGATGACGACCATCACCCGGTCGCAGATGTCCAGCGTGGACATGCGGTGCGCGATGATGAACAGCGTCAGTTCGTCCTTGAGGGCGCTCAGCGACTCCTGGATCAGTCGCTCGGAGTGCGGGTCCAGGGCGCTCGTGGGCTCGTCGAGGATCAGCACCGCCGGGCGGGCGGCGAGCGCGCGGGCGAGGCACAGCCGCTGCTGCTGCCCGCCTGAAACAGCGTCGGCGCGCGGGCCGACGATCGTGTCATAGCCCTCGGGCCACGCGGTGATGTCGTCGTGGATGCGAGCGAGCCTGGCCGCGCGCTCGACGTCCTCGGGGCCGACGTCGCGGAAGTACCTGATGTTGTCCGCCACGGAGGCGTGCAGCAGGCGCGGCTCCTGCGGCACGTAGGCCACGAGCCGGTGCCAGTCCGCGGAGCTGATCTGCCCGGCGCCTTTGCCGTTCACGAGGTAGCGTCCGCCCGTCGGCACGCGCAGCTGCAGCAAGATCTGGATGAGCGTGGACTTGCCCGCGCCCGAGGGGCCGATCACGCCGATCGTCTCGCCGCCGCGCACCTCGAAGCTCATCTCCTTGAGGACCGGCCGACCCTCCCGGTAGGCGAAGGACACATCGTCGAAGGCCACCGTCTGGACTCCTTCGACCGGCTCCGAGCCCCAGCTGGGCGCGCTTTCTTCATAGCGCCGGGTGGCTTCCTGCAGGCGCTCCACGAAGGGCAGCGACTGGCGCAGAGATTGAAACGCTCCCTGGATCTGCTGCCCGTATGTTCCCGCCCGCACCAGCAGCAGCACGACCGCCCCCAGCGACGCCGCGTGTCCGCTACCGGCGAGCGATATGACCGCGAGCCCGGCGATCAGCAGCACATACATGAGGCTCTGATAGAGATTCGGAGTCAGGCGGCCGACCAGCTGCGAGCTGAAGAACAGCGCCTTCGATTTCGCCACGAACTCGTCGATGCGCTCACGCTGGGCCTCCTCCACGCCAAAGACGTGCGTCTCCTCGGCCACGCGGATCGCCTCGCCGATCCCGCCCGCGTATTCCATCTGCGACGCCGACAGCGCGCGGGCGCGCTTCACCCCCATCCGGTTCAGCGGGCGCAGCGCGGCGAACAACGCAACCGCGGTCACGAGCACGACCCCCGCCGCGAGCGGGTTCTGGTAGAGCGCGGTTCCCATCAGGACCGTGAAGGTGAACAGCGCCGTGAGCAGCGTCGTGGCCTGGAGCACGCCTCCGGTCGCCTGGATGACCTGGCTCGTCATCGTCTCCTGCAGGTGTCCCTCGCGGTCGCGCGACTGCACCTCCCAGGAGGCGCGTGTGAACGCATGGAAGAGTTTCGTGCGCAGGCCGGACTGCACTTCGGCCGCGATGCGCGCCGGCAGGACGGAGGCCGGGATCTGCAGAGCGAGCCGCGCCAGCGCGAACGCACCCGCCACGATGAACAGCGTGCCGAGCGAGTGGTGGCCGCTCAGCGGCCCGAGCCTGACGTCGGTCGTCTTGGCCCCTTTGGCGATCGTCGTGCCGACCTCCGCCAGGAGGATCAGGATGCTCGCTTCGGCGAGCCCGGAGAGGATCGAGCTGACCCCCAGTCCCACGACCCAGCCGCGGCGGTGGCCGATCAGCGCCTGCAGACGCTCGCGCGTGGACATCTGTCCGGCCAGCGGCCCCCCCGGCGACGCCCCGCCGGCCGACGGGTCGGCTGGAGCGCTCACGCGCTCACCACTCCTCCGTGCTCGTCCGCGCGGCGGCCGGGCCCAAGGAACCAGTAGGCGGCGGTGCCCATCGCGAACCAGAAGTACGAGCCGAACGCCGCGCCCGCCGAGACCGGACCGTCGAAGCCCATGAGGATGAACGCGATGAACGGACCGAACATGCCGGCAAGCAGGATGCGCACGTCGATGTTCTTGACCCGCGGAAGGCCCGCCACGGCCAGTCCGATGACCATCAGCGCAAGCCCGCTCCACAGCACCAGCCCGGGCAGGCCCAGTTCGTCTACGAGGAAGTTGAACTGCGTCTCCGCGCTGAAGCCGTGGCCTTCGAGCGCGATCTTGCTGCGGCCTCCGAAGGCCGAAGCGGCGCCGGCGGTCCCCAGGCCGAGGCCGAACGGCGCGGCGGCGATCACGTGCGGCACCTGGCTGAGACTGACTTCCTTGTAGTTCGTCGAGGTGCCCACCACCTTCGTCGGCGCGATGCTTTCATAGCGCGAGAAGACGCCGTTGCCCAAGCTCGAGACGAGCACCGCGCCCAGCGGGAGCGCGAGGAGCCCGACCATCGCCAGCGCACCCAGCGGCGCGCTCACGCGCCGACCGGCGCTGAGCGAGAGCATCACAAACGCCACCACCGCGATCACCGCCCCGACGGCCGACAATCGCGCCACCGCCGTCGCCACGGCGAGGATAGCGCCGAGACAGAACGCCAGAGCGATCCAGCGCCGCCGACGCTTCGCGGTGGCGAGCAGCGCGAGCGCCCCGGTCAGCGCGAGCACGCCCATGCCTCCGCCGAAGCCGGCCTCCGAGCCGAGGCCGGTAGGACGCACGTGGGCCACGCCTTCGCTCACGTACTGGCGGCCGGTGATGCCCCCGGACCCCGGGGCGGAGCCGTGGACCACTTCCGCGTAGCCGGGGCCCCAGCTCGCCAGCTGGCTGGGGCTCAAGCGCGTCTGGTAGGTGCTGACGATCCCGTTGGCCAGCGCGATCACCCCGAGGATCACGAACAGCTTGCGAAGGCGCGCTCTGGAGCGCATCAGCGCGTAACCGAAGAAGAAGAACGGCACCCACTCGAGCTGCTGCCTGAAGCCGCCGATGACCTTGACGATGCCCTGGGTGTTGGGGTTGAACGCCTCCACGACCACGAGCGCCACGAACGCGAAGACCCATCCGGAGAGCGGCGGGAGCCGCACGCGCCGCCCACTCTCGCGCAGGCGCACGAGCGCCCCGATCGCCACGGCGCCGATCAGGACGTCGCGGACGGCGGACACGGCCTGGTTGTAGACGAGCAGCTTCAGCGGCCCCTCGATCAAGCCGACATACAGGGCCAGCACGGCCACAGTCACCTCCAGCCGCGCGTAGCTCGCGAGCGCGATCACGGCCGTCAGCCCGAGCATCCCACCGAGGACCAGCGGGTAGTTCGGCTTCGGCATCGCCACGGTCACGGCCAGCGCGACCGCCAACGCCAGGAGGCCGGCGAGAACGCTGAGCATCAGCTCCCTGCGTCGGACGCTAAGCCTCGCCGGGTGGGTCCCCCCGAGCGGGCTCGACAGGTGGGGGTATGGCGTGCTCATCGCCGCAGCGAGCCAAACCGACCCTTCCCGCCACCCTGCGGCGAGAAGCCGAGCCGGCTGAGTTCCTTCGGAGCTACGTCGTTTGCCACCACGCCCAGCACCGGCGCGCTCGGGGAGCGCTCCAGCAGCTCCACGAGCCGCTGCGCGGAGGCCTGGCGCGTGTGCCCGACCCGCGCGACGAGCACGATCCCGTCGACGAGGTGAAGCAGCGGCATCGCGTCGCTCACCTCCAACGGCGAGGGCACGTCGAGCAGGACCGAGTCGAAGTCCTCCGCCAGCGAGCGCAGGAGCTCCTCGCTCGCGGGCGACGCCAGCAGCGCGGGCGGGTTGGACGCCGGTCCGCCGGCCACCAGCACGGAAGCCGAGCCGGTGCTGCTGCGCGCCTGCACGAGCGTGCTCACGCCTCCGGCGCCCGCGTCGCTCGAGCCCGCCGGCGCCTCGGTCTCGGCGGATGCGACCCGCTGCATCGCCGCACCGAACGCCACGCTCCCCGCGAGCACGTCGGCGAGGCCGTTGGAGGCGTTGACGTCGAGCAGCTTTGCCAGCACCGGCCGGCGAAGGTCGGCCTCGACCACAGCGACGCGCTCGCCCGAGTCGCGAGCGACGAGCGCAAGACCGGAGACCACCGTGGACTTGCCGTCAGCAGCGTCCGGACTGAGCACGAGCAGCACCCCGGGGCGCCTGCCGGCGGAGCGCGCGAGCACGTCGCCGAGCTGCAGCGAGGTGTGTGCGCGACGCAACGGCTCGAGCAGCGGCCCCGACAGCGTCGGGCGCCCGTCGCGATGGATGATCGGGCGTTTGACCTTCGGCAGAGCGGCCAGGGTCGAGGTGTGAAACGCCGTCTCGATGTCGGTCAACGAGCGCAGACGGCGATCGAGACGACCGACCGAGTAGGCGGCGATCGAGGCCAGCAGCACGCCGAGGACGAACCCGAAGATCGCGTTTTTTTTCGGCATCGGCGAGAGCAGTTCCGCCTTCTTCGCGGGACTGGTCTGCGCGGCGCCCGCGACCGACAGATCCGATTCGAACTGGCTGATCCGGCTCACGAGCGTCGCGGCCTGCAGCGTGGCGGAGCTGGTGGTTGGGGCCGCTCCTTTGCCGCGAGCGGCGGCTTTCGAGGCGCTCGTCTCGGCTTCCAGCCTGCGGAGCTGCTTGCGCGTCGAGGCGATCGCCGCGCGGACCTCCTTCTGATACGTGTTCCGTGTTCGTCTGATGTACACCTGCGCGTAGGTGTTGGCGAGCTTGGCCGCCGCCTTGGCGTTGTGCGCTTCGGCGGTGATGGTCACGAAGTCGGTGCCCGCCGCAGCCTTCGCGTGGGCTTTACCCTTGAGCGCGGCGCGCGCGTTTTCCTTGCGCAGCAGAGCGTGAACAGCTTCGCTCACCACACTCGAGTTGACGATCGCGGCCTGGTCGTCGATCGCGCGTTCGTTCAGTTTTCTTTCGCCGGGCGCATTGGACAGCAGCGACTGTTCTTCGGAACCATTCGCAAGGTAGATCTGAGTACTGGACTGGTACAGGCTCGGCTTTCGCTTGTAGTACGCGTAGGCCAATCCGGCGACGAGGATTCCCACCAGCAGGATCAGCCACTTGCGCCGCCATATGGGAGCGAAAATGGCGCTAGCGTCGGTCGTCTCGTTCATCGCCTGTAGGATCCATCCACTTGGGCCGGTCGCCCGGCAATTGTAAGGACTGGTGTAATTTGCGCCTAAAGACTAGCGGCCCAGGGCCCATTTCAGGCACGGATGCTTGCAGCTATGATCGTCTCCAAATGTCAGGCCTAGACTGCGTTTGCGACGTTCCGCGAACGACCTATCGGCCTGGCTCCAACGCCCTTCGAGAGGGTCTTCCCGCCTGCCCCGCGGCACCTGCAGCGCCGAGAAGAAGCAGTCTAGCGCTATCCAAACGCCGTCGATCCGGCGGGCTCGACCCTTCCGAGGAGGCGACACGTAGACCATGAGCAACCGTGTCAAGCGTCGACTGCTGGTTGTCAGTCACCCGGCCGTCGTGAGCGTCAACCAGGAGGTCTACCGCGAGCTGGCGCACAGGGGATGGGATGTGAAGATCGTGCTACCGAGTCGCTGGGGTCACTCCTATTCCACAGGAGCGGTGCTCCCCAAGCCACTGCCCGGAATGGAGGCCGCGCTGCTGCCGACCCGCGTCGCGTTTCGCGGGCGTCCGCAACGCCACTTCTACCTCACCAGCTGCCGCGCCCTGTGCACGCGACTGCGTCCCGACGTCGCGTTCGTGGAGGCCGAGCCGTACTCGCTGTCGGCGGCGCAATGGGGTCGAACGTTCACAAAGCTACGCATACCGTTCGGGGTTCAGTGCTACGAGAACATCGATCGCGGCCTTCCCGCTCCGGTGCGTCGCCTGCGCTCGCGGGTCCTGCGCGACGCGGCCTTCGTGGCCGCCCGATCGGATACGGCGGGGCGCCTCGCGCGCGCATGGGGCGCACGCGGTGAGATCGAGCTCGCCCCGCCCGCGGTCCCGAACTGGGAGACCGCGCCCGAGACCTCGGAGCACCCTTTCACGGTCGGATTCGCGGGTCGACTGATCGAGAGCAAGGGCCTCGTCGACCTGCTCGAGGCCGTGCGCGGACTGGACGCTCCGGTGGAGCTGCTGCTGCTCGGCGACGGCGAGCTGCGCGAGCGCCTCGACGGACAGCCGATTCCCGGATCGCGGGTGCGCGTGGTCAACGGCCTGACCCACGAGCAGATGGCGGGCGCATACGCCAAGCTGGACGTGCTCGTGCTGCCCTCGCACACGACCGCCACGTGGAAGGAGCAGTTCGGGCGGGTGATCGTGGAGGCGCTGTGGTGCGGCGTGCCGGTGGTGGGCTCGAACTCGGGCGAGATCCCCTGGCTGATCGGGCTGACCGAAGGGGGACTGGTCTTCCCCGAGGGCGACCGCGAGGCGCTGCGCACGCATCTGCTCACCCTGCGCGAATCGCCCGCCCTGCGCGAGCAGCTCGCGAGCGCCGGCCGCGCGACGGTCGAGAGGCTGTTCTCGGTGGCTTCCGCCACCGACCCGCTGGAGCGCATGCTCGTGCACGCCGCGGAGTCGCGTGGCTAGACGACGGCCTGCCGGGCGAGGCGCTCGTACAACGCCTCGTGCTTGGCCACCGCGTCGTCCCAGGTAAACGCGAGCGCCGAGCTGCGAGCGGCCGCGCCGAGCCGCCTCCTCAACTCAGGGTCGGCGGCGAGCTCGTTCAGGCGAGCGGCGACGCCGGCGGGCTCGACCTCGATCAGGAAGCCATTCTCGCCGTCGCGAATCAGCTCACGCACCCCGTTGACGGGCGTCGCGAGCACCGGCAGCCCGCTGGCCGCGGCCTCGAAGGTGACCAGCGAGAACGTCTCGTAGCTCGACGGCAGCACGAACGCGTCGGCCAGCTTGTAGACAGCGTGGACGTCGCTCACCACGCCCAGCCAGTGGATCGCGCCGCCCACCCCGAGCGAGTCCGCCAGCTCCTGATAGGAGTCCCTGTCCCCCGCCCCCGCCACCGCGAGATCCCACTCGGGCGCGAGCGCGAGCGCTTCGATCGCGCAGCGAAGTCCCTTGCGTCCCCACTCGCCGCCCACGAACGCGGCCACGAGGCGCTCCGCGGGGATGCCCAGCTTCGCACGCGCGGCGGCCCGCGACTCGCCGTCGCCGACCGCGGGCGAGAACGAGTCCGTATCCACGCCGTTGTGAATCGTCACCACGTTGCCGGCTATCTGTGGATAGTGCGCGCGCATCTCCTCGGCCAACCCCTCCGAGACGCACACGTAGGTGGCGCTGGGGTTCACACGAACGCACAGCCGCTCGGCTGCCCGCTTGACGAGCCCGCCGAGAGCCAGGTTGCATCTCTGCAGGAGCGACAGACGCGTGGGCGCCGTCCGCCGGTGCGCCGCGTGACAGAAGTGAATCGCGACCGTGTCCACTGGATTCAGGACGATCGCGCCGGTGGCCTGCACGACTCCGTCCCGCCACCTCCACACGGCCAGCGAGCCGGCCAGCATGAACCACGCGTAGAACAGGAGAAACGGGCGCCGAGGGCCGGGGACGCGATGGAATCTCACACCCGAGCCGGCGGGCAGCACGCACGTGCGGGCGATCACCGTGACCGCGTGTCCGCGGCGTCGCAGGCCCATCACGAGCTCGACCAGCTGGCGCTCCATGCCGCCGACGGCGCCGATGTCGTGGGCGACGATCGTCACCGGGCAGGGCGCCGCCGTGTTCGGCGAGGCGGTCGCACCGTCGTTCACCAGCTGCGCGAGCGCTTCCATTTCAGAGAAGAAGCGCGTACGCATAGCAATATCGGTGAATTGCCGTGTGAATCGTTCGTGACCGGCTCGGGCCATATCGCGACGCCGCCGCGGCGAAGTCAGCAGTGTCTCGAGCGCGTCCGCCAGCGCCTCGGGCTCGCCCGAGCGTGCGAGCACGCCGGTGCGCTGGTCCTCGACGATCTCCGCCGGTCCGCCACGGTTCACGGCCAGCACAGCCACCTCGCGTGCCATGCCCTCCAGCAGGACGATGCCGAACGGCTCCGGATCGGATGCGTTGACGAGGATGTCCATGCGGTCGATGTACGGCCCCGCGTCCGGCACCTGGCCCGTCATCGTCACCGAGCCCTCGAGGCCCAGGGCGCTGACGAGCCCGGGCAGCGCGCGGGCGTAGTCGGGTGAGAGGCCGTGCGCGTCGCCTCCCACGATCAGCGTGTGCGTCGGATGACCCCGCTCGCGCAGGAGAGCCTGTGCGCGGAGGAGGCGATCCTGCCCCTTCCAGGGCTGCAGGCGTCCGACTATGCCGATCACAGGCACCCCATCCGGGATCTCGAGCGGCGGGGTCTCCGCGCTCGGCTCAGGGACACGCGCTCCGGGGGCCACGACGAAGGTCTGCCGTGACGGCCACATCCGCGCCTGCGCCTCGGCGGAGGCTCGCGAGGAAGCACCGACGGCGACCGCCGGCAGCACTGTGGCGCAGCGGTCGAGCCAGTGCCGCCTGGGTATGTCATGCTGCCACCACACCAGACGATCGCCCATGCCAGCGAGAACCGCGGCGGGCGCAGAGTACAGGTGGGCCTTGCCCATCCAGTTGAGGATCAGGTCCGGCTGACGTGCGCGCATGATGCGCGCCAGGCGTGCGACGGTCTGCACAGCGCGGTGGAGTTGGCGTAGCTGACCCGCCGGCAGGACCTCAACATCGAAGCCCGCGTCGCTCAGATCCGCCGGCCACCGACCGGGCTCCAAAAACACCAGCTCAAACTCATGTCCTGCCCCCTGCGCTCCATCGAGCACCATCTGCAGCATCTCCTCGGCGCCGCCGAGGCGCTCTCCCCACGGCACCGTTATGAGCAGACGCATCGAATATCCCCAGCAATTATCGGGGTTCCGGCGTCAGCAGGGCGCCCGTCATCGATCGCGGCGCGCGGGTGTCCATGATCACCGCACGAGGTTATCCGAGAAATAACCACAAAACCGCTCGCGCGCGCTATTGTCAAGTCGTCATGTTTCGTTTCGCACAAGACAATGACCCCGAGTTCACGCTGACCCACCGCCCCGCGCCGACGCCAGGCCTGGCGTCGAAGAGCGTGGCCCTCGCGCACGACTACCTGCTGGTGATGCGCGGAGCGGAGCGGACGTTCGCGGCGATCGCCGAGCTGTTCCCGCAGGCGCCGATCTTCACGCTGCTCTACGACGAGCCGGGGACGGGCGGGCGCTTCGCCGGTCGCTCGATCGCTACCTCTCCGTTGCAGCGCCTGGGCGTCAGCCAGGCGACGTTCAGACGCCTGCTGCCGCTCTATCCGATCGCGGTCGAGCGGCTGCACGTGCCGTCCTGCGACGTGGTGCTCAGCAGCAGCAGCGCTTTCGCCCACGGGGTGCGCGCGCCCGAGGGCGCGGTTCACGTCTGCTACTGCTACACCCCGTTTCGCTACGCCTGGTACGAGGAGGATCGCGCCGTGGCGGAGACCTCGCCCGCGCTCAGGCGACTGCTGCGCAGCCAGCTGCGCCGGGTGCGCCGCTGGGATCTCGCCGCGAGCGGTCGGGTGGACGCCTATATCGCCATCTCCCAGCTCAGCCGCGAACGAATCAAGCGCTACTACGGCCGCGACGCCGCCGTCGTACACCCGCCCGTGGAGACCCACCGCTTCTCCGAGGGCAACCCAGGCGACGCGCTGCTGATCGTCTCCGAGCTGGTCCGGCACAAGCGCCTGCACATCGCCCTCGAGGCCGCGCGTCGCGCGCACGCGCCGGTTCGCGTCGTGGGCAGCGGCCCCGATCACCTCGCGCTCGAAGAGGCCTTCCCCGAGGCGGAGTTCCTGGGACGCGCGAACGACGACGAGCTCGCGCGACTGTACGCGGAAGCCCGTGCGGTGGTCGTGCCGAGCATGGAGGAGTTCGGCATCGTCGCGGTCGAGGCCCAGGCGGCCGGACGACCGGTGATCGCCGCCGCCGCGGGCGGCGCCCTGGAGACCGTGATCGACGGGAAGACCGGCCTGCTTGCCAAGCTCGATCACGTCGACTCGTTCGCGAGCGCGATCGAACGGATCGACGGCATCGACTTCGACCCGCGGAGCGCGAAAGAGAACGCCGAGCGCTTCTCCGTGGACGCGTTCAAGCGTCGCCTGTCCGAGCACATCACCCTGGCGGTCGAGAGTCGCCAGGAGCGCGCTTTTTCAGCTTGACCACCTGGTGGTAGCTGAGAGTCCCGGCGCCAAGACGCTGTAGCGCGTCGTCGCTCCTCGCGAGGGCTCTGGACACGAGCGGCCAGCGGTAGCGGAGCACGTTGCGGTCGAAGATCCGCAGGAAGCGCATTTCGCCGGACACGAGCTCTACCGGTCCGATCCACTGCTCGAGCACACGCAGGTCCGAGCGTTCCAGCGGGCGCTCGTCCTCGGAGCCGTAGCTGGCGACCCCCGCGCGCCCGACGAGCTTGCGCCTGGAGAAGTTCAGCAGCGGGTTGAGGCCCATCGTCTCGACGAAGCCGCCCCGCCCACCCGGACGCAGGATGTCGTTGAAGATCGGCGCGATGACGTTCAGGTCGACGTGGTGAAGCGCGTAGTGGCCGACGATCGCGTCGAAGCTCTCCGGCGGGAACGTGGTGTGCGTCAGCTCACCGGCGATGAACTCCACCTCCAGCCCGGCCCGCTCGGCGAGCTCCCGGCCGCGGCGCACCGAGGCAGGGCTGATGTCGATGGCGGTGACGATCGCGCCCCGCTGAGCCAGGAACGCCGCGGTCACGCCCGCGCCACACGCGAAGTCGAGCACGCGGCGCCCGCGCACCGGCTCGACCGCGTCGAGCATCGCCCTCGTGTTCGCATCCGGTCCCGCCTCGTACTTGCTCAGCAGGCGCTCCAGGCGCGGCACGTGCGCGTCCCAGAACGCCTGCTCGCGAGCGCCGACCTCCTCCGTCGCGCCATTGTGCGAGCCAGTTGGCGAGGCGCCTTCCATGATCGTCCGAATACCCGCGGCGCCGCTGCGAGATGCCTAGAGCCCGCGGCGCCCGAGCACGTGCGGGACCGTGCGCAGCAGGATCTTGACGTCGGTCCACAGCGACCAGTTGGCCACGTACAGGTAGTCGATCGCCACCATCTCCTTGAGCGGCACTCGGGCCGGTCCGAGGATCTGCCACGGGCCGGTCATCCCGGGCGTCAGCTCCAGCCGCCGGCGGTGCCACCCCTCGACCTGCTGATCCTCCTCCACCACCAACGGCCGTGGCCCCACGAGGCTCATCTCGCCGCGCACGATGTTCAGCATCTGCGGCAGCTCGTCGAGAGCGCTGCGGCGCAGCAGTCGACCGACGCGCGTCACGCGCGGGTCCTCGGCGATCTTGAACAGCCCCTCCGCCGCCTCGTTGCGATCGCGCAGCGAGTCCTTCAGCGCCTCCGCGTCGGGCACCATGGTGCGGAACTTGAACATCCCGAAGCGCTTGCCGTGACGGCCGACGCGCTGCTGGCGGAAGAACACCGGTCCGCGACTGTCGAGCTTGATCGCGATCGCGATCGCCACCAGCACGGGAGAGACCGCGAGCAGGCCCAGCGACGCGCCGAGAAGATCGAACGCGCGTTTGAACGCGGCCGAGGAGCGCGTCAGGTCGAAGCGCCGGACGCCCATCACGGTCACCCCGTGCAGGTCGTCGAACTCGACCGAGGAGCCGACCACCTCGAGCAGGCGCGGCAGCACGCTAACGCGAACCCCGACCGCCTTGAGCGTGCGCACCAGGTTCAGCATCTCCCCCGCGTCGGCGCTGCGCGGAGCGATGATCGCGCGGTGCACGTCGAGCGTCTGGGCGAGATCGCGGACCTCCGCCAGGCGCGGCTCGGAGAAGCTGTCGGTCGACCACGGTGCGACCTTGTCCAGATCGAGGTGCGCCACCACCTCGGCCTTCACGCCACCGTGATCGACGAGCTTGGAGCGAATCGTCTCCGCCGAGAGGTCGTCGCCGATCAGCAGACATCGCTCCACGGGCGCCATCCGCAACGCGAGCGCGCGCGACGTTGCGCGCGCCATCACCAGGCCGACCGCGAGCGCCAGCCACAGGAACAGAGCCTCGTGACGGTCCAGCACGCCGCGCACCATCAACCCACCGGTGAGCCACGCCACCAGCGCGCACAGCGTCGCCAGCTGGAACAGCTTCGGCGTCTCGTCCAGCGTGGTCTTGCGCAGCAGCGTTTCGTCGCGGTCGTAGAGACCGGTGAGCTTCGCGCACACGACCAGGATCGGCAGTCCCGCGATCCCCACCCACGTCAGCTGCAGCGAGCGGTGCGACAGGGCGACGGTCAGTACGAACGCGACGACGATCGCCACCACGTCCGCCAGCAGCAGCATGCGACGGAACATCGCGTCACGCCGTTTGCAGGCTTCCGGTCCGCGAACCTCCGCGATCCCCGATGCCAACCCCCCACGTCGAGACGCCAACCCCAGGAACCCATTCGACCCCGCAAGCGGAGCAGGTCCCAGCTGCGCGCCCCTCTCGAGTCCGCTACCCGTCTCGACACTCATCGCGCTCATCGCCTCCTTGCTCGCCACGTCCCCATATGCTGATCCAAGCGCCTCGAACAGATGTCGAGATCCCGTGACCGCCCCTAACGCTTTCGCCGTCGCATCATAAACATGAGCTGGACCTAAAGCAAGGTCTCTGACTGGACTTGCAAGAAGCTCTCATGTCCCGCATGCTGCAACCGTGCACATAGATCCCTACATCGTCCTGGGCAGCGCCGTCGTCGGCTTCATGGTCGGGATGACGGGCGCCGGCGGAGGCGCCCTGATGACACCGATGCTGATCCTGTTGTTTGGTGTCAAGCCCTCGGCCGCGATCTCCAGCGATCTCGTCGCCGCGGTGATCATGCGCCCCGTCGGAGCCGGCGTGCACCTGCGCAAAGGGACCGTCAACCGCGGCCTCGTGGGCTGGATGGTGCTCGGCTCGGTGCCGATGGCGTTCCTCGGCTCCTACCTGCTGCAACAGATGGGCCATGCCAAGTCGGCGCAGCACAACATCGAGACCGCGCTCGGCGCGGCGCTGCTGCTGGGGGCCGCGGCGATGGTGCTGCGATATGTGCTCGACAGTCGCTCCCAGAGCGAGCGCACGAGCGCCGTGCACGAGATCGTGCCGCACAAGCTGCGCACCATCGGCATCGGCATGGTCGGCGGGATCATCGTCGGGATGACGTCCGTCGGCTCGGGCTCGCTGATGATCATCCTGCTGCTCTTCCTCTACCCCACGATCGGCGCCAAGCAGCTCGTCGGCACCGACCTCGCCCAAGCCGTCCCGCTGACGACCGCGGCCGCGCTCGGCGCGCTGGCCTTCGGTCACGTCGAATTCGGCGTGACCACCTCCCTGATCATCGGCAGCGTGCCCGCGGTGCTGATCGGCTCGATGCTCTCCTCGAGCGCGCCCGACCGCTACATCAGGCCTGTGATCACGTTCGTCGTGGCCGCATCGGGCCTCAAGTACGTCGGCGTCGGCACGACCGCGCTCGGCTGGATCCTGGTTGCGACGCTGTTCGCGGTCGGCTCGGGATGGCTGATCCGCACGCGGCCTTGGCGCGCCACGAGCTCTCGACGCGTCACGCCTGACGTCGCGCGCACGGTCGATCCCACCGTGCAGCCCGAGACGGATTAGCGCAACGTCCGCGCTGGACGTTTGTTCTAACCAGTGCCCGGGAATCAAGAGAAAGGGCACTCCGTCCGATATGACGAATATACCGTTACGGTCGCGCGCAAAGTCGGACCGGTCACGGCACCCAAAGACATGATCTTCGTCCTGATACTCATCGCCTGGCTCACAATCGTCGCGATCATCGTGAACGCGTGCCGCTCGGCCGCACGCGGCGACGAGCTCCTCTCGCGGGAGGCCCACGACGCACCGCGTCGTCGCGCCACCGGCGCCCTCTGGCAGGATGGCCCCGGCCTCACCGGCGCCCACCAGCTCCGCCTCGCGCACGTCGGCGACTTCCCCCGCCGCGGCTCACGAGCACGCGGCAGCCGCTGCGCGACCGGCTCCTGACTAAGGTTCTAAACGAGAGAGGCCGACCCGCTCGATGCTCGAGCCGGCCGGCCATTGATCTCTCGTCCTGCCCGCCGGCCGTCGCACCGAGGGGACACCACGGTGCGACGACCAGCAGATCTGATCTGGCTTAGAACCCGATCGCCGCGGTTCCTTCCACCAGTTTCGGCAGCACTTCCTTCGGGACCGCGAGGTAGTCGGCGCCCGTGAGCTCCTTCTGCCCGCCCGACTTGTCGGACACGAAGCGCAGGTAGTTGTTCACGGCCGTAGCCTCCGCTTCCGATGTGCCCGGGAGCAGCGAGTAGGTCGTGAACGCCAGCGCGTACGTGAAGTTGCACAGCGAGTACGTCTTCTCCGTCAGACCGGAGGGTCCGCCGGGCACCGCCGTGGTCACTTCGTTCCACAGCCCGGTCACAGCCGGCGGCGGGAACGGGTTGGGGCCATTGGTGTAGGCGGTCTTCTTGCAGTTCGCGCTCGCTGCCGTAGCCGCGTCGCCGTTGCTCGACGGGTCGGCGTACGTCAGTTTGAGCGATTTGCCTTTGCCTTTCGAGCCGTTCTGGATCTCGAACCAGAATTTGCCCGTCCCAGCGCCGTTGCCCGCTCCACTGAACAGGTTCGTGACGCGGAGTTCTGCGAGGTTCGAGAAGCCGATGCTTCCCGGGATGCTCGCGGTCTTTTCCGCCTCAGCCGCGTCGCCTTCCGCCGTCGTTTTCACGACCGGCAGTGCCGTCGGCCAGGTGGCGTTGAGTTTGCCTTCCGAGAGCTGGTCCCAGGTCTCGTTGCCGGATGCGGTGACGAGCGTGCCGGTGTTGATCAGCCCCAGGTATTTCTTCAGGACGTTCGCCGTACCCGATTTTTCGTTGCGCACCACGGGGACAATCGATGCGGTGTTGCAGGTCGACGGCGTCAGCGTGTCGCCGTCGTCTGTGATCTGACCCCACGTCGTGATCGTTCCCGCGTAGATGCCCTGCAGCGTCGCGTCGCTGAGCACCAGTCGCCCGGGGGCGTCCGTGCTGGTCGCCGTGCAGCCCGTCGGCAGGTTCGCGTAGACCGTCAGCGAGAACTGCGCCACGGGGAGCGTCTCGAGCGTGTTTTCGGTGACCGTGCTCTCCTGTTTGAGGATCGCCGCCTGCTGCGCGGCGTTGGGCGCTTCCGCGGATGCCACGAACGCGTTGCCGGGTCCGAACGAGATTTCCGCGGGGCTTTTGCTTTCCGCGCCGAACGACCTCAGACCCGCGCCGCTGCTCGTGCCGTTGTATGTCACGGTCGGCGTTTTTTTCGTTCCCTGTTTGCCGCTGCACGCGAATTTGTCCGGCGAGATGTTGAAGTTCGCCGTCCACGTGGTCTGCGCCACGATCTCGACCGCCGCGCCCTGGCCCGTGATGTTCACGCCCGAGCACTGCGCGCCGATCGACGCGCTTGCCGCGCCGGGAGAAGCAATGGCAGCCGTCGTGGCTACCGAGATGATGCACACCGATATAGATCGTAGTCGGCGTACAGAAAGGACCTTCATTACTAGAGTACCTCCGGATTGTCAGGTTTCCATTCCCAAGCTGCCCTGCCTCCGGGGGAGTATTCCTCAGTAATCTTGTGGATTATATTGCGTTCCTGTGAACGCAGGCCGTATCCCACGCTCCGACCTCAGATATGGCTCCGCAGAGCCGTTGGCCGCGACAAGCGGCTGCTTCGCTCACGGCGTCCGCCAACGCAAACGGCCGGGCCGCCCATCCATGGGCGACCCGGCCGCGTGTCAGCCGAATCTCTCGGCTTTCCTATCCACCGCCGCGGCGGTGGAGGTGCTCTCGCTTAGAACCCGATTTTTTCCGCTCCGCCAACGGCGTCCACGAGGACTTCGCCCTTGGGCAGTGCGAGGTAGTCGGCGTTGGTGATCGCCTTCTGTCCTTCCTTGCCGACCACGAACTTGAGGAAGTTGTTGACCGTCGTGGCCTCAGCTTCCGTAGCGCCCGGGAACAGCGAGTAGGTCGTGGACGCGAGGTCGAAGGTGATTCCGCACAGCGCGTAGTTTTTCTCGACCAGTTCCACAGGACCGCCAGGCACAGCCGTCGTCACTTCGTTCCACGGTTCGAACACGCTCGGCGGGGGGAATGGTTTCGTGCCGTTGGTGTAGGCCTCCTTGGCACAGTTCGCGTTGCCCAGTGCAGCGACCTCTCCATTGCTGGCGGGGTCCTTGTAGGAGATCTTCGCTGTTTTGCCCACGCCTTTCACCGCGTTCTCGAGCTCCGCCCAGAAGGTGGGCTGGTTGGCTCCACCGGTCGGCGGCACGAACGCTGCGCTGGTGCGAGCTTCGGCGACGTTGACGTAGCCGACGCTTCCGGCGAGCGCCGTCACCTTGGCCATCACTTCGCCGCCGCCCTTGGCAGCGGGCTTGACGATGCCTGCCGCTTTCGGCCACACCACGTTCTGGCTGCCGTCCGAGAGCTGGTTCCACGTCTCGTTCGCTTCCGTTTCGGTCAGCAGCGTGCCGGTGTTGATCAGGCCGAGGAAACGCTTGAAGATGTGCGTCGTCCCGGACTGGTCGAAGCGAGCCACCGGGGTGATCGCGGCTGTTGCGCAGCCCGTTCCGGTGATCGCGTCGCCGCCGTCTTTGACTTCGCCCCATGTTTTGACGGTGCCGGCGTAGATGCCCTGAAGGGTCGCGTCGCTGATCGCGAGGCGTCCCGGAGCCGCCGTGCTGGTGGCGGTGCACCCGCTCGGCAGGTGGATGATGATCGCCACGGACTCCTGGACGACCGGGATCGTCTCGAGTGTTTCGGGCGTGGAGACAAGCTCCTGGTTCTGGATTTCAGCGATCTGCGCCGTGGTCGGCGGTTCGTCGGTGCCGACATAGGCGTTGCCCACCCCGAACGAGACTTCCGCCGGGCTTTTCGGTTCCGCACCCCACGACCTGAGGCCCGCCCCGCTGCCCGTCGAGTTGTACGTCACGGTCGGCGATTTTTTGGCGCCCTGTTTGCCGCTGCAGGCCGTCTTGCCGGTCGACGTGTTGAAGTCGGGGGTCCACACCGTCTGTTGCGCGACCTTCTGCAGCGACGAGCCCTGGCCGGTGATGTTCGCACCGGAACACTGAATGCCGACCGACGCGCTTGCCGCGCCGGGCGTCACTAGGACGGCTGCCGTCGCCGCCGAGAGGATGCACGCCGACATGATGCGGCGTGCGGATAGAGGCTTCATTGCTCTTGCGACCTCCTGGTCAGCAGGTTGTTATCGCCGGCCAGAGAAAGCTGCGCTCCCCCAGGTCGACCATGATTGGGACTGTTGTCTCCGACTGCGACTCTGCTCAGAGGAGGCGTTGACAAGGTTGCCGAGCGGTGACATGGCCGTTTTTAGGCCTTTCGATCACACGCTGGTCACATCGCTTCACCAGCTCATCACAGGACGTTCACCGCATGGTCACAGCGCCTGCGAAGACACCCCGAGCGCGGATCCGGCGCAGGCCTAGCCTCCAACGACGTCCGGGGCGCCCGCCGAGCCTGGCGCGCGCCCCGGAGGGATCCTTCGGACGACCCCCGCTACCTATTCGGCTAGTGGTGCTTGGCCTTGGGTGCGCGCAGAGTCACGGTCGCCGTCCCGGTGTACGGAGCGCCGGCCGAATTGCGCGCCACGATCGTGACGCGCACGCTCAGCACGTGCATGCGTATGAGCAGCGCTCGCGCCTTTGCCGACAGATGCAGCGTCAGGATCTTCACCTGCCCACCACCGACCGAGAACGATCCCGTGGCCAGCACGAGAATCGCCGCCTTGCGCTTCGCCGCGTGCCCGACACTGGCCACCACGGCCTTCGCGGTCTTGAGGACCACCGTGCCAGAACAGCTGCCCGCGTCCGCCGGGCAGGCGACCTTGAGAGCGAATGCGCCAGCGGCGTTCGCCGAGGCCGAACTGCCGGCCAGTGTCACCACGGCGGGGCCGGGCGGTGGCGGAGACGAGGTGGTCGAGCTCGTCGAGGTGGTCGGCGTGGTCACCACGGGTTCTTCTTCTATTTTTGGCGGCGATGAAGTCATGAAGCTCGCGTCGGTGCCGTAGCTCGTTCCACTCGCGTTCGTCGCGACGATTCGGAAGTGGTAAGTCGTGCCGGAGCTGAGCCCCGCGGGCAATGCCGATACCGCGATCGGACTCGTCCCGCTGCCGGCCGGCAACGTCGCGCACGGGACGCTCGAGCCATAGGACGTCGACGTCCCGTAGTCGAAGTGGCAGTTCGAGACAGCCGCTCCTTCCGGGTCCACGGTGGCGCTCAGCGTCGCGGAGGTCTGCCCGATCGAGCTCGCTTCTCCGGTGACGACAGTCGGCTTCGGCCCGGTCGTGAGGGTGGCTTCCGAGCCTTCGCTCGTTCCTCCGACGCCGATCGCCACGAGGCGATAGTGGTAGATGGTGTGTTCCGCGAGGCTCGAGATCGCAGCGGACACAGCGACCGCGCTTTTGCCGGATCCCAGCGACGACGGGGTGCATGCCGCGCTGCTCCCGAACGAGCTCGACGTGCCGTATTCGAATTTGCAGCTCGTCACCGCTTCGCCGTTGGGGTTGACCGTCCCCTTCAGCGTCGCCGTCGTGTTCGCGACCGGACTGGCTTCTCCGGTAGTGGCCGTCGGCTTCGGCGGGAGGATGTGGATTTTGCGGTGCTCGACGATTTCCGGTGTTTCGAGATCGTCAGTGTGGATCGTCTCCGTGATTTCGAGCGTGCCGCCTTTCGCGAACTGGTGCGTGACTTCTGTCGTCTGGTACTGCTGCGTGGTGACGGTCGGTGTCGTCCCGTCGCCGAAGTCCCATTCCACGCTCAGGGCGTTGGCCTGCGTCAACGTCGAGGAAAGGGTCACGCTGTCGACGCTCGGTATCGGTTCGGCTTCAGGCACCAACACCCCGGTCACCTTCGCCGTCGGCACGGTGGCGGTCGCCGTCGCGCATCCGCTGCCCCCGGGACCGAACTCCAGGATTTTGGGAGACGCCAGGATCGGTTCGTACACGAACACGGTGTGTTCTTTGCCCGCCGCGATCGAGGGGATGGCGTTGAAGCCGATTTTGCACGGGCCGTTAGCTCCCACCGTCGCCACGCTCTGCCCGCCGGTCCACCCTTCCTCTTCGCCTTTGGAATTGAACTCCAGCACGCCCGGGTAGTTGAATCCAGTGATTTTCCCTTCGAGCTGCTGCACGATGCTGGCCTTGGTGTAGATCGTCCCTTCTTCTCCGATCGCCAGGCTCCCGCCGTAGTACGGGTATGGGCCTCCCGGGAAGATGGTCAGTTTTTCGAATGCCGGGTCGAACGTGACGAGCGGTTCGGGTTTCGCGCTCGAGCCGAAGTTCGACGGGATTTCGTCGATTTCGTCGACGTTCTCCACGTACACCTTGCCGGTAGGCGACACGGCTGGCGATACGGCTTCGCCTTCGAAGTAGTTGGTGCTGTCGACGTAGCGTGCGCCGAGGGTACCCGTCTTGGTGATTCGCTCCAGAGCCACCAGCGGTTCACTTCCTTCTTCACCGGTGCCCTCGTTGCCCATGATGATCACGTCGTCGTTGGTCGGGTCGACGGCGATGCCTGTCGGTTCGAGCAGCGATTCGCCGACTTTGTTGGACAGCGGTTTCAGGATTTTCGGGCCCGCGAGCACTCCGCCTTCCGAACCGACCGGCACCAGCGCTTCACCGGATTGTTCTGTCGAGAACGCAAACAGCTGCGAAGCCGCGCCCTGGAACGCGTCGATCCGTTTTTCACCTTCCGGTCGCACCTCGACCGCAAGCACGTACACGCGTTTCAACGTGGGGTCGACCGCCAGTCCCTCCACCACGTCGGGTTCTTCCGGACCTTCCGCATCGGCGGGCTTGAACTTGACGGACGCCACGACTTTGTATTTGCCACCTACGACTTCGAACTTCTGGATCCGGTATTCGTTTTTTTCGTCCGGAAGGTCCACCACGTAGACACTGTTGTCCTTCGGATTCACACCAAAGGCGGCGGCTTCCGAGGAGGGTTCCAAGTGGCCCGGTTCGGTGCCTTTTTCCCCGCCGAAGTGCCCGATTTCGCCGTAGCTGGCCTGCGCTGCAGCGGCACCCGCCCCGACAGTCACGACGGCTCCCGCCAGGACGGCCAGGCGTCGAAGGACAGATACGAGGTCAGACATCGGGCTCCGATCTTGTTGCTTGCCGAGAGGACTTGCCGAGTGCTGCGGACTTACTCTCAATCGTGGCGCTCCGGCGAGTCGATTCTGTGTTAATGCCGTGAACCAGACGTAAACGACACAGGACCTCAGCGGATGCGCCCGTTTCGCATCATCGCGCGCTGCGAGCGCATCGACGAGATGGTCGCCGGCGCCACGCGAACCTCGCGTCTTCTACGACCCGGACGACGACGAGCCGACGCGCCGGCGAACGCGGCCAGCACCACGATCCCGAGGATGTAAGCCGGCGTGGGCTCGTGTTCGTGCGCGCGGTAGGAGACCGCCTCCGCGCTCACCGACTCCGGAGCGGCCTCCTGCTCTTCTTCGCGCTCGGGAGCCTCCACCGGCTGGGTGACCGCGGACGTGCCGCTCGGCGGCGTCGGACGCGCGGGAGTCGGCAGTGGCGGAGGCACGAACGCGGGCACGAACGACGCCGGCGTCTGAGCCGCGAGAAACGGGCTCACCGGTGGCGCGGCATGGACGGGCGCGGGGGCGCTCGGCGGCGGCGGAACCGGCAGCAGCGGCGTCGCGGCCGGTGCCGCTCCAGCAGGACTCTGGGTGGGCGTGGGTGTGAGCGTCGGGACGACGGCCGTTTCTTTGCTCGGGAGGATCGTCAGGCGAGTGGTGCCGCAGGGCTGGCGAACACTGCCGGGCTGGACCGTCACGGGCAGTTCCGCGGACAGCCCACCGGCGCTGATCGTCACGATCGTGGTGCCGGCGTTGAACGCGCAGAAGAGGCCGGACTGCGGGTCGGCTTCCGGTTTGCCGTTGACGAGCAGCACCGCGGAGAGATCGGCGGAGGCGGTGTTCGGCTTGACGAAGTCGCCGATGTCTTTGCGCGAGGAGCTGAACGTGTATTCGGGAAGCAGCCCATGTGCGCAGGCAACCCCGTTGCAGATGGATGGGATCGGGATGTAGGGATCGGTCTGAGGTGTGGAGGAGCGGTTGGGTGCCACGTTGCCCGATCGCGGACGGCGAGCCAGCCCGGCAAACAGCGCGGCCTGGCTGCGACGTAGCAGCGTTCCATCCTGCGCTTCCAGGGCAAGCTCTCCGATGTTCGGCACCAACGTCGCAGTGACCGGCGCCATGTTGTGTTCATTGAGTTTGGTGCCGACCTGCGCCTTCAGGAAGCCGCTCGCGCCGATGAAGTCGCTCAGTTCCTGAGAGGTGTCGCTGACGTAACCGAGAGTGCCCGAGCCGAAGCTGGGGATTTCTTTGCTTCCCACCCGCAGCGGCAGATTCACGTTCTGTTCGGGCGAGTCGAAGAAGTACGCCGACGCCCACGCCAGTCCGACTTTTCCGTTCCGGCTGCCCATCAGCGCCTGCGCCATTTCCTTCGCCTGCGGATCGTTGGCCGCGATCTGCGCTGGAAGGTCCGCATTGCCGATCACGATCGCGGGCACCGGCGTCGAACGTTCCGCCGCCTTCTGCAGCTGTCCTTCGAGCCACGCCAGGTGCCGTTCCCACAGTCCCTGTTCCACGTTCGCACTGTCGTCGAACACGATCACGCGCACCGTGCCCCCGGAGCCCGTCGAGTCCATCGCGTAGTCGCAGCTCGCCGCCTCGGCGCAGAAGCTTTCATACCGACCTGCGTTGTGTTCCAGGCCGGTCGCCGCTGTGCCGTTGCCGAAAGGTTCGTGGAACCCGCTGAAAGCTTCCTTGAACGAGGCCTCGCTGTGCGCTTCGTCAAGGTCCGTAGGCGAGGCTACCGCGTAGGCAGGGAGCGGGCTGGAGGCGAGGATTTCCGCGTAGCGATCGAGCTCGCGTTTGTAGGGAACGGCCACCGACGCGGGGCCCGCGGTCTTCCCGCTCGTGACCCGCGGCCCGGTGTAGAAGAACGCACGCACGCCCGCTATCCGACCGGCCAGTGACAGGGCATGCG
>CAZPQW010000007.1:108318-132776 GCA_964588985.1 uncultured Solirubrobacteraceae bacterium
ATCGCGAACGTCGCGCCTTCCGTCGGTATCGGCGCTGTGCTGACACCGAGCGGTGTCACGCCGTCGGCGGGATAGCGCCACACGTCCGCCGTATCCATCTGCACCTGCCCCGCTTCGCTGTCCACGATCCCGCCGACCGCCCAGCCGTCGGCCCCCGTCGAGTCGACCATCACAGCCGCCACCGGATCGGGCTGGTACACCGTGTCGTAGTGCGCGAATTCACCGGGCGGTTCTTCGGTGTTGTCGAGTTCGTGCTCCTCGTCGCTCCAGCCTGTCGAGGTTTGGCGCAACACGCCTTTTTCCTGATTGGATGCGAGCGGATACGGCTGCACGTATGTCGGCGGGAATCCCGGCGGCGGGCTCGGTTCGCTTTCCACGCCGGCCGTGTCGGGCACGCTGCCTGCGGCGACCACGCGCAGCGTCCCGCCTTCGCGGAACGCGGCGATCGTGCCCGGCGAGCCGTTGCCGGGAAACGGCGTGGAGGTTTCCTGCCACGGGGAGCCCGCCGACTGGCGCTCATAGACCCTTCCGCCTTCGCCGGCGCCCGATGCCGTGAACGCCGCCCCGCCGTCGGGTAGGCCGGCGACCGCCCACGGTACGTTCGAACCCATCGCCGTGGCGGCTTCTTCGTCGATGCGCCAGCCAGAGCCGTCGTTGACGATCAGCCCGCCTTCGTAGCGTTCCGTCGACGGGATCAGTTTCCGGTAGGCCACGATCGCCTCCGAGCCCGCGAACGCGATCGAGGTGAAGCTCGCCTGCGCCACTGCCGGCGGCAGGCACGGCTCGACCGGAGTGGCGCCGCAGACCGGTTCCTGCGACCAGGTCTTGCCGTAGCTGAGCAGCACCCCGCCCTGACCGGCGAAGCCGATCGAGCCGACGGCGTATCCGCGCGACGGCTCATGAGGGTCGAATGCGATGCCGAGCAGGTTCCCGCGAAAGTTCAGAGGCGTCGCGGGATCCGCTTCCCACAACCCGGTTTCACCGCGCCAGAGCCACATCTGCCCGAGGTCGCCGACGGCGTAGGCGCGCGTCGCGGTCGGCCATGCGACCGCGCGCAGGCGCGGCGTCTCGTGCCTGCCGCCCGGTCCGAGCAGGCTTTCGGGCGTCCAGCCCTTTTTCGGCTCGAAGCGGGCCACCTCGCCCTGGTCGCCGACCGCGAGCGCTTCGCTGGAGAGCGAGCCTTCGGGCTGACCGGGCGCGGGCGCGAGCGCGAGCAGGGCGTGCCGGAAGGACGCGGGCCAAGCGGTCAGGCGGCTGGCAACCGGTTTCAGCGTCAGGTGCACCGGGAGCAGTTCCTGGCCCAGCCAGCCCTCGTGCGAGCTCGAGAACGCCGCTCCGTAGCTGCCCCCGACGTCGCCGCCGGCGCGCGAGGATCCCCCGAGCGCCAGCACACGCGTGAACCCGGTCCCATCCAGGCGCAGGCTCACGCCGTCGGGAAAGCCGGTGATGACGCGTTCGCCGAGACCTTCCGGGGTGGAGGGGTTGGCCCACGCGAAGCTCCGCGCACGCGCGGTTGGGAGCGGTTCGGGGAGTTCGTGCGCGCACGCGGGCGCTCCCGAGGAGACGCTGCACCACGACACGAGGATCCGGCCCGCGAGTTCGCCTTCGGGCTTGAAGAACATCGTCGTGGACACCTGCACGTCGGGGCGCCTACCGTCGATCCACACGCCTTCGCCGGTCACCGTCAGCACCTGCGACTGGACGTCGCTTTCGATCGTGAACGGCTCTTCGAAATTGCCTTCGACGGTAAGCGGTTCGCCGGCTTCCCCGCCAGGCTTCGGGATCACCGGCTGCCACGTCGGGGGTTCTTCGCCAGCGCCCGTCTGGCGACGGAACAGGGCGACCGTCCCTCCGTGGAGCCTTGCGAGCATCCATGCGTTCCGCGGCGAGCTCGCGCCGATCGCGAGCACCTGGAACTGGCCTTTGTCGGCCGCCGGTATTTCAATCGGCTCGCTCGTCCAGCCTTTGCCGTCCCAGTGAAGCACGCGGTGTTCGTTGTTGGCTTCTTCGTTGACCGGCACCACCAGAGCCCCGGCGTGCCCGCCGGATTCGTCGAGCGCGACGACCATCGGCGCGCGATTGACGCCGAGCAGGCGTTCGCCTTTGCCCAGGGCGGCTTCGCCTTCGGGCGGAAGCGGAGCGGTTTCCTGGAAGGCTCCGCCGGGGTTGCGCACGAGCAGCACCTGCTGTTCGGAGCCTTCCGATGTCGTCGCGCCCGCGAGCACGCCGCTGCCGTTGGCCGTCATCTGAGCCGCCAGCGGGCTCGGGCTGTTGTATTTCGCGGCTTCCGGCTGGTCGAGCCGGAAGCCGGTGAGCGGCTGACCGCCCGCGTCGAGCAGGCCGGGCGCCAGCGACCAGCCCGTTTCGGGTGTGTAGCGCACGAGCGCCGGCGCGCCGTCCTCGCGTCCGAGGCCCCATGTCTCGTCGGTCGCCTCCGCCGGAGAGGACCCGATCATCGTCACCCTGGTCGCCGGGATCGACGCGTCGGTCTGAGGCGTGGGTTCCCCGGCCGCGCCGGTCTGGCCGGCGGCGCGGAAGCCCCCGTACTGACCCGACAGGCCGACCAGCAGCGCGACCGTCAGCGCGACGGGCGCGACCACGCGCATGCCCGATCTACGCCGGCGGCGCCGGCCGGCGATCGCTTTCGGCGAGCTCATCGGAGCACCCCTACCGCCAGCGGGTCGGACTCGAGCAGCGCGCGGGTGTCGGGGAAGGCCAGGGCAGTCGACACGCTGTTCGTGCTCGATCCCGATTCACGGGTCGAGACGGTCTTCAGCGGCGCCAGCGCATGAGTCTGCAGGTCCAGCTTCGTAGGCCAGCGATGCGCGTCCAGGCGCAGCTGCAGGCTGTGGTTGCCGGCCTTCAGGGTGCGCATCGAGGTGCTCGCGACGACGCTCTTGCGACGCTTCGCCAGCAGCCGCACCTTGGCCTTCACGGAGAGATGGAAGCTCAGCTGCAGGGTCGTGCCGTGGATCAACCGCGTGTGAACGTTGGAGAGCAGCGGGACCGTGACCTTCGCGAACGGTTCGGCTTTGACCGGTTTCAGCGTCCCTCCCTGCGCGGGCTGGGTTTCTTCCAGCCCCGAGTTGTCCACCGGGATCGCGTCCGACACCTGCGGAGGGACGCCTTCGTCCGCCGGACGGACCGCGATCGGGGTGGCGCTCGAGAACGCCGGGTCGCTGTCGCGCTGGGGATGATCGCGTTCTTCTTCGGTGCCGAGATGGAAGAGCCAGCCCTGCGTGGTCGTCATCCAGCAGTCGTGAGCCGCCGGACAGACGACCCGTTCCGCGGCGCCCTTGGGGCCATAGGAATCCGTGACGGCCGGCATCTGCACCTCGTCGGAGACTGTCCCGTCGGCGGTGACGCGTGCGAGCGTCGCGGCCGCCAGCGGGCTCGGCCCTTCCGCCGCTTCCTCTTCGGAGCTCAGCGCGACCCACGCGCTGTGGGTCGCCGGCTCGGACGCGATCGAGTCGATCACCTCTTCGGGAAACACGTTTCTGCCGGCAGGCACGGTTTCGGGACCGATGACCTGCTTCCACGTTGGCGCGCCTTCTTCGGCGTATTCGTGCGCTTCTTCGGAGTACTGGACCTTCGAGTAGCGCAGGATCGTCGCAGCGGCCGGAGTGGAGCCTTTGGGTGTTTCGCGAGCTGATCCGGCGGCGGCCCAGAGCGCGTCTTCGCTGCCGCTGAGATGCAGGAAGTCGAGTGCCAGCGGGAACTCGTTGGCGCCCAGGAGGGGTATCCCCAGCACGGCTTCGAGGCTCGGTGAGAACCCTTCGGGGTTGATCAGGTGCAGAGCCGGTTCTTCTCCCGCGCCTCCCTGTTTGTCGACGATCTGATCGCCGGCTTTCAATCGCACGCTCTCGTACAGGTGGCCTTCGAAGCCACTCATGTCAGCCACCGCGTGCCCTTCCGGAAGGTACGGTTCGCGGGCGAGCGTGTGACCGTTCCAGTGCAGCTGGAAGGCGCCGACGTCGGGGGCCGGAAGCACTTCACCAGCGAACCAGCAGTCAGAGGAGTCGATGCACGCCGCCGAGTCCATCGCCTGATAGGAGGTCGACTGGAACGCGAGCGAGGCGTACGAGTCGACGACTTCCAGGCCGCCGCCGGGACCGATGGCGAAGCGGCACAGCGTGTTGTCTTCCAGTTCGGGCTGGCGCCCGAGAGATTCGGCGGCCTGCCCCGGACGACCGTCGGAGATCGTCCAGAATTCGTCGGGGCCAGCCCACGCGATGCGCCCCCGTCCGACATGCCGTGGGTTCTGCGATCCGCGATCGCTCGCACCGCAGACGGTCGCGAGCTCGTGCCAGCCTTCGCCGTTGTACGCCCACACTCCGGGAGGGACTGTGCTGCCGTTCCCCGCCGTGATCAACACGCCGCGGTTGGGCGCCCAGAACTCGATGTCGCCGATCCGGCCCAGGCCGACAGGCACCTTCGCGCCTTCGACGCCGTTGGGAGGTTCCGGCGGCGCGGGCTGTTCCAAGCGCCATTCGGCGCCTCCGTCGTCTTGGAGCCCTTCCGCGCCGGCGCTCGCCGGCAGCGCCCCCCCGAGCACCGCCAGCACGAGCGCCGCGAGCAGCCAAATCCGAAGCGCGCTCATCGGCGCCTACGTCCTCGAGCCTTGGATCGAGCGCTCGCATGCGCCCTCGCCTTGCGCACGAACGTCACGACGACGCTCTGACGCAGGACGGGGTGTCCCGGCGCCGCGAAGGTGACGCCAGCCACGGCCGATAGCCCCCCCGAGCGCGTGGAGAGAGAGCGATAGCTCGGGGCCAGCGTGAGCACGAGCGTCGTGAGGCCCCCGGCGCCGACGACGTTCAGTGACCTCGTGGCGGCGAGATTGCGCGTGACGACGGTCGCGCCGCCACGCACTGGCCTGGCCTTCCGATGCACGGTCACCGCGCCGGTCGCGACCGCGCGCAGCGTTCCCGCTCCGGGCACGGTGACGTAGAGGCGGACGCTTCCGTTCGCGAGCGAGACTCCCGTGACGCCGAGGCTCCATTCGGGTGTGGGCGAAGGGTTAGCTGGCACGCTCGAGACCGTCTGAGGCGCCGATTCGGCGTCGAACAGGATTCGGTGGACCACGAACGCGTCGCTCCCGTCGAGCCCCGGGTATCCCAGCGGCGGCGTGTTGCCATCGCCGTACACGAGGTTGGACGCGGTCGACGAGAAGGCGAGAGCTTCGCCATTTGCGGAGAAGGACGGCGAGAGGGCGCCGTCGTCTTCTTCTTCGTACTGGTCTTCACGTGCGCTCGTCGGATGGGGATGTTCGCTGGCGCCGCCTTCATAGCCGCGGGTCACGCGCGTGAGCGTGTCGTTGGCCGTGTCCACGTCGAACAGCTCGAGCAGGCCAGGCACGGATGCCGGCGCACTCACGTACGCGGGGGCGCCCAGCGGGAACACCGTGCGCTCGGTCGTGAAAGCCACCTGGCCTCCGTCGGGAGAGATGCCGAGATCGATGATCCGCGCGTTGGTCGCGATCTGCTCTTCGGCGCCGCTCGCCAGCTCGGTCAGCGGCGTGAGCGCCTGTGCCCGGGACAGGCCCGCGTGCATGTCAGCCACGTAGAGATCGCTGTGACGGGTCGTGCGTTCGACACCGAAGTCGTTGCCGAGCGATGCCAGCGGTGCGTTAGCGATGAACGCGACCGCGTAGCCGTCCGCGCTCAGACGCGGCGCCGCGTCGCCCAGCCCTCCGGTCCACACCCCGAAGGACGTCGTGGTGGCGAACGGCCCCTGGCACGGATCGGTCAGCGACGGCGTTTCGGGGACGACGACCTCCCCGCTTGCGGCACAGGCTGGATTCGCGGGATCCGAGCCACCGGCGACACGCAGCGTTGGAGCGTCTTCGCCGTCTGCGATCCGCCGCCACAGCGGTTCGCTGTAGACGGGTTTGAGCGTTTCGGCGGACAACGTCGGGGCCTGCTCGCCGACGTTCTGGGCCAGCCACGCGACGGTCGAGCCGTCCGCGCTGATCGACGCGGGCACCTCAGCGGTCACGGCGTATGGCTGCGGCGGGTTGAACGCGAGGCGCTTGCCTCCGCTGTAGACGGCGCCGTACACCTGCCGGGACGCCACGCCTTCGCTTTCAGCCGGCACCGGCCGTCCCGGTATCGGCGCGCCGCTGTGCGGTTCGCCTTCGACGCTCACCAGCTGCGTCACACCGGTGTCGAGGTGACGCACCACCACCTCGAGCGGCGGCGTCTGAACGCCGGCGAGGTCGGAGGGAGCGCTCGTCACGAACACGACCTCGCGTCCGTCGGCGCTCAACGCCGAGCGACCGACCGCGAGCGAGCCGTACTCTTCTTCTTCGTTTTCGCGCGATCCGCCTTTGGAGTATTCGTAGCGCAGGCCGAGCGTCGCTTCGTTCACCGCCGATGCGAGGACGAATGGGCAGGCCTGTTCCGCTTCTGGGTGCAGCGCCGTTTCTTCGCAGTGCTGCTGCTGGGATTCCGGCAGGTCCATGTCGCGCACGTACACGTCCGGCCCGATGTTCCTGTCGTTCGACGGCGCCAGGGCCGCGCGCGTGGTGAAGCTCACGTACCGACCGTCTTGGCTGATCGACGGCAGCTCGGCATCTCCTTCCGGTGTTTCGGGTTCGCCGACCGCCACCGGTTCGACGGCGCCGGTGTGCAGGTCGCGTCGCCACACGCCGGATCGACCGTCGAAGAAACCGTCGAAGGCCACGTAGCGCCCGTCCCCGGAGATCGCGGGGTCGTGAGCGTAGTTGGCCTGTTCGAGGGCGTCGTTGGACACGAGCGCGATCGGCCCGAACACGTCGGCGCTCGCCGGCGCGCAGAGGGCCATGAGCAGGACCGCCGTCGCGCACAGCTGCGCTGCCAGGAGACCCCTCATCGCACGCCCACCGGCCTGCGCGCCACGCCCCGGTTGCCGATCTTGTCGCGAGCCACGACCACAACCGTGTACACGCCCGCGTGCGCGTAGCGGTGAACGAACTGAGATCGCCCGTGCGCGCGCGTGCCATCGCCGAAGATGACGCTCACCGAGCGCCTTTCGACCCCAGACCCGGCATCGCTCACGCGCACTCTCACGGCGTGGCCGCGGCCGACGCTCGTGACCTTGACCCGCGGTGGCTGGCCGTCGATGCGCAGCGTGCTGGGCGGCGTGAGCGTCGCCTGCCCGTAGATGTCGACCACGAGCAGCTGCACCTTGTGAATCCCGTCGCCGAGCCCGTGCGGGTTGATCGTGAAGTTGGACACGCCCGCCGGCGTCGGCAGGCGCCGACCGTCGAAAACCATCGTGTAGGTCAGCGGCCCGTTGGCGTTGGCCGCCGGGGCCCACGCGATCTGCGCCTGCGCGGGCTTCTTCCACCCCTTTGGCACGCTGATGACGAACGTCGCCGGCGGCGCTGTCACCTGCGATGCGACGATCGCCGCGTCGCCGAGCGGCCCCTGCTGGAAGGTCACGAGCCCGTCCCCCAGGCTCGATCGGCCAACCGCGAGCTCGGCGATCGGCCCGCCCGCCCCGCCGCTCACGAGCGCGGTCTGCACGGCGCCGTTGGGAAAGTCCTCGCGGACCGCGACGGACGGACGCCCATGAGGGTCCGCGCTCGGCCACGCCGAGATGCCCCCGCCTTCGGGATTCATGACGCTCGCGGAGGGCAGTTCGCTTGCCGGGGTCAGTTCGGAGCCGACCACTGGCGGCCCCAGTGAGAGCGTCCCCGACAGCCCCAGGTCCGTGCCCTCGACCACGCGCGGGGTGCCGTTGCTGTCGTACAGCAGGCGCACCGACTGCTTTTCGTCGATGTCGATACTGGGCCGGCCGATCGAGGCCGCCTTGCCCCCCGCCACCGCGGCGTCGGCGACGCTCGCGCCCTGGAACTCGGTGCCATTGGTCGATTCGCCGTCGGGCAGGATGTTGAGGAAGATCCGCGGCCCCGGCAGCGGAGAGCTGCTCCCGGCGACCTGCCGATACGCCACCTCGGCCTGCCCGAGACGTGAGAGCGACACGCTCGGCGCGTCGGAGTCTTCGTTGATCGCGCCGCTGCCGAAGCGCGTCGCGCTCACCGGCATCACGTAGTCGATGCTCGATCCGAACAGACGCCTGGCCCAGATGCGAGCCACGCCGCCGATTTCCGGCTCCTGCCAGACCACGATCGCGTTACCGGTCGGGCCGATCGCGATCCGTGGCGCGTTCGCCGGCGTGGGCGGGCGCATCGACACGCCCTGGTCGCGATTGATCGCGCCGAGGTCAGACCACCGTTCGCCGTTGAAGCGCGCGACCCGCACCTGCTCCACGACGTCGCCCGGGCGCAGCAGCGAGACCGAGCTCTGCGGCAGCACGACCCGGTAGACGACATCCGCCTGGCCGGTCGAGCTCATCGCGAGATCGGGGCTCGTGCCGGTGCCTTCACGGATGTCGGGATCGACGATCGTCGGCTGGCCGAAGGTGCTCGAGCCCGGACCCAGCGTCGCGCTGAGCATCTCCTGCACGGGCTTCTCCCGTTCGGTCGCGAACGGCGTCGCCCACACGACCACGAGCTCCCCTCCGTTGGCCGCGCCGATGCGCGGCCAACTCGCGGCGAAGTGATCTTCCGTGTCCACGCGCACGGGCGCTAGCCAGTGACCCGCGACGTAGCGCGAGACGAACACGTGCGCGACGCCTTCGACGCGCTTGAGGTAGACGACCCCGCCGGTCCCGTCTTCGGCCATCGCCGCTCCGCCGAAGCCGACGATTTCCTCGCTGGGACCGTCGATCGTCACCGCGGGGAGGATCACCGCGCGCACCGCGGCGGCGCCGACGACGAGCGTGATCGCAAAGGTCGCCGCCGACACCGCGCCGATGCGCGCCAGCCATCCGAGCGAGCGGCGATTCGAGGTCCGTGCATTCACGTCCGCAGCCCTCGCGGGACCTAGGATTCCGGTTTGTTCAGCGCGCCCGGCGCCTTGTTGAAGGCGCAGCGGAAGGTCTGCGCTTCGCGCACCGGCTCAGATCCAGCGAATCCACCCTGCTGAGCGTTGTCGTAGACGGTCACGTACTGGAGCGATTCGGGAAACGGATTGGCGGGCAGCGGGATGGGGTTGGCCTGCCCCTGGCGAGGGTCTCCGGTCGCGCCTTCGCTCACCCCCTCCGAGCCGGCCGCCGCTGAGCCCGCCTCCGTGGTCACCAGCGTCGCGCTCATCTCCCGCTCGTCTTTGAGGCCCCGGCTCGGGTCCTGGTCGACTGTCGCGGTGTCCGGGTTGTCGTGGATCGTGGACGCGAGCTTGACGCGGTCCGCCGCGCCGATCAGCTGCGCCGCCGTCGGCAACCAGCCGCCTTCCGCCTCGCACGCTTTGCTCGCCCACACGTAGTTGTTCTTGCCGGCATCGGCGTTGGTGAGCGGGTAGGGCGCCGTGTCCAGGCACCACGTGCCGAGATCGACGGTCGCCGGCGGACACGTACCGGCGAGCTGTTCAGCGGTCTTCCCGTCCACGCGGGTCGCGTTCTTGACCGTGGGGATCGCCGTCGCGGGGAACTTCCTGTTCTTGCCCAGCAGCAGCACGCCGCCGGCATGAGGGACCGTGCTGATCGGATGGCCGGCGATCGCGGCCACCACCGCATGGCGAGCGGCATCGGCGACACCCGTGGTCGAGAGCACGAGCGCCAGGAGCGCCACGAGCATCGCCGGCGAGGGCAGGCGCCCCGACAGGCGTCCCCCTGCGCTGCGACGCGCCCCGCTCATGACGCTTGCTTGGGGTCGCGCGCGGGCGAGGCCCGACGCACGTCGCGCAGCTCGTCCAGCGTGACCTCTTGGATCGTCGAGAGCACCGCGTCGAGGGCCACGCCCGAGAGCGTCTCCTGCTCGAGCAGCGCCGTGGCCGTCTCTTCCACCGTGCTCCAGTTGCGATCGAGCACGACCGCCGCGCGCGCCTCGGCGTCGCCGACCAGCCGCTCGACCTCGTTGTCGATCAGGTTCAGCGTCTCCGGGCCGACCGAGCCGAGGTCCTGCAGCGAGGCGCCGAGGAAGACCTCGCCGCTCTTCTCGCCGATCGTCACCAGGCCGAGCGCCTCGGACATGCCGAATGAGGTGACCATGCTGCGCGCGAGCGCAGTCGCCGCGTGCAGGTCGTCGTGCACGCTCGTGGAGGTGTGCCCGAACGCGATCCGCTCGCCCGCCAGACCCGCCGTGATCACGATCAGCTGGCTCTGCAGATCAGGCTTGGTCATGATCACCTGATCGCGGTCAGAGAGCATGTGCGCGGCCGTGCCCAGCTGGCGCCCGCGAGCGACGATCGAGAGCTTGCGCGTCGAGGAGACGTGTCCGAGCGCGTCCGTCACGACCGCGTGCGAAGCCTCATGGATCGCGATCAGCCAGCGCTCCTGCTCGCTCAGGATGTGATGCTTGGCTGGACCCGCGACGACACGGTCGATCGCCTCCTCGAGCGTCGCCTGGTCGATCAGCCCGCGGCCGTCGCGCACGCTCAGCAGCGCGGCCTCGTTGATCACGTTCGCGAGCTCGGCGCCGCTGAAGCCCGGAGTCTGGCGCGCGACCTCCTCGAGCGACGCGTCCGGCGCGAGCGGCCGCTTGCCGCCGTGCAGGCGCAGGATCTCCAGACGCCCATGGATGTCGGGGTTGTCGATCACCACCTGGCGGTCGAAGCGTCCGGGCCTGAGCAGCGCCGGGTCGAGGATGTCCGGGCGGTTGGTCGCCCCCATCACCACGAGGCCGCCGTCGCCGCCGAACCCGTCCATCTCGACGAGGATCTGGTTGAGCGTCTGCTCGCGCTCGTCGTTGCCCTGGCCGATGCCCGCGCCACGCTTGCGCCCCGCGGCGTCGAGCTCGTCGATGAAGATGATCGCGGGCGAGACTTTGCGGGCCTTGCGGAACAGGTCACGCACGCGGGCGGCGCCGACGCCGACGAGCGACTCGACGAAGTCGGAGCCCGACAGCGAGAAGAACGCCGCGTCCGCTTCGCCGGCGACGGCCTTCGCGAGCAGCGTCTTGCCGGTTCCGGGAGGGCCTACGAGCAGCACTCCCTTCGGGGCCGCCGCGCCGACGGCGAGGTACTTGCTCGGGTCGGCAAGGTAGTCACGGATCTCCTTGAGCTCGGCGAGCGCTTCTCCGGCACCGGCGACGTCGGCGAAAGTGACGGTGTCTCTGCTGCCCTTGCCCTTCTTCTTGCCCTTGCCAGTGAACTGCGAGAAGCCAGCGATCCCGCCGGCGCCGCCGTCCGCGCCCATCCGCGTGAACAGCGAGAACAGGCACACGAGCAGCAGGATCGGGATCAGGAACTGGACGACGATCGCCTTCGTCGGCTTGCCCGACTGCTGGTCGACCGACACGATCGCGCCGCTGGCGTCGAGTTCGCTCGCCAGCTGCTGCGTCTGCGCGCCCGACGCCGGATATGCGGCCCACAGCGCCTGCGAGCCGCCCCCCACGCCGGTCGTGACTTCGCTGATCGCGCCTTCGCCCGTCTTCGCGGCGATCACGCCGCCGGCGGAGACCGCGGGAGCGGTGGCGGTCGTGGTCAGCTCGACGCGACTGTCGTGGTCGAGCAGCGTTGCGCTCACGATGTAGTGGTGCTTCGCGAGCCGCTGCACGGTGCTGATCGGCACCTGCATGCCCGAGCTGCCCGGCTTGATCGCGCCCAGCAGGCTCGAGAACGCGATCACCAGACCGATCGACGCGAGCAGCAGGAACAGCGAGAGCGGGTCTTTGAAGGCCAGCCTGCGCACGGTCGAGGCGAACTCGACGGCGGCCACGAGAACGGGATTGCGGCGATGAGCCAGCCCCGAGCGAACTGCCGTAGCGGGTGGCCGTGCGGCGCCATTCGCAGCACCGGTGGCGCCGTTGCTGGAGGGGGACTCTGGGGGTGTGATGTCGTCTGTCATTTCGATCTGGTTGGAGGACGGTGCGGGCGGGATCGTGCATGGACGATCGGCGCCGACTCAGCGAGCGTCACAGGACTCGAGCAGAAATGCAATGAGGTTCACAAAAACAACACATCGCTCAACCGAACTTTCACAAGAAGTTCACAACCGAATCGATGAGCAACGTTCACAAAATCAAAACACAAAACAAACCCAGGCTCGACACTCTTCGCTGCGGGGTGACGACCATCGCGCAAAACCGCATCGATTAACCCCCACCCGTTCTCGTCGCTGAGCGTCTTCCACGCCAAAGCCGTACCAACTCCACCAAGCAAAGGAGCAAGAACTGTGCGCGCGCATCGCACCCTCATCGTTTCCACGATCCTCGCCCTCATCCTGGCCATCCCGGCAGCGGCCGCGGGGAGGCGCCTGATCATCGACGGATCGACTTCGATGCTCCCTCTCGTCCAGAAACTCGCCACGGCTTACCACAAGGCCTACCCGCACGTACAGGCGCCGAAAATCGGCGGCGGCCAGACGGCCATCGGCATCGGCGACGCGGCCTCGGGGAGAGCGGACATCGGCGACGCGTCGCGCGACCCGATCCCCGGCGTGGACCCCAAAGGGCTCGTCTTCAGCAAGATCGCCCGCGACGGCATCTGCATCATCACCAACAGCGCCAACCCGCTACCCAACCTCTCCCAGGAAACGGTCCAGGAAATCTTCACCGGCTCGATCCGCGACTGGAGCAAGGTGCCCGGCGCGAGCGCCTCCGGCCCGATCGACCTGTTCGACCGCGACGGAGCCTCCGGTACGCAGGACGCCTTCCAGAACATCTTCCTCGGGGAAACCCTGAGGATCTCCCCCAGCGCGACCGCCGAGAGCTCCGAGGGACTCGAGGTCAACGCGGTCGGCGCCGACAAGAGCGCGATCGGCTTCGTGTCGTTCGCCGCCACGATCAACGGCGGCGTGCACACGGTCAACTACCAGGGCATCCAGTGCACGCTGCGCAACGCCAAGTCGGGGCAGTACGGCGGCGTGCGTAACTTCTGGATGGTCACGAAGGGCGCGCCCAAAGGCGCCGCGGCCAAGTTCATCAACTGGGTCGTCAAACCCGGCAACAAGACCGTCCGCTCGATCGTCAGCTCCGAGTGGATCGCGATCCACTGACAGCTTCATCCTCCCGTGTTCCCAGTCGTAGACGCGGCTGGGCCACGGGCAGGACCGACCGGCGCGTCGAGCTCACGCTCGGCGCGCTGGCGGTGGCGGTGCTCGCCTTCATCGGGGCGATGGTCGTCACCGTCTTCGTCAAGGCCTGGCCGTCGTTCTCCCACAACGGGCTGAGCTGGTTCGGGCCCGGTGGCGATGTCGACGAACAGCTGCGGGCGATGCAGCGGGACATCGCTCTGTCCGGACACTCGATCTACTACTTCCGCGCCTGGCCACTGCTGTGGGGCACGCTGCTCACGACCGTCCTGGCGGTGCTGCTCGCGCTGGCGATCTCGACGCTGGCGGCGATCTTCCTCACAGAGTTCGCCCCACCGGCGATCCGGCGGACGCTCGACCCTGTGATCAGGCTGCTCGCGGCCGTGCCGTCCGTGATCTACGGCCTGATCGGGATCGAAGCGATCGCCCCGTGGATCAACGAACACCTGATCAGCAGCCACCGCAAGGCCTCGGTCGGCTACGTGGTCCAGCTCAACGGCAACAACGTCGCAACGGCCACGCTGATCCTGACCGTGATGATCCTTCCGATCATGGTCGCGATCTCCACCAATGCGTTCCTCGCGGTGCCGGCATCGTGGCGCGAAGGCTCCGTGGCTCTCGGGGTCAACCGCTGGCGGACGATCTGGCGAGTCTCGCTGCGCACGGCCCGACCGGCGATCATCGCGGCGACTGTCCTCGCGACCGCCCGCGCCCTCGGTGAGGCCGTGATGCTCGCGATGGTCGCGGGAGGCCGCGGTTTCGCGCCCAACCTCCTCGACGGGCTCACGGCGCTGTTCGAGCCGGCGCGCCCGCTCGCGGCGACGATCTTCCAGAACGCCGAAGGGCTGACGATCCCCGTGCTCGCACACACGGTCTACGCGATCGGCGCCGTGCTGCTCGCCTCCGCGGCGATGCTGTCGCTTGCGGCATGGGCCTCCAAGCAGCGCCTCAAGCGCTACGGAGTTCGCGCCTGATGTCCATCGTCGAGCTCGCACCGCCCGCACCACCGGGCCCAACCATCGCCCGCCCCCCGCGCGAACGGACGACCTCCTGGCCGTTGGCCGATCGAATCGGCTACTGGCTGTGCTGGATGGTCGGCATCGGCCTGTGCCTGATCGCGACGGCGGTCGTGCTGTTCATGTTCGTGAAGGGAATCTCCTATCTGCACCTCGACATGCTGGTGCAGTCACCGGCAGCGTCCGGGATCCAGAGCCAGAGCGGCGGTTTCTGGGACCCGATCGAGGGGACGCTCATCGTGGCCGTGCTCGGCACCGCGATCGCCGCTCCTCTCGGCGTCGCACTCGGCGCGTGGCTGTCGGAGTACGGACGCCCGTCGTGGCTTGCGCGCATGGTGGAGTCGGCGATCGAAATCATCGCCGGCGCGCCGAGCGTCGTGCTCGCGCTGTTCGGGCTGATCATCTTCGCCCAGAGCTTCCTCGGCTTTCTCTCCCAGAACGCGTCCAACGGCGCCGTCTACGGGCGATCGTTCTTCGCCGCCAGCGCCGTCATGGCCGTGCTCGCGCTGCCACTCGTGGTGGCCTCCACGCGTGAGGCGCTCGAGCAGCTGCCCGACCGGCTGCGCGAGGCCTCATACGCGCTCGGCCGCACGCGCGCGACGACCATCCGCCGCGTCCTGCTCCCCGCGATCCGCCCGAGCATCGCCACCGGCAGCGTGCTCGGCATGGGCCGGATCATCGGCGACACCGCGATCATCAGGCTCCTGCTGGGGGTCTCGCTGACGACCCAGGGAGTCGGGCACGTCCCGCTCATAGGCGTCCTGCGGGGAACGGGCGCAACGCTCACCAGCTATGTGTACGAAAACTCGCGCGCCGGCGAAGGCGACGCCCCTCAGAAGGCCTACGCGGCGGCCTTCGTGCTGCTGATGATCGTGCTGGCGCTCAACGCGCTCGTCACGTGGCTGACGAGCGGACGCGAACGAGGCGGCGAGCGCCGCGCGCGACTGGCTGGCCTCCGACTCTCGTGGGTGCCATGGACCCGCTGATGCCTCCACCCATTCGTCGGATCGAGATCGACCGCGATCCGTACATCGCCCCTCCGCGCGCCGCCACCAACGGCGCAGCTCCAGCCAATGCCGCGGTCGATGCGCGACGCCGTCCCGCCAGAGCGCCATCGGCGCGGGTGCTCGAGCGCATGCGAATCGAGTCCCTGTGGCTCGCCTACGGCGAGAACTGGGTCGTTCGCGACGTCAGCCTGCCCGTGCGCCAGGGCGAGGTACTGGCGATGATCGGCGCGTCCGGGTCGGGCAAGACGACGCTGCTGCGCTCCCTCAACCGCCTCACCGAGGTGACCGCCGGAGCGGCCCGCAGCGGCGAGATCACACTCGACGGCCAGGACATCCACGGACTCGAGGTCAACGAGCTGCGCCGGCGCGTGACGATGGTCTTCCAGCAGCCCAACCCGTTTCCGATGAGCATCTTCGACAACGTCGCCTACGCGCTCGTCGAGCGAACGGGACACGGCCGACGACGCAGGCGCAGCCCCGAGATCGAGCACGCGGTCGTCGACGCCCTGCGCAGAGCGGGCCTCTACGACGAGGTCGCCGCCGACCTCGACCGTCCGGCGCTGCGACTTTCCGGCGGCCAGCAGCAGCGGCTGTGCATCGCGCGCGCGCTCGCGGCCGACCCGGAGGTGCTGCTGCTCGACGAGCCCTGCTCGGCGCTCGACCCGATCTCGACCGCGACGATCGAGGAGCTGATCGTCGAGCTGCGCGAGAGCGTGGCGATCGTGATCGTCACCCACAACCTGCAGCAGGCTTTCCGCGTGGCCGACCACGTGGCGTTCATGCATCTCGGCGAGCTCGTGGAGTACGGATCCAGCGAGCAGGTCTTCGACAACCCGACGAAGGAGCGCACGCGCGACTACATCAGCGGGGCCTTCGGGTGAGGTGGCTCGCGCTCGCGCTCGCGGCGTTCGCGCTGGCCGGCTGCGAGACCACGGCGGAAAAGAGCGCGAAGCTCGAACAGGCCGCCAAGCGGCACGAACGCGGACCAACCGAGCGCACGCTCTCGATCACACGGCTGAGCGCCAAGGTGAGGGCTGGCGCGACGGTCGTCCTGCACACTTCCGAAGGAGCCGCCGTGGTGGTGACGCTGCACAACAACAGCAGCTCCACGATGCGCGATGTCCCGCTCGAGATCGCCGTCAAGGACGCCCACGGCGTCTCGGTGTACACGAACACCGCTCCCGGCCTCGGAGCCGCGCTCGCGTCCGCCCCACTGATACCCGCGCACGGAGCCTTCAGCTGGATCGACGACCAGGTGCAGGCCTCGGGCGTTCCCGCGAGCGTCAGCGCAAGGGTGGGCGAAGGCACGCCCGTGACGGGGGCGATCCCGCGGCTCAGCGTCGAGGGCGCGCACCTGATCGAAGACCCCACCAGCGGCCCCGGGGCCGAAGGAAGCATCGTCAACCACTCGGCGGTCGGCCAGCAGGAGCTGGTCGTCTACGCCCTCGCGCGTAGGGGCGGCAGGATCACGGCCGCCGGGCGCGCCGTCCTACCCTCCGCGCCGGCGAACGCCACCACGCGCTTTCAGCTGTTCTTCATCGGCGATCCGCGCGGATCGCGCCTGGAAGTCAGCGCACCCGCCACCACGCTCGGCTGAGGATCGGCGCGCCGATCGGCCTGACAGCGTGGGGTGGTCAGGCCGCCAGGGCCTCGTCGACGAGCCGGGAGGCCGAGAGCGACAGCTCGTGCACGGGCGCGTCGAGCGGCTCGGCGGTGAGCTGGTAGCCGACCCCGAACTGGGTGTGGATGTACTTCCAGTCCGGGGACGCCTGCTCCAGCTTGCGGCGCAGCTTGTGCACGAACACGTCCACCGAGCGATCGTTGCGGATCATCGGCGCTCCCCACAGGCACTCGTAGATCGTCTCGCGCGGGAGCACTTCGCCGTCGGCGCGCGATAGCAGCTCGATGAGCTGGTATTCGCGGCGTGTCAGGTTGAGGCTGCGACCATGCACGAAGGCCTGGAACTGGTCTGGCCGGACCTCGACCTCGCCGAAGCTAACCGGCTCGAGGCTGCGCGATTCGGGCCTGCGCCGGTGGAACGTGACCGCTTCCACGCGCGCGATCAGCTCCTCCGGATGGCACGGCTTGTTGAGCCAGTCGTCCGCGCCGAGACGCAGCCCGCACACACGTTCGGCCACGGTCGAGGAGCCCGTGCACACGATCACCGCCAGATCCGGGCGCTCGCGGGTCAGGCGCCCCAGCCACGTCCACCGTCGGGCGCCGAGGCTCGCGAGGTCGACGATCAGCGTGTCGACGTCGATCGAGGCGAGGGTCTTCGCCGAGACCCGCGCGGGCAGCACCTGATGCGTCCAGCCGTAGCGCTCCATCCGCTTCGCGAGCACCATCAGGAAGCCGGAGTCACGGTCGAGGATCGCGATCCGCAGCGCCGGGCGCTCCTGCTCGTCCGCCGCGCGCGGGTCGTTCAGCGCAGCGGACCTCTGGACGTCTGCCACGGGGCCGTTCCGACGGCGCTCGGCGCCCTCAGGCGCGCGCCGAGCGCGAAGCGTGGAACGTGCGTAAGTCTCCATACCCGGTTACTCCGATCTGCAAACAGGACAATTGGAGATGGGTTGTACACCTTTATTGTTCACTTTGCAAGTCCGGATTATCCGGAATGTAAACGGATTGTGAAAACAGCCCTCAGGAGCCCCGAAACACGGGCCCCACGCCGCGGACGTCAGCCCGGCCGCACCTCGGCCGGACCGCCCTCAGCGTCTCAGCGGCTCCGACGTCGCCGCTTGAGCGTGATGCCCTCGAGCACGTGCGCGACGGTCTCGCACGCGTCCACCGCCGCCTCGAGCGTCTCGAAGATGTCCTTCCAGCGGATCACCACCATCGGGTCGATGCCGCCCGCGAACAGCGACGCGACGCCGTCGCGCTGCAGGCGATCGCCCTCGTTCTCGAGACGGTGGATCTCCACCAGATGCGGCCCGAGCTCGGTGTCCGTGCGCAGGCAGCGCAGCGCCTGCGCGATCTGCTCCCCGGCGCCCACCAGCACCTGCGTGAACTCCACCGCCTGCTCCATCGGCGCCTCCACCCCGTACAGGCCCAGCTGCGCCGCCGCGTGCTCGGAGTGGTCGACTATGTCATCCAGGGCTGTCGCGAGGGCGTAGCCGTCGCCGGCGCTGAACGGAGCGCGCACGCGCCCGCGTCCGGCCAGCCGGTGGATGATGTCGTGGGTGATGCGATCGCCGTCCTGCTCGCACACCTTCAGGTCCTGAGCCAACGTGCTGTGCTCGGGGTAGTCCTTGAGCAGGTCGTGCAGCAGCAGCCCGCACTTCTGCACGTTGCGCCCCGACTCCTCCACGAGGTCCATCAGGATCGGGTCGACGCCCGGGCGCAGAAAGCTCATCTGCGCGAGGATATTGACACGCGCGAGCGGCCGCACCGCCTTTACGGATTCTTCACGGTTAGATCACGAGTTTGCAACGCCTTCCCATATCTGACATGCGACGCTTCGCGTCGTGGCGGCTTACCCCGAAAGCGCGGACCTTCCGGCTGACATCCTCTATGCGGGCGAGCTCGAGATCAGACTCGAAGAGGGTCTGGTGCTCGCCACCGGACGGGCCCTCACGCTCTCGGTGAGAGAGTTCGAACTACTCGTCGCGATGGCCAGGCGACTCGGCGCGATCATAACGCGCGAGGAGCTCTACAGGAACGTCTGGAGCGGGGAGCTGCGCCCGGGCGATCGCTCGGTGGACGTCTATGTGAGCAAGCTGCGCAGCAAGCTCGAGACCGCACTGCCGGATCGCCGCTTCATCCACACCCACCCTGGCTTTGGATACAGATTTCAACCCGAGCCTTCACGATTTGTTCACATGGAGACCACCGGCGGTTGAAAAGACTGTGTCATGGCACGCCGGAAGGCGGAGAGGCGCGTGCTCAATGCACCGTCAAACGACAAACCAGCCAGAGGAGACGCAGTGATCAAGAACAAGATGAGCGCGCTCGCAGGTTGCGCCGTGCTCGCGTTGGGCCTCGCAGCATGCGGAAGCTCCAGCACCAGCAGCACCAGCAGTTCGACCGCAAGCACGCCAAGCACAACATCGAGCGCCAGTTCGAAGACCGCCACCACTCCCCCCACCGGAGCGGGAACGATCTCCGGCGCCGGCTCCACGTTCGCAGCGCCCGTCTATGAACAGTGGGCCTCCGCCCAGTCTGGCCTGACGGTCAACTACCAGGCGGTCGGCTCGGGAGCCGGCATCACCGCCCTGGAGAGCAAGATCGTCGACTTCGGCGCCAGCGACCCGCCGCTCAAGCCCGCCGACGAAGAATCGATCGCCAAGAACGGCAGCCCCGCTGTCCAGATCCCGATGTTCCTCGGGGCGATCACCGTCTCTTACAACCTCCCCGGCGTCAAGAGCGGCCTCAAGCTCGACGGCAAGACGCTCGGCGACATCTTCCTCGGCAAGGTCAAGACCTGGGACGACGCGGAGATCAAGGCGCTGAACCCGGGCGTGAGCCTGCCGAGCACCGCGATCACGATCATCCACCGCTCGGACTCGTCGGGAACGACCGCCGGCTTCACCGGATTCCTCGCCGCGGTCGACCCCGAATTCAAGAGCAAGGTCGGCGAAGGCAAGGAAGTGCCGTGGCCCACGGGTACCGGCGCCAAGGGCAACGCGGGCGTCGCCGGAGCGGTCAAGCAGACCGTCGGCGCCGTCGGCTACGTCGAGCAGGCATACGCACTGCAGAACGGCTTCACCTACGCGGCGATCAAGAACAAGGCCGGCGCGTTCGTCTCCCCGACCCTCGCCTCCGCGACCGCGGCGGCTCAGGGCGTGAAGATCCCGGCGAACCTCGGCGTGAAGATCAGCAACCCCGCGGGAGCGGCCAGCTACCCGATCACCTCGCAGACGTTCGTGATCGTCAACAAGGACCTCTGCAAGGCGGGCACCCCCGGTGGCGAAGAAGCCGCCAAGGGCGTCGTGAAGTTCCTGCAGTACGGCCTCGGCGCGGGCCAGTCGATCCTCTCGCAGGCCGACTACGCCGCCCTGCCCGCCGCGATCGCCGCGAAGTCCAAGGCGGCGGTTGCGGGCCTCGAATGCAACGGCTCGCCGATCGGCGGCTGAGCACATGACAAGAACCTCCCGGATCAGGTAGACAAGGGTCCGTGGAGGCAGCATCGATCCCAGGCGGCGACCGCGCACTTCCAGCGCGGTCGCCGCTGGCGCGTCTGCCGGACAAGCTCCTCAGGTACGCGCTGACGCTGCTCGCGGGGCTGATCCTCGCGCTGATCGTCTTCTTCTTCGTCCGTCTCGTCGGCGAAGCGCGCCCCGCCTTCGCCAAGGCCGGGGTCCTCGGCTTCGCGTTCGACAACAACTGGACCCCGAGCGCCGAACGCTTCGGCGCCCTGCCGCTCGTCCTCGGCACGCTGATCACGTCGTCGCTCGCGCTGATCATCGGCGTGCCGATAGCGATCGCCACCGCGATCTACGCGACCGAGCTGTGCCCGATCCGCCTGCGCACCGGGCTCACCGTCCTCGTCGAGCTGCTCGCGGCGGTGCCGTCGGTCGTCTACGGCCTGTGGGGGATCTTCTTCCTCGCGCCCAAGCTGCAGGGCACTGAGCAGTGGTTCGCCGATCGGCTCTCATTCATTCCGTTCATCGGCGGTGGCCTGGTGACGATCCCCAACTACTTCATCACCGGTCTCGTGCTCGCGATCATGATCCTCCCGATCGTCAGCGCGATCAGCCGCGAGGTCATGAGCACGGTGCCCGCCGATCACAAGGAAGCGGCGCTCGGCCTCGGCGCGACGCGCTGGGAGATGATCCGCATCGCCGTCGTCCCCTACTGCCGCGCGGGGATCGTCGGCGGCGCGATGCTCGGCCTCGGGCGCGCGATCGGCGAGACGATCGCCGTCACGATCCTGATCGGCGACGCGCCCAAACTCGGCAGCCAGCTGTTCGGCCAGGGCTACAGCCTCGCGGCCGTGGTCGCGAACGAGTTCGGCGAGGCCCAGGGCGTGCACCGCTCGGCGCTGTTCGCCGCGGGGCTCGTGCTGTTCGTGCTCACGCTGCTCGTCAACGGCGTCGCTCGCGGGCTCGTCGTGCGCTCGGCCCGCAGCACCCGGCAGAGCGGCCCAACCCCGGGCATGGGCGCGAGCGTCCTCGTCGCGGACACGGCGGCCGGCGCATGAGCGCACAGGCGCCCACCGGGGACCTGATGGCGCGCTTCGGCGTGAGCGCGGCACGCAGGCGCAAGGACCGGGTCGCTCGCGGGACGATCCTCGCGGCGACGATCGTCGCCCTGATCCCGCTCGTGCTGATCGTCTACTACCTGCTCAGCAAGGGCCTCGGCGCGTGGAGCTCGAGCTTCTTCACCACCGACCCCACGGGCAACACGTTCTTCAAATCGGAGAGCATCGGCGGCATCAAGAGCGCGATCCTCGGCACGGTCGAGATGGTCGCGCTCGCCTCCGCGATCTCCGTGCCCGTCGGCGTCGGCGTCGCGATCTGGCTCGTGGAGTACGGCAAGAGCAGCTGGTTCGCCCACACCGTGCGCTTCTTCGTCGACGTGCTCACCGGCGTCCCGTCGATCGTCTTCGGCCTGTTCATCTACATCGTGCTGATCGTCGGCACCGGCAGCTCTTTCGCCGGCTACAAGGGCTCGCTCGCGCTGTCGCTGCTGATGCTCCCGGTCGTGATCCGCTCGGCCGAGGTGATCCTGCTGCTCGTGCCCTCCGGGCTGCGCGAGTCCGCGCTCGCGCTCGGCGCACCCCGCTGGAAGGTGATCTTCAGCATCGTCCTGCCGACCGCCCTGCCGGGGATGGTCACCGGGATGCTGCTCGCCGTCGCGCGCGCAGCCGGCGAGACGGCGCCGCTGTTGTTCACCGCCGCGTCCACCAAGGCCACCAGCTTCAACCTGAGCGGGTTCATGAACTCGCTGCCTGTACAAATCTACGGTGACGTCACATCGCCGACCACAGCCGTCGTGAACCGCGCCTGGGGAGCCGCTCTGACTCTTGTTGTCATGATCCTGGCGCTCAACCTCCTCGCCCGCCTGATCTCACGAAGGAGCCGCCTTGCATAAGCTGCAGACAGTGAGCCCGGCGACCGCAGCCCCGCCAGCCAAAGACAGCCCCGCCGTCGTGACCAAGCCCGGCCTGAGCGTTCGTCTCGAGCAGCTGCGCGCCTTCTACGGCGACGCCGAACAGGTCAAGGGCGTCGACCTAGAGTTCCGCGCCAACGAGGTCACCGCGATCATCGGCCCGTCTGGCTGCGGCAAGTCGACGATGATCCGCTGCATCAACCGCATGCACGAGGAGATCCCCGGCGCGCACGCCGAGGGTCGCGTGCTGCTCGACGACACCGACGTTTACGGGTCGGGGGTCGACGTGGTGGCGGTGCGCCGCGCGATCGGCATGGTCTTCCAGAAACCGAACCCCTTCCCCACGATGTCCGTATACGACAACGTCGCCGCGGGCCTGCGCCTGAGCGCCCAGCGCGGCGGCGACATGCGCGCCAAGGTCGAGGCCGCGCTGCGCGGCGCGGGCCTGTGGAGCGAGGTCGAGGATCGCCTGAACGAGCCCGGCGCGGGACTTTCAGGAGGCCAGCAGCAGCGGCTGTGCATCGCGCGCTCGCTCGCGGTCGGCCCCGAGGTGCTGCTGATGGACGAGCCCTGCTCGGCCCTGGACCCGGTGGCGACGCTGAAGATCGAGGAGTTGATCGACGAGCTCAAGAACCGCGTGACGATCGTGATCGTCACGCACAACATGCAGCAGGCCGCACGCGTGGCCGACCGCACCGCGTTCATGCTCGACGGCAAGCTCGTCGAGGTCGGGCCGACGCAGGAGATCTTCACCAAACCCACCGATCCGCGAACCGAGGAATATGTCACCGGAAAGTTCGGCTAACGCCGGAGAACGACGCCCGCCGGCCGAGCCGGCGGCCGACCCGCAGACACACCCCTCGCCAGACGGCTCGCGCGGGCGCGCGCACTTCCAGGCCCAGCTGCGAGAGCTCGAGGAGCACGCGCTCGGAGGCCTGGACCTGATCGTCGAGCAGCTCGACCGCGTGCTGGAGGCGCTCGAGCACCAGGACGTGGAGCTCGCGCAGATGGTGATCGCCGACGACGACCGCGTCGACGGGCGCTACCTGGAGGTCCACCAGGGCATCCTCTCGCTGCTCGCGCTGCAGGCGCCTGTGGCGGGCGACCTGCGACTCGTCGCGGCGCTACTGCACACGATCAAGCACATCGAGCGCATGGGCGATCAATGCGTGAACATCGCCAAGATGATCCCGCTCTCCGGCTACGAGCCGCCCGTCCACGGCGAACTGCTCGAAGCGCTCGCGAAGATGGGCGCGTTCGCGCGCTCGGAGGTCGTCCAGTGCAAGGCAGCTTTCGCCGGACGCGACATCGCGCTGGCCGAGGATCTCGTGCGCCAGGACCGCGAAATAAACCGCCTCAACCGCGAGATATTCCGGCTGGCGATCGAAATCGGCGACGACCCCGACACCCGCGAGTGGGCGATGCACATGACGCTCGTGGCGCGCGCGCTGGAGCGCGTCGGGGACAACGCGGTCGACATCGGCGAGCAGGTCGCGTTCGTCGTCACGGGCCTGTTCCGCGAGTTCTCGGACTCCTCGCGCCCCCCCGGCGCACCCGCCGGCTCCTGACGCGCCGCAAATAGCGCTCTCGCCCTGTGAACATCGTGTTACGTTTGGTTGCAATCCTGTTCGGAGTGTCTCCGATCCCCTACACTCCGCCCCGATGACGGCAAGCGTGCGCGCCGAAGCCATGGGGGGCTCATCAGCTACTCCCGACGGATCGGCCTCTTCCTCAGCAGCTCTGCGTATCGCCGTCCTCGATCGCGACAGCGGCTTCATCCAGGTCCTCTCGAAGCGCCTGGACCGCCTCAGCTGGGAGCACCGCGTGCTCGCCAGCCCCGTCCCACCGGAGGCCGTCGTGGCGATGCGCCTGAGCGCCCTGGTCGTGGATCTGACCGTGCTCGGCCCGCAGGCGTGGACGTGGCTCGAGCGCCTCTGCGAAGCGCTGCCGGAGCTCGGCATCGTCGTCTGCACCGGCCCCTCCACCGTCGCCCAGCGAGTCCGCGGGCTGCGCCTCGGCGCCGACGACTGGATCACCAAGCCCTGCCACCCGGAGGAAGTGATCGCGCGCGTTCAGAGCGTAGTGCGACGCCGCCGGCGCAGCGCCACCAGGACCGAGAGCGCGCCGGTACAGGCGGGCGAGGTCGAGATCCGCGCGGACCGCTTCCAGGCGTTCGTCGGCGAGCAGAGCATCGACCTCACCAGGCGCGAGTTCGAGCTGATCGAGCTGCTCGCCTCGGCCGAGGGCCGCGTGCTCGAGCGCGAGGAGATCTACTCCCGGCTGTGGGGCTACACGATGGTGCGCGGCGACCGCTCGGTCGACGTGTTCGTGCGCAAGCTCCGCCAGAAGCTCGAGAAGGCCTCGCCGAAAT
>CAZPQW010000008.1:0-132508 GCA_964588985.1 uncultured Solirubrobacteraceae bacterium
CTGGCTGAACGCACGTAGTGCGTCAGCCGGGTAGGACAGGGGGCCCGTCGCGTTCACGCGGCGGGCCCCCTGTGCTCTTGAAGGAGTCACGCCGCTCCGCCGGGGATAGAGACAATGTGTGAAATCGATTGAACACGCATGCCCCGCTGGATACAGTCGCCCGACGATTCAGTGGATAACGAGCGGAGGCTGTTCAAAGATGAGACTGGGGTTGCGAAGGATGACCGGTGGACGACTGGCGCTGGGGGCGGTGGGGCTTGCCCTCGTGCTGTCCGGCTGCGGTGGCTCGAGCGTTGGGACGTCGACTCCAGGATCCACTCCCGCTGCCACGCTGCCCACGTTCGCGCTCGCGAGCCCGGTGCTGCCCAAGACGCATGTGCTTCCGAGCCATTACGCGTGCAACCCGAAGATCGGCGTGCCTCCGCTGAAATGGGCAGCGTTGCCAGCCAACACAGCCGAACTGGCCCTCGTGGTCTTCTTCATACAGAGAGGGCAACCCGAACCGCAGGCGGCACTGACTGGGTTGAAGCCGACACTCCGCGAACTGAAATCCGGCGTCATCCCGCATGGTGCGGTCATAGCCGCCAACAGCAAGGTGATCTGCCCCACGGCCGGAATTGTGGCGACCTACTTCATACGCGTGTACGCGCTCAAGGCTCCGGTCAAAGTGGCGCACGGGGCCAGCGTGGGCGCCGTCGTCACGGCGATCTCACCATTGGCCACCAGCGTCGGCTCGGTTGAAGTTCACTACAAGAGATAGTCAGCGCGTGGCGAGCTCGGCCGAGGGGTAGCTGGGGTCGAGCACGTCGAAGACGGGGACGCCTGGGATCGCCTCCTGGATCAGGGACCTCAGCTGTGCGGAGTCGAAGCGGTGCGAGCCGGGTGCGACCGGGTTGACGGTGACGGCCGCGAGCGCGATTCGATTGAGGACCTGGATACGCACCCCCTGGCGGCGGTACCAGGCCGGCCCTCGTTTGGCGAGGAACACCCTCGTGGGGTCGGCTACGACGACGTCGATCTCGCGACCGCGTCGAGCGGTGGCCTGCAGCAGGTCGCGCAGGAAGCGGTCGGGCAGCGCCCCCGAGACGATCAACGTATTCGCGGTTGGGTGGGCGTCGAGCCGTTCGGCTATCTCGCCGGCGTCCGCGCGAAGCGCGAATCGGGGCGGCAGCTCCACCGGCTCGCCGCGATCGCCCACGAGCAGGCTCAACGTCCCGTCGCGAGCGGCGGAGAGCTCTCGCAGGGATGGGCCGCTGTCGCGGCTCTCCTCGACGCTCGGCAGGCGGACGAGGTCGACGGCATCCCGGGTCTGTAAGACGACGTCGTCGAGGTCCTCGCCGAGAACCGCGCCGGTCGATATCACCAGTTGGTCGGCGACCGCGGGCGAGGAGGCCGCGCGGCGGTCTATGGCTCCGTCGATCAGCACCTGCTCGGCGCCGAACGCGAGCATCGCGTCACAGACGGCGCGCACGTCCTCGGCGGCGCTCGGCCCAGCCACCTCGATCGCGCCGGGACCGCGCAGGCGCGCGATCAGCACCCGCCCGAGCGGCGTCCTGATCGCGGTCTCTTCGAGGAGCTCGTGCGGCAGTGCGCTCGCCCGCAGCAGGGAGTCCGTGGTCGCCACGAGGCTGCCGCCCGGCATCTCGATACGCGGCTTCTCGATGCGGAAGTCGATCACGTCGCGCTCCTCGCCGTCGCGCCCGACTGACGTGACTCCCACGTGACGGCCGTCGGCTTCGAGCTCTCGCAGCAGCGTGCCGAGCGCGACGGTCTTGCCGGTGTTCTTCGCGAGCCCGACCAGCGCGAGCCGTCGCGCCGAGGAGGTCAGCTCGGAGAGGAGCACTCGGACACCCGCGCAGCTGTGCTGACGCGGTCGGCGAGCTCTCGCACGAGGAACGTCGCCAGGTGGTTGGGATAGGTGCCTTTGGAGAAGCCCGCGTCGTAGCCGAGCTCCTTGGCCAGCTCGTTCGACACGCGCGGCCCTCCGCACGCGAGGATCATCTGCCGTCGGCGCCCCTCCGCCTCGACCATCTCCACGAGCTCGGTGAGGTTGTGCACGTGCAGGTTCTGCTGGGTGACGGTCTGGGAGACGAGGATCGCGTCGGCCCCCACTTCGATCGCCTTCGCGACGAGCACGCTGTTGGGGACCTGGCTGCCGAGGTTGTAGGTCTCGAAGCACGGGTAGCCCTCGAGGCCGTGGCGGCTGTGGTAGCCCTTGAGGTTGAGCATCGCGTCGATCCCCACGCTGTGGGTGTCCGAGCCGGTGCTCGCGCCCACGACCACGATCTTGCGCCCCACGTGCTCCTCGGCGAAGCGCTCGACCTCGTCCTCGCTCATGTACTCGATGTCGAAGCCCTCGCCCTGCAGCGCGGTGAAGTCCACCGTCTGCGCGCAGCGCCCGTACATCACGAAGTACGTGTAGCCCTCGGTGAGGGACTCGTAGTGGACGACCTCCGGCTCCTCGAAGCCCATCTTGCCCGCGAGCTCGAGCGCCGCCTTGCGCGCCGCCAGCGAGTGGGGGACGGGCAGGGTGAAGCTCATCTGCACGAGGCCGTCGCCGAGATGGTCGGCGTACGGCTTCACGGTTGTGAGATCGATGGCCTTAGGCATAGCTCGCCTCGTCCGCGACCGCTGGGCGCATCAGCTCCACGACCGGGTTGAAGTAGCCGGGCTCCACGGTGACGATCCCCTCAATCCCTCGACCCTCCTCGACGCCGCGGCTGACGTCGCCGAAGGTCGCGTCCTCGATCGCCTGGAACAGGCCTGTCTCGGCGATCCGCTCGAGCAACTCGCGCGCGCCGGCGAGCACCTCGTGGGCGCGCGTCTGGATGATGCCACCGCGCTTGAACTCGATCTCATCGCCGAGGTCGTGGGCGGCGTTGAACACGTACTCCACGTTCTGCAGGCCGAGCACGCGGTCGTGGATGTGGGGAGTGAAGATCCCCTCGGTGGGCACGCCGATCGTCTGGATGCCCTGCCCGGTTGCGATCGTCACGAGGTTGAACAGGGCGTCGGTGGCGTGCGTGCGGAACAGGTTGCCGTCCATGTGTCTGGTGGGGGGCATGTACTTCACTGGGCAGTCGGGGAACAGCTCGCGAGTGAGCTGCGCCTGCGCCCACTCGTACAGCAGCCCGTTGCGCACCGGGGTGTCGATCTCGAACGCGTCGCCGAGCCCGATCTGCGCGTCGGGCACTCCGGAGTCGCGCGCGAGCTCGTGGTTGATGAACTGCGACGCGGTCACCGACGGCGCCGCCTCGATCGCGTCGGCGGTGCGCAGGTAGTTGTCCTCGCCCGTGTTGATCACCACGCCGAAGTAACCGTTGATCATGCGCGAGACGCGCTGGTCGATCAGGCCGCGGATGATGTTGATGTCGCGGTAGAGGATCCCGTAGAGGGCGTCGTTGACCATGTTGTCGAAGCCCTCCCACGCGCCCATCGCCGCGATCTCCGACATGCACAGTCCCGAGCAGAAGCTCGACAGGCGGATGTAGCGCCCGTGCTGCTCGGACCACTCGTCCATCGCCTCGCGCATGATGCGGAAGTTCGCCTGCGTGGCGAACGTGCCGCCGTAGCCCTCCGTGGTGGGGCCGTAGGGGACGTAGTCGAGCAGGCTCTGGGCGGTCGAGCGGATCACCGCGACGATGTCCCCGCCCGCCTGCGCCACCGCCTTCGCGTGCACCACGTCCTCGTACACGTCGCCCGTCGCGGTGAGCACGTAGCGCAGGGGAGCGTGACCGTCGCCGAGGCGCTCGCGCATCTCGCGACGGGTCTCGAAGCGGGCGGCGATCTCGCGCAGGCGCGCGCCGCACTCCTCGCTCACGCGCTCGTGGATCGCGGGCTCCTCTGCCATCTCCAGCGCACACAGGTCGAGCTCCGCCGCGCTTACCGCCTCCGCGATCTGCTGTGGGCCGCGGCCGGTTTGGATCATCGCGTTGCCCAGCCAGTGCGCGATCCCCTTGCCAAGCACGCCGCGGTCCTGGACGTGATCGACGAGCACGTTCGGCAGCGGCACGTCGAGATCGTTCGCGCCGTCCACGCCGAGCAGGCGTGTGACGCTGCGCTCGACCGACAGGGTCGTGCGCCCCTCCGTCCGCTCCGCGACCTGCTCGGCGATCCGCGTGGCCGCCTGGCGGCAGGCCGCCACCACGCCGGGGTCGAGATCGAGCTTGGGGGCGCCCACCTGGCTCACTGCAGATCTCTCACGATCGGGAACGGGATCACCTCGCGCAGCGTGTCGCGTTCGGTGAGGATCATCACGAGACGGTCCACGCCCATGCCGCCGCCGGCGGTGGGCGAGTAGCCGTACTCGATCGCGCGCGCGTATTCCTCGTCGTTGGGGTGCGGCACGTCCGCGTCGTCGATCATGCGCCGCTTGCGCTGGTCGACGAACCGCTGCCACTGGTCGACGGGGTCGTTCAGCTCGGTGTCGCCGCTCACGAGCTCGATGCCGCCGATCACCGCATCGAAGTGCTCGCCCAGCTCGGGGTGGACCGCATGGCGCTTGGTGATCGGGAACGGCTCGAGCGGGAAGTCGAACACGTGCGTCGGCTGGTTGATCGTGCTCTCGATCTGCTCCGAGTAGATGTCCGCGACGACCTCCGCCCACGTGGCGGCGGGGTCCATCGGCTCGTCCAGCACCTCGGCGAGCTGCTCGCGTGTGGACTCCATGAAGTCGAGGCCGAAGCGCTCCAGGATCAGCTCGCGCATCGTGACCCTCCGCCAGGGCTTGGCGAGGTCGATCTCCTCGCCGTTTCGTTTGATCGTCGTGCGTCCGAGCGCCTTCTGTGCGACGTCGCGGAACATCTCTTCGGTCACGGTCGCCACGTCGTTGTAGTCGGAGTACGCGCACATGAACTCGATGATCGTGAACTCGGGGCTGTGCTTGTGCGAGATCCCCTCGTTGCGGAACACCTTGCCCATGTCGTACACGTTCTCCATGCCGCCCACGATGCAGCGGTTGAGGAACAGCTCCACGGAGATGCGCAGGTAGAGGTCGCGGTCGAGCGCGTTGTGGTGCGTCGTGAACGGTCTCGACCCGGCGCCGCCCGCGAGCGACTGCAGAGCGGGCGTTTCGATCTCCACGAAGTTCCGCTCTGCGAGCCATTCGCGGATCGCCAGGATGATCTTGTTGCGAGTGACGAACAGCTCACGCGTGCTCTCGTTGGCCATCAGGTCCAGCTCGCGGTACCGGTATCGCGTCCCCGTGTCGCCGAGCCCGTGGTGCTTGTCCGGCGGCGGGCGCAGCGTCTTGGTCAGCAGCGTGCACTCGACCGCCTCCAGGGCGAGCTGGCCGCGCTGGGTCACGTACACGCAGCCGTCGACGCTCACGATGTCTCCGATGTCGAGGTTCAGGATCCGGTCGTAGGTCTCCTGCCCCAGCGAGTCGACGCGAAGCACGATCTGGATCGAGCCCGACAGGTCGCGCAGGTCCAGGAACGCTGTCTTGCCGTGGCCGCGACGCGAGATCAACCGACCCGCGACGAGGTAGCGCATGTCGGCGTGGCTGCCGTGCTCCAGCGCGCTCGGGTCGTGCGCCGCGAGCACGTCGGCGATGCGCGTGCGTGTCGCCCACAGGCTGACAGCCGGGTAGGGCTCGATCCCTTCGGCGCGCAGCCGCTCCATCTTCGCACGACGTTCGTCGAATTCCCCCTCCGGGGACGATGCGACCGCGCCGCCGTCCGCGCCGTCGACAACGACCGCGTCGGCAGTCGACTCGTCGCCCTGCTCCATCTCCTCCTGATCCTGTACTGGCATATCGAAGACGATCCTCTCAGCTGGGACGTGCTTGTCAAGCGGTCGCGCGGCGGTTTCCACGGACACGTTAGCGTTGGCCATGGGTCGCCCGACGTCACGATGCCGGGGCGAACGCGCGCGGGCACGGCGGAGCGGGCGAGCGTCAGTTGGGCCGACCGCAGTGCTGGAAGCCGTCGTGGGTGGCGATCGCGATCAGCTGCTTCTGGAGTTCGTGGCTCTTGGCGATCGTTTCTTCGCCTAGCTTCGCGTTCTTCGCTTTCGCCTCGACGGCCAGCTGCGCGGTGTAGTTGGCCAGCTGCTGCATGCCCGACAAGAGCGTCTGCCAGTCCTTCGACAGTGAGGAGGGCGCTTTCAACGCGCTCAGATCGGCGACGACCTGATGCTCGTACGTCGCGAGACCGAGCCCGGTTTGGGCAACCTTCTGCAGCGTGTGCGCACCGCGCAGATTCGTCACGTGCCCGAGGGCCGCGTTGGCGGCCGCGACGCGCGCGTTCATCTGCTTGCAGATCGGGTCCGCCTGCGCGATCAGCTTGGCGTTTGGGCTGCTGCCGCTGCCGCCGCCGCAGCCGGCGAACAGCGCGGCAAGGATGACGAGATACGAGAGCCTGCGTGCCATGAGGACCGACGATCTCCTGCTTCACGGGGACGATTGACGGCGCGACCCTATTGCCTGGGTTTCTCCAAAGCCAGCGATTGAGCCGATTGTCTCGGACTCTTCGATCGTCTGATCGGGGCGTGCGGGTCAGGCCATCGGCAGCGACATGCCCACCGGCTTGCGGCTCTCGGCCGGCGCGGAGGGTGTCGGCGCAACCTCGACGAGGGGCAGCGTCGGCAGCTGCGGGGGCGCCATCGCGATCAGTCCTCTCGCGACCTGGCGAATCGCCTGCGAGGCAGGGTCGTCGGGGTCCTCGATCACGAGCGGCACGCCGTTGTCGGCCTGCTCGCGCAGCGGCATCGTCAGCGGCACCTTGCCGAGCAGCGGCACGTCGAGCTCGTCCGCCAGTTCTTGGCCGCCGCCCTCGCCGAAGATCGTGAAGCGCTCGCCCGCGGGTGTGGTGAAGCTGGACATGTTCTCGATCACGCCGCCGATCTCGAGTGAGACCTTGGCTGCCATCTGCGCCGAGCGGCGGGCGACTTTCTGCGCGGTCGCCTGGGGCGTCGTGACGATCATGAACTGGGCTTGCGGCAGCAGCTGCGCGAGCGTCATCGACACGTCGCCAGTGCCCGGAGGCAGGTCCACAAGGAGGTAGTCGAGGAAGCCCCAGTCGACGTCCTGCAGGAACTGCGTGAGCGCCTTGTGCAGCATCGGTCCGCGCCACACCACCGCCGCGTCCTCCTCCACGAAGAAGCCGATCGACATCACCTTCACGCCATGGGACTCGAGCGGGATGATCTTGCGCGCCGCCGACACGTCCGGGCGCGTCGCGCCGAGCCCGTACATGCGCGGGATCGAGTAGCCCCACACGTCCGCGTCGAGGATCCCCACGCGCTTGCCTTCGCCCGTGAGCGCCGCGGCGAGGTTGGCGGTCAGCGTGGACTTGCCCACGCCGCCCTTGCCCGAGCCGATGCACAGCACGTTGGCCACCTGGGCCAGCGCGCCGGCGGGCAGGCTCGCGCGGCCGAGCTTCTGCTGCAGGGCGCTCTTCTGCTCGTCGCTGAGCACGTCGAAGTACACGTTCACGTGCGTCACGCCCTCCAGCGCGCCCACCGCGTCCGCCACGGACGTCTGGAAGTGGCCCTTGATCGGGCAGCCTGGCGTCGTCAGCGAGACGGTCACGTCGACCACCCCGTTGGGGCTCGGCTCGATCGAGCGGACCATGTCGAGCTCGACGATCGAGCGATGCAGCTCCGGGTCGATCACGACCTCGAGCGCTTTGAGAATCTCATCCTTGCCGACCACGAGGGCTCATTGTGACAAACGCTGGCGGGCAGCCCGTGGCGAGTGTCGTTAAAGCGATCCGCGGGCGGTGGGGGCCGCCCGCGGATCGAGGGAGGAGAGGGTGCTACTACTGCCGACGGGATATGAGGTCGGCAGACTTTCCGCTTCCGGCCTCTCCGAGCCGGGCGGGGAAGGTGGTCGGTCTAGACGAGGCTGAGGATGCGCTCCTGGACCTTGGTCGCGAGCTCGGGCACGCGACCCGCGTACTCGGGAACCTTGTTCGCGAGCTCGCTGCTGTTCTTCGCGATCGCTTCGCGTCTGGCGTCGATGTCGCTGACCGCGCTCTCCACCACACGGCGACGCTGGCGCAGTTCGCGCTCGACGCGGACGCGGGCTTTGCGGACCTCGCGCTCGAGGCGGTTGCGGGCCGTCACGCCACGACGCTCGAAGCGACGCAGCTGCGCCTGGGCCTTCGTGCTGGAGGAGTACGTGGACACGGTGTCGCTGACGGTCTCGACCACCCGGTCGCGAGCGATCAGGGCCGCGCCGACGGGGATCAGCACGGCGCGCTCGGCGTAGTCGCCGACCACGCCGGCGGTCTCGCGTGTGGCGGTCTGCGTCTGGCGCAGAGCCGACTCGGCCTGGTGAGCCGCACGGGTGCGTGCGCCCTTGGCGTGGGTGGCTTTAGCCTTCGTGGTGCCGCTGGCTGCGCGGGCTTTGGCGACGGCGGGTTTGCTCGCTGCTTTTGCGCGAGGTTTGGCGGCTTTGGGGGAAGTTGCGGGGGCGGTGGGCATCTGAAGCTCCTATCTCTGTCTCGCCGGGTGCGAGAACACGGGTAAGTGGTCGAACACCTGTTTGTAACCCGTGTGGAGAAGATCGTTACAGCTTGATCGTAGCACCGCGTGAAAACCCTGTAACCAGGGGCTCTGCGCTCGGCTACTTTGTAACAGGAGGAACATGCGTTCGGGCGGTGCTTCCAGGCTCGTCGGCGTCTCGAGCGTCCATCCGCGCGATCCACAGGTCGGGCTGCTCGAGCTCGGCCGTGGTCGGCAGGGCGTGCGGTCCGCCCCACGCGCGCGCGAGGGATTGCGACCCGCCCGTCCGCACGACCTCGTCGCAGAAGCGCCGCCCGATCTCGTACTGGCGCATCTTCAGCTCCAGCCCGAGCAGCCGCTCGAGCACGCGCCAGGGCAGGGGGCGGTTCTCGCGCCGGCGGTTCATCGCGGCGCGCAGCTTCGGCAGCGAGGGGAGCATCTCCGCGCCGATAGCGTCCATCGTGTGCTCCGCGTGTCCCTCGATCAGCGACATCGCCGCCTGCATCCGCTCGACCAGCTGCCAACGATCCTCGCCGAGCGTCAGCCGCAGCAGCTGTCCACTCCGTGCGCGCTCGAGCATCTCGCGCAGCTCGGCCGGGTTCGGAACCTTCCCGCCCAGCCCGCCCAGCCCGTCGCGAAGATTCGACGCCCATCCGCCGCGGCGCCCGTCCTTGAGCTCATCGCTCTCCTCGCCCGCGAGCGTCACCTGCAGCCCCTCGAGCAGCTCCGCGAGCATCCCTCCGAGGTGCTCGCGCAGCCACGGCGCTCCCGAGAACTGGACCGCGTGGGTGATCTCGTGGATCGTCACCCACAGCACGAGCTCGTCGCGGTCCACCGCGAGGTTACGCGCGGCCTGGGCGAGGTTGGGGGCGAGCAGCAGCAGGCGGGGGGCGACCGAAGCGTCGAGCAGCGCGAGGTCGTACTGGCCGAGCACGCGCTGGGAGAGCATCCCCGTCAGCGCGCCCACCTGCGCGCCGAGCAGCAGCCCCGAGGCGGAGCGCAGCGGGCCCGCGAGGAAGCCTTCCTCCTTTGCCATGCGCTCGGTCAACGGCGCGAGCATCGGGCGCATGCTCTCGAGGTTCGCCGCGATCCACTCGGAGCGATCGACCGCCTCCAGTGGCGGCAGGTGCGCGGGCAGCTCGAGGCCGCTGTAGGCGCTCACGCGCTCGGCGAAGTCGTGTGCGAGCGGCTCGACGGTCGCGGCACGCACCCCCCCGTGCGGAGGCGAGCCGGCGATCAGCTCTCCGATCCGCTGGGCGGTACGCCAGTCGATGAAGTCCACCGCAAGAGCGTAGCCCGGCGGGCGCGCTGTTCCGCGCGTAACCTTCCAGTTGTGTCTGGCTCAAAGATCGCGCCCGTGCCGCCTCAGGCCAACTCGCGCGTGGAGCACGGCGGCGGTTTCCTCAAGCGGGCGGAGGTGCGCGACGTGCTCGCGTGGATGCGTCTGCTGGTCGATCCGCAGGACGCCGCAGCTGTCGTGCGCGCGCTGTCCAGGCCGCCGATCGAGCTGCGCCAGGTGGAGCTAGCGCGCGTGATCCAGGTAGCCCGCAGGCGCAAGCTGGACCTCGTGGTCGGCCTCGCCGCCGCGACCGAGTCCCCGCACGTTCCGCCGGAGGCGCGCGAACGCATCCAGCGCTTCGTGGAGCTCCACCGCGGCGCGGCCGGCGAGCTGGACGTGATCGCCCCGGACGTGTTCCTCGGAGGCCTGATCGAGCGCCTCGGTCTGCGCGGGCGCCCGCTGCTGGCGCCCGAGGACGCCGCCGTGCAGCGCGCGAGCCTCGAGCGGCTGCACGCGCTCGCGGTGGACTTCGTACGCGAGCGTCCGGAGTCGAGCACGCGCGACCTCGTACGCCACCTCGCCACGGTCGTGCCGGAGGCTCACACGGAAGCTCCGCCGGATCTCGCTTTCGCCGCGGCCGAGGCTGAGGCGAACGCAGATCAGCCCGCGTCCGCGGACGTGCTCTCCGAGCAGCTCGAGACGACGCTGCGGCTGCTGCGCGAGGAGGTCCTCGACAGCGTCGCGCGGATCGGCGGGCGGCTCGGCGAGCTGCGGCTGGACACCGACCTCGACATCTCCCACGGCGTGGTGCGCTACCTGGAGCTGCTGAAGCTCTCCGCACTGCTGCAACGGCCCGAGGGGCAGGACCTGGAGGATGCGCTCGCGGACGTCAACGCGCGCCTGCTCGCGGCCACCACCCCGCTCGAGCGCGAGATCTTCCAGACCTCGCCGCTCGACGACACGCTGCTGAGCGGCGGCGGCGACGATCGCGCCCGCGCGCAGGCGCTGCTGCCAAGGGAGGAGCACTCGCTCGGCCCGTTCCTGCCGCGCAGGGGGATCGGCCTCGGCCTGTCGGCGTCGGACATCCAGACATACCGCAGCTGTCCGCTGAAGTACAAGTTCGCGCGTGTGCTGCGCATCCCCGTCGAGCAGACGATCCACCAGCGCTTCGGCATCGTCGTCCACCAGGTGCTCGAGCGCTACCACTCCGACGGGCACGCCACGCTCGCACAGATGCTCGACCTGCTTGACGCGGGCTGGCGCCGCGCGGGCTTCGGCCCCGGCGATCGGGATCGCGAGCTGTTCGAGAAGGCCCAGACCGCGCTCACCCGCTACCACGCGCGGCTGAGCGAGCACGACGCCGAGCCGGTGTGGTTCGAGCGCCAGTTCGACTTCCGCGTCGGGCCGCACCACCTGCGTGGCCGCGTCGATCGCGTCGACCGTGTCGCCGGCGCCGACGACGCCGAGTACGAGCTGATCGACTACAAGACCTCGCGGCCGAAGACCGTCGAGCAGCTGAAGGACGACGTGCAGCTGTCGCTGTATGCGCTCGCCGCGCGCGAAGCGTGGCAGCTGGAGTCCTCGCGCCAAGCTTACTACTACGTGCTCGACGACCTCAAGGTGCCCGTGCCGCGCGACCAGCGCGACGCGGAGGCGGTCAAGCAGATCGTGCTCGAGGTGGGAGAGGGCATCCTCGCGCAGGAGTTCGAGCCCACTCCCTCCCGTACCGCGTGCTCGATGTGCGACTACCGGATCGTGTGTCCGGCGGCCGAGGCGTAGGCCTCTCACGCTACTTACCCTCGCGCCCCCGTTGCCGCAGGAACCGCTGGAATTCCCGCGCGAGCGCGTCGCCCGACGGCACCTCATCGGGCGAGGTCTGATCCTCGCTGTCCGCAGCCTGCTCGAGCCGTTCCACGAACGCCTGGATGTCGGGGTCGCTCTGCACCGCGAGCCCCACCTGGCGCTCGTAGTCGGCCGCGGCGGACTCCAGCTCGGACACGTCCACCGACACGCCGATCAGCACTTCCACCCGCCGCAGAAGAGCGAGCGCCGCCTTCGGGTTGGCGGCCGCCGCCACGTAGTGGGGGACCGACGCCCACAGGCTCGCCGACGGTAGGCCCGCGTCCGCGCACGCGGTGTGCAGCACGCCCACGATCCCGGTCGGCCCCTCGTAGCTGGACGGCGTCAGCGCCAGACGCTCCAGCAGCGCCGCGTCGGAGGCGTGGCCGGTCATCGCGACGGGGCGTGTGTGCGGCATGTCGCCCAGCAGCGCTCCGAGCGAGACCACCATCTGCACCCCCAGCGCCTCCGCCAGGTCGACCACGTGTGCGCAGAACGCCCGCCAGCGCATCGACGGCTCCACGCCCTGAACGAGCACCAGGTCGCGTGGGGCGCGCGGCGCACCCGCTTCGAAGAACTCCACCGTCGGCCACGTGATCTCCCGCTTCTCGCTCTCCCCGAAGCGGATGCTCGGCCGGTTCGTCTGGAAGTCGAAGAACTCCTCCGAGTCGATGTGCGCGAAACGTCGCGCGTTCAAGGAGGAGGCGAGGAACGACACGGCGCTCGACGCCGCGTCGCCGGCATCGTTCCAGCCCTCGAAAGCGCACACCATGGCCGGGGCCCTGAGGCCATCCGGACGGCGGTCCCAGATGAGGGGCTGCATCCGAACCACCGTACATCATGAGTCCGTGTCCTCCGCCACGCGTCCAGCGCCAGAGCTCCCCAACACCGTCGCCACGTTGCGCGATCAGGAGGAGGTCGACGGGCTGTTCGCATGCACTCGCAAGGAGCGCCAGATCTCCCGCGCCGGCACGCCCTACCTCACGGTCGAGCTGCGCGACAGCACCGGCACGATCCGCGGACGCGCCTTCCGCGAAGCGGACGTCCTCGCCGGTCGCTTCGAGCGCGGCGAGCTCGTGCGCGTGCGCGGTCGCGTCGAGCGCTTCCGCGACGAGCTGCAGATCGCGCTGCGGTCGATCTCACGCGCCGAGGGCGAGGAGGCCGACCCGACGGTGTTCCTGCCCACCGCCTACCGCGACCTCGACGAGCTGGAGGGTTTCTTCGAGCACCTCGCGCGCGAGGTCTACGACCCGGGGTGCAAGGCGCTGCTCGCCGCGATCCTCGCCGACGCCGCCCTGCGCGCGGAGATCCGTCGTGCGCCCTGCTCGATACCCGTGCACGCCGGCGCGCCCGCCGGCCGCGGCCCGTCCGGCCACCATGCCTACCTCGGCGGGCTGCTCGAGCACACCGTCGCCGTCGCCACGCTCGCGCTGGAGTGCTGTCAGCTGCACCCGCGTCTCGATCGAGACCTGCTGCTCACCGCCGCGCTCGTGCACGACCTCGGCAAGACGCGCGAGTTCACCTACGGCGCGGACATCGAGCGCAGCGACGAGGGCCGCATGCTCGGCCACGTCGAGCTCGGGCTGCGGCTGATCTCACGCTATGCGCCCACCAAGCTCGAGGGCGAGCGGCGGCTGGCGCTCGATCACTGCGTGATGCTCCACCACGGGCCCGAGGCGGCCTCGGGGCAGCGGTTCGCCTCGGCCGAGGCGCTCGCGCTTCACCGGCTCAACGCGCTCGACGCGCAGGTCAAGGGGGCGTTGGAGCATGGGGGGTTTGGCGGGAAGCGGGTGGATTGACGGCTTGAGACTGGTGAGCGTCGGTCTATGTGAAGCTCCAGCCTTGATTGCGGATGAAGCTGAGCGCATTGACGCACGGCACTCGCAGGGCCGTGCATACCGAGGGTATCTTCGGCTTGGTGTCTGTCCCGCCTTTCTCCTCGGTGACGACGGTCAGGCTTCTGACCTGGGCAGTGGCAATGACGAACGGATCTGCTCCATTGCGGTTCTTTGTCGCCTTCATAAGAAGCGGGTGCTGGGCGAGGACTTCGCTCGTTGCGCGCTGAATAGCGTCGTCAAGCGGGACGAACAAATGCGGACGCGCGTTGATCCACTTGGCGAGGTCGTCCTCTTGCCTCTCCAGCTCGACGCGCACCTCGTCGGGACAGAGCACCTCCTGCTGAGTGATGAGTTCGTCCAGCTTGATCCAAAGGCCGGGAAAGACGTCGGGCGGATATGAGCGCGACCAGCACTCGATGAGCACACTCGTATCGAATCAGTAGGGCATTAGTCGCGGGCGCCGCCTGTGGACGCTAGCTTGGCTTCGAGCTTAGGTAGCCCGTTGAGCTTGATCTCGAGGTACTCAGACAGGTCTGATCCTGTGATGGCGCGCCGGTAGTAGGCATCGAGCGCCGACTCGATAAACCCTCGGCCGAGATCGCGGATCATCATCCTGTAGTAGCTCGGGCCTCCCGAACGCTCGTCTTCTTGCCGCTTACGCTTCTGCTCCTCACGGAACACCTCGTAGCCTGCCCGATATTCGGCCTCCTTTTCCTGCAGAAAGCCCCAGTCTGCGAGGCCAACGGAGTACAGGCGGCGCACGACGGCTTCCCGACTGGTGGAGTACTTCTCGGACAGGCTGCGAATGGTGTCCTCGCTCCAGCGCATGTCGGCAGGCGGATCTTGGAGCGTCGGCTCTGCGCGGAAGGCATCAAGAGGCATCAGCACGGCAGCAGCAACTTGGTTGCAGAAGATCTCGATCTCGTCTGTTGGTCCGCGGGGCTGCTGCCGTGGTAACGCATCGCAAACTCCGTCTGCGTGAAGCAGCACGTGCGCGAACTCATGGAGCAGGGTGAAGATCCGGCCGCGTGGGAAGTCGCCGCCGTTGAGTACCACGACCGGCAGGTGAGTCATAGAGATCGAAAAACCCCGCATCTCCTTAAGGGGGATCGACTGAGCCTGCAGGACGAGAACATCGAGCCTGGATACCGCGTCAAGCCATGCGTTGAGCGCACGCCTGGGATCGCGCCATGTCGCCTGTTGTGTGAGGGTCACCCCAAGAAGTGACCGAGTAGCGGCCCCATACAGCTCAGAGTCGGTCGTCGGCTCGTCGAGCATGGGCGCGGCACCTACCGGCTCGTCAGCGAGCTCGCGCAGCTCGATAGCTGCCTCGCGCACGGCATGAGCACGGCGGATAACAGCCAGCAGCCCAGGTGACAGCTGTCCAAGTTGGGTGTCTGGCAGGCGCCGATAGTCCCTGAGTGGCTGAAAGTCGAGCGGTGGCTCGGGAAGGTAGAAGATCGCCAGTGGGCGCTTATAGACCTTCGCTGCCATCCGAAGCTGCGCGATGGTTGGGCGAGTCGAGCCTGACTCCCAGGAGCGCAGGCGGTCCTCGCTCACCCGTAGCTTGGCGGCGGCAGCGTCGAGGCCGAAGCCCGCCGACTGGCGTACCCAGCTGAGCAGTTCGGGCTTGATGAGTGCGTCAGGAGTACGTGCCATCTTGATGGTCTATCAGGAGCCTACGCACGTCTCCCGATACTTGCGCTTCGCGGCATAGCTCGCCAGCTCAAGCCTGAGGAAGGCCTCATGTGTGGAGGTTGGTCCATGGATCGGCCGGGACCGGTCCGGCGCTATCGCGTACTGCTTCCATGTCCTCGGCAAACCCGGGGTCGGGAGGCGCAGGGTGCTCCAGTAGCCGTGTGAGCGCCTCTTTGAGGGGCCGGCCCCGACGGCGGGAGGCGCCCATCTTCCACGTTAGGTACCGCGCAGTAGGTACAAATATGTACCGGCAAAGCGGTACGATCCTGTCACGGCAGGATCTCATCTCGGCCTGTCCGCCAGCGGCGAAGCCCGCCGCAGCCACTCTCCGAAAAGCGGGTCGACGATGTACCAGGTGCGGTCGCGCAGATCGACCAACCCTCGCCCCTGCAGCCGCACGAGCGCCGGGCGCACGCGCGAGTGGCTGGAGAACCCGTACCGGGCGGCGATCGGTCGACTATTGACGTGCTCGCCGCCGCGGTCCGCCAACAGTTGCAGCGCGCGAATCTCGTTCACCTCGCCCTCGTCTCCGTTCATCAGCACGTTGAGCACCGAAGCGAACTCCGACCGCTCGATCGTCTGCACGAGCCGATCGTGCGCGGCTGTCGCTGTTTCGAGCGTGACTCGGTCGCCGGCGGGCGTCGCCGTCCAGCACTCCCACGCAAGCTGCTGCGTGCTGCGGGGGTGGGCATGAGTGGCGTTGAGCAGATAGCTCAGCGCATCCTCGTCTGCCGGCTTGCCCGTCTCCTCGAACTGGAAGTCGAGGTACTCGAGGAAGTCCACGCGGCCGATCACAGGCAGCTGCATCTGCGCAGCCTCGCCAAAGATCGGCTGATGGGAGTCCTCGAGCATCATCTTCAGGGCGTTGCGGATCGACCCCGTGAACAGCAACGAGACGTGGTTGGAGCCAGAGCTCATGAGCGCCGAGCGGATAATCGCCAGCGGATCGCCGGGGCAGTGGCGCAGCCGCTGGAACTCGTCGAACACCACCACTAGGTGATCCGAGAGCGAGCGCAGCGCGAGCAGCTGCGCGTGCAGAGCCTCCGCATCCTGTGCCGGATTGGCCACCGCGCTCTTCACCGAGCCCTTGATCACCCTGATGTCGAAGCCGATCTCCTTCTCCAGCGCTCCGATCTGGCGCTGCGCGGCCCGTCGCATGCTCTTCGTCGGATGGCTGGTCATCGCATCGTGCACGCACCCGATGAACCCCGGGATGCTCACCACTCGCTGGAGGTTGACTTTCACAACGTCGAACGGCGGCGCGTCGTTGCCGTGGCTCTTCGCGAGCTCGAGAGCGAGCTGGTTCACGAACGTGGTCTTGCCCGTGTCGCGCGGTCCGAACAGCGCCACGTTCGTCTGGCCCTTCAGCGTCAGCGCAACCTTGTTCGCGAAGGCCTCCATGCCCACGATCTTCGACGGGTCGTCGAGCGGACGATCCCAGATGAAGGGGTTCAGAACGGCGGGCACTTCAGTGGATTGTACCATCTAGGCGGTACCGAAATGTACCGGTATGCCGGTACGGAGCCAAAGGCATCCAGCGGCTGGGCAAAATCGCCCTCCAACCCCGGTCAAGGCGACCCCGGGCCCTGCCGATAGGAAACGGTGATGGGCGACAGCGCCACGCCAACCCTCGCATCACGGAAGACCGCAGGCGCGGAGGAGGACCCGACCGAGCGCAGGGCGGCTCCGCGGGACCTCGACCGCGTGCCCAACGGCCTGCATCCGCCGCGCCATCCCGGCCGCTCCACGCGCATGATCGGCGAAGTGGTCGTCGACCTCGGCTTCTCCGATCGCGAGGCCGTCGAGGAGGCGGTGTCCGCCGCCCGCGCGCAGGGCCGTCCCACGGGCCTCGTGCTCGTCGAGCGCGGCATCCTGCGCCACGACCAGCTCGCCCGCGTCGTCGCCGAGCGCTTCGGCCTGGACTTCGTCGACCTGTCCGTCTTCGACCTCGACATGGGCGCCGCCAACCTGATCAGCTCGGAGACCGCCAAGCGCTACCAGGCCCTGCCCGTCGGCTACGCCGACGACGGCGCGCTGCTCGTAGCGATGGCCAACCCCACGAACGTCCTCACGATCGACGACATCGGCATGATGACCGGCCGGCGGATCCGCCCCGCGGCCGCATCGGTGGAGGACCTCAACCTGCTGCTCACGCGACTCGTCCGCATGGACGACTCGATCGAGGACATCGCCGACGAGGAGCACGACGACTCCGAGAGCGACCTGCAGCTCGACGACGTCGACGCCGGCGCGCCCGTCATCAAGCTCGTGCACTCGATCGTCGCCCAGGCAGTCCAGCAGGGCGCCTCCGACATCCACGTCAACCCCGAGGAGGGCGACACGCGCGTGATGTTCCGCGTCGACGGCGTGCTCGCGCCCGCCGCCACCGTCAAGCGCAAGATGGCCGCCGCGGTGGTGTCGCGCATCAAGATCATGGCCGAGCTCGACATCTCCGAGAAACGCGTCCCGCAGGACGGCCGCTTCGCGCTCGGCGTCGACGGGCGTCGCGTGAACATCCGCGTCGTCACGCTGCCGCTCGTCAACGGCGAGGGCGTCGTCATGCGCATCCTCGACTCCGGCGTGGTCGTCGACGACATCGACTCGCTCGGCATGCAGCCCGCCGACGCGAAGCGCTTCAACAGCGCCATCCACCGCCCCAACGGCGCCGTGCTCGTCACCGGCCCCACCGGCTCGGGCAAGTCCACCACCCTCTACACCGCGCTCAACGCGCTCAACGACGGCGAACGCTCGATCATCACGATCGAGGACCCCGTCGAGCAGCGCATCGCGGGCGTCAAGCAGATGCAGATCGCCCCCAAGGCCGGCGTCACCTTCGACGTCGGGCTGCGCTCGATGCTGCGCGCGGACCCCGACGTGATCATGGTCGGCGAGATCCGCGACCGCCAGACCGCGCACATCGCCATCGAGGCCGCGCTCACCGGGCACCTCGTGCTCTCGACGCTCCACACCCGCGACGCGCCCAGCGCGCTCGGCCGCCTGATCGACATGGGCATCGAGCCGTTCCTCGTCTCCTCCGCCGTCGACTGCATCGTCGCCCAGCGACTGGTGCGGATGCTCTGCGTCCACTGCAAGCGCCCGCAGACCCTGTCCGAGTCGGTGCTCGCCGACCACGGGCTCGCCGGCGCGGAGCCGTATGAGCCGGTCGGCTGCTCGCGCTGCGGCGGCTCCGGCTACCGCGGCCGGGTGGGCGTGTACGAGGTGATGTCCGTCAGCGAGCCGATCCGCACGATGATCCTCGAACGCTCCTCGGTGGACGACATGGTCGCCGTCGCCGTCGAGGAAGGCATGCTCCGCCTGCGAGAGGACGGCATGGCGAAGGTCCGCGCCGGGCTCACCTCGATCGCTGAGGTCGAGCGCATGACGAACAGCATGCTGTAGACGAGCGCGTCGACGCCGACTCGTCTTCAGTAGGAGACAGGCGCCGCGGCGTGCCACGGCGTGCCACGGCGTGCCAAGGCAGCGGCTAGGTCCCCCGGCATGTCTGTCGCCGTGCGGCTTTTTACCGTCTCCGCGAGACTTGGGCGGCCGGAGCGCGGTGTCTTGCGCCGGCTGCGCACTAAATCGAACTTGTCCGCGAGTTGGACTCTTGCCATGGTCTGGGCTGTGTCTGGGGAAAGGGTCTCGATATCGGTCGTGGTGAGCAACCTGAACGGTGAGCGCTATCTCCCGCGCCTGCTCGAGACCCTCGTGGAGCAGCGCGGTGTGGACACGGAGATCATCGTGGTCGATCGTCACAGCACGGATAGCTCGTCGGAGATCCTGGAGCGCTATCCGGCGGTCCGTGTCGTCCGAGAGCCGCCGGAGTCAGGGCTGGTGGCCGGCTACGCCGCCGGCGCGAAAGAGGCCTGCCACCCGCTGCTGTTCTTTTGCAACGAGGATCTCTACCTCGACGAGCACTGCCTTGCGGAGCTCGCGTCGCGCATCGATGTGCAGAGCACGATCGCGGCAGCCGACCCCTGGCAGTGGACCTACGACGGCAAGCAGTGGATCCATGGTGGAACGCGGTTCCGCCGCAGCCCGTGGCACATCTACTCGCCCTTCCCGTTCAGGATGCACGAGTTCACCGTGCCCCTCCCAGATCGGTCGGTGATCCCGTTCGCCTGTGCGGGAGCGGTGATGATCGACGCGGCCGTCTACAGGGAGCTCGGCGGCTGGGACGACAGCTTCTTCCTCGACTACGAGGACATCGACCTCTTCCTCAGGGCCTGGCAGCGCGGCTGGTCCTGCGTGACGGTCCCCGAGGCGCGCGTCTTCCACGCGGTTGGCTCCGCCAACGCGCAGATCGTCGGTGGCGAACGCGTGAGCCGGCGCCGTTACATCTCCCATCGCTCGAACGTCGTGGTCATCCCCTTCAAGTACTTCTCTCCCGCGTTCGTCGTCGTCGGGCCGCTGAACTGGCTGGCGACGGTGTGCGCCAACGCGCTGCGTCTTCGTTGGCGTTCGATCGGGCTCGACCTCGTGGTGCTGGGCGACGTCGCGCGCCGCCTGCCGGCGGTCCTCGCGTTTCGCCGGCGCAACCGCCCGTGGAACCGCCGCAGGCCGGGACAGAGGTTCTTCCTCGACTCCCAGTTCGGGCCCGAAGCCGACGCCGCTCGGTGATGTCGGCCGCACCTCCCGCCAGAGCGCTCGTAACCGGCGCCGCCGGCTTCATCGGCTCGCACGTCGTCGACGGCTGTCTCGATCTCGGCATGGACGTCGTCGCGACGGACGATCTCTCGGGCGGCTATGTCGAGAACGTCTCGAGTCGAGCGGTGTTCGTCGCGGGAGATCTGCGCGACGCGGCGTTCGTCGCCAGCCTGTGGAGCGACCACGCGTTCGACTACGTCTACCACCTCGGGGCGTATGCCGCGGAGGGTTTGTCGCACTTCGTTCGCGCTTTCAACTACCGCACCAATCTGGAGGCGAGCGTCAACCTGATCAATCAGGCGGTGATACACGAAGCGCGTCGCTTCGTGTTCACCTCGTCGATAGCCGTGTACGGTCACGGGCAGGTCCCGATGACCGAGGACATGATCCCCGTGCCCGAGGATCCATACGGGATATCGAAGTACGCGGTCGAGCTGGACCTCGCGGCCGCGGCGAAGATGTTCGGGCTCGACTACACGATCTTCCGTCCGCACAACGTCTACGGCGAGCGCCAGAACATCGCCGACAAGTACCGGAACGTGATCGGCATCTTCATGAACGCGGTGCTCAGGGACGAACCGATGCGGATCTTCGGCGACGGTCGTCAGACGCGGGCCTTCTCGCACATCGCCGACGTCGCCCCCATCATCAGTCGCTCTCCGTTGGTCGAGCGGTCACGCAACGAGGTCTTCAACATCGGCGCCGACCAGCCCTACACGGTCCTCGAGCTCTCCGCCGAGGTCGCGGACGCGTTTGGCGTCGAGCGCCGCGTCGAGCACGAGCCGCCTCGCAACGAGGTCGTGCACGCGTACTCGGACCACACGAAGGTGAGACGGGCATTCGATCCCCCCGCGCCGATCCCGCTGGACGCGGGTATCCAGCGGATGAGCGCATGGGTGAGGGACCACGGCGCTCGCGAACCGGTCGAGTTCCCGGGGGCGATCGAGGTCGATCGCAAGCTGCCGCCCAGTTGGCGGGCGAAGTAGGTCTCACCAGTGAGTGGACGGCGTCGCGCGCACGCACGACGCCGTCCACGGCGAGGGTCCTATTTCTTCTTGGCCGTGCTCTTCTTGTGGCCCTTCTTCTTGCCTTTCTTGTGCGCCTTGATCAGCGGCTTCGGGTCCAGGCGGGTGCTGCCCGAGTACGCGTCCGGTTTGCAGCCGTTGGGCCGGCCGAGATCGAACGGGCCTGAGATCGCCTGGACGATCGCGCCTTTTTCCAGATACGCGTAGGTGACCGTCAGCAGCGGATCCACGCGCGGCTCCACGCACAGCTTCGTGCCGATCGCGAACTGCCCGGTGATCTGCTCATAGCCGGCTTTCGCCGCGCCCACGCAGTTGAGCGCGTAGCCCGGAACTTCGCCCGAGCACGAGAACGTGTCGTTCAGCGGCGTCCCCGCTGGGATGCTCGTCAGCAGCGGCGGGCTCTGGACGCCCGTGACGGGGATCTGCGCCTGCAGCTGGTAGCCGGTGATCGGGCCGCTGCAGTGGAACGTGTACTTCACCTGCTGTTCTTCGCTGCCCGGTTCCGGCGTGCCGGCCGAGAGGCCGCCGAAGCAGTTGTAGTTGTTCGGGTTGTTTTCTTCGGCGTGGCTCAGGGTCGGTGTGGCGAGCAGCAGGCCGAGCGAGCCCACGATCGCGGCTAGCCACCATGTGGCCTTGCGGTGGGCTGTCTGGAATGCGTGCAACGTGGGTCTCCGTTCGTTGGTTGATGGGTGCGTCATGAGTGCAGGAGCTTTTCCAGGCTCTGCGTTGGTGAAGCGGGGTTGAAGGGGGTGGAGGCGCTCGCTCCCGCGGTCACGAATGGCGAGATCAGCAGCGCGCCGACGGGAGGCTGGGAGGTGAGCGTCGCGCTCTGCGAGCCGGTCGGCAGGCCGCTCGCGCCACCGGCGGCGATCGCGCCGAACGTCACCACGATCAGGCCGCTCGAGCGGTAGGTCGCGCTGCTCGTGATCGTCGGAAGGGTCGCCTTGAGGAATTCATCCGCCGCCGTCAGCGCCCCGGGCGTGCCGGCGGCGCACTGCGCGCCCGCCGCTCCTTCGGGGCACGGCGGCTGCACGATCGTGTCCACCACCTGGGGACCGCTCGTGGCCATCAGGGCCGCGTCGTTTGCGAACGCGCTCGCCTCGATCGCCGACCAGCCGCTCAGCACCGTGCCCGTGGGCGCCGCCTGGGCGTTGATGTAGGGGGCTCCCGTCGGCGCTTCGAGGGCGCTCGCGAACGTCGAGCCCGACAGCTCGATCAGCCACACGTTCGTGACCGGCGGCAGTTTGACCGGGGCGGCTTTGGCTTTGCCTTTGCCCGCGGGCGTGGTCGAGTAAGGCGCTGAGCTTTCTTCCGAGGAGTTCGTGCCTGCCGACGGCTGCGCCGTCGAAGCGGCCTTCCGGGCGCGTCGTTTACGCGCGCGAGGGGTCGCCTGCGCGACCGTCGCGGGCGGCTGGACGGCGCTCGTGTGTCCGACTCCGGCGGCCGCGAGCAGCGAGGGCAGCAGCGGCAGGCGCGTCCCTACGGCCAGCGAGCTCGTCGGGGTGGGGCCGATCGCCGCGCCGACCGCGACACCCACCGCGAGCATCGCCGCGGCCAGCGCGGCGGTCATCCGCGGCGATGGGGCGCGAAAGGGAGACTTTTGGCTTTTCGGTGTGTTGTTCATTGAGTAGAGCGAAATTCTTATAAACCAGCAACACGATCACGGCGGAATAGTTCTGGATGTTTTCGACCTTTTCTACAAAATACCTAATGTCGATCAGATCTATGGGGATATGCTATGTTCGCCGCTCGACGTTGTCAACTCTTTGTCAAACCATCACGAAACGGAGCTTCTTCTCAATGCATCGAATTCGCCGTCTCTCCGCCGCCTTCGCGGTGACTGGCGTGCTCGGGGTTGCGGCGCCTGCGGTCGCCAACGCAACGCACCTCGTCACGATCAGTGGCGCCACCGCGTCCTATCCGCTCGTCTCGCTGCTGGCCCAGAAGTACGTCAAGACCCACCCGCACAAGCTCAAGTTCAAGATCGCCCAGGGTGGAGCGCAGATCGGCATCAACGACGTGGCCGCCGGTCGCGTCACGATCGGCGACGTCTCGCGCGAACCGCAGACGAGCGACCCGTCGGGGCTGGTCTTCTACCCGATCGCCAAGTACGCGATCTGCGTGATCACCAACAAAGCCAACCCGCTCAGCAACCTCACCTCCAGCCAGGTCGTGTCGATCTTCACCGGCAAGTTCCGCAACTGGAGCCAGGTCTCCGGCGCCACCGCCAGCGGCACGATCGACCTGATCAGCCGCACGTCGGTCGCCGGAGTGCTCACGAGCTTCCAGTCGCTGCTGCTCGAAGGCAAGAAAGTCTCGACGATCGCGACCGAAGAGGCCTCCGAGGGTTTGCTCAAGCAGCAGGTCGAGAACGACCCCAACTCGATCGGGTTCGTGTCCAACTACCAGGCCGATCTCGGCGGCGTCAACTCCGTCGGCTACAACGGCGTGGCCTGCAGCCTCGCGACCGCGAAATCGGGTCAGTACGCCGGCATCGCACGGTTCAACGAGGTGACCAAGGGCAAGGCCAAAGGCGCCGCGGCGGCCTTCATCGGCTGGATCCGCAGCTCCCCGGCGGCTCGCAAGATCATCGCCAGTCAGTGGATTCCCGTCGCCTAGGACGCTGATGCTGGAACGACTGCGCACACCCTGGCCAGATCGGCGCGCCGAGCTCAGCCTCGGCGGACTCTCGCTACTGGTCGGGGTGGGCGTGGTCGCGATGGTGGTATTCGTCGGGATCCGCGCCTGGCCGATCTTCGAACACAACGGGCTCAGCTGGCTCGGTCCCGGCGGGCACCTCGAAACCCAGTTCGCCAACATGCAGGCCACGGGGGCCAACGCGCCCGCCTCGGCCTTCCACCTGCGGGCGTGGCCGATCGTCTATGGCACGCTGCTGACGAGCGTGTTCGCGGTCGGCTTCGGCCTCGCGATCGCTGTGCTCGCCTCGATCTTCATCGTCGAGCTCGCGCCCGCGCGGCTGCGCGGGATCGCGATCCCCGTGATCCGGCTGCTGGCGTCGGTCCCGTCCGTCGTCTACGGCCTGATCGGAATCCTGGTGCTCGTGCCGTTCGTCGGCAACCACCTCATCACCGCCCACGAGAAGGCCTCCGTGCAGAACGTGGTCGAGCTGACCGGCGCCGGGCTCGGCGTGACCGTCGTGATCCTCACCGTGATGATCACGCCGATCATGATCGCGCTGATCTGCGAGGCGCTCATGGCGGCGCCCGTCTCATGGCGGGAGGGCGCGATCGCGCTCGGCCTGAACCCGCTGCGCGCGGTGCTCGCCGTCACGCTGCGCGCGATCCGCCCGGCGATCGTCGCGGCCGCGGTGCTCGCCAGCGCCCGCGCGCTCGGCGAGGCCGTGATGATCCAGATGGTCTCCGGCGGGCGCTTCTTCACGCCCAAGCCGATCGACGGCGTCATCTTCCCGTTCGAGCCGCTGCGCACGGCGGCGTCGACGATCGTCGACTACGTCGACGGCACCGGCGCGCCCGCGCTGCGCGCGACCCTCTACGCGCTCGCGCTGATGCTGCTGTTCTCCGCCTTCGTTCTGTCGGTCGGCGGCTACATGATCAAGCTCCCGCTACGCAGGTACCAGACCCGCGGATGAGCGTCTACGCCCCCGACGTATCCCGCGGAGGCTCGCCCGCGCAGACACCGAACGGTCGCGGCCGGCGCTCCTCGCCGTGGACGTGGCGCTGGGGTGATCGACTGGTGCTCGCTTGCGCGTGGACCGCGGGGGTCGGGCTGTGCCTGATCGCCGGAGCGATCGTCGTCTACATGGGCTACCGCGGCGTCGAGTACCTGCGCCCCAACCTGATCTTCAGCCGACCGCAGACCGGCACCAGCCAGGCCGGTTCGGGCGGCATCCTCGACCCGATCCTCGGGACGCTGCTGCTGACGGCCATCGGCATCGCGCTCGCCGTCCCGCTGGCCGTGGGCAGCGCCGTGTGGATCGCCGAGTACGGACGGCCGAGCTGGCTGGCGCGCGTCGTCGAGTCGAGCGTCGAGGTCGTCGCCGGGACGCCCGACATCGTGATCGCCCTCTTCGGCCTCGCGATCTTTCAGCTGAGCCTGTTCGCGCCGCTGTCGTTCACGGCCGAAGGCGGAGGGGTGTACGGCCGCTCGTTCCTCGCGGCCGGCGCGATGATGTCGCTGCTCGCGCTGCCGCCGGTGTTCGCCGCCACGCGGGACGGCATGCAGGCGGTCCCCGCGCACATGCGCGAGGCGGCCTTCGCGCTCGGCAAGACGCGCATCACCACGATCCGGCGCGTGCTGCTTCCGAGCGTGCGCTCGAACATCGCCACCGGCGTGACGCTCGGCGTCAGTCGCATCATCGGCGACACCGCGATCGTGCTCGTGCTGCTCGGCGGAACGCATCGCATCGAACCGCAGAACTCCGTCCCCGTGCTCGGCCTGCTGCGCGGCACCGGGACCGCGCTCACGAGCTTCGTGTACGAAAACTCGCCCGCCGGCGAAAGCGCCGCTCCGCAGAAGGCGTACGCGGCGGCGTTCGTGCTGCTGATCTTCGTCCTCGGCCTGAACCTGATCGTCGGCCGCATCGGCCGCTCCCAGTCCGACACGCAGGGCCTCACCGCGGCGGGCGCGGTCATCTGAGACATGGGGATATGGGGATGAACTTTTCACAAATCCGCAAAAAAGTCGCTAACCTCAGTGGTCTGATGGCCAAAGTCCACTCACTGGAGAACGATTCTCATGAGTCCTGAGGAGATGGTCTTGGATCCCTGGAGCTTCGCCACGGACGGTCGCGAGGAGCAGGGCCGCGAGACCGCCGCTCCGCGCGCCGTGCCGCCCGTGCGCACGATCGTGCTCGACCGCCAGCCCACGCCAGTGCGCCCGCCGCGCGAGCGCGAGGCCGTCAGGCCGCTGTCCTCCGCCGCCGGACCGGAGCGCCTGCGCCTGCGCGAGGTGAGCGTGTCCTTCGGCGAGAAACAGGCTGTCAAGTCGGTCTCCCTGTCCGTCCACCAGGGCGAGGTGCTCGCGCTGATCGGGCCCTCGGGCTGCGGCAAGACGACGCTGCTGCGCACGCTCAACCGCCTCACCGAGCTGACCCCGAGCGCGTCGCGCTCCGGCGAGGTGCTGCTCGACGGCGAGGACATCCACGAGCTCGTCGACACCAAGCTGCGCTCGCGCGTCGCGATGGTCTTCCAGCAGCCCAACCCCTTCCCGATGTCGATCTTCGACAACGTCGCGTTCGCGCTGCGCGAGCAGTCGCGCAAGCGCCCCGGCAGGCGCGAGCTCGAGCCGCTCGTGATCGACGCGCTGCGCAGGGCCGGCCTCTACGACGAGGTTCGCGACGACCTCGACCGCCCCGCCCTGCGACTGTCCGGCGGCCAGCAGCAGCGCCTGTGCATCGCGCGCGCGATCGCCCCGCGCCCCGAGGTGCTGCTGATGGACGAGCCCTGCAGCGCCCTCGACCCGATCTCCACCGGCGTGATCGAGGAGCTGATCGGCGAGCTGCGCAGAGAGCTCGCGGTCGTGATCGTCACCCACAACCTCGCACAGGCCCACCGCGTCGCCGACAAGGTCGCGTTCATGTACCTGGGGGACCTCGTCGAGTACGGGACCGCCAGCCAGGTGTTCGAGGAGCCGCGCGCCACGCGCACGCGCGACTACGTCAGCGGAGCGTTTGGATGAGCCCCCGTCGTGAGCGCGCCGTGCCGTCACGCGGCGCGGCGCGGATGCGTCGCGCGCTCGCGATGGCCGGCTGCGGGGTCCTCGCCGTGAGCGTGTCCGCCTGCGAGAGCACCGAGCAGGAAAGCGCGAAGATCGCCCGCGAAGGCCAGCAGATCATCGCCGCCGAAGCCGCGCACGCACGCAAGCTCGCGCGCTCGCGCCACCAGCACCACCGTGGCCACTCGAGGACCAGCGCGGCGCACACCGCGAAAGTTGGTGCGGGATGATGAGCCTCGCTCCCGTGCCGTCCGAGAGCGCCACGTGCGCGAACTGCTCCGCCCCGCTCGTCGCGGACCAGCGCTACTGCCTCTCCTGTGGGCACCCGTGCTCGCCCGTTCGGCTCGCGTTCCTCGACGTGCTCCAGTCGGAGGGACAGCAGCAGGTCGCCACTCGCCCGCTCGCCACCACGCCCGCGATGACTTACGCGCCCCTGCTCGAACCGGCAGGCCCGTCCGGCTGGCTGCGCCGCTACTCCCCGCTGTTCGGAGTGCTCACCGTGTTGCTGCTCGCGATGATCGCCGGGCTGCTCGTCGGCCACTGGGTGACACAGAACAAAGCGACCGCGTCCGTGCCGAGCCAGCAGACGATCAAGATCGAAGGACTCGGCGGCCTCGCCGCGGGGGCCAGCGCCACGCCCACCACCTCCACCACGCCCGCCGCGAGCGCCTCCAGCCAGCCGAGCGCCAAGGAAGAATCCGAAGAAGTCGTCAAAGAAGCGAAAGCCGAAAAAGCGCAGGCTCAGTCGATCGAAAAAACCAAACCCCGCAAAGCCGGCGCGAACACGCTGCAGAAACTGAACTCCACGACCGGCAAGAAGCACGCCGAAGAACTCAACAAGCTTGGCGCCGAACCGATCGAAACGGGCTGATGAGCGCGCACAACGGCAACGGTCGCCCCGAGCCGATCTCCAGCGCACCGGCGGGCGCGGTCGTGCCGGTCGGCGGCCTCGTGTCGACGAGCGGCTCGATGGCGGAGCTGCGCAGCCGCCGCCTCGAGCTGGCCGAGCGCGTCGCCGCGCTCACCTGGGACCTCGGAGGCCTCGCGTACGAGATGGCGATCCGCGACCACTACCGCCTCGACGTGCTCGCGCGCAAAGCCGCCGAACTGCAGGAGGCCGACGCACAGCTCGGCGAGGTGCAGCGCCTGCTCGCCACGAGCGAGGCGGGCATCCACGGGCAGTGCCGCTCGTGCGGCGCGGTGCACAGCCGCGGCGCCGCCTACTGCTGGCACTGCGGCGCGCCGCTCCTCGAGGAGGCGCGCCCGTCGGTGCTGCACGGCGAGTCGCCGGTGGCGTAGCGTCTGAGGGGTGAAGCTCCTCGCCCTGACGCTCACGTTCGCGCTCGCCGGACCGCCAACCGTCTCGGCGGCCAGCACCTCCTCTCACCCCGCTCCTCGCGAAGGGGGCTGCCCGATCCTCCCCGCGAGCAACTCCCTCAACCGGGACATCTCGCACGCGCCGGTCGACCCCAACTCCGCGCGCTACATCGCGAGCATCGGCCTCGGCGGACACCTGCACCCTGACTTCGGCACCAACCCGAGCTACGGCATCCCCTATGCGGTCGTCGGTCCGCACCAGGCGAAGGCGCCGATCGCGTTTAGCGAATTCGGGGAAGAATCCAACCCCGGCCCCTACCCGATCCCCGCCAACGCGCCGATCGAGGGCGCTGGCGAAGAAGGCGACCGGCACGTGCTGGTGCTGCAGACGGGCAGCTGCAGGCTCTACGAGCTCTACAACGCCCAGCGTAAGGGAGCCGGCTGGGAAGCTGGCTCAGGGGCGATGTTCGACCTGCGCAGCAACGCCCTGCGCCCCGAAGGCTGGACGTCCGCGGACGCCGCCGGGCTGCCGATCTTCCCGCTGCTCGTCCGTTACCCCGAGGTCCACGCCGGGCGGATCGACCATGCGCTGCGCGTGACCGTCGCACGCACCCAGCGCGGCTACATCCACCCGGCCACGCACTTCGCCTCCTCGAGCTCGGACACGAGCCTGCCGCCGATGGGCCTGCGGCTGCGGCTGAAGGCGAGCTACCCGATCGCGGGCTTCCACGGCGAGTCGCTGATCGTCCTGCGCGCGCTCAAGCGCTACGGGCTGATCGTCGCCGACAACGGAACCTCCTGGTACATCACCGGCGCCCCCGACCCGCGCTGGAACGACGCCGACCTCGAACAGATCAAGCGCGTCCCCGGGGCGGCGTTCGAAGCGGTCCGAACCGGGTCGATCCGTCACCGCGGCTGAGCTGAGCAGTGGAGTAGCGGCTGGGCTACGGCTGGTGAGTCGGCTCGACCACGGGAGTCGGCTGCTGCTCCGCCGGGACCGCGGGGGCCTGAGCGACGGGCGCCGGCGGCTGCTGCGCGGTCTGGCTGATCGTCGGCTGCGAGGAGGATCCGCTGACCGAGTCCTTGAACTCGCGCATCCCACTGCCGAGTGAGCGGCCGATCTCCGGGAGCCGCTTGGCTCCGAAGATCAACAGCAGGATCACCACCAGGAAGGCGATGTGGAGTGGGTTATCGAGTCCCATCAGTCTCCATCAGTCTACCCAAGCAGAGCCCTCCTCACCAGTTGGGCCGCCACGACTACCATCAACGCGGCGAAAGCGTCGCGCAGCACCGCCCCCGAGAGAGCGTTCGCGAGCGCCACGCCCGCGGCCGCCCCGACGACCGAGAGCAGTCCGAGCAGCAGTGCGTCGCGCCGGTTGACGTTGCCGTAGCGGTCCTGGCGATACGTGCCCACGATCGCCACGGGCACGATCGCGAGCAGCGAGGTGGCCTCCGCGTGGTGCTGGTCCAGCCCGAGGAAGATCACCAGGCCGGGCACGAACAGAACGCCGCCGCCCACGCCCAACAGGCCCGCCACGACCCCCGCGGCGAGGCCGATCGCGATCGCGCCCATCACCGCAGCACCAGCTCGACCGCGCTTGCCACCAGCACCGCCGCGAACAGCAGCGCGATCGAGCGCGCCCGCAGGCGCTGCTGCAGCCACGTCCCGATCAGCACGCCACCCACGGCGGGCACGCCCACGAGCGCCGCGTCGCGCAGATCGACGTTGCCGTAGAGCCCCTGTACTCCGGCGGCGAACGCCGCGATGAACACGATCGCCGCGAGCGACGTGGCGGTCGCGGTGCGCTCCTCGTAGCCGAGCCACAGGATCAGCAGCGGCACGATCACGCTTCCGCCGCCCACGCCGAACAGGCCGCTGAACACCCCCGCCGCGGTGCCAATCGCCATCAGCTTCAGCGAGCGGTCCCCGGTCCCAGACACTGCGCGCCATACTAGACCGCGTGTCCCCCGCCGCAACGCTCGTGGAGGCGCTCGAGCCGATCCGCTCGGATCCCGCGCACGCCGCCGTCCTGCTCGACATCGACGGCACCCTCGCGCCCATCGTCCGCCACGCGACCGACGCGCACGTCCCCGAGGCGACCCGCTCGGTGCTGATCGAGGTCGCCAAGCGCTACACCACCGTCGGCTGCGTCAGCGGACGGCGCGCGAGCATCGCCCGCCAGATCGTCTCGATCGGGACGATCGCCTACGTCGGCAACCACGGCGGCGAGCTGCTGCGCCCGGGGAGCACCCAGCCGGAGATCGACCCGGAGCTCGCGGCATGGACCGCTCGCGTGCGCGAGTTCGCCGTGCGCGCCTACACCCCCGAGCACCAGCGGATGCGCGTGCGCGGCGAGGACAAGGACGCGATCGCGGCGTTCCACTGGCGCGGCGCGCCCGACGAGGACGCCGCCGAGCAGGCGGTGCGCGAGATCGCGAAGCTCGCCGAGACCGAGGGCTTCGCTGTGCACTGGGGGCGCAAGGTGCTCGAGGTCCGCCCCCCGGTGGCCTTCGACAAGGGCATCGGCATCGCCGCGCTGCTGCGCGAGGGCCCCGCGACGGCCGCCCTCTACGTGGGCGACGACACGACCGACCTGGACGCGTTCCGCGGCCTGCGGGCGCTGGTGCAGGGCAACAAGCTCACGAGCGCGCTGTGCGTGGCCGTCAGCTCCGACGAAGCGCCCGCGGAGCTTGCGCAGGAGGCGGACCTCACGGTGGACGGCCCCGCCGGCGTGCGCGGGCTGCTCGAGGCGCTGCTCTAGCGACGTGCGCTTCGTCGACTTCCTCAGAACCACCGTCTTGCTGAGCGCCGGCGCGGCCACCGCGCTCGCGACGCTCACCGTGTTCGCCGCCGCCGGCGCCCACAACGTGCTCGTCGCCGCGTCGATCGGCTGGTGGATCGTGGCGAGCGCGATCGGGCTGCGCGCGGGCAGACGGGCGCAGACCAACCCGCCGATCGCACGCCTGCTCGCGAGCGCCAGCGCGAGCAAGACGCTGCCCGAGCACCGCCCCGGCGCGATCATGCTCAACCGCCTGTGGCCGCTGCTGCTGTTCACGCTGATCGCCGGAGGCTCCGCGTTCTTCGCCCCGCAGGTCCCCGGCATCGCGGCCGGCTTCGCGATCATCTGGGCGCTGTCGTGGCGCCGCCAGGACGCGGCGGTGGAGGCGATCGAGGAGCGCGACGGCGCGAGCTTCTACGTCCAGCGCACCTCGCCGATCAGGCCGATGTCGCTGCTGCGCACCCCCGGCTTCGCCGCCTCGCGCCCGGAGCGCGTCAACGGCGCCGTCACCTGAGATGGGAGCCGAGCGCCCGCTCGACGTCCTGATCGTCTCGCTCGGATCCACCGCGGGCCTGCGCGCGGCCGACGCGGAGCTGCGCGACTCGCTGGAGCGCATGGGAGCAAACGCGGTCATTGTCAGCGTCATCAAACCGCGCGAGGTGCGCACGCTGATGCTCACCGACCTCGCGTGGGCGCGCGCGGGACGTGTCGCGTGCAAGAAGGCGCTGGCCGAGCTGCAGGGCCATCGCCCGCCCGCGATCGTCTACTCGAGCACCACCGCCTCGCTCCTGTGGCCTCGCCCTGGGGCGATCCGGTTCGACGCCCCGTCCGCGGGCAACCGGCCGGGACGCCACGGGCTGTGGCAACGGCCGCTCGAGTCCCGCCGGCTGGCAACTGCGCCGCTGCTGCTGCCGTGGAGCGAGGGCGGGCTGGGCGAGGCGCCGGCTTCGGCGCGCAAGGAGGGGAGGGCGCTGGTGCTCCCCGTTGCGGTGGCGCCGTCGGGGCCGCCCGCGCAGGTCCGCGACATCGCCGCGATCACCTACGCGGCCAATCCCAGCAAGAAGGGGATCGACCGTGTCCTCGCGGCCTGGCGTGCCGTGCGCGCCCAGTGGCCCGACGCCGCGGAGGAGCTCGTCGTGGCGGGAGCCTCGGTGCAGGAGCTGAGAGCCGCCGGGCTGGACGTGAAGGGGGAGGAGGGCGTGCGCGTCGTTGGCGCCCTGCCCGCCGCCGAGTACCGCGCGCTGCTCAGGCGCGCGCGCGTGTTCGTGTGCGCGCCGCGGCGCGAGGATTTCGGCATCGCCCAGCTCGAGGCGCTCGCCGACGGCTGCGTGCTCGTCACCACCCCCGCGCCCGGGCCCTACGCGGCGCTTCCGATCGCGAGTTCGCTCGACCACCGGCTTGTGAGCGAGGATCTGGAGGGGGCGCTGCTGACCGCGCTGCAGGACCCGCGGCCGGACTACTCCTCGCGCGCGCTGGCGGCGCTTGCCCCGTTCACTCGCGCCGCGATCGACACGCAGGTGGCCGAGGAGCTGCTCCCCCGTCTCACCGAAATGCCCGTCTGAAGACGGAGACAATTGCCGTAATTGCTGGAATCGGCGACAGCCGTGACCTAGGCTCGACCGGTGTCGGCTTCCGATCGCGTCAATCCTCCCGCGCGCCTCACCAGCACGAGCTCGTTCGAGGCGAAGGCACATCCGGTAAGCACCGCACGCACGGACCTGCTGCGCTGGAGCGGCTATGCGTGGGGCGCGATTGGAGCGACCGCGGCGTTCATCGGCATCACCTGCTGGTGGCTCACGCAGGACCGCAGCATCCCGATCTACGACGTCGGCACGCAGCTGCAGACGGTCTTCGAATACCACCGGATGCTGCAGGCGGGGGATCTGCTGGGGCCGTTCACCTTCGAAAACGTCTATCCGATCCTCGGCCACATCGTGGGCGCGGTCGCGGCGCTGATCGGCGGCGTGAGCGTCGCCGCCCCGGTGCTCGGAGAGAACCTCGTCTTCGTCCCGCTGCTCGCGCTCGGCTGCTACCAGACGGGCCGCCTCCTCTTCAGCCCTCTCGCGGGGATGCTCGCGGTGCTGGTGGTGTTCGGCTCGCCGCTGGTGATCGAGATGTTCCACGTGTTCCTGCTCGACGCGCCGGTCGCGGCGATGGTGGCGCTCGCGATGTGGCTGATCCTCGCGAGCGAGGACTTTCGCCGCGTCGGGGTCTCGGGGCTGGCGGGCCTCGCGGTGGGGTTGGGCATGAACGTGAAGGTGCAGTTCGCGCTGTTCGTCGTCGGCCTCACGGCCGTCGTCTTCCTCCATGGCGGGTGGCGCAACTGGCGCGGCTTCGCCACGTTCGTCGCGGTCGCGCTCCTGGTCGGGACGCCCTGGTACATCCAGCACTCCTCCGAACTGGGGCGGATGATCGAACTCTCGAGCTCCGGGCCGGGTACGCCGCCGGGCAACATCCCGCCGACGTTCTCAATGGAAAACCTGCAGTGGTACTTCTGGAGCATCCTCAACTCCCAGCTGCTCCTGCCGCTCTTCCTCCTCGCGGTCGGCGGAATCGTATGGATGGCCGTCACGACCGTTCGCAGTCGGGGGAAGAACGCACTCAGACTGGAGTTCCTCCTCGGCGGCTTCCTGGCCTGGTTCGTCATCACGTTCCCGGACGCCCACCACGACATTCGCTATGGCCTGCCGATGATCGGCTTTCTCGCGGTCGTCGCAACGGGATGGATAGTGCATCTTCCCCGGGCCGCCCGAAGCGCGGCCATCGCCGTGGTCGTCCTCGGAGTCAGCGCCAACACCCTGGGCATCACGTTCGGTGTCGGCGGCAACGCGGAAGCGAAGCTGACCAGCAACCCTCCGCCCACCGAGGCGTTCCCCGACCAAGTCAAGTTCTTTACCACGGCGGGTTTCCTGGTCGCTGCCCCTAGTCGTGACGGCGATGTCCCGGGGCTGCTCAAAGCGCTACGCCGCGAAGGGGTGACCACCATCTCCTGGAGCGCTTCCCAAAGCGTGGACCCCGAATTCTCCCTGGAAGGCCTCAGGCCGCTCGCGCAGATCGCCGGTCTCGCCCCTGCAATAACCGAACAGCCTCAGTATGCGCCACAGGCGAGCGTCGCGACGCTCCTCCGCGAACCGGTCACCGCACACACCCAGCCGCCGTGCACGCGTCTGCGGGATCACACGGGCGTGTGGGTCGTGCGCTACGAACCCGTGGCGGCGAAGCTGGCTATGTACTGCCCGACGCGCAGGCCGCGGTATTACGCCGCCGGATCGGTGCACTAAAGGCTGGTCCGAGTCCAAAAGTCAGAAACTACACTTGCGGGAAGCTGGTAGCGAGCGTACGGTAGACGCTACGGAGTCACGTGTAATGGCTCCTTAGGGATGTCTAGGCTGATGTTTGACGCTACTCCGGGTGGGCGCTTATAAGTCCAATCGTAAAGGAGTAGTTAGATGAGGCGTACAACAACGACGGCAGTGGGGCTGGTGGCCCTTGTGGTGATGTTGGTGCTCGGCGTGTTCTCCGCCGGGTCAGCGTCAGCGCATTTATTCTTATACACGGGACCCTTACCCTCATTACTCTTAATATTAAGCGAGGGTCCGCAGATCTTCAACGTTACACCAGAAGGCTTCCAAATCAATTGTCCGCATTTCTTAGGTCATATTCAGGTCTCTAATGGTGTGATGTGGGGCTTAACGGCCAAAGTCACCGGTGACTATCCCGGCAAATGCACCGTGACCGGTGGCTCCAAAGGGACGATCTCCCCGGTGGAATACGAAATCAGTGCTGACGGCACGATCTCTATTCTCAAAACCATTACAATCACGGCCGGGAGTCCGGCCAACTGCAGTCTCTTAGTCGAACCGACCGCAGAAAACCAGAACCTCTCAAGCCTCTTATTCTTAAAAGATCCCCTCAACTCTGGAGCGATATTAGGGCATGCCGCAGTTGGTGGCATCCACTCGAAAGGCACCAGCGGGGTCTGTTCTGAAAAGGAAGAAAATAACTACACTAAAGGTAGCTATTTCGGCTTATTCTTAGTGTGGGTGCATGGGGGTACTGTTGCTTGGGAGTAGTTTAGATATGGCAGTTTCACGCTGTGTTACAGGAGGTTATGAAGGCTAGTTAGCTGGCTTGGGTGGGGGTTGGGTTTGGTGTCTGGCTCCCACCCGGTTTTGTTGCGTGAGGGGAGTTGGTGTGGGTTTGTGTGGTTGTGATGGTGGTGGGGTTGGGTGTCTAGGAGGGGGTTGGGCTGTGGCTGGACCGGCGTTTAGGCGTGTTTGTTTGGTGGTGCTTGTTGTGGTGCTCTCTGGGTGTGTGGTGTGGGTGTCTGTGGCGGGTGCTGTGGTGTTGCCGGATGGTCGTGGCTATGAGCTGGTTTCGCCGGTGGCGAAGAATGGTTTGAGCCCGTATGCGGCGGTCCCTTCTACCACCGGTGGGGCGGTGGATTTTCAGGCGCGTGGGGCGTTTGCCGGCGCGACGTCTGGGGCTCTGAACCTGTATCAGGCGACGCGTACGGCTGGTGGCTGGCAGACAGCGCCGTTGACGCCGGCCCCGTCTACCCCGTTGGGGGCTTTGGAAGAGCAGGCGCCGGTATGGCTGTCGGCGGACTTGTCTGAGGCGATCTTCACGACCCCTGAGTCCTATGCTCCTGGCGATCAAGACGGCGGCGCGCTGAGCCTGTACGCAGAGGCTGTGGGTGGCGGGTTGAGCTGGCTATCGCAGGGATCTCAGGGAGGCACGGAATCGAGCGAGACGACGTTCGATGGAGCCTCACCAGACGGGAACCATGTCGTGTTCAGCAGCCACGCATCGCTGATCCCGCCCGCAACAGGGCTTGGGAGCGATGCAGCCCCAGAAGCGGAGTACCTCTACGAACGCAACGCTCCTGAAGCCCAAACACACCTGCTCAACGTAAACAATGCCGGGCAGATCATCGGCAGCCTCGAAACCACGCTTCCCAAAGGATACACACCAGGCCCAACGGCAAACTTTATCGCGGTCGCCCTTATCGAAGGAGAGGGCTTTTTCCCGGGGCAGTTCATCACGGTAGGCGAAGGTGAAAGCGAACTGACCACACAGATCACCCAGGTCTTCAAGATAAGCAGTACAACAGAGAGCTTGGGAGTGGGAAACAACGCTGGATTGCCGATAGCGTATCCTGTGGGTACGCGTGTGGCGCATTTGTCGGAAGGCGCGATTTTGGGTGATGGTGGTGATTTGGCGTCGGGTGTGGCGCCTGCGAGTGAATATTTGCCGGCGGATGCTGGTAGTGGCTCCACGACCCATGCGGTGTCGAGTGATGGCTCGAAGGTGTTCTTCGAGAGCCCGAACCCCGCGGTTGGCGAGCCGGTGGGCCTATATGTGCGTATAGGTAATGCCACGACTGTAAAGATTGCTGGAGCGAGCGCTGATGGCACCAGACTCAGCGGGCTCCTCGAATCGGAGGCGGTCATATTCGGTTCGGCGCGGTTTGAGGGTGCGGCGGCGGACGGGTCGCTGGTGTTCTTCACTTCAGGTGAAGGGCTTGCTGGTGCGACGAGTGGTGGGGAGGTGTATGAGTTCAACACGACCGGCCATGAAATCGGAGGGGTCAGCCCGTTGTCCGTCGGTGCCGTATCAGCCGGGCTGGGAGGCGACAGAACCCCGGCAAGCACCCTCACCGCCACCGCGGCGGGGCGCAAACCGGGCGTAACCATCAGGGTCGCGAGCACGGCGGGGTTCCATGCCGGGGAAGAGATCATGTTCGCGCCGTTCGAAACAGAAGGAGAATTCGGAATGAGCTCGGGTGTGACGTCGAGGGTCGCGTCGGTGGACAGTGCGACCGAACTCACTCTCAGCGAAGGCCTGATCGGGGTAGGGTTCGGTGTTCCGGCTGGTACGGAAGTGCATGGTGTTCATCCGGCGTCTGTGGTTGCGGTCGCGGATGATGGTTCGCGTGTGTATTTCGTCTCGGATGGTGTGTTGGCGGAAAACACGAACGCTCAGGGTGCGAGCGCGGTCCCGGTGCAGCCGAACCTGTACGTGTTCGATACAGCGACCCAGGAAACCGCGTTTATCGGGACGTTGGCGTCGAGTGATGTGAGGGATGCGGGGGGTAACCCGTCGGGTTTGGTGGGCGAGCCGGATATCTCTCGGCCTGCTGTGCCGAGCCCTGACGGTGGTGTTCTGGTGTTCGCGTCTGCGGCTGATTTGACGGGCCAGAACCCGTGGCAGCAATACACCGAGATCTACCGGTACTCGGTCGCGGGCAACTCGCTGGTGTGCGTGTCGTGCACCGCCCCGGGAGTGAAGCCCGCGGGGAACGCGTCGTTCGGGGAAACCGCCGGCGGCACTTATGATCCGCCGGGCTTGACATCCCCGATGAGCGCAGATGGCGCTCGCGTGTTCTTCCAGACCCCAGACTCGCTTGTCGCGGAAGACACGAACGGGAGTGCTCCTGTGAGCCCGAAGTTCGGGACCCCAACCTCCACGGATGTGTATGAGTGGGAGGAAGGGCACGTGTCACTGATCTCCAGCGGCTCGGCGTCCACCCCGGCCGTTTTGATGGGCGCCACGCCCAGCGGAAACGATGCGCTGTTCACAACAACAGCGCAACTGGTACCCAGCGAGACTGACGGGGGCTATGAAAACGTGTTCGACGCACGCGTCGACGGGGGATTCCCCGCCGCAGCGAAAGCCGGCCCCTCATGCTCCGGCTCGGGGTGCACTGCAGCGTTCGGTCTCGCCCCCACGCTCCAAGCGCCCGCCAGCGCGTCACTACGCGGCCCCGGGAACACGCCCGCCAAGACAACCCCGAAACCAAAGCCAAAGCACATGGCCTGCGGGAAGCGACACGTACGACGACACGTGAAAGGCCGAACAGTATGCGCCCGACGAGCCAAGAACACCCAGAAAGCAGGCAGCACACATGCACACTAAGACGAAGGGGAAGCGAAAGCTTGGGCCGTTGATGGCGAGGCATCGAGGCGTTGTGCAGGAGGCGACCGAGGGCGCCGGGACCAGCAGTGCCGGCGACGACCTTTATTAGAGGTGGTCTCGATCGAGTCGCGTGTAGCGATCCTTGTGCTCGATGAGCCGTAGGCCTCGCAACTCGGTGAGGCGTTTGTGGTTGAGCTCGGGCTGGAGTGTCGCGTCGAACTGTGGAGAAGTCCAGCGCGCACGATCCCTGGTAGCGAGTGAGCCACCGCACTGACCACGGTCAACGGAGCCCCCGACGTCAATCGCAAAATCGGAGGGAGGTGGGGCCACTTCGAGCGTCAAGAGCGTTGGTCCTTTTGCGAGCGCCCATTATGGATTCGGGCTGTGGCGGGGTCCCAGCTAGCTTCTCGAGGGTGCTGGTGAGGACGCTGCCACGGAACTCGTTGCCGTTGTCCGAGAGCATCCGTTCCAAGCGCCAGCCCGCGATCTTCAGTGCCCGTGCAACACGTCCGGCGAGCGCGATTGGGCTGCCTTGCTTGCAGATCACGAGCTCCGCCCAGGCGCAGGAGGACGCGATGTCGATCGCAATGAGCTGTCAGATCGGCGCCCGGTGCCCTTCTGTCGTCCGGCGTAGAAGCAGGGTGCTGCGTGGCCTGCGATCAGCGCGGGGCACTTGGCGCGGGTGTTCAGCCCGTGGCGGCGAAGAACCTTCCACGCCCCCGTTCGGCGAGACGATGATCTCGCCCCACTTCTTCAGGCACAAGGATCTACCCCTGGTTTGTTGGAGTCGCGTGTTTAGAGTCCTGGCATCGGCTAGGAGGCAGAATGCCCGCGAGGTATCCATCAGCAGTGCGTCGTCAGGTCGTTGAGCTTGCTCGTGCGGGGACGCGTGTCGCGCAGCTGGCTGAGACGTTCGGGATGATGACGGGGTCCCTGTGATGTGAGCCAGGTGCTGTGCGTGTTTGTCATGTCCCGTTGGTGGGATGAGAGGATGGACACGATCATGAAGCGACGTAGGCACACGCCGGAGCAGGCCGTTCGGAAGATCCGTGAGGGCGAACGACTGTTGAACGAGGGGCAGGATCTCGCCGAGGTGCTGAGGCATCTCGAGATCACCGAGTCGACGTTCAACCGGTGGCGCGCGCAATACGGCGGGCTGAAGGCCGATGAGGCCAAGCGGCTGAAGACGCTCGATGCCGAGAACCAGCGGCTGAAGAAGCTCGTGGCTGAGCAGGCGCTGGACATCGACATGCTCAAGGAGCTGGCGGAGGGAAACTTTTGACCCCGGAACGTAGGCGCAGAGCTGTCGGTCGGCTCGAAGAGCGTTTCGGGGTTTCACAGCGCCGTGCGTGCCGGGTAGCTGGGCAGCATCGCTCGACGCAGCGCAAACCCCCGCCGGCGCCACGTCCGGCGGATGAGCGGCTCGCTGCCCGGTTGCGGGAGATCGCGGGTGAGCATCCGCGGTGGGGGTGGAAGACCGCCCATGAGACCCTGCTCAGGGAGGGCTGGGCACTGAACCGCAAGCGAACACGCCGCATCTGGCGCCAGGAGGGCCTGCGGCGGCCCGTGAAGACACGGAAGCGTCGTCGGCTGCCCAGCGGGCAGAAACAGCGTCTGCGGGCGAGCAGGCCGAACGATGTACGGGCTGTTGATTTCCAGTTCGATGAGATCTCCGACCGGCGCAGGATCAAGCTGTGCAACATCGTGGATGAGTACACCCGCGAGGCGCTCGCGATCCGCGTCGCCCGGTCCTGCACCGCCGACGACGTCGTTGAGGTCCTTGCCGGCCTGGTCGCTGAGCGGGGCGCACCCGCCTTTCTGCGCTCGGATAACGGCCCGGAGTTCATCGCGTGGCACTGCGGGACTACTGCCGAATGACGCTTATGGCCACAAGCTACATCGAGCCGGGATCGCCGTGGGAGAACCCGTTCGTTGAGTCCTTCAACGGCCGGCTCCGCGACGAGCTGCTGAACATCGAGGAGTTCGGCTCAATCACCGAGGCCAGGGTCGTGATCGAGGACTGGCGCCACGAGTACAACACCTACCGGCCCCACTCAGCCCTCGGAGGCCGCTGTCCAAGCGAGTACGCCACAATCACAACAACAAACAATCAAGAACACACATAGCCACTGGACTCCTCACTGGGGCCCCGTCAATGACCGAGACGACGATCTATAACTGGATCAATCAGGAGAAGATCGATCGTGGCGAGATCGTCGGGCAGACGACGGACCAGGCGTTGGAACTCGCCGCGGCGAAGCGCCGTATCCGAGAGCTCGAGACAGAGCTCGCGGTCTCGCGGAAGGTCAATGAGATCTTTCTCGATCAGGATCTCGCCCCAAAAGCCTCTTCCCGGTGATCGAGTCTCTGACCGGGCAGGGAATCAACGTCAGACACGCCTGCCGGGTCCTCGGCGTATCCGAGTCCGGCTACTACGACTGGAAGGACAGGCCGCCGTCAGCGACGGCGCTCAGGCGCCTATGGCTCGCTGGCGAGATCACGGACGTGCACCGGGCCTCTGGCGGCATCTACGGCGCTGAACGCGTGACAGCCGAGCTGCGCTACGGCCGCGACATCCTCGTGAGCCACAACGCGGTATCGGACATCATGCGACGTCTCGGGCTCAAGGGCGTCCCGAATCGTCGGCTCCCGCGAGGGGCGCGGGCAGGCGCGTATCGCTCGCTTGACTTGGTTCGCCGCGACTTCTCGCGGCGTGCCCCGAACGAGCTATGGATGACCGACATCACCGAGCACCCCACGAGGGAGGGCAAGGTCTACTGCTGTGTCGTGCTCGATGCGTTCTCACGCATGGTCGTCGGCTGGGCCATCGATAGCACCCAGACGACCGCACTCGTCACGACAGCGCTCGGTATGGCGACCAGCACCCGCAACCCCGACAGCGGCCTGGTGCTGCATAGCGATCGCGGGGTTCAATTCACCTCTTGGGCCTTCAGCCGCAAGCTCCAAGACGCCGGGCTCGCACCATCGATGGGAGCCGTCGGGGCACCCGGAGACAATGCCATGGTCGAGTCGTTCTGGGGACGCATGCAGGTCGAGCTACTCAACCGCAAACGATGGAAGACAAGGATCGAGCTCGCGACTGCGATCCACGACTACATCGAGACCTTCCGCAACACCACAAGACGCCACAGCGCGCTGAACATGCTCACACCAACCGAATACGAGAACCACTACCAATCAACCACCGCTACCGCCTGACCCCAAACCCACGACTCCGCAAAAATAGGGGTAGTGAGCCAGGCCGGTTTTGACGGGGGCCGTATTCCGTGGATATGTCCGCGGGAGGGGAGAGCCTTCTGGCATGTCGAGACCGTCGAAGTACCCACCGGAGTTGATCGAGCGCGGGGTTCGTCTGGCGCTTGAGGGCGAGCGGCCGATTGCTCATGTCGCTGATGATTTGGGCATCCACCGCGAGACGTTGCGCAAACACGTCAGGCAGGCCGAGGCTGATAGCGGCAAGCGAGGCGACCTGCTCTCGAGCGAGGAGCGGGAGGAGATCAAGAAGCTGCGCCGCGAGAACTTCGAGTTGCGCAGGGCGAACGAGATCCTGAAGTCAGCGAGCGTGTTTTTCGCCAAGGAGCTCGACCCAGACCGAACGAAGTGAGCGCCTACGTGCAGGAGCACCGGGAGCGCTTCGGGGTCGAGCCGATCTGCAGCACTTTGGGCGTGTCGGCGTCCGCCTTCTACCAGCGCGCCACCGGCCAACGATCGGCGAGGGCCGTGGAGGATGAGCGGCTGCTCGCCAGGATTCGTGAGGTGCATGAGGCGAACTACTGCGCCTATGGCTACCGCAGGACCTGGAAGGCTCTCACGCGTGCGGGTGAGCGGGCGCCACGGTGTCGGGTGCAGCGGCTGATGCGGGCTCACGGGATCCAGGGAGCGAAGCGTCGAGGCAAGCCGTGGCGGACCACGACCCCCGATCCTGAAGCTCCCCGGCGGCCGGACTTGGTGAACCGTGATTTCACCGCCTCGGCGCCGAACGAGCTGTGGGTCGCGGACTTCAGCTATCTGCGTTGCTGGGAGGGGCTGGTGTTCTTCAGCTTCGTGATCGATGTCTACAGCCGCAAGGTCGTGGGCTGGCAGTTCGCCAGGCACATGCGCACCACCTTGGTCCTCGACGCGCTACGGATGGCACTCTCGACAAGGCAACGGGTCGAGGAGGTCCGGCTCATTCACCACTCCGACAGGGGGTCGCAAGGCGGGCTCAACTGGTCGTCGCAACACGTTGATCGTGGAGGTGCTGATGGGCAGGCCAGCTGGGTGGATGACGGAGATAACGGGCAGGGCACCGATGAAGTCGCCTGGGAAGCCATCGCTTCGCCGAGATGTGGAGCGGTTGTTCTGGCGTGAGATCGCCAAGGGCCTGAGCAGTGAGGACGCTGCGTTGTCCGTCGGCGCCTCTTCGGCGGCAGGCAGCCGATGGTTCAGGGAACGTGGTGGCATGCCAACATTCATGCTTGCCTCGCTCTCGGGTCGCTATCTGTCATTCGAGGAGCGAGAGGAGATCTCGATTTGCAGGGCTCAGGGCGCCGGGGTTCGGGAGATCGCACAGCGGCTGGGGCGTTCCCCGTCGACGATCTCCAGGGAGCTGCACCGCAACGCTGCCACTCGCGGCGGGCAGTTCGACTATCGCGCATCGGTCGCGCAGTGGAAGGCGGAGCTGGTGGCACGCCGCCCAAAGACCGCGAAGCTCGCAGCCAACCCGCGGCTGAGCGAGTACGTGCACGAGCGGCTCTCCGGGGGAGTTCGCCGGCCGGACGGGACCGCGGTGCCGGGCCCAGCTACGGCGCCTTGGAAGGGCCGCAACAAGCCGATGCGCCAGGACCGCAAGTGGGCCAGAGCGTGGAGCCCGGAACAGATATCCAACCGCTTGAGGATCGACTTCCCCGATGATGAGGCGATGCGGATATCGCACGAGGCGATCTACCAGGCGCTCTACGTGCAGGGCCGCGGCGCGCTCCGGCGTGAGCTCACCGCGTGCTTGCGCAGCGGCAGGGCTCTGCGAGTTCCCAGAGCCCGCGTGCGCAGACGTGGCAAGAGCTACGTCACCGAGCAAATCATGATCAGTGAGCGTCCCGCCGAGGCCGAGGACCGCGCTGTGCCAGGGCACTGGGAGGGCGATCTCATCCTCGGTGCCGACCAGACAGCGATCGGGACGCTCGTCGAGCGCAGCACTCGGTTCACCATGCTGCTTCACCTACCACCGATGCCCGGCCACGGCGGCACAAGAGTGAAGAACGGGCCACCGCTCGCCGGACGGGGAGCCGAGGCAGTGCGCGATGCCATCACCGCTCAGATCACCACGTTGCCAGAGCAGCTACGCCGCTCCCTCACCTGGGACCAAGGAGCGGAGATGACACAACACGCACAGATCACAATCGACAGCGGGCTGAAGGTCTATTTCTGTGACCCTCAGAGCCCGTGGCAGCGAGGCACGAACGAGAACACCAACGGCCTGCTCCGCCAATACTTCCCCAAAGGCACCAACCTCGCCAGACACACCGCCGAGGAGCTCGAGGCGGTCGCTGCAACGCTCAACAGCAGGCCACGCAAGACACTCGGCTGGCGCACACCCGCCGAAACACTCGACGAGCATCTACGATCCCTCCCAACGCAAACCGTTGCGTCCACCAGTTGAATCCGCCCAATATGTGTCGGGGGACTACACGCAGACCCTCGCCGACAACGACGTGCTCGCGTCAGTCGGGAGCACCGGCGATGCCTACGACAACAGCATGGCTGAGAGCTTCGTCGACAGCTTCAAGACAGAGCTCGTCGCCGACCGCGTCTGGCAAACACGAAGCCAGCTCGAGCTCGCGATCGTGGAGTACATCAGCTGGTTCAACGACAGCCGCCTCCACGAAAACCTCGACGACCGGCCACCACGAGAGATCGAAGAACTCTACGCTGCAAAAGCAGGGACACCCATCACCACATCATGAAAGACAAAAGCTACTAATCCAGTCCCCGTCAAAACCGGTCCGGCTCATAGATCCCAACCTCTCTTCACTTGGCGATGAAGGAGGCAGCCTGAGCCGAGGCACGGACGGGCACCCCGATCGAAGAGCCCGTCCAACCCTCAATGACCCTCACGGACCTGCCCAACCATGTCAGGCGACACGCTGTAGCGGCTGCCCTCGAAGAGGCGACCATCGGCCCTTGCGACCGACCTGCCGCGTGCCTATTCTCCGGTCCAGCCGCCAGCTTCGATGAGTTCTTGGACCTCGAGCTCCTCGCCGTTAGCGTCGATCGCCATCATGTTTTGACCTGCTTTGGAGGGGAGGCCAAGCTTACGGTCGATTGACGCATCCACCAGACCGCCACCTGAGGTGCCACAACCATTGGCTACGGGGACCGAGAACGAATTGCTCACCAATGTCGTGCCGAGGAGTTGTACGGCGCCAGAGCGCTTTACGATGCGTTCGTACGCTTTGCCGTGGATCGGCTTCGCTGGCGGGGGCGGTTCGGTCATGCCGGCCGTCAGTGGAATGACGAGCGGTGTTGCGGCTGAGCCGATGTAGCAGTTAGCACCCAGGAACGGGCTCATGAGGTGGATCTTTACGCTCAGCGTCAGAGCGGTACCTGTTCGGGCATTCAGGAGCTTGCAGAGGTCAAATGTCGGCAGCGGATTTGTGCCGCAGGGGGTCAGAAGCCCGAACGCGGTGTCGGTCGCGACCGGCGTCGCCCATTCAACCATGGCTGTGACTCCGGTAAGCTGGACATTTCCGATGGTTCCGAGCAGTCCACCGGGCACTGGCTGGGCTGGTCCGTGGATGATCCCATGAGGAGGCGAGATCACGCATTCGGTGAAGCCCAGTGGAAAGCAGATCGCGGATACTTCTTCTTCTTCTGTGAGGCCTGCGTCAAAGGTGTCGCCCGGCACCGAGATCGGCACGCTCGAATGCCCGATCTGCACCACGCCGCCAGTCGTATACGAATGCACGCATTTGCCAGAGATCCCGATCACGCTCGCCTTGGGGCAATTCGCGAAGTCCGCAGTGGTCCCAGTGATCCCCGGCTCGGTGAAGGCTGGCGCGGCGGCCGCGAAGACCGAGAGCGCGACTAGACCGAGAACGCCTGCCGCGAAAAAGATTCGGCGTATTCCCCTACCGGCAGAAACAATCACGACACTCGATCTCCCCTCTTAGATTCAAAACCACAGACGCAGGTCGGTGGCGCAGAAGTCCAAATAGCCGCACAAATCCGGACTCCTTACCCTACGCTCGCCACCAGTCTTATGCAAGTCTAGTTTCTGACTTTCGACCCTCTCGTCTATCGCGGCTCGTGGCTTTGCCCGAACCCCGTCCATGGATCCACCGGGCCGCAGGCGGACGGGGGCGTATTGTCGCCCGCCGCACTTCGCAATATTCGCCAGCGGGTCGTTGCCTTGATCGGTTCGGCGCGGGTAAAGAAGTCAGAAACTACACTTGCGGAGCGCTAGTAGTCAGCGTACAGTAGAAGCTACGGTGTCACGTGTAATGGCTCCTTAGGGATGTCTAGGCTGATGTTTGACGCTACTCCGGGTGGGCGCTTATAAGTCCAATCGTAAAGGAGTAGTTAGATGAGGCGTACAACAACGACGGCAGTGGGGCTGGTGGCCCTTGTGGTGATGTTGGTGCTCGGCGTGTTCTCCGCCGGGTCAGCGTCAGCGCATTTATTCTTATACACGGGACCCTTACCCTCATTACTCTTAATATTAAGCGAGGGTCCGCAGATCTTCAACGTTACACCAGAAGGCTTCCAAATCAATTGTCCGCATTTCTTAGGTCATATTCAGGTCTCTAATGGTGTGATGTGGGGCTTAACGGCCAAAGTCACCGGTGACTATCCCGGCAAATGCACCGTGACCGGTGGCTCCAAAGGGACGATCTCCCCGGTGGAATACGAAATCAGTGCTGACGGCACGATCTCTATTCTCAAAACCATTACAATCACGGCCGGGAGTCCGGCCAACTGCAGTCTCTTAGTCGAACCGACCGCAGAAAACCAGAACCTCTCAAGCCTCTTATTCTTAAAAGATCCCCTCAACTCTGGAGCGATATTAGGGCATGCCGCAGTTGGTGGCATCCACTCGAAAGGCACCAGCGGGGTCTGTTCTGAAAAGGAAGAAAATAACTACACTAAAGGTAGCTATTTCGGCTTATTCTTAGTGTGGGTGCATGGGGGTACTGTTGCTTGGGAGTAGTTTAGATATGGCAGTTTCACGCTGTGTTACAGGAGGTTATGAAGGCTAGTTAGCTGGCTTGGGTGGGGGTTGGGTTTGGTGTCTGGCTCCCACCCGGTTTTGTTGCGTGAGGGGAGTTGGTGTGGGTTTGTGTGGTTGTGATGGTGGTGGGGTTGGGTGTCTAGGAGGGGGTTGGGCTGTGGCTGGACCGGCGTTTAGGCGTGTTTGTTTGGTGGTGCTTGTTGTGGTGCTCTCTGGGTGTGTGGTGTGGGTGTCTGTGGCGGGTGCTGTGGTGTTGCCGGATGGTCGTGGCTATGAGCTGGTTTCGCCGGTGGCGAAGAATGGTTTGAGCCCGTATGCGGCGGTCCCTTCTACCACCGGTGGGGCGGTGGATTTTCAGGCGCGTGGGGCGTTTGCCGGCGCGACGTCTGGGGCTCTGAACCTGTATCAGGCGACGCGTACGGCTGGTGGCTGGCAGACAGCGCCGTTGACGCCGGCCCCGTCTACCCCGTTGGGGGCTTTGGAAGAGCAGGCGCCGGTATGGCTGTCGGCGGACTTGTCTGAGGCGATCTTCACGACCCCTGAGTCCTATGCTCCTGGCGATCAAGACGGCGGCGCGCTGAGCCTGTACGCAGAGGCTGTGGGTGGCGGGTTGAGCTGGCTATCGCAGGGATCTCAGGGAGGCACGGAATCGAGCGAGACGACGTTCGATGGAGCCTCACCAGACGGGAACCATGTCGTGTTCAGCAGCCACGCATCGCTGATCCCGCCCGCAACAGGGCTTGGGAGCGATGCAGCCCCAGAAGCGGAGTACCTCTACGAACGCAACGCTCCTGAAGCCCAAACACACCTGCTCAACGTAAACAATGCCGGGCAGATCATCGGCAGCCTCGAAACCACGCTTCCCAAAGGATACACACCAGGCCCAACGGCAAACTTTATCGCGGTCGCCCTTATCGAAGGAGAGGGCTTTTTCCCGGGGCAGTTCATCACGGTAGGCGAAGGTGAAAGCGAACTGACCACACAGATCACCCAGGTCTTCAAGATAAGCAGTACAACAGAGAGCTTGGGAGTGGGAAACAACGCTGGATTGCCGATAGCGTATCCTGTGGGTACGCGTGTGGCGCATTTGTCGGAAGGCGCGATTTTGGGTGATGGTGGTGATTTGGCGTCGGGTGTGGCGCCTGCGAGTGAATATTTGCCGGCGGATGCTGGTAGTGGCTCCACGACCCATGCGGTGTCGAGTGATGGCTCGAAGGTGTTCTTCGAGAGCCCGAACCCCGCGGTTGGCGAGCCGGTGGGCCTATATGTGCGTATAGGTAATGCCACGACTGTAAAGATTGCTGGAGCGAGCGCTGATGGCACCAGACTCAGCGGGCTCCTCGAATCGGAGGCGGTCATATTCGGTTCGGCGCGGTTTGAGGGTGCGGCGGCGGACGGGTCGCTGGTGTTCTTCACTTCAGGTGAAGGGCTTGCTGGTGCGACGAGTGGTGGGGAGGTGTATGAGTTCAACACGACCGGCCATGAAATCGGAGGGGTCAGCCCGTTGTCCGTCGGTGCCGTATCAGCCGGGCTGGGAGGCGACAGAACCCCGGCAAGCACCCTCACCGCCACCGCGGCGGGGCGCAAACCGGGCGTAACCATCAGGGTCGCGAGCACGGCGGGGTTCCATGCCGGGGAAGAGATCATGTTCGCGCCGTTCGAAACAGAAGGAGAATTCGGAATGAGCTCGGGTGTGACGTCGAGGGTCGCGTCGGTGGACAGTGCGACCGAACTCACTCTCAGCGAAGGCCTGATCGGGGTAGGGTTCGGTGTTCCGGCTGGTACGGAAGTGCATGGTGTTCATCCGGCGTCTGTGGTTGCGGTCGCGGATGATGGTTCGCGTGTGTATTTCGTCTCGGATGGTGTGTTGGCGGAAAACACGAACGCTCAGGGTGCGAGCGCGGTCCCGGTGCAGCCGAACCTGTACGTGTTCGATACAGCGACCCAGGAAACCGCGTTTATCGGGACGTTGGCGTCGAGTGATGTGAGGGATGCGGGGGGTAACCCGTCGGGTTTGGTGGGCGAGCCGGATATCTCTCGGCCTGCTGTGCCGAGCCCTGACGGTGGTGTTCTGGTGTTCGCGTCTGCGGCTGATTTGACGGGCCAGAACCCGTGGCAGCAATACACCGAGATCTACCGGTACTCGGTCGCGGGCAACTCGCTGGTGTGCGTGTCGTGCACCGCCCCGGGAGTGAAGCCCGCGGGGAACGCGTCGTTCGGGGAAACCGCCGGCGGCACTTATGATCCGCCGGGCTTGACATCCCCGATGAGCGCAGATGGCGCTCGCGTGTTCTTCCAGACCCCAGACTCGCTTGTCGCGGAAGACACGAACGGGAGTGCTCCTGTGAGCCCGAAGTTCGGGACCCCAACCTCCACGGATGTGTATGAGTGGGAGGAAGGGCACGTGTCACTGATCTCCAGCGGCTCGGCGTCCACCCCGGCCGTTTTGATGGGCGCCACGCCCAGCGGAAACGATGCGCTGTTCACAACAACAGCGCAACTGGTACCCAGCGAGACTGACGGGGGCTATGAAAACGTGTTCGACGCCCGCGTCAACGGGGGATTCCCCGCCGCAGCGAAAGCCGGCCCCTCATGCTCCGGCTCCGGGTGCACTGCAGCGTTCGGTCTCGCCCCCACGCTCCAAGCGCCCGCCAGCGCATCACTACACGGCCCCGGAAACACGCCCGCCAAGACAACCCCGAAACCAAAGCCAAAGCGAATGGCCTGCGGAAAGCGACACGTACGACGACACGTGAAAGGCCGAACAATCTGCGCCCGACGAGCCAAGAACACCCAGAAGACAGGCAGCACACATGCACACTAAGACGAAGGAAACAGAGGGAGCGATGATGAGTGTTGTGACTGACAACGGGTTTGCTCACGGCGGCGTTGGGGCTCGTGTGCGTTTCGCTCTCTTGATGGCGGTAGCGCTGGTGTTGGTCGCCGGCTCGAGTGTTGCGGGCGCGTCTGAAGGGTTTGGTGTGTCCTCCTTCTCGACGGGCGTGTCGTCGCTGCAGGCTGGTGGGCATGCGGATTTCACGACGGAATTCTCGGTGGGCCGGGAAGCGTTGGGTGGTCCGTTGGGGCAGGTCAAGAATTTGACGGAGACGCTGCCGGTGGGGTTGGTGGGTGATCCGCAGGACATTCCGCGGTGCACGCCGGCGCAGCTCACGGAATTCGATTGTCAGCCGTCTTCCCAGGTCGGTGTGTTGATTTCGCGGTTCTCGTTTCCGGCGACTGAAGAAGGCGAAGAACCGTTGGAAGTCGAAGAACGGAGTGGCGTCTACAACATGGTGCCCTCGCCTGGTCATCCGGCGACGTTCGCGACGCAGGTGGCGTTCGCGACGGTGTTGATCCAGGCTGATGTAAAGCGTGATGGTTCGTCGCGCTTGGTGGCTAGCGTGAGGGAACTTTCGACGCTGGAGCCGTTGGTGTCGACGTCGTTGACGATGTGGGGTGTGCCGGCGGATCCGTCGCATGATGCGTTGCGGTTTCTCGCGCCTCCGGGCGAAGGGGCGGGTGTCGGTGCTGGTGTTGCGCCGACGCCGTTCATGATCAACTCGAGTGACTGCACGGATGGGCCTTTGGAAAGCCGGCTCGAACTTCAATCGTGGTCGGGCGAAGAAGCGAGCGCGACAGCGGAAATGCCTGCCCCGACGGGGTGTGGCTCGCTGAGCGCGTCCCCGACGATCTCGGTGGTCCCGGAAACGTCTCAGGCGGGGGCGCCGTCTGGGTATGAAGTTGATTTGAAGGTGCCGCAGGAACTAGCGCCTTATGCGTCCTCGACCCCGGATTTGCGTGACGCGGTCGTGACCTTGCCTGCTGGGACTGTGGCGTCGCCGTCGGCGGCGAATGGGCTTGAAGCTTGTAGCGAGTCCGAGTTTGGGTGGGAAGGGGTGACCCCGACCTCGGTGGGGCACGCGAACGAAAGCCCCGTGGCGTGCCCGGCCGGCTCGGAAATCGGGACGGTCGAAGTGCTGACGCCGCTGCTCGGGAGCCCGGTTAAGGGTTCGGTGTTCTTGGCGGCGCAGGACGCGAACCCGTTCAAGTCGTTGCTCGCGGTCTACATGGTGCTGGAAGGCGAAGGTGTGCAGGTCAAGCTCGCGGGGCGTGTGAGCCCGAATCCCGCGACGGGGCAGTTGACGACGAGCTTCACGGCGATTCCGCAGGTCCCGTTCAGCGAGTTGCGGTTGCATGTGCGTGGCGGACCGGCCGCTTCTCTGTCGAACCCGACCGTGTGTGGCCCGGCTAGGAGTGTGGCGGCGTTGACGTTCTACAGCAGCCCCGTCCCGGTGGAACCCTCGAGCGTGTTCGACGTGACGGGCTGTGGGGCGCCGAGGTTCGCGCCGTCGTTCACGGCCGGCACCACGACCCCTGTGGCGGGTGCGTTCAGCCCGATGAGCGTCCTGATCGCAAGGACCGACGCCGACCAGGACATCGAAGGGGTCCAGGCCACGACCCCGCCTGGGCTGCTTGGCGTGCTGGCGAGTGTCCCGCTCTGCGGAGAACCGGCCGCTTCGAAAGGCGAATGCCCTGCAGCATCGGAAATCGGGCATGTCGTCGTCGGAGCGGGCCCGGGCCCGGAACCGGTCTACATCCCCGAGACGGGTCACCCACAGAGCCCCGTTTTCCTCACGACCGGGTATAAGGGCGCCCCATTCGGGTTGAGCATCGTGGTGCCCGCTGTCGCGGGCCCGTTCAACCTGGGGACCGTGATCATGAGAGCCCGCGTGGATGTGGATCCCCATACCTCGCAGGCTGTGATCACGAGCGACCCTCTGCCCCAGATCCTGAAGGGCATACCCGTCCAGGGTCGCACCATCAACGTCGTCGTGGACCGCAAAGAATTTATGTTCAACCCGACAAGCTGCGAACCCCTCGCGGCTACAGGGGTGATCACCTCCGCGCAGGGTATGGTCGCGAACGTGAGCAGTCCGTTCCAGACGGGAGGCTGTCAGAAACTGTCGTTCAAACCGTCGTTCGCGGCCTCGGTGCAGGGGAATGGCACGTTCAAAGGGCACGGGGCATCCCTCACGGTCAGGGTCTCCACACACCAGGGGCCAACCGTCTCGGGTGGTGGGGAATCGAACCTCGCTAAAGCCGATGTCCAGCTCCCGGTGGAGCTCCCATCCAGGGATGCGACCCTGCAGAAAGCTTGCACCGCGCAGGTGTTCGCGGCGAACCCCGCCGGGTGCCCGACAGCGTCGAGGGTCGGGACGGCGGTCGTGCACACTCCGCTGCTCGCTTCACCGCTGGAAGGTCCGGCAATCATCGTGAGCCATGCGGGGGCGGCGTTCCCCGACCTCGACTTGGTGCTGCAGGGCGATGGGGTCACGTTCGACCTGGTCGGAAACACTCAGATCAAGCACGGGATCACCTACAGCCACTTCGATACCGCCCCAGATGCTCCGTTCTCAAGCTTCGAACTGAAGCTCCCCGAGGGCCCCAACAGCATCCTCGCCGCTTTCCTGCCGCACGGCAGCACCCTCTGTACAACAACGATCGTGAAGAGCGTGAAGATCAAATCCCACGGGCGGACAAGACGCGTCAAACGCAACGTCCCAGCGCCGTTGCTGATGCCGACGACGCTGACCGCCCAAGACGGAGCAGTCATCAAACAGACCACGAAGATCGCGGTCACGGGGTGCCCGGCCCCAGCGAAAGCCCACAAGGCCAAGGCCCGGAAGGCCAGAAGAGCGCGAACCGCGCGCACGAACAGGAAGGCGGCCCACTGATGATGCGCAAACGCACACGCTCGCTCCCACGTCGTGCGCTCAAGGGAGCCCTGCTTGGCCTGGTCGTCCTTGCTGTGCTGCCGTCGGTGGCGTTCGCGGAAGCGCCGGAAGCGCCGGCGATGGAACCCGCGACGGCGATCACGGGCACGTCGGCGACGTTGAACGGGGAACTGAACCCCGGGGCGAGCGTGGAAAAGGTGTCCTACCGGTTCTTCTATAGCCCTGGCGGGGAATGCACGAGCTTCCTCGCGGTGCCCGCCGAACCGCCGTTCCCGGAAGCCGAAGGCAGCCATCAGAAAGTCTCTGCGCCCGTGACTGGTTTGGAGGCGCTGACGACATATCAGGTGTGTCTGCTTGCGTCGAACCCGGCCAATGAAGCCGAAGCGACGTTCAGCCTCGCCCCGGACGTATTCGAAACGGCCGCGTCGAAGCCGGTCGTGATCTCTGAGACGGCGGCTGGCGTCACGCCGTTCGCAGCGAGCCTGCAGGCGGAAGTGAACCCGGAGAACCAGCCTACGACGAGCTGCGTGTTCGAATACGGCAAAGCGGCCCTCGGGGAAAACAAACTTCCCTGCGAACAGCTCGAATTCACGGGGGGCGCCCCTGGCACGGCGACCCGCACGCTGGCGGGCCTCTCACCGCACACGAAATACAAGTTCCGGGTGGTCGTGAAGAACGCCACCGGGGAAACGAAAGGCACAGAACAATCCTTCGAAACGCTCGCGGTGGAAACCCCGTCCGTTACGAGCGAGAGCGTCAGCAGCATTCAGCCTTTCCAGGCGCGCCTCGAAGGGATCCTGAACCCGAACTTCCAGCCCACAAAATGCAAGTTCTCCTACGGTCTGGCCGTGGGGGAACACGAAACGCCGTGCGAACCGGAACTCTTCGAAGGATTCGGGGAACAGGGGTTCGGGGCGAACGTCACCGGCCTTGAAGCCGGCACGACCTACCACTACGAGGTCCTCGCCCGCAACGCCGCCGGAGAAACCACCGGCAGCGAACAGGAATTCACGACCCCGGCTCTCGAAGCACCCGTGTTTGGGGCCGAGAGCTCTTCGGGGATCACTTCCACGGACGCCCAGCTCGAAGCCAGGATCAACCCGGATGCGCAGGAAACGAGCGTGACGTTCGAATACTCAACCGAACAATCCGCTGTCGAAGAAGGCAAAGGCACGCCGGTGTCCGCCGCGGCCCTGCCGGCGGCCTTCGAAGAAGTCACAGCCGGCCCAGTCGACCTCGGCGGGAACCTCGCCCCCGGAACCACCTACTTCTACCGTGTCATCGCGACGAACCCGAAGGGGGAAACCGCGGGGCCCGTGGAACAGTTCACGACCAGCCCGGCGGAACCCCCGATCATTCTCGGCGAGAGCGCGAGCAACGTCACCGAAACCGGGGCGGACCTGGAAGCCACGATCAACCCGAACAGCCACGAAGCGACCTACAGCTTCGAATACTCAACCGAAGAATCCGCCGTCCAGAAAGGCGAAGGCACGACCGTCAAAGGCAAAACCCCGCTCCCTGCCGTCAACGAAGAACTCCCCGCCGGCCCGATCCACCTCGCCGGCCTGCAGGCAGCGACCGTCTACTACTACCGGATCATCGCGGTCAACCCCGTCATGGGCACCGTCGATGGGGCCGTCCAGAGCTTCCACACGCTCGGGAAGCCCGCGATCACGACCGAACCAGAAGCAACGACACGCACCACCGCGACGATCAACGCCACGATCAACCCAAACGGGTCCCCGACGCTCTACAGCATCCTCTACATCGCGGAATGCACCGAAGAAAGCACCCTGTGCCCTGAAGAAGAAAGCATCGGCATCCGCACCATCCCCACGAGCAGCTACACCCCCCAGCCAGCGGGCCCCGTGACCCTCCAGGAACTCAAACCGGGCACCACCTACTTCTACATCGTGATCGCGACCAACCAAGCCGGCACCACGATCAGCGAAGAACAAGAATTCACAACCAGCCCCCGAACCCCACCCACCGCCACACTCAACCCCGCAACCAGCATCACCCCGACCACCGCGACCATCACCGCGACCATCGACACCCGCGGGCTACCGACCACCATCAGCCTTCAGGTCGGCACCGAACCCGCCAACACCACCCCGATCAACGCCACCACCACACAAGAAAACAACACCATCCACGCCACCGCCATCCTCCAAGGCCTACAACCCAACACCACCTACACCATCACCCTGACCGCCACCAACCCGGACGGCACAACCACACCCACCACAACCACCTTCACCACACCCCCCAACCCGGCCCTACTCACCACCCCGCCCACTTCGCCCACCCTCACCTACACGCCCATAACCACCATCACGACCCAACAAAACAAAGAAGACAAGCAAAACATTCAGCGAGAACTCCTCAACAAAGCACTGAAGACCTGCAGGCACAAGCCCAAGCACCAACGCAAGCACTGCGAACGGCAAGCACGCAAGAGATACGGCAAGAGAACGAGCTAGCTCGGTGACCAGCAGCACAGCGCCGGAGTAAGAAACTGCGCTTGCATAATGCTGACAGTTCCCTTATTATTCAGAATAAGGGAACTACTGGAAGATGCGGTTCCTGGAGGGATGTCCCCGAGCCTTCATGATTGACGCTACTCCGAGTGGGCGCTTACAAGTCCAATCGTAAAGGAGTGGTTGAGGCATATGAGGCGTGTAACAACGACAGCCATGGGGCTGGTGGCCCTTGTGGCGGTGCTGCTGCTCGGCGTGTTCTTCGCCGGGTCGGCATCGGCGCACTTATTCTTATACACAGGACCCTTACCGACCTTACTGTTACTCTTAAGTGATAGCGCGCAGATCTTCAGCTTTGTGCCAGAAGGCCTGCAAATAAGTTGTCCGCATTTCTTAGGTCACATCCTGTTCTCTGGCGGGACGATGTGGGGATTAACGACCAAAGTCACTGGTGACTATCCCGGCAAATGCACGATGACCGGTGGCTCCAAACTGACTTTCTCACCGGTGGAATATGAACTCAATGCCGACGGAACGATATCGATTCTCAAAACTATCACGATTACGGCCGGTAGTCCGGCCAGCTGCAGTTTCTTAATCGAACCGACCGCAGCGAATCAGAACCTCTCAAGCCTCTTATTCTTAAAAGATCCTCTGAACTCTTCGGCACTGTTAGCGCACGTCGCTGTTGGAGGCATCCACTCAAAAGGAACCAATGGGCTATGCGCCGAAGGCGGGGAACACACGAACACAACATATTTCGGCTTAATCTTAGTGCGGGTCGATGGAGGTAACGTTACATGGGAGTAGCTCGTTAGCCGCCAGGTGGGAGCCGGGCTGATGTCCGGCTCCCACCCGCGGTCATACCGGTCGTGGGTGAATGACTCACGTGGATCGTCTACACAGGAGCCTGAATTTCGGCCAGGGCAGCGCGTTCGCCACTGCATCGGTGTTCAACCACGCCCGTCGCGCCGTAGCGACCCCCCAGCGCATGTTCGTCAGCGTAGCCGTCCGGTGCGCATCGGAGTCGATCACGATTCGAACGCCGGCCCGATGAGCGGCCTGAGCATGCACATCGGACAAATCGCGCCGATCCGGATTCCCATTGATCTCTAGCGTCGTCCCAGTCCGCGCGGCCGCAGCAAACATAGTCTCAAGATCAACTGCGTAAGGCGCGCGCCGCCCGATCAGTCTCCCAGTCGGATGCCCGATCGTATCGACAAGCGGATGCTCAATCGCGGCTACTATCCGCTCAGTCATGGCCTGCTCACCCATCCCGAATGACGTATGCACACTGGCGATGACCCAGTCGAGCTGCGCGAGCAGCTCATCCTCATAATCGAGCGACCCGTCGGGCAGGATGTTAACCTCGCTCCCCGCCAGCAGCTCGATCCCCGCGATCCGCTCGTTCGCCTCGCGCACCAACTCGATCTGCCGCCGCAACTGCTCAGGCGAGACGTCGTTGCCGAACCCGTGGCTGGCCGAGTGGTCGGTGATGGCGAGGTACTCGTATCCTCGCTCTCGAGCAGCAAGCGCCATCTCCTCGATCGTGTTGTGCCCATCGGAGGCGATGGTGTGGCAGTGCAGATCTCCGCGGATGTCCCCGAGCTCGATCAGTCTCGGCAGTCCGTTCGGCGACGAGGCCGCCTCCAGCTCGCCCCGGTTCTCCCGCAGCTCCGGCGGGATGTAGGCAAGCCCGAGCCGCGCATAGACCTCCGCCTCGCTCGTGTACGCGCCGGAGACCCCGGTGGCATCGTCGAGAACGCCGTACTCGGACACATGCAGCCCACGCCTCACCGCCGCCTCCCGCAGCGCGGCGTTGTGCGCCCCCGAGCCGGTGAAGTGCTGCAGCAGGTTGCCGAGCTGTGCCGGCTTGGCGATCCGCAGGTCGATCCCGACCCCCGAGTGCGTGCGTGCCTTGGCCCCTGCCTTGCCGGCGGAGCTGACGCTCTCGATCTCCTCCAGCTTCGCCAGACTCTTGGCGAGCGCCGTGGGACGCGTGGTCGCGGCGACGAGGTCGATGTCCTTGACGCTGTCGGCCTGCCGGCGCGCGGAGCCGGCGAGCTGCACGTACGTGCCCTCCCCGCCCAGCTCCAGCAGCCCCGCAACAAGCGCCTCGCCGATCTCGATCGCCCGCGGCAAGAGGATCCGCTGAGCTCCGGCGCCCGCCGGCCGTGCGTCCATCTCCGCGAGCGCGGCGAGGACCCCTTCCTCGAACTTGGCGCCCAGCCCGCGAACGGTCCGCAGCCGCTGCGCCAGGGCGGCCTCGCGCAGCGCCTGCGGCGAGTCGATCCCCAGCTCGGCGTGCAGCAGCCGGGCTCGCTTGGGGCCGAGCCCCGGCAGCCTGGTGATCGCGACGAGGCCGGCGGGGAACTTGGCGCGCAGCCGCTCGGCCGAGGGGATGGCGCCGGTCTGCGCGAGCGTGAGGATCTTCTCCTGCAGGGTCTTGCCGATGCCAGGCAGCTCGGTGGCTCGCCCCGCACGCGCGAGCGCGGCGACCGACACCGAGGCCTCACGCACGGCTTTGGCGGCGGTCCGGTACGCCACGACGCGGTGGACGATGGCGCCGTCGAGCTCGTAGAGATCGCCCAGCTCTTCGAAGGCATCCGCGATGACGGCGTTCGACGGGTCCACTCCTCTAGGGTACGCGGACGAATGTCTGGGGCGCCCTGGCTGATACTGCCCACCTACAACGAGGCTGAGAACGTGAAGGCGATCCTCGCCGCCGCCGGCGAGGTGCTCGCGAGCGCGGCTCCGGACGGCTTTCGCGTGCTGGTGGTCGACGACGGCTCGCCTGACGGCACGGGTCGGCTGGCGGATGAGATGGCGGCGGAGCACGAGTGGGTTCAGGTGCTCCACCGCACGGAGAAGAACGGCATCGGCCCCGCCTACCTGGCGGGCTTCCGTCACGCGCTCGACCAGGGCGCCGGCTACGTGATGGAGATGGACTCGGACTTCTCCCACGACCCGGCCGACCTGGCGCGGCTGCTTGAGGCGGTCCGCGACGGCGCCGACCTGGCGCTCGGCTCGCGCTACGTCCCGGGCGGAGGGGTGACCGACTGGGGGCTCTTGCGACGCTTCATCAGCGAGGGCGGCTCCACCTACGCGCGGCTCGTGCTCGGCCTGAAGGTGCGCGACCTGACGGGCGGCTTCAAGTGCTTCCGCCGCGAGGTATTGGAGGCCATCCACTTCGACGGCGTGCGCTCGCAGGGCTACGCGTTCCAGGTCGAGCTGACCTATCGCGCGGTCCAGGCCGGCTTCAAGGTCGTCGAGGTGCCGATCGTGTTTCGCGACCGCCAGCAGGGGACAAGCAAGATGTCCTGGCGCATCGCCGCCGAGGCGATGTGGCTGGTTCCGCTTCTGCGCTTCAGGTAGCCGCGCAGCAGGCCGATGTCGAACACATGGATGCGTCCGCATACGCGTTCGCCCACGGCGTGCGGCATACGCGCGCGACGCTCCGTGCGTGGCAGGAGCAGCCCGGCCGGGTGGTCGGTCGCTGGGTGGCGGGCTCGGCCGCTGCGTCCGCAGGCCTGCTCGTCGCGGTGCTCGTCATCGCCTCGCTCGATCACGGCTACCAGCAGATCGTCAGTCTGCAGCCGCCGTTCGGTCAGGGCGACGTCGGAGACGTGCTGCACGTGCTGCGCAGCAACATGCTCGTGCTGGCCCTGCACGCGATGGCGTGCGTGGCGGGGTTCATCGCCGGCAGCTCGCTGCCTCTGCAGGCCGAGCGCCACAGCGGCGTATCGCGCTGGGTCCACGAACACGGCGGGCGGATCGCGATCGCGTTCGTCGCCTGCGCGACGACGTTCTCGCTGAGCGCGCAGGCGTATCTCATCGGGCACTCGCTCGCGGGAGTGTCGGGCTTCCTCGAAGTCTCGCCGGGGCTACTCCTGCTGGGCGTGCTGCCGCACGCGATCCCCGAGCTGATCGCGCTGTTCCTGCCGCTGGCGGCGTGGATCATCGCGAGCCGTCGCGGGGAGTGGGAGCAGCTGCTGGCGGCGACGGTCGTGACGGTGGCGCTGGCCGTGCCTGTGCTCGTCGTGGCCGCATTCGTAGAGGTCTACGTCTCGCCGCACCTCTTCGCGGCTCTGACCCACATCCACCCGCCGATCGTGCGCCAATCCGAAGGGTGGACCGTCATCGTGCGCTAGGTCGCAAACGCTGGTAGGAAACTGCGCTTGCACGATACCGTCCGCGAGCATATAATTCTAGCTAAGGAGTCGTTTCGCATAGTTGGTTCCCTAAGGGGTGTCCTGGCCTGATGATCGACGCTACTCCGAGTGGGCGCTTACAAGTCCAATCGTAAAGGAGTGGTTGAGGCACATGAGACATGTAACAACGACAGCCACGGGTCTGATGGCCCTTGTGATGATGCTGGTGCTCGGGGTGTTCTCCGCCGGGTCGGCGTCGGCGCACTTATTTTTATACACAGGACCATTACCGGTCTTACTTTTACTCTTAAGTGACAATGCGCAGATCTTCAACCCTGCAGAGGGTAATGAAGGTACTAGCATTAGCTGCCCGCATTTCCGTGGCCACATACTATTCGCTGGTGGCACGATGTGGGGGTTAACGGCCAAAGTAACTGGCGAATATCCTGGAAAGTGCAAAGGATTCATCGGCGCCAAAGCAACCGTCTCACCGGTTGAATACGAAATCAATGCCGATGGCACGATATCGGTTCTCAAAACCATTACGATCACGATCGGTAGTCCGTGGATCTGCAGTCTCTTAGTCGATCCGGTCGCCGCGAATCAGAATCTCTCGGGCCTCTTATTCTTAAAAGATCCTCTGGCCCCGAGCTTAGCCCTATTAGTGCACGCTGCGGTTGGAGGCATCCACTCATTAGGCACAAACGGGGAATGTGCTGAAGCAGGAGAACATCCTGCAGGTACCTATTTCGGCTTAATCTTAGTATGGGCTCATGGGGGCACCGTTTCATGGGAGTAGTGGCGCAGGGTGGGAGTTGGCTGGTGTCTGGCTCCCGCCCACCGTCCCGTCGCCCTCGCCACCCCGACCACGCGCGAGCCCAGCCTTCTGGGTAGCGCCACCCTGGACCGTCCTGGCCACCCCAGACCGCCCCTTTACTTTGTATAGTGGATGGCAAGCAACCAAGGAGACCCCATGGCAGGCACCCTGACGCAAGTCACCGACACCAACTTCGACGCGGAGGTCATCGAGGCCGAGGGCCCCGTGCTCGTCGACTTCTGGGCGCCGTGGTGCGGCCCGTGCCGCGTCGTGGCCCCCGTGCTCGAGGAGATCGCTTCCGAGCGCCCCGAGCTGCGGATCGTGAAGCTCGACATCGACGAGAACCCGCAGACCGCCGCCCGCTTCCAGGTGCTCTCGATCCCGACGATGATCCTCTTCAAGGGCGGCCAGCCCGTCAAGACCGTGATCGGCGCCTACCCCAAGAAGAAGCTCGAGCAGGAGCTGGAGCCCTCACTAGCCGCGGCGTAGGCCGATGCTCAGGGGCAGGCCGTCGATCTCGGCTTGCCCCGTGAGGCTCTCGGCGCCGGCGTCCCCGTCCCCAAAGCTGAGCTCGACCGCGAGCGTCTCGCCCATCAGGTAGTCGCGGTGCGCTCGCGCCGCCTCCAGCAGCTCTTCGGCTCCGCCCAGCGTCAGCTCGATCCGATCCTCCACCTGCAGGCCCGCCGTCTTACGCGCGTTCTGCACCGCATGCACGATCTCGCGCGCGAGACCCTCGCGTCGCAGCTCCTCGTCGATCGCGAGATCGAGCGCGACCGCGTGGGCGCCTTCGCGCTCGACGCTGTAGCCGTCGGGGGCGCGCATCGTGAGCAGCAGGTCCTCGGCTGAGAGGGTGTGCTCGCGGCCATTCACCGAGATCCCCACCTCCTCGCCCGCGCGGATCGCCGCCGCAACGTGCGCGGGATCGAGCGCCGCGATCGCCTCCGCCGCTAGCGGCATGTCCTTCCCGAACAGCGGCCCCAAAGTGCGGTAGTTGGCCTTCACCTCGTAGCTGCCCAGCTCCTCCGCGCCGGCCACGAAGCGAACGCGCCTCACGTTCAGCTCCTCGCGCACCACGTCCGCCAGCCGCTCGATCGCCGCGCGCTCTCGCCCCTCCGCCACCACCGCGGCCTCGCCCAGCGGCTGGCGCACCTTGATCTTCGCCTTCCCGCGCGCGCCCAGGCCGAGGCGCACCGTCTCGCGCGCGAGCGCCATCGCCTGCTCCAGCTCCTCGTCGCGCTCACCCACGTCCGCAGCGCTGGGGAAGTCGCACAGGTGGACGCTCGCGAGCGTGCCGTCGAGGTTGTCGTAGATCTCATCCGCCACGAACGGGCAGAAGGGGGCGAGCATCTTCGAGATCGCCAGCAGACACGCGCGCAGCGTCGCGAACGCCGCCGGGTCGCCGTCCCAGAAGCGCCGCCGCGAGCGGCGCACGTACCAGTTGGAGAGATCGTCCACCAGGGCCGCGATCGCGCGGCCCGCGGTCGTCGCGTCATACGCGTCCAGGCGCTCGGCCACCAGCTCCGCGGTGCTCGCCGTGCGCGACAGCGCCCAGCGGTCGAGGTCGCCCTCCGGCGGCGTGTCCGCCAGTGCCTGCGCGAGCTCTTCGCCCGACGCGTTGGCGTAGAGGACGTAGAAGTAGTACGTCGACCACAGCTGCTTGAGGAACAGGCGCACGCCCTCGCCGATGGTCTCCGCCGAGAAGCGGTAGCCGTCCCACGGCTGCTTGGAGGTGAAGAAGTACCAGCGCAGCGCGTCCGCGCCGTAGGCGTCGAGCACCTGCCACGGCTCGACCGTGTTGCCTTTCGACTTCGACATCTTCTGCCCGTCCTCGTCCAGGATCAAGCCGAGGCACACGACGTTCCTGTAGGGAGCCGGCTTCTCCAGGAGCGTCGCCACCGCCAGCAGCGAGTAGAACCAGCCGCGCGTCTGGTCCTGCGCCTCGCAGATGAAGTCCGCCGGGAAGCGAGACTCGAACACGTCCTGGTTCTCGAACGGGAAGTGGTGCTGGGCAAACGGCATCGCGCCCGAGTCGAACCACACGTCGATCACCTCCGGCACGCGCCTCATCGCCGCCCCGCACGCCGACCCATCCTCATCAAAATTCGGACACGGGAATGAGACCTCGTCCACATACGGGCGGTGGTGGTCATCCAGCGGCGTCCCCGAGCGCTCGGCCAGCTCCTCGAACGAGCCGACCACGTGCACGTGCCCGCTCTCGCAGCGCCACACCGGCAGCGGCGTGCCCCAGTAGCGCTCGCGCGAGAGCGCCCAGTCGACGTTGTTCTTCAGCCAGTCCCCGAAGCGGCCGTGCTTGACGTGCGGCGGGTGCCAGCCCACCGTCTCGTTCGCCGCGAGCAGCTCGTCGCGCAGCTTCGACGTCGCGATGTACCAAGACGGTTTGGCGTAGTACAGCAGCGGCGTGCCGCAGCGCCAGCAGTGCGGGTAGGAGTGCTCGTACTCCTGCACCCGCAGCAGCAGCCCGCGGGCGTCCAGGTCCGCGATCAGCTCCTTCGTCAGAGCTGGGTCCTTGACGAAGTGGCCCTCGTAGGGCTCCCCGTCGCGGCTCAGCACACGCGCGTCATACGTACCGTCGGGGCGCACCGGGTTATAGAGAGAGTCGGCCTGCGTCGGGTCGAACCCCACCCGCGGCGAGGCAGCCGACACGCGGTAGTCGTCCTCGCCGAAGGCCGGCGCCAGGTGCACGATGCCCGTGCCGTCCTGCGTCGTCACGAAGTCGTCAGCCAGGATCGGGAGGGGGCCGGGCGCACGGTCCTCGGCCGCGAAGATCGGGCCCTCGTAGGAGCCGTAGCGCTCCACCAGCTCCGTCCCCGAGAAGGACTCGAGCGCCTCCGTCGCCTCGCCCAGCACCGCCTCCATCCGCGCCTCCGCGAGCACGAACACCTCATCGCCCACGCGCACGCGTGTATAGGTGGCCGTCGGCGAGACCGCCACCGCCACGTTCCCCGGAAGCGTCCACGGCGTGGTCGTCCACACCAGCAGCCTCTCCGCGGGGGCTCCTGTAATCGGCAGCTTCAGGAACACGCTCGGGTCGACCACGTCCTTGTAACCAAGCGCCACCTCGTGCGAGGACAGAGTCGTCTCACAACGCGGGCAGTAAGGCACGACCTTGTGTCCCTCGTACAGCAGCCCCCGCCGCTCGATCCGCGCGAGCGCCCACCACACCGACTCGATGTAGGTCTCATCCAGCGTCCGGTATGCGTTCTCCAGGTCGAGCCAGAAGCCGATCCGCTCCGTCAGCCGGTCCCACTCCTCAAGGAACGTGAACACCGACTCGCGGCACTTCGCGTTGAAGCGCTCGATGCCGTACTCCTCGATCTCCGACTTGGACGCGATCCCCAGCTCCTTTTCCACCGCGATCTCAACCGGCAGGCCGTGGCAGTCCCAGCCGCCCTTGCGCTCCACGCGCAGGCCGCGCATCGTCTGGAAGCGCGGGTAGATGTCCTTGAACACGCGCGAGAGCACGTGGTGGGAGCCCGGCGGCCCGTTCGCCGTGGGCGGGCCCTCGTAGAAGACCCACTGCTTCGCCTGCGCGCGCAACCGCAGCGACTCCGCGAACACGTCGCGCTCGCGCCAGCGCTCCAGCACCTCGAGCTCGAGGGCCGGAAAGGCCTGCGCGGGGTCGATCGCGCGAGCGGGGATCAGGGAGCGTTGTGGAGTGTCTGCCACGAGGCGGCTCATTCTCGCAGGCAGGCGCCGCGGGCGGCCATCGTCATGCGATCCGCCGCTGCAGTCGTCGGCGTATTTGGAGACACTCGCACGCGTGTAGGGGCAGGTGAGGCAAGCCTTCCGCAATTCAAGTCAGTGACTCAAAACGCGTTGTGTATCGTCGCTTCGATGGCAGGCACACGATGCTAGACCGCGTCTCCATGCTGGTTAAGCCGTCGGCGCTCGCGGGCTTGGCGCGCCTCGACGACCCGTTCCTGAGCTACGTCCCGGACACGTTCGAGGTCAACTGGTCGGAGGGCCTGGAGCAGCTGCACGAGGAGAGCAGCCGCACGCACTTCATCGAGGTCTGGACCAGGCGCGCGATGCTCACGCGTCTCGGACCCCTTCGCGACGCTCCGACGGTGATCGACGTCGGCTGCTCCACCGGGCACCTGCTCGCGGATCTGAGCGTGCGCTTGCCCGACGCGACCCTGCTCGGGGTCGATCTCGTGGCCGCCGGCCTGCGCAAGGCGCACCGGCAGGTTCCCGACGCCCTGCTCCTGCAGGCGGATGTCTGCGCGCTGCCCCTGGAAGACGAATGCGTCGACGTCGCGCTGAGCGCGAACCTGCTCGAGCACGTGCCCGACGACCAGCGCGCGCTCGCGGAGATCGCGCGCATCCTCCGCCCCGGAGGTCGCGCGGTGATCGTCGTCCCGGTCAACCCCGGAAGCTACGACTGCTACGACCGCCTGCTCGGCCACGAGCGTCGCTACGCGCGCGGCGAGCTCGCGCGCAAGGCCAGCGGGGCGGGGTTCGAGGTTCTGCAGGACATCCACCTCGGCGCCCCCCTGTTCCCCGCGTTCTGGGTGGTCAAGCAGCGCAATCGCATGCGCCACGAAGACCTGCGCGGTGACGCCCTCGAAGACAAGGTCAAGAGCGACATCGAGCGCACCGGCAACTCCGCGCTCGGCCATCTCGCCTGCAACCTCGAGGAGCTCCTGCTGCGATATGGAGTGAGGCTCCCGTTCGGGATCCGCGGGCTGACGGTGCTCGAACGCCCGCGAGGGGCGCCATGAGCCCGGTCGATCGCACCACGAGCGCGACGGGAGGCCCGGTGGGCCTCGTGGGACAGCGGTCGCGTCGCGCCGACTCGGGGCGTCCCCGCGACCCCGCGGCTGTCGGCTCGACGCCCTGGGCGGTGGACGCGCCCGAGAGACCCACGCGACGGCTGCTGAGCATCGTGATCCCCGCGTACAACGAGCAGGACAACATCCAGCGCGTCTACGACCGCCTCGGCGCGGCCCTCGACGGGCTCGATCTCGAGTGGGAGCTGATCTTCAGCGTCGACCCGTGCACCGACAGCACCGAAGAGCTGATCCTGCGTCTGTGCGCTCAGGACGCACGGGTGAAGATGCTCCGCTTCTCGCGCCGGTTCGGCCAGCCGATGGCGACGATCGCGGGGCTCGAGGCGGCGGCGGGTGACGCGGCGGTCGTGGTCGACTGCGACCTGCAGGACCCTCCGGAGCTGATCCCCGAGCTGGTCGAGCGATGGCTCGAAGGCTACGACGTGGTGTACGCGCAGCGACGCACCCGGGCCGGTGAGACGCTCCCGAAGCGGATCGTCTCCGCCGTCGGCTACCGCCTGATCAAGCGCATCGCGGACGTCGACATCCCTCCCAACACCGGCGACTTCCGCCTGATGAGCCGCCGCGTGATCGACAACGTGGTGGCGCTCAAGGAGGGGCACGGCTTTCTGCGCGGCCTCGTCGGCCTGGTCGGGTTCCGCCAGACGAGCGTCCTCTACGATCGCGACGCGCGGGCGGCGGGGAACAGCAAGTACAACCGCTTCCTGGGCTCGCTCGTGATCGGCCTCAACGGGATCGTCGGCTTCTCCCGCTACCCGCTGCACCTGATCTCGCTGATCGGGATGGCGCTCTCGGGCCTGGCCTTCACCCTCGCGATCGTCTACCTGGGCCTGAAGCTCGGCAGCGTTCCATTTCCCGTGGGCAACCCCACGATCGTGATCGTGATGTCGCTCTTCAGCGGCATCCAGCTCCTGTCGCTCGGTGTGATCGGCGAGTACGTCGGGCGGATCTACGACGAATCGCGCAATCGCCCGAAGTACATCGTCGAGTCTCGCCACGGGTGGGACAGGAAAGCGTGACGGCGGCCACGACGACGAGTCGCCGCCATCTCGCCCGCGCGTTCCTGCGCGACATCCGCTCTCCCCGGTGGGGCGTCGCGGGCCAGGGCTTCCGCTTCGCGCTCACCGGGAGCTTGGTGGCGGGGGTCTACGTTGGTGTCACCACGCTCCTGCACAGCGCGTTCGCGGTGCCGTTCCAGATCGCCCTCGCGATCGGGTTCGTGATGGGCGTTGCTCTGCACTTCACCCTCCAGCGCGTGTTCGTGTGGCGACACGACGAGCGCTTCGCGCTCGCCGTTCAGCATCAGGCCGCCCGTTACCTGCTGATGTGCGCGTTCCAGTACGGGGCCACGGCGCTCTCGACATCACAGCTGCCCGATCTGCTGGGGCTCCCGGTGGAGGCTGTCTACCTGGCAACCATGCTCACGCTCGCGAGTCTGAACTTCCTCATCTTCCGGGGGCGGATCTTTCACCCTGGATCCGGCGTCGCCGGCAAGCAGGGCGTCGTGCGTCGCTAGCCCGAGTCGTCGGTGCGCTTGTGCACGTGAAATACGCCGGTGCGAAACACCAGGAAGTTGAACACCGTGATCAGCGCCGCGGTCCCCAGGTACACGACCTCGGCGGAAACGCCGAGCAACGGCGGCAGCGCGGCGGTGGTGGCGGCACTCACACCGAGCTGAGAGACAGCCACGAGCAGATAGCGCCCAATCTGGCGCCCGAACGTCAACGCGAACGCCTCGCCGCGTGACCACACGAACGTCCGCTGCAGTGTGAAGTGAACGACGATCGCCACGCTCCACCCGATCGCGAGCGCGATTTGGAAACGCATGTGTGACATCGTCGAGAGCACCGTGGTGATCGTGATGTAGACGGCCGACACCACCGCGCCGCTGAGCGCGAATCGCATCCCCTGCGCAAGCACGCCATCCGCCCAGAGCGCCGCCAGGCTCCCGGTCAACGCTTGCCGTCGAAGCTCGAACGCAGCCCTCATCTGTCGCAGGGGTTCATTGCCGATCGAATGTTACGCTCGGTCGGATCCGGAAACCCAAGGCGAGGTTGCAGGCCCCTCGTTCCCGCCCCTATGGGGGCGTCGGATGTCTCCGACTCGCGCTCTCACGCAGGGTGAGACACACCCGCGAGGCGGAGATAGCGCAAAGTGCCAAGCAATGGAACTCATCAAGAGAACTGCAACTCACGTCCGGTAGGGTGGTTTCACGCTCGGGCGTCCGCCAAGCCAACTCATTGTGTGACAGCCAACCATGCAAATCGACTCGACACGCCTAGCGACGGGAGCCACGCTCGAGGCAGATGTGGCGATCGCGGGGGCGGGTCCGGTGGGTATAACGCTCGCCTTGGAGCTTGCGGCCAGCGGGCACCGCGTGCTCTTGATCGAGAGCGGTGGCGATGCCTACGACGCTGACGTGCAGCGTCTCGGCGAACTCGCGGGAAGCGATCCAGCGCATGTCCCGATGTCGCTCGCCACGCGACGCCAGGTTGGCGGTACCTCGAACCTGTGGGCGGGACGCTGCGTGCCGTTCGATCCGATCGACTTCGAGAGTCGCGAGATCGTCGGCGGCGCTCGCTGGCCGGTGAGCTATGCGGAGATGGAGCGGTACTTCGAGCGGGCGTGCGAATGGTGTGTCTGCGGCGAGCCGGTCTTCGACGCCGACCGGATCCCAGAGCTGTCCGGCGACTCGCTGATACCAGGCTGGCCGGGTGGCGACGTCCTGGCAACGTCGCTGGAGCGGTGGTCGCTACCCACCAACTTCGGCCGGTTCTATCGGGCCAGACTCAGGGAGTCGAAGCTACTCACCCTGGTCGACAAGCTCACCTGCACCGAGATCGTGTGCGCCGCGGATGGCCACAGCGTCGAGCGCGTCATCGCACAGACGCTTTCGGGCAAGCGCGTGAACATACAAGCCAAGAAGTACGTGCTTGCCTGTGGCGGCATCGAATCCACGCGCCTGCTGTTCTCCTCCAACCGCCACCACCGCGCTGGCATCGGCAATCACTCGGGCCATCTTGGCCGCTGGTACATGGGCCACCTCGGGGCCGCGGTCGCGGATGTTCGCTTTTCGACGCCGGCGGCCGCGACGATGTACGGCTTCGAGCGGGACTCCGCCGGTACGTATGTCAGGCGGCGCTTCTCGTTTGCCCGCGACTACCTGTTAGAGCACGAATTGCCGAACGCGGCGCTGTGGCTCGAGAACCCGGAGATCGGCGACCCGACCCACGAGAGCGAGATCCTGTCATTCATCTATCTGGCCTTGACGTCGCCCGCCGGAGGGTACTTCGTGCCGGAGGGCATACGGCGACGCAAGATCGACACGGATATCCGCGGGTCGAGCATCCTGCACCTGAGAAACATCCTGCGCCGACTCCCGCATGTGGTGCGGTTCGCTCTCTCCTTTGGCTATGAACGCTACGTCAGGCCCGGATACAAGGTGCCGGGAATCTACATTTCCAGCCCATCGAACACATATCGGCTCTACTACCACGGCGAGCACCTGCCGCACTACGAGAGTCGCATCTTCCCGACCTCCGAGTCCGATGCGCTCGGACTGCCGCGCATGGCGACTCGCCTGCGCTTCAGCGACGAGGACATCGAGGGCGCGTTGCGGATACACGATCATCTCGATCGATACCTCCAGCGCCACGGGCTCGGGCGCCTGAATTACCTGTATGACGACCCCGCGTCGGCATTGCGCGAGCAGCTGGTCGACGGTTACCATCAGGCGGGCACGACGCGCATGTCCGAGCGTCCCGAGGATGGGGTGCTCGACTCGCAGATGGCGGTTCACGGATTCGACGACCTGTTCGTGGCGAGCAGCTCGGCCTTTGTGTCCTCGGGGCAGGCCAACTCGACGTTCATGATCGTCGTGTTCGCGCTGCGGCTGGCGGAGCACATTCACAGGACCCTGCGTCCGACCGTGACTGTCACCACGACGCCGCCGCGCCTCGAGTTGGAGACATTGAGTCCCGATAATTAGCCAAATTGTTGCGGCTGACATAAGCTCGACCGATGCGTCCCGAATCGCTGCCGTCCGTGCGAGAGATCCTCGCGACCCGCGTCGGCGAGGAGATGGCGCTCAACGACCGTTACCTGAATCCGCAGATGGGGAGGATCGTGAGAGCCGTGGGGTTCGACCGGGTCTGGACCGGCGGCGACGGCGCTCACCTGATCGACTCGACCGGCCGTCGCTACCTAGATCTGTTCGGTGGGCATGGCGTGTTCGCCGTCGGACGCAACCACCCCGAGGTCGTCGCCGCGCTGGAGGACGTGCTCGAGGCACGCACCGGAAACCTGCCCCAGCTGGGGGTGACGCTGCTCAGCGGAGTGCTGGCGGAGCAACTGCTGGCCCGCGCTCCCGGGAGCGTCGGCGCGATGGTGCCGTCGAACACCGGCGCGGAGGCGGTCGAGGGAGCCGTCAAGATCGCCCGCGCGGCGACCGGACGCCCACGCATCCTCTACGCCGAGCAGGCATTTCACGGTCTCACCCTCGGCGCGCTCTCGCTCAACGGCAACCCCGAGTTCCGGGAGGGCTTCGGACCGCTCGTTCCCGGCTGCGATGTCGTGCCGTTCGGCGATCTCGACGAGCTCGAGCGCGAGCTGTGCAGGGGCGACGTGGCCGCTTTCCTGATCGAGCCGATCCAGGGCAAGGGCGTCAACATGCCTCCGATCGGCTATCTCGAGGGCGCGCAGACGCTCTGTCGAGCGGCCGGGACGCTGTTCGTGTGCGACGAGGTGCAGACCGGCATTGGGCGGACGGGGCGCCTGCTGGCGCTCGAGCACTGGGGCCTGGAACCGGACATGATCTGCCTGTCGAAGGCGCTCTCGGGCGGGTTCGTGCCGATCGGGGCCCTGCTCGTCAGTCGCTCCGCCTTCGAGCGGGTGTTCGACCGGATGAAGCGGGCTGTGCGTCACGGCTCGACGTTCGGTGGAAACGACCTCGCCGCCGCCGCCGCGCTGGCGACGTTGCGCGCGTTCGACCGCGAAGACCTGATCGCTCACGCCGAGCGCATGGGCGATCTGCTGTTCGCGCTGACCCGACCGCTGGTTGAACGCTACGAGATCGTCCGCGACGTGCGCGGCAAGGGGCTGATGTGGGGGATCGAACTGGGCCCACCCGAACGCAACGGCAAGCTGTCGATGTGGAGCGCAATCGAGCGCGCGCAGCCGGGAGTGTTCTCACAGCTGGTGACCGTGCCGCTGTTCCACGACCATCAGATCTTCTGCCAGGTCGCGGGCCGCCACATGAACGTGATCAAGGCGCTGCCCGCGATGGTCATCGAGGAACGGGAGATCAGGCGCTTCGCGGCCGCCCTCGAGGAGGTCGTCGCCGGAGCCGAGCACGCGTCGCGGGCGATGGTGCGGCTCGGCTGGCGCACCGCCCGCCGGGTCTCGCGCGAACAGCTCGACGGCCGCCCATTCGCGCATACGGGGCCCCGCAACGGCTCCCACCCGCGCCACCTGGCGAAAGCCGGTCGCTAGATGGCATCTCGCGTCGAGCCGATGAAGCGGGAGGATCACGCCGCTCGTCGCGCCACCGCAGCCGACCTGCCGGTGCTCACGCGGATGCTCGTACGCGCCTTTATGGACGATCCGGTGGCGGTGTGGGCGTGCAGGCGGGAGCGATTGCGCCCGCGGATGCTCGAAGGCATGTATCGCTCGCGGTTGCGCCAGATGCTCGCGCACGAGGAGGTCTGGACCAACCCGGACCGCACCAGCGCGGCGCTGTGGATGCCACCCGAGCGCTGGAAAACCACGCTGCGTCAAGACGCGGCGCTGGTTCGATGCTTCTTGAGCCCACACCTGATGGTGCGCCTGCCGATGATCGCCGTGGGTCTCAGCGGCGTGCAGCGAGCGCATCCGCGCACGCCGCCCCACTGGTACCTGTCGCTGCTCGGCACCGATCCGGACGCCCAGGGTCAGGGGTATGGGTCGGCGGTTCTCCGGCCGGTGCTCGAACAGTGCGACATCGACGGCGTGGGGGCGTATCTCGAGTCTTCCAAGCGACGCAACCTCGACTTCTACGCGCGCTACGGCTTTCGGGTCGAGGGTGAGCTGCGACTTCCGTTCGGCGGCCCCACGATGTGGCCGATGTGGCGTGAGCCGCTGGGCGGATGACTCTGACCGATAGCTAGAAGACGCGACCGAACCGCGTCGCGATGTCGTAAGGGTAGATGTACATGGTCATCGCTTCGAAGCGATAGGCGGCGAGCGGCTTCCCGAGCCCCGCGGGAAGCGCGCGGACTTCGATGCCGTTGGCGTCCACCACGAGGAACGTGTGCCGCCGCTGTGGGACGTACCACGCCGGCACGTACGCCTGGAAGCCCGGGCAGAGGTTCGTGCCTTCAGGGTTTTCGCAGTCCTCCACGGGTCTGAGAAGCACGCGGTTGTGAGAGGCCCACGTCACGCCGGACGCATCACCGAAGTTGGTGTAGCCGACCTGCACGTGGTTGGCCGCGGCGATGCGGATGATGTTCTCTCCGCTGCTGGCGGTCGTCTTGGTGACGTTCACATAGTCGCTGGTCAGGCCCACGAGGCTCGCGACGAAGAACACCGACGCGCCGAGCGCGATCAGCCATCGTGTCGCCGAGCGCCTCGCCATGAGCAGGGGGATCACCGCGCCCACCGCGAAGAGGGCGGTCGCGTAATACGATTCGTGCGTCGTCGTCGGACCTTCCCCCGCTATCCAGAACGCGCCTGCCGCGCACGCCGGGGAGCTGACCCAGTAGATGATGTGAAGGGAGCGCGCGAGCTCGCCGGGCGGTCGCGAGAGGGCCCGGCGAAGGCCGGACCAGACGAACGTGCCGGCGGTCCAGAGGCCGACGACGATCAGCGCGAGCAGCGCAGCCGACATCACCACGTCGCTCGCGATCCCCAGCGCGGCGTGCATCGGGCCCGGCGCTTCGGTTCCGAGATAGCCGTTGAAGAGCTGCTTCAGCCCCTTGAACAGCAGTTCCGCCCTGGCCGGGAGTTCCGCCAGGGTCGCGGTGTGAATCGGCGAGGGCAGCAGGAGGAAGCCTTCCGCTTTCATGATCGCCGCCGTGATCTTCTCCACCGGGATCGACACGGCCACCGTCGTCAGGGCGGATACGGCGAGCAGTCGGGAGCGCCTGTCTCGCTGTGCGGCCGCGAACAGCGCGGTGAGCGCGAGCGGGACGACGGTCGTGATCGCCAGCAGCAGATCGGAGGCGAGACACGCGCCGACCACGACGCCCAGGATCGGCGGGACCGCGAACGTCGTCAGCCGCCGTCGTCCCTCCTCGCGCGTCAGCCAGATCAGGTACGCGCCCACCAGCGCGGTGCACGGATAGACCGTGTTGTGCGAGAACGGCGCCATGAAGAACGTCAGCGCTATCGGCGAGGCGACGACGCCGAGGAGCACCGCGAGGATCGCCGCGCGGCGGCCGGCCAGCTGCTGGACCGACCACCCCACGATCAGGGCGGTGATGAAGAACAGCAGCGTCGGCGCGACGCTCCACAGCTCCCGGTGCAGCGGCAGCTTCGCGGTCAGCAGCCCGAACCAGAGCGAGGCCCACTGCGGGGAGGAGCCCATCACCGTATGCCCGCCGGTGCCCGTTTCGACGAGCGTTTCCGGCATCACGTATGCAGAGCCGACGCTCGGGTTCCACGCGAGTGCCGCGAGGTTATGCGGCAGTTGCGCTGCGAACACGACCAGATAGCCGGCCGCGATCGCGAACGGGACGAGCCAGGGCAGGAGGCTTGCGTCGAGCGAGCGCGGGAAGGAGCCGTCCCGGGCGATCGCCTCCGCGTGCCCCCACGGCTCGCCGCCGACGTCAATCTTGCTGCGGGCCAAGGCGCGAGGCGATGTCGTAGGGGTATATGTACATGCTCATCGCTCCCAGCCGATATGTGGCGAGCGGCTTGCCGAGGCCGGGCGGGAGGGAGCTGACCCAGCCTTCGCCGCTCACCGTCAGCAGGAAGGTGTGGCGTTCCCGGGGTACGTACCACGCCGGCGTGCTCATCAGGTAGAAGGGGCAGATGTCGGCGCCCTGTGGGTTTTCGCACGCCATCAGCGGCCTGACGGTCACGCGCCCGTGCGTGATCCACGTGAAGACCGACGTTCCGTAGCCGCCGTAGCCGACCGGCACGTTGTTCGCGCGGGCGATTCGGGTGACGCTCGCGGTGTCAGCGGCGATCCCGTTGGTTAGGTTCATGTAATTGCCCGTCAGCCCCACGAGGCTCGCGAGGAAGAAGATCGAAGCGCCCACGGGAACCAGGATGCGGCCCAGCCGGCCGGCGGACAGCAGCAGCGGTATCACCGCGGCCACCGAGAACAGGGCGGTCGCGTAATACGATTCGTGGAGGTCCGTCCCGCCGCCCGTTTCCGCCGCGATCCAGAACACGGCGCACACCGAGGCCGCCGACCCAACCCAGTAAACGACGTGCAGAGAGCGGGCCAGCTCATCCGGCGTCTGCGCGCCGCGCCTGCGCAGCGCCGCCCAGATGAGCCTCGCCGTGGCGAGTATCCCGAGCACGATCAGCGCGAGCAGGGCAGCGGACATGACCACGTCGCTCGCGAGCCCCAGCGCGGGGTGAAGGGTGCCGGGCGCGGTCGGGCCGCCCAGATAGCCGTTGAAGAGGCCCTTCAAGCCCTTGAACAGGAGCGTCGCGCGTTCGGGGAGTTCCGACAGCGGTACCGCGTGGGCAGGCGTGGGCAGCTTGAGATACCCGGACGAGCGCATGATCGACGAGATCAGCGAGGACACCCCGAGCGCCACCGCCAACGTGCTCAGGGCCGACACGGCGAGCACGCGCGCACGGCGGCCCGGTTGCACGCCGGCGAGGATCGCCGTCACGGCCAGCGGGACGATCGCCGTGGCCACGAACAGCAGGTCCGATGCCAGGCACGCGCCGACCGCCACCCCCGCGAGCGGCGGCACCGCCCAGGTCAACGCCGGCCTTCGTCCCTCTCCGCGCGCCAGCCAGACGAGGTACGCGCCGAGCAGGGCGGTGCCCGGGTACACGAAGTTGTGCGCGTTGGGCGCCATGAAGAACACGAGCGCGAACGGCGAGGCGATCACGCAGATCAGCACGGCGAGGATCGCCGCGCGTCGGGTGCTCAGGCGCGCGACCGACCAGCCGACGATCAGGGCGGTCGCGAGGAACAGCAGCGTCGGCGCGATCTCCCACAGCTGGCGATGCAGCGGCAGCCCCGCCGTGAGCAGGCCGATCCACAGCGACAGCCACTGCCCCGAGGAGCTGATCACGGTGTTGCCCCCGGAGCCTGAGCCGGCGAGCGTTTCCGGCAAGGCGAAGGCCGACGCGTAGTCTGGGTCCCACTGCAGCTCGGTCACGTTGCGCTGCAGGTGCACTACGAACACCACGACATACACGGTCGCGATCGCGAGCGGGAGCTGCCACAGCAGGGTGAGGAGCTTGTCTCCACCCAGCCTGTCGGCCAGGGGGCGCGCGGACCAGTGCGCGGAGGTGGTGTTCGCGACGCCTGGTGCGCCCGCCGCCTCCGACGCCAGGTCCGCGTCGGCCGAGTGTCGATGCTCACGCCACCACATGGAAGCGCGAGTCTAAACAGCGTTGTGACTAAAGCAAGAACGATGTGGCTGATTGGAATTCCGACAACGCTCGTGGGACCCTCAATTGGCATGAAATCTATCTTCGCCGCCACGAGCCAGTCGGAAACATAAGTAGCCAAATCAGTGAAAAACGCACGATCTTCTGTCGCGATCACCTACGATGCGACGAAATGGGATCGCGGCTGAGAAATCGAAAAGGGTAAATGTCACTGTCCGACAACAGTCACAGCGTCACCTACCTGTCCGCGGCCGCCGACCTGGCGTGGACGATCGAGCCATGCGACCTCGACGCGATGGCGCGGGGGCTCGCGGCGGTCCGTGAGCGCCGCGGCAGGCTGTTCATCCTCGGGGTGGGCGGTGGCGCCGGACACGCTTCGCACGCGGTCAACGACTTCCGCAAGCTGTGCGCGATCGAGAGCTACGCGCCGACCGACAACGTCTCCGAGCTGACCGCACGGACCAACGACGATGGCTGGGAGACGGCGTACAGCGCTTGGCTGGAGGTCTCGCGGCTGTCCGAGCGCGACGCGCTGCTCGTGTTCTCCGTCGGCGGCGGATCGCGCGAGCACAACGTCTCCACGAATCTGGTGCGGGCGATGGAGGCCGCACACGAGGCCGGGGCGTCGATCTACGGCGTCGTCGGCGCTCCCGGCGGCACGCTCGGGGAACTCGCCGACGTGGCGATCCGCATCGAACCGCCGGCGGCGCTGCGCACCCCTCTCGTGGAGTCGTTTCAAGCGGTTGTCTGGCACGCGCTCGTCTCCCATCCAGAGCTTGCGGTCAAAGAAGGCCACTGGGAGTCGCTCGCCGCACCCGCCAAGCCGTGAGCGCCGGCTGGGCCTTCGCGCCCGACCGCGGTCCCATGGTGCTCGCGTCAGCTTCCCGCGAAGGTCCCGCGCGCAGCCCGCGAGCGGCGGTGTTCCTGGATCGCGACGGAGTCATCAACGAGCTGATCGCGGACCCGATCACCGGGCGGGGCGAGTCTCCGCTGCGCGTGGAGGACGTGAGGCTCCTCCCCGGCGCCGCCGCGGCGGTCGCACTCCTCGCGCGGGCCGGCTACGTGCTGGTGTGCGTCTCCAATCAGCCCGCGGCCGCGAAGGCCACCGTATCGCTCGCAGGGCTGCGGGACGTGCACGAGCGAGTGATCGAGCTGCTGGCCCGCGAGGGTGTCCGTCTCGACCGCTCCTATCTGTGTCCACACCATCCCGAAGGCGTGGTGGCCGAGCTCGCCGGGGCGTGCGACTGCCGCAAGCCACGCCCCGGGATGCTGGATGCGGCCTGCGACGCGCTCGCCCTCGACCGTGGCGGATCCTGGATGGTCGGAGACACCGACGCGGATATCGGAGCGGGCCTCGCGGCCGGATGTCGGACGCTGATGATCCGCAACTCGGGCAGCGCTCACAAGCGTTTGCAGGGATTCCACGCGGACGCCATCGCCGACAGTCTCATCGACGGGATCGAGCGGCTTCCCCTCGATTAAACAGAGACATTCACACAAATCGTCGCTCGTTATGGTGGCGCTCGACAGGGAATTCATCATGCTCGATCAGATCTCCACACGCATATTCGCCGACGGCGCCGACCTCGACGGCATCCTCGCTCTTGCCGCCGATCCACACATATCGGGATTCACCACCAACCCGACGTTGATGCGCAAGGTGGGACTCACTGACTACGGGCGCTTCGCGCAGGAGCTGCTCGAGCGCGTCACCGAGCACCCGATCTCCTTCGAGGTGTTCGCCGACACCGCTCCGGAGATGCGCCGCCAGGCCCACACGATCGCCTCCTGGGGAGAGAACGTGTACGTGAAGATCCCCGTCACGTCGACGACCGGTGAGTCGATGGCGCAGCTGGCGAGAGAGCTCTCCGAGGATGGGGTGAAAGTGAACGTGACCGCGCTGTTCACCACCGCGCAGGTCGAGCTGATCGCGGCGGCGGTCGCGAACGGCGCGCCGTCGTACATCTCCGTGTTCGCCGGCCGCATCGCGGACGCGGGAGTCGATCCGATCCCGATCATGGCGCGCTCACTCGAGATCATGGAGCAGGCGCCCCACGCGGAGCTGATCTGGGCCTCGCCGCGGGAGATCCTCAACCTCGTCCAGGCAAACGAGATCGGCTGTCACATCATCACGATCACCCACGACCTGCTGAAGAAGCTCGACAGCCTCGGCAAGAGCCTCGAGCAGTACTCGCTCGAGACCGTCCAGATGTTCCACGACGACGCGTTGGCCGCGGGCTTCACCCTCTAGTCGCGTGAGTAGAGCCTGCATCACCGGTGGCGCGGGGTTCATCGGCAGCAACCTCGCCGATCGGCTCGTCGAGCGCGGATTCGAGGTCGCGATCCTCGACGACTTCAGCACCGGGCGTCGCGAGTTCGTCACGGAGCTCGAGAACACGCCGGGCGTGCGGCTGATCGAGGGCGACGTGCGCGACATCTCCGCGGTAGAGAGCGCCGTCGAGGGCTGCGACTGGGTCTTTCACCTGCAGGCGAACGCCGATCTGCGTGGCGGCGTGGAACATCCGCGGCGCGACCTCGAACAGAACACGATCACGACCGCGAACGTGCTCGAGGCGATGCGACGCCACGGCGTCAGCCGGATCGTGTTCTCCTCCACCGGCTCCGTCTACGGCGAGCCGGAGGTCTTCCCAACCCCGGAGGACGCCCCCTTCCCTGTGCAGACCTCGCTGTACGCGGCGTCCAAGCTCGCCGGCGAGGGTCTGATCGAGGCCTACGCGACCGGCTTTGGCTTCACGGGCGTGATCTGCAGATTCGTGTCGGTGCTCGGCGAGCGCTACACCCACGGGCACGTGTTCGACTTCTACCGCGCGCTCAAGCGCGACCCCACGCGCCTGCGCGTGCTCGGCGACGGCCGCCAGGAGAAGTCCTACCTGTACGTACAGGACTGCGTCGCGGCGATCCTCGCCGCGGTCGATCGCCACGGCGAGGATCCGGGCGCGCACATCTACAACCTCGGGACCGACGAAACCCTCGTGGTCGACGAGTCGATCGCGCTGATCGCCGGGCACCTCTCCGCCTCGCCCGAGATCGAGCACACCGGCGGGCGTCGGGGATGGGTCGGCGACAGCCCGCTCATCCGCCTCGACACCACGCGCATCCGCAGCCTCGGCTGGCGCCCGCAGCTGACCATCGAGCAGGCCGTGGTCCGCACGCTCGAGTGGTTCGACGCCAACGAGTACGCGTGGGCCGAACAGGAGATCGAGAGCGCGCTGTCATGAGCGTCATCTTCAGCCGCGCGCCCTTGCGGATCTCGCTCGGCGGGGGCGGCACCGACCTGCCCTCCTACTACCGCGAGCACGGCGGCTTCCTCGTCTCGGGCGCGATCGACAAGTACGCCTACATGCTCACCCACACCACCTTCCAGCGGCGCTACAGGATGAAGTACTCCGAGCTGGAGGAGGTCGAGGAGATCAGCCAGATCCGCCACCCGATACTGCGCGAGAGCCTGCTGCGCCACTGGGCCGGCAGCCCCCTCGAGATCGCCTCCGTGGCCGACGTCCCGGCCGGCACCGGGATGGGGTCCTCCGGCGCATACACGGTGGCGCTGCTGAAGGGCCTCGCGCGCGCACGCTGCACCGCGATCACCCCCGGGGACCTGGCCGAGGCGGCGTGCGAGATCGAGATCGACGTGCTCGGCGAGCCGGTCGGCAAGCAGGACCCCTACGTCGCCGCCCACGGCGGGATCTGCGCCTACACGTTCAACCCGGACGGGAGCGTCGACGTCGAGCCGCTCGAGCTGGACCCCACGACGCTGAGGCGGATGCGCGACCAGCTGCTGCTGTTCTACACCGGCGAGGCGCGCTCGGCCTCGCACATGCTCGCCGACCAGGACACGCGTTCGAAGGCCGGGGACGAGCAGATGCTCGCCAACCTGCATCGCACGAAGGAGCTGGGTCGGCAGAGTCACGAGCTGCTGCGCGGCGGGCGCCTGGAGGAGTACGCGGAGCTGATGCACGAGCACTGGGAGCACAAGCGCGCCCGCTCGCCGGGGATGAGCGACGGCCGCATCGACATGCTGTATGAGATCGCGCGCCGCACCGGCGCCATCGGCGGCAAGCTCGTGGGCGCCGGCGGCGGCGGGTTCCTGCTCGTCTACACGCTCAGGCCCGAGGAGACCAGGCAGGCGATGGCGGAGGAGAACGCGCAGGAGCTCGCGTTCGACTTCGAGTTCTCCGGCGCATACGCGAGCGAGTACGCATGAGCAGAGACGGCCTGAGGGTGGCCGTGCTCGGCTGCGGGCAGATCGGCGCCAAGAGGGCACAGGCCCTCGCGCCACAGGACACGATCGTCGGCTGCTGCGACCTGAACATCGCGGCTGCCGAGGAGCTCGCCGCGCGTCACGGCGCCCGTGTGTGCGCCACGCCACAGGAGCTGGTCGCGCTCGATCCGGACGTGGTGGTCGTCGCCGCCGTCCACGACCAGCTCGCGGGGCTCGTCGAGCTGTCCCTCGCCGCGGGGGCGCACGTGCTCGTCGAGAAGCCCGCCGCGATCTCGACCGCGCAGATCGATCGCCTGCTCGTCTGCCAGCGGATCAGCGGCCGACTCGTGAAGGTCGGCTTCAACCACCGCTTCCACCCCGGGATCGCCCGCGCCGTCGAGGAGGTTCATTCCGGGCGCCACGGCGAGCTGATGCACCTGCGAGCCCGCTACGGCCACGGCGGGCGCCCCGGCTACGACCGCGAGTGGCGCGCCCAGCCGGCCCGCTCGGGCGGCGGCGAGCTGATCGACCAGGGGATGCACCTGCTGGACCTCACCAACTGGATCGCCGGTCCGCTGCCGCTGCACTCCGCGCTGCTGCGCACGCAGTTCTGGGACGCGGAGGTCGAGGACAACGCCGCGCTGTTGCTCGGCGAGCCGGGGCAGCGGACCGGCCCGTGGGCGATGCTGCACGTGAGCTGGACGGAGTGGAAGAACCTCTTCTCGCTCGAGATCTACTGCCATACCGCCAAGCTCCAGATCGACGGGCTCGTGCGCTCCTACGGACCGCAGCGGCTGCGGATCTACACGATGGGACCGGAGCTCGGGCCCCCCGCGCTCGAGGAGATCCATTACTCGGCGGAGGATGGCTCGTGGGCCGCGGAATGGGAGCACTTCGCGGAGGCCGTGGTATCCGGCGACGGGCGCGCGCTGCTCGGCGATCTGCGCTCCGCGCGCGACGCCTGGGAGCAGGTGGAGGCCGCGTACGAGACCGACGTGTACGCCGACATGCGCTCGTTGGCGACGCTTCGATAGTAGAGGTCACGAGATGGACGCCCCAGTCGAGACGAATCGCTCCGAGCCGATCGCCGTGGTGGGCCTCTGGCACCTGGGGAGCGTGATCGCGGCATGCCTGGCGGACGCCGGCAACGACGTCATCGGCCTCGACCCCGACCGCGCCGTCGTCGTCGGGCTCGGCGAAGGTCACCCGCCGGTTTCCGAGCCGGGACTCCAGGAGCTGCTCGCCGGCAACGCCTCACGCATGGAGTTCACCAGCGACCCGAGGGAGCTCGCGCGGGCGCGCTGCGCGTGGCTGACATTCGACACACCCGTCGCCGACGACGACGTCGCGGACGTCGAATGGGTGCTCGACCAGGCGGTCGAGCTGCTCGCGCACCTGCGCGAGGACACGCTCGTGGTCGTCTCCTCGCAGCTGCCCGTCGGCAGCAGCGCGCGCCTGCACGAGCGCTGTGCCGCCGCGCGCGGCCCGGCCGGTGCGCTGCGCTTCGCGTGCGTGCCCGAGAACCTCAGGCTCGGCAGCGCACTCGAGTCGTTCCGCGAGCCCGACCGGATCGTCGCGGGGGTGCGCACCGAGGCCGACCGCGACGAGCTCGCCGAGCTGCTCGCGCCGTTTTGCTCGGAGGTGCAGTGGATGCGGGTGGAGTCCGCGGAGATGACCAAGCACGCGCTCAACGGGTTCCTCGCCACGTCGGTCGCGTTCATCAACGAGATCGCGTCGATCTGCGAGTCGGTCGGAGCCGACGCGCAGGAGGTCTCGCGCGGCCTCAAGAGCGAGCGGCGGATCGGCCCGCGCGCGTACCTAGGTCCGGGCGACGCGTTCGCCGGCGGAACGCTCGCGCGCGACATCGGCTTCCTGCGCGGCCTGGCCAAGCGCGAGGGGCTGCCCGCACACGTGTTCGCCGGAGTCGCGGACGGCAACGCCGCGCACAAGCACTGGACCCGGCGCAAGCTGACCGAGCTGCTCGGCGAGGATCTCGAGGACGGACATGACGTCCTGCGCGACCGCCGCGTGGCGATCTGGGGGCTCACCTACAAGCCGGGCACCGACACCCTGCGTCGGTCGAGCGCGATCGAGCTGTGCCGATGGCTGCTCACCGAGGGCGCCAACGTGCGCGCCCACGACCCGGCCGTCAGTGCGCTGCCCTCGGACCTCGCGACCAGGATCGAGCTGTGCGACTCCCCGTTGGAGGCCGCCCGCGACGCGGAGATCCTCGTCGTGTGCACGCCCTGGCCCGACTACCTCGAGGTGCCCGCTGAGGAGGTGCTCGAGGCCATGGCGTATGCGAGTGTGATCGACCCGGCGGGAGCGCTCAGCGCCACGCTCGGCCACCACCCGGGCCTGCGCTACGTGCGCGTCGGCTCGCCGTCGGAGCTCCCCGTGAGCAGGGGAACCGCCACCACGGCCGCGCAAGAGGCTCGCAGATGAGCGAGGTCCTCGCCGGGCGCACCGCGCTGATCACGGGGGCAAGCCACGGACTCGGGTTGGAGATCGCGCGCGCGTATCTCGACGCGGGCGCGGCCGGCATCGTCATCTGTGGGCGCGACCGGATCGCGCTGGAGGGCGCGCTCGGCGAGTTGAGCGAGCGGGCGGCCCCGGGCCAGACGGTGCTCGGCGAGCCGGCGGACGTTTCGCGCGCGGACGACGTCGAGCGGCTTGTGGCACTTGCGCTGGACCGGCTGGGGGAGGTCACGATCCTCGTGTCGAACGCCGGCGTGTACGGGCCGAAGGGCGCGATCGAGGACGTGGACTGGCTCGAGTGGACGCGGGCGGTGGAGATCAACCTGCTCGGCTCGGTGCTGCCCGCGCGGGCGCTCGTCCCGCACTTCCGCGAGCGTGGCTACGGCAAGATCGTCCAGCTCTCAGGGGGAGGAGCGACCGGCCCGCTCCCGGGTCTCAGCGCCTACGCTGCCTCCAAGGCGGCGGTCGTGCGCTTCGCGGAGACGCTCGCGGAAGAGCTGCGCGAGAGCCGCGTCGACGTCAACGCGATCGCGCCCGGGGCGCTCAACACGCGGATGCTCGACGAGGTTCTCAACGCCGGCGCCGAGCGGGTGGGGGAGGACTTCTACCGGCGCGCGCTCGAGCAGCAACGCAGCGGCGGAGTCCCGCTGAGCAAGGGGGCCGAGCTGGCGGTGTTCCTCGGCTCGGCCGCGAGCGACGGCATCACCGGCAAGCTGCTCAGCGCGGTCTGGGATCCATGGGCGGATCTCCCGGCGCACGTCGCGGAGCTCGAATCGGACGTCTACACCCTGCGCCGGATCGTGCCCGGAGATCGGGGACTGGACTGGGGGGAGGTGTGAGTGCCCGCGCGGAGCCGCCTCCGGTGTGCATCCTCGCGGGCGGACGCGGAACGCGCCTCGGAGAGCGCGCCCGCGGCGTGCCGAAGCCGCTCGTCGAGGTCGCCGGAGAGCCGTTCCTGATCCACCAGCTGCGGCTGCTCGCGACGCACCGCGTGCGCGAGGTCGTGATCTGCGTCGGATACCGGGGCGAGATGATCGAGTCGCGCATCGGCATGGAGCGCTTCGGGATCGAGATCGCCTACAGCTACGACAGCCCGGCCCTGGACGGCACGCTCGGCGCGATCCGGCGTGCGCTCGCGCTGCTGGGCGAGCGCTTCCTCGTCCTCTACGGGGACACGTATCTACGCGTCGACTACGAGGCCGCGGACAGGGCGTGGCGCGACAGCGGGCTCGCGGCGCTGATGGTCGTGCTGCGCAACGATGGGAGATGGGACGCCTCGAACGTCCGCTACGAGCGCGGGCGCGTCCTCGCGCACGACAAGCAAGCCCCCACGGCCGACATGCGGTGGATCGACTACGGCCTGGGCGGGCTCACGGCGCGGGCGCTGGAGGCCGTGCCGGAGTCCGAGTCCGACCTCTCGGCGCTCTACCGCGAGCTCGCCCGGCGCGGACAGCTGTGCGGCTACCCGGTCGACGAGCGCTTCTACGAGATCGGCACGCCCGACGCCCTTGAGGAGACGGCGGAGTTCCTGCGCGAAAGCGCCCGCGACGACGCTCAGGCCGCGCGCCGCGCGTAGACGCCACGGCGCATCGCGAGCGAGTGGCGCAGGTCGATCGAGTGGTCGAGCGACTCCGCCGGTGGCAGCGGCAGCCGTGGGCTCGACCCTCCCGCGCGCCAGCCCGCGAGCCGTCCTCGCAGCGCGAGCAGATCGCGGGAGATCCACAGGTCGCCGCACACCACGATCGCCTCGGTGACCAGCGTCCTCAGAGTCGTGGAGCCGTGCAGGAGGCCGTAGCGGCGCAGCATGTACCCGCGCCCGTAGCCCGCCTGACGACGTTGCCACGGTGAGCGATATCCGTGCGTCGCGGAGCCGATGTGGATTCCCACGGCATCCGGTTCGGCCACCGAGCGCCAGCCCGCGACACGCAGTCTGACCGCGAGGTCGAAGTCCTCCATGTAGGCGACGATCGTCTCGTCCAGGCCACCCAGCTCCTCCCACGCCGCGCGCCGGTAGAGCCCGGCGGAGCCTCCGGCGCCGAGGAACACGGGCTTGGAGTCATGCGCACGCGAGGCCGGGAGCCCCTGCAGGCGTGGGAAGCCGGCGAGGATCGGGTCTGCGGCAAAGCCCATGCCGTCGATCAGCTCCTCGCCCGGTTTGAGCATCAGCGAGCCGACCGAGCCCACGCCCGGGTCCCCTTCGAGGTGGCGGACCATTCGCTCAAGGAAGTCGGGACGACAGTCGACGTCGTTGTTGAGCAGCAATACGGCTTCGCCCGAGCCCGCGGCGACGCCCAGGTTGCACGCAACGGGGAAGCCGAGATTCTCGTCGATCTCCACGACCTGCACCGCCGGCCACTCGGCGTACAACCGCGCCCGCGTGTCGTCGGTCGAGCCGTTGTCCACCACGATCACGTGGTGCGGGATCGTCTGGGCACGCAGGTGACGCAGGCAGCTCTCGGTGAGCTCAAAGCGGTTGTAGGCGAGCATCACCACGTCGATCGACATCGGCATGGGGGCAATGTAGTCGCTGCGGTCCGTGTTCGCCACTAGTCAGAAACGAAGTTGTGAAAGAGGCCGGTTGCGTGAATGAGTGACAGGGCTCTCGACGGCACGGCTCTGTTCCCTGTAAACGCTGGTGTTGATCGGGTTTCCCGATTCGGCGTCGGACTGGACCGGGCGGTGAGCACGAGTCGGTCTCGACAGCCGCGCTGCAAGTGCGACGACCGCTGGTAGCTTGCGGGCCGTGCAGTCTCCACGTACAAGCTTGACGACGCGCACCACGTGTCGGATCTGCGGCTCGCCGCATCTGGTGCCGGTGCTATCGCTGGGTGAGCAGTACATCGCGGGCGCGTTCGCGGAGCCCGGCGGCGAACAGCCGGTCTCGCGACGCATACCGCTCGACCTGGTGAGATGCGACACGGCGCGCAACGAGAACGGCTGCGGCCTGGTGCAACTGCGTCACACCGTGCCTGGGGCCATTCTCTATCGCTCTTACTGGTATCGCAGCGGCGTCAACCGCACGATGACGCGAAACCTGCACGAGATCGCGGCTCAGGCGGAGGAGATGGTGAACCTGGGCCCTGGTGATTTGGTAATCGACATCGGCTGCAACGACGGCACGCTGCTCGACGGGTACAAGGCCTCTGATCTGAAGTACCTGGGCTTCGATCCCTCCGACGTCGGTCGCTACGCGGTCGAGAAGGGCTATGAGGTGGTGCGCGACTTCTACGCGTATGAGCACCTGCGCGAGCGGCACGTCGACCGCAAGGCCCGGATCATCACCAGCATCGCGATGTTCTATGACCTCGAGTATCCGTGCGCGTTCGTCGAAGCCGTCTCGCGGGCGCTCGCGGACGACGGTGTGTGGGTGATGGAGCTGCACTACCTGCCCGCGATGCTCGACATGAACCAGTTCGACGCGATCGTGCACGAGCATCTGGAGTACTACTCGCTCGCGGTGATCGAGCGGCTGCTGGGCGACGCCGGCCTGCGGGTCGTACGCGCCGAGCTAAACGACATCAACGGGGGCTCGATACGCCTCTTCATACGCCGCGCCAATCGCTTCGCGCCCGCGGGCGAACACGCGGAGAAACTCCAGCAGCTGCGCGTTCGCGAGTTCGAGATGGCGCTCGACGCGCCCGAACCTTACGAGCGCTTCGCGTCGGCGACCGAAGCGGTCCGCGACAGCCTGGCGTCGATGTGTCGCACGCTCGTCGAGGAAGGCAAGACGATCCACGTGTACGGCGCATCGACGAAGGGCAACACGATCCTCCAATACGCGGGCATCGACAGCACGCTCGTTCCCTACGCGGCCGACCGCAACCCCGACAAGCACGGCTCGGAGACGATCGGCACGAAGATCCCGATCATCAGCGAGGAGCAATCCCGGGAGATGCGTCCCGACTACTACCTCGCGCTGCCGTGGCACTTCCTCGACGAGTTCCTCGATCGCGAGCGCGAGTTCCTCGAGCGCGGAGGTCAGTTCATAGTGCCGATGCCCGAGGTTCACCTCGTCTCGGCGATGCCGGATGTGCAGATCGAATCGCGCGCGCATGAGGGTGGGCTCGTCTCACACACCAACTCCTGACCGCGATCTGACCGAGTCAATGCCGATTCGCGTCGGAATCCTCAGCACATGGAACACTCGCTGCGGGATCGCGGAGTACACGCGGCACCTCGTGGACGCCATGCGCAGGCAGGGCGAAGTGGAGGTGACTGTGCTGAGCTCGCGCAATTTCGGAGAGCGCGCCCTGGCGCCGCCGGAGGATTGGGTCGAGCCCGCCTTCGACGTGCAGATCTGGCATCCCGAACACAGCTTCGATCTCGACGTCGAGACGATCCTCGATCTCGACCTCGACGTTCTCCACGTCCAGTACAGCAACCTGTTCTACGACCGCGGTCGTCTGATCGAGCTGTTGCGGCGCTTCCCGGGGGTGACGGCGCTCACCTACCACGACAAGGGCGGCGTGCGCTCCTTCCCGTACGACCTGCCCGATCTTCTCTACGCCCACCGTGAGGATGTGGGCGTCGGGCCGCGGCGTTTCATCCCTCAGGGAATCGACCTGCGCAGGCCGGTCGTCAAGACGTTCGGACTGGGCAAGTCACGGCTGGACGTGATCGGGGAGATCTGCGATCGCAACGACTGGGACTTCCAGCACAGCTTCGGCGAGGATCGCTGGCTCGAGAGCGAGGAGCTCTTCGCCTGGCTGAGGGACTCCGACGCGATCGTGCTGTGGTACGACGAAGACCCGCGGTCTGGCGGAAGCGCCGGCGCGCCGCTGGCCATCGGCACCCGCAGACCGGTGTTCGTCAACGACACGGAGTGGTTCAGCGATCTCCCCGAGCGCACCTCGACGCTGCGCAAGCTTCACACTCCTGAGGAGCTCGAGCTGGCGATGCGCGAGGTGCTCGACGATCCCTACGCCGAGAGGCGCACCTGGGATCGGGTCGCCCAGACGCTGCTGAGCGACTTCCGCGCGGCGCGTTCGAGGCCGCCGATGCATGTCCCCAGGACGTGCGATCCAGTGCGGGGGCGCATCTTCGTGACGCTCGACCACAAGCCCCTTCGGCGCGTTGCTCGCCAAATGAAGTCGCTCGCACCCAGCGTGTGAGCGATCCATCGCGTCCGGTCGCACAGCCGGTGGACGTCTGGGGCGAGACGCCGTCCGACGTGCTCGACACGCCGGATGCGGGGGTGGCGGCGATCCGCGGTGGCGCCATGCGCATCAGCGGCTACGCGATCTGCATCGCGGCGAGCGTCGTCTCCTCCGCGCTGATGCTCCGACATTTGGGTGTGGTGGCCACCGGCGAGTACGTCACCGTGCTGTCGCTCGTGACGATCAGCAGCAGCATCACCGACGGCGGCCTGGCGACGATCGGGGTGCGCGAGCTGAGCACGCTTCCACCAGCGCGCGCCCGGAGCTTCTTCCGAAACCTCGCGGGGGCGCGTCTGCTGTTCATCGCCGGCGGGATGATCTTCGCGCTCGCGTTCGCGCTCCTCAGCGGGTACTCCACGACGATGGTGGAGGGTGTGGTGTTCGCGAGCATCGGGTTCGCATCGCTCACCACGCAGACGACCTATCTGCTGCCGCTGATGGCCCGGTTGCGCTTGGACTGGGTGACCGCGGTCGAAACCCTGCGACAGATCGGCGCGGCGGTCGTGGTGGTGATGCTCGTGCTCATCGGCGCGCCGCTGCTGCCGTTCTGGGCGGCGACGATCCCGGCCGGGATCGTGGCGACGGCGCTCGCGGCGGTCCTGATACGCCGATCGATGCCGCTGCTGCCCGCGTTCGACCGCGCCGTGTTGGGGCCACTCATACGTCGCACGCTGCCATATTCGCTGGCGACCGCCGTCGGCATCGTCTACTTCCGGCTCGCGATCCTGGTCATGTCGTACGTGTCCACCGGCCAGCAGACCGGCTACTACGGAGCCTCCTTCCGAATCGTCGAAGCCCTGTTCGTGATCCCGCACCTGATCGTCGGGTCGACGCTCCCCATCTTCGCGAGGGCGGCGCGCGACGACCGCAAACGCCTGGACTACGCGCTCGGCCGCACGTTCGAGGTGTGCCTGCTGACGGGCCTGGCGGCGGGGCTCGCTCTCGTCACGGGCTCGCACTTCATCATCCAGGTCGTCGCGGGGCCGAAGTTCGCGCCAGCCGCCATCGTCCTGAGCATCCAGGGAGTCGCGCTGGTCGCGACGTTCGTGGGAGCGGTGTTCGGCTACGGGCTTTTGAGCCTCGAGCGCTATCGCGAGGTGCTCGTGATCAACCTGGGGGTTCTCCTGTTGAGCGGCCTGCTCACCGGCGTGTTCGCCTCGCGCTACGGTGCGCTCGGCGCGGCCGGCGCGACGACCTTCGTGGAGCTGCTCTACACGGGGCTGCTCGCCCTCGCGCTAGTTCGCGCGGGCGCCCGGCCGCAGACGTCGCTCGCCGGGATGGCCCGCTTCGTCTTCTCGGCGCTGCTCGGCGTGCCTCTCCTATTGGTCCCGGGCATCCCCGACGTCGCGAGGCCGGCACTGGCCGTTGCCGTCTACTGCGCGGCGCTGCTGGCGCTCGGCGCGGTGCCGCGCGAGATCCTGGTCCTGATTCCCGGCCTGCGTCGCAAACTGCCTCTCTGAGACGGAGGACTCACCGCATCGGTGTCGCGAGCCAGTTGACGATCTTCGACGAGTCCGCGAAAGCGGAGCGTGCGAACGGCCCTTCGCCCGTGAGCGAGAAGATGCGATAGCCGAGCTCCGTGAGCACGTCCCACGGGGCCTCCGGTGGATCTCCGTACATGGCGGAAGCCTCCGCGACGTGCTCGAAGATAACGACCGGTTGCACCCTGGCGAGCACGCCGCGCCCACCCTCCAGCACCGCGCGCTCAGCTCCCTCGACGTCGATCTTGACGACGCTCGGGGTCAGCTCGCCGATCTCGTCATCCAGCGTTGAGACCTGCACGTCGATGTAAACCGGGCCGCCCTGAGCGTCGCTGAGACTCGGATGTCTGCGCAGGCCGCTCCAGCCGTCGAGCTTGGTGAAGTGACAGAACTTCGTCACCTCTTTCCTCGCGCCGATCGCGAGCGCTCGACAGTCCACGGCCGGGAACTCGCGGGCGATCTCGGTGGCCAGGCCCGGGATCGGCTCGAATGCCAGGTGGCGCCCGCGTGGCGCGATCCGCACCGCGTCGCGCAGGCCCTGCCCTTTGTTGGCTCCCACGTCGACGTATGTGCTGTCGCTTCTAAGCAAGCTCGCGAGGGCCACCTCCATCGCGAGGTCTTCGCGCAGCGCTTGGCGCGCCTCCGCGTCGATCGCCCCCAACAGGTGGGTCTTCTGTGTACGCAGCGCCACCCCCCAGATCGCTCTTTTGTACAAGGACACGCGCGTGAGCGTATCTGCAGGCCGCGCTGAGATTGGACGTCTGCGTCGCTCGGTCGCTCGTATGGGGTCTCCAGCCGGTCCACGTTGTCTCTGACCGCGTCGTCGTCCGAGGTCTCGCGACCTACGATGCTGTTGTGGCTCTCCTTGGCTTGCGTCCATGAGGCTTCGCCTCTACCACCATCCGGACGGCGCGCGCGTGGCCTACCGCGAGCTCGGAGCGGGCCCGCCCCTCGCGCTGCTGCACTCCGGCCTGCTGTCGCACAAGGAGTGGGAGCCGGCTGTCGAGCAGCTCACCGACCGCTTCCGCGTGGTGCTCCCCGACCTGCCGCTGCACGGCGACTCCGAGGATCGGCCGCGCCACCCCTACACGCTCGACTGGTTCGCCGACGTGCTCGGCGGCTTCGCGGCGGAGGTGCTCGGGCCGCGACCTCTGATCGCCGGCCACGCGGCCGGCGCCGAGATCGCCCTGCAGGCCGTCCTGTCCGGTCGAGTTCGGCCCGGGCGCCTGGTGCTGATGCCCAACCGCCTGCACGCCGCACCGGCGGGAAGCGCCGCGCGCACCGCCTGGCAGCTGACCGCGAGGGCGGCCGCCGTCCCCGGGCTCGACCGCCTGCTCTCCCACGGCACGCGCGCGGTGTTCACCCCCGAGCGCGGCCTGCGCCTCTCCGCCCGCGCCAACCCCGCCGCCGCGGACCTCTTCCGCCACGCCTTCGCGGACGTTCCCGGCAACTCCAGCCTCGCGCGCTCGTGGGCGAAGTGCGCGCGCGGGTGGCCGCGGGGACCGCAGACGCACCTGCTCGAGCTCTACCCGCGGCTGGAGATGCCCGTGCTCCTGCTGTGGGCGGACCGCGACCGATTGCACCCGCTCGCGGCGGCCGAAGAGGCGCTCGCGCTGCTGCCGCGGGGCCAGCTGCGCGTGCTCGAGAGCACGGGGTTCCTGATGGCCTACGACGACCCGGTGGGGCTCGCACGGGAGCTGGCCGCGTTCTGCGGGTAGGGTTCGAGGCGCCAAATTTCCGTGTCACGAGGAGACCAAATGCCATCCGAGCAGCAGCTGTGGGGCGCAGAGACAACCAAGGCCGTCGAGAACTTCCCGATCTCCGGTGAGACCGTGCCCGTATCCGTGGTCCACTGGCTCGCGCGCATCAAGGGCGCCGCGGCGGTCGTCAACGGCGAGCTCGGCCTGCTCTCCAAGCGCAGCGCCACACGCATCCACAAGGCGGCCGGCGAGATCGCGGCGGGCAAGCACGACAGCCAGTTCCCGATCGACGTGTTCCAGACCGGCTCGGGCACCTCGACGAACATGAACGCCAACGAGGTGATCGGCAAGCTCGCAGGGGAGGGCGTCCATCCGAATGACCACGTCAACATGGGCCAGTCCTCCAACGACGTGTTCCCCTCCGCGGTGCACCTCGCGGCGCTCGACGTCGCCCAGAACGAGCTGCTGCCGGCGCTCAAACTGCTCGAGCGCTCGTTCGCGAAAAAGGCGAAGAGCTTCCACAACGTGGTGAAGTCCGGCCGCACCCACCTGATGGACGCCGTTCCCGTCACCGTCGGGCAGGAGTTCGCGGGCTACGCCGCGCAGATGGCGCTGGGTCAAGAGCGCGTGCAGGCGGCACTCGTCCACGTCGGGCAGATCCCGCTCGGCGGCACCGCCACCGGCACCGGCCTGAACACCCACCCGAAGTTCGCGGAGAAGGTGCGCGCGCGCCTGAAGAGGGAATCGGGCCTCAAGCAGATCGCCGCTCCGCTCGACCCGTTCGAGGCGCAGGCCAACCGCGACGCGCTCGTGGAGCTCTCCGGGGCGCTGAAGGTGATCGCCGTGTCGCTCACCAAGATCGCGGGCGACCTCGCGCTGATGGGCTCGGGCCCGCGCGCGGGCATCGGCGAGCTGTTCCTGCCCGAGCTGCAGAAGGGCTCCTCGATCATGCCCGGCAAGGTCAACCCGGTGATCCCCGAGGTCGTGCTGCAGGTCTCCGCGCAGGTGATCGGCAACGACACAGCGATCACCGTCGGCGGGCTGCAGGGCCAGTTCGAGCTGAACGTGCGCATCCCGCTGATCGCCCGCAACCTGCTCCAGTCGCTCGGGCTGCTGTCCTCCACCGCGCGCGTGTTCGCGGAGAAGTGTGTCGACGGGATCCAGGTCAACAAGGCCGGCGCGGCGGCGTCCGCCGGGGCCACGCTCGCGGTGGCCACTGCCCTCAACGGCGCGATCGGCTACGACAAGGCGACCGTGATCGTCAAAAAGGCGACCGCCACAGGGCGCCCGCTGCGCGAGATCGCGCTCGAGGAGGGCGTCGACGCGAAGCTGTACGACGAAACGATCGACCTGCGCAAGATCGCGCGAGGGAACCAGGCGTAGGACGTCGACGCTGAGCCTCGCTACCAATCACCTTGGCGGACAGAGGCGACCCAACTGCCTTCGGCACCGCGCGTAGCACTTGTCCTGCTCTCCATGACGGTCGTGCTCCCCTTTCTGGGACAATCTCGCACGGATGTATCGGAGACTTGTCCTTGCGCTCGCAGTATGCGCCCCGGTCGCGGCCTTCGTCCTGTTGACCAGCCAGCCGGTCCGATACGCTTCGCGTCTGGCGCCACCTCTGCCGCGTTACGCACTAGTGCCCCCGGTCGTATCCATCGCATCGCTGAGGGGTGGCCCTGTGCTTGTGAACTTCTGGGCTAGCTGGTGTCATCCCTGCCAGGAAGAGGCTGCTGCGCTCGCCGCTTTCGCACACACTCGAAGAGCCCACGGTCGGCTCGTCGGCATCGATGTCGGGGACGACGCTGCGGACGGCGAGAAGTTTGTCGCCCGGTACAAGTGGGATTTTTCGGCTCTTCGTGATCCCAGCGAAAGGGTCGCTGGTGCGTACGCCGTACCGGGTCTGCCGACGACGATCATCCTTGATAGCCAGAGCCGCATCATCGGGCGGCTTTTCGGGCCTCAGACCGAGGTATCACTCAGCCATGCGCTGCAGCTCGCCTCGGCGGGCCATGTCTGATGTGCTGGTGATCCCACACGCCATGCAAAGACGCTTCCGCCGCCCATAGGCGACGGAAGCGGGCGCGGTGCTCGTTACGTCCTGGTCATTCCGTCCGTTTGTATTTGGCGCTAAAGCCCGATGTGAACGTCGAGTGGTCGTGCGCGTAGGGTTCCGAGTTGATGGTTTTAAAGGCTTCAAAAATCTGCGCACGTGCTTCCGGCGGGCAGATAAGGCCTTCGTTGCGTATGCCAGGGCAAATGATTCCTACACCTGCTGGTTCGGTTAGGTTCCAGATCAATTCCACTTTCGGACCGAACACGCTTTCGCCGCTTTTGATTCCGTGGTTGGTGGCCCACTGGACCCATTCGGATGCGCTCGCCTGGCCGACTCCAACTGTCGACATGGAAGTTGTAATAACTGCCACAGTGCATAGGAAGCGCCTTGCTGCACGTGGAGAGATGGCCATCCTCTCATCCTCCTTGGATTGTGATGGTAGAGCCACCGGGCAATGGGGTAAGGCTTACCGGCACGCTCGCTGACTCTAGAGCCCATCCGTTCTCTACGACGGGAACCGCTCTAGTGGTCCCGTCCGAAAAGGCGACCTGTACTGATGACACGCCGGTTGGCTCGATACCGGCCATCGCCACGTTTCCCCCCGTTGGATAGTAATAAGTCTCAAACGTACCTTGAGAATTGGCAGCTGGCTCAGTGCATGTCGAGCCTTTCGGGTAGCGACCGTCAGCGCTGCGGTTAGGAGAGATTGTGACACATATCCCGCCTTCACCGGACTGAGAGATCCAGCTCGCGACGGCCGGTGCCGTCGTGGGCAGCCGCCGAATCGTGGATGGTATTGGGAAGTTCGGGCCGTCGGAGCCCGGTTCGAGTCGCCAGGTTGGTCCGTCGGCGCCAATCGTGGCGGCAGCGGCGAATGCCGCACTTGGAGTCAGGCCAGTCGGTCCGGTGCTGTTGAGCGCCGGATAAAGCTCTGAAATCGACGGCGTCGTTGCTGCGGTTGCTTTGCCACTGCCAGTGTCAATGAAATAAATGAGCGTCGCGGTGGCTGCGAGGCAGACTAGGCCCGCAAGCTGGGCCAGTCTCTTACCCCGCAGGCTGAAACCATCGAGGGGGCCTGTCATAGATTACTTCCTCTCGGTAGGCTCTACATGGATCAGGCTAGTGAAATGATATTAGCAGCTCGCACCCGAGACCGTCGAGCAGGATTCACTCCGCATGCGTCAAACTCGAACCATGGCATGTAGCCTAGCGTCCGAGGTCGATCGATGATGCTAGCTCAGCATCTTGGCACTTGTGGCTGAAGGCCATGAGGTAAATGAACCTGGTTGACTCGGCCGCACCGGAACCCGGCGTAGCCGTTTTAGTTCCCGGCATTTATCGGGCCATTAGCTAGAGCGCGTCGAACAGGCGCCCGACGGTCCTCGCGGCCGGCTTGGCCCGCCCGGCGTAGGTGAACAGCCCCTTCTGGTTGATCCCTTCGATCAGCTTCAGGCGCGGCAGCACGCGGTGGATCGAGCCGCCGTTGAAGGTCGGCGTGAGCGGGTAGTCGCGCAGCAGCCACACGAGCATCGCGCTGAGCTTCGGGTCGGCGGCGTACACGGCGATGTGCGCCGCGAGCAGCCGCGACTGGAACGCGTAGCTCCCGGCGCTCCCCGGCGGGTTGAGCGCGTTCGATTCGGCGCCGAACTCGCTGATCACGAGCACCTTGCCCGCGAACGTGCGCTCCATCGCCGCGAGTCGCGCGCGCATCTGCGCCCGCAGCTGGGCGGTCGTCGCGTGCGGCGAGTCATACCAGCCGGAGTAGTCCGTCTCGGCGACCGCGTCCGCTTCCGAGTACAGCGCGCCCGCGTGCACGGGCGGGTGAGTGCCCCACACGTCCACCGCGACCATCCGCGTCGGGTCGTGCGCGTGCAGCCAGCCGCACAGGTCGCGCACGTATCGGATCTCCTCGCTCGAGTGCCCGTTGTCGGCGACCTCGTTGACGAGGTTCCACGCGAAGATCGACGGGTGCAGCTCGGCGGCGGTCGCCGCGGTGCGCGCCTGCTGCTCGGCTTCCGCGTTCAGTTGCGGCGTGCTCGGGAGCCAGTTGCCGGCGCCTTCCACCGGCCCGACCCCCTGCCACACGAGGATCCCCGCCGCGTCGAGCCGTTCCAGCAGAGCGGGGTCGAGCGGGTGCTGCGCGCGTGCCGCGTTCGCGTGGATCGCCTTCAGCTCCGCCACGATCTCGTCCTCGTCGCTCGCGGTGAGCGCGTCGCCGTGTCCGCGCGCGTCCTCCTGGATCGACGCGCCGTGGAGCTTCAGCTGTTCTCCATTTAGATAGATATGGCCGCCGTGCCAGGTCAGCTGGCGCAGGCCGATCCGTGCGCTGTAGCTGGACTCCGCGCCGGCCGCCAGGGTCAGCTGGTAGAGGTTGGGATGCGTCGGCGACCACAGGGCGGGCTGAGTCACGTCCGCGGTTGCCGTCGCGGTCGCCGACTGGCCCTGGGCGAGCGTCACCGCGTGGAACGCGAGGGGGATCGTCTGGGCTTCGTGGACGAGCGAGCCCGTGGGGACGATCGTCCGTTCGGGCCCGTAGTTGTGCACCAACACGCTCACCTTCACGCGCGCGTCGCCGGCCTGCAGGGTCGTCTGGAGCGTGGGGCTCGACAGCTCGCTCGCGCCGATCGGGCGCACTTCGACCTCGCCGTCGAGGCCGCCCCAGTTGAACCACGTGCGGTGAAAGCCCGCGCGCGACTGCGCCGCGGGGTTGCGCCAGTCGATCCGCACGACCACCGCGTGCGTGCCCGCGGCAAGGCTCGCGCGCTCTTCGAACGGCACGTAGGAGCCCCGGTGCGAGCCGAGTTTGCGCCCGTCCACGAACACGCTCGCCTGGAAGTTCGCCGACTGGAAGCTCAGCGCGTAGGTGCCCGCCTGCGCGGCCTTGAACGTCGTGCGGTACCACGCCACCGAGCCTTCGTAGTTGACCGTTCCCCTGGGGCCGGTGTAGTGGGTGGCGTCGACCACGTTCGGAACGGTCACGGCGGCGCCCGAGAAGCGGCCGCGCTGCCAGCCGAGCGCCGCGCCGTGGTCCTTCGGGTCGGTGCGCAGCGTCCAACGAGTGAGCGCGGTGCGCCCGCCTGGGCCTTCGAACAGCAGCAGCTGGCTCGGCGGCGCGTACGCCGCGGCGGCGGTCGCCGCGAGCATCAGGCAGGCGATCGCGATAGCTAACGCTGTCTTTCGCTGAAGCATGTTCTCCCTCAACAACTTCCGCGCGCGATCAGAGCGGCGCGACCACAGCGGGCTCGGCCGCCGCGGCGAGCAGCCGCTCGAGCAGCACGCGCGCGCCGGCCTTGTGCAGGGGTTCGTTGAGGTTGCCGCACTTGGGCGACTGTACGCACGACGGGCAGCCTTTGGAGCACGGGCACTCCGCGATCAGGCGGTGCGCGTCGCCGCACAGCTCCTCGAAACGAGCGAACGCCGTGCGCGTGATTCCGATCCCACCCGGGTGGCCGTCATATATAAAAATCGTCGGAACCCCGGTCTGCGGGTGGAAGTTCGTCGACAGGCCGCCGATGTCCCAGCGGTCGCACATCGCGATCAGCGGCAGCACCGCGATCTGCGCATGCTCCGTCGCGTGCAGCGAGCCCAGCAGCGCCTCCATCGACAGCTCCTCCGCCAGCTCCGTCGCGTCGAGCTCGAACCACAGCGCCTGCGTCGAGAAGCTCGTCGACGGCAGGTCGAGCGCCACGATGTCCACCTGCGCGTGGTCGATGAGTCGCCTGCGCTGGTAGGCGAGCACCGTGTCGGTCACCGACACCTCGCCAAACGACAGCGTTACCCCAAGCGTTTCGCGGCGATCGAGCAGTTTCACGATCTCCGTGTCGGTGTCGCTCTTCGGCTGCGTGTACCAGTCGCCGTCGAACGGCGACACCAGCGCGCGGCGGCGCTCGAGGTCGAGCTCGCGGACCTCGTACGAGCGCCCCTGGTGCATGTAGATCGCGCCCTCGTGCACCGTCGAGTGGGCGCGCGCCGCCTCCGTGGAGCCGAGCAGCTCGCCCGAGGAGACGTCCACGATCGCGAAGCTCTCAGGCGAAGCCGAGCGCAGCGACACCTCGCCCGCCGGGTAGCCGCCCGGCTGGCGCAGCACGTACGTCGTCGGCGCCACCGTCCCACGGCGCCTGAGCGCGCCCGCGCTCTCCAGGTGCTCCGCGTGAGTCTCCCAGCGCGGCCCCAGGAACTCCGCGTCCCCGCCGCTCAGCGGACCCTCGTGCGCCGCGCACAGCAGGTGCGAGCGGAAGATCGGCGCGCTCTCGTGGTCGAGGATCGCCGCCTCCACCGGCCGGTCGAGGAAGTCTTCGGGGTGGCGGCAGAAGAACTGGTCGAGCGCGTCCTCGCCCGCCACGTACATCGCCAGGCCCCGCCCGCGGCGTCCCGCACGCCCCCACATCTGGCGCAGCGACGCGACCGTGCCGGGGAACGTCACCACCACCGCCGCGTCGAGCTCGCCGATGTCGATCCCCAGCTCCAGCGCGTCGGTCGTGATCACCGCGTGCAGCTCGCCCTTCGTCAACCGCGCCTCCAGCTCGCGACGCTGCTGGGCGGTGTAGCCCGCGCGGTAGGGGACCACCAGCTCGGCCAGCCTGTGCCCGTCAGGGTGCTCCGGGTCGGTGTCCTGCAGGTCCTGTTTGACCAGGCGCGCCAGCACCTCCACGCCCTTGCGCGACTTCATGAAGCAGATCGTCCGCGCGCCGTCGCGCACCAGCCGCGCCAACAGCTCCGCCGCCTCGCCCAGCGCCGAGCGGCGCGTGCCGAGCTTGTCGTCCGTCAGAGGCGGGTTCCACACCGCGATTCGCCGCTGCGGCGCCGGCGAGCCGTCCTCGTCGATCAGGCGCACGTCCTCCAGGCCCGTCAGACGCTCCGCCAGCTCGACCGGGTTCGCGATCGTCGCCGAGGTCATCAGGAAGATTGGCTCCGTTCCATAAGCCGCCGCGATCCGGCGCAGGCGGCGCAGCACGTTCGCCACGTGCGAGCCGAACACGCCGCGGTACACGTGCGCCTCGTCGATCACCACCACCGCCAGGTTCGCGAACAGGTCCGCCCACGCCGCGTGGTTCGGCAGGATGCCCACGTGCAGCATGTCGGGGTTCGTCAGCACCACGTTCGCCGACCTGCGGATCTGCGCGCGCGCCTCGCGCGGCGTGTCGCCGTCGTAGATCGCCGGGCGCACCCGCTTCGGCAGGCCGAACGAGGTCAGCGCGCGCGCCTGGTCCTGGGCGAGCGCCTTCGTCGGATACAGGTACAGCGCCCGCGCACGCGTCTGTTCGCACAGGATGTGAAGCGTCGGCAGGTTGAAGCACATCGACTTCCCCGACGCCGTCCCCGTCGTCACGATCGTCGGGCCTTCGGTCGCAGCGTGGATCGCCTCCGCCTGGTGGGAGTACAGGCGCTCGATCCCCATCCGCTCGAGCGCTGCCAGCACCTCCGGGTGAAGTTCCACAGGAACGTTTATCAGCCGCGCCTTGGTCGGGCCTTCGCGCGCCTCGCGCACCAGCCGCCCGTCCTCCAACCCTGCATCGAGCAGCGCGCTCCACGGCTCGGTTTTACGGTCGAGGGCCAAGGACTTGAGATAGTAGGGGGGATGTCCGCCGAGGTCGCCGAGCGCTGGGCCAAAGCCCGCTCCTTCCACCATTCGCTCTATCCCGCCGAGCGGATCGCCGCCGAGCGCACCCAAAGCGTGTCCGTGTGCCTGCCCGCGCTCGAGTGCGCGGCGACGATCGGGCACGTCGTGGGGGAACTGGTCGCGCTGCGTGAGCTGGGGGCGATCGACGAGATCGTCGTGGTTGACGCGGGATCGGCGGACGGCACCGCCGAGATCGCCGCGCGCGCTGGAGCGAGCGTTTATCAGGAGGCCGAGTTGATGGGCTCGCACGGCCCGGTGCTCGGCAAGGGCGATGCGATGTGGCGGGCGCTGTCGGTGCTCGACGGCGAGCTCGTGTGCTTCCTCGACGCCGACACCGAGGATTTCTCCTCGCACTTCGCCACCGGCCTCCTCGGGGCGCTCGTGTGCGAGCCGGAAGTGTCGTTCGTCAAGGCGTTCTACCGCCGCCCGCTCGATCGCGGCGGTGTCTCGGACGGGGAGGGCGGCGGGCGCGTGAATCACCTGATGGCGCGACCCGCGCTCGCGCTGTTCTACCCCGAGCTCGCCGGCGTGCGCCAGCCGCTCGCCGGAGAGGTCGCAGCGCGGCGCGAGCTGCTCGAAGCGCTGCCGTTCGCCACCGGCTACGGCGTCGAGATCGCGATGGTGATCGACGTCTGGCGGCGGGTCGGGCTCGACGGGATGGCGCAGGTGGACTTGGACGAGCACCGCAACCCGCACCAGCCGCTCTCCGCGCTCACGGGGATGGCCACGACCGTGCTGGGCACGATCGCGCGGCGCGCGGAGCAGGACGGGCGCCTGCGCGACGTCGACGTTCCCGCGCTCGTCGAACGCCCCGCGCTCGCGAGCGTGTCGGTGGCGTGATGCGCTGCCTGTACCTGGACCTCGACGGCACGCTGCTCGGGCGCGGCGCGTCGCTGATGCACGACGGCGAGGGGGAGGTCACGATCGACGGGGTGCGCGCGGTGCAGGCTTGCCTGCGCGCGGGCGTGGAGGTCGTGCTGATGTCGGGCCGCCGCCGTGTGCAGGTGTTCGAGGACGCGCGTCTGCTCGGGCAGAGCTCGTTCATCTACGAGGCTGGCGCGTGCGTCGTGCTGGAGGGCGAGGAGCACTGGCTCACCGGCGATCTGCTTCCGGGCGAGCTGAGCATCGCCGATCAGATCGAGCAGGCGGGCGCTCCGGCGCTGCTGCTCGAGCACTACGCCGGGCGCCTCGAGTACCACGAGCCGTGGCACCTGCAGCGTGAGGTCTCGCATCTGTTCCGTGGCCTCGTCGACGCGCTCGAAGTCGACGAGCTGCTCGCCGAGCGCGGCCACGGGAACCTGCGGCTGGTCGACAACGGCGTCGTCCATCGGCGCTCGGAGGCGCTCGCCGCGCTGCCGCACGTGCGCGGCTACCACCTCGTTCCCGCGGGAGCGGCGAAGGCGACCGCGGTGGAGTTCCATCGGCGTGCGCGCGGCTACGCGCGCGAGGAGACCTTCGCGGTGGGCGACTCGCGCGAGGATCTCGCCTGTGCCGCGCAGGTCGAGACGTTCTGGCTCGTCGCCAACGCGGTCGAGCGCGACCCGTCGATGCGCGAGGCCAGCGGTGCCCATCCGAACGTGAGGGTGGCCGAGGCGGGGCACGGGTCCGGTGTGTACGAGGCGGTGGTCGCGACGTTGATGGGCGGCGCCTCGACCGCCTGAGCGCGGGCCTACTTGGCCAGCAGATCGAGCGCCTCGCGGTTGCGCTCGACGGCGCGCTTGAGCCGCGCCTGGAAGTCCTTGTCGGCGCGTCGCCTGGCGATCCGGTCGTCGATCGCGGCGCGGATGATCTCCGACACGGACGTCTCCTCGACCATCGCCAGCGCGTCGATCGCGCGAGCCTGATCATCGTCGAGACGGAGGCTGATTGTCTTCATGACTTGGTGCTCCTTCGGCTCGGTTGCACTTCAAATCATGGCACATATCAAGATAGCTATCAACCTGTATTAGAACAATCTAGATACCAAGCCATCATGCTAGGATGATGCCAGATGGTGGGACTCGGAGACTTCCTGCTTGCCGCGGAAGCGGTACTCGGGATCGACGCCGAGCGAATCGCACGAGCCACGCGTATCCCGCTCGCCGAGTCCGCCTTGGCCGCCCCGTTCGTGAGCTTCGAAGGCAGGGATCTGTATCCCGACCCGATCGAGCGCGCCGCGATCCTCGCCTCGCGGATCATGCGCAACCACCCGCTCCCCGACGGCAACAGGCGCGTCGCGCTCGTGCTGATGGACATGTACCTCGACGAGCACGGGCTGCGCCTGAGCGCGACGGCCGAGGACGTCGACCGGACGTTTCGAGCACTCGCCGCCGGCCGCATGCCCGAGGCCGACTTCGCTCGCTGGGTGGGTGGGTGGGTCGAGCGGGTCTAGTCAAACGCGCCGACGTTAATGGTTACAGCTGCAACCGAACAATAGTCAGGAACACGACAAGCCCCGTGGTGTCGTTATAGAACGTGTATTTGGGCGAGTTTTCCGGCCTAGCAAACAAAATGCCGCCTGATCAATCAGGTCGCTTTGTTCGCTTCCTTAGCATCCGCATCATCATGAACAAGACCAGCGCCAATGGGCTCTGATGCAGCCGGCAGCACGCGCGCGAGCGTCAATGCGGGATCCGGTCAGCCTGGCGCTCACGATCGTGTTCCTATGCATGTCGGCATTCTACCTTTGGAGGACAGCCTGTCGAGCTCCACTTTCGTTGCACAGCTCATCGGTCAGCCAGTACAACGAACTTGCCGACGCATTCATCCACCTGCGCCTCTGGATCGCACACTTTTCGGCCGCCCTGCTCGGCCCGGAACCTCTCAACCAGGCACTGAGACCCGCCGTCTTGAACAACTACGGTGAGGATTCTCTATACGCCGGCCATGTATATCTCGCGTGGGGTCCCGCACCGGTTGTGGTCCTGCTGGTGCCCTTGCATCTACTCGGCTTCGAGCCGTCCGCAAGCGTAATAATGGCTCCCTTCGCGATTGTCGGCTTGGGATTCGCGCTGGCCGCCCTTCGCGTAGGCCTGAGGCAGATTGCCGACGTGCCGCTGTGGATGTGCATCCTGGCTGCGCTGACTCTAGCTTGCGCTTCGGTGGTACCGGACCTCCTGCGAGTGTCTGAGGTGTATCACGAGGCGATCGTTGGAGGCTATTGCTTCACGATGGCAGGCGTGTGGCTCGCTGTCTCAGCCATAGCTGATCGGCGGGCGTCTCTGACGCGCCTCGGCCTTTTGAGTCTTTGTCTTGGCCTGGCCGCTGGTTCCAGACCCCCGCTCGCGCTGACGGCTCTCATACTCGTGCCCGTCTTCGTAAGGCTCAAGTCGACCATGTCACGTCGAGACTTGCTCGTCGCTCTCCTGGCGCCAATCGGTGTTTGCTTTGTGCTTCTTGGCACGTATAACTATGCTCGCTATGGCAATCCGTTGGAAGTCGGAGAGCGGTACGTCATAGGCGAGCCTCCCAAAGACTTGGGTGAACTCAGCTACCTGCCGATCGGATTGTGGTCGTATCTCCTGGCTCCACCGCGGCTTAGCGTGCTCTTCCCGTTCATCGCGACGATTAACCCTCAGATCAGCTATCCGTTCGTGGTGCCGGCGCACTACGCCGCAGAGGCAACGGGCGGCTTGGTGCCGGTAGCACCGATCGCGATCTTCGTCGTAGCGTTGCCGTGGGTCTGGCGATATCGCTCGTCTTCGCTCGGATCGCTTGCCCCGTTCCTGCTGACGATTGTGGGCGTTGGCGTGGCGATCCTGTTCTTCTTGGCGTATGCGATCTTCAGCGCCACCGAGCGCTATGAGGCCGACTTCATGTCACTGTTTCTATTCAGTGCACTCCTGGTGTGGCTTTCACTGTCAGCACACGCTCGAGGCCCACGCCGGATTTTGTTGCGGGTCGGCGGAGGACTGCTCGCCACGTGGGGTTGCGTGGCGGGGGTCGCCGTCAGCTCCAGCGGTCTCCAGAATCACCCCGATGCGTGGCGATCGCTGGTAGGCGTTGGCTCGCCGTTGTCAACCGCAATCGCGACGGTCGCGGGGCACCCGATTCTCGCAGACGTGTATGCGCCATGGATCGTGGGAACTCCTGAAAGATATGGTCTCGCCACCAGCGTATCGACCATCTGGTTGAGCGCCGGTAATGAAGCATTCGTGACTATCGTGTCGCCCGATAGCCGTGATGTCACCCTTGAAGCAGACATCAGTCCTGGTCCTGCGCTCAATACCAGCGCACTGCTGGAGGTGCGTATCAGCGGCCCGGGTTCCAGTCAGCGTGTTCTCCAGCTACCTGGTCTGGGTGGAAACGTGCGGATGGTGACGCATGTTGCCCGCGGCGTGAACAAACTTGTGCTCAGCCCGATCAGTGTGTCGAAGACTGGAGATGGATCGACCGTACCGGCAATCAGCACCGAACTGGGGTTTCCGCTCATGATCATGACGAACATCCATCTCCTGGACCGCTGACCGGCTACTCCCCCGACAGCCGTCGCCAAGCGCGGCGCCAGAACCCCGGCTGAGGGCGCCTGCGCCACAGCGCCGGTGGGGGGACGGTGGCGCGCACGAGCGCGACCCAGTCGTCCAGCGGGAGCTCGCCCGAGATCAGACGACCGAGCGCGCCAGTGACCGGCGCGCCCACGCCCGCTGCCTCGAGCGCCCGCGCGAGCAGCGGCACCGACTCGAGCGCCTCGACCGCCTGCCCGATCTGCGCCGGTATCTCAGCGGCGGGCACACCCGCGGCGAGCAGCTCGCCGGCGCGACGGTTGCGGCTCTCGCGAGCGAGCGCCGTCGCCACGAGATCGCCCGCGCCGGCCAGGCCGATCATCGACTCCGGCCGCGCCCCCAGCGTCTCCGCATAGCGCCACACCTCCGCGAAGATGTGCCCCGCGGCCGCTCCCGCCGCGTTCAGCCCCTGCGCCTCGGTCGCGCCCGCCGCGAGCGCGGCGGCGTTCTTGGCGGCTCCCGCGAGCTCCACGCCGACGGGATCGTCGGACTGCTCGCACACGACACCCGCGCGCGTGAACACCTGCGCGAGCGAGCGAGCGAGGTCCTCCTCGCTCGACGCGGCCACCAGCCCGGCGCCCGCGTGGACCATCTCCTGCGCGTGCGCCGGACCGCCCACGCACGCAACCCGATCGGGGCCGAAGTGTTTGCTCAACACCACCGTCGGTGGCGTCCCCAGCGGCGGGACGAGGCCCTTTGCGACGGACACCACAGCGGTGCGCCTGCCCAGGCCGGACGCGCCGAGACGGTCGATCACCTCGCCCAGCCCGCGCGAGGGCACGGCCAGAAACACGTAGTCCGCTCGTGCCACCCCCACCGAGGCCGCCTCGATGCGCAGGTGGGAGGGTAGCTCCACCCCGGGCAGGTACGCGCGGTTCTCGCGCTCGCGGTCGATCAGCTCCGCCTGATCGGCAGTGCGCGTCTGCAATGTCGTGCGCAGCCCGCCGCGCGCGAGCAGCACCGCGAGCGCCGTCCCGAACGACCCCGCGCCGATCACCGTCGCGCGCCTGGCCCCCGGCGTGGGAAGCGAACGGGCGCGCGCGCTACGCCCGGCCGGGCTGGCGGTAGGCTCGGGCTCGGACATCTGATGAGCGAGCCTAGCGATACCCACGAGCCCGCCGCGCCATGGCGCAACTGGGCCGGCGACGAGCGCTGCACGCCGGCCGCCGTCCAGCACCCCGGCTCGGTCGAGGAGATCTCCCGCGCGATCGCCCGGGCGGCGGCTGAGGGCCGGCGGGTGCGGGTCGCGGGATCGGGCCACTCCTTCAGCGACATCGCCTGCACCGACGGGACGATGCTCGCGCTCGACCGCCTCGCCGACGTGCTCGACGTCGACCGCTCCGCGGGCCTCGTGCGTGTGCAGGCGGGCATCACGATCCGCGAGCTCAGCAGGCGGCTGATCGCGCACGGGCTGGCGCTCGAGAACCTCGGCGACATCGACATCCAGACGATCGCCGGCGCGATCTCCACCGCCACGCACGGCACCGGCGCGAGCCTGCGCAACCTCTCCTCACAGGTGAGCGAGCTCACAATCGTGCTCGCCGACGGCTCCACGCTCGTCTGCTCCGAGGAGCGAGACGCCGAGGTCTTCCGCGCCGCGCGAGTCGGCCTCGGCGCGCTCGGCGCGATCGCGGAGGTCACGCTGCGCTGCGTGCCGGCGTTCACGCTGCGCGGCGTCGACGCCCCGATGGCGCTCGACGAGACGCTCGATCGCTTCGAGGAGCTCGCGCTCGCCAACGACCACTTCGAGTTCCTCGTCTTCCCCCACGCCGACGCGGCGCTCACGCGCACCAACAACCGCACCGACGAGCCGCCACGCCCGCGCAGCCGCGCGGGCGCGTTCGCGCACGACGTCGCGCTCAACAACGGCGTGCTCGAACTGCTGTGCCGCGTGGGGCGCCGCATCCCGAGCTGGATCCCGCGGATCAATCGGCTCGCCACCCGGCTCGCCGGCAGCTCCACGCGCGTGGACCGCTCCGCGGAGATCTTCGCCAGCCCGCGCCTCGTGCGCTTCACCGAGATGGAGTACGCGCTGCCGCGCGCGCGAACCGCCGAGGCCGTGCGCCGGGTGATGGAGCTGATCGAGCGGCGTCGCTTCGCGGTGCCGTTCCCGATCGAGGCGCGGACGGTCGCGCCCGACGACGCGTTCCTCAGCACCGCCGCCGGGCGCGAGAGCGGCTTCGTGGCGGTGCACATGTACAAGGGGATGGAGTGGCGGCCGTACTTCCAGGCCGTCGCGGAGATCATGGACTCGCTCGACGGCCGTCCCCACTGGGGCAAGCGCCACTTCCACACCGCCGACACGCTGCGGGGGCGCTACCCCGACTGGGCTCGCTTCCAGGCGGTGCGTGCGCGCCTGGACCCGGACGGGCGCTTCGCCAACGCTTGGACCGATCGCGTGCTCGGACCGGTGAATGGCTGAGGCGCAGTACGAGCGACTGGAGCGCGCGACCGCCGAGCTGGACGCGCCCTTCGCGCTCGTCGACCTCGACGCGCTGTGGGCCAACGCCGAGGACCTCGAACGCCGCGCAGCCTCCAAGCCGATCCGGTTGGCGAGCAAGTCGCTGCGCTGCCGGTCACTTCAGGAACACTTGCTCTCGCGCGCCGGCTTCCAGGGGACGCTCGCGTTCACGCTGCCCGAGACCGTGTGGCTCGCCGCCCATGGCGCGGAGGATCTGCTCGTCGCCTATCCGACCGCCGATCGCGGTGCGCTCGCGAAGCTCGCGGACTGCGGCGCGCGGGTGACGGTGATGGTCGACGACGTGGAGCAACTCGAGCTGATCGAGCGCGCCGTCCCCGCTGCGGCGCCGGTGCGCGTGTGCATCGACATCGACGCCGGCTGGTGGATCCTCGGCGGACGGGTGCGCGTGGGCGCGAAGCGCTCGCCGCTGCACACCCCCGCGCAGGTCGCCGCGTTCGCGGGGGAGATCCTCGCTCGCGAGCGCCTGCGGCTCGTGGGGATCATGGCCTACGAGGCGCAGATCGCGGGCGTCGGAGACTCGCCGGCGGGCAGGCCTTTGCGCGCCCGCGCTATCCGCGCGATGCAGGCGCGCTCCGGGCCCGAGCTAGCCGGGCGCCGGGCAGAGATGGTGGCGGCGGTCGAGGACCTGCTCCGCGTGCACGGAGCGCCCCCACTGGAGCTCGTCAACGGCGGCGGCACCGGCAGCCTCGAGGTCACCGCCGCAGGGGCGGACGTGACAGAGGTAACGGCGGGCTCCGGCCTCTACGGGCCGACGCTGTTCGATTCGTATCGCGCGTTCACGCCCAGGCCGGCGGCGATGTTCGCGCTGCCCGTCGTGCGTCGTCCCGGACGTGGAGTGGTCACAGCGCTCGGCGGCGGCTATCTCGCGTCGGGCCCCGCGGACGCCGCGCGCCTGCCGCGGCCCTATCTACCGAGCGGCCTGCGGCTCGACCGCCAGGAGGGAGCGGGCGAGGTGCAGACGCCGCTGCTCGGAGACGCCGCGGACAGAATCGCGATCGGCGAGCGCGTGTACATGCGCCACGCGAAGGCCGGCGAGCTGTGCGAGCGCTTCGCGAGCCTGCACCTGCTCGAAGGCGATCGCATCGTCGATCAAGTGCCCACCTACCGCGGTGAGGGACAATGCTTCCTGTGAGCACCAATTCCGAGGAGTCGACGCTGGAGGGGGCGCTGCGCGAAGTGGTGGAGACGCTCGCGCCGATCGACCGCACGCCCTGCTCGCCCGGGGAGCGCGAGGCCGCCGACTGGCTCGCCGCGCGGCTCGAACAGGTCCCGAGCGTGGAGGTGACACTCGAGGACGAGTCCTCGTGGGGCACGTTCCCGCCGACCGCAACCGCGCTCGGCGTGGCCGGGCTGCTCGCCTCCGCGCTCGTGCTGCGCGACAGGCGGGTCGCCGGCGCGCTGATCGCCGCGGTGGGGCTGGCCGGGATCGTCGACGAGGCGCAGAACGGGCCGCGGATCCTGCGCCGTCTCGTGCGTAGGCGCCGCGACACAGTCAACGTGCTCGCCCGTGCGGGTGCATGGGGCGCCGGTGGGCGTGACAACGGCGATGTTGGCGAGAGACGACAGAAGGGCACCGTGGTCGTGATCGCCCACCACGACGCGCCACAGACGGGCTTCCTGTTCGACCAGTCGCTCCAGAAGCGCGTTTACGAGCTCGCCCCGTCGCTGCTCGAAAGGACTAAGACGCCCGCTCCGCAATGGTGGATCGGCCTCGCGGGACCGCTGCTCACGATCGCCGGGGCCGCCACCCGCCGCCGTCGGTTCGCACACGCGGCGCTCGCGATAGGCGCGTTCGGCACGGCGATCGTCGCCGACGTGTGGCGCAGCCCGACGGTGCAGGGAGCGAACGACAACCTCTCCGGCGTCGCCACGCTCGTCGCGCTCGCGGAGATGCTCGAGCGCGAGCCGCTCCCAGACCTGCGCGTGCTGCTCGTCTCCTGCGGCGCGGAGGAGACGCTCCAAGACGGCATCCGCGCATTCGTCGCTCGCCACCGCCACGAGCTCGACCCCGAGCGCACGTGGTTCGTGAACCTCGACACCGTCGGCTCGCCACATCTGGTGATGCTCGAGGCCGAGGGGCCCGTGTGGATGGAGGAGTACGCCGGGCCTTGGCTGCGCGACCTGTTCGCCGACTGCGCGCAGCGCCTGGAGATCCCTCTGCACCGCGGCTACCGGGCGCGCGCTTCGACCGACAGCGTGATACCCAGCCGCGCCGGCTACCCCACCGCGACGCTCGTGTCGATGACCGACTGGCGCAGCCCAGCCAACTACCACCTGCCGAGCGACGTCCCCGCGAACCTCGACTACGGCACGGTCGCCCAGGCGACGCGGCTGGTCTACGACGCGATGCGGGTGCTCGCCGAGCGCTGAAGCTCAGACGACGTCGGCGAGCCCGCGCCCCGCGGCCTCCAGAGACCGCGCGCCGCGCGCCTCGAGGATCACCTGCAGATCAAGGATGCGCGTGTCGAAGCTGTCGAGGCGGTTCTCAGCGGCGACCGCGTACGCGGGCACGCCAGACTGGCGCGCGCGTGTGGCGATCTCGAACGCGAGGCTGCCGGCGAGCGTGCGCTCCTCCAGATGCGCCGCCGCGATCACGACGGCGCGAGAGCGACGCATGCGCGCGTCGAAGTCGATCCCGTCAAGCAGAGCGCGCACGTCCTCGGTCGCCTCGTCGGCGGGTGAGAGCGGGCAGAGATCGGGCTCGGGCAGCCCGCCGGCCTGCACGCCGCGGCCGATCGCGGCAGCGACGGCGGACGTGGACAGCCGCGGGCCGAACGCGGTGCTGGCGATGAGCAGCTGTCTCGGGGGAGTCATCGTGGCCACGATCGGGCATCCTTCCAGCAATGGCGGCCACGAAGGGTGAGCACACGATCGTGGAGGCCTGCGGCCAGGAGGTTCGCGTGAGCAACCCGGGCAAGGTGTTCTTCCCCGAGCGTGGGATAACGAAGCTGGATCTCGTGAACTACTACCTCGAGTGCGCCCAGGCGGTGGTGCTCCACCTGCGCGAGCGCCCGACGGTGATGAAGCGCTGGGTCAACGGCGTGGAGGGCGAGCCGTTCTTCCAGAAGCGCGTGCCCGACAGCGCTCCCGAGTGGCTACAGACCGCAACCGTCACGTTCCCCAGCGGCCGCCACGCTCGCGAGCTGGTGCCCAACGACGCGGCGCACCTCGTGTGGGGCGTGAACCTCGGCGTGATCGACTGGAATCCGTGGCCCGTTCGCCGCGTCGACCTCGACCACCCGGACGAGCTGCGCGTCGACCTCGACCCGTGCCCGGACGTGCCGTTCGCGGAGGTGCGCGAGGTCGCGCTGTGCGTGCGCGAGGTGCTCGACGAGCATCGGCTCGTCGGCTTCCCCAAGACCTCCGGCTCGCGCGGCATCCACATCTACGTGCGCCTGGAGCCCGAGCACAGCTTCGAAGAGGTGCGCCGTGCGGCGCTCGCGCTCGCGCGCGAGGTCGAGCGGCGGATGCCCGGTAGGGCGACGAGCCGCTGGTGGAAGGAGGAACGCGAGGGCGTGTTCATCGACTACAACCAGAACGCCCGCGACCGCACCGTCGCCTCGGCGTACTCCGTGCGCGCCGTGCCCGACGCGCGCGTGTCGTGCCCGCTCGACTGGAGCGAGGTGGCGGACGTGGACCCGGCGGAGCTGCGCCTGGAGACCGTCCCCGCGCGGCTGCGCGAGCACGGCGATCCTTCCGCGGACATCGACTCGCACCCAGGCAGCCTCTCGCCGCTGCTGGAGCTCGCGGCGCGCGACGAGCGCGAGGGTCTCGGCGACGCGCCGTGGCCGCCGCACTTCCGCAAGCAGAAGGGAGAGCCGCCGCGCGTGCAGCCGAGCCGCGCGAAGGACGCGGCGGCGAGCGAGGAGGTGGACGCGTGAGCCTCCCGCTGCAGGCACCGGTGAAGCCGCAACTCGCGCTGTCGCGCAAGGAGCTGCCGGTTGGCCCGGAGTACAGCTACGAGATAAAGCTCGACGGCTTTCGCTGTCTGGCGTTCGTCGACGGCAAGGACGTGTTCCTGCAGTCGCGCAGCGGCAAGCCGCTCGGGCGCTACTTTCCCGAGCTGCTGTCGCTCCCCGCGGGACGCTACGTGCTGGACGGCGAGATCGTGGTTAGAGACAAGGACGGCCGCGAGGACTTCGACGCGCTCAGCCAGCGCATCCACCCCGCGGTATCGCGAATCGAGCGCCTGTCGGTGGAGACGCCCGCGTGCTACGTGGCGTTCGACCTGCTCGCCCACGACGACACGGTGCTGCTCGACCTTCCCTTCACGGAGCGCCGCACCGCGCTCGAGCGACTGCTCGCGGGCACGGAGTTCGCCGCGGCGCCGGTCGAGCTGATGCAAACGGCGCAGACCGCCGAGGAGGCCGCCGTATGGCTCGAGCACGAGGAGGGCGCGATCGCGAAGGAGCGCTCCGCTCCGTACCGCCCCGGCGAGCGAAAGGGGATGGTGAAGGTCAAGCGTGTGCGCACGATCGACACGGTGCTCGTCGGCTGGCGCCCGGGCAAGGAGCCGGACACCGTGGGAGCGCTGATCCTGGGCTTGTACGACGGGGACGAGCTGCGCGTGGTCGGACACTGCTCCGGGCTGAGCGCGTCGGAGAAGCGACGGCTGGTGGGGTTCCTCGCGCCGTATGAGACCGGCGAGCGCGGCTCGGCGGACCCGAGCCGCTGGAGCGCGGGCAAGGACCTCGAGTGGGTGGGCCTGCGCCCGGAGCTCGTGATCGAGATCGACTTCGACCATGTCTCCGCCGGCAGGATCCGACATGGTGCGAAGCTGCGCCGCTGGCGCGAGGACAAGCCGCCCGCGCAGTGCACGTTCGACCAGCTCCAAAGCTGAGCGTCCACTAGCATCAGCGAGGTGAGCGGCGACGGCGAGAGCACGGCTACGGTCGCCGAGGAGGAGTACCTGCAGATCCTGTTCTGGCTGCAGGAGGCTGGCCTGGGGATGACCGGCGCCAACGTGGCCCGCGCTATGCAGCTGTCGGCCCCGACCGTGCACGAGATGATCGGACGCCTAGAGCGCGACGGCTACATCACGCGCGGTGCCGACCGGGCGATCGCGTTCACAGCCAGCGGCGCCGAGCACGCCGAGGGCATCGTGCGCCGCCATCGCCTGATCGAGCGCTTCCTCACCGATGTCCTCGGTATCCCATGGGATGAGGTCCACGAGGAGGCTGAGCGCCTCGAGCACGCGATGTCGCCGGTACTGGAGGAGCGCATGCTTGCGGCGATCGGCGACGCGAAGACCTGTCCACACGGCCACCCGATCGCGGCCGGCGCGCGCCTTGCGGGCGTGCCGCTGGCCGACGTGGAGATCGGCGCGAGAGTGCGCATCCTGCGCTTCGAGAACGAGGCCGAGGATCTCCTGCACTACCTCAAGGTCTCGGGGCTAGAGCCGGGGCTCGACGGGACGATGGCCGAGCGAGATGATGAGCATGTGACCGTGACCGCGGCGGACGGCCGGCCGCTGACGCTCACCCTCAGCGTCGCCGAGACTGTGTCGGTGATCGCCGACCCATCTCCCCCGCCGCGTACTGCGCTACCTGAGCAACTGGTTCTGGGCCAGCGCTACGGGCGCTAGAGCGAGCGGTAAGCCTCGGCGAGGCGCCTGACGCCGGTGTCGATCTGCTCGGGGGTGACTCCAGAGTAGGCGATGCGCAGGGTGTTCTCGCCGCCCTCCAGGAGGAAGTCGGTGCCCTTCACGAACGACACGCCACGGTCGGCGGCGGCCTGGAAGAGCGCGTGGACGTCTGTGCCCTCGGGGAGCGTGACCCACATGAAATAGCCGCCCTGGGGAACCATGTAGGCGGCGTCCGGCAGGTCGCGGCGCAGCGCGTCGGCTAGGGCTTGCGCACGCTCTGCGAGCGCGTGCTTGACGGTCTCGATCGAGCGGTCGATCGCGCCCGAGGCGCAGAACTCGTACACGATCGACTGGGCGACCATGTTCGGGGAGATGTAGGTGTTGGTCGCCAACTGGCCGATCGCGGAGATCACGTCGGGCGGGCCGACGAGATAGCCGACGCGAATGCCGGGGCAGACGGTCTTGGAGAACGACGACGCGTACACGACCCGCTGCGGGTCCATCGAGAGCATCGTGGGCAGCGTCTCGCCGCTGAAGCGCAGCGCGACGTACGGGTCGTCCTCGAACACGATGAAGTCATGCTCGGCGGTCAGCGCGAGCAGCGCCCGGCGCTTCTCCAGAGAGAGCGTGTAGCCGGCGGGGTTCTGGAAGTTGGGGATGATGTGCGCGAGCTTGGGGTTGACTCCCCCGGAGGCGAGCAGGCTGGCGAGCGCGTCGGTGTTGATGCCATCGGGCTGCAGCTCGACCGCGTGCAGGCGCGCGCCTCGCTGGCGCAGCGAGAGCAGCGTGCGGTCATAGGAGGGGCGCTCCACGATCACGTCGTCGCCCGAGCGCACGAGGTGCTCGAACAGGAACGCGTCCGCCTGCATCGACCCGTTCGTGACGAGCACGCGCTCGGGCTCCACGCCGTGGAGGTCGGCGATCCAGCTGCGCAGGCGCGGGTAGCCGACCGATGTGCCGTATGCGGTCGTGCCCGCGGGGTCGCTCTCGAACGCGCGCACGGCCGCGTCGCGCAGGCCCTCCACGTCGACGATGTCGAGCGACGGGGCGCCGCGCGCGAAGGAGATGGTGGGTCCGGCTGGAGTGCTCACAGCCGGGTAGCTTAGGCGTCCGAGCAACTCGTCGTAGTCGTGGGTCAGATCACGCGCCGCACGCTCGAGCTTGTCGCGGAAGCGCAGCATCTCGTCGGGCCGCGGGGGCACGGGGGCAAGAGGCGGCGGCGGTGCCGCCGGCGGTGACGATTGTGGCGTCGCAGGGGCGACCACCGGCGGCGGAGCGCTCGTTGAGGCCGGCGGCGTGGGAGTAGGCGATGGAGGAGGCGGAGCGGGCGTGAACGGGGGTGGCGATTGGCGCTCGACCCTCTCGTCCACGATCCGGCCTCCGCCCTCCGGCGAGGGGGCGCTGACCCCGCGACTGACCGCGTCCAGCGTGCGCTCGAGCTCGAGGATCTTTCGCTCGAGCTCGCCCAGCGTCCGCGTGACCTCAGGGTCCATTGGTGTCTAGCGTATCGGCCTCTGGGCGCGCGTGACTGTTAGGGGCCGGCGGCTCAGGAGGCGGCGAGCGAGGCGCCGCCGAGAACCTCGACGGCGATGCTCGCGGCTTCGGTCGGGGTGCGCCCGACGCGCACGCCCTTGGCTTCGAAGGCCGCCGCCTTCGCGGCGGCGGTTCCAGCGGAGCCCGAGACGATCGCGCCAGCGTGGCCCATCTGCTTGCCGGCGGGAGCGGTGAAGCCGGCGATGTAGGCGACGACGGGCTTGCTCATGTTCGCGGCGATGAAGTCCGCGGCCTCCTCCTCGGCTGAGCCGCCGATCTCGCCCGAGAGCACCACAAGCTCGGTCTGCTCGTCGGCCTCGAAGAGCGCGAGCACGTCGACGAACGAGGATCCGGGGACGGGGTCGCCGCCGATGCCGACAATTGTGCTGCAGCCGAAGCCGGCCTGGGCGATCTCGTTTCCGATTTGGTACGTGAGCGTGCCCGAGCGCGAGACCACGCCGACGTTGCCGGCCTTGAAGAACGAGGCGGGGATGATGCCGACGTTGGCCTTGCCGGGCGAGAGGATTCCGGGGCAGTTGGGGCCGATGAGTCGGGTTCCCGGATGGTCGCGCTTGAGCGTGTTGTAGACGCGAAGCTCGTCGTGCGCGGGGATACCCTCGGTGATCGCAATCACGAGCTCGACGCCCGCGGCGGCGGCCTCGAGGATCGAGTCGGCGGCGAACCGCGGCGGCACGAAGATCATCGCGGTGTTCGGCTGGGCCTCCTCCATCGCCTGCGCCCAGCTGTCGAACACGGGGATGCCCTCGACGTCCTGGCCACCCTTGCCGGGGGTGACGCCGCCAACCACGTTGGTGCCGTAGTTGCGGTTGTTGAGCGTGTGGAAGGTGCCCTCGCGTCCGGTGATGCCGGCGACGCACAGGCGGGTGTTCTCGTCGATCAGGACGGACATCAGGCGGACGCTCCGACCGTGTCTCCTGCGGCGAGCGCAACGACCATCTCGGCTGCCTCGTTCATGGTCTTCGCGGCGTGCACGTTAGGCAGCGCGGCCTCCTGCAGCAGGCGGCGCCCCTCGACGTCGTTGGTGCCGTCGAGGCGCACCACGAACGGAACGGACGGTTTGATGTCTCCAAAGGCCGCGATCAGGCCGTTGGCGACCTCGTCGCACCGCGTGATGCCGCCGAAGATGTTGAAGAGCACGGCCTTGACCGCGTCGTTGGCAAGCAGCAGGTCCACGGCCTGCTTGATCTTCTCCGCGTTGGAGCCGCCGCCAGCGTCGAGGAAGTTCGCGGGCGAGCCGCCCGCCTGGGCGACCACGTCGAGGGTCGACATCACCAGGCCGGCTCCGTTGCCGAGAATGCCGATGTCGCCGTCGAGCTTGACGTACTGGACGCCCTCTTCCTTGGCGCGACGCTCGATCGGGTCTTCGTTCTCGCTGTCCGACAGCGACTGGTTGTCGGGGTGGCGATAGAGGGCGTTGCCGTCGAGCGACACCTTCGAGTCGAGCGCCTTGACTTCCCTGTCCGGCGTGACGATCAACGGGTTGATCTCCGCGAGCGAGGCGTCCTCCTGCAGCCACACCTCGTACAGCGCGACGAGCGCGTCGGCGACGCCGTCGATCACGTCCGCGTCCGCGCCGCCGTCGGTGGCGATCTTCACGGCCTCCTCGCGGGAAAGACCGGCGAGCGGGTCCACGTGGTGGCGGATCAGCTTCTCGGGCGTCTTCTCGGCGACCTCTTCGATGTCGACGCCGCCTTCGACGCTGAACATCACGAGCGGCTTCTTGGCGGAGCGGTCCAGCAGCACGGAGGCGTAGTACTCGGAGGCGATGTCCGAGGCGTGCTCGATCCACAGCGTGCGCACGATGTGCCCGTGGATATCCATGCCTAGGATGTTGGTCGCGTGCTCGAGCGCCTCGTTCTCGTTGGCCGCGAGCTTCACGCCGCCGGCCTTGCCGCGCCCGCCGATCAGAACCTGCGCCTTCACGACGACCGGGTAGCCGATCTCGTTGGCCGCGCGAACGGCGTCCTGCACGGTCGTGACCGGCTGACCGGAGGACACCCTCAATCCGTGACGGGCGAACAGCTGCTTGCCCTGATACTCCAACAGGTCCATTGCGGCGCGGGACTCTAACGCAAGACGCTTGACAGCGCGGACACGAGGGGCGGGCGGGCCGGGACGGAGTGGGCGGACCGCGCCGAGTGGCCTCCGCAGGGCATAATGCCGGCGCTATGGCCATTCCAAAGAACGTCACCTTCGTCACATTCGACGTGTACGGCACCCTGATCGACTGGGAGACGGGGATCTACGACGCCTTCGCCAAGGAGGCGGCGCGCGACGACGTGGAGATCGACCGCGCGGTGCTGCTCCCGATGTTCCAGGAGATCTCGCGCGAAATCGAGGGCGGCTCCTACGAGCTCTACGCGGAGGTCCTCAGGCGCACGGCGATCGAGATCGCCAAACGGCTCGAGTGGAACCTCGAGCCCTCGCGTTCAGGCTTCCTGCCGGACTCCGTGCAGCGCTGGATGCCCTTCAAGGAAACGAACATCCAGCTGCAGAAGCTCGCCAAGAAATACCAGCTGGGGCTGTTGTCGAACATCGACGACAAGCTGCTCGGCCAGACGCGCCGGCACATCCCGACCGACTTCGACCTCGTGGTCACCGCTCAGCAGGTGCGCTCATACAAGCCCGAACTGCCGCACTTCACGGAGTGCGCTAGGCGCATGGGCGGCAAGCGCGGCTGGGTGCATGTGGCGGCGAGCCACTACCACGACGTGGCGCCTTGCATCAAACAGCGCGTGCCGGTTATCTGGGTGAATCGCAACAAGGAGGTACTCGACTCCTCCCAGAAGAAGCCGACCGCCGAAGTGACCAGCCTCAAAGAGGCCGCCAAACTCCTCGGCGTCACCTGAGCTGCCGTGCGGGCGATCGCCCTGCACCCAGGCGTACTCGTCGTAACTAGCGCCCTGCTGCAGGTCAACTGCGTGATGGTGCGCGGCGGCGTTGAGGGCGCCGAGGGCGGGGAGACGTTCGTGATCGACTCGCCGGTGCTTCCCGACGAGCTCGATGCGCTGCCCGCGCTGTTGGAGCAGGCGCAGTTTCCGACTCCGAGCGGCCTGCTCGTCACCCACGGCGACTGGGGCCACCTGCTCGGGCGGCTGGCGTTCCCCGGAGTGGCGCTCGGGTGCGCTGAAAGTACCGCGGAGCGTCTGCGCGCGGCGCCCGGCGAGGCGCAGCGCGAGTTGCGGGCGTTCGACGAAGGCCTGATGATCGAGCGTGTTCGCCCGCTCGCGCTCGGAGCGGTGCAGGCTCTGCCTGTGCCGGGGCGCTGCGGGGTTGGCGACCGGGAGCTGGAGCTGCACCCGGCGGAGGGCCATACGCCGGACGGGATGGCGGTGATGGTGCCGTGGGCGAGCGTGCTCGTCGCGGGGGACTACCTGTCGGTGGCGGAGCTGCCGACGCTGAGCGTCGGCGGAGACTTCGGCGCTTACCTCGCCACGCTCGAGCGATTGCGCGGACTCGTAGCGCGCTCTGAGCAAGTCGTTCCGGGTCACGGCCCGATCCTCGAATCCGGGCGGGCGCTGCGCGTCCTCGAGGAGGATGTCGCGTATCTGGAAGCGCTGGCGAAGGGGGACGAGGTCGCGCTTCCGGACTCTCGCCGCGGTGCCGTTCACCGGCGGCAGCACATGGAGAACGTTGCGGTTTTGAGGTCGTGAGCCGAGTCGGAGACGACCACAGCGCCTGTATCCACAAGCGCTGAATGCGAAAAGTACCCTATCGGCGGGGCTGGCCCCGAGAACCAAGACAGCATGTGAAGTCTGGTAGTCCGCTGCTAGCCGGCGCAAAGTAGCCTGTTCCAAATGCTAGCTGAGTTCCGTGTGCACGGCTTGTCCACAAAGAATCTAATCCGAGTCGCGCGTGACACCGATGGGGCACGCATGCAGGCCCTACGCGCCTTCATGTTCCTCTTCGCCCGTCGTGTGACCCCGTTCTTGGGAGTGGAGCACGACGGTGTGCGCTACGTCCTCAGTCCTCGCGAGTCCACAGGAGTCAGCTATCCGACGTTCGTGCGTGGCTACTTCGACGAGGAAACGGTGCACAGCATGGTCACCGCGCTTGCGCGGCACGCTGGAATCACCACGATCGAGGGGGCTAGCGTTCTTGAGATCGGGGCGAACATCGGAACGGAGACGGTCTCCCTGCTGATCCGCCATGGCGTCGAGAGCGTCGTCGCGATCGAGCCCGACGCCGAGAACGTTCGCTTTCTACGTGCGAACCTTGCTTTGAACGGCGTTCAAGAGCGGGTCGAGGTTCACGAGCTTGCGCTCTCGAACGTCGATGCGACGGTCGTGCTCGAGCACGCAGAGGACAACTGGGGCGATCACCGGGTGCGTGTCGCCGACTCATGGGGCCCCGATCTTCATGCCGAGGACCAGCGCGTCACCTCTGAGGTCTCGGCCAGGCGGCTGGACTCGCTGGTTGAGGCGGGCGCGATCGACATCAGTGCGATAGATCTGGTTTGGATGGACGCGCAGGGTCACGAGGGACACATTCTCGAAGGCGCAACGCGGCTCGTGGCCGCAGGCATTCCGGTTGTGACCGAGTACTGGCCATACGGCCTGCGTCGTGCCGGTGCTCTCGACCGATTCCACGAGCTGATCGCCGAGCACTACAACGAGGTGGTCGACCTGCGGGAGCCGGCGGTGGCGCTCAGCGCCGAGGAAGTGGCGGGGCTCGTCGATCGGTACTCGACAGATGACGAGTCCGACCCGACGGTTCGCTACACGGATCTTCTGCTGCTGCCTCGCGGGCGCTAGCGCGCGCCGTTCCGTCGCACGTACCAGTTGACGGTCATCTCCGCGACGATCTCGTCCTCGGAGTTGGTGAGCTCGACTTTGATCGGGAAGCGGACCCGCCCCTCCTGCTTCAGCTGCGCGATTAGCGCGGCGCTGTCCTCGGTGAAGCGCCCGGTGGCGGTGATCTCGCCCTTGGCGAGCTTGCGGTAGGAGATCTCGGCGGACTCGGCGAGCGGCGTGATCTCGCCCATCAGGTCGAGGAACGAGCCGACGAACGCGGCGCCCGAGGCGGCCTCGCCGGCGGAGAAGAGCGCGCCGGCGTGCAGGGAGCCGACGTGGTTGTGGCCGGTCTCGACGTCGGGGAGCGTGACGACGCCGTGGTCGGACGCGACCTTGACGGTCTTCAGGCCGAGGTGCACGTTGTAGGGGATCGCCTGACTGAGCCCGGCGGCGATGGCGTCGTAGTCGACCGACATCTCCTCAGCTCTCCGCGTCGGCACTCTTGATCGTCGCGATCGGGGCTCCCGCCTGGATCGGCGCGCCCTCGCTGATGGGCAGATCGACGATCGTGCCGGCCTTGTGGGCGGTGATCTCGTTCTCCATCTTCATCGCCTCGATGATGCACAGCAACTGGCCCTCGGCGACGGTGTCGCCCTGTTTGACGAGCACCTTCCACATGTTCCCCTGCAGCGGCGAGGGGAGCGTGTCAGGGCCTCCTGCGCTGGTGGACTTGCGCTCGCCGCGCTTGGGCGCCTTGCGCCCGGCGCTGGCTCCGTTCGCTGCGGCACCGCCACCTCCGCCGCCGGCGAAGGGCGGTCCGATGACGCGCACGTCGAAGCGCTTACCGGAGACCTCGACGGCGTAGCTCTGCTCGACCTTCTGCTCCTCCTCGCCGTCTGTGTCGGCGGGCGCGGCGGGCTTGGGAAAGGCGAGCGTCTTGAGCCACTTCTTGTCCTCGAGCAGCTCCCTGCACGTATCGCCTTTGGCCCACTGCTCGGTGGCGAGCAGCGCCTGGTGGAAGGGGATGAGCGTCTTCAGGCCCTCGATCTCGTATTCGCCGAGCGCGCGCAGCATGCGCTTGGTGGCCTGCTCGCGGTCGGCGTCCCAGACGATCAGCTTGGACACCATCGGGTCGTACATTGGCGAGACTTCCCCGCCGGCCTTCACGCCTGAGTCCACGCGCACGCCGGGGCCTTTGGGCTCGATGTAGGCGCCGATCTTGCCGGGGGCGGGGGCGAAGTTCTTGGAGGCGTCCTCGGCGTTGATGCGGCACTCGATCGCGTGGCCCCGCAGCTCCACGTCGGCCTGGGCGTAGGCCAGTTCCTCGCCGGCGGCCGCTTTGATGCCCTCCTTGACGATGTCGATGCCGGTGGTCATCTCGGTGACGCAGTGCTCGACCTGCACGCGCGTGTTCATCTCGAGGAAGAAATACTCGGGCTCGCCGTTCGCGCTCTCGGCGAGCAGACCCTCGATGGTGCCGGCGCCGACGTAGTCGACGGCCTTCGCGGCGTTGACGCCGATCGCTCCGATGCGCTCGCGCATCTGCGGGTCGACGACCCATTCGGGCGCGGGGGACTCCTCGATGACCTTCTGGTGGCGGCGCTGGATGGAGCAGTCGCGCTCGCCTAGGTGGATGACGTTGCCGTGGCGGTCGGCGAGGATCTGCACCTCGACGTGGCGCGGGTCGTGCAGGTAGCGCTCGAGGTAGACGGTGGCGTCGGAGAAGAACTTCTCGCCTTCGCGGCTGGAGCCCTCGAACGCGCCCTCGAGCTCGTCCTCGGTGAGCGCGACGCGGAAGCCCTTGCCGCCGCCGCCGCCGGCGGCCTTGACCGCGACGGGGAAGCCGATCTCGTCGGTGGCGATGCGCAGCGCGTCGGCGACCGTGGCGACGGGCTCTGTGGTGCCCGGCACGATCGGCACTCCCGCGGCCTGCATCAGCTCGCGTGCCTTCGTCTTCGAGCCCATCGAGTCGATCGCGCTGGCGGGTGGGCCGATGAACACGATCCCCGCGTCCTCGCAGGCCTGTGCGAACGGAGCGTTCTCGGCGAGGAAGCCGTAGCCGGGGTGGATCGCCTCGGCGCCGGAGCGGCGGGCGGCGTCGAGGATCTTCTCGACGTTGAGGTAGTTCTCCGCGGCGGGGCCGTCGCCGAGGTTGTAGGCCTCGCCGGCGCGCTTGACGTGCGGCGCGTCGCGGTCGATCTCGGAGTACACGGCAACGCTCGCGACGCCGAGCTCGTCGAGCGCGCGGGCGATGCGGACGGCGATCTCGCCGCGGTTGGCAATTAGGACCTTGGTGAACATCGGCCGGGAAGCTTAGTTAAGAGGCGGCCTCGAGGGCCGCCCCGCGGGTCGCGTGGCGATTCTGCCGGCGCTGGGTGCGCTCACGTGGCCTCGACGATCATCCCCGCGCCGACGGTGCCGTTGGTGGTCTCGTCGATGAGGATGAAGCTGCCGGTGCGGCGGTTGCTCGTGTAGGGGTCGAACACGAGCGGGGAGCTGGTGCGCAGGCGTACTCGGCCGATGTCGTTGAGCTCGAGCTGCCCGGAGGGGTCGATGCGCTCGAGCGTGTGCACCTCGAGCAGGTCGTCGATCGAGTCCACGATCGCGGTGACGTGACGCGAGGTGTGCTTGAGCAGGTAGCGCGCGCCGGCGCGCAGCGGCGCGTCGGCCATCCAGCACACGTCCGCGTGCAGCTCGCGCGCGACCACGGGAGACTCGTCGGGGTGGCAGATCAGCTCGCCGCGGGAGATGTCGAGGTCGTCCTCCAGGCGCAGCGTGAGCGACATCGGCGCCATCGCCTCCGCGAGCTCGCCGTCGTAGGTGTCGATCGCGGCGATCCGGGTGCGCCCTCCTGCGGGCAGCACCGCGACCTCGTCGCCGACGCGCAGCGCGCCGCTGGCGAGCTGGCCCGCGTAGCCGCGGTAATCGCTCGTGGCTGCAGCGGCGGCCGCCGCTGGCCGGATGACCCACTGCACGGGGAAGCGCGCGGGCTTCTCGTCTGGGTGGTCGTAGGCGACCTCCACCTGCTCGAGCAGGTCGAGCAGCACCGGGCCGTCGTACCAGTCCATCCGCTGCGAGCGCTCCACGACGTTGTCGCCCTCGAGCGCGGACATCGGGATGTAGGAGGTTGCGATCCGCCGCGGGTTCTTGCCGCCGCGGAGCTTCTCCGCAAAGGCCTCGAACTCGGCGACGAGCTCCTCGTAGCGGGCCTGGGAGTAGTCGACGAGGTCCATCTTGTTGATCGCCACGACCATCTCGGGGATGCCGAGCAGCGCGCTCAGGAACGCGTGGCGCTTCGACTGCTCCAGGACGCCCCTGCGCGCGTCGATCAGCACCACGGCCACATCCGCGGTGGACGCGCCGGTGACCATGTTGCGCGTGTACTGGCGGTGGCCGGGGCAGTCGGCGATGATGAAGCGGCGCTTGAGCGTGGCGAAATAGCGGTACGCGACGTCGATCGTGATGCCCTGCTCACGCTCAGCGCGCAGCCCGTCGGTGAGCAGCGCGAGGTCGAGCGTGCCCTCGCCGCCGCGGCGCTCGGAGGCCTGCGCGACGTGCTCGAGCTGATCCTCGAACACCTGCTTGGAGTCGTACAGCAGCCTGCCGATGAGCGTGCTCTTGCCGTCGTCGACCGAGCCGGCGGTGGTAAAGCGCAGGAGGTCGAGGGTCACGGGTGCTCGACTCGGGGCACTAGAAGTAGCCGGCCTTCTTGCGGTCCTCCATCGCGGCCTCCGAGACCCGATCGTCCGCGCGGGTCTCGCCCCGCTCGGTGATGCGCGTGGCCGCGATCTCGAGCACGACCTCCTCGAGCGTGGTGGCGCGCGATCGCACGCCACCGGTGCAGCTCATGTCGCCGACCGTGCGGTAGCGCACCGTGTCGGTGAACACCTCCTCACCCTCGATCAGCTCGGTGCCCTCGCGCCACGCGTACAGCATCCCGTCGCGCTTGAACACCTCGCGGTCGTGGGAGAAGTAGATCGACGGGACCTCGAGCTGCTCCTGGTCGATGTACTCCCACACGTCGAGCTCGGTCCAGTTCGACAGCGGGAACACGCGCACGTGCTCGCCCTTCTTGATCCGCCCGTTGTAGAGGTTCCACAGCTCCGGGCGCTGGTTCTTGGGGTCCCACTGGCCGAAGTCGTCGCGGAAGGACATGATCCGCTCCTTCGCCCGCGCGCGCTCCTCGTCGCGGCGCGCGCCGCCGAAGGCCGCGTCGAAGCCATGCTCCGCGATCGCGTCGAGCAGCGTGACTGTCTGCAGCTTGTTGCGCGAGGCGCGCGGCCCGGTCTCCTCTATCGCGCGTCCGCTGTCGATCGAGTCCTGCACGCTCGCCACGATCAGCCGCTCGCCCAGCTCGGCCACGCGGCGGTCGCGGAACTCGATCACCTCGGGGAAGTTGTGGCCCGTGTCGACGTGCATCAACGGGAACGGGAACGGCGCGGGACGGAACGCCTTCTCCGCCAAGCGCAGCAGCACGATCGAGTCCTTGCCGCCGCTGAACAGCAGCACCGGCCGCTCGAATTCGGCGGCCACCTCGCGCATCACGTGAATCGCCTCGGACTCCAGCGCCCGCAGATGGCTCAGCTGAGGGCGCGCGGCGACGCTCACGTCAGTCGCCGAACGTCTCGACGTGCAATCCGCACTCCGTCTTGTCCGTGCCTGCCCAGCGGCCCTCGCGGCCGCTGCCGGGCTGGGTGCACGGCGCGCAGCCGATCGACTCGTAGCCCTGGTCGTGCAGCGGGTTGTAGGGCAGGTCGCGCTCGTGGATGCGCCGCCACAGGTCCTTGTCGGTCCAGTGCGCGAGCGGGTTGTACTTCCACAGGCCGCGGCGCTCGTCGCGTTCGATCAACTCGGTTTCGGCGCGCGTGGGGCCCTGCTCGCGGCGGATGCCGGTGATCCAGCCCTCGGCTCCCGCTAGCGAGCTTTCCAACGCCGCGACCTTGGCCCCCGAGCAGCAGTGCTCGGGTCCGCTCCACGGTCGCTCGGGGTTGCTCGCGTCCTGAACCTCGATCGTCACGCCGAAGCGCTCCTCGAACGCGCGCCACGTCGCGAGCGTCTCAGGGAACAGCACGCCGGTGTCGATCGTCACGACCCTCACGGACTTGCCCGTTCCTTGATCGAGCCTCAGTAGCTCGTCGAGCAGCACCGACTCCTCCTTCTGGAAGGAGCACAGCAGCACGGCGTGTTCACCGTGGCGGGCGGCCTCGCGCAGCGTGTGCGTCAGGCTCAGCGCCGGGTCGATCTTGACCTCTGCTGCTATGTGGCTGTTCAGCGGGCTCATTGGATCTTGGTCGTCTCGTTTCCTTGTCGGCATCTCGGGGACATCTATACAGCGCACTCGCCCTCGCCGCGAATCACTTCGAACGGGACGTTGCGGTTCCAGTCGATAAACGTGTTCATCGTCTCCAACCCGAAGTCCACCGGCAGCGACAGCTCCTTCACGAGGCCTTCGAGCTCGCCCGTGCCGATGCGCTGGGTGAACGGACCCCACTCCTCGCCGTCGGTGCGGTTGGCCTCGTAGTGGCGGATCCAGCGCTCGATCGCCTCGGGCACGCGCTTGGCCGGTAGGCGCAGCTTCAGGCGCGTGCCGAACACCACCTCGCCTCCTTCGTACACGCCGCCCACGTGGGGGATGTACGCCGGGATCGTGTGGTCGCCCACTTTGATCGACGCGCCGTAGAAGCCGATGTCGGCCACGTGGTGCTGGGAGCAGCCGTTGGGGCAGCCGCTCATCTTGATGTGGATCTGACGGGTCAGCGGGTCGGTCAGCTCCATCGCTTCCACGCGCTCCTGGACCGCCTGGTTGAGGCCCATCGAGCTGGTGATCCCGAGCTTGCAGGAGTCAGTGCCGGGGCATGAGACGACGTCGTCGATTTCACGCGAACCGGCGTCGCCGAGACCGAGCTCGCCGAGCGCACGCCACACGTCGTACACGCTCTCCTCGCGCACCCAGCGCAGCAGCAGGTTCTGCTGCACGGTCGTGCGCGCGTAGCCTCCGGCGTAGGAGCGCATGATCGCCGCGAGACCGCGGAACTGCGCGGGCGTGAGGTCGCCACGGGTGATCTTGACCTCGACCGTCACGAAGCCGTCCTGCTTCTGCTCGGCCACGTTCGCCGCGCGGAAGCGCTCGAACTCCGAAAGGTCGCCGTTCGGGCTGCCGTAGCTCTGCGGCGGGGCGGGCGCGGACTCGCGCTCGTCGTGCACGAACAGGCGGTGCTCGACGGAGAAGTCGCGTTCCTTGACCCAGTCGCCCTCGAGCTCCTCCTCGACCTGGCGGCGCAGCTCCTCGATGCCGAACTTGTCCACGAACACCTTGATGCGCGCGCGGGCGCGGTTCACGCGCAGCCACTCCTGGCGGTCGAAGATCCGGAACACCGCCTCGGCGATCTTCAGGTACTCGCCGTCGTCGAGCCCCACGAAGTCGTACAGCGCGGGCGCCACACGCGGCATGATCGACGTGCCGCCGCCGACGAGCATCTCAGCGCCGCGCACCTCGCGGCCGTCGATCTCCTTGAGGCGCGCGCGGTAGGCGATGTCGTGGATGCCGCTGATCGCGCGGTCGCGCGGGCTGCCGTCGAACGCGGTCTTGATCTTGCGCGGCATCGCCTGCGTGGTGGGATGGCGCACGAAGTAGCGCACGTACGCGCCCGCGTACGGGGTCATGTCGAACAGCTCGTCCTTCGCCACGCCCGCCCACGGGTCGGCGGTGACGTTGCGCACGGTGTTTCCGCAGCCCTCGCGGCTCGACAGCCCCGACTCGCTCAGCTCGTGGATCGCCGGCTCCATTTCCGCCAGCGGGATGTGGTGGATCTGGACGTTCTGACGGGTCGTGACGTGGCCCTTTTTCAGCGGCGCGTACTTCTCGACGACGTTCGCGAACGACTCCATCTGCTCGGGCGTGACCCCGCCGAAGGGAAGCTTCACGCGGACCATGTTCACGTCCGGCTGGCGCTGGCCGTATACCCCCTGCTTGAGGCGGAACTTGATGAACTCGTCCTCGGGCGTGTCGCCGGCGAGGAATTTGGTCGCCTCCGTCTTGAAGTCGTCGAACTCCTGCTCGAGGATCGGGATCACATGCCCAGGGACGTTCTGCAGGACCTCTGGGTCCTCGAGCGTGCCGCGCTGGGCGGAGATGGAACCTGGCTCCATGTTGCGAAAACCTCCTGATCCGGACGCCTCGGCCCGGCTGCTGTTCGACTGTACGCTTGGCGGGAGAGCTATTGGGCTAAAGCCTAGCGGCTTTTAGGTATTTATCCAGGGGTTGGGAGCATCGTGCTCAGGCTCGCGCGAGACCCCTTCGAGAACAGCCGCGCCCCGCCAGGGATCGAGTCGCTCCACGGGGCCGCTCGCGGCCGGTGCGGTGGCTCGCATGAACGTCTCCAACGCAGCCGCGATCGCTGCCGCCTCCTCGGGCGATGGGGCTGGCGTGAGGACGTGTGGTGTTCGGCCTGTGTCGGTCATCCACATGCATTGTGACGGAGGACGGTGGGTTTGGACAATCCCCCGATTGTTCGGAACACCGATACACTTGCTATCGCACATGCCTTCGCCGCCGATCCCACGGGTGTCCGTTCCCGACCACGTCTTTGCCCGTCTCAGCGAGGCGATCCTCGCGGGGCACTACCGGCCGGGTGAAAGGTTGCCGCCACAGCGGGCGCTCGCGGCGGACCTGCAGGTGAACATGGCCTCGATCCGCGAGGCGCTCGGGCGCCTGGAGCAGCTTCGCCTGATCGACGTACGTCACGGCGACGGCGCACGGGTGCTCGACTGGCGACGCTCCGGCGGCCTGGAGGCGCTCGTGCTCCACGCGGGCGTCGGGTCGTCGGTGATCGGCGACGTGTTCGAGGCGCGACGGCTGCTGCTCGTCGAGGCGGCTCGACTTGCAGCTGGTCGGCGCTCGGAGAAGCAGGCCGTGGAGCTGGTCGGCCTGGCCGATGCGGTGGCGACGGCGATGGACGACGAGGCGGCACTGCTGGCCGACTGGGAGTTTATGGCGGCGCTCGTGGAGGCGGCGGGCAACCTGGTCTTCCAGCTGGTGATGAATTCGGTGCGCGAGCTCTACCTGCCGCACGCGCAGGCGTTCGCGGCGCTGGTGGAGCGCAGGGACGAGCTGTCGGCGTCATATGCGCGGGTGGCGTCCGCCGTGGGCGACGGCGATGGGCAGGCGGCGGCAGCTGAGATCGACGAGCTCGTCAGTGCGCAGGGCGCGCTGATGCTCGGATGAGCGCGGGGCTCGACAGCTTCATGTCCGCCGCGCCGCTGCCTCAGCGTGTGGGGATGCGCATACTCGTGGCGCTCGCGCGCCGTCCGCGGGGAGCGGCGCTGCTGGCGCGCGCTCCGCTGGCGGCGCAGGCCGCGAACGCGATCCTCGGGCTGGAGCGCTATGACGAGCCGGGGCTCGCGCACGAGCTCGGCTGGGACGCGGACGCGGTCGTGGCGCGCGGGCGCGCTCTGCGTCGCGCGGAGGGACGGCCGTGACGGAGCTCCTCGACGCGGACGTGTGCGTGATCGGCGCGGGCGCCGGCGGAGCGGTGGTGGCGGCGGAGCTGGCGGAGGGCGGCGCGCGCGTGGTGCTGCTCGAGCAGGGCTCGCACCACGACCCCGACGGCTTCAGCGCACGCCCGCCGGAGATGCTTGCGCGCCTGTATCGCGACGGCGGGCAGACGACCACGCTCGGCTCGCCGCCGATCCTGCTGCCCCTCGGTCGCGGGCTGGGAGGCACGACGCTCGTGAACTCCGGCACGTGCTTTCGCACCCCCGCGCACGTGCTCGAGCGCTGGTCCGCGGAGTTCGGCCTCGAGCTGGACGAGGCCACGCTGCGGCCGTGCTTCGAGCGCGTGGAAGCTGCGCTGTCGGTGGCGGAGGTCACGCCCGAGCTGGCCGGCGCCAACGCCGCCGTGGCGCGGCGCGGCGCTGAGCGGCTGGGCTGGTCGCACGGCTACCTGCGGCGCAACGCGCGCGGATGTGTGGGCTCGGGCGTGTGCGTGTTCGGCTGCCCTACCTCCGCCAAGCAGCACACCGGGATCACCTACATCCCCCGCGCAACGGTCGCCGGGACACGGATCGTGACCGGTGCGGACGTGCGCGAGCTGATCGTCCGGGGCGGCGAGGCCCGCGGCGCCCGCGCGCGGCTCGCAGGAGGGCAAGCCGTCGAGGTGCGCGCGCCGACGGTGGTGGTCGCGTGCGGGACGATCCACACGCCGCTGCTGCTGGCGCGCAACCGGCTCGGAGGTGTTTCCGGGCAGCTCGGGCGCAACCTCGCGCTGCACCCCGCCACAGCGGCGTTTGCGCTGATGGAGGAGACGGTTGACATGGCGCGCGGCGTGCCGCAGAGCTTCTACGTCGACGAGTTCGCCGCCGAGGGCGTCATGTTCGAGGGCGTCGCGGGGCCACCGGCGTATGCGGCGATGGCGCTGCCGCTCACCGGCGAGCGTCACGCGCGGGCGATGGCTCAGTACCCGCGTCTGGCCCAGTTCGGGCTGATGGTGAGCGACACATCGCGCGGGCAGGTGAGCTCGCTAGCGGGTAGGCCGGTGATCCGATACTCGCTCTCAGAGCAGGATGTGGTGAAGTTCCGCCTCGGCCTGGCGCGGCTGGAGGAGCTGTTCCTCGCGGCGGGTGCGCGCGAGGTCTACCTGCCGCTGCCGGAAGGTGTGGAGCCGGCCCGCGCGCGAGCACGAGACCTCAAACTGTTGGCGTTCCATCCGCTCGGTACAGCCCGCGCGGACGCGTGTGCGACGCGCGGTGTCGTCGACGGCGACCTCGCGGTGCACGGCGTCCGCGGTGTGCACGTGGCGGACGGCTCGGTTGTGCCGAGCGCCCTGGGCGTGAATCCGCAGATGACGATCATGGCGCTCGCGACCCGGCTCGCCTTCCGGCTGCTCGGTCGCGCGGTGCCGCCCACGAACGAGAGCGAGGAGACCGTATGTCCTTCCTGATCGACCCACCGTGGCTGTACGCCACCGGCCGCGTGTACGGCCGCCTGATGCCCGAGCGCACGCCCGTGGCGAGAACGATTCACACCGCCACGGCGGGAGCGTTCCTCGCGACGAGCATCTCGCTGTACCTCAATCGGCCATGGACCAAGCCGATCTGGGAGGCCTGTCGTGCCGAGGACGGGCGCGACTGGATGCTCAACTCCGGGGTCTTCCGCTTCGATCCCAAGCGCGCCGGGAAACGGACGCACATCGTCTCGGCGCTGTTGTTCGCGACCTATCCATGGTGGTTGTGGCTCGGCGAACGGGCGGGGCGCAGGCGCTGAGAGCGATGCCCGACATCCATGTGGACGCGATTTCGTCCACATGGACGCTTTTGGATCCAGTGCCCCCTAGAGCGGGATGTTGCCGTGCTTGCGCTTCGGGCCCGGTTCGCGCTTGCTCTGCAGCGTGTGCAGCGCCGTGATCAGTCGCGGGCGCGTCTCGTGCGGGACGATCACGTCGTCGATGTAGCCGCGCTCGGCCGCTGTGTAGGGGTTGGCGAAGCGCGCCTTGTAGTCGTCCATGAGCTTCTTGCGACGCTCGTCCGGCGTGGGGCTCGCGGCGATGTCGCGCCGGTAGATGATGTTCACGGCACCCTCCGGTCCCATCACCGCCACCTCGGAGGTGGGCCAGGCGAAGTTGAAGTCGGCGAGCAGGTGCTTTGAGGCCATCACGTCATAAGCGCCGCCGTAGGCCTTGCGTGTGATCACGGTGATCTTCGGCACCGTGGCCTCCGTAAACGCGTACAGCAGCTTCGCGCCGTGGCGGATGATCCCGCCCCACTCCTGCGCGGTCCCCGGCAGGAAGCCCGGAACGTCGGTAAACGTGATCAGCGGGATGTTGAACGCGTCGCACGTGCGCACGAATCGCGCGGCCTTCGCGGACGCGTCGATGTCGAGCACGCCCGCGAGCTGCGCAGGCTGGTTGCCGACGATCCCCACCGCGAAGCCGTCCAGCCGCGAGAAGCCGCAGATGATGTTCTTCGCGTGGTGCTCGTGGACCTCGAAGAACTCTTCGTCGTCGACGATCAGCTTCACGACGTTGCGCATGTCGTAGGGCTTGTTGGGATTATCGGGCACGACCGTGTCGAGCTCTGGGTCCATGCGCAGCGGGTCGTCGGTGGGCTCGACGCGCGGGGCGGTCTGCATGTTGTTCTGCGGCAGGAAGCTGATCAGGTAGCGGCAGTCCTCCAGGCACGCGTCCTCGTCCTCGGAGGCGAAGTGCGCGACGCCGGACTTGGTGTTGTGCGACATCGCCCCGCCCAGCTCCTCGAAGCCGACTTCCTCGCCCGTGACCGTCTTGATCACTTCGGGGCCGGTGATGAACATGTGCGAGGTCTCCTTGACCATGAAGATGAAGTCGGTGATCGCCGGCGAGTAGACGGCCCCGCCAGCGCACGGTCCCATGATCAGGCTGATCTGCGGGATCACGCCGGAGCACTTGACGTTGCGCACGAACACGTCGCCGTAGGCGCCGAGGGAGACCACGCCCTCCTGGATACGCGCGCCGCCGGAATCGTTGATGCCGACCACCGGGCAGCCGATCTTCGCCGCGAGGTCCATGACCTTGCACATCTTCTCGCCCATCACCTCGCCGAGCGAGCCGCCGAACACCGTGAAGTCCTGGCTGAACACGCACACCGTGCGACCGTCGATCGTGCCGTGCCCGGTCACGACCGCGTCGCCCCACGGCCGGTTCTTCTGCATGTCGAAGTCGTAGGTGCGATGGCGCACGAACGTGTCGAGCTCCTGGAAGGAGCCCGGGTCGAGCAGCTTCTCGACGCGCTCGCGGGCGGTGTACTTGCCGCGCGCGTGCTGCTTCTCCTCCGCCTCGGGCGAGGAGTGCAGGGCCGCCTCGCGCAGCTCGTGCAGCTGCTCGAGCTTCTCCTCGTAGGTCTCCGGAGCCTTCTGGCGAGGGGGCTTGCGGTGCCCGCTGCGAGAGGCCGCGAGCAGGGCCGCGTCTGTCTGTCTGTCGTGGGAGCTCGGGGTCATGGGGCGCGGAATCTTAGCCGCTCGATGTCTCTATCTGCCTCGCGCGGCGCCGGCCGCCGGATCGTGGGGTCCTACGGAGCGGCGCGACCAAGCTGAACCGCATCGCGAGCAATGTCGGAGACAGTTAGCCCAAAGAGATAGCTTTTCCCATAGCTCCGACTAATGTCGGGGCTATGAAAGCTCGCCGCGCGATGGTGGCTGCAGTCTTGCGGCTGAGACGGGTCCCCTGGATTTGGAACAGGCTGGTCGCGGCGCTGGATGACCTCCGGCTGCTCGAGGGCTTGAGCCGGCCGTGGTGGCTGTATCGGGCTGAGGGGCGCGTGCCGGCGAGCAAGATCGTGAAGCGCTCGCCACGGCCTGTCACGAATGAGGATGTCGCACTTTGCGAGCGGCTGCTGACGGCGTTCACGAAGGCCACCGGCAGCGGCTCTACCGAGGGTGCGTCTGGGATATGGGGATGGATCATCGACAACCACTACGGTCGGCTCGTCGAAACGCTGGAGAGCCGCGATGCACCGGCGCTCGCCCGCCTCCTCGCGTCGATGTTCCAGGAGGAGTTCGTGTCCGGGATCACAGGTGATGCGGGCATCGATCATCACGAGACGAGGTTCGGAGCACGCATGTTGAGCCTCAGATCGCTCGACAGCCTCGTGTCGTTGGCGGAGGCGATCGGCGCCGTGCCAGTCGAGTCAGCTGGACAGGGGCAGGCCGGGGTGGCGTTCCACGGCGGGCTCGCTGGTCTACTCGCACGAGTGGACGAGGCTCTTGGCTTTCGGATCGACTTCCCCGACATCGGTGCTCCCTGCGGCCTCGTCGTCGATGGACGCCTCGTAACGCAGAACACTCCCGAGCAGGTATATGCGGCGCTGCGACTGGATCAGGCGGGACGCAATCACTTGCCGTCGCGCTCGGAGGCTGATCTCGAGATCGTTGAGATCGGCGGCGGCTACGGCGGTATGTGTTATTGGTTCCTATGTCTGCGTCCCGACATCGCCCGCTACACGATCGTCGATCTCCCGATCACGAACGTTCTGCAGGGTTACTTCTTGTCTCAGGCTTTGGGGCCGGGAGTCGTATCACTCTTCGGCGAGCCGCCGGCTCAGGTGAGGCTGCTTCCAGATTCCGCTCTCGCGGAAGTCGATGCACCGTTCGACATCATGGTGAACAAGGACGGCATGCCGGAGATGCCGCACGACACCATGGTGAACTACCTTGAGTGGGGACGCGCCAACTGCGACGGGCTCTTCTTCAGTTACAACCAAGAGGCGCGGGCTGAATACCACAAAGAATGGACCCAGGGCGTGGTTTCAGACGCGATCGAGCGAATCGGCGGCTTCACTCGCATCCGTCGTGACCATTCGTGGCTCAGGCGGGGTCATGTCGAGGAGATCTACATAAGGTCCGACATGTATCGGGCGGGGGTGGCGGTCAGGCCCGCGAGAATGGCCGATGATGCGCAGCACCGAGACGATCTAGCACCGCGGTGAGCACCGCCGTGACCTCCTCGGTGGCGGCTTCCTCGGCTGCCTGCAGTTCAGTGGCGATGTCAGCGGAAGGCTCCGTGGGCTCCTCTGCGATCTCCTCCGGGGCGGACTCGGGCGCGGTGAGTTCCGGCTCCGGCTCGGTGGCCAGCTCCGCGACTGGGATCGGCTCGGCGCCAGGCTGAGCGCGGCGCCGGAAGAGTCGCGAGAAGAAGCTGCGACGCGGTTCTACGGCCGGCGCGGTCTCATGGGCTTCGCACTCTGGCTCTGCAATTGTGGGCTCTCGTGTTGGCGGGGGCGGCGGCTCTACGACGACCTCGGTCTCGCCTTTCGCCTCGTCGCCCGGCTCGCCGCTTTCGGCCGTCGCTGGCGCCGGCTCGGGCTCGACCATCTCGCGGGTCACGCTCAGCGTCACCTTCGTCCCCCACCCCGAGGCCTTGATCACGACCGTCCCGGTGGCGCCGTCGGCCTCCCATTCGACGCGCTCTTCCGGCTTTGTCTTGACGATCCGGATCTCGCCCAGCTCGCCGAGGTGGCGGGCGAGCGCTGCAGGGTCGCTCAGCTCAGCCCATAGCTCGGGCGGAGACTTGACCAGCGTGCGCTGCACCTCCGAGGAGACCATCGCTCCTCTGTTCGAGCGATCTCGCACGACTCCTTCCGCGGATGGTCCGTGCGTAGGCTCTATGCGGCGGATGGCGCGCCGTGCGCGTGCACGAGACCGCGCTCGTGCAGCAGCTCGGCGATCTGCACGGCGTTGAGCGCCGCGCCCTTGCGCAGGTTGTCCGCCACGATCCACAGGTCGAGCGCGCGCTCGTGGCCGGGGTCTCGGCGTATCCGCCCCACGAACACGTCGTCCTTGCCGGCCGCGTCGATCGCGAGCGGATACAGCGCCGCGTCGGGGTCATCGAGCACCGTCACGCCGGGAGCGGCGTCGAGCAGCTCCCGTGCGCGCTCGGGCGAGAGCTCCTCTCGCGTCTGCACGTTCACCGCCTCTGAGTGCCCGTTGACCACCGGTACGCGCACGCACGTGGCGGACACACGGATGTCCGGATCGCCGAGGATCTTGCGGGTCTCGTTGATGAGCTTGCGCTCCTCGTCGGTGTGGTCGTCGCCAGGCGCGAACGAGCCGGCGTGCGGAAGGGCGTTGAACGCGATCCGGTGCGCGTAGGCGTCTGGAGGCTCGATCTCGTGCTCGTGGAGGAGCGCGTGGGACTGGTCGAGCAGCTCGTCCACCGCGGCCTTTCCGGTGCCGGAGACGGCCTGGTAGGTGCTGATCACAAGTCGCTCGATCCCCGCCTCGTCGTAGAGCGGCTTGAGTGCGACGACCATCTGCATCGTCGAGCAGTTGGGGTTCGCAACGATGCCGTGGTGGTCGGCGAGCGCGTCCGGGTTTACCTCGCTGACGACGAGCGGAACGTCGTCGCTCATGCGCCAGCGCGAGGAGTTGTCGATCACGATCGCGCCGGCGTCCGCGAAGCGCGGAGCCCACTCGCCGGAGGTCGAGCCGCCGGCCGAGAACAGCGCGATGTCGAAGCCCTGGATCGACTCCTCGCTCAGGCCCTGCACCACCAGGCCGTCCTCGAGCTCACGCCCGACCGAGCGCTTGGAGGCGAATGGCACGATCTCGCTCGCCGGGAACTCGCGCTCGCGCAGTAGGCGCAGCATCAGCGTGCCCACCTGCCCGGTGGCGCCTACGACCGCTATTCGGTAGCCCTGGTCCATCGCGTCAGGGTATCGCGAGCTGGGCCGCGGCTCTACGGCTGAATCGCCATGATGGCGATGGTCACCAGGACGAGCACGCTGAGCAGTGTTCCGACCATGGAGAGGCGACGCACGGTTGCGCGGTACTCGTCGCTCATCGCGATCGTCCCGTCTCCAGCCGCCGCGATGTCGCGCGTCGCGAGCTGCTCCGCGCGTTTGGCCGTCGGGATCATCACCGCACCGACCAGGCCGCCGATGACTATCGCGGCGGTCAGCCCCCACTGGACGAAGAACTCGCTCCAGTGATGGCCGTCACTGGCGAGGAACACGCCGGCAGCCACCACCAGCACGAGGCCGCCGTTGATCAGTGTGCGCTCGATCGTGTACTCGATGCGATGCAGCACGGGCAGCGAGCGAGGGTCCTGCTTGGCGCCGACCGCGAACATCACCGGGTAGGCGAACGTCACGCCGAACGCGACCACCACGGCCATGATGTGGACGGCGAGGACGAAGTCGTAGAAGGACGCGGCGGGAGCGAGGGGCATGCGAGCCAGCCTACTCAGAACGTCGGCGCGTACTTGCCGAAGACGTCCTGCATCGCAGCGCACACCTCGCCCATCGAGCATTTGTCCTTGAGCGCCTGGCGGATCGCCGGCAGCAGGTTCTCGCTGCCGCGCGAGACCTCGCGCAGCTCCTCCAGCCGCCGCTCCACGAGCGCGTGGTCGCGGTTGGCCTTGAACGCCGCGAGACGGTCGAGCTGTTCGCGCTCGGACTGGGGGTCCACGCGCAGCAGGTCGGGGACCTCGGCGGCGTCTTCGACGTACTTGTTGACCCCCACGACGATGTCCTGGCCGATGCGGTAGCGCTCCTGGTAGCCCCACGCCGACTCGTCGATCTCGCCGGTGATGAACTCGATCGCGTTGACCGAGCCGCCCAGCTCGTCCACCTTCTCGATCAGCTTCTGCGAGCGCTCTTCGATCTCGTCGGTGAGCGCCTCGACGAAGTAGGAGCCCGCGAACGGGTCCACCGTGTCGGTCGCTCCGGACTCGTGCGCGAGGATCTGCTGCGTGCGGAGCGCGATTTTGGCCGCGCGCTCGGTCGGCAGCGCGAGTGCCTCGTCGAAGCCGTTGGTGTGCAGCGACTGGGTACCGCCGCACACCGCCGCGAAGCCCTGGAGCGCCACGCGCACGATGTTGTTCTCCGGCTGCTGCGCCGTCAGCGTCACGCCGCCGGTCTGCGTGTGGAAGCGCAGCATCGTCGCCTTCGGGTTCGTCGCGCCGAAGCGCTCGCGCATGATGTGCGCCCACATACGGCGCGCAGCGCGGAACTTCGCGACCTCCTGGAAGACGTTGTTGTGGCCGTTGAAGAAGAACGCCAGGCGCGGCGCGAAGTCGTCCACTGACAGGCCCTTGTCGATCGCCGCCTGCACGTAGGCGATGCCAGAGGACAGCGTGAACGCGACCTCCTGCACCGCCGAGCAGCCCTTCTCGCGGAAGTGGTAGCCGGAGATCGAGATCGTGTTCCACTTCGGCACGTTCCGCTGGCAGTACTCGAACAGGTCCGTCGTCAGTCGCATCGTGGGCTCGGGCGGGTAGATGTAGTTGCCCCGTGCGATGTACTCCTTGAGCACGTCGTTCTGCGTGGTGCCGCGCAGCTGCTCGGAGGGCACTCCCTGCTCCTCGCCGACCAGCTCGTACAGCAGCAGCAGGCACGCGGCGGGGGCATTGATCGTCATCGACGTCGAGACCTGATCGAGCGGGATGCCGTCGAACGCGGTGCGCATGTCGTCGATCGTGTCGATCGCCACGCCCGTGCGCCCGACCTCGCCGAGGCAGCGCGGGTTGTCGGAGTCGAGACCCAGCTGGGTGGGCAGGTCGAAGGCCATCGACAGCCCCGTCGAGCCCTTCGAGAGCAGGTAGCGGTAGCGCTCGTTGGACTCCTTCGCCGAGGCGTAGCCTGCGTACTGGCGCATCGTCCACGTCTGCTTGCGGTACATCTCGCGGTGCACGCCGCGCGCGTAGGGGAACTCGCCGGGCTCTCCGAGCTCGAGGCTCTCGGGTACGTCGGCCTCCGTGTACAGCTCGGAGATCGCGATGCCCGAGTCGGTGAAGCGACGCGGATCGTCCGGCCCCACGATCGGGGCCACGGTGAGGTCGTCGGTGTGGTCGTCTGCTGCGCTGGCGGTGGACATGCGGAGGATCATAAGGACCCGCGACGGGTGGACGTTCGCACGGGCGGAGAACGCTTCCAGGTATTCTCCCTCGGGATGGCGACCTGTCTTGTCACCGGCGGTGCTGGGTTCCTGGGCTCGCACCTCTGTGACGAGCTGCTTGCGCGCGGCCACCGCGTCATCTGCGTGGACAACTTCGAGACGGGGTCGCTCGCGAACATCGAGCACATCCGCGACCCCGAGCGTTTCCTGCACGTGGGCGTGGACATCGTCGAGCCGTACTTCATCGACGAGCCGATCGACTTCGTCTACCACCTCGCCTCGCCCGCCTCGCCGATCGACTACCTGCGCCTGCCGCTGCACACGCTCAAGGTCGGCTCCT
>CAZPQW010000009.1:0-124458 GCA_964588985.1 uncultured Solirubrobacteraceae bacterium
TCACGACGTTGTCGGCGTGGTCGCGCATCACCTCCAGCTCGAACTCGCCCCAGCCGATCACCGACTCATCCAGCAATATCTGCCCGATCGGCGAGGCCTCGAGGCCCTGCGCGGCGATGTGCTCGAACTCCTCCGCCGAGCGCGCGATCCCTCCGCCGCGGCCGCCGAGCGTGAACGCTGGGCGCACTATGCACGGCAGCCCCAGATCCGCGAGCGCGCCCTTCGCCTGCTCGATGTCGGTCGCGATCACGCTCCGCGGCATCCGCAGCCCCGCCTTCGCCATCGCCTCGCGGAACAGGTCGCGGTCCTCGGCGCACGCGATCGCGTCGTAGTTCGCGCCGATCAGCTCCACGCCGAAGCGCTCCAGCGTGCCGTCGTCGTGCAGCGCCTTGGCGAGGTTCAGCGCGGTCTGCCCGCCGAGCGTGCCGAGCAGCGCGTCGGGGCGCTCGCGCTCGATCACCTTCGCCACCGGACCCGGCAGCAACGGCTCGATGTACGTCGCGTCGGCGAACTCGGGGTCGGTCATGATCGTCGCGGGGTTGGAGTTGACGAGCACGACCTCGAAGCCCTCCTCGCGCAGCACCTTGCACGCCTGCACGCCGGAGTAGTCGAACTCGGCGGCCTGCCCGATCACGATCGGCCCGGAGCCGAGGATCAGGATCTTGTTTATGTCGTCACGCCGTGGCAATTCGCTCCAGGAACCGGTCGAAGAGGTACAGGCTGTCGTGCGGGCCGGGGCCGGCCTCGGGGTGGTACTGCACCGTCCCGCCGGGCACGTCGAGCAGTTCGAGGCCCTCGACGGTGCGGTCGTAGAGGTTCACGTGCGACAGCGCCGCAGCGCCGAAGTCGGTCTCCCAGCGCACCGGCTCGTCGCTGTCGATCGTGCGTCCGCCGCCCGGCCCGACCGCCGCGAAGCCGTGGTTCTGCGAGGTGATCTCCACGCGTCCGGTGCTCAGATCCTTGACCGGATGGTTCGCGCCGCGGTGCCCGAACGGCAGCTTGAACGTCTCGAGGCCGACCGCGCGGCACAGCAGCTGGTGGCCGAGGCAGATACCCCAAACCGGCTTCTTGCCGACGATCTCGCGGACCGTGTCGACGATGTAGCCGAGGGCCGCGGGGTCGCCCGGGCCGTTCGACAGGAAGACCGCGTCGGGGTCGTCCGCGAGCAGTTCCGCGGCCGAGCTCGTGCAGGGGTGCAACGCGACCCGAGCCCCGCGAGCGACAAGCTCGCGCACCATGGATGCCTTTATACCCGTGTCGATCACCGAGATCCTCGGCCCGTCGCCGCTGCCGTGGCGGGTCACTTCGCTCGGCGTCACGACCCTCGCGAGGTCCTGGCCGTTCATCGAGGGCTCAGCGTCGATCAGCTCGCGCGCTTCGCTCTCGGAGATCGTTGCGGGGAAGACGCCGCCGCGCATCGCGCCCGCCTCGCGGATGTGCATCACCAGCGAGCGCGTGTCCACGCCGCTGATCGCCTGCACGCCGCAATCCTCGAGCCAGTCGAGCCAGCCGCGCTCCGCGGTGGGCGCGTCTTCGCGGTTGCACGCCTCGCGCATGATCGCCGCGCGCGCCCACGCCCGCTCGGACTCCATCGCCTGCGCGCTCGTGCCGTAGTTGCCGATGTGCGGGTAGGTGAACGCGATCAGCTGCCCCGCGAACGACGGGTCGGTCATCGATTCCTGGTAGCCGGACATGCCCGTCGTGAACACCACCTCGCCCACCGTGTGGCCTTCCGCAGCACACACGTCGCCGTCGAAGCGCGTGCCGTCCTCCAGCAGTACGTATCCGGTCGCGCTCGCCATCAGATGATCAGCTTCTGGACGGCTTTGAACTCGGGGGTGCCGGCGCGCTCGAGCAGCTCGAACAGCACCGACTCGACGCTCGTGACGACCGCGCCCGCGGCCTGCATCCGCTCGAGGCCGCGCTCGTAGTCGAGCGTGTGGCGCGAGCCGACCGCGTCGGCGGGCACGTGCACTTCGACGCCGATGTCGAGCAGGTCGTGGACGGTCTGGCTCACGCACACGTGCGCCTCGATCCCGCACACGATCGCCTGCTCGCGACCGGCGAGCTCGAACCCGTCCGCGCGCGTCGCCGAGAACACGCTCTTCTCGATCACCCGCTCGTTCAGCAGCCCCAGCTCCGGCGCGCTGTGGCCGAGCCCTTTGGGGTACTGCTCGCTCACGAGCGCCGGCACGTCGAGGATCCGCGACCCCTCGAGCAGCTTCGAGCACGCGCCCGCCACGCCCGCGAACGCGTCGTAGGAGCGAAAGCCGTCCTGGACGTCCACCACGATCAGCGTCGCGTGGCGGCGGATCAGCAGGCTCATCGGGCGCCCACCACCGCGAGCGAGCGGTCGCGGTGCGCGATCGCGCCCGCCGCGAGCGTCAGCAGCACCCGGCCCTGCATCCGCCGTCCCGTGAAGCAGCAGTTCTCCGAGCGGCTCTCCCAGCCGTGCTCGCCCGCGATCCACTCCGCGTCGAGATCCACCAGCACGAGGTTCGCCGTCTCGCCGGTGGACAGGCGCGGCGTCGGCAGCTCGAACAGCTCGGCCCCCGCGCTCATCCGCTCCACCAGCACCGAGAGATCGAGAACCCCCGGAAGCACGAGGCCGGCGTACAGCGCCGCGAACGAGGTCTCGAGGCCCGTGGTGCCCATCGGCGCCTGCTCGAACGGCACCTCCTTCTCGTCGCGCGCGTGCGGCGCGTGGTCGGTCGCGACGCAGTCGATCGTCCCCTCGCGCAGCCCCGCGATCAGCGCCTGCCGGTCGGCCTCGGTGGTCAGCGGCGGGTGCATCTTCATGCGCGTGTCGAGGCCCCTCACGTCCGCGTCGGTGAGCAGCAGGTGGTGCGGGGAGACCTCCGCGCTCACGCGCCAGCCGCGCTGCTTCGCGTCGGCGACCGCGTCGAGCGACGCCGCGCAGCTGAGGTGCTGGAAGTGCACGCGCCCGTCCTCGTATCCGGCGAGCGCCGCGTCGCGAGCGACCATCGTGGACTCCGCGATCGTCGGGATCCCCGCGATCCCGAGCGCCGCGCTGAGCGCGCCCTCGTGCATCGCGCCGCCGTTGGACAGCGTCGGGTCCTCCTCGTGCAGCGCGAGCACCCCGCCGCACAGCCGCTGGTACTGGAGCGCCTTGCGCAGCATCCCCGCGCTGCGCACCGGCTTGCCGTCGTCGCTGAAGCCGAGCGCGCCCTCCTGTCTGAGCTCCGCCATCTCGCTCAGCTGCTCTCCCTGCAGACCGCGCGTGATCGCCGGAAGGAAGCCCACCGGGACGCGCGCCTCGCGAGCGGCGGCGTCGCGCAGCGAGCGCAGCAGCGGCGCGGAGTCGAGCACGGGGTTGGTGTTCGGCATCGCGATCACGCCGCAGAAGCCGCCCGCCGCTGCCGCTCGCGTGCCCGTTTCGAGGTCCTCCTTGTGCTCCTGGCCGGGCGTGCGCAGGTGCACGTGCGGGTCGAAGAACGCCGGCAGCAGCCTCAGCCGACCGTGCCCCTCGATCAGCTCCTCGTCCGCGAACGCTTCGAGCGTCCCGGGCTCCGCCCACTCGGCGATGCTGCCGTCGCTCACGCGCACGTCGACGCGCGCGTCGTGACCCGTGCGCGGGTCGAGCGCGTGCACGTCGCGCAGCAACAGCGACGCCGCCGGCAGCGGCGCGCTCACGAGGGGCTCTGCGTGCCTCACGCCAGCTGGCCCTCGGTCACAGCGGCGGCGACATCCGTCTCAGCGCGCTCGGGTTGGCGCGCTCCGGCGAGCAGCTCGTAGAGGACCGCCATCCGCACCACCACGCCCGCCTCGACCTGTGCGGTGATCACAGCCTGCGGCGAGTCGACCACCTCGCCCGACAGCTCCACGCCGCGGTTCACCGGGCCGGGGTGCATCAGCACCTGGTGCGGGGACAGGCGCCGGCCGTTGAGCTGATACCACGCCGCGTACTCGCGCAGCGACGGCACCCACGTGTCGTTCATCCGCTCGCTCTGCATCCGCAGCGCGTACACCACGTCCGCCGTGTGGAGATCATCGAGCGTGAAGCGCACCTCACACCCTAAATCCTCGATCCCGCGCGGGATCAGCGTCGGCGGGCCCACGACGGTGACCTTCGCGCCCATGCGCTGGAATGCGAGGATGTTCGACCGCGCGACGCGCGAGTGCGCGACGTCGCCCACGATCCAGATCGACGCGCCGTCGATCGCGCCCAGCCGGCGTTTCAGCGTGTAGACGTCCAGCAGCGCCTGCGTGGGGTGCTCGTGCTTGCCGTCGCCCGCGTTCACGATCGCCGCCGAGCACCATTTGGAGACCAGCTCGGAGGCTCCGACCCACGGGGTGCGCAGCACGATCGCGTCGGGCTTGTGCGCGGAGAGCGTCAGCACGGTGTCCTTCAGCGACTCGCCCTTCTCCACGCTCGACCCGCTCGCCGCGAAGTTCACCACGTCCGCCGACAGGCGCTTGGCGGCCAGCTCGAAGGAGCTGCGCGTGCGTGTCGAGGCCTCGTAGAAGAGGTTCAGCACCATCCGCCCGCGCAGAGCGGGGACCTTCTTGATCTCGCGGTCGGACACCTCCGCGAAGCGCTCGGCCTGCGCCACGATCCGTTCGATCGCGTCGCGGTCGAGTTCCTCGATCGAGAGGAGATGCTTCAAGCGGACGTCTCCACTGCGGCGGACGCTACCGGGGCACCGCCTGAGATGGCGACCTCGTCGACTCCGTCCAACTCCTGCAGGCGGACGTGCACGTGCTCGCCCCTGGAGGTCGGCAGGTTCTTGCCGACATAGTCGGGGCGGATGGGAAGCTCGCGGTGGCCGCGATCGGCGAGCACCGCCAGCTGCACGCGCTCCGGGCGGCCGTAGTCGAACAGCGCCTCGATCGCCGCGCGCACCGTGCGCCCGGTGAACAGGACGTCGTCGACGATCACCACCGTCAGTCCGTTGATGTCGAAGTCGATGTGCGAAGCGTGCACGACGGGCGCGTCCGGGCGGGTCGCGACATCGTCGCGGTAGAAGCCGATGTCGAGGTCGCCGAGCTTCACCTCGGTGTCGAGCAGATCCTCCAGCAACGCGTGCAGCCGCTGTGCGAGGAACGCGCCACGGCGATGGATGCCGACGAGGGCGGGAGCGGGATCGTGCGGGTTGCGCTCGACGATCTCGTGCGCGATGCGCGTCAGCGCTCGCCCAACTTCCTCCTCGTGGAGGACGACCTTCTCGTGGCTTTCCATCTCTTCCTTCCTGGCCTCTCGGGACCGGGTTAAAGGATCTACCGAGAATGTATCAGGGGGATGCGACGGGCTGGGCCTCCGCGGAGGGCTGCCCGTCGGGGTTTCGCTCGCGCGCCTGGCGCTCGGACCAGCGCACGAGCGTCGCGTTGCCGCGCTCCGGGAACGGCACCTCGATCGTGTCGAAGTCGCGCGGCGCCTCGGTCGCGGCGAACGTTGCGCGGGCCTCGTCGCGCAGCTCGCCGCCCGCGTAGCGGCTCGAGAAGTGCGTCAGCGCCAGCAGCCGCACCTCCGCGTCGCGCGCCAGTTCCGCCGCCTGGCGCGCGGTGCTGTGCTGGGTCTGGCGCGCGCGGTCGGCCTCCTCCTCGGTGAACGTCGCCTCGTGGACGAGCAGGTCCGCCTGGTGCGCCGCGAGCGCGAGCGTCTCGCACGGCGCCGTGTCTCCCGAGATCACGATCTTGCGGCCCTCGCGGGTCTCCCCCATCACCTGCTCCGGTTTCACGCCGTCGACGGTCTCGCCGCGTTGCAGTCGACCGAAGTCCGGGCCGGGTCGCACGCCCAGCTCCTCCGCGAGCTTCGCGTCGAGGTGGCCTGGGCGGGAGTCCTCCACGAGCGCATAGCCGAACGCCACCCCGCCCTTGTGCTTCACCGGGATCGCTCCGATCAGATAACCGTCGCGCCTCACCGTCTCCGCCGGCTCCAGCTCCACGATGTCGAGGCCGTACGGTAGGCGACCGTAGACCACGTACATCGCGTCCATCAGATCCTTCAGGCCCCGGGGGCCGTAAACGGTGAGCGGCTCGCTGCGTTCGCGCAGCGCGAAGGACTTCAGCATTCCGGGAAGTCCCAGCCAGTGGTCGGCGTGGAAGTGCGTGATGAAGATGCTGTCGAGGTCCGCGAGTCCGACGGAGCGCAGCAGCTGGCGCTGCGTGCCTTCCCCGCAGTCGAACAGCAGCCGGTCTCCCCCGCGACGAATCAACACCGACGGCAGGCCGCGGCGCGCGCTCGGCACCGAGCCCGCGGTCCCCACGAAGAACAGCGACAGATCCATGGTCGCTACGGTAGCGGCGGCGCGTGGGGCGCGGCTGGCCGCAGTGAGTGGGCGCGGGTCGCGGCGCTAAGCTCCGAGGGCTGGATGTCGTCCATGAGACGTCATTTGCGCCCGTAGCTCAGTGGATAGAGTGCTTGCCTCCGGAGCAAGAAGTCGCTGGTTCGAATCCAGCCGGGCGCATGGTAGCCGTGAGCACAGCAGCAGCTGGATTGCGCGCGTCCGACGAATCGCTGGCTGGCCCTACGCTGGCAGCAGTTGGTCGAAAGACGTCGTCTCGAAGTAGCTGGAATGCGTGTGCTTGACCGTTTCCAGCGAGTCGGCGCTGAGCAGCACGACGTCGAGGTCCCGATGTCCACGGGCCTTCTGCTCGGCCTCTTGGTACGCGTGCTGCGCAGCCTCGTAGTCACCAAACTCGACGACCGTCGTCTTGCGCCGCGTCACGTCACGCGTCACGAGAAAGTGCTTGATGTCGTCACCTGGGTTCATCTTGATCATCCCTTGTGAGGGTCTCGTGTCGCCAATGATGGCAGGCTCTTCAAGCTCGACCCTAGATCGTCAGCTGAGACCTCGCCGCGGTCGAAGCCGGCGATCAGCTCGGCCATCGTCAGAAAGAGACTGTGGAAGCTCTCGTCGCCAGCGCCGAACTTGAGATCGACGCCGAATTGTCTGCCGGTCTCCTCGACGGTGTTCGCCCATATGTCCTGCCCGATTGTCCGAAGCTGGACCTCTATCGTGTAGTCCATGCGTCTGACGATCAGGTGAAGTGCTCTGTAGCCACTGCTCTTGGGCTCGGCGATGTAGTCCCTCTCCCTGACGATCGTCCAAGACTTCAACAGCCGACGCCTGACGAGATACACGTGCCGTTGAGTAGGAAGCATCGCGCGAACGCCACCGATGTCCTGCATCTGCGTGACTTTCCCGCTCTCGCGCGCCAGCTTTCCGATCAGCGTGTCGAGGCGCTTCAAGCGCTGCGTAACCTCGATACGGTCGCGCACGCGAGCATCGGCACGATCGACGTGATGGCGAAGATTCGCAGCCACCGCTGACAGCGGGCGTGCGTGCAGGCTGCGCCACCACGTCAGCGCCTCCCACGCTTCGTCGAGCTTCTGCTCATCGAACCCAGCGACAGCCCTCTTGGCGTCCTGCCTCTGCATTCGTTCGCGGAGGTCGAGCAGCAGGACGCCTGCTCGATTGACTTCGCCCTTTGTGGAACGGCGCTGCTATTTGCGGAGAGGCTGGACGATGCGCGGCCATCTCAGGGTTGTAGCGAACAACGGCGACGGGACTCAGGACTACCGCAGAAGCGCAGCCTCCCCGACCAGCACGCCATCCTGCGGGTGCCCCGGTACCGACAGTCCAGTACTCCCACCCCTGATGCAGGGCGGCGTGAGCGGGAGCGGTGACTTCGCGGGAAGCCGATCGACCACCTGGCTCTGGGAGTAGGCCGCCCACGAGAGCACGCTTCCGATGGGAGCGTGAACCCCCCGCGCGCGACCGATCAGCACATCCTGTTCGGCAGCCAGCGCGCTGGTGGTGGCCGAGAAGATCAGCTCATGCCTTACCCCGTGGCTGTCGAACGCAAGCCCAACCCCCTGGCGTCCGAGCTTGTCAGTGACGGTCCCGAGTGATCTGACCCCCCGCAGACCGGCAGCAGCTCGATACAGCGCAGCACGCAGAGCCGGCGGCGCGTCGGTCTCGCGCAGCAGATCGCCGACCTGGGTGAACGCCTCCCCCGGTCCAGGCTGTCCGCCCTCGACCTTGCCGGTCAGCAGGCGCGCGCGCAGCCTCGCCGGATCTCTCGGTAGGCGGCCGAGCGGGATCGGGTCGATCGACAGGCAGCCCGGCGCCGCCCAGGTGTTGCTCACGCCCGCCGGCTGCGCCGGGACGTCCTTGCACGCTTTGGCTTCGCTGGGTGAGAGGAAGTGCGCCGGCCCGTCCGTCTCGCGGAACAACCCTTCGCCGTTGGCTGCGACCCAGTTCTGCCGGTACTGCTCGAAGACCGTCTGGCAGTAGACGCCGCCGGGCAAGGAAGTGTCCGACCCGGTCAGCGAATGCGACGCCGTGTACAGGTACTGCCCCGGTCCGGGGACCGCCGCCGGCTGGGCGGCGGCGACGCGTGCGAGTCGCTGGAGCAGCGGTCCGGCGGCGAGCGCAGGCTGCGGGGTCGACCCTGAGCGCACGGACGCTCCGAGGGCGATCGCAACCACTGCGAGCACCGCCGCGAGCGCGGCGCTGGCGAGCAGGCGGCGCCTCGATCGGACGCCTCCTCGATGGACGACGCCACCCGGCGCAAGCGTCTGCCGGCTCATCGCACGATCGAGCGACTGCCGCGCCGCTGCACGCGCCTGCTCGTTCGAGGGTGCAGGTTCGCTGCGATGACGCCGCAGCAGGTCGAGCTCGTCAGTCATCTGTGCTCCTCGTGTTGAGTCCATGGGCGCGCGGCGCGTCGAGCCGCGATCTGAGGTGCGCTCGCGCTCGGGCGAGACGAGAGCGCACGGTGCCGATCGGGATGTCCAGCGCCTCGGCGATCTCCTCGTAGGAGAGCTCCTCCCAGGCGTGGAGCAGCAGCACGTCGCGCTGCGCCGAGTCGAGGGTCACCAACGCCTCGGCAAGCCGGTCCGTGTCCAGCCCCTCGCTCGCGCCGTCGCTGTCGGCTGGGCGTTCGGCGTTCAGCAGCGCGAGCGCTCCCTGCTCGCGGCGCGCGACGCGATGACGCTCGTGCAGGAGGTTGGTGGCGATACCCAGCAGCCACGGTCGCGCGCTCGTGCTGTCTGGCCGGAAGCTGCGGCGGCGCTCGAACGCGATCACGAACGTAGTCGACGCGAGGTCGTCGGCCTGCGCGCCGGGAACTCGCCGGGCGAGGTAGCGATGGACCGCTGTGTAGTGGCGGTCGAAGATCTCCGCGAAGCCCTCGGGGCGCTCGAGCGAGCCCGCGATGGTCGCGCTGTCAGAGGTGGCCTCGGGGGCGAGTAGCGAGCGACCCATCACCACCTATTGTCGGTTGGCGCTCGAAAAGTTCCATTTGACGAGCGCCACCCTGCTTCTCGAGCTGCCGGCGCGTCTACGACACCGTGATCGTGAACGTCGCGCTGGCCGCCTCACGCGCCCGCCCGTGGCGGTCGCTGACGGTCACCGTGAACGTGAACGTTCCGCCGTGGGGGTATTTGAGCACCGACACTTTCCCGTGCAGGAGGCCCGTCGAACCCAGGCTCAGTCCCTTCGGCAGACCGCCGGCCGTCGCTTTCCATTTCGGCGGAGCCATCCCGCCCGCCGCGGTCAGCTGGTAGCTGTACGGGAGACGCAGCGTGGCGTTCGGCACCGAGGTCGTCGTCACGTGCAGCCCGAGCACGGTCAGCGTGAATTGCTGGACGCTGTCGGACCCGACGCCGTTGTGCGCGGTCAGGGTGATCGGGAACGTGCCGGTCTGGGTGGGCGTGCCTGCAAGCGCTCCGGTGGTCGAGTCGAACGTTACACCCGCCGGCAACGCTCCAGACTCGCTCAGCGTCGGCGTCGGCGTGCCCGTCGCGGTGACCGTGAACGTTCCGGCGACACCGCGGGTAAACGTCGTGCTCGCCTGCGACGTGACCGCCGCCGCCGAGTCGACCGTCAGCGTGAAGCTCTGGACCGAGAAGCCGATCCCGTTGGACGCGGTGAAGGAGATCGGGTACACCCCGTCCTGGGTCGGTGTGCCGGACAGGACGCCCGTGGCGGCGTCGAACGTCACGCCTTCCGGAAGCGTCCCCGACTCGCCGAGCGTCGGCGCTGGCGTACCGGAGGCCGTGACCGTGAAGCTGTCGACCGTGCCCTCGACGAACGTCACGCTCGAGCCCGAGGTGATCGCGGGCGCCGAGTCCACCGTCAGGGTGAAGCTCTGGACCGCATCCGAGCCGACGCCGTTGGAGGCGGTGAAGGTGATCGGGTAGACGCCGTCCTGCGTGGGGGTTCCCGACAGAACGCCAGTGGCGGAGTCGAACGTCACGCCTTCAGGCAGCGCGCCAGACTCGCTCAAGGACGGTGCGGGCGTACCGGTCGCGTTGACCGTGAAGCTGCCTGCGGTGCCCTCCGAGAACGTTTCGCTGCTGGGCGAGACGATCGTGGGCGCCGAGTCGACCGTCAGCGTGAAGCTCTGCACCGCTTCCGCGCCGACCCCGTTGGCGGCCGAGAAGGTGATGTCGAAGACGCCGTCCTGGGTGGGCGTGCCGGACAGGACACCCGTGGCGACGTTGAACGTCACACCTTCCGGAAGCGTCCCCGACTCGCTCAGCGTCGGCGCGGGCGTTCCGGTCGCCGTGACCGTGAAGCTGCCCGCGGTCCCCTCGGTGAACGTGGCGCTCGAGCCCGACGTGATTGCCGGCGCTTCGGTGACCTGCAGCGTGGCTTTGCCGGTCGACGAGGCGTAGTTGGAGTCGCCGCTGTACGTACCCGTCAGCTGGTCCGTGCCGGCCGCGCCGTGATGCGTGACACAGGTGGCGGTGTCGGGCGATCCGCCGCTCAGGGGCTGCGCGCCGCAGCCCGCGATCGGCCCGGAGCTGTCGGCGAAGGCCACCGTCCCGGTCGGGGTTCCCGTGCCGGGGGCGACCGGGGCCACCGTGGCGGTGTAGGTGACGGGTGCTCCCACTTCGCCGGTGCCGCCGTCGGAGGAGCCGAGCGACGTGGTGCTCGACACGCCGGGCGCCGTCGCGGAACTCAGGTGCATGGTGAGGATGTTGCGGTAGATCGCCGGGTCCTTCGGGCCAATCGTGTACAGAGCCGAGGGGTTCGTGCCGAGCACCGTCGCGACCGTGGTGACCGGTTTCGGCAGGCGGTAGCCGCTGAAGACCATCGTCAGCGAGCCGTCGGGGTTCTGCACCACCGACGGGCCATAGGCGCGGCCGGAGTAGTAGCCGCTCACGCCGAGCGGCGCGTCGACGCCTTTGGCGAGTTCTTCGTCCTGCTTCGCGGAGGCCGAGAACGCGTATTCGGTGCTGAGCACGACCTTCGGCACCGACCATTCCCTGCCGTTGGTCGAGGAGGTGTAGAAGATCTGGTTGAACGCGTCGCTGTCGCCGTCGCTCGCCCACGCGCCCGAGAGGAACATGCCGTAGCTGCCGTCGGGGTTCGTGACGATCGTCCCGCGCGAGCCGATGAAGCGCAGCTCGGTCGTGTCGGGGCTGCCCGAGGGCAGGCTCGTCGGGCCCGTGCTCGACGGGCTCGTCTGCTGGAAGGGGTTCGACAGGTCGTTGTAGGAGCCGGTGTTGTTGCCGGTTCCGGAGGTCGAGCCGCTGATCGCGCCGAGGTCGGTGAAGTCGATCCCGTTTTCGGTGTACGCGGCGCGCAGGACGGTGTAGTCCTCATTGTTGGAGAACAGCTTCTGCGGGCCCTTGGAGGACGAGTTCTTGCCCTCGCCGATCTTTTCCAGCGACGAGTACGGCACGACCGCCGAGTTCGGTCCGCCGACCCAGTTGCCTTCCTTGACCGATCCCGTGCCTCCACTGCAGCCGGTGAGGTCGTAGCTGCCGGCGGGCACGCCCGTCTGCGTGGCTGGAGTCACACCGTTGCAAGTGACTTCCTGGATCGGTTTGCCGACTTCGGTGCCGAGGTAGATCTTGAACGAGCCGGTCGTGGGCAGCGGCTCGCTGGGGTGCACCGACGGCGTGTAGACGATCGTCGCGGCGGGCAGCGCGACTGTCCCGGCTTTGTAGGTCGAGCCGCTCACCGAGCCGTTGGTGGTGCCGACGATGAAGTAGCCGAGGACCTTCTGCGTGTAGAGGACGACCGTCGAGCCGGAGGGGGCGCCGGGGTAGCTCGGCAGGGTGCCGACGATCCCGTCGGGGGACTTCAGTCCGGTCGTGACCTGCGCGTGCGGCGGCAGGATCGGGTCGCTCGTGATCGCGTCGCCCTGGTGGACGGTCAGCGGCCCGCCGCTCGCGGTCGTGCAGAACTCGATTTTGTTCGTCGGGTTGGCGTTCGACTGCGAGCAGTACACGGTCGCCCCGTCGATGTACACGCGGTTGGGCGCGTCTTCGTTGAGGATGAACGTCGTAAGCGGCGAGACGACCGGGTTCGCGTTGAGGATGCTCACCTTTTCCAGCCCGCCTTCGCCGGTGGTTTTGTTCGGCCCGGCGGGGATCGTGTAGGTCAGGCCCGTGCCGGGGTTGGCCGTGGCGATCACCTGGACGAGGTCGTCTCCGGCGGCGACGGTCAGGGGCGCGCCGCCCGCGACGGTGCATCCGGTCAGCGCGAGCGGGGACGTGCTCGTGCCGGTGCAGGTGACGATCGATTTGGACGGCGAGGCTGCGTTGTAGTCCTCGTAGGGGCCGGCGACGATGTGCTCGGGCGAGCCTTCGGTGCCGAGCGTGGACACGGGGATGCTCACGCCGCCGCTCGTCGGGACGCTGGTTTCTCCGGTCGCGTACGTGTTGGGATCGAAGCCGACCGATTCGGTTGCCGGCAGCGCCGCGAGCGGGTTGGTCGCGGCCGGTTCGACGTTGTGGACGAGCAGGCCCACGCCTTCGTAGTCGCCCGCCGGACGGTTGAGCGTGTAGAGCTTGGCGCTGCCGCCGATCGTGGCGACGTAGGGGTGTCCCTGGCCGTCGTCGTTGGTGTCGGCGGTCGGGCAATAGCCTTTGTTCTGCCCGAGCGACTCGCCCGTGGTGATCCAGGTTTTGCCGTTGTCGGTGGAGCGCGCGACGGTAATCGCCTCTTCGGCATCCTTCGGCCGGTAGTCGAAGTAGCCGGTCAGCGAGCCGTCGGCGTTGCGGACGATGTCGGGGAAGTAGTAGGGCGCGAACGGCAGCGTGCTGCCGGCCGGCTGGGACACGGGAGACCCGGTCTCGGGGTTCGCGCCGAGGCTCGAGCAGTAGCCGTCGAGCGGGCCGGGCGTACCGGCGACGCCGCTCGGGTAGGGCACCGAGCCGGTGCCCGGGTAGACCGCGACGTTCGGCTCGCTCACACCGCCCAGCAGAGTTTCGCTGCCGCCCTGCGTGAATGCGGGCAAGAGCAGCGAGTTGGAGTATTCGCCGCCGGCGGAGGGGTCTCCCTGCGAGGTGTTCCACGGTCCGCCCGCTACGCCGTCCACGATCGGGGTTTCGGGTGTGTACGCCGTGCCTGAAGCGAGCGCTGCCGAGGACGAGAGCGCGAGGACGCCGACGATCGCTGCGAGCAGCGCGAGAACTGCGTGGAGCGGACGGGTGGTGCGGCGCACGAAGGACTCCGATCGTCGGTTGCGGACCGCAGCCTTCTACCAGCCCCCAACTCGATCGTGGCCACCGTTCACCCGATGGTCACCGCTCGTTAACGGGTGTTCACTTTGTAACGGCCGGGATTCCGAGAACCCGACAAAACGCTGGTCAACTCATTCCAGCGGGCCTTCCCCGCTTTCAGCTGTGTGTCCGGTGAATTCGATCACCTGTTGGAAGGTGGAGCGGTTGGTCCAGCGCATCGTGTACGGGAGGATCCCTGGCGGGAATTCGATCCGCACGCCCGCCGCGCGCCACGCCGACGGGGTTGGGCCCTGCGTCGCGGCGAGGTGTTCCGCCGCGGATTGGATCGCCGCCCACAGCGAGTTGCGGCACGCTTCGAGGCTCCCGCCGCCGCAGTACTCACGGCTGTAGGGCTGCGCGACCGGCAGACCGAGCTCGGAGCGCAGGTCCTTGTACACGTACCCGTACCAGCCGCTGTCATAGGCCGAGCCGCTGCTCGACGGCGCGTCGTCGGGCGAGGCGATCGACTCGAATTCAGGTGTCAGTTCTCCGAGCACGGGGCCGAGCACCGCTTCTGAGATCTTCGTCCACGCCGCGTCCAGGACGGCGGCGCCCGGGGCTTTCGGGCGGTGCTGCCCTAGGCGGCTCGCGCCGTGTGCGACCCATTCGGTCACGATGTCCGCCGCTTCCTGGGCGAGTGTGCTCGGCGCGGGGCTGCCGGCGAGCACCTGTGCGATCGTCGGCCACACCTTCACCGCGCGCAGGTCCTGCGTGGCGGCGCGGTTCATGATCGACACGTCGCTCGCCTCGTTCATGCCGGTGGCGAAGCCGTTGTACATCTGCACGCGCTGCACCGGTCCGTAGGAGTAGTTGTCCGAGGAGGAGCCCCATTCGGGCGCGGGCTTGTTGTTCCAGTTCAGCAGCAGGTCGCTCGCAGGCGCGACCTCGTGCGGGTGCTGTTCGAGCGACAGGAAGCCTTTCCAGTCATACGGCCCGGTGCCGAGCGTCGGCAGGCTTGGGTCTGTGCCTGGCGCGAGCACCGGCAGGCGCCCGGTGGAGAAGAACGCGATGTTGCTGGAGTCGAGGAACGCCATGTTGAAGGTCGTCTCGAGCTCGTTGGCGGCTTCGAAGAACTGCTGCGGGGAGTGCACGCGGTCGGAGTCGAGGTCGCTGAACGCGAGCTCGCCAGCGGGCTCGCGCCCGCGGGTGGAGCGGTCGGTGGCGATCGCGTAGGGCTGACCGTTGACGAGCACGGTGCCGCTGACGGGACCGTGCACCGTTTCGTGGAACACGATCTCGCGTGCCGGTTCGCCGTTGCCTTCGCCCAGCAGACCCGCGTCCATCGTGCTCATCGGGATGCACTGGCCGTTGTATTCGTAGTGGTCGGATGCGCGCGAGGGCGGGCTGCTGTCGGGGTTGCAGAGCTTCTCGAGGAACTGCTGGGTGTTCTCGCTGCCGGCGCTCGTGAGGCTCCACGCGAAGTCGCGTCCGCGGCCGATGAACACATATGGCGAGATCGGCGCGATCACGCCCTCGGCGTCGATGCCGGGGCCGTGCATGTCGGCCTGCATGACGATCTCCGGGTAGAAGTAGCCGAGCTGCGGGCCCATCACCGCGACCGGATGCCCGGACTTGGTGTGGTTCAGACCGGCCAGCAGGAAGTTCGACGCCTTGCGCCGCGATGCCTTCGCGACCTGCGCGGCCTTCACCGCGGAGGCGCTCTCGCTGCCGGGTTCGACGACGAGCGCGCCCGGTGTGGGTCCGCTCGGTTCCTGGTCGTAGGGGAACGGCTTGGAGGTGGTGGTCGGCGCTTCGGGGTCGTTGACCTCGCGCAGGTCGCGGAACACCTGTTGGCCGGCGCTCGCGCCGAGCTTCGCCTCCAGGCGCGCGAGGAAGTTCGAGTCGGTGAGTTCACCGCCGCCGCCGTTGCCGAAGATCGAGCCGATGAACGCGAAGCCGGCGATCGCGTCGGTCGAGGTGACGGTCGGCAGGCGATACGGCGGGGGCAGGGTCTGCTCGTAGGCGTTGATGCCTTCGGCCCACTCCGCGAGGTCTTCGAGCACCTGTTCGCCGCGCGGCCCTTTTTCGATCAGCGCTTTCTTCTGTTCTTCGACGAAGCTCACCGCCTGCGCGCTCGGGGTGAACGAGCGCTGACTGAGCAGCAGCCCGAACGGGTTGACCCCGGGGACGCCGAGCGCGGCCGCGTAGGACGGCCCGAGACCCAGACGCAGGAGAAGGCCGCGGTCCTCCGCGGCGACCCAGCCGGAGCCGAACATCACGTCGGCGCGAGTTTCGCCGTAGATGTGCGGGATGTCATGGCTGTCGCGCACGATTTCGAGACCTGGCCGGCCGGTGTTCTCGACGCGCAGCACCGGGCCGACGACGCCGAACTTCTCCGACAGGTAGTCGTGTTCGAGTTTGCGCGTCGTGACCTTGCCCTGCAGCGAGGTGAGCGCGTTGTAGAGGACGCCCTGGTCGGTGGAGAATTCGTTCGGCGGATAGCCGCCTTCCTCACCGGGAGCGAGGATCTGGAAGGCCCCGCCCGACAGGTCGGTGAAAGCGCCGGCCGGCGCGGCGGCGAGCGCGAGCAGCACGCAGGCGGCGAGCCCCCCAGCCAGAGCTCGCCGCCGGCAGCGGCCACGAAGCGATGCGCCCCTTCCCCCAAGCAACGTCCGCGTGACCGACATCCCCACTCCTCACTGCCCGCGCGTGGGCGGGCCTCCCACTCCGTTCCCCATGCGAACCCCCTACCCGGCGCACCCTAAAACATGTGCCGTCTTAGAGTCAACCCCCTTAGCCTCTCGTGAGGTCGCGCAGGAAGTAGGCGATCGTGCGGTTGAGCAGCTCCGCGCGCTCCCACTGCAGGAAGTGCCCGGCGCGCTGCACCACGAACGGCCCGATCAGCTCGCTGAACGCGACTTCGCACATCTGCGGGAACTCCCTCCAGATCACGTGGTCGTCGGGCCCATACAGAGCGAGCGTCGGCACCGGTGAGACCTCGAAGAAGCGCGGCGCCTCCGACAGCGGCCGCGTTCCCATGGCGCTCTCGTAATTGCCCCACCCCGCGCGCAGCCGCTCCGCGTCGGCGAACGGCTCGGTCATGAAGTCCACGTCGGCGCGCGAGAACGCGCCCGGCGTGGCCCAGAAGCGGTGGCCGTAGAACTCCGCCACGTAGCGGCGGCGCCGCTCGGGCGTGTCGAGCTCGGCCGCGAGCGCGTCCGCTTCGCGTCCGTGGCGCACGAAGTAGTCCGCCGCCATCCGCACCTCCGCCGGCGGCGAGGTCGCGATCCCCGCCGCCTCGTACTCGGCGGGCAGCAGCGGCAGGATCGAGTTGAACAGCACCTGGCGCTCGACGAACCCCTCGAAGCGCAGGCCGAGATCCTGGATCACCCCACCGCCGAGGTCGCCGCCCGCGGCCGCGCAGCGCTCGTGACCGAGGATGCCGTGGACCAGCGCGTGCATGTCTCGGGCGTGCGCCGCGAGGTCGTAGAAGCCGTCGGGCGCGAGGCTCGACTCCCCGAACCCGCGCAGATCCGGCGCGATCACCTCGAAGCCCGCGTCGGCCAGCGGCTCGATGTTGCGCCACCAGATGCGCTTGGTCTCGGGCCAGCCGTGCACGAGCAGCAGCGGATATCCGCCCACGCCCGCGCGTACGAAGGCGATCTGCACGCCGTCGCGGACCTCGGCGCGCTCGACCGGAAGGGACGATGTTCGTCGGTTCTTCAAATTCGATCCCTCGGTTCGTTTAGAGTCCCGGCCAGGGCGCCACGAGGGCCGTATTGGGGGGCGATCCAAGGACGGCGGGCCACCGGCCGCGTCGTGAACTCTAGAGCGAGAGAAGCGCGAAGGAGAAAGACATGAAGCTGATAGGCGCGGGCATGCCGCGAACTGGAACGTTGACGCAGAAGATGTCGCTGGAGATGCTCGGGCTGGGCCCGTGCTACCACATGGTCGACGTGCTGGCCGACCTCGAGCAGGCCGACCTGTGGAAGCAGGCGCTCGCGGGAGAACCGAACTGGAACGAGATCTTCGACGGCTTCCAGTCGACCGTCGACTGGCCCGGCGGCTACTTCTACCGCGAGCTGGCCGACTTCTACCCCGAAGCGAAGGTCCTGCTCAGCGTGCGCGACCCCGAGGCGTGGGAGCGCAGCATGCGCGAGACCGTCTGGGCCGTGCGCAACGGCGAGTCGCTGATCCGACTGCTCTCGAGCGCCCAGGGACACATCAACCCGCGCTGGCAGGGCTTCCTGAACATGGTCGACGGCCTGCTGTGGCAGGGCGAGGGCACGTTCGCCGCCGGACACTCCGAGCCCGGGCAGATGATCGAGGCGATGAACCGCCACAACGAGGAGGTCAAGGCGACCATTCCGCCCGAGCGTCTGCTCGTGTGGAGCGTGACCGACGGGTGGGAGCCGCTGTGCGAGTTCCTCGAAGTGCCGATCCCCGGGGTCCCGGTGCCGCACATCAACGACCGAAAGGAGTTCCTCAACCGCATCATCGACGGCTCACTGGCGGCGCTGAACGAGTGGCGCGAGCAGGAGGCGTCGGTCGAGCCCGAGTTCGCCCTCAAAGGCTGAGCTTCCAGTTCTGAGAGGCGCGCGGGGCGGGTTGGCGTGCCCGCCCCGTCGCTCCCTCTCCCCTAGAGGTCCAGGTAGCGGAGCACCACGCGGCCGACGACGATCACGTCGCCGTCGCACAGGTCCGCCTGTTGGATGCGCCTGCCGTTGACGAACGTGCCGTTCGCGCTGCGGTCGTCGAGGATTCGTGCTCCTCCCGGGCGTGGAACGAGGATCGCGTGGCGTCGCGACACCGAGCTCTCATCCAGGCGCAGGTCCGCGGTCAGGCCGCGGCCGATGTGCATCGCCTCGCCGTCGATACGGATGTGGAGGGTGCGCTCCGCGCCCTGGATCTCGACGTAGCGGCCCGGGGCGAGCGGCTCGGCGGGCTCGGCGCGATGGCGGACGCGCTCGTCCAAGCAGGCGACCGGGTCGAACCTCTCGGTCAGGCCGTCGGCGGCAGCGGGGCGGATGAGCGTTTGTGAGGTCATGCAGGTAAGCAAACCCCATGCTACTCACGCTTACATGAAGCGCCGTTAAGAAATTACGAAACTTCGAAAAGGTTCGGTAGACGCACCTCTAGATGGGGGCTGACCAGACCGCGCGGCCGCCGCGTCTGGGCCACCGCTGGCGTACCCTGAAGTTGATGCTCAACCTGCCATTCGCGGTCTCCGAGGATCTCTCCACGGCCTTCGAGATCGGGCCGCTTGCGATCGTCGCGGTGTTCTACGCACTCCGTGTGCGCACGCTCGCGGAGGGCGAGCACCGCGTGCCCGGCTGGCGTCAGGCGTGCTTCTACGCGGGCTTGGCCACGATCGCCGCCGCGCTCACCGCGCTCGGCCGCGCAAGCGACGAACTGCTGTACGCGCACATGATCGAGCACCTCCTGCTCGGCGATATCGCGGCGCTCCTGATCGTGCTCGGCCTGACCGGCCCGCTGATCGCCCCGATCCTGCGCATCGGCTTCTTCAACCGTCTGCGCGCGATCTCCCATCCGGCGATCGCTTTCCCGCTGTGGGCGCTGGACCTCTACACGTGGCACCTGCCGGTGCTCTACCAGGCCGCGCTGCGCCACTCCGGCGTGCACGCCCTGGAGCACGCGATGTTCCTCGGCTTCGGGATCAACATGTGGATGTGCCTGTTCGGCCCGCTGCCGATGCCCAGCTGGTTCGGCAACCTCGGCCGGCTCGGGTACATCGTCGCGGTCCGCCTGACCGGCTCGGTGCTCGGAAACGTGTTCCTGTGGTCCGGCACCGTCTTCTACCCCTTCTACCTGCAGGGAGACGCGCGTTTCCACATCTCCCCCCTGGCCGATCAGAGCCTCGCGGGCTCAATCATGATGGTCGAGGAGTCGATCCTCACGCTCGGCCTGTTCTGCTGGCTGTTCCTGCGCACCGCCCGCGAGGGCGAGGAGCGCCAGGACCTGCTCGACTTCGCGCACTCGCGCGGGCTGGAGCTCACCGACGAGCGTGCCGCCCGCGCGGTCGCGGCCGGCCGCGGAGGCGATCTGCGCCGCCGGCTGGAGAGCCGCAGCGGCGCGGCCGAGGGGTCTTAGCGGCTAATCTCCGAAGCCATGTGCGCCGGTTGCGCAATGGCCGCCGCCTCGGCCGCCACGGGCTTTCGAACCTGGCTTCAGACCCACCACTTCGGCTGGCTTACGCCGCGCCGGATGCGCTCGCTGACGATCGGCGCGATGTGCGCAGCAGGCCTCGTCTCGACAGTCGGCTTCAGCGGCTCGACGCCGGCTCCGGCCAGCGCGGCGAACACGACGGCCCACCCCGCCGCTGCGTCAGCCCTGCAGAAGCGCTAGCAGCCGCCCGCTACGGCCGGCAGGATCGTCAGCTCGGCCCCGTCGGCGACGGGTGTGGCGAGGCCGTCGAGGAAGCGGATGTCTTCGCCGGCGAGGTACACGTTGACGAAGCGCCGCAGCGAGCCGTCGTCGTCGGCGATGCGCGCGCGCAGCTCGCCGTAGCGGGCGAACAGGCCGTCGAGGACCTCCTGCACGGTAGCGCCGTCGAGTTTGGTCTCCGCGTCGCCGTCGGCTGCCGCGCGCAACTGCGTGGGGATCTTGACGGTGACCGACATCAGACGGCCACCTTCTCCGCGAAGCCGGCCTCGAACGCCTCGATGCTCGGGGAGATCGTGGTCGTCTCGAACGTGCCGCGGACCGCGTCGAGCGTCTTCAGGCCCTCCCCGGTGATCACGAGCACCACGCGCTCGTCCGGGTCGATGTCGCCGCGCGCCGCGAGCTTCGCGAGCACCGCTGTCGTGACGCCGCCCGCGGTCTCGGTGAAGACCCCGGTGGTCTCCGCCAGCAGGCGAATGCCGGCGCGGATCTCGTCGTCGCTGACCGCGTCGACCGAGCCGCCGCTGCGGCGCGCGAGGTCGAGCGCGTAGGGGCCGTCGGCGGGGTTGCCGATCGCGAGCGACTTGGCGATCGTGTTCGGCTTCACCGGCCTGCAGACCTCCTGGCCGGCCGCGAACGCGCCCGCCACCGGCGAGCAGCCCTCGGCCTGCGCGCCGTTCATGCGCGGCAGCGGGCGGGCGGGATTCTCTATCAAGCCCAGCTCGGTCCATTCCTCGAAGCCCTTGGCGATTTTCGTGAACAGCGAGCCGGAGGCGACCGGCACGATGCAGCGGTCGGGGAGCTCCCAGCCGAGCTGCTCGGCGATCTCGAACGCGAGCGTCTTGGATCCCTCGGCGTAGTAGGGGCGCAGGTTGATGTTCACGAACGCCCAGTCGCGCTCCGCGCACAGCTCGGTGCACAGGCGGTTGACGTCATCGTAGTTGCCCTCCACGCCCACCAGGTTCGTGCCGTAGATGCCCGTCGCGAGGATCTTCTGCTCCTCCAGGTCTGAGGGGATGAACACGTAGGAGTCCATGCCCAGCGCGGCGCCGTGAGCGGCGACCGAGTTCGCGAGGTTGCCGGTGGACGCGCACGCGATCGTCTCGAAGCCGAGCTCGCGCGCCCGCGTCACGGCGACCGACACGACGCGGTCCTTGAAGGAGTGCGTGGGGTTGGCGGCGTCGTTCTTGACCCACACCTCGCGCAGGCCGAGGTGCTCGGCGAGCCTGTCAGCGCGGATCAGCGGCGTGCAGCCCGCTGGCAGCCCCACGCGTGAGGCCAGACGCCCGGACGGCCCGGGAGGCCCACCGGCGAGCGGCAGGAAGTCGGCGTAGCGCCAGATGTTCTGCGGTCCGCCCTGGATGCGGCGGCGCAGCTCGCCGATGTCGCCGCTGGTCTGGCTGTGGTCGTAGACGACCTCCAGCGGACCGAAGCACTGCTCGCAGACGTACAGCGCCTCCAGCGGGTACTGGGATTTGCACTCCTTGCACTGCAGATGACTGACAGCCATTGGGGCTCCTTCGCTCGAGTCTTTGCCGTCACGTGTGGCAAAGAGCGCGAAGCTCCCCCACACATCTCTCTGGAATTGGCACCTTCCCGCTGTGACTTGACGGTGGTTGCCGGGGTTTCGTAGGGCCTAGTCCCTCCACCCCTCTGGATGTGTCCAGCTATGTCTGTCGAGCATTGTATCGGACGAACGGCGGAAAGTCATGACGCATTTGCGATTCGTCGTGGACCGGTAACGCTAGCGCCACGCTGGTGTAGGCCCACTGGTGAGCATCTCCACGCGCGAGCTCGACGAGCCCAACGGGCCTCTCCTCGACGACCAGCAGGCAGCTGAGGCCGAAGCGCCGTTCCGCTTCGCCTCCCCGGCGAAGAAGCGGCGCATGCTGATCATCGTCAATCCGTACGCGACGACTGTCTCCGACCGCCTGCGCCACCTCGTGGTCTACGCGCTGCAGGGCCGCTTCGAGGTCGACGCGGTCGACACCGAGGCGCGCGGGCACGCCACCGAGCTGTGTCGCGAGGCCGCGCACGAGGGCTACGACGTGGTCGTGGCGTTCGGCGGCGACGGCACGGTCAACGAAGCGGCCAACGGCCTGCTCGGCTCCCCCACCCCCCTGTGCTGCCTTCCGGGCGGCTCGGCGAACGTGTTCGGCAAGATCCTCGGCATCCCCGGCGACGTGGTGGACGCCACCGAGCACCTGCTCGCGATGGCCGACGACTGGAACCCGCGCCAGGTCGACCTGGGCGTGGTCAACGGCCGCTGCTTCACGTTCGCCTCGGGTCTCGGGCTCGACGCGAGCGTGGTCGAGCGGGTGGACTCCAACCCGCGCCTGAAGGCGCGCCTCGGCGCCTACTACTTCACGTGGGTGGCGGTCAGCACGTTCATGCGCCGCTACCTGGTGAGCCCCCCGCGGCTGGAGGTCGACGCGGGTGGAGAGACGCTCGAGGGCGTCACCGCGATCGTGCAGAACGGCTCGCCGTTCACCTACTTCCAGAACCGGCCGATCGACATCGCCGATGGCGCGGCGCTCGACTCGGGCGCGCTCACAGGCGGCGTGCTGCACCGCGCGACGCTGCTGTCGATGCCCTCGATTGCGTTCCGCGCGTTCTCCAAGCACGCGCGCGTCGCCGAGCACCGCCAGGTGAGCGGTCTGCCGCACGACATGAGCGAGCTGACCGTGCGCAGCACCGACGGGCGCACGCTGCCGCTGCAGGTCGACGGCGACTATCTCGGCGAGGTCACCGAGGCCCGCTACACGGTGCTGCCGAACGCCCTCACCGTCGTCGCCTGATCTGGCTCAGGCGGACACGCCGCCGGCGGCGCCGGGCGTGACGCGGTAGGCGTCGAACACCGAGTCGGTGTTGCGCAGGCGGTTGATCGCACCCTTGAGCGCGTGGGTGTCGGCCACCTCGACCACGAAGCGGTTCTTGACCATCGGCGGCATCGATAGGCAGCGCGCTTCCATGATGTTCGCGCCGGACTCCGAGAACGCGCGCGAGAGATCCTCGAGCAGACGGTGGCGGTCCCACGCGTCGATCTGGATCTCCACGATGAAGCCGGTCGACTGGTCGCCTTCCCAGGCGACGTTCGCGAAGCGCTCGGGGCTCTTGCGCAGCAGCGTCGTGTTGGGGCAGTCCTCGCGATGGATCGTGATGCCGCGCCCGAGGGAGATGTAGCCGACGATCTCATCGCCCGGCACAGGCCGGCAGCACTTGGCGAGTCGCAGCATCACGTCCTCGACGCCTTCAACGCGGATGCCGTACTGGCCTGAGGACTTGGTCGGCCGCCGGCGGGTGCGCCCGACGCGCAGCAGTTCGGAGGCGCTGTCGTCGCCGTCGGCGGACTCGCCCTGCTTCAGGCGCTGCATCACCTTGTTGACGACGAGCTTCGGCGAGATCTTGGCGGCGCCCATCGCGATGTAGAAATCGTCCGCCTTGCGGTAGCCGACCTCGCGGATCACGTCCGCGAGCAGCGCCGAGCCGGTGATCTTCTGCGCGGGCAGGCCCTGTTTGCGCAGATGCTCCTGCAGCAGCTCGCGACCGGTGTGCTCGGTGTCCTGGCGGGACTCGGCCTTGAACCAGGCCTTGATCTTGTTGCGCGCGCGGGTCGTCTTGACCGTCGCGAGCCAGTCACGCGAGGGGCCGCGGTCGCGCTTGGCGGTGAGTATCTCGACGATGTCCCCGGACTGCAGCTCATAGTGCAGCGGCACGATTTTCCCGTTCACGCGCGCGCCCACGCAGCGGTGCCCGATCTCGGTGTGCACCTCGTAGGCGAAGTCCAGCGGCGTCGCGCCGAGCGCGAGCGACTTGACTTCGCCCTTGGGCGTGAACACGAACACCTCCTCTTCGAAGAGGTCGGTGCGCAGCGTCTCCATGAACTCGCCGGGGTCGGAGAGCTCTTTCTGCCAGTCGAGCATCGAGCGCAGCCACTTCAGCTTCGCGTCCTCCCCAGCGGCCGGCCAGCTCGTCGTGCGGCGCTGGGGCGCGCCGTCGGCCTCGCCGGCGCCGGGCTGCTTGTAGAGCCAGTGCGCCGCGACGCCGAACTCCGCCATTTCGTGCATCTCCCGTGTGCGGATCTGGATCTCCAGCGGCCGCCCCTCGGGCCCGATGATCGTCGTGTGCAGCGACTGGTACATGTTGAACTTCGGGACTGAGATGAAGTCCTTGAAGCGGCCGGGGAGCGGCTTCCACAGCGAGTGGATCACGCCGACGGTGCCGTAGCAGTCCTTCACCGAGTCGACGATCACGCGCATCGCGGTGAGGTCGTAGATCTCGTTGAACTCGCGGCCCTTCTTGGTCATCTTCGAGTAGATCGAGTAGAAGTGCTTCGCGCGGCCCGCGATCTCGGCCTGCACGCCGACCTTGGCGAGCTCCTCGCGCAGGTAGTCGCCGGCCTCGGTGACGTAGCTCTCGCGCTCCTCGCGCTGTTGGGCGACGAGGCCCTTGATCTCCTGGTACTTGCGCGGGTGCAGCGTGGCGAACGCGAGGTCCTCGAGCTCCCACTTGATCGCGTGGATTCCCAGGCGGTGAGCGAGCGGCGCGTAGATGTCGAGCGTCTCGCGCGCCTTGTCCATCTGCTTCTGCTTGGGCATCGCATCGATCGTGCGCATGTTGTGCAGGCGGTCGGCGAGCTTGATTAGGATGACCCGCACGTCGGTGGCCATCGCGACCATCATCTTGCGGTAGTTGTTCGCCTGCGCCTCGTCGCGCGACTGGAACGTGATGCCCGTGAGCTTCGTCACGCCGTCGACGATCGCCGCGATTTCCTCGCCGAAGCGCTCGCGCACCTCATCGAGCGAGGCGGAGGTGTCCTCGACGGTGTCGTGCAGCAGCGCCGCGCACAGCGTCTCTGTGTCGAGGCGCATCCCCGCGCAGATCTGCGCCACGCCGACCGGGTGCACGATGAAGTCCTCGCCGGACTTGCGTCGCTGGTCCGCGTGGTGCTCGCACGCGAACACGAACGCGTCCTTCACACGATCACGGTCGATCTCCAGCGACGAGTCGGCGGCGTGCTCGGAGATGATCGCGAACAGGTCCCCGAGCAGCCGGCGCTCGGATGCGCTCAGCTTCACCGCCGTCCCCGCGTCGGCGGTCACGTGGGTGGGTGCCTTCCCGTTTGACCCCGAGGTTGGGCTCATCGCGGCGCTCGGCGCACCGGCCAGCTCCGCGACGCCCGCCTCGCGGGGGGCCTCGGTGGCCTGGGACCTGTTGGGTTCGTCGACGATGGCCATGATCAAAGGGTAGGGGACGGCCCAACCGGATTGAAGGGCGTCTAAAACAGCACGAGTTCCCCGGGCTCGCTGTTTACGGTCATCTCGTGGTCTTCATCGGCCGCTACGGGTGCGGCCTCGACCAGGGGCCGGGCCTGGCGGAGCACCAGGCGGGGCTCGCTGACGCCGTTCCATTCGTTGACCTCGAGCGTGAACGTGGCCTGCACGGGCGCCCCGTCGGCCACCGGGAGCCGCCCGCCGTTTCCGAACGCGACCGCGCGTGCGCGCGCGCCGCCGGACTCGACGGTGAAGCGGACGTGCTTGCCTTCGCCCATCGGCCGCGAGTCGGCGAACGTCGCGTCGGCGAGCATCAGTGACACGCCGGGGTTGCCGCGGCCGAACGGCGCGAGCGCGGCGAGCTCTTCGGCCAGCGCCATGCCGAGCTCGGCCCCTTCCACGATCGCGTCCACGCGCTCGACGGGCACGAGATCCTCGGCTCCGAGCACGCGCTCTGTGTAGGCGCACAGCGCCGCGTCCAGCTCGGCCACGCGTCCACGCTCTATCTCCAGGCCCGCCGCCGCCCGGTGTCCGCCGTAGCGCAGCAGGTGCTCCTCGCAAGCGGTCAGGCCGGCGAGTAGGTCGAACGCGTCGATGCTGCGCCCGGAGCCCTTGCCGGTCTCGCCGTCCAGCGCGATCATCACCACCGGGCGTCCGCTGCGCTCGACCAGACGCGAGGCGACGATCCCGATCACGCCCGCGTGCCAGTCCTCGCCGGCGAGGACGTAGGCGGGGCGCTCGCCGAGGGCGTCCATCTGCGCTTCGGCCTCGTAGCGGATGCGTGTCTCCACCGCCCTGCGCTCGTGGTTGGCGGCGTCCAACTCCTTGGCTATCTGCTGTGCTCGCGCGTGGTCCTCGGTGAGGATCAGCTCGAGTCCCGCATCGGCTCGATACAGGCGTCCGGCGGCGTTCAGCCGCGGGGCGAGCGCGAAGCCGACCGCGCGCTCGTTGACCTTGCCCGGATCGACGCCGGCGACCGACATCAGCGCGCGCAGACCGGGCTTCGCGGTGCTCGCAAGCGCGCGCAGGCCGTAGCGCACGAGCGCCCGGTTCTCCCCCAGCAGCGGCACGACGTCCGCGATCGTCGCGAGGGCCACCAGGTCGAGGTCGCGCCGCAACTCGCGGGTGTCCCGTCCTGCCGCGCCGTAGAGCGCCTGCGCGAGCTTGAAAGCGACCGCTGTCGCGCACAGCTCGGGACACGGGTACCCGCACAGAGCCGGGTGCACGATCGGCGCCTGCGGCAGCTGCCCGTCGACGCGAGGCGAGTGGTGATCGGTGACGACCACGTCCATCGCGAGCGCCTTCGCCGCCGCGACCTCCTCGACCGCGGTGATCGCGCAGTCCGCGGTCACGAGCAGCCTCGTGCCGCGGGCCGCGAGTCGCTGCACGGTGCTCATGCTCAACCCGTAGCCGTCGCCGGCCCGGTCGGGGATGTAGGAGTCCACGTCTCCCCCGAGCTCGCTCAGCGCCCGAACGAGGATCGCCGTGGAGCAGATGCCATCGACGTCGTAGTCGCCGTGAATCGTGATCCGCGTGCCGGCCTGCACGTGAGCCAGGATCGACTCCACCGCCAAGCCGATGCCCGCGAACGCGTCCGGCGAGTGCGCCTCGTTGCCCGCTAGGAACGCACGCGCGCTCGTCGCGTCGGGCATGCCGCGGCGCACGAGCACCTGCGCGAGCGGCCCGCTGATGCCCAGCTCCGTCTGAAGATGGCGAACGTCCTCAGGCGAGCACTCGGAGATCTCGAAGCGGCAGTCGCTCACCCCGTGAGACTACGTCCAGGGCTAGACGGACCGGCTGACGACAGGCGAAGGCCCCGCCGGCGCTGGCCGGGGCCTTCGCTGTGTCGGTTGCTCTACTTCTTGGCCGCCACCTTGAACACGGGCTGGTAGCCGGTCCAGCCGTTCGCGAGGCTGAACGTGCCGACCGTGCCGTGCGGTTCGGGTTCGTACATCGCGCTCCACAGCGAGTTGGCGTAGTCGTATTCAGGCAGAGGGTCACTGCCGACGCTCGGTGTGACCGGACCTTCTTCGGGGTCGGTCACCGCCACGTTGAGCGAGTTGTACGGCCCTTCTTCGCCTGTTGGTTTGGCGCCATAGGTCTGCGTGTTGTATGCGACCGAGATGATTGCCTTTGCCGGCAGCGTGACTTCGGTCGGGTGGAACACGATCGCGTGCGTCTTGCCCTTGAAGCATTCTTTGCCCCAGCCTTTGCCTTCCGGCGACCCCGGGCATTTCTTGTTCTCGGTCGGTCGGTAGGGGATTTGGAACGTCTGCTGGGTCGTCGAGATCGGGGCGCCTTCGGGTTCGTGGGTGATCGCGTTCATGTTGTAGATGTTGAGCGTGATCTGCTGCGGGAACGTCGCCCCGGAGACCGTTGCGCATGTCGCTCCGCTGCCGAACTCGCATGACCAGACGGACATCACGACCGTCACCGCCGGTTCCCTGCGCTGCGTTGCGGCGAATTCGACGAGCCCCCCGAACTCCGAGGTCGATGTCGCCTCGAAGCCCACTGACGGCAGGTTGCCCGGCAGCGGCGCGGGGACGTTGTTGTAGACGACTGCCGCGCTCGCGGTCCCAACTGTGATGGCCGCGACGGCCGTTGCTGCGACAAGCGCGGTAGCCAACTTCGCGACTCCGCGAGGAATCCTTGCGATCATCCTTGTCTCCTCTTCATTGCGGCCCGCAGAGCCACGTGGCCCTCGAGCATCGTGTAGCCCCTCCAGGGGCCTGTGCGGGCGACAGTCGCTTGGATCGCCAAGGCGCTTCCATGCTTTCACTGAGTGCAGCACCCGTCACGGGCACACTACACGAACCCCAGCGCCTCAATAGGCTCGACCGATTCCGTTAATTGGACGTCGCTGCAGCCCGTTCGCGCCGCATGCCCTCGAGGTAGATCAGCGCTATGCCGATCACCGCCCCGGGCACCGCGTACAGGATCACACCGATGTTCGTGGCCTTTTCGCCAGGTATCCGCAGCGCGGAGACCTTCACGCCGTAGATGATCAGCCCGACCACGATCGAGCCGACGAGCGATCCGACGAACGCGCCCACGATGCCGCCCCAGAAGCGGTCCGGCATGAAGATCGTGAAGTGCCAGATCGCGAGACCCATCATCACCCAGCCGAGAGCTCCCATCAGCGCGCCCTTCCGTGTCGTTTATTGCGAGGCCTGCGGCCTTTCTGGCGCTGCTTGGAGTCTTCCTTGAGCACGAGGTCCTCCGGCGTGAGATCCGCGGCGGGGTCGCGCTCCGGCTCCACGGGCGGCGCCTTCTTGGTGGCCGCCGCGGCTCCAGCTGCGCCGCTCGCCGAGCGGGCGCCGTTAGGCTTGCCCTCGACGTCGAGGTCACGCACCAGTTCCTGGAACTCTTCGCTGGAGATCTGCTGTCCGGGCTCCTCCGGTGCGATCAGGCTGCCGCGCCGTGTGCGCCTGCGCTTCTGCGTCGGTTCGACGTTTTCCTGCGCCCCGCTCGCGGTCACCGCGTATGCCGGCACCTGCCCCAGTTCGCCGAGAATGCGGGTGCGCCTGACGCGGTAGGTGCTCTCGCGCTCCTTCCAGTGGGTCAGCACCGGCGAGGCGATGAAGATCGAGGAGTAAGCGCCCGAGGCGATGCCGATCATCAGCGCGAACGCGAAGTCCTTCAGCGTTTCCCCGCCGAACAACAGCAGCGCGGTCACCGGCAGCAGCGTGCACAGGCTCGTCGCCAGGGACCGGGTCAGCACCTCGGACATTGAGCGGTTGACGATCTGGGAGAACGCCGCGCGCGGCATCCTCGGCACATTCTCGCGCACACGATCGAACACGATGATCGTGTCGTAGAGCGAATACCCGAGGATCGTCAGCAGAGCGGCGACAGTGGCCGTCGTGACTTCCCTCCCCGTGAGCGAGTAGACGCCGGCGGTGATCAACAGGTCGTGCATCAGCGCGATCAGCACCGGAACCGCGTACTTCCACTCGAACCTCAGCGCGATGTACGCGGAGATCACGAGCAGCGAGGCGATGATCGCGATGATCGCGCTCTTGGCGATCGTTTTCCCGAACGTCGGCCCGATCGAGCTGGAGGAGAAGTACGGCGTGCCGCTGTTCGACTTTCGGATCCCGAATTTCGTGTCGAGCGCGGTTTCGACCTTCGTTACGCTCTCCGGCGCCACCTTGCGTGTTGAGATCTGGAAGCCGGAGCCGCCCACGCTCGCGTCTTTGATCTGCTGGACTTCGGCGTTATGGAAGCCGGCCGCGCTGAGCGCGTTGCCGATTTCGCTCGTGCTCGCCGGCTTCACGAACGACGCTTTGATACGCGTGCCGCCCTTGAAGTCCCTGCTGAAGTTCAGGCCGTTGCCGCCGATCGCGAGCGCGCCGATCAGCAGGATCGTGCCCGAGAAGGAGAAGAACCACTTCGACGCCCCCATGAAGTCGAACGTCCAGCCGCGTCCGCGCCGCTCCGCCCCGAGCGCCGCGGGATGCGTGACGAGTTTCGAGCGCCCCATCGCGCCGAGCGCGGCCTGCGTGGCGAGCACGGCGGTGAACAGCGACACGAGCGTGCCGATGCCGAGCGTGAGGGCGAAGCCCTTGACTTCCGCGGTCGCGAGCGCGAACAGGATGAACGCGGTCATGAACGTGACCACGTTCGCGTCCACGATCGCGGCGAAGCCGCGCTTGTAGCCGGTGGCGATGCCGGAGATGATCGATCTGCCGCCGCGGATCTCCTCCTTGACGCGCTCGAAGATCACGATGTTCGCGTCCGCCGCGACTCCGATCGTGAGGATCAGGCCGGCGATGCCCGGCAGCGTCAGCGTGACCGGGATGAGCTTGATCAGCGCGAAGAAGTAGGCGCCGTAGATGACCAGGCCGCCGACGGCGATCGCGCCGAGGACCCGGTAGAAGACCAGCAGGAACAGGCACACCACGAGGAAACCCGCGAGACCGGCGACGAGGCCCTGGTTGAGTGCCTGTTTGCCGAGCGTCGCGGAGACCTGCGAGCGCGAGATCAGGGCGAGCTTGATCGGCAGCGCGCCGGATTGGAGCTCGTTGGCGAGGTTCTGCGCGGAGGTGATCGTGAAGCCGCCGGAGATCTGCGAGCCGGTGCTGGCGTCGATCCCTTCGGGGTACTTCGTGAAGTCGATCGACGGCGCGGTGATGATCTGGCCGTCGAGCGCGATCGCGAAGTGCTGCTGGGCGCCTTCCCTGCTCACGCCAGGGAGCTGCGCTTCCTGGCCGCGGTGGGAGATTTCCTTGGTGACCGTTTCGAAGACGCTCTTGCCGTGCGAGCTGAATTCGAACGTCACGTTGGGCTGGCCGCTGCCGCCGGCTCCTTCGTCGAAGCCCTGCCGCGGGTTCTTCACGTCGGAGCCGTTGAGCACCGGCTTGTCCCTGAGCACGTACCAGCTGTTGGGCGATTCGTTGATCACCTTCCCGGTTTTTTCGTTTTCGGTGGCGCGCGCCTGCACGACCACGGTCCCCGGGTTGACGCGTACCGCCTTCGGCTTGGAGCCCTTCGGCGGTTTGTAGCCGTCGGAGTAGAGGTTCTTTTCGGTTTCCTCGGGCGCGCAGGTCGGCTTACCGCCGTTGCACAGCATCTTTTCGTGGGCCGTGTCGAGCAGGTACCAGCTGCCGTAGATGCAGTCTTTGACCTGCTGCGGGGTGCAGCCCTTCGCCCAGGTCGTGTCGGTCGAGCGCAATTCCGGGGCGCGTTTGGCGGCGCGCAGGACCGCCTGGTACTCGAGCAGGCCGAAGTTCGCCGAGGCTGCCTGCGGTCCTCCGGTGACGGTCGTTTCCGTCGGCGCGGGTTCGCCGGTCGGGCCGATCACGTTCGGCTCCCAGTCGTAGAACTGCAGCTGCGCGGTCTTGCCGACCTCTTCCTGGGCGCGCGTGGCGTTGCTCACTTCCGGCAGCGCCACGTCGATTTCTTTTTCGCCCGAGCGCTGGATTTCCGGCTGCGCGACGCCGAGCTGGTCGACGCGCTTGCGCATGATGTCGATCGCGCGTTCCAGCGATTCCGTGTCCACCTTCGACTGGGCCGTGGGCTTGGCTTCGTAGACCAGTTCCACGCCGCCCTTCAGGTCCAGGCCGAGGCGCGTCTTCTTGCTCGCGACGGCCACGACCGACCCGGCGATCAGCAGGGCGACGGTCAGCAGGACGAACAGGTTGCGGCGGCGGTCGGTCATCTAATGCTCAGACTACTTGTCGGGCGTGAGGACAAGCAAGAGCCCGCCGTCGTCGTCATACGCCGGGAACATGTCCGCTTTCGCGTTGGCCGCCACGTCGCGTTCGCCGCTGACGCGGACCGGCACCTCGAGCGCGCGCACTCCCCACTCGAGCACCGTGGCCACGGGATCGTCGCCGCTGGAGAAGTCCAGCCCGAGGACCTCCTCGACGCGCTGGCCGATCACCGCTTCCTCCTCCAGGCCCGTGAACGCGAACGAGTTCTTCCCGCAACCGATCACACGGCCCTCGCCGTCGCACACGAAGAACGCAGCATCCGGCGCGGGATAGTAGTCGTCGAGCAGTTCGAACAGGAACGCGAAGCCGCACTTCGTGCAGCCCTTGCGCTGACGCGTGAAGCCGAGATTGGCGTCCAGCTCGGTTGTGCGGTGACCACAGTTGGGGCAGATGAATGGATGAGCCATCGTGGGCACACAGACTACGCAAGCCGGAGCACGGAGGCTCCCGCATGCGCCGGCACGTCGATCGCCCCCGCCGCAGGGCTCAAAACAACACCTGTCCGGCGCTCGCCACGGGCTCCAGACCGAGGTGCTCGAAGGCCGCGGGCGTGGCCGCGCGCCCACGCGGGGTGCGCTTGATGAACCCCTCCTGCAGCAGATACGGCTCGTAGACGTCCTCGATCGTGTCCTGCTCCTCGCCCACCGCTACCGCGAGCGTGGAGAGACCCACGGGGCCGCCGCCGAACTTCGTGCAGATCACGTCGAGAATCCTGCGGTCGAGCCGATCGAGTCCCCGTTCGTCAACCTCAAGCATGTCCAGTGCGGCCTGCGCGGCCTCCGCGGTGACCACCCCCTGCATGCGCACCTCAGCGAAGTCGCGCACGCGCTTGAGCAGCCGGTTGGCCACCCGCGGCGTGCCGCGGCTGCGCGCGGCGATCGCGAGCGCGCCGTCCTCCTGCAGCTCGATGTCGAGGATGCCAGCGGAGCGGCGCACGATGATCGCCAGCTCCTCCACGCCATATGGCTCCAGGCGCGCCTGGATGCCGAAGCGGTCGCGCAATGGGGTCGTCAACAGGCCAGTCCGGGTGGTCGCCCCCACGAGCGTGAACGGCGGCAGCTCGAGCGTCACGACGCGCGCGCCGGCCCCCTGTCCGACCGTGATCGGCAGCCGGTGATCCTCCATCGCGGGGTAGAAGGTCTCCTCGAGCGTCCGCGGCAGGCGGTGGATCTCGTCCACGAAGAACACGCTGCGGGGCTCGAGGGCAGTCAGAAACGCGGCGATGTCTCCCTTGCGCTCGAGCGCGGGCCCGGCGGTCTGCACGAACGGCACTTCGAGCTCCGCCGCGACGATCTGCGCGAGCGATGTCTTGCCGAGCCCGGGCGGCCCGGCGAGCAGCAGGTGGTCGAGCGCCTCGCCGCGGGCGCTGCACGCCTCGATCGCGACCGACAGCTGCTGGCGCAGCGTCTCCTGCCCCACGAACTCCTCGAGCCGCTTCGGCCTAAGCGAGCGATCGAGCTCGTCCTCGGGCACGAGGTAAGGGGTCTGGATACGGGCCGCGATCTCGGTCATGGCCTCACGATGCCCGCGCCGCGCGCAGCGCGTGGCTGATCAGATCCTCGGCGCTCTCGCCCTGCGCGTCGCGCAGTAGCTCCTCTGCCTCGCCGAGCGCGTAGCCGAGCTCGAGCAGCCCTTCGCGCGCAAGCATCCGCGGGTCCGGCGCTGCGCCGCGACGCGCCACGATCGGCACGCGGCCTGATTCGGGCCCGCCCCCCGCCTCGACGCCGACCTTCTCGCGCAGCTCCACGATGATCCGTTCCGCCGTGCGCTTGCCGATCCCCGGGACCGCCTGGAAACGCGCCGCATCGCCGGCCGCGAGCGCCCCGATCAGCTCGCGCGGAGGTCCGGCGGAGAGCACCGCGAGCGCCACCTTCGGGCCGACCGCCTGTACGGAGAGCAGCATCAGGAACAGGTCGCGCTCCTGCTCGGAGTGAAATCCGAAGAGGGCAAGCGCGTCGTCGCGCACGATCAGATGCGCGTGCAGCGTCACCTCCTCGCCGACCGGAGGCACGTGGCGCAGCGTCTCCGCCGACACCGCCGCGCGGTAACCGACAGCTCCGCACAGCACCACCACGTGGTCACCTCGACGAACAGCCACCTCTCCGCGCAGCAGCGAGATCACGCGCTCGCCTCCGCGAGGGCCATCGCCAGCGGCGCGCAGTTGGCGTGGCACACCGCGACCGCGAGCGCGTCCGCGGCGTGGTCGGGGCGCGGCTCCTCAACCAGGCCGAGCAGCGTCTTGACCATCCGCGCCACCTGGTCCTTCTCCGCGCGGCCGCTGCCGCACACCGCGCCCTTGACCTGCTGCGGGGTGTAGCTGGAGCATGGCACGCCGCGCTGGCCGGCCGCGAGCATCACCACGCCCCGCGCCTGCCCGACCGCGAACGCGGTGCGCACGTTCTGGCCGAAGTACAGCTCCTCGAGCGCGACCGCGTCGGGCTGGTGCTCAGCGAGCAGCGCCTCGATGCCGGCGTGGATGTCCGCGAGGCGGCGCTCGTGCGCGACGCCCGCGCGCGTCTGGATCACGCCGCCGTCGAGCGCGACCAGGCGCCCGCCGCGACGCTCCACCACGCCGTAGCCGGTGTTGGCCAATCCGGGATCTATGCCGAGGACGATCACGAGGATGTGATTCTGCGCTCGCCGTCGGACGCCTGCCTGCCTTAGGCTGGCGCGACATGGACGCCGAGCACATCGACTTCGCCGCGGCGGGCCTGCTCGACGGGCTGGAGGGCGAGGAGCGCTCGGAGCGCCTCACACTGCTGCGAAACCTCGCAGCAGAGGGCGTGGCGCTGGAGGAGCTGCGCCGCTCGACCGTCAACGGGACGCTGCTGTTCCTGCCCGCCGACCGGCTGATCGTCGGCGGCGAGCGCTACACCGCGCCGACCGTCTCGCGGATCAGCGGCGTGGATCTGGAGTTCCTCGTCGCGGCGCGGCGCGCGATGGGACTGCCGATCCCCGAGCCCGACGAGGCGGTCTACACAGACGCGGATCTCGAATCGGCGCGCATGATCCACATCACGCGCGACGCGGGGCTACCCGACGAGGACATCCTCGAGCTGCTGCGCGTCCTCGGCCGCGGGCTCTCGCAGGCCGCGGAGACGATGCGCGCTCTCCCTCTAAAAATCGTTATCCAGCCCGGGATCAGCGAGCACGACCTGGCCGACAGCTACGCGGCGGCCACCGAACGGCTCTACCCGCTCGTCGACCCGTTGCTGCGCAACCTGCTGATCCTGCACCTGCGCCAGGCGACGCAGGGCGAGGTTGTGAGCGCGGTGGAGCGCAGCGGCGGCGACCTTCCCGGCTCGCGCGAGGTGGCCGTGTGCTTCGCGGATCTCGTCGGCTTCACCCGCCTCGGCGAGGAAGTCCCGCCGGATGAGCTGGGGCGACTCGCGGCGCGCCTGGAAGCGCTCGCCACCGATGTCACCAAGCCTCCGGTGCGGCTCGTGAAGACGATCGGCGACGCGGCGATGCTCGCCTCGGTGGAGGCCGGACCGCTGCTCGACTCGGCGCTCGAGCTGATCGACGCGGCCGACGCCGAGGGCAACGACTTCCCCCAGCTGCGGGCGGGCGCCGCGCTGGGCCTCGCGGTGCCGCGCTCCGGGGACTGGTTCGGCAGGCCCGTCAACCTCGCCAGCCGCATCACCTCGCTCGCCCGTCCCGGCAGCCTGCTCGCCGAGCGCGAGGTGCGCGAGGCGGCGCGCGAGAGCCACAGCTGGTCGTTCGCGGGCGAGCGGCGGCTGCGCGGGGTGCGCGAACCAGTCTCGCTGTTCAGAGCGAGGCGCCTACCAGCCTGAACCAGGGCGCATCGCCAGAGGCCCACAGGTCGTTGAGCGCGACCGCATCCTTGTAGGTGTCCATGCACTCCCAGAAGCCCTCGTGGCGATGGGCGCGCAGCTGCTCCTCGGATGCCAGGCGCTCCAGCGGCGCACGCTCGAGAATGCTGTCCGGCTGCAGGTAGTCGAGCACGGGCGCCTGGAAGCAGAAGAAGCCGCCGTTGATCCAGTGCTCCGAGCGCGGCTTCTCGCGAAACCCGCGCACGCGGCCGTCGGGCTCGAGCTCGGTCACGCCGAACTGCAGCTCCGGGCGCACCACCGTCATGCTCGCAAGCGCCCCGTGGCCGGAGTGGAAGTCCAGAAGAGCCTGCAGGTCGATGTCGGCTACGCCGTCGGCGTAGGTCGCGCAGAAGGACTCCTCGCCCGCGAGCGCGCCCTCGAGCGCCTTGATCCTCCCCCCCGTCTGTGTCTCCAGGCCAGTGTCGACGCACTCCACGCTCACGCCGCCGGGCCACTCGTGCGTGGCGACGAACTCCTCGATCAGCTCGCCCTTGTAGCCGGTCGCGAGCAGGAAGCGCGTGAAGCCCTGGACGGCGTAGAGCTGGATCACGTGCCACACGATCGGCATGCCGCCGATCTCCACGAGCGGCTTGGGGATCGCCTGGGTGTGCTCCTGCAGGCGCGTCCCCCTGCCCCCGCAGAGGATCACGACCGGAGGCCTCGTGACCGCGCTATCGCTCAACGGTCTAGCCCGCGACGCGTTCGAGCACGTCGGTGGAGACGTCGAAGTTCGCATGCACCGCGCTGACGTCGTCGTTGTCCTCGAGCGCTTCGATCAGCTTCATCAGCTTGCCCGCCTGCGCCTCGTCGACCGGCACGACGCTCGAGGGCCGGTAGGCGAGCTCGGCGCTCTGCATCTCCACGCCGGCCTCCTCGAGCGCCCTGCGCACCTGCATGAAGTCGGTCGGCTCGGTGATCACCTCGAAGATGTCTTCGTCGGTCGAGATGTCCTCCGCGCCCGCCTCCACCGCCGCCATCAGGTCATCTTCGGAGTAGCGCTCGGAGTCGACGACGATCGTTCCCTTCTTGTCGAACAGGTAGGCCACCGAGCCGGGCTCCCCGAGGTTGCCGCCGTTCTTGGAGAACGCGTGCCTGACGTCCGCGCTGGTGCGGTTGCGATTGTCGGTCAGCGCCTCCACCAGCAGCGCCACCCCACCGGGGCCGTAGCCCTCGTAGAGGACGCTTTCGATCGCGTCCGCCTCGCCGCCCTCTCCAGTGCCCTTGGCGATCGCGCGCTCGATGTTGTCCTTCGGCATCGATGCTTCCTTGGCCTTGCGGATCGCGAGATCCAGAGACGGGTTGCCCACCGGGTCGCCGCCGCCGTCGCGCGCCGCGACCGTGATCGCGCGCGTGAGCTTCGAGAACGCCGCGCCGCGGCGCGAGTCCACGATCGCCTTCTTGTGCTTGATGCTCGCCCACTTGGAATGCCCTGACATGCACGCAAGTCTACGAACCCGCCGCGCGGGAGGGCGCTCGACGGCGCCTGGACCGAGTCAGCGCGCCGGTAGGATGCTCGGGCGCATGACCCCCACTCTCTCCACCGAGATCTTCAAGGCGTACGACATCCGCGGCCTCTACGGCGAGCAGATCGACGGCGATGTCGCCGAGCTGATCGGCCGCGCGTTCGCGCGCGTGCTCTCCCAGCTCGCCGGCAAGCCCGTGGAGGAGCTGCGCATCGGGCTGGGACGCGACATGCGCCTGAGCGCGCCGGAGCTCGCCGCACGCTACCGCGCGGGCATGCTCTCCGAAGGCCTGCGCGTGATCGACGCCGGGCAGGTCGGCAGCGAGATGCTGTATTTCCTCGTCGGCTCGCGCGAGCTGGACGGCGGGCTGATGTGCACCGCCTCGCACAACCCCAAGGCCTACACCGGCGCGAAGCTCGTGCGCGAGGGCGCGATCGCGCTGTCGGGCGACTCCGGCATCCAGGACATCCGCCGCGAGGTCGAAGCCGAGCTGGCCGACGGCGGCACGCGCGCGGGCGGAGAGCCGACCGGCACCGTCGAGGAAGTCGACCTCTACTCCGAGTTCCAGGAGGCGGCGCTGCGGTTCGTCGATCCGGACGCGATCCGCGCGGGCAGCGGCGAGCGCAAGCTGAAGGTGGTGCTCGACGGCGGCAACGGCATGGCCGGCCCGATGGTGGGTCCGCTGCTCGAGCGCCTAGGCCTCGACCTGATCGCGACCTACTGGACCCCGGACGGCAACTTCCCCGACCACGAGCCCAACCCGCTGCTGCCCGAGAACCGCGAGTTCATCATCGAGAAGGTTCGCTCGAGCGGCGCGGACCTGGGGATCGCGTGGGACGGAGACGCGGACCGCTGCTTCTTCATCGACGACACCGGCGAGTTCGTCGACGGCGACTTCCTCACCGCGCTGCTCGCCGACTCGCTGCTGCGCAAAAACCCCGGCGAAGCGATCCTGTACGACGTGCGCGCGTCGCGCGCCGTCGCGGACACAGTCACCGCCGCGGGCGGCACGCCGTACGTGAACCGCGTGGGGCACGCGTTCTTCAAGACGCGCATGCGCAAGGAGGGCTCGCTGTTCGGCGGCGAGGTCTCCGGGCACTACTACTTCCGCGACTTCTACTGCGCGGACTCAGGAACGATCCCCGCGCTGCTCGTGCTGGAGCTGCTCGCCCGAGAGGGCAAGAAGCTGTCCGAGCTGCTCGCCGCCTTTCGTGGGCGCTACTTCATCTCCGGCGAGGTCAACTCAGAGGTGGCGGACCCGCTGGCGAAGATGGAGGAGATCGCCGCGACCTACTCCGACGCTCGCCAGGACCGCCTCGATGGGATCTCGATCGACTACGACGACTGGCACTTCAACGTGCGCCCCTCCAACACCGAGCCGCTGCTGCGCCTGTGTCTCGAGTCGCTCGTCTCGCACGAGGACATGGAGCGCCGCCGCGACGAGGTGCTTGCGTTGATCCGATCCGACTCGTGAGCGCAGACGATGAGGCCGAGCGCAACGCGCTCGCGGTAGCCGCGGACGCCGGCATCCACCGGCTGGCGATCCCCACACCGTTCATGGTCGGCCGCGTGAACGCGTACCTGATCGAGGACGACCCGCTCACACTCGTCGACTCGGGGCCCAACTCGGCGAAGGCGCTCGACGAGCTCGAGCAGGAACTGAACGCGCGCGGGCACGCGGTCGAGGACATCGAGCTGCTGGTGATCAGCCATCAGCACATGGACCACTTCGGGCTCGCGTCGATCCTCGCGCGGCGCTCCGGCGCGGAGGTCGCCGCGCTGGCGCCGCTCGCGCCGTTCCTCGCCGCCTACGGCGCGCAGACCGACCTCGACGACAGCCTCGCGGAGATCCTGATGCTGCGCCACGGCATCCCCGCCGAAATCGTGACCGCCCTGCGAGCGGTGTCGGCAGGCTTCCGCGCCTGGGGGTCGGCTGTGGAGGTGACGCGACCGCTCGCGGCGGACTCCGAGCTGAAGCTGCGCGACCGCACGCTGCGCATCCTTCATCGCCCCGGGCACAGCCCCTCCGACACGATCTTCCACGACGCCGAGCGTTCCATCCTGCTCGCGGCCGACCACCTGATCGCCCACATCTCGTCGAACCCGCTGCTAGCGCGACCGCTCGACGCCGGCGAGGAGTACCTCGACCGGGCGAGAGCCGGCGAGCGCCCGCAGGCGCTCGTCACCTACATGGCCTCGCTCGAACAGACGCGAGCGATGGAGCTGGATCTGGTGCTCCCCGGCCACGGGCGCCCGATCGCCGACCACGCGGCGCTGATCGACGAGCGTTTCCGTCTGCACGCCCGGCGCGCGGAGAAGATCCACCGGCTGATCGCCGAGCAGCCCCGCAGCGCGCACGAGATCGCACAGGAGCTGTGGGGAAACGTCGCCGTCACGCAGGCCTACCTCACGCTTTCGGAGGTGCTGGGACATGTGGATTTGCTGCTGAACGACGGGCGCGTGGTCGAGGTCGAGGACGAGGGCGTGGTGCGGTTTCGGGCGGTGTAACCGCCAGGCGACAGCGCACGTTCATGTCAGTCAAGGCGCAGCTGATGTAGACGACTGTCTCCATCGCTAGCGTGTGGGAATGACCATTGCATACGCCGATGAGGCGATCCATATCCGCGATACCGGCCACCTCTCGGACCTTGACATCGCGCGAGCGACCGGTGCAGCTCCGAGCACTGTGCGCGAATGGCTCTCACGCAGGAGCACCCCGAGCGGAGTGCGAGCCGAGCGTGTACTTGAGCTCTCATCGTTGGTCGAACGTCTCGCGCGAGTCATGCGTCCGACTTACATTCCTGTATGGCTGAGCAAGCCAGTCCCAGCACTTCAGGACGACAAGCCGATAGACCGTATAGCTAGAGGCGATTACCGCGCCGTCGCCCGCCTAATTGCTGGCATCGAGTACCCAGGCGCAAGCTGACGCGACACTCGACTTCGATGCGTCGATGAGCTCTGCTCCGCGCTAGCGAAACGATCTGTTCAGCGCGTCACTCGCCGCCCGGTGGCCATGACCGCAGCGGCCGGCCTATTTCCCAATGGTGCCCAAACGGGTCGACGATCCTCCCGAGACGCCAGCCATGTTCGTCGCCCACAGCGCGGACCTCGCTCGCGCCGGCGACTATTGCGCAGGCGGTCACAGCGTCTGGGTCGTCCACCACGAGCAGCAGCCTCGCTGAGCCTCCGTTCAGCGTCTCTGGGCTGAAGTTGAGGTGCTCGGGCGACTCGTCGGCGACCCAGAACGACGTGGCGCCAACGGAGAGCTGCGAGACGACCGGCTCGTGCTCGTCGGTGCCCCCGACCCGGTAGATCTCCCTCGCTCCGAACGCCTCGACGTAGAACGCGACCGCCTCGCGACCGCGCCGGACCGAGAGCTGAGCCGCAACGCCGCCGAGGTCACCCACACCGATCTCACGGAGGTGCGCCACGTTTGCACGATCGTCCGCCTCCGCGCTGGGCAGGGCCTCGAACCAGGCGTCGAGGATCTCGCCGAGCAGCGCCTGCGAGGTGCTGCGCAGGCTGAGCGCGAGCACGTTCGCGTCGTTCCACTTCCGCGCGCCCTCCGCGGTCGCGGCATCGCCACACAGTGCTGCACGCACGCCGTCCACCTTGTTCGCGGCGATCGACGCGCCCGTGCCCGTCCAGCAGCACACGATCCCCTGCTCGGCGCGCCCCTCCGCCACGTCGTGGGCGACTACCTCCGAGGCCCACGCCCAATCGTCGCGCTCGCCGTCCTTCAGCGCCCCGTGCGTGAGCGTCTGGTGCCCGCGCCCCTCCAGCTCCACCGCCAGCGCGGACGCGATCCCCGTGAGCTCGTCCGCGGAGATCGAGATCAGCATGAGGACTACTCCGTCACCGGTTGCGCTGCCGTCGCGTCCATGCCGGAGTGCGACCTCGCCAGCGCGAGGAACAGCCGGTGGAGCCGGTCGTCGTCTCCGAGCTCCGCGTGAAAGGCGACCGCGATCATGTTGCCCTCGCGCGCTGCCACCGCGTGACCGTCAACCTCACCGAGGATCTCCACGCCTGGGCCGTGCTCGGCGATCCACGGCGCGCGGATGAAGATCCCGTGGATCGGCCCACCATCGAGCCCACGCATGGCCACATCGGCCTCGAAGCTGCGGATCTGTCGACCGAACGCGTTGCGCTCCGCCTGGAAGTCCATCAAGCCGAGGTGGTCGCGATCGAGCATGATCAGCCCTGCGCACGACCCCAGCACCGGCGCACCCGTCGCCGCGAACTCCCGCAGCGGCTCCGCGAGACCCTCACGCTCGACGCCGAGCGTCATCGTGGTCGACTCCCCGCCGGGTACGACCAGCCCGTCGAGGCCGTCGAGGTCTCTCGGCACGCGCACCTGGCGCGTGTCCGCGCCAAGGCCGTGCAGCATCTGTTCGTGCGCCTCGAAGCCGCCCTGCAGCGCGAGAACGCCGACCAGGGGTGCGTCGCTCGGCGCTACCAACCGCGCTGCGCTAGGAGCTGCTCGTCCTCGAGCTTGGAGCTCTCGAGGCTCACCATCGGCGTGCCCAGCCCGCGCGAGGCCTCTGTGACGCGCGCGGCGTCCTGCCAGTGCGTGGTCGCCTCCACGATCGCCCGCGCCCGTGTGGGCGGGTCTTCGGACTTGAAGATGCCCGAGCCCACGAACACGCCTTCAGCGCCCAATGCCATCATCAGCGCGGCGTCCGCCGGCGTGGCGATGCCGCCGGCGCAGAACAGCACCACGGGGAGACGTCCGCCGACCGCCACGCTGCGCACAAGATCGACCGGCGCGGAGATCTCCTTCGCGGCCGTCGCGACCTCATCCGGGCCGAGCGTCGCCAGGCGGCGGATTTCGCCGGTGATCTGGCGCATGTGGCGCACCGCCTCGACGATGTCGCCCGTGCCGGCCTCGCCCTTGGAGCGGATCATCGCCGCGCCCTCACCGATCCGGCGCAGCGCCTCGCCGAGGTTCGTAGCGCCGCACACGAACGGCGCCTTGAAGTCCCACTTGTCGATGTGGTTGGCCTCGTCCGCAGGCGTCAACACCTCGGACTCGTCGATGTAGTCCACCTCGAGCGACTCCAGCACGCGCGCCTCCATGAAGTGGCCGATCCGCGCCTTCGCCATCACCGGGATCGAAACCGCCTCCTGGATGCCCGCGATCATCTCCGGGTCCGACATCCGCGCCACGCCGCCGTCGCGGCGGATGTCCGCGGGCACGCGCTCCAGCGCCATCACCGCGGCCGCTCCCGCGTCCTCGGCGACCTTCGCCTGCTCAGGCGTGACCACGTCCATGATCACGCCGCCCTTGAGCATCTCCGCCAGGCCGGTCTTGACCCGGAATGTCGCCTCGTCGCGCATGCCCGAGAGTCTACCCAGCGGCCGGGCGATCGCCCGATGCGCCACGCGACCACACACGCCGCGCTCGATAGCCTGTGGATCGTGAGCGATCCCACCCAGGCCGCGTCCAAGGCCACCCAGCGCCTCGTGTTGGCCGCCCTGATCCTGCTCTACGTCGTGTACGTGATCGTGGCGGGAGCCGGAGGCCTGCTCGTGCTCCCAGTCGGGGCGTTCCTGCTGCTCGCCGCCGGCTATCTCGTCTACGGGTGGTGGTCCGCCCGCGCCGAGAAGCCGGCCGGCTAGAGCCGAACCGAGATCCTCTGCCGTTCAGTGCGAGCTGGCGCTGAACTGGATCGTGCCCGGCCCGCAGCTCGATGTGAACGTCCCGGTGACCTTTTGCGAGAACGTGATCGATCCCGTGGCGGCCTTCCGGCCCGTGAAGCGACCGCTCACCGCGATCGTCGTCGTCGTGGTCTGCCCGGCGACCGTGTAGTGGGACTTGGCCCCGGAGACCGAGAAGCGACCGGAAGCGGACACCTTGACGCTACTCACGTGAAGGATCGAGGAGCCTGTGTAGGGGTTCACGCCAGGCCGAAAGCCGCCCGCGCCGAAGCAGCCGAAGGTGCCGAAGCTGAAGCCCTTCAGCGAGCGCCCGTCCTGTGAGACCGTGAACTTGACCGGCGCGTAGAAGCCCAGGACCGGCGAGGCGCTCGTGCGGCCGGTGAAGTGCGCTCCATGCGCCGGCTTCACAGCGAGTGCGACCGCCGCGAAGGCGATCGCGCAGGCGATCGCGGTCAACGACCCAAAGACAATGCGGCGGACAGCAGCAGCGCGTTTCATGCGATCTCCCTAACTTGAAGTCAAGATGCCAGAAGATACCCAACCGGCAAGACCGCGTGACGACCGGGGCGATGTCGTTCCTCCCCAACCCAACGCCCCAGCCAAAGCGGAGTCTCGAGATCAGGCTCTCGCCCGCAGCGAAGCTGCCGCGAGAGATGAGCTCGAGACGGAGCGCCTAGCGCCTACTTCAAGCGGAACGCCTTGATCCGGTCGTCGTACTGCGCGGTGTCCTGCGCGTACACGCCGTAGGCGAGTGCCTGGATGATGCTCAGCAGCGCGGTGTGCGAGCGCACGTACGCGGGGCTGTTGGACGAGTAGTAGAGCTTGATCTGCGCGAGCTTCGCGACCTCGGAGAGCGTCGCGTCGGTGATCGCGGCGGTGTGCGCCTGACGGTGGCGCGCGAGCTTCATCGCGCGCACCACGAGCGGGTGCGGGCGCCCGGCGGAGAGCCCGATGACGAGCGTGCCGGGGTCGATGCGCCCGAGGCGGCTGAGCGCCTCCTGGGATGGGCTCGCGACGACGTCGACGCGCAGGTCGAGGAGCATCAGCAGGTGGCGCAGGTAGCTGGCGAAGAACGCCATCTGGTCGGTGCCCGCGACGAGCACCTTCTCCGCGCTGACGATCGCCTCGATGAGCGCGTCGACGGAGCTGCGGGAAACCTTGCGCGCGGTCTCCTCCACGTTCAGGTGGTCGGCCGCGAGCGCGGCCTCGAACTCGTTCTGGTCGAGTGAGAACAGCGGTGCCGAAGAAGACGATGTGCTCTCCTGCGCGGCCTTCGCGTTCACGCGCCGGTATTCCTCGCGCGCCGCGGCCTGCAGCTCGGGGAAGCCCTCGAAGCCGAGCGCCTGCGAGAAGCGCACCACGGTCGAGCTGGAGGTGTTCGCGCGACGGGCGAGCTCCTCCGCGGTCTGGAACGCGGCCTCGTCCAAATGGTCGACGATGTACTGCGCGACGTCCTTCTGCGAGCGCGAGCACTCGTCGAATCGCGCCTGGATGTACTTGGAGAGACTCTGGTGCTCGCTGGTCCCGTTTGCGGGCGGACGCTCTGGTGTCTTGGTGGCAGCTCTCTTCATCGGCGGTTCTGTTCGACGTGTGCACATCGCACTCCTCCCCATCAAACGTCCAGCTCGCACAAATTGATCTGCGCGCACATACCGTGCGTACCTAAGCTCAGAGGATGTTCACCGCCACGAAAACCGCCCGCACATGAGAATCGCGATCGTCGGCGCGGGCGTCTCCGGGCTGGTGGCGGCGCACCTGCTGCACCGCGAGCATGAGATCGTCGTGTACGAGGCGGGCGCCTACGCGGGCGGGCACACGAACACGATCCGCGTCGACACCGCCGACGAGACACACCACGTGGACACGGGGTTCATCGTGATGAACGACCGCAACTACCCCAACTTCACCCGGCTGCTCGATCGACTCGGCGTGGCCACCCAGTCGACGCACATGAGCTTCTCGGTGAAGGGCGAGGAGGAGGACTTCGAGTACTGCGGCACGCCGCGCGGACTGTTCTGCCAGCCGCGCAACCTCGCGAGCGTGCGCTTCCAGCGGATGATCCTCGACCTGCTGCGCTTCAACCGCGAGCTGCGCCGCCTGCTCACACAAACCGAGGATGAGCGCGCCGTCGAGGAGTCGCTCGGGAGCTTCCTAGACCGCCACCGCTTCTCGCGCACGTTCGTAGAGCGGCTGATCGTGCCGCAGGCCTCCGCGGTGTGGTCCGCGGACCCGCGCCAGATGCGAACGTTCCCGGTGCGCTTCCTCGCGGAGTTCTTCGCCAACCACGGCATGCTCGGCTTCCGCGACCGGCCGGACTGGTCGACCGTCGCGGGCGGCTCGGCGCGCTACGTCGACGCTCTCACCGCACCCTTCCTCGACGGCATCCGCCTGAGCACGCCGGTGCGCACGATCGCGCGCCACGCCGAGCACGTGGAGGTGAGTGCGACGGGCGGAGAGCCGGAGCGCTTCGACCACGTGATCGTGGCGACCCACTCCGACCAGGCGCTCGCGATGCTGAGCGACCCGAGCGCGGGCGAGGCCGACACACTCGGCGCGATTCCCTATCAGCGCAACGAGGCGGTTCTTCACACGGACAGCTCGCTGCTGCCGCGCAGGCGCGCGGCGCGCGCGGCGTGGAACTTTCACCTGCTGCGCGAGCCCAAGCCGCTCAGCACCGTCACCTATTACATGAACCACCTGCAGCAGCTGCGCGCGGACCGCGACTTCTGCGTGACGCTCAACCGCACCGAGGCGATCGACCCTGCGAAGATCATCCGCACGATCTCCTACTCCCACCCCGTGTTCACCCCCGCTGGAGTCGCCGCCCAGGCGCGGCACGCGGAGATCGGCGGCCTCGCGACCCGTACGCACTACTGCGGCGCGTACTGGGGCTGGGGATTTCACGAGGACGGCGTGCGCAGCGCCCTGCGTGCGTGCGAGCCTTTCGGGGTGTCGCTGTGAACAGCTGCCTGTACGAGGGGTCGATCCGTCACCGCCGCCACCGTGAGGTGGACGACGAGTTCCGCCACCGGCTGTTCATGGTGTACCTCGACCTCGACGAGTTGCCGCAACTGTTCGACGGGCGCTGGCTGTGGTCAGCGCGCCGTCCCGCGGTTGCGTGGTTTCGCCGCCGCGACCACCTCGGCGATCCGCACGTGCCGTTGGCGGATGAGGTGCGCGCACTGGTGCTGGAGCGGACGGGCGTGCGCCCCGACGGCCCGATCCGTCTGCTTACGCACCTGCGCTACTTCGGTCACTGCTTCAACCCCGTGAGCTTCTACTACTGCCACGAGCGCTCGGGCGGGCGCGTGAGCGCGGTCGTGGCGCACGTCACCAACACGCCGTGGGGCGAGAGCCACTCCTACGTGATGCCCGTGGCGGACACTGCCGACCATGGCAGCGTCGCGCTGATCCAGGGACGGGTGGAGAAGGAGCTGCACGTATCCCCACTGATGGGCATGGAGCACGTGTACGACTGGCGCCTGACGGAGCCCGGCGAGCGTCTGTCTGTGCACATCGAGTCGCTCGATCCGGACGGGCAGAGCGTGTTCGACGCGACGCTCGCGCTGCGCCGCCGCGATATCACCCAGCGCTCGCTCGCCGGCGCGCTCGCCCGCGACCCGTTCCTCACGGCGCGGATCGTCGCGCGGATCTACGCCCACGCGCTGCGGCTGCGTTTGCGCGGCGCGAGCTACTTCCCGCACCCCAGCCGAGGAGCGGCGACGACGTGACCGCCCGCATTGGGAGACTCGCGGACCGCATGGCCCGCCGGGTGGTGCTGCGGATGCTGCGCCGCGTCCGTCGCGGGCGACTGGAGATCTGCGAGGACGATCAGCGGCTGGAGTTCGGCGAGTCCGCCGGCGAGGGCGTGCCGCACGCGCTCATACACGTGCGCTCCGCTCGCTTCTACCGCGACCTGCTGCGCGGCAGCGTGGGGCTGTGCGAGTCCTACGTGGACGGTCTGTGGGAGTGCGACGACCTCGTCGCGCTCACGCGCATCGCCGCGCTCAACGTCGGCGGCCTGGACCGCCTGCGCCGGGTGCTCACCCCGGTGCTGATCCCCGTGCAGCGCTGGGCGCGGTGGCTCGCGCGCAACACGCCGCACCGCTCGCGCAAGCGCATCGCGGCGCACTACGACCTCGGCAACGAGATGTTCTCGCTGTTCCTCGACCCCACGATGATGTACTCGTGCGCGGTGTTCGAGGAGCCCGGCGCGACACTCGAAGAGGCGTCGCTCGCGAAGCTCCAGCGAGTGTGCGCGAAGCTGGATCTCGGACCCGAGGACCACGTGCTGGAGATCGGCACCGGTTGGGGCGGCTTCGCCGTTTACGCGGCAGAGCGCTACGGCTGCCGGGTGACGACCACGACGATCTCGCGCGAACAGCACGACTACGCCCAGCAGCGGGTCCGGGCCGCGGGCCTGGAGGACCGCGTGACGGTGCTGCTGCAGGACTACCGGGAGCTGGAGGGCCGCTACGACAAGCTCGTGTCGATCGAGATGATCGAGGCGGTCGGCTGGCAGTACTTCCCCACGTTCTTCCGCCGCTGCTCGGATCTCCTGAAGGACGACGGCGCGATGTTGCTGCAGGCGATCGTGATCGAGGACAGCGCGTATGAGGTGGAGAAGGCCGGCAGGAGCTTCATCAACACGTACATCTTCCCCGGCGGCTGTCTCCCCTCGCTCGACGTGATCTCGCGCACGCTCGCCCGCGCGGGCGATCTGCGACAGGTGCACTTGGAGGACATCACCGCGCACTACGCCACCACGCTCGCGCACTGGCGCGAGCGCTTCCTCGCGAGCGCCGAGCGCGTGGCGGAGCTGGGATACGACGAGCGCTTCCGCAGACTGTGGGAGCTGTACCTGAGCTACTGCGAGGGCGGCTTTCGCGAGCGGCGCATCCAGGACGTGCAGCTCCTGCTGGCCAAGCCCGGCCACCACGCCGAGCCAGCGCCGGTAGTGTCCATCGCCGCATGAAGCGCAGCCTGTTCGAGGATCTCCACGAAGACTTCCGCGCGAGCTTTCGCACGTTCCTCGAGCGCGAGGTGCTCGGCGAGGAGGGCCGCTACGGCGAGTGGGAGCGCGCGGGGATCGTGCCGCGCGAGGTGTTCGCGAAGGCGGGCGCGGGTGGGTTCACAGGGATGGCTGTCCCCGAGAGCCACGGCGGAGCGGGCGCTGACGACTTCCGTCTGAACCTCGTGATCGGCGAAGAGTGCCAGCGCACGGCGGTCGGGAGCTTCGGCCTAGGGATCACGCTTCACAACGACATCTGCCTGCCGTACTTCCTCACGTACTGCAACGAGGAGCAGCGCGAGCGCTGGCTCGGCGGGATCGCCTCCGGCGAGCTGATCACCGCGATCGCGATGACCGAGCCCGGCATCGGCTCGGACCTCGCGAGCATGTCCACGAGCGCGCGGCTCGACGGCGACCACTACGTGGTCAACGGCACGAAGACGTTCATCACAAACGGCATCAACGCGGACCTCGTCATCACCGCGGTGAAGACAGACCCCAGCGAGCGCCACCGCGGGATCAGCCTGATGGTGATCGAGCGCGGCATGGAGGGCTTCGAGCGCGGCCGCAACTTGGAGAAGATCGGCCAGCACGCCCAGGACACCGCGGAGCTGTCGTTCGCGGACGTGCACGTGCCCATCGAGAACCTGCTCGGCGCCGAGGGCGAGGGATTTCGCTACCTCGTCTCGAACCTGCCGCAGGAGCGCCTCTCGATCGCCGCCTCAGCCGTGGCGGCAGCTGAGGCCGCGCTCGGCTGGACGCTCGAGTACGTGCTCGAGCGCAAGGCGTTCGGCCAGGCGATCGGCTCCTTCCAGAGCAGCCGATTCACGCTTGCCGAGATCCGTAGCGAAGTGGATGTCGCGCGCGTGTACGTCGACCGTTGCGCGCAGGCGCTCAACGACGACGAGCTGACCGCGGAGGACGCCGCTGCGGCGAAGTGGTGGTGCACCGACCTGCAGGGGCGCGTCGTGGACCGCTGCCTGCAGCTGTTCGGCGGCTACGGCTACATGCTCGAGTACCCGATCGCGCGGGCATTCGCGGATGCACGCGTAACGCGGATCTACGGCGGCGCGAACGAGATCATGAAGGAGATCGTCGGGCGGTCGATGGGGCTGTAGGGGTCGGCGACGAGTGGGTTGAGAGCCGCATAGCCCATGAAAAGAGCGGGTCGCTGCCCGCTCTTTGTGATGACCGATGTTGGGTTGAGTTCTCCCCCAGTTTTCTAGACGAGCCCATCTTGACGTAGTGCGTGCCACCAAGATGAACGGCCCCGGCGGTTTGCAGCCCCCTTAGCTGCGTATTGGGTCTGGGCAATATTTGGGGAGGCATCCGACAAAGCTCAGCTTCGGCCTTTGCTTCTCTTTACTCGGATGCTCGGGGGTAGGAGTTTCACCTCAATCTCGAAGCCCACGCCTAACGGCACTTCACGCACGAGCACGCGATAGGCCACAAGGGCTGCGACGAGGAGGCTAACCTGCACCACGACCACGGTCGCGATGAAGGCCATTAGCTAACCCCATACCCGATGATTCCCTGTTTTTGGCACCTGCCTCATGTCGTTTCACTCTCCTATCTCGGTCCGGTTGACCAAGCATCAGCCGTTGCCCCGGCTGACCATCCTGTTTGTCCGAACAGTCTTATAGTCGAGAACATCGTTGACCGCAAGGAGCTTTAACGCGGTCTTCACATATGCCCCCTGTGACAACCGCCCGTTTACAGCTTTCCCGCAAATTGCGACCAAGCCCGGCCTGGGCGATGTATTACGATCTGTTCACGAGCAACTGGCGGATGACCGCTCAGCCCGCCTTAGCCATCTCCACGAAGTAATCCAACGACCGCGGGTTAGCCAGCGACTCGACGCTCGCCGCCTGCTCCGGCGGGGTCCCCATCAGGATCCGCTTCACCGGCACCTCCAGCACCTTCCCCGACAGCGTCCGCGGGACCTCCGCAATCTGACGAATCTCGTTGGGCACGTGGCGCGGTGAGCAGTCCTCGCGGATGCGCTTCTTGATCTGCGCGGTCAGCTCGTCTGTCAGCTCGACACCCGGCGCGAGCACCGCGAACAGCACCATCCACAGCTCGCCGTCGGGCTTCGGCACGTCCACCACGAGCGTGTCGAGCACGCCCGGCACCGCGTGCGCCGCGCGGTAGATCTCGCTCGTTCCCATCCGCACGCCCTGACGGTTGATCGTCGAGTCCGAGCGGCCGTAGATCACCGCGCCGCCGCGCGGGGTGATGCGGATCCAGTCGCCGTGGCGCCACACCCCCGGGTACATCTCGAAGTAGCTCTCCCGCAGCCGCTGGCCGGTCTCGTCGCCCCACAGGAACAGCGGCATCGACGGCATCGGCTCGGTGATCACCAGCTCCCCCACCTCGTCCGCCACGCTGTTTCCCTGTTCGTCCCACGCCTCCACCGCGCAGCCCAGCGCCCTGCACTGCAGTTCGCCTTCGTAAACCGGCAGCAGCGGGCAGCCCGCAACGAACGCCGTGCACACGTCCGTGCCGCCGCTCGTCGAGAACAGCCACATGTCCGAGCCCACCGCCTCGTAGATCCAACGGAAGCTCTCCGGCGAGAGCGGCGAGCCAGTCGAGCCGATCGCCCTCAGCGCGCTCAGGTCGAAGTCGCGCGCCGGGTGAACGTCCCCCTTCTCGCAGCTCGCCAACAACCCAGCGCTCACGCCCATGCACGTGATCCGCGCGCGCTCCGCGAGACTCCACAGGCAGTTCAGATCCGGATGCGCGGGGCTGCCGTCATAGAGAACGATGGCCGCTTCGCTGTGCAGGCACCCCACGAGGAAGTTCCACATCATCCAGCCCGTCGTCGTGAACCAGAACATCCGGTCGCCCGCTCGCAGATCCAGGTGCAGGCGCTTCTTCAGTTGCTCCACCAGGATCCCGCCCTGGCTCTGCACGATCGCCTTCGGCAGCCCCGTAGTGCCCGACGAGTAAAGGACCCACAGCGGGTGGTCGAACGGCACCTGCTCGAAACGCAGCTCCGAGCCAGCGCCCTTGGCCAGCAACTCATCCCATGTGAGGGCGCTACGCACGCCCGACAACTCAAAATCCTTGCCCGCCATGTAGCCCAGCACCACCGTGTGCTCCACAGTCGGCAGCTCCTCCAGGATCCCCTCCACCACCGCCGTGCGATCGAAGTCCTTGCCGCCGTGGCGGTATCCGTCCACCGCCAGCAGCACCTTCGGCTCGATCTGCGCGAAGCGGTCGATCACGCTCCGCGCGCCGAACTCGGGCGCCGCGCTCGACCAGATCGCGCCGATCGACGCCACCGCCAGGAACGCCACGAGCGTCTCCGGGATGTTCGGCATGTAAGCCACCACGCGGTCGCCGCGCTCCACCCCCAGCGCCCGCAGGCCGCCCGCCGCCGCCGCAACCTGCGCCGTCAGCTCCCCCCACGTGATCTCGCCGAGGTCGCGCAGCTCCGAGGTGTGCAGCACCGCCACGGAATCAGGATCCCGCCCACCCCGCCCGTCTGAGCTAACCGGGCCGAGCAGCAGGTTCTCGGCGTAGTTCAGCTCCGCCCCCTCGAACCAGCGCGCGCCCGGCATCTCGTGCGAGCCGAGAACCCGGTCGTAGGGCTTCGACGCGCGCACGCCGCAGAACTCCCAGATGTTGGCCCAGAACACCTCCAGCTCGTCCACCGACCAGCGCCACAGCTCGTCGTAGTCGGAGAACTCGCGGCCGTGGCGCTCGCCCGCCCAGCGCATGAAGCGCCACATCTCCGTGCGCTCGCGCTCCTCCTCGGTGGGCTGCCACAACGGCTGCTGCTGGCCGTCGCTGGTCATGCGGGTATTCTCGCGGTTTGTGAGCCTCACCGCGCTGCGAGCCGAGTTTCCCGTGCTGGAGCGGCTCGCGTATCTCAACGCCGGCACCGACGGGCCGCTCTCCGCACGCGCCGTCGCCGCCGCACGCGAGGAGATGGAGCGAGAGCTAGCCGGCGGACGCACCCAGGCGCACTTCGCGCGGCGCACCGAGCTGAACGACGCCCTGCGCGTGTCCTACGCCGCCGTCCTCGGCTGCTCGACCGAGGATGTCGCGCTCACCACGTGCACAACCGAAGGGATCGCTCAGGTGATCGACGGCCTGCGTCTCGGCCGCGGCGATGAGATCCTCACCAGCGACGAGGAGCATCCCGGCCTGCTCGGAGCGCTCGGCGCCGCCCGCCAGCTGCACGGCGTCGAGGTTCGCGAAGTCCCATTCGACGATCTCGCGAGCGGGGTCGGCGCGAACACGCAGCTCGTCGCGTGCTCGCACGTCAGCTGGATGACCGGCAAGCTCGCTCCCGCGGAGCTCGGCGAGTTGGAGGTCCCCGTGCTGCTCGACGGCGCCCAGGGCGTAGGCGCCGTCCCCACCGACGCGCTCGCCCTTCGCTGCGCCGCGTACGCCGGCGCTGGGCAGAAGTGGCTCTGCGGACCCGACGGCACCGGCATGCTCTACCTCACCGCCGAGCTGCGCGAGCGCCTCGCCGTCACCCGTCGCGGCTACCCCAACCTCGCCGACCCGATGGCCGGTCTCGACGCGCACGTCCATGAGGACGCGCGGCGCTTCGACGCGCCCTCGCTCTCCGCCGAGGCCGTCGCGTGCGCGCTCGCCGGCATCCGCGTGCTGGAGGAAGCCGGCTGGGACGCCGTGCACGAGCGCTCCCGCGCGCTCGCCGCCACGCTCGCCGAGCGTTTGGCCGAGCTGGGGTGCGAGCCCACACCGCGCGGGCCGAGCACGCTCGTGTCCTTCCCCAGCGCCGACCCCGAAGCCGAGCGCGACGCCCTCGCCGCCGCCGGCGTGATGGTGCGCAACATCCCCGAGCGTCCCTGGCTGCGAGCGTCCGTCGGGGCGTGGAACGACGAGGGCGACCTCGATCGGCTGCTCAGCGCGCTGCGCGGATGATCCGCTCCCGCCGTCTCCCCCTCCGGGGACGATGCGGGCTCGTCGGGGTCGTCGCCGCCTCCGCCGTGCTCAACACCGTCCGGCTCTCCCAGAACGGCTACGCCAACGTCTTCTACTCCGCGGGCGTCAAGTCGATGCTCCGCTCGTGGCACAACTTCGTCTTCGTCTCCTTTGACCCCGGCGGGCTCGTCACCGTCGATAAGCCCCCGCTCGCCCTGTGGGTGCAGGCGGCGAGCGCCAAGCTGTTCGGCTTCTCGCCGCTCAGCCTGCTGCTGCCCGAGGCGCTCCTCGGCGCGGTCGCCGTCGGGCTGCTCTACCTCATCCTCGAGCCGCGCATCGGCACCCCCGCCGCGTTCGCCGGCGCGCTCGCCATGGCCGTCTTCCCCTCGTTCGTCGCCGTCTCGCGCGAGAACGGCGTCGACACCGTCCTCATCCTGCTGCTCGTCCTCGCCTGCGGCGCCGCTCTGCGCGCCTGCGACACCGGCCGCCTGCGCGCGCTCGTCTGGAGCGGCGCGCTAGTCGGGCTCGCGTTCAACACCAAGACGCTCGCCGCCTATCTCGCCGTCCCCGGGATCGCCGCCGGCTACCTCGTGTGCGCGCCCGTGTCGCTGCGTCGGCGCATCGCGCACGTGGCCGTCGCCGGGGTCGCGATGCTCGCCGTGTCGTTCGCGTGGATCGCGTTCGTAGAACTCACCCCCGCCTCCAAGCGCCCCTACGTGGGCAGCTCCACCAACAACACCGAGCTCGGGCTCACGTTCCAATACAACGGCGTCGGGCGCGTCGAAGGGCAGGCCGGCGGACCGGGCCGGGTCGCCACGCTGCCCGGCGCCTACGTCCCCGCCGCGCGCCAGCTCGAAGCTGCCGCCGCGGCCGCCGCCGCCCACCCGAGCGCAGCGAGCGAACAGACAAGTGGAGGCAACACCGCCCGCGTACCCAAGCCCACGCTCAAACCAATCGAAACCAGCGGCCGCGAACGCAACCCGATCCCCTTCGGCGGCTCGCCCAGCATCACGCGCCTGTTCGGCCGGGGCCTCGGCGACCAGGGCGGGTGGCTGCTGCCGTTCGCGTTCCTCGGCGCGCTCGCCCTCGCGCTGCTCGCTCTGCTCGAGCGCCCGCCCGAGGCGCGCTTCGACCGGCCGCGACTGGCGGTAGCGCTCGTGCTCGGCGGCTGGTTCCTCGTCGAGGCGGCCGTGCTCAGCCTCTCCAAGGGGATCGTCCATCCCTACTACGTCTCCGCGCTCGCTCCCGGCGCCGGCGCGATGGTCGGCGCGGGAGCAGCCGCGCTCGCCACGCTCGCCCGCGGCCATCGGAGGGTGCTGGGGCTGGCGCTCCTCGCGCTCGCGATCGCCGCCACCGTCGCCGTCCAGGTCGTGCTGCTGCACCGCGAGCACTACATGAGCTGGTTCGTCCCCGTGCTGCTCGTCGGGGCCGGCGCCGGGCTGTGCGCGCTGCTCGCGCTGCGACGGCTCGCCGCCCCCGCGCTCGCCGCGACGCTCGCGCTGCTGCTCGTCGCGCCCGCCGCCTACTCCGCCACCACGTGGCTCGCGCCCGCCGAGGGCACGTTCCCCGCCGCCGGCCCCGAACGCACCGCCGGCGCCGGCGCGTACGGGATCAACGCCAAAGACCTCGAAGTCGACGCCGCGCTCGCCGCGTACGTCAGCACGCACCGTCCCGGCTCGCGCTGGGCACTCTTCACCGTCGCCTCCAGCACCGCCGCGCCGATGATGCTCTTCGGCCTCGACGCGGGTGCGCTCGGCGGCTACAGCGGCACCGACCCCGCGCTCGACGGCCCCGGCCTCGCGCGCCTCGTCGCACGCCGAGAAGCGCGCTACGTGCTGCTCGGGGGCGAGTACTCGCTGCGCGGCGGCAACCGCGCCACCAAGGCCGTTCTGCGCGCGTGCAGGGAGATGGTCCCCGCCGAATGGAACAGCCCGCTCGGCTACCCCCTCGGGCTCGTGCTGTTTGACTGCGCCGGGCGCGAACGCGCGCTCTCCGCTGCGGGCTGAGCGCGGCCAGCTTCTGAGGCTAAACAGCCACCGACAGCCCGTGGTGGAACGCGCGCGCGAACAGCTCGCGCTCGCGACCGGCCGCCCACCGCGGCACCGCCAGCTCGCCGTCGGCGATCAGCCGCAGCTCGACCTCGTCGTCTTTCAGCTCGAGGCTCGTCGCGCTCACCAGCTGGTCGCGCGAGCGCTCCAGGTCCTCCGCCAGGCGCAGCAGCGCCGCGCAGCGGTCCAGGCGCGCCGCGTCGCCGTCTCCGAACAGCGCCGCCATCGGCCCCGGCGAGGGCATGCCCTTGCGGTGGTAGCGCGCGGCCTGCGCCACGATCGCCGTCTCCACCGGCTCGAAGCCCGGCAGGCCGCCGTTGAGGATCAGGTAGCGGGAGTGCTTGTGGTGGTCGTCGTAGTCGATCGACATGCCGATGTCGTGCAGCATGCACGCCGCCCACAGCAGTTCGCGCTCGCGCTCCTCGCCCTCGTGCAGACCGAGCTCCGCGAGCTTGTCGAACATCCCCAGCGCGAGCGTCGCGACGTGCTGGGTGTGCACAGCGTCCACCCGATATTGCGCCGCCATGTTCGTCACGCTCGAGCGCCGCACGTCGCGCAGCAGCGGCGGGTCGCGGTCGGCGAGCTGGCGCTCGAAGAACACGCCCTCGCGCAACCCCGCTTCGGTCGTCTCGATGCCCTCGAAGCCGCCCGCCTCGAGCACCCCTTGCACCACCACCGCGCCCGCCAGGATCAGATCCGCGCGCGCAGGCTTGATCCCAGGCACGCTCGCACGCTCGCGCGCCGGCAGCGCCGCCAGGCGCTCCACCAGCTCGTCCAGCGCCTCGCGCGCGATCGTCGTGCCCTGTACGCCGTTCGACGGCAGGCCCGCCGCGCGCTGCGCCGCGGAGGCGAGGTTGCGCAGCGTGCCCCCGATCCCCACCAGGCGCCCTCCCCCGCCGGCCCGCGCGCCTTCGGTCAACCACGCCGCCTGCGCCAGCTCCAGCGCCACGTGCTCGCGCAGCTCCTCCAGCTGCTTGCGCTTCGCCGGGCCGTTCGGCGGCAGGAAGCGCTCGCTCATCAGCACCGTCCCCACCCGCCACGAGCCCGAGTGGCTCGCCAGCCGGTCCGCCACGCGCACCAGCTGCAGCGAGCCGCCTCCCAGGTCGAGCACGCAGCCGTCGCTCAACGTGGTCGAGTTGACCGCCGCGAGGTAGCCGTAGCGGGCCTCCGCGCCGCGGCTCAGCACGCGGATCGGCAGTCCGAAGCGCTCGCGAGCCCGTGCGAGGAACTCCTCCGCGTTCTCCGCGTCGCGGATCGCGCTCGTCGCGACCGCGTCCACCGCGTCCGCGTCGAGGCCGCCCGCGCGACAGAAGTGCGAGAACACGTCGAGCGTCGCCAGCGCGCGCTCCATCGGCTCCTCCCCCAGCACGCCCGTGTCGATCATCCCCTCGCCGATGCGCACCGGCTCGTGGATCTCATCGGTACGCCGCCACCAGCCCTGTCCTGCCATGAACACGACCAGCCGGAAGGAGTTGGAGCCTAGATCTATTACCGCGAGCCGCTCGCCTGGCCTCATCGCTTCAGCGTATTCACCGCACCGGCTGGCTTTGAAACGCGATTCGACATCGATACCGCCGCGCGCGGGAGGCGCCCCTACGGGATTCGCTCAGCGGTGCGTCTCGGGCCTCGCGCGCTTCGCCGCGTACATCGCCTGGTCGGCTTCCACGAGCGCTTTCTCCGCGCTTTCGACGCCTTCGTGCACGAGCGAGAAGCCGATGCTCGCCGAGGGGTGCAGGACGTCGTCGCCGACGTCGATGGTGCAGCCCTTGATCACACGGTCCAGGCCCTCCGCCACCACAGCCACGCCCTCGCGGTCGATGTGCGGCAGGAGCACCGCGAACTCGTCGCCGCCGAGGCGTGCCACGAGGTCCGTTTCCCTCAGTCTGCGCGTCAGCGCGCGGGCGACCGCCTTGAGCGTGTCGTCGCCTGCCTTGTGGCCGTAGGTGTCGTTGACGCGCTTGAACTCGTCCAGGTCGATCACGATCAGCCCCGCGACCTCGCCGTAGCGCTGCGAGCGGGCGACCTGCAGGCGCAGGTCGTGCTCGAACAGCCGGCGGTTGCGCATCCCCGTCAGCGGGTCGTGGTCGGCGAGGTGGCGCAGGTGCTCCTCCAGGCGCTTGCGGTCGGAGATGTCCTGCACCTGGGCGATGTAGTGGAGCGGTGCGCCGTTGCGATCACGCACGAGCGACATCGACAGGATCGCCGAGACGGTCTCCCCGGCGGCGTCGAAGTAGCGCTTCTCCACCTGGAAGGCCGGGATCTGGCCGTCGAGCAGGCGCTGGCGCTGCTCGAGGTCGTTGAGCGCGTCCTCCGGGTGCATGATGCCGTCGAAGCGCTTGCCGATCAGCTCCTCGGAGGTGTAGCCGGTGATGTCGCACAGCGCGCGGTTCACCAGCAGCCAGCGGCCTTCGCTGTCGAGCAGGCCGGTGCCGATCGGCGCGCGCTCGAAGACCTCCTCGAAGCTGCCGCTCCCGCGCGAGGGCGCGAGCAGATCCGCGTGTCTGCGCGCGGTGATGTCGAGCACCACCGCCACGCCGCCCGCGATCGAGCTGTCCTCCTCGCCGCCCGCGCCGTGCAGCCGCAGCGGCCCAACGTCGACCATCATGCAGTGGCGCTCCTCCGCGGTCCAGATCTCGCGCGAGCGCGTCTCGCCGTCGAGCGCCGAGCGGAACAGCGGCTCGAGCACCCGCCACAGCTCCGCCGGGAACGCCTCCTCCACGAGCTGGCCGTCGAGGCCGGCCTGCGGTGGGCCGAGACGCTCGAGCGCCTGCCCCGCGGTCAGCACGAAGCGCAGGTCCCTGTCGAACACCAGGATCAGCGCCTCGGGCAGCTCGCGCAGAGCAGCCGCAGCGGCCTGATCGGCGCTCGCGATCACGTAAGGGTTCTGGGGGCTCTCTCTGGTGGAGGGCGACACGCCCATCCCATCGGCCTCTGCGGCTGTCTACTTGACAGCGAACCGCCGATCGGGGCGGTTACTTGACAGCGTGGGCGCCGTCTTGCACTGAGGGATGACTTTCTCAGGGGCGCACGAACGTGTCGGGGTCTGGCCCGATGCGGGTGTTCGTGTCGAGCGCCGCGATCGACTCCATCTCCGCATCGCTCAGCTCGAAGTCGAAGACGTGGAAGTTCTGCTCGATCCGCTCGGGCGTCACCGACTTGGGGATCACCACGTTGCCGAGCTGCACGTGCCAGCGGATCACCACCTGCCCCGCCGTCCTCGAGTGCGCCTCGGCGATCTCCACGATCGCGGGGTCCTCGAGCGCCCTGCCCTGCGCGAGCGGGCTCCACGCCTCGGTCAGCATGTGCAGATCGTGGTGTTCGCAGCGCAGCTGCGGCTGCTGCAGGTAGGGGTGCAGCTCCACCTGGTTCACCGCCGGCGTCTCGCCGGTCTCCTCGATCACGCGCCGCAGATGGGCGGGCTTGAAGTTCGACACGCCGATCGCGCGGGTCAGCCCTTCGTCACGCATCTCGACGAACGCCCTCCATGTCTCCACATATAGGTCGTGCGACGGCACCGGCCAGTGGATCAGATACAGGTCCACGCGGTCGAGCTGCAGGCGCTCGAGGCTCGCGTGCAGCGCGCGCTTGGCCCGCTCGTGGCCGTGGTCGTCGTTGAAGCACTTCGTCGTCACGAACACCTCGTCGCGACCCAGGCCGCTCTCGCGCAGCGCCTGCCCCACCTCGGCCTCGTTGCGGTACGCCGCCGCGGTGTCGATGTGGCGGTAGCCGGTGGCCAGCGCGTTCGATACGACCTCGACGGTCTGCGCGGGCGGGACCTGAAAGACCCCGAAGCCGAGCTGCGGGATATCCACCCCGTCGCCGAAGGGGATCAGCGGGACGCGGGTGGTGTGTGAGCTCATTGTGCTTGGCAATGCCCTCCGTCGAGCGATCCTAAACCTCTGAACCCGTCCGGCGATAATGTCGCGACGATGCACCGTCACCGCCCCAGCGGCTGGCTGCGCCACTACGCGGGATTCCTCTCGCCGAACGCCACCGCCGCCCTGCGCGTGTTGCTGGAGCGAGACCGCGAGCAGCGCCTGCACCGCCTCGCCGCGACCGTCGGAGACATCGCCCGCGAGCGCCGCTCGGGCTCGCGGCCACGGATGCGCGCGCTACAGGCCGCCCCCGGCGCGCGCCTGCGCTGGCGCTCGACGCCCGCGCCGCCCCCACCCGGACCGTATGGCGCGGTGGTGCACCCGATCGCGTCCGCCACGTGCGACATCGACTGCCCGCTCGCGCTCGGCCGCAGCCAGTTCGCGCTGCCGCTGCACCTCGGGCACGAATGCGTCGCGGACGTGCTGAGCGTCGGCGAGCGCGTCAGCACGGTCAAGCCGGGCGACCGCGTGATCGTGCCGTTCGAGATCAGCTGTGGGACGTGCGCCCCGTGCCTCGCGGGACTGCAGGGCAGCTGCACGTCGGTGCCGCCCGTCTCCGCCTATGGCATGGGCCTGGCGACGGGGCACTGGGGCGGTGCGTTCTCCGACGAGCTCGCGGTGCCTTATGCGGATGCGATGCTCGTGCCGCTTCCCGAGGGCATCGATCCGGTGGCCGCGGCGAGCCTCGCGGACAACGTGTGCGACGCCTACCGCCACATCGGCCCGCATGTGCCGGTGCTGCTCGAGCGCGACCCTGACGCGGAGATCCTGATCCTCGCGGCGCTCGAGGAGCGCGTGCTGTTCAGCGGCAGCGTGGCGCTCTACGTGGGTCTGATCGCCCGCGCGTTCGGCGCGCGCAACGTGTGCATCGTCGATGCGAGACCCGCGATGCGCGCGCACGCCGAGCGCCTCGGGCTGCACGCGATCTCTCCACGCGAGCTGCGCCGCCGCCCGCCGGCGCCGCTGGTGGTGGACCTCACGATCGACAGGCTCGGCGTGGCGCTCTCCCACACCGCCCCGGACGGGATCTGCACAAGCTCCGGGAGCCTTCACCGCAGCGCCCGCACCCCGGCGCTTCAGATGTACGTGCGCAACGTGACGCTTCACTTCGGGCGCACGCACGTGCGCGCGCTGATCCCGAAGGTGCTCGAGCTGATGCGCGACGGGCGCCTACGCCCAGAGACGGTCACGACCACGGTGGGCTCGCTCGAGGACGCGCCGCAGGCGCTGCGCGAGCACTTCCTCGGCGGCGGCGTGAAGGCGGTCCTCACGACCGCTTGACGCGAGAGCGGTGAGGCGCGGCGGCCACCCGTCGATGGCCGCCGTTGTGCCTCGAGAGGGTGCGGCTCAGGCCTTGAGGTTGATCTGGCCGGGGGTGATTTTGGCGGGAGAGGCCGCCTGGGTGAGAGCGTGTGCCGCGCCGTTGTCCGAGTCGCCGTCGTGGTCCGGCGCCCCCGGGACCTCGGCGGTCTCGGGCTTGGCGGGCGGCGTGGGGACTGCGTGGCTCTGGGCGGGCGCTGCGCCGCCGACTGGGGTGATGCTCATGGGGCCGTTCCTTCCCTCGGGTTGGTTTGTGGTCGATTCATCGGCCCGAGCTGTGTTGCCTTTAAGAGACTGAGCGGTCTCTCACAAACGGATCGCCGGGAGCGCAACCGCAGACGACCGTCCGAGCTCCGTGCCGTAGGCGTCGAGCGCACTCACGGCGAAGCTGGAGCCGACCGCGTCGGTGTGGAGCACGGTCTCGAAGCTCCTCGCTCTCACGGTCGCGACCGCCTGCATGCCGCCCGCTTTCGAGTCGACGAGCAGCTGCCACGCATGCACGTCGGTCGCGCCGTTCCAGCTGGCGTAGGCGGCGACCCTGCCTTCGCGGTGGTCAATCGCGAGCGCCGGCGCCTCCGCTGGCTGTGCGCTCCACGGCAGGCGAAACGCGCGGTAGCACTGGTAGCGAGCGCCGAGCTTCGCGTCGAACAGCAGGCGCCCGGAGGGGTCGAACTCGGAGACGCGGGGGATTTCCCCCCAGCCGACGAACACGTTGCCGTTGGCGAGCCGCTGCACGCTGCCCTGGCTGCCGGCGAGGATCCCCGCGTGGGTGTACTGGCGCAGCAACGTCGCGGACATCTGCTGCTCGTCGAGGGCGAGGATCAGCCCGCGCGACTGCCGCTCCACCGCGGGCGTGGCGCCGTTGTCGAACACCGTGAGCGTGCCGTCGGACTGGCGGCGAGCGTGGTGCTGCCACGCGAAGCGGCTGCCCGGCCCCATCGCGAAGTCGCTGCTCCCGCCGCCGAGGCGCCAAAGGATGTTGCCCCGGCGGTCGAGCTTGTAGACGGTCTGGGTGCTGCGCGAGGAGATCAGCAGGCTCCCGTCGCCGTCGAGGGCGACGGAGTTGATGTGGGAGTAGTCCCAGTTGGCGCCCACGGGGGCGAAGGACTCCGCGAGCGGGATGTGCTCGAGGCTGTGCCACTCGAGCAGCACCCTGCCGGTGGCGAGGTCGACCTCCTGGAAGATCGCGTCCTGGATCGTGCCGTCGCGCGCGCCGCCGACGCTCGAGAGGTCGGCGCCGACGACCTGGTAACTGGTGATCAGCGCGGTGCCCTGGGGCGTGATGACGAACTCGTGCAGGTCGCCGCGCAGCCCGCCCGCGGCCTGGATGCGGCGCACGGTGCGGTAGGCGGTGTCGGCGATCACGTATTCGCCGACGCCGTGGCCGAGTTCGATGTGTCCCTCCCACCACGTGAGCACCGGCTCGCCGCGATAGCTCTGGACCTTGAAGTTGGTGGTCACGATGCCCGCGACCGGGTTCTCCCAGATCGGCTCGCCGTGGTGGTCGACGATCACCGCGCCCGCCTGACCGTAGGGGTTGTTGTAGGGGGCGATGAAGATCGGATCGGTGGAGGCGCCCTGCTCGTTGCGGAGCACCGTGAGCGCAGGGATCCTCAGGTCCGGGCGGCTGCGCCACGCGGGCGGCCTCGGCGAGCGCCCGCTGCGGGCAGTGGCGGCGAGCACGACCTCGGTGACGCTGCCGGCGAGACCGAGCGTCATCGCGCCGAGCCCCGCGGAGCGCAGCAGTTGACGACGAGTGACGCCGGTGCTTACCGTTGTCATAGCTAGCCCACAGCTAAGCGCACGAGCCGAAGGGGAACGTGAGGATCGCGTAAGACGTTTCTGGGGAGGCGCCGGCGCGCGGGTCGTCTAGATCCAGCCGCGGGCGGTCGCCATGAGCACCGCCTGCGCGCGATCGATCGCGCCGAGCTTGCCGTACACGTTGTGCAGATGGCTGCGGACGGTGCTCGTTGACAGTTCGAGCTCATCCGCGATCTGCTTGTAGATGCCGCCCTTGGCGAGGCCCTGGAGCACCGACAGCTCGCGGTCGGTGAGCGGGCACGGATCGACGTGGCGCGCACGTTGGTTGGCCGTGGTCGGCAGCTCGTACATCAGCCCCCGCAGCTCGCGCGGGCTGATCCCCACTGCGTAGGCGGTGCGGCGCATGTGCCGAGGGGAGACGTTCGCGCCCTGCTCGTAGCGGGCGAGCATGTCCGCTAGCTGGATGAATGCGGCCTCGCCTTCGACCTCCTCGTTGTGGTGCTGCTCGACCGCCGACGCGATCGTGCCGGGCAGGCCCCAGCGCCTGAGGAGCACGCCGCCGACGAGGGCGTGGTCGACGCCCAGCTCCCTGCGCTCCTGATGAATGCGCTCCTCGGGTGTGCTCGCGCCGTTGTGGATCCGGCTCGGGTAGCCGGGGTAGGCGTTCGCGAGCACGAGCTTGCCGACGTCGTGCAGGAGGCTCGTGACCGCGAGACGGTCGCGGTGTTTGTAGCCCACCGCGCACGCGATCCGGTCGGCGACCCGCTGCGTCGCGACGGCGTGCAGCCGGAAGCGCTCGGGCGCGAAGTCCCAGCCGGTGGCGTGCTCGAAGAACTCGAACGTCACCGCATTCTCGGCCAGCTCGCGGAGCGCTTCGGGAGACAGCGCCTCGACCGCGCCAGGAACCGTGTCGATCAGCCCGCGACCCGACTGGCCGGCGTTCGCGCGGCGCAGGACGGCGATCACGAAGGCCACGTCGGACTCGATCGCCGAGACGACCTCGTCGGTGACGACGTGATCCTTGGCGGTGGCGGACAGCAGACGTGCGCGCGACTCCTCCAGAGCCGGGAACGCATCGAGCGCTTCGAACGCCCTCGTCAGGCGACTGCCGTGGGTCTCGTTGTGGTGGCGCTGGGCAGCGACGGTTGCGGGCATGGCAGGTACATCCCTCCTGTCTCGAGGCGACGGTGGGCTGCCTGCTGCGACGATCGCCGTGAGGGCGGCGAGGGCGGTGCGGTGGGAAAGGATCGCAGCGGCAGCCTCTGAGTTAACAACGGCTGGTTACCGGTGCTGCACGATCCGTAGTTAGCCCCTGATGTGGGTGTGGTTTGCCCGAGATTGATTGGCTGGCCTACGAACGGGGCGAACACCGTGGGGGCAACGCGCCCTCAACATGGACCCGCCGCCGCCTCCGGTATGGTTCTAATTGATGGCTCTCCAAAACGAGATTGACCAGAGGCGCCGGGAGATTCAAACCGAGGGCTATCCCATGTCCGTTGGAGAGTTGCTGAATATCTATCGCGACGGAGATCTGGACATACATCCTGAGTTCCAGCGTTTTTTCCGGTGGAGCACTGCTCAGAAGTCCCGCTTCATCGAGTCTCTCCTACTCGGCATACCAATTCCGTCGCTGTTCGTTCATCAGCGTCAGGATGGTGTTTGGGACGTCATAGACGGCCTTCAGCGACTGAGCACCATTTTTGAGTTCGTCGGGGTTCTAAAGGACTCCTCAGATCAACTTGTCAGACCTACCGCACTCACCGCAACTGAGTATCTACCTTCACTCGCTGGCGTCGTCTGGGATGACAACACCGATGGCTCCATCCCACTGACCCCCGATCAGCAACGCCTTATCAAGAGGGCGTCCATTGATATAAAGATCGTAAAGCGCGAGAGCGACGAAGATGCAAAGTACGATCTGTTTCAGCGCCTCAACACTGGCGGATCCCAACTGTCCGACCAGGAGGTTCGCAACTGTCTCCTAATCATGGTGCGACCGGACTTCTACGGGTGGGTAAGAGGCCTACGCGACCTGGCAAGCTTTCAGCGCACCATCGCAATTTCCGACCGGGCCGTTGATGAGCAATATGACATGGAGCTCGCCATTAGATTCCTTGCACTCAAGAATGCTGACGCGGCCATCCTGAGAAACATTGGCGATATGAGTGACTTCCTTGATAAGCGATCTCTAGAATTTGCGCGCAGCGACCAATTTGACCTGGACACCGAAGGCAATACCTTTGCCCAGACCTTTGACATCCTAGACTCTGCCCTGGGAGACGATGCGTTTCGACGATACGACGGGGTCACCGATAGGTTTCTTGGAGGATTTGCCGTATCAGCCTTTGAGGCCATCACGGTGGGAGTACACGCGAATCTCGACGCGTGGACCAAACTTGACGCAAGCGAGCGAAACGTAAGTTTGAGAGGTCGCGCTCAACAACTATGGAGCGATCAGGAGTTCCGGACCAACTCTGGTAGCGGCATTCGTGCTTCAGGACGGATTCCTAAGACAGTACCTAGGGGCCGCGCACTGTTTACGCCGTGAAGCTTCGTAGCCTGTCCGAGCTAGAACTGGCTGTTGACCGTGAGACGGCTTGGCGGAAGCGTGAGCTCGTCACGATCTTGTTCCACGCGCGAGAGTCCCGTGCTACTAAGGCGCCGACGGCATTGCGCGCCGGCGTGGCGCTCCTCTATGCGCATTGGGAGGGATGGATTAAGAACATAGCGACCTATTATTTGGATTACGTAGCCCGCCAGCGATTGACTTACGAGCAGCTGAGTACTCCATTTTTTGCTCTTGCATTGAAGCAGCGGATGACCAAACTCAGCGAAGCGACAACGGCTAATCCTCATATTGAGTTTGCGGAATTTCTCCGTAATGAGCTTTCAAACCCCGCCTACCTCAACTCCAAGGGCGCCGTGATCACGGCGGCAAACCTGAGTTCCTCAGTACTACGCGATATCCTTGCAAAGCTGGGCATCGACCAGCATCCGTACGAACTGCAAGCCAATCTCATAGATCAAGGCCTTCTCTTTAGACGAAACAATATTGCTCATGGCGAGTTCCTCGAAGTAAGCATGAGCGATTTCGAGGTACTGCACTCGGAGATTACTGAGCTGTTGATAATGTTCGCCGCAGACACCCTCAATTGCGCTGCAACCCGCGACTACCGAATTTAGCCACGTTGCTGCTGATTCGAGCTGCTCAATTTCCCCACGTCTTCACTACCTCGCACCTGATGCACTCCATTCTCGCGGTAGACGCTGCCACGCAGCATAGACTCAGACCGCTTGCTCGCGGGTAAAGAGCACTCGCCAGTCATCGACTTGCAGACCAGCCTTTCCCGCTGGTCGGGCCAACAAGGTCACGCTATTTCGAGAAGCGCAATAGACGCGTTCGCTGGTCAGGCAGCCGCAAGTATCGACTTCAGCGCGTCAGCTTCGAGATGCTCAGGCGGCAGTGTCAGAGTGAGCCTGCCGTCCCGCTCGAGCGTATGACGGACGTTCAGCAGCGTGAGACCGATCACGGCCCCGGTCTCGTCGTAATGAATCGCGTGTCCGTCGGGCGTCTCGAGACCACGGGCTGCAGGGCGTGGCTCCCCTACATTCAGGTAGAGCACGTCTCCGCGCTCGTCGTAGTGGTGATGGTCGAAGGAGATACCAGCGATGGTGATATTCATGGCTTCCAGCCTCGCGGGGGGTTCTGTTGGACCAGCGCGGTCACGACCCACGCAGGATCTTCGTTGAAGTCTACGACCACCCGCAGCCAACGGCGAGGGTCGACGTGTCTGCGGTAGAAATGCTCACGGCCAGGGAGCAGGTCGGAAGCGCGGTGGTCTGGGTGGGCTACCGTCCCGAGGATCAGGTCAATCTCCTCCATCAGCTCGGGCCGACCGAGTGCCAAATGCAGGCGCGTGCCAGCGTCGAAGACTACGCGGCGGCCTTCGGGGTCCCTGGTGCTTGGATGGTGGTGTGCCACACCAGGAAGCTACGTCCAGCCTGAGACGAAACGCGCAAGCCTGTCGAACGCAGCGGATCGCCTGAAAGTGGGCCCGGCAGGACTCGAACCTGCGACCTATCGATTATGAGTCGACAGCTCTAACCAACTGAGCTACGGGCCCTCCACGCGCTCGGGCCTCTCGGCTCTCGCGCGCGAGCCAGACGCTACCAGCGGGATGCGCCGCGGACCAGATGTGGGATGCTCCCGCCCGGCCTTGCTGTCAAGGCCGCGCATCGATTCCGCAACCACAGGAGGGGGCCGCAGCATGTCAGCACAGCGCGCAGCAATCGTCACCGGAGCATCCAGCGGGATCGGGCTCGCGATCGCGAGGATCCTCGGCGAGGAGGGCTACGGGCTCACCGTCGCCGCGCGCCGCCCCGACAAGCTGGAGGCCGCCGCGCAGGGGCTCGTCGCTGAGGGCTTCGACGTGCAGGCCATCGCGGCGAACGTCTCCGACGAGGCCGAGATCCAGAAGGTGGTCGCCGCCCACCGCGAGCGCTACGGCCGGCTCGACGTGCTCGTCAACAACGCCGGTGTGGGCGTGGGGGCGGCAGTCGCTGACATCCAGACCAAGCACATCGACATGCAGCTCGACATCAACCTGCGCTCGATCGTCCTCTTCTACCGCGAGTGCATGGGGATGCTGCGCGAGGCCGCCGCGGAGACCAAGAACGTGCTCGTCGTCAACACCTCCTCGATCTCCGGCAAGCACGGCGAGGCGTGGCTGTCCGTCTACTCCGCCACCAAGCACGGCGTGGTCGGCTGGACCGAAGCGATGAACAAGGAGCTCGGCAAGGAGGGCATCAAGTCGACCGCCCTGTGCCCCGCGTTCGTGGACACGCCGATGACCGACTTCGCCAAGGAGCACGTGCCCGCCGATGAGATGATCCGCCCCGAGGACATCGCGGAGGCGGTGCGCTACCTGCTGAAGGTCTCCCCCGCGTGCGTGGTGCCGGAGATGATGTTCGTGCGTCCTGGCGACTCGCTGTAGGGTTTGCGGCGATGAAGCTCGGCGTGCACATCGGCTACTGGGGTCTGGGCCTCAGCTCGCAGGACCAGCTCACGATCGTCCAGGAGGCCGAGCGTCTGGGCTATGACTCGGTGTGGGCCGCCGAGGCCTACGGCTCCGACACCGCCACCGTGCTGGGCTGGCTAGCGGGGCAGACCTCGAAGATCCGCCTCGGCTCGGGCATCTTCCAGATGCCGGGCCGCTCCGCGGCGATGACCGCGATGACCGCCGCCACGATCGACCAGCTGTCGAACGGGCGCATGATCTGCGGCATCGGCTCCTCCGGCCCGCAGGTCGCCGAGGGCTGGCACGGGCAGCGCTTCGCCAAGCAGCTGCAGCGCACGCGCGAGTACGTCGCGGTGATCCGCATGGCGCTCGCGCGCGAACGCGTGGAGTTCCACGGCGAGACGCTCGAGCTGCCGCTCCCCGACGGCCCCGGCAAGGCGCTCAAGCTCACGATCTCCCCGGTCCAGGAGCGCATCCCGATCTACCTCGCTGCGATCGGGCCGAAGAACACCGCGCTCGCGGGCGAGATCGCCGACGGCTGGATCCCGACGCTGTTCTCCCCCGAGCACGTCTCCGACCTGCGCCCGCTGCTGCAGGAAGGCGCCGACCGGTCGGGCAAATCGCTCGAGGACTTCGACATCGCTCCGACCGTGAGCCTCTGCATCACCGACGACCTCGAGGGCGCACGCAACACGATGCGACCGTTCATCGCGCTGTATGTCGGCGGGATGGGCTCGCGCAAGCAGAACTTCTACAACCAGCTCGTGAGCCGCTACGGCTACGAGGCGGAGGCGAAGGTCATCCAGGACCTGTACCTCGAAGGCAAGCGCGAGGAGGCGATGGCGGCGGTCCCCGACGCGCTCATCGACCAGGTCTCGCTGTGCGGGCCGAAGGACGTGGTGCGCGAGCGGATCGCGGTGTACCGCGACGCGGGCGTCGGCACGCTCGGCGTGACCCCCACCGCGTTCACCGCGCCAGAGCGCCTCGAGCAGCTGCGCCTACTCGCCGAGCTCGCAGCCTGATCCGAACCGTCGCGTGACGGACACCGCCGGCCCTCCGAGACGTGTGCTGCTGGGCGCCTTCGGCGACCCCGGCCACGCATTCCCGATGATCGCCCTCGGACGCGCGCTCGCCGCGCGCGGCCACGAGGTGACGCTGCAGACGTGGAAGCGCTGGCAGGAGCCGATCGAAGCGGAGGGGCTCGCGTTCGCCGCCGCGCCGGAGTACCACGTGTTCCCCTCCGGCCCGGAGCCGCTCGACTTCTACGAGGCGGTCGTCCACGCCACCAAGGACACGCTCCCGCTCGTCGCCGAGCTGCAGCCCGATGTCGTGGTCGCCGACATCCTCACGCTCGCCCCCGCGCTCGCCGCGGAGAGCCACGGCGTCCCCTACGCGACGCTCATCCCCCACGTGCACCCGCACGTGCTGCCCGGCTCGCCGATCTACTCCCTCGGCGCGCGTCTGCCGCGCAGCCCGATCGGTCGCGCGTTCTGGCGGCGCATGCAGGCGCCCGTCGCCAAAGGACTCGAGCTGGGGCGCATGGAGCTCAACCAGACACGCGCACGGCTCGACCTGCCGCCCGTGGAGCACGTCCACGGCGGCATCAGCCGCTCGCTCGCGCTCGTCGCCACGTTCCCGCAGCTGGAGTACCCGCGGCCGTGGCCAGAGGGCGTGCACGTGGTGGGGCCGCTCATGTGGGAGCCGCCGACACAAGACGTGGAACTGCCTGATGGAGATGATCCGCTCGTGCTCGTCGCGCCATCCACCGCACAGGATCCCGAGCACACCCTGCTGCGCTCCGCTCTGGAGGGTCTAGCCGATGCTCCTGTGCGCGTGCTCGCGACGTGGAACCGGCGTCTGCCGCCGGTGCCTCTGCCGGTGCCCGACAACGCGCGGGTCGTCGACTGGGTCTCCTACTCGCGCACGATGCCCCACTGCGACGTGGTCGTCTGCCACGCCGGCCACGGAACGCTCGCCCGGGCGCTCGCCTGCGGCTGCGCCGTCGTGGCGGCCCCGGCGATCGGCGACATGAACGAGAACGCCGCGCGGCTCGACTGGTCGGGCGCCGGTGTGCGGGTGCCGCGGCGGTTCGTCTCGCCGCGACCGATACGGCTCGCGGTCGAAAGAGCGCTCGGCGAGCCGTCGATCAGGGCGCGGGCGCGGGAGCTTGGGGCTTGGAGCGAGGGACACGACGCGGGCGAGACCGCCGCACGGCTGGTGGAGCAGCTCGCGGGCTAAGAGAAGGTATTGCGCCTCAAGCCACTGCTGCCGCTGGCGGCGACGGCACATCTGCCCGAGCGTCAGGGCCGGGCGCGAGGTTCCGGTCGACGTGCTCGACGATCAGCTTCGTCACGAGCTTGGTGTCGTCCCACATCGGCGCGTGTCCGCAGTCGGCGAGCGTGACCGCCTTGACACCCGGTATCTCGCGGCGGTAGCGCGGGGCGTGTCGAGGGCCGGGTAGTACGCGGTCGAACTGCGGGGTGGCCAACAGCACCGGGCAGGTGATCCGATCGAGATCGCCGATCGTGAGCCCGGCGTTGTCGGCGCGCAGCTCTCGGATCGCTCTCTGGCTGATGGAGCAGCTCATCGCAGCCTGCGATATCTCGGCTGCATCCGCGGGGGATACGAGCTCTCCGTGGCGCATGATTTCCCTGAACGCCAGCCGGCGAGTCCCGGGACGTCTCATGATCCGCTCGCTCCAGGCGTGGGTTCGCTCGAGCATCTTGATCTGCCTCGCGAAGAACGTCCCGATGCGCGGCCCCTCCCCGTCGCCCCGGCTCCAGCCGCCGGCGGGCGCGAGCGCGACGACCGAGCGCGCACGGCCGCGCTTGGCCAGCTCGAGTGCGATGCCGCCGCCCATCGAGTTGCCGACGAAGTGCGCCGTGCTGACGCCCAGCTCGTCCAGCAGCGCCTCGATCGCGTCGGTGGAGCGCTCGAACGTGATCGGCTGATCGGCGGGATAGGTGGGGCCGCCGTGGTGGCCTGGCAGCGTCGGGGCGATCACCTCGTAGCGAGCGGCGAGGTCGGCCAGGATCGGATGCCAGATCCTCCACGCCGCGGTGAACCCGTGCAGCAGCACCACTGGCTCGCCAGATCCTGCCCTATAGATCGCAGCCTCGGACATCGACTCCGATTCTACCCGTGCCGTTGCCTGCCGCCGGTGGTTGGCAAAATGTGGAGGGATGCCTGATGAGCTTCCTGAGCTGCTCGTCGCCGACAGAGCCCGCTGGCGATCCTGGCTCGGCGCACACCATCGGGATGAGAGTGGTGTGTGGCTCGTGCTCGCCAAGAAGCACGTGATCGAGCCGACCAGGCTCAGCTACGACGAGGCGCTCGAAGAGGCTCTGTGTCACGGCTGGATCGACGGGCAGGTACGGCGCCGCGACGAGCGTACATTTCGCCAGCGGTTCACCCCCAGGCGGACGCGCAGCTCGTGGTCACAACGCAACGTCGGTCTCGTCGAGCGACTACAGGCCGAAGGCTTGATGCACCCGGCGGGGCTAGCGGCGGTCGCGCTGGCGAAGGACGATGGACGCTGGGATGCTGCCTACGCAGGTCAGGCAACGATCGAGGTGCCGGCGGACCTCACCGCGGCGCTCGACGTCGAGCCACGCGCCAAGGCGATGTTCGATCATCTCAGCAGTCAAAACCGATACTCGGTCCTCTACAGGATTCACGAGGCCAAGCGCAGCGACACCCGCGCGCGGCGCATCGAGCGTTTCGTGGCGATGCTGGCGCGCGGCGAGACCATCCATCCACAGGACAAAGCCAAGTAGCAGCCTGCGCCGATGGCGGCTAGAGAGCGGGTAGCGCAAGCGCCGCCGCGGCGTGACCCGGCGGCCGTGCTCGATCAGGTCCCTGACCTCGCCGAGTGGCTACGCGGCGCGATGCGCCGCACCGGCCTTGAGCCGTTGTGCGGGAAGAAGCTCCGGGGGTCTGCACTGACGCCGGGGACAACGCTGGCGCAGGACTACCGACTGAGCGCCTAACGGCGCAGCCCTACCTATCGCGATCGGCGACGAATCCGCGCAGGCGACGCTCTACGAACTGCGACGGGCGCCAACCGCGACGAAGGACATCTTGGAGGAAGTCTGCGGTCCCGATGATGGGTCCAGCCGCGATGCCAATAGGACCAGTCAATGCCACCCCAGCGGCGGTGCTTGCTCCCGTGACCGTGAGAAACCGGACTGTCTTGGCCGGAAGGCTGTCAGCCCAAGTCTCAGCCGTGCAAGCCTTCAGGTACTCGCGGGCTAGCTGATGATCCTCATCAAGGTCGGAGAGCCAGGATCGAAAGCGGTCAGCTCGCTCGGCAAGGTCCAACGCTTCTAGCAGCGAGCGCTGTCCGGAGTTTACGGCCTCCCGCACCGAGCGAGCTTCGTCAAATACGAGATCCTGAAAGTCGTGCTGAGCGTCCGCCGATCGCTCGCGCGCTAGCAGGGCCTCCGTCTTTGTCCGAAGTATCCTGGCCGAGAAAGGGTTCGTAATCATCTCGGATGCGAAGTGTCCCGCAAAGGCCATCTCCTCATTTGCCCCCAAAATCCACCCGAGCACATCGCTTGGCCCAATTTGGGACTCAGACTTCGCGCGCCAGTGCCGGTTGACGAGTGACCAGTCAAGGTTCGTCCGGATCTTGACACGCTCTTCCTCGGCCGCTTCGATCTCGAACACGAATTGCTCAGGGAGGTTGTAGTTCGGGGCCATGAATCCGATCACATCGCGAATGAGACTCGCGACGTAGTCGGCATTTAGAGCATCGGCGGTGGCCGATGCGTGGATTCCTGCATCGAGCCCCACATCACCAACATGGTTCAGAAACCTAGCGGCTAGCCGGCGGCCTCGCCCGGACTTGCCAGTAGCTAGACGAAAATCCTCCACAGCGAGGCGCTCGATCGCTGTGTGCGGCATTTCCACCACACCCAGAAAGAACCGCTCTGTTGGTGTATTGGCATCCTCGGTCATCACCCCCGTGAATTGATTGCAGTACGAGAACGAAACCCTCTCCGATTCGACGAGTCTGAGAAATCCGTCAATCCCCAAGCTCGCAAACAACGCTTGAAAGACGCTTCTGTCAGCAACAATGTCAACTCGCCCATAGAACAAGAGCGCCTCTGCGACCAGCCCAAGGTCTAGACGCGCCTCGTCTTCGGCAATGCCAGTACGCCGGACACACACGGAGTCGAACATCTGTGGCATCGTGCCACGAGCACCCGATCGATCGGCTCGACAGTTGCTAGATGGCGACCATGAGCGCCCGAGCGTCGATCGCGGGCGGCGGCGGCGCCGGGGTGATGCTCCCCGCCCACGTCTGCGAGTCGATCACGATGCGGGGTTCGAGCACCGGCGGCTCGTCAGGGTCTCCGATCAGGAGGCGATCTCCAACGGCGGGCCCGTCAACTTGCCTGAGTACGAACATACGTTCGAGGAAAGCAGATCGAGGGCTCCCGTACAAGATCAGGCGCCCAGGCTCTGGAGGCCGGAGTCGAGCCCGACGTAGTGCAGGCGCGGATCAACGAACTCAAGGCCGAGAAGGCGGCGGCGCAGGCGTCCCTGCCGAAGCTCGGACTGGCACCCGAACGCCAAGACCCGGCAGCGGTGCTCGATCAGGTGCCCGATCTCTCCGAGTGGCTACGCAATGCCGACGACGAGACCAAACGCGCCCTGTTCGACGCTTTCGATCTGCGCGCCGTCTACGACAAGGCGAACGATCGGCTCTCGATCAGCGCCACACTGACCGAGACCGTCGCCACCATGCTGAGGACCGGCCTACAGCCGTTGTCCTCAACGTCACTCCGGGGGTGGGACTCGAACCCACAACTTCGAAGTTAACAGCTTCGCACTCTGCCAATTGAGTTACCCCGGACCGCCACTTGAGCTACCCCGGAGGGCGCCCAACCAACGCGTCGACCGGAACGGATGTCATCCCGTCCTCGACCTCAGCATGGCAATTAGAGCACAGAAGGACGCACTTCCGCGCCTCGGCCCGCAACGTCTCGAGCGCAAGCGCCACGCCCTTCGCGTTGATCTCGTGTCGCTTCTGCGACGGCTCGACGTGATGGAAGTGGAGCGCGCGCATGTTTTGGCCGTATCCGCATACGCAGCACGCGCCGCCGGCCTCCTCGACGAGGATCGCCTTCATCTTCTTGCGCCTGCGAACGACGGCCTCCGATCGGCATCGCTTGCAGCGGTAGTAGCCACGACCATTGATCGAGAAGCCAGTCTCTCCATGCACCCTGCAGCGCATCGTCACCGTGGCGAGTCCGGCCTCCTTCGCGGCTGTCGCCTGCTCCGCGGGTCGCCTTCCGACGCCGCCCTGCGTCTTGAGCCCATATCTCCTGAGCCAGTGCCGGACCGTCGGCTTGCTGCGATCAACAGCCTCCGCGATCTGCGCGATGGATGCGCCGCTGTTGACCAACTGCTCGAGCTCTGTGCGCTCAAGCCCACCCCGCGCCGCGTGCCTCCCCTGCTTGGCGGCCTCCAACCCGTGTTTCTCAACCCAGTACGCGACCGTAGATTCGTGTCGCCCGAACCGCTGGCCTATCGCCGCGAGCGACAGGCCCTGATCCAGAAGCTGCTCCAAAGACACGCGATCCATGCACCCAATTGTCGTCGGCGCATGCGGTCAAATGGCGTGCCAAGTGCGTCAATTCTGTGTCCAACCTGCGCCAAGTCCGTGACTCGAAGCCGAGCACGACGAGGCCGCCACCCCTCAGCCCCTATCCCCCGTCTCCTCCAGCACCCGCCCATACGCCCGATCGAACTCCAGCTTGATCTTGGCCTTGTGCTTGGCCAGGTCGCTCACGTCGCCGTTGTCCTGGCCGCGCGCGCGCTGGATCTGGCGGTCCACCCTCGCGAGCTCCAGCTGCAGGCGCTGCACCTCGAGCATCGCCGGGTCCGACTGTTCGCCGCCCGCCTCCACCACCAGCTCAGCCAGCAGCCCCTTCAGCTCCGGATCCTCCTCCAGCGACCCGCCCTCGCCGGGGCGATCGCGCATCGGCTGCTGCAGGCCGCCCTCGCGCAGGCGCCTCGCCGCGCGACGCAGCAGCCCGCTCGAGAAGTGCTCGTCAACGTCCAGGTCCTCAAGCGCCAGCGCGCCCTCCTGCGGCGAGGCGATGCACAGCGCCAGGAACGCCCGCTCTGTGTCCTCGCGCCGCGACAGATCGCCGCCGCGAGGCCGCGGACCTGGCCCAGCGCCGCCGCCACGCTCGACCCGAGCGCCACCGCCGTTCGCCGCATCCGCCCCTGGCCGTCCCCCGCCCGCGCGCGCTCCACCCTGCCCACCCGCGGCGCCCGCGCCCGCCGCACCGCCACCCCCGCCAGCGAGCAGCGTCTCCGCGAGGCTCTCCGGCAACGCAAGGCGTCCCGACACGATCCGCGTCAGCTCCATCCGCATCGCGCTCGGCGGGAGCGTCGCGAACACCGGGCGCAGCTGCTCGACGATCCGGTCGCGTCCCTCCGGGCTCGAGTCGTCGCCGTTCGCGAGCACCCGTTCGACGCGGAAGCGCACGAACGCCACCGCCTTCGACACCAGCGCCGCCATCGCCTCCGCGCCCTCTCGCTGGATCAGCTCAGCCGGATCCGCGCCCGCTGGCAGCGGCACCACGCGCAGCTCCAGCTTGCGCTTCGCCGCCACCGTCGAGGCCTTCAGCATCGCCTCCTGACCAGCGCTGTCCGCGTCCAGCGCCAACAGCACCGTCTGCGCCATCCGCGCCAGCTCCCCCACCTGGTCCGCCGTCAGCGCCGTGCCCATCAGACCGACCGCGTTGCGCATCCCAGCCTGGTGCAGCGCGATCACGTCCGTGTAGCCCTCGCACAGGATCACCTCCCCCGCCTTTGTCGCATGCGCGCGCGCCAGATCCGAGCCGTACAGGTGCAGACCCTTGTGGTAGACGTCGTTGTCGGACGTGTTCAGGTACTTCGGTTTCTGTTCCGCTCCCATCGCTCGCGCGCCGAACCCCAGCACCCGACCGCGCACGTCAGCGAGCGGGAACATGATCCGCGAGCGGAAGCGGTCGTACGGCTGGCCGTTCTGCTTCGAGCGCTGCGCCAGGCCAGTCGCGTACAGCTCGTCCACCGAGAACCCGCCCCTGCGCGACGCCAGCAGCACGCGATCCCACGCGCTCGGCGCATAGCCCACGCGGAACGCCCGCAGCGAGGACTCCTCAAGCCCGCGACCCGCGAGGTACTCGCGCGCCGGGGCCGCCTCCTCGGACTCCCACAGGTAGCGCTCGTAGTACGCCGTCGTGCGCGACAGCAGCTCCAGCAGCCGCTCGCGGCGTTTGCGCAGCTCCGCCGCGCGCGGGTCCTCCGCCTCCAGCTGCAGCTCCACGCCGTAGCGTTCCGCAAGCAGCTCCAGCGCCCCCTTGAAGTCCACGCCCTCCGTCTCCTGCACGAACGTGAACAGGTCGCCCGAGGCCTGGCAGCCGAAGCAGTAGTACACCTTCTGCGCCGGGTCGATCCCGAACGACGGCGTGCGCTCGTCGTGGAACGGGCACAGCCCCTCATACCGCGCCGGACCCGCGCGACGCAGCTCCGTGCGCGCGGAGACGATCTCGAGGAAGTCCGCCGCGTCGCGCACGCGATCCTTGGACTCGTTGGTATACAGCGCCACGAGTCGAGGCTATCGAGCAAACGCCTGCGGCACCTGCAGGTCGGTGTACTCCCGTATGCAGTACCTGTCGGTCATCCCAGCGAGATAGTCGGTCACCGCCGCAGCAAGCCACTCCTCATCGCCGGAATCCGCACCCACACGGCCCCCCGACAGCAGCTCCGGGTGCTCCACGTAGTGCTCGAACAGCCGTCGCACCACCGACGCGATCCTCCTGTGCTCCGCGCGCACCGCCGGCCCGAGGTACACGCGCTCGAACATGAAGTCGCGCAGCTCCGCCATCGCCGGGCCCGCGCTCGGGCCCTGGACGATGTCGCCCTCCACCGCCGAGTGCTCCACCATGTCGTGCACAAGCGCGTCGATCCGCGCCGAGCCGCTCGAGCCGAGCACCGCGATCGGCTCGCTCGGCAGGTCCTCCTCGCGCAAGAGGCCCGCGCGCACCGCGTCGTCGATGTCGTGGTTTATGTACGCAACGCGGTCGATCACGCGCACGATCCGCCCCTCGAGCGTCTCCGGCGGCTCCGTGCGGCTCGAGTGGTGGGCGATCCCGTCGCGCACCTGCTCGGTCAGGTTCAGCCCCGCGCCGTCTCGCTCGAGGCGCTCCACGATCCGCAGCGAGTGCTCGTAGTGGCGGAAGTCCTTGCCGAAGCGCTCTTTGACGCAGCTGTCCAGCACGTCCTCGCCGATGTGCCCGAACGGCGGGTGCCCCAGGTCGTGGCCGAGGCCGATCGCCTCCACCAGGTCCTCGTTCAGCCCGAGCGCGCGCGCCACCGTGCGCGAGATGCTCGTCACCTCGAGCGTGTGGGTCAGCCGCGTGCGGTAGTGGTCCCCGCGCGGCGCCACGAACACCTGCGTCTTGTGCGTCAGCCGACGAAACGCCTTGCTGTGCACGATCCGGTCGCGGTCGCGCTGGAACGGCGTGCGCAGCGAGCAGTCGTCCTCCGCGTGATCCCGCAGCGCCGGGTAGGAGCGAGCCGCCAGTGGCGAGAGCAGCCGCTCCTCCTGCGCACGCCAACGCTCAGCAAACCCGGATGCGACGGTGTCCTGCTCGCTTGCGATGCTCACCGCTCGATTGTCCCACCCGCCGCGGCCGGCGCCCTGCCGCACCCGCTCAGCTCTCGCGGTGCCAATCTTTGTGGCCCGTCATGCGGTTCACCATGTGGCTCCATTTATGGACCGGAGCCGACGGGTCCTCCGTATAGACCGGCGCTCCGCCACCCGGCTGCGGCAGACCCTGCGCCGCCGCCAGGTCGATGCTCAGGTCCACCCCACGCTCGTGGATGCTCGCCACGTCAGCCGCCTCCACGAACCGCTTGCCGTGGGCGGAGGTCGCGATCACGATGCCGTGGAAGATGTCCTTCTCCGGTGCAGCCACCACGTGGTGGACCGTCCCGATCTGCTCGCCGTTGGACGCCAGCACGGGCACGCCCTTCTCAAGCACCGTGTATGCGATCGGCAGACCCTCGTCCATTCGCGCCTACGATACCGCCGCCGGCATCAGCCGCACGTGCGCGTGGTGCTCGAGCGTCGCCGCGATCGCCCGCTCCACCTGCCCCAGCGCCGCATCCTCCGCCACCGGCACGTCGCTCAGCGAGCGCCCCAGCGCGTCGGTCATGAACACGTACGCATCCTCGTGCAGCGGGAACGAGCCCGCCTCGCACGCACCGCACACCACGCCGCCCGCCGCGCCCGAGAAGCCCACCAGGTGCTCGTGCTCACCGCAGCTCGCGCACGCCGCCAGCTGCGGCGCGAGGCCCGCCGCCAACAGCAGCTTCAGTCGAAACGCCAGCGCCCCCGCGCGCGCAATCGCCGCCGAGCGCTCCCCCTTCCCCGCGCGCTCGTCGAGCAGAGCGAGCTGGCGGCACAGCAGGTTGAACACGCCCGGGTGCGGCTCTGAGGTCTCGAACAGCCTCCCCACCGCGTCGCACGCGCGCGCCGCCGCGTCCAGCGCGCGCGCGTCGCCGCGCAGCCGCGCGTGCCCGTCGATCGTCTGCGCGCCCGTCACCGTCAGCAGCTCGCCACGGCCTTCGTGCAGCTCCACGTGGATACGGAAGAACGGCTCCAGGCGCCCGCCGAAGCGGCTGCGCGCGCGGCGCACGCCTTTCGCGATCGCACTCACCCGCCCGCGCGCCGGCGTGTACAGGTGCAGGATGCGGTCCGCCTCGCCGTAGCGCATCGAGCGCAGCACCACCGCTTCGCTCTTCACAGCTCTGCTTGCCATCTACCCATGTTGATCGATCCGCCCGACGGCCCCGTCTCGAGCATCCTCTAACTTGCTCATATGGAGCCCAAGGAGCTGAACGACAAGCAGTACGAGCGCGAGCTGCTGCGCCTGCAGACCGAGCTCGTCTACATGCAGGAGTGCATCGTCGCCGACGGCCGGCGGCTCGTCGTGCTGTTCGAGGGGCGCGACACAGCCGGCAAGGACGGCACGATCAAGCGCATCATCACGTTCCTCAACCCGCGCACCTGTCGCGTCGTCGCGCTCCCCACACCGAACGAGCGCGAGCGCACCCAGTGGTACTTCCAGCGCTACGCCCCGCACCTGCCCGCCGCCGGAGAGATCGTGCTGTTCAACCGCTCCTGGTACAACCGCGCCGGCGTCGAGCACGTCATGGGCTACTGCACCGAGGACGAGTACGAAGAGTTCCTGCGCTTCTGCCCGCTGTTCGAGCAGGCGCTTCAGAACGAAGGCGTCGTGCTCGTCAAGTACTGGCTGTCCGTCAGCGACGAGGAGCAGGAGCGACGCTTCGAGAAACGGCTGTCGGACCCTCGCAAGCGCTGGAAGTTCAGCCCCACCGACCTGCAGGCCCGCGCGCGCTGGGTCGACTATGCCGAGGCCAAGGACAGGATGTTCGCCTACACCGACACCGACGCCAGCCCCTGGTACGTCGTCGAGGGCGACGACAAGCGCAGCGCGCGCCTCAACCTCATCGAGCACCTGCTCTCGCTGATCCCCTACGAGCACCCCGACAAGGCCAAGAAGCCCAAGCTCCCGCCCCGCCAGGAGCGCAAGTACCTGCGCCCGCCCAAGCACACCGAGCATCTCGTGCCAGAGCGCTACGTCGTCCGATAGCACCCCTTAACGACACGATTTGATTTACCAGCAAAGGCCGCTATACTTTATGAAGTAATGAGTAAGGTGACCGTTTACACGACCGAGCCGTGCTCCTTCTGCGCGCGCGTCAAGGGGCTTCTGTCCTCGCGCGGGATCGAGTTCAAAGAGGTCAACCTCGCCAAGGACCCCGACGGGCGCATGCAGCTCGTGCGCGAGACCGGGATGATGAGCTTCCCGCAGGTGATCGTCGACGGGCAGGTGCTCGGCGGTTTCAGCGAGGTCCAGGCAGCCGCGGAGAGCGGCCGGTTGGACGAGCTCCTCGCGGCCTAGCCTTGACGCCCCGCGGGCGCTTCTGGCAGCTCTCGCACACGTAGGTCCCGCGCCCCGCCGCCACCATCTTCACGATCGTCGTCCCGCACGTCCCGCACGGCTCGCCCTCGCGCAGGTGCACCAGGAACTGGTGCTGGAAGGAGCCGCGCACGCCGTCCACGTGACGGAAGTCGTCGATCGTCGCCCCGCGCGCGTCGATCCCCGCGCTCAACGCCTCGATCGTCGTCTCGCGCAGCCGCTCCCACTGCGCCAGCGTCAGCGTCCCCGCCGCGCGCAGCGGATGGATGCCCGCGCGGAACAGCGCCTCGTCCGCGTAGATGTTGCCCACCCCCGCGATCCTGCGCTGATCCAGCAGCAGCGCCTTGATCGGCATCCGCCGGCCCTTCGCGAGCGCGTGCAGGTGCTCCGCCGTGAACCGCTCGTCGAACGGCTCCAGCCCCAGCCGCGCCGCGAAGAACTCCTCCATCGCCTCCGAGCCCAGCAGCAGCTCGCCCGTGCCGAACCGCCGCGGGTCCACCAACGCCAGCCTGCGACCGGCGCCCCTCCCCTCGCCCTTGCGCGCCCCCAGTCGCACACGCACGCGGGTGTGCGCCGGCTCGGGGTCGGGGTCCGCGAGCACCGCGCCCGTCATCCGCAGGTGCTGCGCCAGGTACACGTCGTCGCTCAGGTGCCACACGAGGTACTTCCCGCGGCGCCCCAGACGCTCCACGCGCCTGCCCTCAAGCGCGTCCTCGAGCTCCGCCGGAGCCAGCGGCCGCGACCAGCGTGGGTCGAGGATCTCCACTCGCAACAGGCGCCTGCTCTCCACCAGCGGCGCGAGCTGGCCCCTGATCGTCTCGACCTCCGGCAGCTCGGGCATCGCCCCGCACGCTAGCTCACGAACGCGTCCCCCGGAAGGCCGTCCGCCCTCGACCGCTCCTGCGCCTCACGTCCAGCCAGCCACCGCAGCACGCTCGCGCCCACGTCAGCCAGCGCCCCGTCGTGGCGAAAGCCGCCCATCCCGCCGGTCGCGCCGGAGCGTCGGCGCGCGAGCATCTCCCCCGTCACCGCCAGCAGCGGCGCGTACTCGCGCGTGTGGTCCGTCCCCGGGTGCGCCGGGTCCACGCCGTGGTCTGCCGTCACAACCAGCAGGTCGCCCTTGCGCATCTCGTCGAGCATCCGCCCCACGCGCGCGTCGATCTCCACCAGCGCGCCCGCGAAGCCGCGCACGTCCTTGCGATGCCCATACACCTGGTCCGTCTCGATCAGGTTCGCCATCACCAACCCACACTCGAGCTCGACCAGCAGCTCCTCCACGCTGTCGAGCGCCCGCGCGTTCGTCGCGCCCGGGTGGGACTCGCCAACGCCAACCCCCGCGAACAGATCGTCGATCTTGCCCACGCCGTGCACCGCCACGCCCGCGTCGCACAGCTCCTCCAGGTAGCTGCGCGACGGCGGCGAGAGCGCGCAGTCGCGCCTGCCCTCGGTTCGGACGAACGCGCCCTCCTCACCGGTGAACGGCCGCGCTATCACCCTTCCCACCGCGCACTCGCCCGTCATCGCCGCACGCGCCGCCTCGCACGCCCTGTACAGCTCATCCACCGGCACACGACCGACGTGCGCCGCCAGCTGCAGCACCGAGTCCTGCGACGTGTAGAGGATCAGCGCGCCCGTGCGCACGTGCTCCGCGCCGAACTCCTCGATCGCCGCGAGGCCGTTGTCGGGGCGGCTGCAGATCACATCGTGGCCCATCGCGTCCACCAGCCGCGCCAGCACCTCCGGCGGGAAGCCCTGTGGGAACGTCGGCAGCGGCTGCGCGAGCGACACGCCCATCAGCTCCCAGTGGCCGCTGATCGAGTCCTTGCCCGCCCCCAACGGTCGCAGGCGGCCGTGGATCGCGGGGTCGTTCGCCGCCGCGACGCCCCGCAGCGGGAGGATCGAGCCGAGGCCGAGCGACTCGAGCGTCGGCAGCTGCAGGCCCCCCACCGCCTCCGCGACATGCGCGAGCGTGTTCGTGCCCTCGTCGCCATAGCGCGCCGCGTCCGGGAGCGCGCCGACGCCGCACGCGTCGATCACCAGTACGAACGCGCGGCGTCCGAGCGGTCCGTCACTCATCGCTGCCCGTGCCCGCCGTCGCTACTCAACGTGATGTCGCCCGCGGGTGAGCGTTGAAGTACGCGTCCTTCAGCCGCTCCGCCGAGAGGTGCGTGTAGACCTGCGTCGTAGCGAGGTCCGCGTGGCCGAGCATCTCCTGCAGCGAGCGCAGGTCGCAGCCCCCAGCGAGCAGGTGCGTCGCGAAGCTGTGGCGCAGCGTGTGCGGGCTCATCCGGTCCTCCAGGCCCGCGCGGCGCGCGTGCCCCTGCACGATCTTGTAGAGCCCCTGGCGCGTAAGCCCCCCGCCGCGACGGTTCACGAACAGCCGCGACTGCGACCTCTCGCTGAGCAGCTCCGGCCGGCCGCCGCGGCGGTAGGCGACCAATGCCGTGACCGCCTTGCGCCCGATCGGCACGATCCGCTCCTTCGATCCCTTCCCGCGCGCGCACAGCAGACCCTCCTCGAGGTCCACGTCGCCGATGTCCAGCCCCACCGCCTCCGACGCGCGCAGCCCGCACGCGTACATCGTCTCCAGCAGCGCCCGGTCGCGCAGCGCGAGCGGCTCGGAGCCCTTGGGCTGTGCGAGCAGGCGCGCCACGTCGTCGCGGGAGAGCACGTGCGGCAACTTCTGGGGCTTGCGCGGTCCGTGCAGGTCCGCGGTCGGGTCGTGCTCGATCGTGCCGTCGAGTCGCAGGTGGCGGTAGAAGGAGCGCAGGCACGCGACCTTGCGCGCGAGCGTCGTCGGCGCCACCGGCGGGTGTTCCTCGCTGCCCGCCGCGAGCTCTGAGAGGAACGCCGCGAGGTCTCCGTGGGTGGACGCCCGCACGGTCATATCGTGGCGGTCGAGGAACTCGCCGAACTGCAGCAGGTCGCAGCGGTAGGCGGAGAGCGTGTTGCGCGACAGGCCCCGCTCCAGCTCCAGGTAGGCGAGGAAGTCGAGGATCAGCGGCGCTATCCCCACCGGCGTCGGCTTCGGCGGGGCGATCACTGCGGCGGTGCTCATTCCTCCAGCTTCGCCTCCGCGGCGAGTGCTCCCTGCCGGTGCAACGCCCCGTTCAGTTGCGCGAGCGCTCCCCCGCCCGCCAGGGCGGCGCCGAAGAACAGCGGATCCTCTCCTAGCCCGCGCCCCATCGTCACCGTCGAGAGGCCGCTCGTCGCGTACGCCGGCAGGTCCACCGCCGCGCGGCGCCAGTCGTGGCGGGTGATGCGCACCGGGCGCGGCACGTCGAGCGCGAGCGCCGGACGCCCGGGCATCGAGCCGCCGAACACCGCGCCGAGCCCAGCGCGCAGGTCCGCGCCCACGGGCGAGCGCATCCCGGCGGGCAGCGCCACGGTGACGGGCTCGAGCAGCAGGTCGAGGACGGTGAGCGTGTGGTGTGAGATCCCGCGGTGGCGGGTGCGGTCGTCGCTCGAGGACATCCGCGCGACGAGCAGCGTAGGGCAGCCGAGCGCGAGCGCCACGTGCGCGGAGTCCAGCGCCACCATCCCGCCGTGCCCGAGCGCCGAGCTCGACCCCACTATCCCCGGCCCCGGGCCGCACACCACCGCGTCCCAGCCGAGGGTGTGCAGGCCATGGTGGATCGCGCCCGCGGTCGAGATCGCCTCGAGCTCGCCGCCGAACGCCGCGCCAGCGGTGATGTGGCCGGCGAGCAGGCCGCGCTCGCGCAGCGCGCGCACCGTGCGCGAGTGCCCGCCGGGTAGCGCCCCGCCGGCGGTCTGCACGTAGCCGAGCCTGCCCTCGGGCGCGCTCTGCGCGTATGCCCACGCGACCGGCGCTAGCTGGCCGTGCAGCGCGAGCACCGCCACCGGCCGTTCGAGCGGCACCTCCAGCAGCCCGTCGTCGACCGGCTCGACCGTGTGCTGAAGGCTCGTGTAGTTGAGCTTCATCACGTTCGCCGCTTCGCTGCCCTCGCCGTCGAGGCCGCGGGTGAGGTTCACGTGCACCACGTCGAAGCCACCCGAGCCGAGCCCCAGGTCGAGCGCCTGCACGTTCACGATCACTTCGTCGCCCGCCTCCGAGCGACCCACGAGCGACACGTCCGCGATCGCCGCGCGGGGCGCGTCGTCGGCGTTGTCATCCGTCAATTTGATCCGCAGCGTCTGCTCGGGTCCATCGCCCGCGTGGGCGTCGAGGACCGTGAGCTGCGTGTCGGGGTCCTCGACGTCGAGGACGATCGCTGGGCGGAGCTTCAACATTCGGGGCTGGAAGCTACAGGGCCGCGTCCGGCGAAAGCGCCGCCGCCTCGTCCAGCAGCGCGAGCGCCACGTCGAGCATCTCCTCGAGCGCGGCCACGCTCACGCGCTCGCCCGGCTCGTGGTTGCGCTCGGTGCCGTTCGCGAGGTTCACGGTCTGGAATCCCTTTGTCAGCAGCGCGTTCGCGTCCGAGCCGCCGCCGCTGGAGATCGCCACGGGCTCGTGCCCGCAGGAGCGCAGCGCCGCCCGCGCGACCGTCACCGCGGGGTCGCGCTCGGACAGGGCGAAGCCCGAGAACGTCCGCTCGACGCTCACGTCCACGTCGCACGAGCACTCCGGCAGGTTCGCCGCCTCGTGCACTCGGTCGACGATCTCCGCAACCAGATCCTCCGCGCGCGCGTCGTCGGGGCCGCGCACCTCCCCGAGCAGCGTGCAGTGTTCGGGCACCACGTTCATAGCGGTGCCGCCCGCGATCGTGCCCACGTTCACGGTGCTCGTCTCGTCGATCCGCCCGTGGCGCATCGAGGCGATCGCGTGCGCCGCCGCGAGGATCGCGCTGTGGCCCTCCTCGGGGCGGATGCCCGCGTGCGCGGCCGCCCCGCGGAAGCTCGCCTCGACACGGAAGTGGGTCGGCGAGCGCATCACGACCTCGCCGATCGGCGAGGCGTGGTCGAACACGTAGCCGAAGTCGCTCTGCAGCCGGGTGGCGTCGAACACGCGTGAGCCCGCGAGCGCGATCTCCTCGCCGACCGTGAACAGCAGCTCCACGTCGACCGGCGCGCCCTGCTGTCGGACGTGGCGCGCGAGCGCGAGCATCACCGCCACCGCCGCCTTGTTGTCCGCGCCGAGGATGCCTTCGTTCGCGTTCTCCCAGCCGCCGTCCACGAGCACCGGCTCGACAGGCGCCTGCAGCGGCACCGTGTCGAGGTGCGCGCACAGCAGGATCGAGCGGCGCTCGGCGCCCACGGATTCCTCGAACGAGGCCTGTCCGCCGGCGGGCACGCGCGCAAGCAGGTTGCCGCAGTCAGACCCGATCAGCGCACCCGCGCCGTCCTCCTCGACTGCCACGCCGAGCGCTCGCAGCTCCGCGATCACCCGCTGTGCGCACTCGCGCTCGCGGCCCGAGGGGCTCTCGATCCGGCACAGCTCGGCGAACGTCCCATTCAAGTATCGATGCTCACGTAGTCCCCGAAGGGGGAGCGTCCCGACCCTGCTGGTGGACGCTCCCGCGCCGGCGCTCACGACAGGCTGGCGCCGTGGGCCGAGGCGGCGTGCCCGGCCTGCCCGCGCGTGTCCTCGATGCGAACGTCCTCGTGTCCGACGCTGGGGCCGGATGTGGAGGAGTCCGAGTCGCCGGCGCGCTGCAGGGCGGCGGCGATGAAGTCGCGGAACAGCGGCGCGGGGCGCTCGGGGCGCGACTTGAACTCGGGGTGGAACTGGGAGGCGACGAAGAACGGGTGCTCGTCGAGCTCGATCACCTCCACGAGGCGCTCGTCCGGTGAGGTGCCCGACACGACCAGCGCGCCGCCCGCTCCGTCCGCGCGCGCGTTCGTGATCTTCTTGCGCAGCAGGTTGTTGACCTCGTAGCGGTGGCGGTGGCGCTCGTAGATGACGGCCTCGCCGTACATCTCCCGCGCCCGCGTGTCCGCGTGCAGCTTGATCGGGTCCGCGCCGAGGCGCATCGTGCCGCCGAGGTCGGCGACCTCCTTCTGCTCGGGCAGCAGGTCGATCACCGGGTAGGGCGTCTCGATGTCGAACTCCGTCGAGTTCGCGCCCTCCATGTCCGCCACGTTGCGCGCGTACTCCGCGACCGCGACCTGCATGCCGAGGCAGATGCCCAGGTAGGGGATCAGCTGCTCGCGGGCGATCCCCGCCGCGGCGATCTTGCCCTCGATCCCGCGTCCCCCGAACCCTCCGGGGATCAGGATGCCGTCGGCGTGCGCGAGCTGCTCGAGGATCTCGCCGCGGTCGGCTCCCTCGAGGCGCTCGGAGTCGACCCATTCGATCTCGACGCGGCTGTCCTGCAGCGAGGCGGCGTGGCGCAGCGCTTCGCACACCGACAGGTAGGCGTCCTCGAGCTGCACGTACTTGCCCACGAGCGCGATCCTGACCGTCTTCGTGGCGCGCGCGGAGCGTTCGATCGGCTCGGTCCAGCGGTCGAGCTGCGGCGGCGCCGCCTCCATCGCGAAGTGGTCGAGGATGAAGTCGTCGACGCCCTGTTCGCGGAACGTGAGCGGCACCTTGTAGATGTTGTCCACGTCGCACGCCGAGACGATCGCCTCGGTCGGCAGGCTCGCGAACAGCGCGATCTTCTTGCGGATCTCCTGCGAGAGCGAGCCCTCCGAGCGGCACATCAGCATGTCCGGCGCGATCCCGATGCGCCGCAGCTCGTTGACGGAGTGCTGGGTGGGCTTGGTCTTCAGCTCGCCCGCATGGCCGATGTAGGGCACGAGCGTGAGGTGGATGAACATGCACTTTTTGCGGCCCACGTCGACGGGGAACTGGCGGATCGCCTCAAGGAACGGCAGCGACTCGATGTCGCCGACCGTGCCGCCGATCTCGGTGATCACGAAGTCCACGTCGCTGGTCTCCGCGATCAGCACGATCCGCTGCTTGATCTCGTCGGTGATGTGGGGCACGACCTGCACGGTGCCGCCGAGGTAGTCGCCGCGGCGCTCGCGGCGGATCACGGTGTCGTAGATGCCGCCCGCGGTGACGTTCGACGCTTTGCTCGTGTTCGCGTCGGTGAAGCGCTCGTAGTGGCCCAGGTCGAGGTCGGTCTCCGCGCCGTCCTCGGTCACGAACACCTCGCCGTGCTGGTAGGGCGACATCGTGCCCGGGTCGACGTTGATGTACGGGTCGAACTTCTGCAGACCGACCGTCAACCCGCGCGAGACGAGCAGCCGTCCGATCGACGCCGCGGCGATGCCCTTGCCGAGAGAGGAGACGACTCCGCCGGTCACGAAGATGAACCGGGTCTTGCTTGGCGCTTGCGCGTGGCGGTCGGAGTGGTGCAACGTCATGAGGGCCTGCCCCAGGAGTCTAGTGCCCGCAGCCACGGAGTCCTTTCCACGAGTGTGGAGATCGAGCGCAGCTCGCCGTAGATCGTGATCAGCGCTAGCGATGCGAGCGCCACGAGCTGCCCCGTCCCGGACAGGCTGAGCACCAGCCACAGGCCCGCGAGCGCTCCGAGCAGGTTCGCGCCGGTGTCGCCGAGCATCGCCCGCTCGCGCACGTCGTACGCGCCCGCGACGAGCGCGGGAGCGGCGAACAGGCCGAGCGCCCACAGCGGGCGCAGTTCCCCGGAGCCGATCGTCAGGCCCGCCCCGAGCGCCACGAACACCTTGATCGCGCGTCCGGGGCGCAGGTCGAGCAGGTTGAACACGTTCGTCGCGAGCACAAGGACGCCGGCTGCCAACAGCCAGCGGCCGTCAGAGAGGTCCAGGTAGGACATCGCCAGCAGCGCGAGTCCGAGCGACCCGGCGGCCTTGAGCACGCCCGTGGTGAGCTCGCCGCGCAGCAGCGCCGCGCCGTGCCCGCGCCAGCCGCGTTGGGCGCCCGCATCCCGCTTCTCCGCGTCCGTTGGCGCTTCGCGCGCGAGCGTGTCGTCGACGAGCCCCAGCGCGAGCACCCCGAGCGCGTACACCGCGATCGGCAGCGCGACGGGGTAGAAGACCGCGGTCGACGCGAGCCGCTGCACGAGCATCAGCGGGATCAGCGCCAGCAGCGCGGCGGCGAGCGCGAGCGCCCCGAACGCGTAGGGCAGCCGGCGCTCGCGATAGTTCGGGCGGGTGTGCCCGGCCTCGCTCAGCGCGCGCAGGAGCGCCGGCGCGAGGACGGCGGCGCTGAGCAGCGCGAGCAGGAACGGCAGGGCGTGCATCCGTGCAAGCTAGCGCCGCGAGCGGACGCGGCCGTGGGTGTCGATCAGGGCGCCGTGGCGGTCGCGGTGAGGCTCGGCAGCAGCGAATCGGCGGTCGACTTGACCCCGAACGTGCCGCGGTCTCCCGCGAGCGCGTACGCGAGCGCGGTGCGCCCCGCGAGCGTGTCGAGATCGTCGACGCTCGAGATCGCCTTGCCTCGATACCACGATACCTGCGACGGTTCTGTGCCGGTCAGCTCGACCCCGACCGCGGGCACGCCGACGGCGCCGATGCCCGCGAGCAGCCCTGAGTCGAACGCGCTCGAGACTTCGCTCGCTTCGGCGCTCATGTCGGTCGGCTCGGCGCGCATCACCACGACCCCTTCGAGGCGCGTGAGCTGCCCGTCGAACGCGCTCAGCAGGCTCGAGCGCACCCGGCTGAAGAGCTCTTTCGTGACGAGCTGCCCGCCGCTCACGAGCTGTCGTCCCATCAGTTCTCCGAACCGTCCCACCAGGGGCGTGTTGCCGGTGAGCGGCGCGTAGTGCGTGCCGGCAGCCTGACGGTCGAGGCCGCTCAGGTCGAGCGGCTCCCTGATCGCGACGACCGTCGTCACCTCGCCGCCCGCCTGCGAGATCGCGGTGCGCGCGAGCGAGTTGATCTGGTCGGAGGTGCCACCGAGGAACACGAGGCCGATGGAGCGCCCGGCGAGCAGTTCGTGCACCGCGAGCGGGTACAGGCCGCCCGAGAACGATTCCTCTTCGGAGAGGCGGCTCTGCTGGGTCGAGAGCTGGTGGTGGGCTTCGTTGACTTCCGATTTGAGGTTGGCGACGATGCCGTCCTTGGCCGAGGACACGAGGTTGGAGTCGCCGATCGCCACGCCGATCAGGATCCCGAGCGCGAGCGCGAACAGGACCGCTGCGAGGGAGAGCGCGTGGTAGCGGAAGTCGAACATTGCGGGGTGTGCTCGGGTGTCGGTGGCTTCAGACGGCGGCGGGCATTGCGGCGAGCAGCTTCAGCTTCAGCCACAGCAGTTCGGCCACGTCGCGCAGCGCGGGCGTCAGCCCGACGACGGCGATCATCGCGATCAGGCCGGCGGCGATCACGACGAGCAGCGGCGTGAGCCCGGGGCGTGGTTGGTAGAGGTGCCTGACGCCCTTCGCGTCCACGAGGATCTCGCCGATGCGCAGGCGCGTGAGGAACGTGGAGGACATGCCTTTGCGGTTGCGGTCGAGGAACTCGACGAGGTTGAACTGCGACCCCACGGAGACGATCAGGCGGGCGCCCTTCTCCGCGGCGATCAGCATCGCGACGTCCTGGCTGGTGCCTGGCGCGGGCACGAGCTTGAACGGCAGTTCCATCTCTTCCAGACGGTGGCGGCCGGGGGCCCTGCCGTCGGGGTAGGAGTGCACTACGAGCTCCGCGCCGCAGCGCAGCGCGGCCTCTCCGGCGGAGTCCATGTCGCCGACGATCATGCTCGGGGTGAGTCCCTCCTCGAGCAGCGCGTCCGCGCCGCCGTCGACCGCGACGATCACGGGGCGCATGTCGCGGATGAACGGTTTGAGCGCGCGCAGGTCGCGCTGGTGGCCGACGCCGCGGACGACCACGAGCGTGGAGCGGTCGCGGAAGTCGGTCGCGAAGCGCGGCAGCGCGATCCTGCCGGCGAGCAGCTCGCGCTCCTCGCGCATGTGCTCGATCGTGTTGTGCGCGAAGCGCTCGAGCGCCTCGCCGATCTCCGCGCGCCTGGCCTCGGTGTCGGCGCGCACGCGCTCGAGGTCGAGCACCTCCCCACGCGCGAGCACTATTCCCCTGCGCAGGACCTCCGCGACGCGAGGCCCCTCCTCGCCGGATGGCACGGTGCGCACGACGAGCGGATCGCCGTCTGAGATCTGCTTGAAGAGCAGGTCGTCGGGGAGGTCCACGAGCACGATGCCCGCTTCGACGAGCAGCTGTGGGCCGAGATTCGGGTAGGTGCCGCTGGAGGAGGCTTTGCAGTTGAGGACCGCGACGGCGCCCGCCAGGACGAGCTCCTCGGCGGAGACGCGGTCGATGTCGAGATGGTCGATCAGCGCGATGTCGCCGCGGATCAGTTTCTTGACGAGCAGCTTCGTGCGACGGCCCGGCCGAACGGGACCGGCGACCGTGCGGCCCGGGGTGGGCTCCTCAGGTGAGAGCGGGCTCCCCGCCGGCAACCCGCGCGGAGGGCTTGATCGCGTTGCGGCCACTACAGCGAGAGTAACGCCAGCGGGCTTGAAACGCTCTTTCTACAAGCCCTCAGGCGGCGCGGCGCAGGTCCCGCGCGTGCCGCCGCGCGGTGCTGTCGTCGCTGTCGGCGCCGAGCATGCGCACCAGCTCGGAGACGACCTCGCCCTCGCCGAGCTGCACCACGGTGGTGAGCGTCGGTTCGGCGGAGGTGTCCTTGACGATCGAGAAGTGGCGCGCGCCGAGCGATGCGATCTGCGGCAGGTGGGTGATGCACAGCACCTGCCTGCGCTCCCCCAGCTCGCGCAGCCTCGCTCCCACCGCCTTTGCGGTGTGCCCGCCGATCCCGGCGTCGACCTCGTCGAAGACGAGCGTCGCGTCGGCGGCGGACGCGTTCGCGACGCTCATGATCGCGAGCATCACCCGCGAGAGCTCCCCGCCGGAGGCGATGTCGCGCAGCGGCCCCGCCGGCACGCCGGGGTTGGGTGCGATCAGGAACTCGACCGTGTCGGCGCCCGCCGGTCCCGGGTCGCGCTCGCCGAGCGACACCTGGAACGTGGCGTCGCCCATCGCGAGCGACGCGAGCTGCTCGCCGACGCTCTTGGCGAAGCCCTTGGCGGCCTTCGCGCGCGCGCGGCGGAGCGTTGCGACGTGGCCGGCGAGCGCCGCGCGAGCCCGATCGAGCTGCTCGGTCGCGTCGGCGAGCGCCACCTCCGCGCCCTCCAGTTCCTCGTGGCGTGCTCGCGCGCGCTCGCCGTATTCGAGCGCCGCCTGGATGCTGCCGCCGTGCTTGCGCGCAACTCGCTCGATCGCCGCGAGTCGTTCTTCGAGCGCGTCGAGCGTCACCTCCTCGCCAAGCTGGGCAAACGACCCCTGCAGCCCGTGCGTGCCGGCGGTCTCGCAGTAGTCGCGCAACCCGGCCGCGAGGTCCTCGGACTCGATCACGAGCGCACGGACCCTCTCTGTGAGCGCGTCGAGCGCCGCGTCGACGCCGACGAGCGCGTCCAGCTGGGAGACCGCGCCGGCCAAAGCCTGCGCGGCGCCGGGGCCGTCGGGATCAGAGCTTCCGCCGGCGTCCGCGGCGAGCGCCCCGGCCGCCGCGCCGGCCGCGGAGCGCAGCGCGTCCATTCGTCGCATCCGCTCACGAGCGCCGAGCATCTCCTCGTGTTCGCTCTCGTCCAGCGCCAGCTCGTCGATCTCCCCCAGCTCGTACTGGAGCAGGTCGATCTCGCGCTCGCGCTGGGCGGAGAGCTCGTTCAGCTCCCGCAGGCGCTGCTCCAGGCGCCGTGTCTCGGCGAACGCCGCCGCGCACGCCTTCAGGTTCTCCGCGTGGGGCTCGCCGCAGAGGCCGTCGAGGATCTGCAGCTGCGCGGCGGCGAGCGTGAGCTTGCGGTGCTCGTGCTGGCCGTAGAAGGAGAGCAGCGTCGCGCCGAGGTCGCGCAGGTCCGCGACGCTCGCCGAGCGTCCGTTGAGGTACGCGCGGGTGCGTCCGTCCGCCCCCACGCGGCGTGCGAGGACGATCTCCTCCGCGTCGGGGCTGACGCGCTCGCCGAGCTCCTCGCGGACGTGCTCGGGCAGGTCGAAGATCCCCTCGACGTAGGCCTCGCCGGCTCCGGGACGCACGATTCCCGCGCGGGCGCGGCCTCCGAGCAGCAGGTCGAGGGCGTGCGCGAGCACCGTCTTGCCCGCCCCCGTCTCCCCGGTGAGCACGTTCAGTCCGGGCGCGAGGCGCAGCTGCGCCTGCTCGATCAGCAGGAGGTTCTCGACGCGTAGCTCTTGAAGCACGCGCCAGGTGTACCAGCGGACGGGGACGGACCGCTCGCGTGCAGCTGTTTCAATCAGCCCCTCGGGGGCGTAACCTGTGTGTCGCGCTCGAAAAGGACGAACACATGGGCGTACGTAAACTCCTCCGCTAAACGGCATGGCTGCCAGCGACCCACATCCGCTCTCCGACCGCCCCTCACGGGAGGCGCCCGAGTGCCTGCCCGCGCAGGCGCTGCTCGTGCGCCTGGACGAGGAGATCCACCGCGCCGAGCGCCACGGCACGCGCTTGAGCTGCCTGCTGGTGGCGATCGACGAGCTCGATGAGATGGCGCCGGCGCAGAGCGAGGAGCTGCGCGAGCAGACCCTCGCGTACGTCTCCTCCGCGCTCGGCCGCGAGCTGCGCCGCTTCGACCGGGTCGGGCGCCCGAGCGAGCGCGAGCTGGCGATCGTGCTGCCGGGGGCGGACGGGCCGCAGGGCGAGATCGTCGCGCGCCGCGTGCTCGAGAGACTGCGCACGATCAAGGTGGAAGTACACGGCGAGCGCATCGCGCTGACTGTGTCGGTGGGGCTGGCCGCGTGGCGGGAGGGCACGGACGCAGAGGAGCTGCTGCGGCGCACGCGTGCCGCGGCGCACCTGGGGCACGGCGAGGAGCTCACGCCCCTCGCGCCTTCATAATCCCTTCCAGTGCTCTCCGGATCAGAGTTGTGGCTGCTGCGCCTGATGGCCGATCGCGGGCTCGCGCTGCTCGACGCGAGCACGCTGCTGGTGGTGATCGAGGAGCGCGGCGAGCTGCGCGTGGCGGCCGCCAGCGGGGCCGGGACGCCCCGCCTGCGGATCATGCCCGTGGAGGGCAGTGCGCTCGGAGCGGTCTACCAGGCGGGCAAGCCGGTGGCGCTCGAGCGACCGCGCGGCCAGGAGGCGGCGTGGCTGCACGAACTGGGGTTGGAGGCGCGCGCGGTGCTGATCGAGCCGCTGAGCATGGAGGGCCAGGGCGGAGGCCTGATCGTCGCGCTGCGCAGCGACGGCAGCTTCCGTGGACCGGACCGCGACGCGTTGAGCGCGTTCGCTTCGAGCGTCTCACAGCGCCTCGCCGCGGAGCGCTCGGTGGAGATCGAACGGCTGCGCTACGGCATGGAGGCGCGCGAGCGCGAGCGCACCCGCTGGGCGCGTGAGATCCACGACGAGAGCATCCAGGGCATCGGCGCGCTGCGGCTGCAGCTGGCGAACGCGCGCGACCTGGACGACAAGCAGGCGCTCAGCGAGGCGGTCGCGACGGTGCTCGAGGGCCTCGGCACGGAGATCGACCAGCTGCGCCACCTGATCACCGAGCTTCGCCCCGCGGCGCTCGACGATCTCGGCCTCGCCGCCGCGCTGGAGGCGCTCGCGAGGCGCGCACAGGCGATCGACGGGCTGGAAGTGAAGACGGAGATCGCGCTGGGCGCGAACGGCGCGACGGCCGCTGGAGGCGATCTCGAGGAGATGCGCCGCCTGGACGCGGAGCTCGAGAGCACCGTCTACCGGATCGTCCAGGAGGCGCTCACGAACGTCAGCCGCCACGCGCAGGCGACGAGCGCGGTGGTGAGCGTGGTCGAGCGCGACGGGGTGCTGCGAGCGTCGGTGACCGACGACGGGCAGGGCATGCCCGACTCGAGCCGCCTCGGGCCCCGCGGCGACGGGCTGGAGGGCGGCTTCGGGATGGGCGGTATGCGCGAGCGCGCCGAGCTGGTGGGCGGAGAGCTCGAGTTCATGCCGGCGCCCGGCAAAGGCACCACGGTCCGTCTGACGGTGCCGCTCGCCGGCCGTCCCAGCGCGGCGCACCAGCTGCTTTTCTAAGCGGGCTTCTCGCCCTCGGGCTCGTCGTCGTCGCTGCCGGAGCCGTCGCCACGAAGCCATCCGGCGAGCTGCTGCCCGACGGAGTTGACCGACTCGCCGGCGTCGCGGAACGCGTCGCGGACCCGCTCGGCGTAGAACGACACCGCCTCGCCGCCGTCGGCGCGCGGGTCGACTGGATCGTCGCGGCGCGTGTACTCGCCGGAGCCGACGATGCGGTCGTACTCGCCCGAGCGCACCCACTCCATCAGCTCGTGCGTGCGCTTGACCGGCAGCGGGTGGGTGACACCGAGGTCGAGCATCAGCCGGGTGAGGCGCTCCAGGCCTCCGCCGCTCTCTTTGTAGTCGAGCCCCTGCCGCATGAACACGTCGAGGTCCAGCTCGTCGACCATTGTGCCCGCGGCGAGCGACATCAGCGTTCGGCACACGACGAGCGGGTCGCGCGTGACGAGCGCCGCGGCGCGGTCGGCGCTCAGCTCGGTGGCGCGCCCCCACTCCATCAGCGCGGTGCGGACGGGGGCGAGTGGCAGCGGCAGCCGCGCGGTACGCGTGAGCATCGTGAGGATGAACATCGCCGTGCGGTAGAGCTGGTGGTCGGCGAGGATGTGCGCGGCCTCGTGGGCGAACACCGCGCGGCGCTGGCGGGCATCGAGCAGCGCGACGAGCTCGGACTGCACCACCACGATCGGCTTCGCCGCGCCGATCGCCATCGCGTTGGGCGAGGGGAACTGCGTGAGATACAGGTCGGGCACCTCGCTCATGTCGAGCGTGGTGTAGGCGATCGAGTGCTCGCGCCACACATCACCGAGCTGGTCTTCGCCGAGGCGCACCGCCGAGCCGAGGTAGCTCTGGCGCAGCGCGCGCTCATAGCCCAGCTCGATCAGCTTCCTGACGACGGTGTCGAGGTAGGGAATCGATCCGAGCGCGGCGGTGGCGGCGCGGTCGGCGGGGTGCTGGAAGGCCCGCGCGGAGATCCCCTTCAGCTGGTGTCCCTCAACTGGCAGGATCGACTCGGGCGCCATCTACCTAGCGTACCCTCACGGGCGGGGGTCCGGGGACGGGCGCGCGCGAACCGCGTTGAGGTCCCGTCGGACTGTTCAGCTGCCCTTGATGAACTTGCGCCAGTGCGCGAGGCTTTTGCCGGCCGCCTCCAGCGCGAGCACATCATCGCGGAAGCCCGTGATCGACTCGTCGTAGAGGCGGTCGAGCTTTCCGAAGTTGTCGGCGTCGGCCACCCATCGGCCGTTCTTTTCAACCTCCGCACGAACCTGTGTCGCGAACTGACTTCTCGGCGTACCGGGAGGATTCGTCGGCTGCACGACGCGGTGCTTCGCGTCGATCGCCTCCCACCTGGCGTCGCGCTCGCGCGCCAAGCGTTGGGCGTCGTCTACGTAGAGCCGCATGAGCTTTGGCGATCCCGCAACAACACTGTCCAGCATCCAAGCGACTATCACGACCAACGTTCCGGGGCTGATGACGGACTCAGCGGTATGAAAGCGCGCGGTCAAGGGGTCAGCCGACAGGATGTACCAACTCTTGGCCTCAATCTCGAAAATGAAGTTCTCGGGCTTCTGGCGCTCGACCAGCAGAATGTCCGGGAAGCCGATCGGATACTTCCTGAACTCGTAGGCTCCGAGACTCCCGTTCTCATCCCAGGTCGTGGACCGGACCCGGTTGAGCAGCTCCGGAATGCGGTCCTCGACAACGCCGCTGACAAGGGACGCCGCTTTCGAGATGTCCTTTAGATCGCTTGGAAGCGGGAGCCGCAGGTCATCGATGACCGTCGCCTCTAGCGCGAGCACCGCCTCGCGAATGGTCTCGGGATCGACTTTGGGAACCGCCATCGGCTCCTGAGGCTAACGCAGGGTCGCCGTCGTTAGGCAGCGGCCACACTGCGAAGCCGGTCGGCCGCGACCTCGAAGAATGCCGGATTGAGCTCCGCACCATAGCCACGACGCTCATCGAGCAGTGACGCAACCAGGCCAGTGGCCGTCCCGGCAAACGGCTCCCAGACACAATCGCCCGCGTCGGTTGTCCACGCGATCGTCTGCCGCACCAGCGCCAGCGGCTTCTGGTTCATATGCGCCGATTTGCCGTTGACCTTAATGCGCTCGGCACCGCGAACCGCGCCGTGGTGCCACACGTTGTGCACATCAGCCGGACAGTGGAACGTCGGGCGTAGAGCGTCCCACTCGTCGGCAGTCATTGACCTCTCGCCATCCAGGCTGAAATACGGCCGCCCATCGGGATCGCCGTGCGCGTTGGCGTAGTCCGCAAGCCGCACCAAGAACTCACCCGACGGTGCATACCATAGGTGGCACTCGGTGAACCACTTCCGGGTAGCCGCGTTCTTCACACCCGCAGCCGCGTTCGTAAGCGTCAGGGGCAGACCGGATCTGCGCCACTCGGCGCGAAGCCACTGCTTCATCGGTAGATGCTCGTTAGCGCCTCCCGCAACCGGGAGCATGACCTTGCGCACGTACTGGACACAGACCTCCGTGACTGTCGGGAGCTGCCGCAGCTTCTGCGAGTTCGTATTCCCGGCGATGTGAGACGCACCCTTGTCCCAGATGCAGGCCCGAACGTACTGCCAGCCCTGGGCCTCTAGAAGCGGATGAACTGTCGCCCAGCCGACCTCGCTACACCAAAACCAGAGCGTCGTGGATGGGTGTGCGTGCCGCCCCCATGCTTCCACGTGCGGCTGGTAGAACCTGACGAGGGTCGACACGTCGGGCGGGTCTCCGGGGAACGACCTCAACCCGTACGGTCCGTCCGAGATGATGGCCTTAGGCGTGGGCCAGCGGTCGTAGTGCCCCAGCGCATCTCCCAAGCACAGCGTGGTGCCCGCAACGCTCACAGGCTTGACCTTGCCTGTTGCTGTTCGCGCGCTCATGAGGTATCGACAATAGATGGATAAACGGACGGAGTTAGGCCCATATCCAGCTCCAGCAGGGACGGCGAGAGTATGTCGCCACGCGCTTCGGTGCGCGGACTGGCCGACGGCTTCTGAGCGGGGCGAGTCAGGGGCGAGAGTCAGTCGGCGAGGCCGACGCGGCGCACGTACGCGGTGATCTCGGCGCGCGAGGAGAAGCCGAGCTTCTCGATGGCTCGGGCGCGGTAGGTCTTGACGGTGCGCTCGGCGACGTTGAGCTGCTCGGCGATCTCGGGGTTGGTGTAGCCGTTGGCGATCAGCCGCACGACCTCGCGCTCGCGCTCTGAGAGCGCGACGCCGTCGGTGGCGCCGTCCTCGCCGGTGGCCATGAGCGCGCCGAGGCGCGGGTGCAGGTAGTTGCCGCCGGCGACCGCGAGGCGGAACGCCTGCAGCAGCTCGGCGGGCTCGGCCTCCTTGAGCACGTAGCTGCGTGCGCCCGCGCGCAGCGCCTGGCGCGCGTACTCGGGGTCCTCGCGCATCGTGAGGATCGCGACCGCGAGCGACGGGTGCGCGATGAAGCAGGACGGCAGCGCCCCGAGGCTCGAGCCTCCGGGCATGGTGAGGTCGAGCGTGAGCAGGTCCGGCTTGTGCTCGCGCACTTCGCGCACGACCGACGGGATGTCGGCGGCTTCGGCGACGACGCGGAACTCGCCGGCCTCGCGTTCGAGCACCGCGCGGATGCCGTCGCGGACGACTGTATGGTCGTCGGCGATGATCACGTCGATCGGTCTGGTTACCCCTGGAGTGCCGTCTTCCATCAGGCGGACACCGTAGCGGCTTGACAGGACCGATCGCTAGGGCTGCAAGGGACGACACGACCCTGCCCCTTTGGGACGACATGATCGGCACCATAAGCCCTACAGACAAACTGCCTAAGAGGACGGATGATCTCCTGCGTGCGTAGCGACGTCGACACCGGTTCCAGCAAGCCATCGCGCCGCGAGCGGCCCGCGCTGCGTGTCGTGGGCGTGACCTCGCGGGTGGTGATCGCGGACTCCGACGCCGCGCGCCGGGCCGGTCTGCTCGACGATCTGACGCAGACGATGCCAGAGACGACGATCTTCCTGGAGGCGGCGACGGTGACCGAGCTGCTCGAGCATGCACGGGGCAGCCGCATGGTGATCCTCGGAGGAGCGCTCGAGCGTGTCCCCGTGAGCTCCCTGATCCGGATCCTCGCGCAGCGCCATCCGGAGCTGCACGTGGTCAACTTGGAGACACCGGGCCAGCCGGAAAGGTGATGTTTTCAGCCGCGCGCAGTCGTGTCACTGCAAGCGGCTAGCTTGTCCGCGTGCGTTCAGCGCTCCAATCGCCTCAGCTGCGCCGCATCGTCGGCGCGTACACGATCAACCGTCTGGGCACCTGGTTTGGCCTCGTGGCGCTCGCGCTCGCGGTGTTCGACCACACCCACAGCGCGATCGCGGTCGCGGGCCTGTTCCTCGCGGCCCAGGTGCTGCCGGCGTTCGCGGTCCCGGCGGTGGTCGCGCGCGTCGAAGCCTCACCCCATCGTGGGGAGCTCAGCGGGCTGTACTTCTTCGAGGCGACGGCCACGGTCGCCCTCGCGGTGCTGCTGTGGCACTTCTGGCTTCCCGCGGTGCTGCTGCTGGTTGCGCTCGACGGGACGGCGGCGCTCGCGGCGAGCGCGCTGCTGAGAGCGGAGCTGGCACGGGCCGCACGCGCGGATGCGACCGGCGAGGAGGACGGGGTGCCGGGTCGCGAGGAGGAGGCGCACGAGGCCGAACGCAAGGCAAACGCGGTGCTGAACGTGGCGTTCTCGGCCACGTTCATGCTCGGCCCGGCCCTCGCCGGGGCGGTGGTGGCGAAGACCGGAGCCTCCACCGCGCTGTTCGTGGACGCGGCTTCGTTCCTTGCCTGCGGGGCGCTGCTGATCAATCTGCGCCCGCACGTGGAGGAGGCAGCAGGCCATTCCGTGCGCGCCCGTCTGGGCGCGGCGAGGCGTTACATCGAAGAGGTGCCTGCGCTGCGCAGGCTGCTGCTGACGGAGGCGATAGCGCTGGTGTTCTTCGAGTCCGCGGCGCCGATCGAGGTCGCCTACGCGAAGGCCACCCTGCACGCGGGCAGCTCCGGCTACGGGCTGCTGATGGCCAGCTGGGGCGTGGGCGTGGTGTTCGGCAGCCTGGTGTTCGCGCGCTCGGTGCGCCGGCCGCTGGGGGCGATGCTGAGCGGCGGCGCGCTGGCCGTGGGGCTCGCGTACGTCGGTTTCGCCGCGGCTCCCTCCCTGGCGGTTGCGTGCCTCGCGGCTCTCCTCGGCGGCGCCGGTCAGGGCGTGCAATGGGCGTCGCTGATCAGCGCGGTGCAGCGGCTCACACGACCCGATCTGCAGGGTCGGATCATGGGCGCGGTCGAATCGATCGGCGCGCTCGCGCCCGCGATCGGCCTGTCGCTCGGCGGCGCGGCGGTCGCGTTGAGCTCTCCGCGGCTGACGTTCCTGATCGCGGGAATCGGCGCGTGCGCGACGACGGCGGCGTTCATGCGACTCTCGATCGGCGCTCCCGCGACGATCGCCGTCGACGAGCAGCCGGCCGAGACCGAGATCCACCCGGCCGCGTAGCCTGCGGCCCCGGCGCGGCGCGGCCTCGTAGGCAGTCCGCGTACATAGGCGCCCGACACCTTTAGGACCACGTGGGATCGGTCGTTAAGCACTACGGACCCTTCCCATGTTTACGCCACGACTAACGAGACGCCTGTATTGGGGCGCCGAGGCGCTGCTGTTCTTCGCGACGATCGGCGCTCTGCTCTTGCTGGCCCGGCCCGACGAATGGGAACCGACGCAGCTCGCGGGCCTGCTGCTGGTGCTGACGCTGATTGGCGAGCGCCTCGACCTGGAGATCCGCGGCCAGCGCCTGACGGCGTCGTTCATCCCGCTCGTGCTGGCGATGAGCCTGCTCGGGCCGACGCCGGCGGTGGCGTTCGGGCTCGCGGCGATGATCGTGCAGTCGATCTCGCGCCGCCGCTCGCCGTCGGTGTGGCTGTGCAACGTGACAGCCTTCGCGATATTTCCGCTGGCGGGCGGGCTGCTGGTGCGCGCGGTGGTCGGCGACGTTCACACGCCCGCGAACGAACACCTCACGCAGAGCGTGTCCTTCGGCCTGCTGGTGTTCGCGGTGTTCATGGTCACGAACGCCCTCAACTTCGCCTGGATCGCGCTGGACAACCGCATCGTCGACGGCCAGGGGAGCATGATCGCGCAGGCGCGGATCCTGTTCGTGCCGATGCTGTCGGGACAGATCGCATCCGGCGGGCTCGCGGCGGCGCTGGCCGTGGCATACACGAACCTGGGCTTCCCGGCGCTGTTCGGAGCGGTGCTGGTGCTGGTGATCTTCCAGTACCTGATGCGCGCGCTGCTGCGCTCGGAGGATCGCGCAGACCAGCTGGAAGCGCGCTCGATGCACCTCGCGTCGCTGCAGTTGGGCGTGCTGACCACGCTGGTGGAGACGCTCGCGCTGCGCGACCGCACGACCGCCCGTCATGCGGCGGCGGTCGCTCGCTATGCCCGCGAACTGGCGCGTGCGATCGGGCTCAGCGACGCGGAGCAGGAACTCGTGCACACGGCCGGCCTGCTGCACGACATCGGCAAGTTCGCGCTGCCCGACCACATCCTGCGCGCGGAGGTGCTCTCGAACGACGACTGGGCGGTGATCCGCCGCCACCCCCAGGACGGCGCGACGCTCGTGGGCCGTCTCGACGGCTACGGGCCTGTGGCGGACGCGATCCTCTACCACCACGAGCACATCGACGGCAGCGGCTACCCGGCGGGGCTGATCGGCAGCGAGATCCCGCTCGCCTCGCGGATCCTCGCGATCTGCTCCACATACGACACGCTGACGGCGCGCGAAACGTACCGCTCTCCGATGACTCCGCAGGACGCGATCGCGGAGATGCGACGCGTATCGGGCCGCCAGCTGGACGGAGATCTCGTCGAGAGCTTCATCGCGATGCTCGAGACCGACGGGCCGGTCACGTCCGTGCTCGGAGACGAGGCGGACTTCCAGGAGGAGCTCGCCTTCGGCAGGCGCGCCGGCAAGATCGCGCAGCCGCCGCTCGGCTGAGCGGGGCTCAAGCGCGGACTTAAAGCACTAGAGGACGCCCCTCGATAAGCCGTTGGCCTGTCGACAAGACGTCCTCTATCAGGCTCTTAGCCTGTTGAAAAAGCTACTTGCTCCAACCCATAACCATTCTCCTTCGCTTGAGTCCCTGGGGCTCTGTTTGCGAGGTCTTCTGACTCTGTCTCGATCTCTGCACAGCGCCTACGTTTGAGTAGGTTCACGTACTTTACTCGACTTTTGGACCTTTTGTCCAGCTTTGCGCAGGGTTGTGCACGAATGCTTGCACGGTCTATTCGGCCGTGCAGCCTGGAATCACAGGGGAAGGCGCTAGCGCCTGGGCCTGAAGGCCCAAGTCAAAAACACCCAAACGTCCACAAAGGTGGACGGCGCTCAAGTTCTGGGCGTTTTTGGGCGAAACATCCCCATGTCCACCCCCCTCTCAGCCACCGTCGCCCCCAACGAGCGCCAGCTCGTGTTCACGAGCTCCCAGGCGGCTCGCTACCTGGGCGTGTCGCTGGCGACGATCCGTCGTTGGACGGACGCCGGCCACATCAGCTGCTACCGGACACCGGGCGGGCAGCGGCGTTTCTCACGTGCGCAGCTCGACGAGTTCATCTCCTCGATGCAGCACGACAGCCCCACGGCTCACCACACGAGCGTCGGGCAGCCGAGCGCCCGCGTCGCCTGAGTCAGCTGGCCAGACGCCCGAACTTCTCGCGCAGGCGTTTGTAGAAGGACGACCCGGGCAGCTGCGCGAGCGTGCCGATGTCGTGCGCGAAGTGCGCGTGGATCGACGCTCCGGCCGCGATCTCGCCCACGGGGCGACCGTCGACGGCGATGTCGAGCGGCTCGCGCGAGCGGTTGTGGATCGTGAGGCGGTCGTCTGGCGCGACCACCAGCGCGCGGGCTGTCATCGAGTGCGGCGCGATGAACGACACCACGAACCCCTCCACCCCCCACGCCATCACTGGCCCGCCGTTGGCGAGGTTGTAGCCGGTCGAACCGGCCGGCGTGGCGACGACGAGGCCGTCGCAGCGCACGCTGCCGGCTTCCTCGCCGTCGAGCGCGTAGGCGAGCTCGGCGACGCGCTCGCCTACCTTGCGATGGATGGCGACGTCGTTGATCGCCAAGTGCGTGGCCCCGTCCAGCTCGAGACCGATCGCGGGCAGGCGCAGCAGCTCGAAGTCGCCGGCGAGGGCGCGACGGAAGCCGTCGCGGATGTCCTGAGGCTCGACGGTCGCGAGGAAGCCGATCTCGCCGAAGTTGATCGCGAACACGGGCACGCCGCTGCCGGCGTAGTGCTGCAGCGCGCGCAGGATCGTGCCGTCGCCGCCGAGCACCACGCACAGCTCCACGTCCTGGTCGACGTCGGCGTCCACCTCGACGCCCGGACGGGCGAGGATTCCGTGCTTGCGCGTCTCCTCCTCGTCGAGGCGCAGCGTCACTCCGGCCTCGCCCGCGTAGTCCATCAGCTGCGCGAGAGCATCGGCGACGTCGTCGGGACGACGGTGGGTGAAGACGGTGATCTGTCTCACGGCTCCACCTCACGGGCGAGACGCTCGAGCTCCTGCGCGTCGCGCGCGCCGCTGCGCTCGGCCGGGTCTGCGAGCCAGATGAACGTCTCGCGATTGCCCTTCGGCCCCGGCAGGCCGGAGGAGTGGTATCCGAGCACGGCGGCGCCGAACTCGAGCGCGCTCGTCCCGACCGCGACGAGCGCCGCGCGACGGTCGTCCGGGTCGCGCACGACCCCGCCTTTGCCGACCCGTCCGCGGCCGACCTCGAACTGCGGCTTGACGAGCGCGAGCACGTCATAGCCGTCTCCGAGACAGCCCAGAACGGCGCCGAGGATCTTCTCGAGCGAGATGAACGACACGTCGATGGTGGCCATGTCGGGGAGCCCGTCAGGCGCTCCGTCAATCGGCGGCGGCAGCATCCCGGGGGTGAGCAAGCGCGCGTTGGTGCGCTCCATGACCGCGACGCGCGGATCGATCCGCAGGCGGTAGTCGAGCGTTCCGTAGCCGACGTCGACGGCGATCACCTCACGCGCGCCGCGCTGGAGCAGGCAGTCTGTGAAGCCGCCGGTGGAGGCGCCCACGTCGAGCGCTCGACGGCCATCCACGTCGAGCCCGCACGCGGCGAGCGCGTTGGCGAGCTTGACTCCGCCGCGGGAGACGAACGCGGGGCGCTCCTGCACGCGCAGCAGCTCCTCCACGTCGACGAGCTCGCTCGGCTTGACCGCGCGGCGCTCGCCCACGCCGACGTGTACCTCGCCGGCCATCACCGACGCGGCCGCCCGGCTGCGCGACGGGAACAGACCCCGCTCGGCCAGCAGCGTGTCGAGTCGGCGCTTCTCCATCCTGGTCGAACCCTTACACACAAATGCGCCCGGTGCGCGCATTGAGAGGTTCAGTGCTTAAAAGAAACGGCCCGCCGGGGAAAGCGGGCCGTTTCGGGGAGGAGGGATTCAGGAGAGATGATGTTGCACTCTCGATCACTCATCATGATGCCCGTCTCCTCAGGCGAAGTGTGTGATATCGCGCACAGAAGGGTCTGCGAGTGCGGCGGTCACGCGCTCGGCGATCCGCTCGCCGGTGTAGCCGACCTCCTCGTACAGCAGCGCGGGCTTGCCGTGCGTGACGTAGTGGTCGGGCAGACCCACGCGCAGGATGCGTGGAGTCGAGCCGGTCTCGTTCAGGGTCTCCCACACGGCGGTGCCGAAGCCGCCGGCGAGCGCGCCCTCCTCGACCGTCACGAGCAGGTCGTGCTCGGCCGCCAGTTGCGCCATCAGGCCGGCGTCGATTGGCTTCGCGAAGCGCGCGTCGGCGACCGTCACGGCGATGTCTCGGCTCTCCAGCAGCTCGGCCGCCTCGAGTGCCTTGCCGACGCCGCTGCCGTAGCCGATCAACGCCACGCGCGTGCCCGCCTGTGCGGCGTCCGCCGAGGGCTTCGCCTCGCGAAGGATCTCACCGGTGCCGATCGCGATCGGCACGCCTTCGCTCGGCAGCGGCGTGCCGATGCCTTCACCGCGCGGATAGCGCAGCGCGATGGGACCGTCGTCGTATTCGAGCGCTGTGCGCAGCATGTGCACCAGCATCGCCTCGTCGCGGGGCGCCATCAGCACGATGTTCGGCAGGCAGCGCAGGTAGGAGATGTCGAATGCTCCGTGGTGGGTCGGGCCGTCGTCGCCGACGAGTCCCGCGCGGTCCATCGCGAACACCACGTTGAGGCTCTGCAGACACACGTCGTGCACGATCTGGTCGTACGCGCGCTGCAGGAACGTGGAGTAGATCGCCGCCACCGGCTTGACCCCCTCGAGCGCGAGGCCCGCGGCAAACAGGATCGCCTGCTGCTCGGCGATCCCCACGTCGAAGTAGCGCTCCGGCATCGCCGCCTGCAGGATGTTCAGCCCGGTGCCGGAGTTCATCGCCGCGGTGATCCCCACGACCCGCTCGTCGCGTTCGCATTCGCGCACCAGCGCCTCGCCGAAGACCTGCGTGTACTGCGGCGGGGGCGGCTTGACGATCCGCGCGCCGGCGCCCTCGACGACCTTCGGAGCACGGGTCGGGGAGCCGTTGAGGATCGATTTCGGCTTCGCCGCGTGCCACTTCTCCATACCCTCCAGGCCACCGTCCTCGGCGGGCGCGAAGCCCTTACCCTTGACCGTCGCGATGTGCACCACCACGGGACGCTCCGCGGCGAGCGCCTCGCGCAGCGCCTCGCGCAGCACGCGCACATCGTGACCGTCCACGACGCCCATGTAGGCCCAGTCGAGCTCCTCCCACCACAGGCCGGGGGCCCAGAACGCCTTGATCGACTCCTTCAGGTGCGGCCCCAGACGCTCGAACGCGGAGCCGATCCCACCCGGCAGGCGCGTGAGTCCGCCCTCCACTCCCGAGCGGGCACGCCACAGCTTCGGGTTCAGCCGTACGCGGTTGAAGTAGCGCGACAGCGCCCCCACGTTCGGCGCGATCGACATACCGTTGTCGTTGAGGACCACCACGATCGGCGTTCCCAGGCCGCCCGCCTGACCGATCGCCTCGAACGCCACGCCTCCAGTCATCGCTCCGTCGCCGATCACCGCGACGACCTTGCCGTCCTCACCCCCGCCGTGCTGGCGCATGCCCTCCTTGATGCCGACCGCGTAGCCGATCGACGTCGAGGCGTGACCGGCGCCCATGATGTCGTGCGGCGACTCCGCGATCGAGCAGAACGGCGCGAGGCCGCCGTATTGGCGGATCGTCTCCAGCTCATCGCGCCGGCCGGTGAGGACCTTGTGCGGGTAGGCCTGGTGGCCGACGTCCCAGAGGATCTTGTCCTTCGGCGATTCCAGCACCGAGTGCAGCGCCACCGCAAGCTCGCACGTGCCGAGGTTCGCGCCGAAGTGACCGCCGATCTCCCCGACGGTGTCGATGATGTGCTCGCGCACCTCCTGGGCGAGCTGTGCGAGCTCCTGCTCTGAGAGGGCTCGCAGGTCCTCGGGACCGTCGATGTTCTCGAGCAGGCTCATGAGGTGCGTGTGTAGATGAAGTCCGCGATGCCCTCGAGCTCGGCCGTTGCGGAGGCCCCGCCGGCGCCGTTGCCGGCGAGCGCCGCCCGGTCGGCGACTTCGCCCAGCGCCTGACGGACCATGCGGTAGGACTCTCCCGCCAGCTCTCTTGCCCGCTCCATGCCGAACTCGCTCACGTACGTACGCTTCCCGTGACGCTCATCGCTACCTCGTGGCTTTCCAAGTGCATCGTCGGTGCCAGTCACATCGAGTATGTCGTCGACGATCTGGAACAGTACGCCCAACTCCGCCGCGAAACTGCGGAAGGGCGCTGTGTCCGGACCGTCTTCGCTCCCAGACAACAGTAGTACGCACAGCACGGAGGCCCCGATCAGACGTCCAGTCTTCAGCTCGTGCAGCCGTCGCAGCGCGCCCGCGCCCGATGGTCGTTGCGGGCTCACGTCCGCGTACTGCCCGCCGACCATGCCGTTCACGCCCGTCGCCGCGGTCAACTCGGCGGCCGCCGCGAGCACGCGCTCGGGCGCGGCGCGCTGCTGGGTGAGGAGGTGGTGGAACGCCTCCGCGTACAGCCCGTCGCCCGCGAGGATCGCGACGCCCTCGCCGAACTTCACGTGGCAGGTGGGCTGACCGCGACGTAAATCGTCGTCGTCCATCGCCGGCAGGTCGTCGTGGATCAGCGAGTAGGTGTGGATCAGCTCGATCGCTCCCGCGAGCGGCAGCACGTCCGCCTGCTCGATCCCCACCGCGCGTGCGGTCGCGAGCGTCAGCACGGGCCTGATGCGCTTGCCGCCGGCGAGCAGCGAGTAGCGCATCGCCTCCACCAGGCCCTCGGTGAGCGCCTGCTCGGAGAAGCGCATGCCCTCCAGGTAGCGCTCGACCTCCTCGCGCAGATGCTCCGGGTAGCTGGCGCTCACGGTCTCCAGGACAAGCGGCGGGCTTATAGAAGCGTGTCTTGGCCGGGCGCGGGCGCGAACGCCTCGGCGTGCGTGAGCTGCTCGAGCTCCGCCGCCGCCTGCGTCGCCAGCGAGGCGCAGTCCTCGACCATCGTCGCGGCTGCGTCGGGCGAGAGCTCGCCCGAGCGCAGCTGCTCGGCGGCGCGCTCCAAGCGCGCGATCAGATCGTCAAGTCGCTCAACGCTGCTCATCGGATCTGCGCATTCTCGCGCACCTCGCGGAGGACTGCGGCGAGCACCCCGTTGACGAACCCCGGAGCGTCCGAGCCGCAGAACGTCTTCGCGCTCTCCACAGCCTCCTCGATCGCGCCCTCCGGCGGTATCGGCTCATCCGCGGGCGCCGCGTCGGGGTGCAGGATCTCGACGAGCGCCACGCGCATGATGCTGCGCTCGAGCGGCTGGATCCGCTCCACCGACCAGCCGTGCGCGTGACGGTCGATGACCGCGTCGAGCTCCTCCGCGCGGTCGGCCGCCGCGTGCGCCAGCGCGCGCGCGAACAGCGACGCGTTCGGGCCAAGCGTCTCAACGAGCGGTCTGCCGGTCAGGTCGTGCTGGTAGAGCGCTATCACCGCTGCCCTGCGCTGATCGGAGCGGCGCATCAGGAGGCTCGGAGCATCAGGAGCGAGCCATGTATTCGCCCGAGCGGGTGTCGACGCGGATCCGCGTCCCCTCCTCGACGAACAAAGGCACGTTGATCGTCGCTCCCGTCTCGAGCGTCGCAGGCTTCGTGCCGCCCCCTGAGACCGAGTCGCCGCGCAATCCAGGCTCTGTCTCGGTGACCTCGAGGTCGACCGAGCTCGGCAGCTGCAGGTCGGAAGGCTCGCCATCGATGAACAGCAGGTCCACCTCGCTGCTCGGCGTGATCCAGCGCAGCGCCTCCTCGAGCGTTTTTTCGGCCACCGCGATCTGCTCGAATGACTCGGTGTCCATGAAGTGCGCGTCGGCGCCGTCCGCGTAGAGGAACTGCATCTTGCGCGCCTCGGTGTGCACCGGACGGAACTTCTCGCCCGCCCTGAAGGTCCGGTCGATCACGTTGCCGTCGGAGGTTCGGCGCAGTTTGGTGCGCACGAACGCTCCGCCCTTGCCGGGCTTGACGTGCTGGAACTCGAGGATCTTGAAGATCGTCCCCTCGACCTCGATGTGGTTGCCGTTCTTGAACTGGTTGGTTGTGATCACGGAATGTCACAGTAGCGGGAGAGCACTCATGAAAGCAGGTGCAGCACCTCGTGCGTTGGGTGCTACACTTGCTCGATGCCGACGACCCGTCCTCGCTACACGATCACGGACACCGGCTCCATCAGCGCGCTGCTGGACGATGCCCATCGTCAATGGCCGGAGGTCGCAGATCGCAAGGAGCTGCTGCTGCGTTTGGCGCAGGCAGGCCACGACTCGCTGCACCTGGACCGAGCCGAAGCCGAGGAGAGCAATCGTCGGGAGCGACAGTGCGCGGCGCTCACAAATCTGCAGCGCACCGTTGATTGGGATGCGATCAGGGACGACCAGGCATGGGCCTAGGCGGGCTGCTGCTCGCTGACAAGTCGGCACTGGAGCGGGCCACCCCGGACACGCTCGAGCTTGGAGAGATCTGCGTGTGCGCAGTCGTTCGTCTCGAGATGCTCTACAGCGCCCGGAGCCCTGACGACTACACGACGATCCAGGACAGCCTCTCGGCCTTTCGCGAGCTGAGCGTAAACGCTGAGACGATCCTCACCGCGATGACGGCACACCGAGAACTCGGGCAGAAAGGCCGCCACCGCCTTCCCATCCCCGATCTCCTCATTGCCGCCTGCGCCCAGCAACACCAAGCCGCAGTACTCCACGTCGACCGCCACTACGACGTGCTCGCCGAAGTGCTGGCCTTCGAGCCCGTACGACTCGAGGTCTAGGCTTAGAGCATGGACGAGGATGCAGCAGCTGACTTCGCCACGCGCTTCACCCACTTCTGGCAGGCGCCGGCCACCGAGCGCCTCGGCACGCTGATCGCGCCCGACGCGCGCCTCTCCGCGCCCATGATCCCCACCACGGTCGGGCTGGAGGCGGGCAAGCGCGCGTTCGCGGACCTGTTCGAGCTGATCCCCGACATGACCGCCGAGGTCCACCGTTGGGGCGCCACCTCCGACGGCGTGCTGATCGAGTTCACCGTTCACGGCACCGCCGGCGGGTCCCCCATCTCTTGGCATTCGGTCGACCGCTTCGTGCTCGACGACGCCGGGCTCGCGACCGAACGGTTCACCTACTTCGACTCCCTGCCGCTGATCCTGGCCGTGATACGCCGCCCTCGCGCGTGGCCGGGGTTCGTGCGCAACCAGCTCAAGCAGTTGCGACGCTGAGCCAGCCTCGCGATCGGGCTACCCGGCCGCCACCAAGCTCCCCATGTCGACCCCGATCACCTTCAGTCGCCGGCTGAGCGCGTTGAACGCAAACGTGTTGGTGTCCTCCATCGTGTAGTCGAGGATCGCGTAGCGCTGGGGGTCCGCCCCTGGCGGCACGAGCACCTGCGCGGCGAGCGGGATCAGCTCTCCGAGGCGCTCGCCGATGCGCCTGCGAAGCGCCGGGTCCTTGGCCTTCTCGCGCAGGAACCACGTGCCGTAGGCCACGTGGCGATGCTCGTCCTGGGAGATCAGCTTGAACCCCTCCACCCAGCCCGGCAGGATGCCCTTGCGCTCCATGTAGTCGGTCAGGAACCACTGCCCCGTCAGCGCGAGCGTTCCCTCGATGATCATGTGGTAGAGCGTCACGAAGTCGACCTTCGCCTCGATGTCGCGCGGGTTCTCGACGAGCCGCTGCCCCCAGTCCACGAGCACGCCGTCGAACAGCTCGACGAACGCGGGGGTGAGGTTCTCCCTTGCCCGCGCGAGGCGATCCTCGAACGTCCCGTCGATCCGCATCACCTGCTCGTAGAAGCGGTCGAAGTGCTGGGCGTGGCGAGCCTCGTCGACCTGCTGGGTGGTCAGGAACGCCTCCTCGCTCTGGCTCTCATACGCCATCACCAAGCCGGAGAACTGCGTCGTCACGCGCTCCTCGCCGATGAAGAACGACGCCAGGTTCCACGACATCTGCAGTCGAACCGCCGGGTCCATCGACTCCCAGTCGAGCCGGTCCTGGGCCATGTCGATCGTGTGCGACTGCCAGTTCTGGCGCTCCCACAGCTCATACAGCTGCTGCGGCGTCATCAGCGTCACAGACGCCAGCCTGGACTCGTCCACGATGGTCCCGACGTCTCCCTGGCTGGTGAGATCCAACAGCGACGGCATGATCGATCCTCTCTCCTCGAACGTTCGGCGTGAGCGGCTTCCCCGGCAAGCGAGATTACTCCCTTCGCAGGGCCGGAAATGGCTCAAGGCGCCCGTCGCTCGCGCCGATGCCTACACATGCGGCAAGCCCTGCGCGAGAACGCGCTGTGCGCGTTCGCGGCGATGACCGGCTGCGCGACGATCGCGTGGCTGGGGCTGTACGGCTTCGCCTGGAACGACTACGAACTTGAGGCGCAACCGTCCTTCGAAGCGCTCGAGCACGGCCACCTGCTGGAGTTCCTCAAGCTCGCCCCCGCCTATGGCGGCTCGCTCGTGGAGAGAGCCCCGTTCGCGCTGCTGCCCGGCCTCTGGGGCGGCGGCCAGCTCGCGGTCTACCGCATGGTCGCGCTCCCATGCCTGCTGGCCGCTGTCGTGCTCGCGGTCTGGCTGTGCGCGCGGATGCGCGCCGCCGGACACTCCACGCTCTCGCGCGCGGTCGCGCTGGGTGTGTGCGCGGCGAACCCGCTCACGCTACTCGCGCTCGAATACGGCCACCCCGAGGAGATCCTCGGCGGGTGTCTGTGCGTCGCGGCCGTGATCGTCGCCGGACGACCCTCGCTCGGTCGACGCCACGGCCTATGGGCCGGCGTGCTGCTTGGGCTTGCGATCGCCAACAAGCCGTGGGCGCTGCTGGCTGTCGGACCGGTGCTGCTGGCGCTCGTGACGAGCTCGGGAGCGTGGCCGTGGCGGCGGGCGATGATCTGCCTCGCGAGCACAGCGGCGGTGGCCGCGCTCGTTCTCGCGCCCCTCACGATCGTCTCCCGCGGTGGCATCGAGACGAGCGCCCTCGGGGTCCCCCCACAGGAAATCTTCCAGCCGTGGCAGCTGTGGTGGCTCCTCGGCTCCTCAAATCACGTGCATGCGGCGCAGGGCGGGGCGGCGCGAAGCGTGCCCGCGGACGCGCCTCTGAGCACCCGCCCCGAATGGCGTCTCTCCCCCGCGTGGCTGAGCGGCGTCGCTCACCCGCTGATCGTCCTGCTGGCCCTGCCGCTCACGCTGCTGGCCTGGCTGCGACGACGGCGCGTGGAGAACGTCTCGCTGCGGCTGCTCGCGCTGCTGCTTCTGCTGCGCTGCGTGCTCGATCCGTGGGACATCTCCTACTACATGCTGCCGTTCGCGCTTGCGCTGCTCGCCTGGGAGGTCTCGGCGCACAGGTCCCGCCCGCCGGTGCTCGCGCTGGCGATCACGACGCTCGCCTGGATCAGCTTCCAGTGGCTGCCGGCGCACGTCTCCCCCGATGTCCAGTCGACCTTCTTCCTTGCCTGGTCGCTGCCCCTGGCGGGAGCGCTGGCCGCTCGACTGTTCGGCCCCGGGCGCCGGCGCCGGACGCGCAGCACGCAACCAGATCCGACGTGGATCTCGATGCCCGCGCGGTAGCTTCAGGAGACGACCGTCAGCTCCTTCGACAGCCCGGTCAGGACGTCCGGGCCCAGCTCGCCCACGACCGCCAGGTCCTCGATCCGCACCCCGAGCTCGCCGGGCAGGTATATGCCGGGCTCGACCGTCACGACGTTGCCGATCACCAGCGGCTCCTCCGAGGCCGTCCGCGAGAGCCTCGGCGCCTCGTGGATCTCGAGGCCGACGCCGTGCCCGAGGCCGTGACCGAAGTGCTCGCCGTGGCCGGCCTGCTCGATCACCTGGCGCGCCACCGCGTCGAGGTCGCGTCCGCTGAGCCCGGCGGCGACCGCCGCGAGGCTCTGTTCCTGAGCGTCCAGCACGATCCCGTAGACCTCCTGCGCGAGCGCTGAGATCCCCTCGCCTGTGGCGTACGTGCGGGTGCAGTCCGAGCAGTAGCCGTCGAGCTGCGCGCCCCAGTCGATCGTCACGAGCACGTCGCGGGGGATCTCCTCCGCGCGTGGCTCGGCGTGTGGAAGCGCGCCATGCGCGCCCGCCGCGACGATCGAGGTGAAGCTCGGCGCCTCGGCGCCGAGGCGACGCATGCGCAGCTCGAGTTCGATCGCCACGTCGCGCTCGCTACGTCCCGTCAGCCCAATCTCGAGCACGCCGCGCAGAGCCTCGTCGGCGAGCTCGCTCGCCGCGCGGATCCGTGCGATCTCGCCCGGCTCCTTGACCGCGCGCAGCCGCTGCACCGCGGACGCGCACCCCACGAGCTCCCAGCCCTCCCCCAGCAGCTCCCCCAGGCGCGCGTGCGCCTTGACCGTCACGCTCGCGTCGTCGAACCCAAGCCTGCCCGCGTGTCCGGCGAGCGTCGCCGCCACCGCCTCTCCCAGCTCACCGGTGACGATCTCGCGCGCGAACGACGCAGGGACCTGCTCAGCAGACTGGGTGGTGTAGCGGAAGTCGGTGTAGAAGCGGTGCGGGCCCAACTCCGCGGCGAGGCTCGGTGCGAGCACAAGCGCAAGCCCGTTACTGCCGGTGAAGCCGGTCAGATAGCGCACGTCGACGAGCGATTGCACCAGCAGCGCGTCCACCCCGAGATCGCCAAGCTCGCCCGCTAGGCGTTCGACACGCTCGGGACCGACGCTCATGCCGCGTCCCCGTCGAGATGCTCGCGTAGCTGTGCGAGCGCGTCGCTGTAGCCGTCGAAGCCGCGGCCCGAGATGGTCGCGAAACACAGCTCGTCGAACACCGAGAAGCGGCGCCACTGCTCGCGGTTCTGGACGTCTGAGATGTGTATCTCCAGGGCGGGCAGCTCGGCGATCTCGAGCGCGTCGCGGATCGCCCACGCGTAGTGCGTCCAGGAGCCGGCGTTGATCAGGATCGCATCCGCTTCGCCGCCGCGCAGCGAGTGCAGGTGCTCGACGAACGCGCCCTCGTGGTTGCTGTGGAAGAAGCCCGTGCTCATCTCAAGCGCCGCCGCCTCGCGCTCGATCCGCTGCTCGAGCTGAGCGAGCGTGAGCGTCCCGTACAGCAGCGGGTTGCGGTTGCCGAGCTGGTCGAGGTTGACCCCGTGCATAACCTCGATGCGGTGGCGAGCGGCGCTCATGCGGCAAGCTCCGCGACCGCCGCCCGCACGTCCGCGTCGGCGACCTCGCGTCCGTGCGCGACCTCGCCGGGCGCGTCCACCAGCACGAACGGCACGCTCGCGCCCACGCGCTTCTTGTCGCGCGCGGTCGCCGCGATCACGTCCTCGACCGAGACATCGGACAAGGCCACCGGCAGGTCGTGCCCGATCAGCAGCTCGCGCACCTGCTCGCGCAGCTCTGGCAGCCCCGACAGCGACAGCGCCGCCAGCAGCCCGAGGCCGACAGCCTCGCCGTGGCGATAGCGCGCGTAGCCGCTCGCTGTCTCGATCGCGTGCCCGATCGTGTGCCCGAGGTTGAGGACCTGGCGGCGCCCGCCGTCGCGCTCGTCCTTCGCCACCACCGCCAGCTTCGTCCGTGCGCACGCGAGGATCGTGCGCTCGTCCACGTCTGCCCCGCCCGCCACGTCCTCCCACAGGCGCCCGCCCGCGATCAACGCGGTCTTCAGCACCTCGACCCAGCCCGCCGACAGCTCCTCCCTGGGAAGCGTGTCGAGCGCGCCGGGGTCGACGAGCACCCCGGCGGGCTGGTGGTAGACGCCGACGTAGTTCTTCGCCTCCGGCAGGTCCACCCCGGTCTTGCCGCCATAGGCGGAGTCGACCTGCGCGACGAGCGTGGTCGGTACCTGCACCACCGGCACGCCGCGCTGATAGGTGCCGGCGCAGAACCCCGCGAGATCGCCCACCACGCCACCGCCTAGCGCCACCACGTGATCGGCGCGCGTCATGCCGCCCGCGACCAGCTCGTGCCACACGCGCTCGGCGCTCGCGAGCGTCTTGGACTCCTCCCCGGCCGGGATCGCGACCGTCCCCGCGAGATCCCCGAGCCGATCCCCATACAGCCCCGCGACCGTCTCGTCGCTCACGCAGAACGACCGCGAGCTCGAGCGGTCCAGTGGCCAAAGCGCTGAGGAGCGCGCGAGCTGATCGAGCAGGCCGCGCGCGACGAGCACCGGGTATTCCCCCGACTTCGAGCTGGCCCACAGCAGCCGCGCCCCGCTGGGCGCCGCCGCGAGCGCGTCGAGGCCGGGCAGCGTGTGCGCCGCCGCCCCGCTCGGCAGGTCGCCGAGGATCGCGTCGGCGAGATCCTCGTACAGGTCGCTGCGCTCCGCGTGCAGCCGTTCGAAGTAGTCGCGGTCGCGCGCCAGCGGTCGCGCAGCGCCGCCGGGTGTGGCGTGCACACGCTCCCACGCGGTCGCCGGGTCGACGTCCAGAAGCACCGTCACGTGTCCGGCGAGCGCCTCGCGCACCCGCTCCGATGTGACGCTGCCGCCTCCGAGCGCGACCACCTCCCCACGCCCCGCGCGAGCCAGCACCTCGCACACGAGCTCCTCCTCCTGTGCGCGAAACGCCGCCTCGCCGTGGAGCGCAAACTCGCGCGCCACCGGATGGCCGAGGCGCTCCTCGAGCAACGCGTCGCTATCGATCGCGCGGACGCCCGCGGCGGCCGCCAGTTCCCTGGCCACGGTCGTCTTGCCGGCCCCCATGAAGCCGATTAGGACGAATGCCATCCGATCCGCTGTTCATAGGCCTGCACCGCGTCACGGACGTCGTCGATGTGGTCGCCCCCGAACTTGCGCCGGTATGCGTCCGCGAGCACCAGCGCGACCATCGCCTCGCCGACGACGCCCGCGGCCGGCACCGTGCACGAGTCGGTGCGCTCGCGCAGCGCCTGCGCCGGCTCGTGCGTGGCCGTGTCGACCGACCGCAGCGGCTTGGTGAGCGTCGGCAGCGGCTTCATCGCGCCGCGGACCACGAGCGGGTCGCCGGTCGTCATGCCGCCCTCGAGGCCACCGCAGTGGTTGCTCTCGCGGTAGTAGCCGCGCTCGGGTGAGAAGAAGATCTCGTCGTGTGCCTGGGAGCCCGGGAGGCCCGCCACCGTGAACGCGTCGCCGATCGACACGCCCTTCATCGCCTGGATCGAGCAGATCGCCATCGCCAGGCGACCGTCCAGGCGCTCCTCCCAGGAGACGTGCGAGCCGAGCCCCGGCACGAGCCCGAACGCCCGCACCTCGAACACGCCCCCGAGCGACTCGTTCGCCTTGCGCAGCCTGTCGATCTCGCGCACCATCGCCTTGGACGCGTCCGCGTCCAGGCAGCGCACGGGCGAGCCGTCGACGTCCGCGAAGTCCGCCGCGAGGAGCTCGCGCTCGCTGGGCGGTGCGTGCACGGAGGCGATCTGGATGACGTGCGAGTAGACCTCCACGCCGAGCGCGCGCAGGAACGCCTTGCACAGCGCCCCACCGGCCACTCGGGCCGCCGTCTCCCGCGCGGAGGCCCGCTCGAGGATGTTGCGCACATCGGTCTGCTTGTACTTCTGCGTGCCCACCAGATCGGCGTGCCCGGGACGCGGCAGGTGCACCTCGGGCACCGGCTCGTCGACCGGCCACGGGTTCATCCGCTCCTCCCAGTTGGCGTAGTCGCGGTTGGCCACCTGCAGCGCGATCGGCCCGCCGAGCGTGCGCCCGTGGCGCACTCCTGCGGTGATCGCCGCGCTGTCGCGCTCGATCTTCATGCGCCCGCCGCGGCCGTGGCCGAGCTGGCGGCGCGCCATGTCGCCGTTGATCTCCTCCTCGGCCAGCGCCAGGCCTGCCGGCAGGCCCTCGACGATGCATGTGAGGCCGGGGCCGTGCGACTCGCCGGCGGTGATCAGACGGAGCGTCATCGCCCCTAGCTTATTTGCTGGGCGCTCAGCGGCTTGAGTCGAAGCGCCGTGCGCCGTGCGCGCGGGCCGCGGAGGCGTGGTGGCTGGCGAACGCCAGCACACCCATCCGCGAGGAGTAGTGCAGGTAGGGGATCGCCACCAGGCCGGCGCTCCTGAGCACTTCGCGACCGGCCTTGGAGACCCCGCCGAGCAGGCTCTTGACCGAGCCCGTTTTGGCTTTGCTCGACGCGATCGTGACGAGCTTCAGTTCGTAGAGCACCGGCGCGCCGCCGGTCGTGGGCAGGACTTCCAGCTGCTCGCTCTGGCCGGGCTTGAGGTCGATCGCTTCGCACTGCGAGGCGTTCGGCAGACAGCTCGCGGCGCCGCGCAGGATCACTTCGCCGACGACCGTGAAGGTCGCGCTGTGCCCGCCGGCGATGACGCCCCGGTAGACGATCAGCGGCAGCTTCGCGGACGGCAGCGGCGTGAGCAGCTTGAGGTTCTCATACGGGGTCAGCACCGCCGTCTGCGGGTCCGTTCCGAGGGGGATCGCGCCGAACAGCACCGCCACGTGGTAGACGGTCTTCGGCTTGGCGGGCTTCGTCGATTTCGAAGGCGTCGTTTCTTTGGACGTCGTCGTCGTTCCCGAAGAGGGCGTCGAACCCGTGCCGGTCGCGGGAGCGGCCGTGGTGGTGGTCTTGGTCGCGGGCGAGGGCAGCGCTACGAAGGGGTCACGAGCGACTCCGCCGTGCTGGGCGCTCGTGCCTTCGGTCGTCTCCGCGACGGGCTTTTCGGTGCTCGCCTGGCTGATGGCGAGTTTCGAGCCGGGGACGCTCGCGGTGACCGGAGCGACCGTCGAGGCGGGCGTCGAGGAGCTCGAGCCGCCGCCGATGACCACGTATGCGACCGCGGCGAGCAGCGCCACCGCCACAAGCGCCACGACGGGCAGCAGACGCCGGTCTGAGAGGTCCGTCTTCAGTGCGTTCAGGAAGTCGGTCATGGGGTCACCGAGACGGTCGCCGGAGCGGTCGGGGAGCTCGCGGCTCCTGTGGTCGAAGAGGTCGGGGTGCCGGCGCCGGGGACCGGGCTCGATCCGGTGACCGACTGGCCTCCGGGGAGCACGTAGGCGCTCGCCGTGACGGTTCCCGTGAGTTCGCTGCTCGCCTTCGAGCCCGAGCCGACGGCTTCCGTGTGGGACGGGGTGAGGTTCACGCTCTGGATCGTCAGCAGGCGCCCGTTGACCGACAGCGCGCCGGATGCGGTGCGCGTGGTGAAGCTCGTGAGCTTGCGCATCAGCTTTTCCAGGTCGAAGAAGCTTCCGTCGAAGACGAACGAGAACGGCATCGCGGTGAAGCCAGCGGCGGCCGTCGCGGCGGTCGCGGACGTGCTCGCGGCACCGGTCGTGCTGGTGCTTGAGATCGAGGAGAAGAACACGTTCTTCTGTTCGCTGGCGCGAGCGAGCTGCACGATCAGGGACGGCACTTCCTTGCTGGCGGGGACGGCTTTGCCGAGGCTCACGATCGAGCTGTACGCGGCCGCGTATTGCGACTGCGCCGCGCGCGCCTTGGAGAGTTCGCCTTCGGCCGTCGTCAGCGACGCCTGGGCGGTCGTCACTTCGGCGCCGATGCTGTTCGCCTTGTTGCGCTCGGGCGAGACCACGAGCACCCATCCGGCGCCGAGGATCGCGACGACGATCACTGCCATCAGGACCATGCGGTCACGGCCGGTCATCGCAGTGCGCTCCCCGAGGTGGTGGTTGACGATGAGCTGCTCGAGCCGTCTGCGACCGTGCTCGTCGAAGTTGTGTGGGCGGTGGGAGTCGGCATCCCGGCGAACGTGATCGTCACCGAGAAGGACGGGTCGTGACCCGTGCATCCACCGCCGGCGCCACCGCCGGAGGAGCCGCCGGCGGAGCTGCCGGAAGCCGTCGAGCTCTGCAGCGAGACTTCGCTTACGCCGTCGATCAGACGCAGACGCTGGAGCATCTGCGCGACCGTCGCCTGGCTGACGGCGCAGCCGGCGAGGGTGAAGGTGGGGACGCTGCCGGGAGGCGTCGCCGAGGCGACGGGAGTCGCGGCGCTGGCCGGTGTGCCTGACGCGGTGACCTTCGTGGCGACCGTGGCGGACGCCGAGCCGATCGTGCCGGCGAGCGAGGAGAAAGACACTCCGGCGGGGACCGTGCGGCCGAATTCGTGGAAGACGTGCGCCCAGTCGAAGCGGGACGCGACGAGCGTGTCGACGGCCTGTACGCGCGCGTCGCGCAGCGACACGAAGCTGGTGTAGGAAGCGAGCTGGCTCGCCTGCGACTGTGCGCTCTGCGCCTGTGCGGTGAGAGACGCGGCCTGCGCGCGACGGCTGGACAGATCGTGATTGGCTTTCCCGTAGAGCAGGGCGAGCAGGGCAACGCCGGCCAGCAGTCCGAGCAGTGCGTAGGCGCCGCCTTCGGAGCGCCCGGCGCCGACTGACGCCCCCTCGCGCTGTGCTGTCGGGATCAGGTTTACGGCCTTCATTGCGGCGCCTCCGACGTCGCCAGGCCGGTTGCGACGGCCAGCCGGTGGGCGGAGACGTGGTCGGCTGAGTGCTCGTCGGTCAGCCCGATCGTCTCGCCGCGCACCTCCAGCCCGAGGGACGCCTGCAGCGCCTCGGCGAATCCGGGGATGTCCTGTGCGGAGCCGCTGAGCACGACGTGCGAGACGTCGCCGCCGCCGTCCTGGGAGCGGTGGAAGTCGAGTGAGTTGCGGACCTCGCCGGAGATCTCGCGGATGCCGCCCTCGAGCACCGTCGCGACCTCGGAGTCCGACGCGGCCTGCGGCTCGACGGCAAAGCTCTGGTAGTCCTGCTCGCCGCTCTCCTCCGGCGTCTCGACGTGCTCCTCCTCGCCGAGCTCTCCGGCCACGCCCTCGTGCTCGGCCTGCGGCTCGGCGGGCGCCTCGACGGGCTCCTGCACGACGGGCATCGGTGTGGGCGCGGGGACGGTGAGGTCGGCGCCCGCGAGCAGCTCGCGTGCCTCTGTGAGTGCGATTCCGCGGCGCTCGGCCAGCTCGCCGGCCATGCCCTCGAGGCCGCTGCCGACCACACGGGTGAAGTGGCAGACCTTCCCCTCCGCGATCGCCAGGTTGGTCAGGCCGTCGACGTTCAGGTAGAGCACCCGCGCGGACTGCTCGGGGTCTGCCCGGTAAAGGGAGCGGATCAGCGCGAAGGCAGACAGGTCGACGCCTTCGGGAGTCAGGCCCGCGCGTCGAACCGCCGCGAGCAGCCGTTCGACCATGTCACGCTGAGCGGCCACGAGCACCACGCGCTGGCGCGGGCCGGCGGGCGTGTCGACGACGCCGAGCGGGTGGAAGTCGAGCACGGCGTTGCTCAGCGGCATCGGCACCTGGTCCTGCGCCTGGAAGGTGACGGCCGCGGCGAGTTCCTTCGGGTCGCTGACCGGGGGAAGTTCGAGTGTGCGCAGCACGGTGCGCTGGTTGGCCACACCGACACGCACGCGCTTGTTCAGCTTGCTCTCGCCGAACAGCTCGCGCAGCGCCTCGCTGAGCACATCCTGGTCCATCACTTCGCCGTCGCGCACCACGTCGGCCGGCAGTGTCGTCGCGGCCGCGTGCTCGACGAGGATCGAGCCGTTGATCCTGGCCTTGACCGCCGCGACGAATCCCGGCTGAATGTCCAGCCCAACGATGTCGGCGCCGGCGCGGCGGCCGATCTTCATGTTGAGCTTGATGCTCGGGGTTGGGATTCGTGAGGGGAGTTGCATGGTCAGTGGGGCGCTTCGAGCGGAGTGCGGATCGTCCGCAGGAGAGGTATCGGCGTCAACGCCTCGGCGCTTTAGTGAACGAAGTGATTGACGTAGAAATCGATCAGCTGCTGCCCTGCGAAGATCGCGCTCAACGCGCCAAGCGCGAGAAAGGGACCGAAGGGAACCGCCGTCTTGCGGCCCTCATGCGCGCCCTTGCGAGCTATCACCACGACGCCGAGCAGAACGCCGCTGACCAGTGCGATCAGAATCGCCGGCGCCACCGCCGCGCCCAGGAACAGACCCATCATCCCCGCGAGCTTCACATCGCCCATGCCCATTCCGCCCGGGTAGGCAAGCGCCGCGAGTAGCAGGAACCCGCCGGCGCCCGCGCCGGCGATCAGCCGTTCAGGCTCCCCGCTCGGGTCCAGCGCCAGCCCGATGCCGAGCGCCAGGACAGCGCCGAGCGCGGTGATGCGGTTGGGGATGATGCGGTGCTCGAGATCGATCAGCGCGGCCGGCACCACCAGCAGGATCAGCACGATGGCAAGGGCGATCCCCGCGGCCGATTCGTGGCTCAACACGGCTCCGACACACAGCGCGGCGGTGAGCGCCTCTACCAGTGGGTAGCGGGCCGAGATCGGCTCGCCGCAGCCGCGGCAGTGTCCGCGCAGCAACAGCCACGAGAGGACTGGGATGTTGTCGTAGGGCTTGACCGGGGTGGCGCAGCGAGGGCAGTGCGAGGCCGGTGTGACAAGCGACTCGTGGCGCGGAAGGCGGTAGGCGACGACGTTGAGGAACGACCCGAAGATCGCCCCGAACAGTCCCGCGAATGTCGCTGCCTCCACCATGATCAGGTGCCCAGACGGTGCACGGCGGAGCTACCAGCTGCCGGTCGCACAGCCGCCTTTGTTGCTCGATTCGGCTTTGCACGTGCGCGACACTTCGCCTTTTTCGTTGCGCGTGACGGTGAACGTGTCCCCGCTGCCTCCCGGGGCGACCGCGGTGATCACGTAGCCCTTGCCTGATTCCTGTTCTTTGGCCACGCTCAGGTAGGCGTTGTTGCCGCCGGCGGCGATCTGAATCGCCGACTCGTATTCGCGCAGGATTTTGGGTTCGATGCCGGTGTAGAGACCGTTGTGGTCGGTCGAGAAGGTCTCGGCGGCGAGCGAGCCGGTGCGCGCCATTTCCTTCGCGGAGGAGTCGTACGCCTTGCCCTTCTGGTTCAGGAAGACCGGGATCGCGATCGCGGCCAGGATGCCGATGATCAAGATCACGACGAGGAGCTCGACGAGGGTAAAACCCTGATCGTCGCGCGCGCTTTGCTGAAGCCGAGGGATCACACCCACCTATCGGCAGCGACCATGGAGTTCTTTATAGTCGGGAGCGGATTTTAGCCGGCTGCGTATTAACGAAAAAAGAGGGGCGGCCCCGTGGGCCGCCCCTCTTCTTCGATGCTGAGCCCTGCCCGATGCAGAGCTCAGATGCCGATTACCAGCTTCCGGATTTTCCTCCGCTGCAACCGGTCGTGGCGGATTTGCAGGTACGCGTGATGACACCTTCCGCGCTCCTGCTGATGATGAATTCGTCGCCGGTGTTGGCGGCCGTCGCGACCACGGTGTACGAGGTTGCGGCGGGAGTCGTCGAGCTGATGTACGCACCGTTACCCGCAGCGGTCTGAATCGTCGACTCATATGCTTTGAGTTCCGCAGGCGTCACTTTCGTGTATTCGCCGTTGTTGTCGGTGGCGATCGTCTCCGCCGTGGTCTGAGCCGTACGTGCAAGCTCCTTCGCCGAAGCGTCGTACGCCTTGCCCTTCTGGTTCAGGAACGACGGGATAGCGATAGCGGCCAGGATGCCGATGATCAGGATGACGACCAAGAGCTCGATCAGGGTAAAACCACCCTCATCGGTCGAGCGCTGGCGCAGTCGATACAACATTGTGATCCTCCTAGGATCGCCTTCATGGGCGCCAGCCCTCGGTAATCGCCTCAAGCGGCGATGCGTCCCCCTTGTTCGAGAGCCGCCGGCTTTGCTACGCACCTTTCGGATGCTTGCCTTGGCACCTCGGTACTGGCCTTGTCAGGCGGTGCATCGACTCCGCTGCGGACAGGCTTTACAGCTGCAAGAAACTCTGGACACATTCATCCGCCAACGAGGTGAACCCCGAGCCGACCGGCGTGCCCTCGTGCAGCGCTAGGAGGCAGGCACCGGATCGGCGGGCGCTTTCGCGGCCGTCGCCTCGTCCGCCGGTGCTGGCGGAACCTCGTTGGCCGGCCAATGCGCCTGGGCGTCGGTGTCGGGCACGCGCACTCCGCCACCGCCGCACCAGGGGCAGGCGATGTTGTTGGGGGTGCCGCCGAGGTTCGAGATCACCTGTCCGCTGCCGCGGCAGGGCATACACTCCCGCGGCTCATGGGACTCCTCGGGCCGGGCCTCGCCCTCGGCGCTCTCGCTGTTGATGTCGCTGGCCATCGTGCGATGAGACTAGCGTTCCCGGCATGAGAAGACCGGGCAGACGCGGCGAGTGGGTCGCCGTGGCGGCGATCACGCTCGGCGGGGCGGTGCTGAGACTGCTGTATCTGAGCAGGGTCTCGCCGGACCCGTTCTACGACGCGGCGGTGCGCAGCATGTCGCTGTCGTGGCACAACTTCTTCTTCGGGGCGTTCGAGCCGGGCGCCAGCGTGTCGATCGACAAGCCCCCGATCGACCTGTGGCTGCAGGTCGTGAGCGTGAAGCTGCTCGGGTTCAGCTCGACGACACTGAAGCTGCCCGAGGCGTTCGCGGGGATCGCCTCGGTGCCGTTGATCTACGTGGCGGTGCGCCGCATGTGGAGCGCCACCGCGGGCATTGCCGCCGCGGTCGCCCTCGCGGTGCTGCCGATCGAGGTGATCACCTCACGCAGCGACACGATGGACGCGGTGATGATGCTCACGCTCGTGCTCGCGCTGCTGGCGCTGGTGCGCGCCGCCGAGAGCGGCCGACGGCTGTGGCTGCTGCTCGGCGCCGCGGCGCTGGGGCTGGCGTTCAACGTGAAGCTGCTCGAGTCTCTGATCGCCCTGCCGGGGCTTGCCGCGTTCGCGTACCTCGGACTCCCCGGCACGCGTGTGCGACGCCTTGCGCGGCTGTCGCTCGCGGGCGTCGTGTACGTGGCGGTGGCGCTGTCGTGGCTGACCGCGACGCTGATCGCGCCGGCGCACGACCGCCCGTTCGCGATCGGGTCGACGAACGGCAGCGCGTGGAACGCGGCGTTCGTGTTCAACGGCACCGACCGGCTCGGCGGCAAATCGCCGGAACCGCAGTTCACCGTCTACCAGCCGGGCCACACCTATCCCGAGGCGACGCAGTCCGAGCGCGACCACATCCCGATCGTGCCCGGCTCCCCCACGCGCCTGCTCTCGCGGATCGGCCCGCTTTCGGGCGAGCGCCTGGGGATGGAGGTGCTGCTCGCGCTGCTGCTCGGCGTGCCTGCGCTGCTGTGGGGGCTGCTGCGAACCGAGAGCGCGGAGTCCGAGACCACCGAGGCGGAGGCTTCCGCCCGCGAGGGTCGCGCGCGCATGCGCCGCGCGGTCGCCGTCGGCATCGGGCTGTGGATGCTCACGGGGATCGCGCTGTTCAGCCACATGGCGCGGCTGCACCCGCGCTACGTGGAGGGCTTCACCCCGGCGGTTGCCGCCATGTTCGGGATCGGCGTGGCGTGGGCGTGCGCGCAGGTCTCCAATCGCAGGGAGAGCGCGCTCAGACTGGCGATTCTCGCGGCGTCGCTCGCGATCGCCGTGTTCTACTCCGAGCGGTTGATGTACGGAACGCCCGCCACGTGGTGGGTGGCGCTGCTGGGCGCGCTCGGCGCGATCGCGTCGGCGGCGCTCGCGCGCTTCCCCGGCTCTCCCTCTCCCCGACGGGCATCGCTCGCCGCCGCGGGCGCGACGATCCTGACGCTCGTGGCGATCCTCGCGGTTCCCTTCGGGGCCGACGTGACGGCGATCGAAACCCACGTGACGGACGCCGGCTACGTCGGTGCACTGCCGAGCGAACAGCAGCGTCCGCTGAGCGCGTACCTGCGCGCCCATCAGGATGGCGCGCGTTACGAGGTCGCGGCGGAGTCGGCCACCGCGATCGGGTCACTGATCGTCCAGGACGCGCGTCCGGTCCTGGTGCTGACAAGCTACAGCGGGCGCGTGTTCACCTCGATCTCCAAGCTGCAGCAGCTCGCGGCCGAAGGCCAGGTGCGCTACGCCTTCCTGAACACGTTCTGCGGCCGGGTCGCCACGAGCACCAACCCCGCGTGCGCCGCGCCTGTGAAGTGGGTGCGCGCTCACGCGACGGACGTCTCGCGGGAAGCGGGGCTGGGCAAGAACGGGCTGCTGTATCGGCTGCCGGGAGTCGCGCCGTGAGCGAGCCCGACACGCAGACCGAGCTGCTGCGCACGCTCGCTGACGGCGCGCGCAAGGCTGGCTGCCTTGCGCTCGACACGGAGTTCATGGGCGAGGGTCGCTACCGGACGCTGCTGTGCCTCGTCCAGCTCGCGATCCCCGAGGGCACCGTGGAGGGCGAGCGAATCCTGATCGTCGATCCGCTCGCCGAGGGCCTAGACGGCTCGCCGCTCGCCGACGTGCTCGCCGATCCGGCGATCCAGGTGGTCGTGCACGCGGGCCGCCAGGACATCGCGCTGATCCGCAGGCACCTCCAGACGGAGGTGACGAACGTGTTCGACACGCAGGTCGCCGCCGGCTTCGCGGGCCTCGGCGCGCAGAGCTCCTACGACTCGCTGCTGACCGACATCCTCGACCTGCGGGTGGCGAAGACCGCGAGCTTCACGCGCTGGGACGCGCGTCCGCTCTCGCGCGAGCAGCTCGCCTACGCACGCGAGGACGTGGTTCACCTGCTCGAGCTGGCGCGCGAGATCGAACAACGCCTGACCGCGAGCGGACGCCTGGAGTGGGCGCGCGAGGAGTGCGGGCCACTCGCGAAGTCAAGCGACGAGCGGGTGCCCGAGACGATCTTCGCGCGCCTGCCGCGGATCGGCGGTCTTAGCTCCTCGGCGCGCCCGATCGCGCGCGAGCTGGTGGAGTGGCGCGAGCAGACCGCCGAGCGCCAGAACCGGCCCGTCCAGAGCGTGCTCGGCGACGCCGCGCTGGTGGAGATCGCGAGGCGCAAACCGTCCTCGCGAGGAGAGCTTGAGAAGATCCGCGGCGTCGGAGCGAACGGCTCGGGCAGACGCGCCGACGACCTGCTGCAGGCGATCGAGCGCGGCGCGAACCGTGTCCCCGATCCGCCGCCGCAGGGCTCTCGTCCGCCCACGCCAAGACAGGACGACGCGCCGCTCGTGGCGCTCGCCGAGGCGCTCCTGCGCGCAAGGGCCCGTGAGGCGGGGCTCGCCTACGAGCTGCTGGCCTCGCGTGCGGACCTGCAGGCGATTGTCGCGGCCAACCGCGCGGGCAGAGACGAGGCCGACGTGCGCACCCTCAGAGGCTGGCGTCGCGAGCTCGCCGGAGCCGAGCTCCTCGACCTCCTCGACGGCCACGGCTCGCTGTCGGTCAGCGACGGCAAGCTGCGCGTGACGCGCGAGCCGCCGGATCTCGACTAACCGATGTGGTTATAAACTTCAAATAGCGGCAGGTACATCGAGATGACGATGAACCCGACGATGCCGCCGATCACGACGATCATGATCGGCTCGAGGATCGACGTGAGCGCCTTGACCGACGCTTCGACCTGTTCCTCGTAGAACTCCGCCACCCGGTCGAGCATCTGGTCCAGGGCGCCGGTCTCCTCGCCGACGCCGACCATGTGGGTGACCATCGCGGGGAACAGCGGTGCGGCGGCGAGCGGCGCGGCGATCGTGCCTCCGCGCTTGACCGATGCGATCACGCCGTCCATCGCTTCCTCGACCGCGACGTTGCCGCCCGTGCGGCCGGTGATCTCCAGGGCCTGCAGCAGCGGCACGCCCGCGCCGGTGAGCGAGGCGAGTGTGCGCGACCAGCGCGCCACGGCCACCTGCTGGACGATCGTGCCGATCTTCGCGGGCACGTGCAGGCGGAAGTGATCCCACTGGCGCCGTCCCCATGAGGTTTTCTTCCACTTCGTGAACGTGAGCATGATCAGGGCGGCGGAGCCGAACATCGCCCACCAGTAGCCGGTGACCATTTCCGACAGGAACACCGACACCTGCGTCAACTTGGGAAGTTCGCCGCCGAACTGCTTGAACACGCCCACGAACACCGGGACGAGGAACGCGACGAGAGCCATCATCACGCCGACGGCGAAGATGATCACGAGGACCGGGTAGACCATCGCGGATTTGATCTGGCGGCGCAGCGCCGCGTCCTTCTGCAGCTGGTCGGCGACGCGGATGAGCGCGTCCTCGAGCACGCCTCCCATCTCCCCCGCCTCCGTCATCGCGACGAACAGCGGGTTGAACACCTTCGGGTGGCGCGCCATCGAGTCGCTCAGCGAGAGGCCCGCCTCGACGTCCTTGCGCACCGCGACGATCGTTTCTTTGAGGTATTTGCTCTCCGTCTGCTCCTCGAGCACGTACAGCGCCCGCAGGATGCTCATGCCGGAGGAGATCATCGTCGAGAGCTGACGCGAGAATATCGCGAGCTCGGCCGGCTTTACGCGCTTGACGCCGATCTCGATGTTCGCCGAGCCGCGCTTGTCGGAGATGTCGAGGACGATCAGGCCGCGCTGCTTGAGCTGGTCTGAGACGGCCTGCTTGGACTCCGCCTCGACCTCGCCGCGAGCCTTGACGCCCGCGACGTCGATGGCCTTGAAGACGTACGTGCTCATCGCGCGATCCCTACGCCGCCGCGAGCGTGTTGGCGCCGAGCAGTCGCCTCAGCTCCTCCGGCGTCGAGGAGCGCGCTTCGGCGAGCTTCTGGGTGATCTTGCCCTGGCGCACGAGCCCCGAGAGCGCGGTGTCCATCGTCTGCATCCCCGCCGCGGAGCTGGTCTGCAACACGGAGTAGATCTGGTGGGTCTTGCCCTCGCGGATCAGGTTGCGGATCGCGGGGTTCGGCACGAGCACCTCGCACGCCGCCACGCGGCCGGAGCCGTCGGCGGTCGGCAGCAGCTGCTGGGTCATGATGCCCTGCAGCGCGACCGACAGCTGCACGCGCACCTGGCCCTGCTGGTGGGCGGGGAACACGTCGATGATGCGGTCGATCGTCTGCGCCGCGTCCTGCGTGTGCAGGGTCGCGAACACGAGGTGGCCGGTCTCGGCCGCGGTCAG
>CAZPQW010000010.1:0-116744 GCA_964588985.1 uncultured Solirubrobacteraceae bacterium
CGCCCGGACACGCTGTTCGGGGCGACGTTCTTCGTGATGGCGCCGGAGCACCCCGACGTTGTGCGCCTCGTGCAGGGAACGCCAAACGAGCAGGCGGTGCGCGACTACGTGAACCACGCGCTGACGGAGACGAACGAGGAGCGCGGCAACGCGGAGAAGCCGAAGACGGGCGTGGCGCTGGGACGGACGGTGACGAACCCGGTGAACGGCGAGCAGATCCCGATGTACGTGGCGGACTACGTGCTGATGGAGTACGGCACGGGGGCGATCATGGCGGTGCCCGCCCACGACGAGCGCGACCACGCGTTCGCGAAGGCGTTCGACCTGCCGATCCGCCAGGTGATCGCGCCGAAGGACGGCGATGCCCAGCACGCTGACGGCGAGAGCCTGCCGTACACGGGCGACGGCGTGCTCGTTGGCTCCGATCCGCAGTTCGATGGCATGGGCAACCGCGAGGCGCTCGGTGCGATCGTCGAGTGGCTCGATCGCGAGGGCAAGGGGCACGCGTCGGTGAACTACCGCCTGCGCGACTGGCTGGTCTCCAGGCAGCGCTACTGGGGCTGCCCGATCCCGATCGTGTACTGCGAGAGCTGCGGGATGGTGCCGGTCCCGGAGGACCAGCTGCCGGTTGAGCTCCCCGATGTCGAGGACTACAAGCCGAAGGGCCGCTCGCCGCTGGCGGCGGCGGAGGAGTGGGTGAACTCGAAGTGTCCGAACTGTGGCGGCGCGGCGCGCCGAGAGACGGACACGATGGACACGTTCGTGGACTCCTCGTGGTACTTCCTGCGCTACTGCGACGCGGGCAACGACCGCGCGGCGTGGGACCCGGCTGCGCTGCGCGAGTGGATGCCGGTGGACCAGTACATCGGCGGGGTGGAGCACGCGATCCTGCACCTGATGTACGCGCGCTTCTTCACCAAGGCGCTGGCGGACCTCGGCCACCTCGACTTCCAGGAGCCCTTCCAGGCGCTGTTCACGCAGGGGATGGTGACGAAGGACGGCGCGAAGATGAGCAAGTCGAAGGGCAACGTGGTTTCGCCCGCGTCGATCATCGAGCGCGTGGGCGCGGACACAGCGCGCTGCTACATCCTGTTCGTCGGCCCGCCCGATCAGGACGCGGACTGGTCAGACGACGGGGTGGAGGGTGTGCACCGCTTCCTGTCGCGGCTGTGGCGGATGGCGGCGGAGACGGCCGAGCGCCGCGACGGTCCCGCCGCCGGCCTGCCCTCGCCCGAGGGGACGGAGGGGGACGATCTGCTGCTGGTGCGCAAGGCGCACTGGGCGATTGACAAGGTGAGCGGCGATCTGCGGCGCTTCGCTTTCAACACGGCGATCGCGGCGGTGATGGAGCTGCTGAACGACTGCTCGCGGCTGCGCGACTCGGTGGACGACGAGACGATGACCTTCGCGCTCGGCACGGCCGCTTCGTTGCTGTTCCCGTTCGCGCCGCACGTGTGCGCGGACGTGTACGACCTGCTGACGGGCGAGCGGGTGTGGGAGCAGTCGTGGCCGCAGGCCGAGGAGGCCTACCTGGAGAGCGACGTGTACGAGCTGGTGTGCCAGGTGAACGGCAAGCTCCGCGACCGCGTGCAGGTGAGCGCGGACGCGAGCCCGGAGACGCTGAAGGATCTCTGCCGCGCGGCCCCCAACGTGCGCGCGCACATCGACGGAAAAGAAGTCATCAAGGAGATCGTCGTGCCGGGCAAGTTGGTCAACATCGTGGTTCGGTAGCTATGGCGGACCTGAAGCCCGCGTATCTGATCCACGGCGACGACCACGGCGCGGTGGCGGAGCGGCGGGCGGGGCTGCGGGCGCTGGCGGAAGGGCTCGACGGGGGCGGCAACTCGAGCGTGGAGCTACTGGAGGGTGACGCGGCGACGCCCGCTGGGGTGGCGGACGCGCTGGCGGCGATGACGCTGGCGATCGGTCGGCGGGTGATCATCGTGGAAGGCGTCGAGCGCTGGCGCCAGGCGGACGTGGAGAAGCACCTCACGTCGGCGTTCGCGCAGATGCCCCCCGAGACGACGGTGGCGCTGTTCGCGCGCGAGGAGGCCCGCGCGAAGGCGCCGGCGGCGATCCACGACGCGATCAAACGCGCGAAGGGGCAGGTGGTGGCGCAGATGACGGTGAAGCCGTGGGAGCTTGCGAAGTGGGCGCGCGAGCAGGCTGCCCGCATGGGTCTCGAACTGGACATGGCCGCGGCGAAGGCGCTGGTGGCCCAGGTGGGCGAGCGCCAGCAGCGGCTGCTGCGCGAGCTGGAGAAGCTGGCGCTGGAAGGCGACCCGCGGCAGGTCTCGGCGCAGGACATCGAAGCCCGCACGGCGCACTCGGCGGAGTGGCGCGCGTACGGCCTGGCGGACGCCCTCGTGGGGGCGGACGGGCGTGAGGCGACGCTCTCCTACCTGCGCCTGCGCGAGCAGGGCGAGCGCCTGTCGGGGCTGATCTACCTGATGGCCCAGCGCCTGCGCGACGCGCTGGCGATCTCGCTGCGCCTGCAGGACGGCGACTCCGTGGCGGAGGTAAAGCGCACCCTGCGGATGCCCGCGCGCGCGGCCGAGCGGTTCGTCGCGGACGTGGCGCGCACCGACCCCGAGAAGCTGCGCGCGGCCCTGGCGACGATGGCGGACCTGGAACTGGACTCGCGCGGGGGTGCGCCGCTGCTGGCGAGTCGCACTGCCTTCGGCGGACTCAGCGAAGACACGCTCGCGCAACGCGCGATAGAGAAGATCGCCGGCTGAGCGGTGAGCTAGCTGGAGGAGGAGCCGGCGAGAGTCCTCGCCGCTCGGGACTTCTTGCGCGCACCGGTGTTCTTGTGCAGCGCGCCGCGCTTGACGGCCTTGTCGATCGTGCTCACGAGCTCGCGGTGCGTGGACGCTGCCGCGTCGGTGTCGCCGCCCTCGACGAGCGACTCGAGACGACGGAAGTACGTCTTGATGGTGGAGGTGTAGAGGCGGTTCTCCAGACGCTCGCGCTCGGAGCGCAGGATCCGCTTCTTCTGTGAGTGGATGTTGGCCATGATTCGAGAGCCGACGGGCATGCAGGAGATGCCCTGTGCGGCGCGCCGTACTATAGCGGCCTTGACCGCCACTGCAGAAGCCCCCGGCGAGGAGCCGCCCGGCCCACCCCCGCCGACAGGCGGTCGAGTGGCGCGCAACACGGCGATCTTCTCGATCGCGACGGGGTTCTCGCGGATCGCCGGGCTGCTGCGCGAAATCGTCGCGGCGAACTTCTTCGGCACGCGCGGGCCGGCGTCGGCGTACACGCTCGCCTCCCAGGTTCCGAACCTCGTGGCGGCGCTGTTCGCCAACGCGGCGCTGTCCGCGGCGTTCGTGCCGGTGTTTACCGAGCTGCTGCAGCAGCGGCGGCGCAGGGAGGCGTTCCGGCTCGCCTCGACGATGTTCTGGATCATGTTGATCGCGCTCGGCGCGATCACGGCGTTCTTCATCCTCGCGGCGGGGGTGATCATGCCGCTGTTCACGGGCGCGACCCTGAAGTCGGAGAACGTGGCGCTGACGGTGGGTCTCTCGCGGATCATGTTCCCGGTCGTCTTGATCCTGGGGCTGAACGGCCTGCTCGTTGGGGTGCTGCAGTCCTACGACCACTTCACGATCCCGGCGATATCGCCGGCGGTGTGGAACATCGTGATCCTGGTGCTGCTCGTGGTGTTGCGCCCGCACTTCCCGGGCGGCTATGAAAACGGCAACCAGCTCCACGCCTATGCGATAGCGGTCCTGGCCGCGACGTTCGTGCAGATGCTGATGGCCTTGGCGGCGCTTCGCAGGATCGACTTTCGCCTGGATTTCTCGATCGACTGGCACGACCCGCGCGTGAAGCAGGTCTTCACGCTGATGCTGCCCGTGACGATCGGGCTGGGGATCGTGAACCTCGACCAGCTGATCAACTCGGTGTTCGGCACGCTGGTGAGCAAGGAAGCGCCGCGCGCGATCGACAACGCGTTCCGCGTGTACATGCTGCCGCAGGGCATGTTCAGCGTGGCGGTGGCGACCGTGCTGTTCCCCACGCTCAGCCGTCTGGCGGCGAATCGCGACACGGCTTCGATGCGCCAGGCGGTGGGCACGGGCATGCGCCAGATCAACCTGCTGCTGATCCCTGCGGCGGCGTTCATGATCGCGTTGCCGACCCCGATCGTCCGCCTGCTGTTCCAGCGAGGCGAGTTCAACGGCAAATCGACCGACCTGGTGTCGCTGGCGCTGTTCTGGTTTGCGTTCAGTCTGCCGTTCGGCGGGTTGAACCTGCTCCTGACGAGGACGTTCTTCGCGGTTCAGCGACCGTGGATCCCGACACGTCTGGCGGCGATGAACATCGTGGTGGACATCGTGCTGAGTGTCGGCCTGTACAAGCCCCTGGGTGTGGCGGGGCTGATCATCGGCACGGTGGTGGCCAACGCGGTGATGACGGCGCTTCAGTTCAAACGCCTCAAAGCGGGCTTCGACGGCTACCTGGAGGGCGCGCAGACGACGATGATCACCGCGCGCGTGCTGGTCGCGTCGGCGCTTCTGGGCGTCGTCTCGTGGGCGGTGTGGTTCGCGATCGACCGCCTGCTGGGTCGGTCTCTGCCGGCGGAGATCGTGTCGGTTGGCGCGGCGGCGGCCGCGGGTCTGGTCGTGTACGTCCGCGCGGTGCTGATCATGCGCGTGCCCGAGGCGCACGAAGTCAGCGGCCTGATCCGCGCTCGCCTGGGCCGCCCGTAGGCCCGCAAGGTCGAGCAGAGGCCGGGTGAGCCGAAGCCCACCCGGCATGCGCCCAACTAGATCGCCGCTTACTACTTACGTCCCAGGACTATGTGTTTCGCCTGGGCGGCTTAACACTCTCGACCACCTGGACAGGCCACCACGCTTGCGCGTGGTGCGTAGCCGCGGCTGGACCCCGAAGAGTCCGCGGTCGAGTTGGCGATCCGCCGGAGCATCAAAGGCTAGCGCGTCCCGCGGGCTGCGCGTGGTGGGGCTCTACTCTGTGGAGCGCATGGACCAGTCCCACATCCGCAACTTCTCGATCATCGCGCACATCGACCACGGCAAGTCGACGCTGGCGGACCGCATCCTCGAGCTTACGCACACGGTGGCGGCGCGGGAGATGCGCGCGCAGCTGCTCGACTCGATGGACCTGGAGCGCGAGCGCGGGATCACGATCAAGGCGCAGGCGGTGCGGGTGTTCTTCACGGCGAGCGACGGCGAGACCTACCAGCTGCACCTGATCGACACGCCGGGGCACGTGGACTTCACGTACGAGGTGTCGCGATCCCTCGAGGCATGCGAGGGGGCGCTGCTGGTGGTGGACGCCTCCCAGGGCGTGGAGGCGCAGACGGTGGCGAACACGTACCTGGCGGTCGAATCTGGCCTGGAGCTGATCCCGTGCCTGAACAAGCTCGACCTGCCGGGCGCGGAGCCGGAGCGGGTGGCGGGCGAAGTGAGCGAGTTGATCGGAGAGCCGCCGGAGTCGATCTTGCGCATCAGCGGCAAGACGGGCGAAGGGGTGACGGAGGTGCTGGAGGAGCTGGTCAAGCGGGTGCCCGCTCCGGCGGGCGACCCGACGGGCCCGGCGCGGGCGCTGATCTTCGACTCGGAGTTCGACCAGTACCGCGGCGTGATCGCCTACATCCGGGTGGTGGACGGCGTGTTCCGCAAGGGCGAGCCGATCCGCGCGATGGCGGCGGGGACGGAGGCGGACATCGACGACATCGGCTTCTTCAGCCCGCAGATGATGCCGACCGATCAGCTGGCGGCGGGCGAGGTGGGCTACCTGATCACGGGGTTGAAGGACGTGACGCTGCTGCGCGTGGGCGACACGCTGACGACGCGCGCGAAGGGGACCGGCACGGCGGAGCGCCCGTTCGCGGGCGAGGCGACGGAGGCGCTGCCGGGCTACCGCGAGGTCAAGCCGATGGTGTTCTGCGGCCTGTTCCCGATCGACTCGGACGCGTACGCGGACCTGCGCGACGCGCTGGAAAAGCTGACGCTGAACGACGCGGCGCTGTCGTGGGAGCCGGAGACGTCAGACGCGCTGGGGTTCGGCTTCCGCTGTGGCTTCTTGGGCCTGCTGCACATGGATATCGTGAAAGAGCGCCTGGAGCGCGAGTACGACCTCGAACTGATGGCGACGATGCCGTCGGTGGAGTTCGACGTGACGCTGACGAACGGCGAGGAGGTGATGGTCCACAACCCCTCCGACATGCCCGACCCGGGCACGATCGAGGAGATCCGCGAGCCGTTCATCACGGCGTCGGTGATCGCTCCGAAACAGTTCGTGGGCGCGGTGATGGAGCTGTGCCAGGAACGCCGCGGAGAGCACACGGCGATGCACTACCTGTCCCCGGAGCGCGTGCAGATGACCTACGAGCTGCCGCTGTCGGAAATCGTGCTGGACTTCTTCGACCAGCTGAAGTCACGGACGAAAGGCTACGCGTCGCTGGACTACGAGCTGAGCGGCATGAAGCCGTCGGATCTGGTGAAGCTCGACGTGCTGCTGGCGGGCGACACGGTGGACGCGCTGTCGATGGTGGTGCACAGAGAGAAGGCCTACGACGTGGGGCGCTCGCTGACGGAAAAGCTGCGCAAACGGATCCCGCGCCAGCAGTACGACGTGCCGATCCAGGCGGCGATCGGCGCGCACGTGATCGCGCGCGAGACGGTGAAGGCGTTCCGCAAGGACGTGATCGCGGGCTGCTACGGCGGCGACATCACGCGCAAGAAAAAGCTGCTGGCGAAGCAGAAGGAGGGCAAGAAGCGGATGAAGCAGGTCGGTCGCGTGGAGGTGCCCCAGGAGGCGTTCCTCGCGGTGCTCGAACTGGGCGACGAGTAGATGGTCGAGTAGAGGGCTAGCATCCGAGATATGCGGCTGCTGTTCGTGTGCCTGGGAAACATCTGCCGCTCTCCGACGGCGGAGGGCGTGATGCGCTCGCTGGTGGAGCAGGCCGGCTTAGAGGAGAGCGTGGAGCTCGACTCGGCGGGCACGGGCGCGTGGCACGTGGGCAGCCCGCCGGACGCGCGCGCGAGCGCGGCGGCGGAGACCCGCGGGGTGCGCCTGGAGGGGCGCGCGCGCCAGGTGAGGCGTACGGATTTTGATGATTTTGATCTTCTGCTCGCGATGGACACCTCCAACATGCGCGAGCTGCGGCAACTGGCGCCCGGCAGCCCGGAGCGCGAAAAGGTGAAGCTGCTGCGCGAGTTCGACCCGCAGAGCGCGGGCGTGGAGAACCTCGACGTGCCGGATCCCTACTACGGCGGCGAGGACGGGTTCGAGAAGGTGTTCGAGCTGGTGCACGCGGCGTGCGCGGGCCTGCTGGCGAAGATCGAGACAGAGATCGCGACAGACGCGGCGTGACGAAGCTGCCGTCGGGGGCGAGCGTGGTGGCGCGCGTGGGCGGCGGGGACATCAACGAGGCGTTCCGCGTGACGCTCGTGGACGGCGCGGACGCGTTCGTGAAGACCCGCGCGGACGCGGCGGAGGGGGAGTACGCGGCGGAGGCGGCGGCCCTTGAGTGGCTGGCAGAGCCCGGTGCGCTGAGCACGCCGCGCGTGCTCGAGGTCGACCGCGGCTACCTGGCGCTTGAGTGGATCGACGCGGGCCGCCTCGATGCGGCGGGCGCGGAGGAGCTGGGGAGGGGTCTCGCGCTGACGCACGCGGCGGGCGCGCCGGGCTTCGGTGGGCTCGACGCGGACGAGCCGTCGGGCTTCGGCTCGCTGAGATTGCCAAATGAGCGGACGGAGGACTGGCCGACGTTCTACGCGCAGCGCAGGCTGGCGCCGCTGGCGCGGATCGCGGGCGAGCGTGGCGCGCTGTCGCGTCCGGGCGTGGAGGCGGTGGAGCGCGTGTGCGAGCGGATCGGCGATCTGACCGGCCCGCCGGAGCCGCCCGCGCGGCTGCACGGCGACCTGTGGTCGGGGAATGTGATGGCCGACGCGGACGGGCGACCGTGGCTGATCGACCCGTCCTCCTACGGCGGCCACCGCGAGGTGGACCTGGCGATGCTGAGGCTGTTCGGCGCGCCGTCGGAGCGCGTGTTCGACGCTTACGAGGAGCAGGCGCCGCTGGCGGAGGGGTGGCGCGAGCGGGTGGACCTCTACCAGCTGCTGCCGCTGCTGGTGCACGCGCTGCTGTTCGGCGGCTCCTACCGCGCGGCGGCCGAACGCACCGCGATGCGCTACGCGGGCTGAGGCGCGTCTGGCGCCCGTCCCGTTCGAGCACGCGGGTCGGAGGAGAGGGTGTGCAACCCGCCACGCTCGCCGCGCGCCACCGGCTGTACCTGCTCGCTCGGGTGGTGGTCGCGCGCCACTACCGCCGCGAGCTGACGCTCGAGCTGGTGGCGGGCGCGGTGTCGAGCTCGCCGCGGCAGATCCAGCGCGCCTACAGGCAGTTCGGTGGCACGACCTTCCAGGAGGACCTGTTCGCGCGACGGATGGCCGCGGCGGCGGAGCTGCTGCTTGAGCAGCGCTCGATCCCGGTGGCGTCGGTGGCGCGGCTGGTGGGCTACCGCCAGTCCTCGCACTTCGCGCGGGCGTTCAGGCGTCGCTACGGCTGCTCGCCAGCGCGCTTTCGAGCGGCTCCGCGTGCGGGAGAGGCTCCGCGTGAGGAAACGAGAGCCGCATGAGCGTGCCGCCGCCCGGAGCTGACTCCGCGGTGACGCCGCCGCCGAGCTGGAGGGCGACCTGCTGCACGATCGCGAGACCCAGCCCGGAGCCGGGTCGCCCGCGCGCCTCCGCGCCGCGGTAGAAGCGGTCGAAGATGTGGGGGAGGTCCTCCGCGGAGATCCCCGGGCCGTGGTCGCGCACGGTCAGCTGGCCGGCGTGGAGGTGCACCTCGACGGGCTCGCCCGCGGGGCTGTACTTGACGGCGTTGTCGAGGAGGTTGCCGACGGCGCGCTCCAGGCGCGAGGGCACGGCGGTGACGATCGACGGCTCCAGGTCGGCGTGCAGAGGAGTGGCGGGCGCGCGCCTGCGGGCGCGGTCGAGGACCTCGTGGACGAGCGCGTCGAGGCGCACCTCCTCGGCGTCGGCGCGCGGCTCCTCGCCGCGGGCGAGGTCGATGAGGTCGTTGATCAGCAGCGTGAGCTCCTCGGTCTGCTCGACCACGTCGGCGAGCAGACGCTCGTGGTCCTCGGGGTCGATGTCGCGCCCCTGCTGCTGGAGGATCTCGATGTTGGTGCGCAGACTGGTGACGGGCGTGCGCAGCTCGTGCGAGGCGTCGGCGACGAGGTGGCGCTGCGCGTGGACGGACGCGTCGAGCGCGCTGACGGAGCGCTCGAGCGCGTCGAGCATCGCGTTGAAGCTGCTCGCGAGCCGCCCGACCTCGTCGTCCCCGGAGGGCTCGATGCGCCCGCTGAGGTCCTGGGTGAGGGCGACGTGCTCGGTGGCCTGGTTGAGGCGCCTGAGCGGCTGCACGGCGGCGCCGGAGACGAGCCGCCCGAGCAGCGCGGCGAGCGCGACGCCGCCGACGTCGAGCAGCACGAGGATCAGGCGCAGGCGCGCGAGCAGGCTGTCGGTTTCGGTGAGCGGCTGGGCGAACTGAACCGCGCGTCCGCCGCCGAGCGCGACGGCGAGCATGCGCACGTGTACGCCCTTGACGGTGGCGCTGCGAAGGATCGGCGTGCCGCCTTGCGCGGCGAGCGCGCGCGTGGCGGCGTCGACGGGCAGCGTGAAGCCGTTCGCGGAGCGTGCGACGATCGTGCCGCCGCTTGAGACGATCTGCTGGTAGCCGCGCACCTGGTTCGGCCCTGGCGGCAGTTTGCCGAACAGGCGGTCACGGGTGTCGAACGGGTTCGCCTGCGTGCCGCCGCGCGCGAGGAAGCGCTGCAGCGCGGCGGCCTCGCGGCCGCGGTTGCGAAGCTGCGAGTCGACCTGGCTGTGCAGCTGGTGGGAGGTGAGCACGTATGTGAGCAGCGACGCGAGCACGACGGCGACCGCGACGGCGGCGGCGGAGACGAGCGTGATGCGCCGGCGGAAGGTCATGGTCGTGTGCGCAGCACGTAGCCGACGCCGCGCACGGTGTGCAGCAGGCGCGTCTCCTCGCCGACCTCGGTCTTGCGCCGCAGGTAGCCCATGTAGACGCCGAGCGAGTTGGAGCTGGATCCGAAGTCATAGCCCCACACGTGCTCGAAGATCGCCGAGCGGGTGAGCACCTGGCGCGGGTGGCGCATGAACATCTCCAGCAGCAGGAACTCGGTGCGCGTGAGTTCGAGCATGCGCTCGCCGCGCCACGCCTCGTGCGCGCGCAGGTCGAGGCGCAGGTCCTCGAACGTGAGGGTCTCCTGTGGCGCGTCGTCCTCCTCGCTCGTGCGCCGCAAGAGCGCTCGCACCCGCGCGAGCAGCTCGCGCAGCGCGAACGGCTTGACGAGGTAGTCGTCGGCGCCGGCGTCGAGGCCCGCGACGCGGTCGTCGACCTCGCCGCGCGCGGTGAGCATCAGCACGGGCGTGTTGTCGCCGCCTTCGCGCAGGCGCCGGCACACCTGCAGGCCGTCCACGTGCGGCATCGCGATGTCGAGGATCACGACGTCATAGGGCGAGGAGCCGAGCCGTTCGAGCGCCTCGCGCCCGTCGATCGCCTGGGCGACGTCGTAGTGCTCGAGCGCGAGCGCACGCGAGAGCGCGCTCTGCACGGCGGGCTCGTCGTCTACAACCAGTATGTGCGCTTGCTCGGCCACCTGCTTGTGAGGCTAGCGTGACGGGTAACGCGGATACGGGCATAAGGAACAGTGAAGAGGATGCTAAGAACGAGGCGGGCGCGATGATCGAACAGCAGACCCTGTCCGCGGACAGCACGAACGATTTCGCGGCGCAGTCGCGCACGCTGCGCAACAGCCTGATCAGCCTGGCGGTGTTCTTCGGACTGGTGATCGCGCTGCTGTTCGGTGTCCCCGGCCTGCGCGAAGCGGGCGACCGGATCTCCGACGCGAACCCCGCGTGGATCGTCGCGGGGGTCGTGCTCGAGCTGCTCTCGTGCGTGGGCTACGTGGTGCTGTTCGGGCTGGTGTTCAACAAGCTCGGGCGAAGCCTCACCTCGCGGCTGTCGCTGGCGGAGCTCGCGGTCAACTCGGCGGTGTCGGTGAGCGGCATCGCGGGCATCGCGCTCGGCGCGTGGGTGCTGCGCAGCAAAGGCTTCTCGGTGGAGCGGATCGCAAAGCGCTCGGTGCTGATCTTCGTGCTCACGAGCGCGGTGAACGTCGGCGCGGTGGTGCTCATCGGCGTGCCGATGTGGCTCGGGCTGCTGCCCGGATCGCGCGATGAGCTGCTGACGCTCGTTCCCGCGGTGATCGCGCTCGCCGCGATCCTCGGCACGCTCGCGCTCGCCAAGTGGGCGCAAGGCGCGGCGGAGTCCCACTCGCGTCTGCGCGGCGGTCGCACCGAGGTGGCGCTGACGGCGATCAGCGGCGGCGTGCATGACGCGCTCGCGCTGATCGGCGAGCGCGACTGGCGGCTGCTGGGCTCGGTGGCGTACTGGCTGTTCGACAACCTCGTGCTGTACGCGGCGCTCGCCGCGTTCGGCCACGCCCCGTCGATCTGGGTGGTCGCGATGGCCTACCTGGTGGGGATGCTCGCCAACTCGGTTCCCGTGCCGGGCGGTTTCCTCGCGGTGGAAGGCGGCCTCGTGGGGATGCTCGTGCTGTTCGGCGCGCACCCCGGCTCGGTGGTGATCGCCGCGGTGGTGGTCTACCGTGCGTTCTCGCTGTGGATCCCCGCGGTGATCGGCTCGCTCGCGTTCCTCAGCCTGCGCCGAGAGATCGGCAAGCCGGTCGCGCCAGCGGTGTCTGGCTAGGCGCCTGCGCGCGTCACCTCCTGCACCAGCCATCCGTTCCCGTCGGGGTCCTCGAAGCTGAAGAACGAGTTGTGGTCGCGGCGGTCCGGATCCGGTCCGGGCTGCTGCCCGCGCGCGCCGAAGTGGAACAGCTCGCTCACCTCTACACCCCGCCCCTGCAGCTCGCTTCGCGCCGCGTCGATGTCGGTGACGATGAGGTGAAGCCCGAGCACGCTGCCCGCGCGGGCGGGCTGCTTCATCACCGCGATCGCGCACGCCGACCCCGGCGGGACGAGTTGCACGACGCGGAAGTCCTCGCCGGCGCTGTGGTCGACGTGCAGGCCGAAGCCGACCTGGTCCATGTAGAAGGTCTTCGCCCGGTCCACCTCGGCGACCGGTACGACGATCAGTTCGAGCTTCCAGTCCATCCGTTGCCTCCCATCGGTGTTGTTGTGAGGGTAGGACCGCTCAGGGGCGTGGAACTAATCGATGCGAGCTCGCGACCTTCGGGTTATGAGTTCGCCCAAGGGGGGTCGAGGTGGATGGGGTTATCTGTGGTTGCTGCGGTTGCTGCGGTTGCTGCGGTTGCTGCGGTTGCTGCGGTTGCGTCGGGTTCGCCGGGGTCGGTTTCGCTCAAAACGGAACCTTGAACGGAACCCTGGATCGGCGAGGGCTGATCCTCGTTTTCCGCGACTGGATGAGTCGCGCCGAAGTCGGCTATGTCGCCGTTGCTCGTGCCTGGCGGAACGATGTCTTTGGGCTGAAGGGGCAGGATGTCGGGTGGCGAGAGCGGAGGGCTTTCGGGAGGGTCGGGCTCGACGCGGATCTGCGGGGGGCGCGCCTGCCAGGCCTTGAGGTTCTGGACGAGATCTCGGTAGAAGGTCACCGCCTGCGCACGTGTCTCGCGAACGAATGAGCCCTCAGCGCGGCCTCGCTTTTGCCCCATCGGCCGGCTGAGCGTCAGCGTGAAGGATCGCGGATCGCGCTTGACGTCGGCGGGGAAGAGCAGGATGTCTGGCTGCGCGCGTACCTGTTCGAGCGTCGCGGCCACGCTGTCTCGGGCGTGGGGGTACCAGACCTCGATGCGCATGTCCGGCCATGCCTCGGCCAGCTGGCGCAGCAGCCAGTTGATCCTTGACTTGGGTCGTCCTTCGGTGGGCGCGTTGATGCTCACGCTGACGGAGGTCTGGCGCGCTTTGAGGTCGGCACGAACCTGCAAGTCGCCAATCGCATCTGGAACGCGAAGCGTCGCCTCGAGCGCGGCGATGGTGGCCAGCGCCTTCTCCACCTCGTCCAGTCGGCCACCGGTTGTCTGCTTCCGCGAACGGGGCGCGACGACGTTACGCCCCAGTTCCTGGGAGAAGCTCAGGCACAGGTACTCGACGAACTGCTCCCACCGTTCGGCCACTTGGCGGATGGTCGGGTCGCCTTGTCGGAGCGTTCCGTCGCGCGCTGCGCTGCGGACAGACACCCAATGCTCGTCCATGTCCTCAAAGCCGGACACCCCAGACGCTTCGCTGCTGAGGTAGTGGATCAGCTCGCGGAGCACCCACGCTTGGTCTGGGTCTGACACGCCCCGATATCTGCTCTGCACGACCGCCTCGGTCAAGATCTGCCACCAAGAGAAGTGCCAGAGCTTGGTTCTGCGGAGCTTGCGGCCATCGACGCATACCGGCGACTCTGAAGCTCTGTGCGTGATCTGGTTCGAGATCGTCAGAACCCCGTCGAAGCCTTGATCGCGTGCGATGTCGAGATACCTGCCAACCTGCTCGTCCTTCAGGGTCGCAGAACCGGTCTTGACCTCGACCAAGCAGGTCCAGCGCTTGCCGCCCCGCTCGCAGACGATCGCCCCGTCGGGGATGTCTGTCTTACCGTCGGCGTTCTTGAAGCGAACCTCGGCGAAGGTGTCGATGCTTGGAGACTTCGGCGCACCCAGCTCTCCAAGAAGCGCGTGGCCGAACTCGGGCACGCCGTGCATCACCGCCAGCAAACAAGAGGTCGCGCGCTTCTCCTGCTCCTCTTGACTGCGTATGCCGTAGGTCGGGATCAGACGAGCGTGTAGCCAACTATCGAGGCCTGAGACGGCTTGGCCTCCTCCAGCGGCGGTTGCCATAGAGGGAACTTACCGTGAATCCCGGCTAGACGAATTGCGCCCATGTGTCCGCCGACGCTGCGTCGGCGAACCATTCGGCGGCGCTTATGTTTTGACCTCGCTCTCCTCTGGGCGGCCAGTGAGTTCGTGGGCCCTGCGCGCCGTGTACTCGGCAACCTGCTGCTCCACTCGGCGCAGCCCCTCCATCTCTTGTTCAAGGCCCTCCGTGATCTGTGCGTCTTCGCCAGCCATCTGAACTCCATGCTCGCCGACGGTGTAGCGAGTCACGGCGATCGGTGTGGCGATCCCCTGCAGGGTTAGTTGGGCCACCGCCTCGTTGCGGTCGGCACAGAGAATGAAGCCGACTGTGGCGCGATCCTCGTCGTGAGCGACAAGCTCGTTGACGGCGTTGACGTACAGGTTCATCTTGCCGGCGAACTCGGCTTGGAAGCTGCCGACCTTGAGGTCAATGACGACGAAGCGGCGGGTGGGGTGGTGGTAGAAGAGGAGATCGAGGATGAACTCCTCCCCGCCGACCTCCAGCGACTTCTGGCGCCCAGCGAAGTAGAAACCCTCACCGAGAGCCAGCATGAAGCGTTCGATGTCGGTCAGCAGCGCCGCTTCCAGGTCGCGCTCCTTGGCGCCGTCAGCCAGCCTCACGAAGTCCAGCACCACGGGATCTCGTGCTATGCGCTGCACAGCTGCAGCATCGCCAGCATCCAGCGTCCGCTCAAAGTTGGTGATCGCCGCACCCTCGCGCTCATGCAGGCCAGTGGCGATATGAGCTTGTAGCTGCGCTCGGGTCCAAGCACCAGCACGCTGGGCGTACCAATCCCTGATGTCGCGGTCATCGAGCCTCTGCACCAGCTCGACAATGTGCCCCCACGGAAGGTCTTGCACACCGTGTGCGAGATCTGACTCGTCTGGCCAGGCGAGGGCAAAAGACCTCATGCGTGCGAGGTTTGCCGGCGAGAACCCGGTGACTCCAGGGAAAGCTGTACGGAGATCTGCCGATAGCTGCTGTACCACCCCGAGCGTTCGCCGTCCCCGCTCAGAGCCAGCCTCTGCCTGACGCCGCTCAATCTCCTTGCCGATCTGCCAGTACACCCCGATCAGCTCAGCGCTGATTGCTCTTGCAGCTCGCGCCTGAGCGCCGCGGATGCGACCCTTGATGTCCTCAAGGAATTCCTCGTAGCTGCGGCCGAGCTCGGGGCTCTCGAAGGCTGGATGAGTCGGTAGATCAGACATCTGCGGACCGAGCCTATCGATCACATGAGTCGTTTCTCGGAAGGTCTCTACACCGTGTGAGAGACCTACCGCCGAGCCTCGCAGGCCGACCTCGGAAGCATCGCGACGACGATCATTCGGGAAGCGGCCGCCGCAGATCGAAGAGCCCCGACAGCGCCTCCTCGTTCATCCCCGTCTCTTGGAGCACCTGCTCAACCGCCTCGCCCAACTTGACGACGGCCCGCTGCACCTCGTCCTCGTTGCGCTCGAGCGGGATGTAGAAGCCGATGACCTGGCCGGGACTACGCACCCGCCACGCTCTTGGCGTACGCCGTCCGTTCGGCTGTGAGCTGGCAGACGCGGCCGGGTAGCGATGCCATGACGTGCTGCAGAGCCGGTTCCCGCGCGCCGGACAGGCCCGGGCAGTAGATCGGCGCGGGCAGCGGGCCGGAGGCGGCGCCGGGGGCGTTCATGGGGCGCAGTTCGTGGGCTGCGCGCAGCGCGTGGGCGAACGTGTCTGAGAACACGTCGACGGCGACCCGGCCGGTGTAGAGCTCGATCGAGCGGCCTTCGTCGTAGATCGTCGCGGGCACGCCGCGCAGGAGCGTGTTGCGCTGCGGGCCGAGCGACGCGTTCGAGTGCAGGCGGTAGAGCACCGTGGTGAGCTGCAGCGGCAGCAGGCAACTGCCGCTGCCGAAGATGCCCTTGTTCTGCACGCAGTCGCCGTAGTACACGCTGTCGCCGAGCCTCGAGATGTAGCCGTTGAGGCCGTCCGCGGAGGCGAGCGGGCTGCCGTCGAAGCGCGGCCCCACCCAGTAGGTGCGGAAGTACGGGAACGTCTGCGCTTCGGCGAGTTCGGCAGCGGAGATCGGCGCGGGATGGCTCGTGCCGCAGCCGCCCACCGCGACCGCCGCGCACGCACAGAGGACCGCGAGCGCGACGCGGGCGAGCGTGCTGGTGTGCGTTGGCGCGGCCATGGCCGTCAGTATCTTGGCGTGCGGATGACCCCGGCGCATGCTCCCACCGGCTCGCCGCGTTCCGCGCCGGTGGCTATCGCGGCGCTCGCCGCGGTGCTTGTGGGCGCGTGGCTGCTCGTCGACCCCCATACCCCCGATCTGGCGGCGCAGGTGTATCGCATGGACCTGTACCGCCAGCTGGGGTTCGTGGTGTGGGACGAGCACTGGTACGCCGGCCACCACATGCCCGGCTACAGCCTGCTGTTCCCGCCGCTCGGCGCGCTGCTCGGGGTGCGGCTGCTGGGAGCGCTGTGCGTGCTCGCGTCGAGCATGCTGTTCGAGCGACTCGCGCGCTCGCTCTACGGCGACGTGGCGCGGTGGGGCGCGGCGTGGTTCGCGGTCGCGGCGCTCGGCGACGTGTGGTCCGGTCGCGTCACGTTCGCGCTTGGAGTGACGCTCGCGGTGGGCGCGGCGCTCGCGTGGCGGCGCGGGCACCCGGTGTGGGCGGGCGCGCTCGGCGCGCTGTGCGCCTGCGGAAGCCCGATGGCGGGCGCGTTCCTCGGGCTCGCGGGGCTCACGGTTGCGCTCGCCGACCGCTCGCCGCGCGCGCTGCTCGCCCTGATGCTCCCCGCGGCGGTCGTGGTGCTGGGCCTGGAGACGCTGTTCCCCGAAGGCGGCTACGAGCCCTTCCCCGCGACGTCGTTCGCGGTGACCGCGCTCGTGACGATGGGGTTCGTAGCGGGGCTGCCGCGCGAGGCGAGAACGCTGCGCATCGGCGGGCTGCTGTACCTACTCGTGTGCGTCGCGTGCGTGCTCGTGCACACGCCCGTCGGCAGCAACGTCGAGCGCTACGGCGTGCTGCTTGCGGGGCCGCTGCTGCTGTGCGCGCGGATGGCCCAGCGTGCCGAGCGCGACGGCGCGGCGGGGACTCGGGTCGGCCTGGCGGGACCCGCGGTGGCGGCGCTCGCGTTGTGCGTGACGGCCGTGTGGGTCGTGTGGGGCCCCGTGCGCGAGACGCTCGCGGTGGCCGGGAGCGAAGCGACGAGCGCTTCCTACTACGCCCCCGTGAAGCGCTTCCTCGCCGGCGTGCAGGCGCAGGGGGGACCTGTACGAGTGGAGGTGCCGATGACGCGCTCGCACTGGGAGGCTGCGCTGCTCGCCGACGACGTGTCGCTCGCCCGCGGCTGGGAGAAGCAGCTCGACACGCGTTACGACGACGTGCTGCTCACACCCGGGCTCACCGCTGCTTCATACGACCGCTGGTTGCACGAGGAGGCGGTTGCGTACGTCGCGCTTCCGGACGCGAGGGTCGACCCGCCCAACGCCCGGGAGGGACGCCTGATCCTCGGCGGGCTTCCGTACCTGCGCCTGGTGTTCACGAGCACGCACTGGCGCATCTACGAGGTGCTCGCGCCCACACCGCTGCTCAGTGGGCCCGGAACGCTGGTCTCGCTCGGCCATGACTCGTTCTCACTGCGCGCGAACGGAGCCGGCAGCTTCCTCGTGCGCGTGCGCTTCAGCCGCTACCTGACGCTCACGCACGGCAGCGGCTGCGTGCGAGAGGCGCCGGGCGGATGGACGGATGTGAGCCTCGACGCGGCGGGCGCCGCCACGGTCGCAGCGCGCTTCTCGCTCGCAAGGGCGCTCGGCACGGGCGCTTCGTGCACGCGCTGAGCAGGCCGGCGACCGTCAGCCTTTCTTTCGCCGCGACGCGGATCTCTTGTGAGAAGAGCTTTTGCGTGCGGGTTTGATGGAGGCTTCGAGCGGCGCGAGAGCGTAGAGCCCGGTCGTCCCGGTGAGGTAGATGTCGGTGCCGTCGCTGATCACGGGGTCGAACGAGCCGGTGTCCTTTTCGAACAGCACGCGGCCGGTGGAGATGCCGAGGCCGTAGGTGTGGTGGCGGCCGAGCACAGCGAAGTAGACGGTCTTGCCGACGATCGTGGGCGAGCCGGAGATGCGCCCGCGGCCGTTGAAGTGCCAGCTGACGTGCCCCGAGCGCGCGTCGATCGCGTAGAAGTCGCCGCTGTAGGAGCCCACGTACACGGTCGGGCCGAGGCCGGGGGCGTTGGTGACGGCGGGGGAGGAGTAAACGTAGGCGCCGGTCTGCACCGCCCAGTCGAGCTTCCCACTGAACGCGTCGTACGCATACACCCGCCCGTCGGTGTTGCCGAGGAACACGCGCCCGTAGATCACCGCGGGGGTCGAGTAGAACGTGCCGCTGCCGAGCAGCGCGCCTTCGGAGCTGCTGCGCCACAGCCGCCTGCCGGTCTTCTCGGAGATCGCCTGCACGTGGCCGGAGTAGTCGCCGAAGTACAGGACGCCGCCGGAGAGCGTCGGGCTCGCCTTGACCGCGCCCGCCGCCTTGTACGTCCAGATGACGCGGCCGTCGTGCGCGTTCAGCGCATACACCAGCCCGCTCTGGGAGCCGAAGAACACGCGCCCTTCGTCGACCATCGGCGAGGACTCGCTCGGGCTCGGCAGCGGACGCAGCCAGCGGACCGCGCCGGTCGTCGAGTTGAGCGCCACGATCCGGCCGGGGCTCCGAGGATGGCCGCTCGAGAGCACCGTCGCATACAGCGTGTTCGCGGTCACCGCGGGGGTCGACGCGGACAGTTTGCCGAGTGGTTTGGTCCAGTACACGTGGCCGTTGCGCTTGTCGATCGCGCTCAGCACCGCGTCGTCGGCGAGCTGGTAGATGCGGTCGCCGTGGATCACCGGCGGGAACTCCAGCAGCGAGTGCTGGTTGACCACCCACAGCCCCCTGAACGGCGCGTGCACGCGCGCGGGGGCGGGGAAGAAGCGCGTGTGGTTCTTCGTGTAGCCGTACAGCGGCCACGCGAACCGTTCCGGGCCTTTCGTCGGCAGCGCCGTCGGGGTCGGCTGCGGGATGAAGCGCGCGTGCGGGTGGTAGATGTTGCCGGTGCGGTGGCGTTTGTACTCATAACCCGCGAACGCGACCGCCGCGACGAGCACCGTCAGGGCGATCAGCGCGGCGCGGATGCGCCTGAAGCGCAGCGAGTGGCGCGGCGTGGGGCGCCGTGGGGGAGTGTCGCTCATGCGCCTCCGCCGAGGCGGGTCAAGCGGCGAGCTTGCGGGAGTCCGCGCCGCGCGCCTGCGCGGTCGCCACCTGTGCGCTCTCGACCGAGGCCGTCGCCGCCTGCCTGCCGCGCCGGCGGCGGTTGCGCGCATGTGCGCCACCCGCACGCGCTCGCGCGGAGGGGCGACGGATCCTCGCGGCGATCAGGTCCGCGACGCTCAACACGAGCAGCCAGGCGCACGCGACGACGAGCGGCGGCAGCGTGAGGCCGGAGACGAGCGCGAGCACGTCGTGGCTGCCGTTCAACGACCAGTTCCAAAGCAGGTAGTCGCCGATGGCGAGCCCGAGGACAGGTACCAATGGCCTGCGCGACACGGGCGAACCCTAACCGGGAACGGAGACGGACCGCCCGCTGGGCGCTCCCACGGGCCGGCGGACGCCTATGATCGCTGCCGATGAGCGCCGTCGTCGAGCAATCCGAGATCTTCGCGCCGGGGGTGCTGGAGGGCCAGGTGGCGCTCGTGACGGGCGGCGGAACGGGGCTCGGCAGGGAGACGGCGCGCGAGTTGGCGCGCTGCGGCGCGCGCGTGACGATCTCCGGACGGCGCGAGGAGGTGCTCGAGCAGGCCGCGGCGGAGCTGTGCGAGGCGGGCGGGGACGTGGACTGGGTCGTGGGGGATGTGCGCGAGCCCGAGGACGCTCGGCGGCTCGTGGGCGAGGTGCTGGAGCGGCGCGGGCGGCTCGACCTGCTCGTGAACAACGCGGGCGGGCAGTTCTTCAGCCCCGCCGAGCTGATCGCGGCGAAGGGCTGGAAGGCGGTTTGGCGGCTGAACGTCGAAGGGATGCTCAACATGTCCGAGGCCACGTTCGAGCTCGCGTTCGAGCCCGCGGGGGCGGGGGGCAGGATCGTGAACGTGACGCTGTCCCCGCACCACGGCATGCCCGGCATGGCGCACTCGGGGTCGGCGCGCGCGACCGTCGAGGCGCTCACGCGCGAGCTGGCGCGACGGTGGGAGACGTCCGGGGTGGCGGTGACGGCCGTTGCGGCGGGACACTTCGAAACGGAGGTGCTCGCGAAGTACCCCGCGAGCGTGCGCGCGGGCATGTCCCGCACCGTACCGCTGCAGCGTCTCGGCTCCGTCGCCGAGCACGCCTGGCTCGTCGCCATGCTCGCCTCGCCGCTCGGCCGTGCGTTCAACGGCTCGACGGTCACGCTCGACGGCGCGCGCGACAACTGGTGCGGCCCGTGGCCCCCCGAAGGGCTAGCCGACGAGTCCGGCGAGGTGCCGGTGGAGGAGCGGCGGTAACATGGCCAAGTCCGAAGGCCAAATCAGGGCGTGCGGGCGAGGTGTTGTGGTTGCACAGGAGCCTTCCAAGCTTCTAGGGCGGGTTCGATTCCCGTCGCCCGCTTTTGTCTTGCCACGGGGAGTGGCGCAGTCTGGTAGCGCACCCGGCTGGGGGCCGGGCGGTCGCAGGTTCAAATCCTGTCTCCCCGATGAAAAGTCGCAGGATCAGAACCTTGCACCTCGTCGCGAATGGTGGCGAAAGCCGCAAAAACGCTGGGATTCTTGGTCGAGCTTTCTCGTCTGTTCCCGGCTGTTCCCGGCACGCGGGACCGCAAAAGGACCGCAGGGAGCACGTTGCGGTCCCTCTGGCCAGGGGCGCACGGGTCCGAAGCCCGCCAGTCGCGCTGATTGGAGGCGGGATGATGGCCCCAACTGGACGAGGTCACGCGGACGCCCGGCAGCCCAATTCATCGTCCTCAGGTGCGAGCCCGCTCGCGCTGATGCGTTCGCAAGAGCAACCCCCGCCCGCGCCGCGTTGGCTGGCTCATCTCGGTCCTCGTCCCGAACACGGATATGTAGAATTGTCGCAGGCTGCAACGCTGGCGTCTGTGTTTCCCTGGCGATTCGCTTGGGCTATCGAACCTCTCGCTTTTACCCGCCGCCCGCGCCCGGAGTATCTCAATCGCTGGCAGTAGGAGAAGAAGGTAGATTCGCCAGCGTTGCAGCCAACGACCGACATCCCGGTCCTCCTGACCCGTGCCGACGTGGCCAGGCATGTCGGCACGTCACTGCGTCTCCTGACCTGGTGGATCTGGGCCTACGACGAGGACAACCGCTACTACGAGTTTGAGGTCGACCGGCGCACGGGAGGCACTCCGCGCATCATCAGCGCCCCGATCAAGCCGATCAAGGACTTCCAGCGTGCTTTGTTGCCGATGCTCGATGGCGCCTACTCGCCACGCCCACACGTCCACGGCTTCGCACGCGGCCGCAGCCCACAGACGAACGCCGCAATCCACCGTGGGCAGCGCTGGATCCTTCGCATCGATCTCAAGGACTTTTTCCCGACCGTGCACTTCGGTCGTGTTCGCGGCGTCTTCTCGGCGCACCCGTTTGACTTTCCAGAGGAGGTTGCGACGGTCCTGGCGCAGATCTGCTGCCATCGCAAGGTGTTGCCGCAGGGCGCACCGACATCACCGGTGATCTCCAACCTGGTCTGTCGCTCCCTCGATTCCGAGCTCAGCCGCTACGCGAAATCAAGGCACTGCCACTACACGAGATACGCCGATGACATCTGCTTTTCCTCCGGACAACGCGTGTTTCCCGGTGCGCTGGCAAGCATCGTGAACCAGCAACCGGTGTTGCACCCGGATCTCCGGCGATTGATCGAGAACAACAACTTCACGATCAACGACGACAAGACCCGGTTGATGAGGTGGAGCCAGCGCCAACGGGTCACGGGCATCATCGTCAATCAGCACCTGAATGTTCCGCGTGAGTACAGACGACATATTCGGGCGGTCCTGCACATCTGGGATCAGTACGGCGAAGCCGATGCGGTGGCGGCGTTCGCGCGGGCGACGGTACGCAATTGGCCACCTGAGAAGCCCGCGGCTGACTTTCCGCTAGTGGTTCGCGGTCAGTTGCAGTATCTCGGTGCGGTGCGCGGCTACGACGGCGTCTACCAGCGGCTCGCCGTCAAGCTTGCGGCCCTGGACCCGTCCTTCAAAGCCACCGCGCCGACGGTCCCAGCCCAGGGCCTCGTGACGTTCGCGACTGAGGGGCCGAGCGACCCCCAACATCTCGAGGCAGCCACACGGTTCTTTCGGGCGAACGGCGAGTTCGACGAGCTTGACCTCCGGCACGTCAATCACATGCCGCCCAAGAACGACAATGAGCTGTGGAAGTGGCTGCAAAAGGAAAAGGACGTTCCGAACCCTGTCCCACGCGTGGGCGTGTTCGATGCCGATACAGGCTACGCGCTGAAGCTGGGGGAAAAAGGATGGGAGCACCTCGGCAACGGTGTCGTCGCGGTCGCGCTGGCAGCTGCTCCGTGGCTCTCCGCGGGCCAACGCGTTTGTATCGAGATGCTGTACCCGCCATCGGTTCTCGCGAGCTCCGACAAGGAGGGTCGGCGTGTGTGGTTGCGGAGCGATTTCGACGAGGCGGGCGTCAGCCACGACGGCCGCTACCAGATGCAGTATCCGCAGAAGACGACCCTCGTGGTGGAGCACGTTCATCCGGTGGGGGATTCGGGCGAGTCGGTCGGCCTAGCGAAGGTCGCGTTTGCGGACGCCGTAAGGCGCGGGCAGCCCCCTTTTGATCACGTGGACTTTGAGGGCTTCCGCCCCACCCTCGAGCGATTTTGGCGCGCGGTCGCCACAGCGCAGACGTGGTGCACTTAGAGTGCAGAGGCGGCAAGCTGCGGAGCCCGGCTTTCTAGAGCCAAGTTAGGCCACGGCAGATCGGCTTGTCGAGGATCGTTTTCTGTCTCATGTGGGACCAGGCTTGCCGCGATCTATGGAGTCGAGGCGTCGTCGAGTACCCACTTTTTGCGCTTGTCCCAGTTTTTTCGCCAAGCCGGGGATCCCTTTGGCGGGAGGACGAATGTGGATGCGAGGACCAGCGGTCTTGGCGTGTCGAGCATCGCAATCTCGACATGGGTGCGAATGGATGCCGCGATCAGAGCATCCATGTTTTCGGTCTTCGCGACGCCAGCGACGATCAATCGCGCTCCCCCATCGACCGCGAGATGGTGCTGATCTTGTCTAACGAACACGCTGTCGGGGTCGTGAGGATGAATTTTGATCTTGTCGAGCGGTACCGAAGTGCCAAATGAGGTCCAGAGGACCCCCTTATTCAGATGGCGCGGGATGACAAGACGTTCCCCCTTGACTGGGCTCAAGACAATCTCCAGCTGCAACGAGCAAGAACACAGTTCGTTGCCCTCCGGGGGACGGATAGATTTGGCCCAGAGGTGGCCACGAATCATCTCGACGCTTGGTAGGAACCGGAGAGGCCGAAATACGCTTAGGAGCTCGGAGCGGGTAGCAGTGCGGATCGCGGTGGCCTCCCGCCATGGAATCTCCTTGGTGACGGGCGATTGAGACGTCTTGACAACGTACGGCGCGTGATCCGTCCCGAACTCCAGAGCGACTGCACTCTTACCTCCTACACTGACCGCCCTATCGCGAAGCGCTGGAACGACTGCGTCGAAGTAGCTTGCTACCTGTGCCCACCAGTTGTGGGTCGCGGTGTGCTCACAACCAACAAGTCCGCGCTTCTCGTCGATGCCGATGATCCACAGGACGGGTGCTCCTCGACCCGCGTTGGCGTGGCCGGCGATGCGTCGTGCTGCCTTCTGCGGGTTTGGCCAAGCGGACTTCAACTCGATTCGCGAGTCCTCGACGTGCTGTTTCGCCTCGATCCTGGCGAGGACATCACGGACAATCGCATCAAGGTCGGTCGCATGCATGGTCGCTCGTGACGCCTAGCGGGTGACGACGGGTCTCGAGACGCAAGGATACGGTGAGTGCACATCTCCTTCAACAGCAGAGGATCGCCGCAGGCCCGACAGCCAAGATCGTTTCTGCCTAATCGGGACGAACTCCGGATCGCGACTAATGCGCACGGCTGGTTTACCGCCAAAGCGTCCTCCCAGGTCTCCAAACCGCAGCGCCGATCCCACGACCAGGCGGCTACGGCAGGCGAGCCGGGAGGGATCGAGACCGCAAACGGACCGCAGAACCACGAAAAATCGCTCAGGAAAGCCAACCGAACCTGTCTCCCCGATGAAAAGTCACAGGTTCAGAACCTTTGACAGATCCATGAACGGGAGCAAAGCCGCGAAAAGACGGGGGTTGGTGGTTGGCTGTTCTCGCGTGTTCCCGCTGTTCTCGGCACGCGGGACCGCAGAAGGACCGCAGCGAAGGGCAAAAGGGGACCGCAGGAGAACAGCAGAGTTGTCGAATGCTGTCAGCCACTCAGAGGCCTTGGTGTGAATACATGTCGGTGCCCGGAGTTGTCCCGTCGGTACGCCTGCGGGGGATTCCAGGCAGGTAGCTCGCCGTAGTGTCGGCCCTCGCACGAGCGAAACTCCGCGCGGCGCTAGCTGGTCGGCGTCGGCGGAAGCGTCTCGTCTCGCTCGCGGACGCGCAGTACGGCGTGGATGGTGGCGAGGTAGACGTAGAACGCCCACCGCAGCCACGTCAACCGGTCGTAGTCGCCGCGCTGGTGGCGGTTCTGGTGCCTGATCGCGAAGCCGTTCGCGATGTGGAACAGCTCCCTCTCGTCCTTTGTCAGCATCGCCTCGTGGATGTCCTCGCGTAGCGCCTCCAGCACGTCCGCTAGGTCTCGCACGGCGACGCGGCGGTCATCGAGGCTGGCGCCGCGCGTGCGGAAGCGCTTGGTCGCCGAGTCGAGCTTCGAGGCGATCTCGGCCTCGGTGCTCGGGGGCACGGCGGCGGTCAGCAGCCCATGAAACTCGGCGGGTCCGGCCTCCACGACCATGCCGTCGTCGTTCATCTCGTACGGTGGATCGTGCAGCCTCAGCACACCATTCATCTCGTCACGGAACTCCGCCTGCCCGGCGGCTGCGTTGAACGTGTCGTAGTGCCAGCCGCACCGGGCGTAGTCGTGATACCGGCCGTCAATCGGCCGCGAGATAAGGTCGTGCATCGCCTCGACTACGTCGAACAGAGTGTCCTCGTCCCAGGCTTCATACGGTGCCATCCACTCCTCGGGACCAACCTGCGAGATCTCCCAATACGGCCAGACTCCCCTGCGCCTGATTGTGCGCATGAAGTACGCGCTGGGATTTGACCCAAGGGTGCCATCGACGTCCCCAGCATCAACGCAGTCGTAGCCGAACGCCTCCTGCATGTAATGCTGCTCGCGGAAGTGATCGAAGACGTTGATCACAAGCTCGCGAAACTCAGGAAAGGGCAGCGGTTCGGCCTTCGGACCGCGACCCTGACGCTCGGAGAAATACTGCTTCACGGTGTCGGCCATATAGCGGCCCAGGATAGCCCCAAGCCTCTGGCGATCACCCACGTTCGACGACACATCCGCGGTGACGGGCAGACTGCTCCTGATGCCGGAGATCGACCCACTCGCGAAGCTGATCCTAGACGAAGCGGTGCACGGTCTCGACACGCAGAGCGAGACGCTGAACAGCTGCGCAACCGCACCGGCGTCCTCATCGCCGCGGCCACGATTGCGACCGCCTTGCTCGGGTCGATCCCCACATGTTCTCGGCCATGTCCCGTGAGGGCCCAGCCGGGCGGGAGGCGGAGGCTACCAGTCCTAGTTGGGCATGCCAGCCGCTTGGGTGGATGCTCGAATCGCGTCCGCACGAGGCGTTTAGATAGAAACGAACCACCCGAATGAAGACGCCACGATCATGAGACGTTTTCCCTGCAACTCCAACATGTAGAGGGTCATGACTGCTCCGCCGCTCAACCCACCAAGCGCAGAGCGAGCCAGCACAGGGAATGCTTGGACCTGCGGGGGCCGGGCAATGGCGATGGGTGCGAACCTGCAAGGCTTTCGCCTCGCCAGCGGCGGTCCGATCCACATTGCGAAGGGTTTCGGAGAGGGACGGTCAGTCGGCAGGCGATGATGAATCTACTCAAGCTTTTCAACCGGGCATTGGGCGGTGGAACGACCGCTCCCCCCTCAACTGGCCGCGCAAGCCAGGCCTCAATCGCGCTTGAGGAGTTGCGGTCGGCGCGGGAGGATCAACGTCTCCACGAGCTCCTGGCTTCAGCAGAAGCAGAGGGCGCCGCAGTAGAGAGTGCCGGTCGTAAGCACTGGTAGGTTGCGTCTACGCCGCGTGTAGCGGCACCCAAAGCGGCACCCAAAGCCGGATTTGGGAGTGATCCGCCGTAAAGGATCGCCGGAATCCATAGTGCTTTTCCATGTGTTCGGCGGTCGGAATGTTGTTGAGTGGATCAAGAACGGCGACTGGGGTTCCTTGCAGATGCGCGACCTTCAGGGCGATGTATATCGCGTAATGCATGATCAGCCGGCCAGGCGTCTCGCTGTTTCGATGTCGAGCTATCCACGCGATCAAGGACGCGCCTTGCACTGGCTCTGGGATGGAGCTGGGTTGTTCGTGGGGCAGTTCTTTCCGGTGCTCCTTATTGAGCTTGATGGAGTCGGATGCCAGCGCGAAGAAGCCGTCTATCTGACGCCCAGATTCAGACTTGAGGACCCACGTGACGGTTGATGGATAGTCTGAAAGAGCCGACTTTCTCAGCCACTCCGCAGATTTTTTCCCGCTATCGGTTGGGACCGATTCAAACTCGTCGATCAGGGGGCGGAGATCGCCAAAAACCGACTCACGCGCGTTCTGCGGCGTCCATCGGAACCAGCCGTCATCGATACTCATGTCTGCTGGAAAATCAGCGTGATGCGTCGAGGTAGGTGCCGCCACGCCCCCATGACGTGCACGAGCAGGTGATGCTTACCACTGCTGGCGACCCTCCGCCTCGATCCTGGTTCCCTCGGCGACTGCGGATCGGAGCAAGTCGTGGACCGTGGGGTCGCGCTGTGCCTTGCGAAGCTCCTCGGGGTCAATGATCACCGACGGCGCGTTTCTTCTGGCTCCATCCACGGGTTGGAGTAGTCCCACGGAGTTGGCGGGATCTCCCCCCAGCACTGCGATCCCACTAGCCTCCATTGTGCTCCTTCGGTTGATTGGCGGTGCGATTGACCCTGCGAGCGCGTGACCCTAGCACAAGCACAGGCGGCACTGTCTATCCAGACAAGCGGAATAGCGCTATGCGCCGGAACAGCCCATATCTCGTATGGGTCGCAGATTTCAATGCCAGTGAACGCCGGTGATGTTCATGCGGATCACGTCAGCTTCGCGCATCGAAACACCGGAGAGCCACGCTCCACTTAGGTCTGCGTCCGCGAGGATGGCGTGGTCGAGGCATGCGTCTCGCAAGTCGGCGCCTCGTAGGGTAGCGCCCCTTAGGTCTGCGCCGGTGAGGTCCGCTCCGCAAAGAACAGCCTCGGAGAAGTCGGTGCCCACTGCTACGCTTTCCACCAGCTTCGCGGACAGCATGGACGCCTTCCGGAACGACGCATGGGCGATCACCGCGCTTGTAAGTTCAATCGAGTTGAGGTTTGCGCCAACGAACCTCGACGCAACCAGATTCGACTTGGCGGCACGAACAGCCGCGAGGCCCGCTCGATCGAAAACAGCCCGATCCGCAAAGGCCGTACGCAGGTCGGCCCGGTCAAGTCGGGCGTCGCTGAGATCAGCGTCCGTCAGGAGGGCTCCGATCATCTCTGCATCGACGAACTCGCTCCTAGCGAGCTTCGCGCTGGTGGCGACGACACCGAGGAGTGAACTGCCGACGAAGCGTGCATCCCTGCAATCCGCATTTATGAAGCGGGCGCCGCTGAGGGTCGCGCCGGTGAAGTCGGCCTGGGAGAGCGACGCATCACTGAAGTCCGCGTCGGCGAGATTGCTGGCGCTGAAGCGCGTTCGGTGTAGCTGTGTCTTACGGAACTGGCACCTAGGAAGCTGGCTGCGAGAGAAGTCCGTCCGAGCGAATTGGCCACGCGAGAGCCGTGCGCCCTCCATCGCCACTCCGCTCAAATCAATCGTCGGCATACGCGCATGGTCACTTCGTGGATCCCGTCGACCAAGGACGGACAGGGCTGTCTGGGTCTCGACGCTCGGCGTCCTCGGTGTGTTGTTCAGCGGTATCAAGCCCCGCACGTGTGCCGCCAACAGCTCGGTGATGGCGGGGTGATCGCGCCGCGAGTCTTGGGCGATCCGCTCAAGCGCGAGAATCCCGCCGATCGATACCGAGCCCGGCCGGTCGAGCTTTTCCACTGCCGAACTGAAGCGATCAGTCAGGTGTCCTTCCGCACTGATTCGCAGCGTTCGCGCTGTGAAGAAGGCCCCGATCAGCAGCAGTCCCCCGCCTATGGCCTGGAGGCCGATTGATCGAACGTCGTCCTGCAGTTTGATCTTCGCCGCATCCGGATGGTTTCCCGAAACTATCCAATGTGGCGCCCAGATGAGTGCGAGGGGCACGAGGAGGCATACGGCAAGGAGGACGACGATGGTGAAGATCCCGACGGGTGATCTCCGCCTTCGCCGCCCTCCGAGCCGTCTATGGTCACGCTGCCATCCAAGACCTCCTTTCATGAATGAACCCCATCGGTACTGCGAACACCGCGCTGAGCGCGCGGCGGCCTACTTGTGGCTCCGGGCCCGAATCGGAGCTGAGACCTCCTGTGGTTGGTGGTTGACCGAGCTGGCGCCATAACCTCACAGTAGCACATTAGCTAGGACATTTCGCGGACATTATATAGGGCATTCATGTCGCCAGCCTGACCTGCTCGGTCGGCCCCATGAGTTCTATGTGGTCCCTAAAGCGTGTGAATAGGAACAGCAGCACGCCATCCGCTGTGCCAGGGAGCGGCAGCAGGAACCCGCCACAGCTTTGGCTCTCCTTCGCGGCTTTCCACCACGGCTCGTCGCCCTTGCCGTGCGCGAGCGCTTTGATCGCAGCGCCCGCCTCCAGCGGGCTGAGTGACGACACGAAGTTGCGAACCGGTAGCGCCTGGATTGAGACGGGGACGAGGTGGCTGCGGAGATTCGACGCGGGGGCGTCGCTGGCGGCCCTGCGTGTGAGTAGGTTCTGCGAGTAGGTGCGGGCTTCGGGTGCGGTCTCGAACAACTCGGCCATCCCCGCGCTCCAAAAACACGGAGGATCGCACCCGCATGGCCGTCCGGCGGACGTGAGGTCGTTCCGCCAGTTGGTGTTTAGAACCAGTCGGGAGCGGGAGTAGAGCACTATCGGCGGGAGCCGACAAGGCGGGACTCCGGGTGTGGCAATGGTGCGATGCGATCCTCGCCTCGGTTCCGACCCCGCTCGCCGGGTCGGGTGTGCGATGCGAAGCTCATCATCCAGCGCTGCGGTCGTCCATCGAGCTCCCTTCCCTTGCCCCTGGGTCATGCTTGGTATCGATCTCCTCCGATTCGGGTCAACGCTAGCGTCCTGTCCCCGGTAGTGCTTATGTCTTAGCCATAGTATCGCCAAATGCCCTATCTAATGCCCTATTATATTGCATTGCCTGCTACACTTGCGGCGATGAAGGGCAAGACATAATCACGACCTAGGTGATCTCTCTGATCGCTCGAGTAGGAGGCACGATGAATGACGAACTGGAGTGGGCAGAGTGCTTGCGACGCACACTCAATCGCCGAGATGTCCTGAAAGTACTGCGCGATATAGGACTCTCCACAGAAGACATTGCGATCGCCACGGATGCAGACGCTCGAACCGTTCGGCGCTGGCTGGACGCCCAAGAGCCGCGGCGGGGATATGACGAAGCTATCGATCGTCTACGGACCGCTGTCCTGTATCTGTTGCAGCGACGCGCGATGCCCACCAACGAGATCTCGCTTTGGCTGCGCAGTCGAAGCTTCGAACTGGGCACCGACCCCGTGCTCGGGGTACGCCGGCCTCTGGATGCTTTGGCCGAAGGCGGGTTGGCTGACGTGCTTGCGGCGGCAGACGCTTTCATTCGGCCGGCGGAGGGCAGCCTTTCGAAGGCGGAGGTCGATGCTGATCTGCGAACCAACGCAGCGCAGCCAGCGACCAAGGTCGATCGGCGGCAAAAGGTACTGTCTGGCGCCGCACGACGACCATGACGCCTCTCTTGTCCAGTCGACGCCATTGATTGTCCGACTCCGGGCATGCCGCCCATGTTGGGCTCTCGTGAATGCCAGCGGACTGCGCCCGCCTGCCTTGCGCCGCCATCGGCGCAAGAGAGTGCCATGCCATCTGGGCACTCGGGCTCCCAGTTGCCGTGTCAAACCATTCCGCGCGGGACGCGGAGTCGCGTGAGGGACTTGCTCAGCGAAGGCTGAATGTCGCAGAGCGCCCACTCATCCCGCGCCGGCTAGAACCGTGATTTGGGGCCGCAAAAAGACCGCAGAAGGGCGGAAAACCGCAAAGGAAAGCCAACATGAACCTTACTCCCCGATTGCAACGCCGTTGGATGCTGTGGGGGGCTGGGGGCGACAGCCGAGTGGTCAATCGCTGTTTCTGGGCGTTCCGCCCACGCACCGCCCACGGCGTGAGGTTTTGACCGCCCACGGCGGGTCGCTACGGGTTTCGCCGGGGTGATGGCGTGGCACCGCTCGACCATCTCCTGGCGATGGCCGGGTACTCAGATCAGCGCGAGACGGTGGCGATGGCTAGAGGCAATGAGCGCTCAAAGGTAGATCCAGGACGGCGTCAGATTCCATGAAGCTCTCTAGATCCGGAGCGTGGGATACGGTGGACTGATGAGCACAGCAGCATCACTCGTCCCGACATACCGCGACCTACTCTGGCCCACGCTGCGGGCGGTACGCGAGATCGGCGACTCCGGAACGATTGAAGAGATCGTTGAAAAGGTTGTCGAGCTCGAGGGGTTTACCGAGGAGCAGCAGGCCGTACCACACGGCGACGGGCCTCAGACACAGATCGAGTATCGCCTCGCATGGGCGCGTACCTACCTCAAGGGCATGGGCGCGCTAAACAACAGCGAGCGCGGTGTCTGGAGCACGACTGAGCTGGGCCGGACGATGACGTCGGAGGATGTCGCGGCTCGGCACTCGGCGTACAAGGCTCAGTTGCGAGAGGCTAGGAGGGCCAAGCAGCTTGCGAGGGCAGAGCAAGAGGACGGTCTCGAAGAAGACGAGTCGGTGCCACGCGACTGGAAGGAGCGGCTGCTTGAGGTGTTGTTCGAGGTCCCGCCGGACAGCTTCGAGCGGCTGGCAAGGCGCTTGCTCCGTGAGGCCGGGTTCGTCTCGGCTACCGTCACCGGGAAGAGCGGCGACGGCGGGATCGACGGGATCGGGGTCTATCGCCTGTCGCTGGTGAGCTTTCCGGTCTTCTTCCAGTGCAAGCGCTATAAAGGCAGCGTAGGTGCCGGTGCGGTCCGAGATTTTCGCGGTGCGATGAGTGGCCGCGGCGATAAGGGGCTGTTGATCACGACCGGCAGCTTCACGGCCGACGCCAAGCAGGAGGCGACCCGCGATGGCGCTCCGCCTGTCGATCTCATCGATGGCGAGCGGCTATGCGATCTCTTGAAGGAACACAAGCTGGGAGTGCGCACCATCGTCCGCCAAGTCGAGGATGTCGAGGTTTCTCCGGAGTTCTTCTCCGACCTGTAGAGGATCGCCCGCTCACCTCCGCTAGCAAGCGAGGTCTTCAGCCTCCGGCTGGAAAGTACGAGGCGGGCTCCTCATCCGGCGCATTGCGCAGGCACCTCCCGAGACGCTGCATCAGTAGCTCGGCCGCGCTTTGCTGTTCGTATCCACGCAGGTCAGTGGCGAGGTCGTAGATGTCTTCGAGGAATTCTTGGTTTCCGAGCTTGTCGGCAAGGTTGGCGTGCAGCTGGCGGTAGCTGTAGAGGTCGGGCCCCATGTAGTGAGCAAGTGCGTCGACGAGGACTTGGTCCTCGAGTGCCAGCTCGGTCAGCGCGAGCCAGAGGTCGTATAGATCGCGGCCCTTGCGGCGAGCGTAGAGGGCACGCAGCTTGGTGGCGAGGATCTCCTCGATCTGGAAGGTCCGCACGTCAGCGCTCCCGCTCCACCATTCTGATTTCACGTCGTGGGGCAGGAGGACGTGGGGTCGGTAGGGGAGCGTCTCACGAACGTTGATCTCGATCTTGATCGAGATCGGCGTGTTCTCGTCTCCCTCGGCGGTTGTGTGGAACCAGATGCAGGCCATGTCTGAGTCGCGGCTCGGAAACCTGCGTCTCCGCTCCTTCAGTCCGACGTTCGCGGCAATGCGTCGCAGGGCGGTCATGCACGCTCCGATCCTGGGCTCGTCGGAGGTGCGGGTGTAGTCGAGATCCTCCGAGTACCTCGCGGCGTGCGGCAGGTGCAGCTTGTGCAGACACGTCCCGCCGCGGAACGCGAGCTCCTCGGCAAGCAGTGTGTCGTTGGCGATCTCGACGATGAGTCGCGAGAGGATCAGGTCCTGCTCGACCTGGCTGTCGGCGGGCCATGGAGCCTGATCCGCCCATTTGGTGATGTATGGCTTGGGGATCACAGGTCGGGTTCGACCTCGAGATTGATCCGCAGGCCCCAGGTGAGGTCCAGCGGGCCGGGTGCCGGGCCGCTGGCGCTCAGCGAGGTTGGTTTGCCCTGCTGCGGCTGGGCGACGGCGCGCAGTCGCTCGAGGTTGACGTCGGGCCGGTGGTGTTCGAGCATCCAGCCGAGCCTTCGCGCGACCGCTTTTCCGCGAGGCGTGGCGATGCGCGCCAGGGCTCTGCCGTCGAGTTTGCCGAGCTCGATCAGGACGGTCGCGACGTTGTTCAGTCCGCCGCTCTTGAGTGGGTTCTGGATGAGGTCCACGGCGGTCGTCTCGCGGGTGGCGAGCTGCAGGTACCCGGAAGGGCCGTTGCGGCGTTCGGTCTCGGCGTCGGGGAGATAATGGCTGGTGTAGAACCGCAGACGGTTGCGCCCGAGGGTCCGGTCGGGGATGTCCTTGTCGGTGATCACCTGGAATACCTGGGGCGCTTGGTGTGCGGCGCCGTGCATGGATGCGGCTGTGAGCAGCGCGATGTAGTAGCGGCGGCCCAGGTGCTTCATCATGTCGTCGATGAACCAGTCCGCGGGCGGGGCACCCCACGAGCGGTATTGCGCTGGTACCACGGCGTAGAGCCCGCGGGCGGGGGAGATGATGGATCCGTTCTGGCGCAGCCGGTGTAGTCCGGCGTGCAGCGAGGCGCGGTCCAGGCCGGTGAGCTCGAGGAGTTCCTCGGTACTCGCCGCGTGGCGACCCTGGGCGATCAGCGCGTCGGGCAGCTCGTGGAGCTTCATGACCTCAGACTAGGGCAAAATGACGTTTTTCATAAGTTTGCCCCAGCGACAGCACTTATCCACGTTGCCCCTTCGGCGGCCTCCAACTCGATGCCCACGCGCGAACAGGCCCGCCACGCCCCGACCGAGGTTGACCTTGCGCGCCGGCTCCGGATAGCCGCGACTTGCTATGCCCTCTGACTTCACCCAACTGATCGCAGGCATCGAACGGGAGGCCCACGACGAGGGCCCGCCAGCCGTGCGTGAGCTGGAGCAGCTCCGCGCGGAGTTCAAGGGCGTCGGCCAGCCAGCGGAGGGGAGATCGGCAGGCGACGTTGAGGAGCCTCGAAGCTGATCGTCGCACGTGCTCGCGAGAGAGGCGTCGTTCGTGATTGCTCGGCTACTTCGACGCGGTGGTCGGAGAGCGATTCGCTATCGACTAGCGAATCCGCCCACGCCCGCAAAATAACCCGCAAGCGCGGGCCGCTGCACCTGTCTCCCCGATATTTGCGCATCCCTCCAGAAAGCTAGACCCTCTGGAGGCACTGGTAGCCTGCTGCCGTTCGCAGTAGTTCGACCGAGCAAGGGATCCAATTGCGCGTCTGTGTCGTCAGCATCGTAACGCTCGCCGTCGCGTCCGGGCTCGGTGTGCCCGGCGTAGCAAGCGCGACGATCCACAGCGGCCGCATCGTATTCCCAGAACCGCACAACCCTCCGAGCATCGGCGTACCGCCTCCTCCTGAGGTTCAGACGAAAGAGTCTACGCGCGAAGTCATCGTTCGATACAACGCGAGCGTAGGCACTGTCACCCTTCGTGCGGAAGTCTTCGATCCAGCTCTTTGGGGCGAACAGATTGGCGAAAGCTTCAGACTGGGCCCGAAATGCCTCAGCTACGATGAAAGTCTGTTCCATCCTCCCGAATTCAGCGCGAACATGAGCGCGAGACCGAAACGCACGGGGCTATTCGGTGAAGAAGTCGGTGGCGTCACGGGCGAAGCGACGCTTCGCGGCTACACGGGCCATGTCAGCAGCACCGGCATGTTCAACGGCCGCTACTTCGACATCACGTTCACGAGCAGCGCGTTTCGCAACCGGAACTGGCGCTGCGCCATGCTCACATCGTTCGGATCCTCTTTTCCGCGTGTTCCCCTCGATGGCTGGCGCAAGGCGAACCGGCCGCGCAAGCCTCGGTAGAGCAGCCGGCGCGCGGCGACCGGACGGGACCTGGGACGCCCCGTGGTATGCGGCGGCGGATAGCAGGGCGACGTAACGGTCTTGGTGCAGGTTCATCGCCAGCGACCGCGCCCGCGTGTCTCACCCACAGCCACCGACTCCGGAGTCCTTATCGAGTCTGCTGTCCCGCTGTAGCGCGCCTCGTCGGAGTGGAAGAGCAAGGCAGGTCCCTCAGAAAGGCGTGGTTTCATGGACGTCGCGTTTCCCGAACACCAGCAGGGTCCCTGGTCGGCTATCGGTGTGGCTCTTCAGTGGCTCGTCCATACAGTGCTCCACGTCGGGCTCGGCGTGGCGATTGGATTGTTCGCGGCGCGGTTCATGCGCCGCCATCACCTGCACTGGACGTGGGCGCCGGCGGTGCTCGCCTTGGTGGTGTATGCGCATGTCGGGGTCGGAGGTTCTACCTTCACGCTGATTCTCGCGTCCATCGTTGCCACGGTTCGCTCTCGACGTTGGCACCGCGAAGACATCGAGTCCGGCGCGGATCTCATGGAGATCGCGGCTCAACGGCACGGACCGATGGAGTTCCTGCGCACGATCGCAACGGGGGTCGATGAGCGGCGCGGCGCTCGGGCTGGTGCTGACGGGCCGGACACTCAGCGGCTGGCGCTCGGTCGTGACGAGAGCGGCCGGACGGTGGCGATCCCGTTCGGCGAGCAGGCGGGCGCGCGTCACACACTCGTGGTGGGAGCCACCGGCTCGGGCAAGACGGTCACCCAGACGCTGATGGCGGTCGATGCGATCGAGCGCGGTATGGGCGTGGTCGTCGTCGACCCGAAGGGCGACGATGGAATGCGCTCGGAGCTTCGGTGCGCAGCGCAGACTGCGGGGCGCAGGTTCCTGGAGTGGACGCCTGCGGGAGCGTGCGTGTTCAACCCGTATGCGTGCGGCGGTGAGACGGAGATCGCGGACAAGATGCTGGCGGGCGAGCGTTTCACCGAGCCTCACTACCTGCGTCAGGCCCAGCGTTACCTCGGTCATGTCGTGCGTGCGCTGCGCGCGGCGGAGGTCGAGGTGAGCCTCGCGGTGATCGTCGCGTACCTCGACCCCGATCGCCTGGAGGTTCTCGTCCGTAGCCTGCCCAAAGCTCAGGCGCAGGCGACTCGGGCGTATCTCGACTCGCTGAGCCCGCATCAGCGCCGCGATCTCGCGGGTGTCCGAGATCGGCTGGCGATCCTGACGGAGTCCGACGTCGGGCCGTGGCTGGATCCGCGGACCCCCGATGTCGAGCAATTCGACCTGCAGGCCGCGGTGCGCGAACGCGCGATCGTGTACTTCAACCTCGAAGCGGACAGTCGGCCGTTGCTGGCGCAGATGCTCGGTGCTGCGATCGTTCAGGATCTGCAGAGCACCGTCGCTGCGCTGCAGGAGAATCCGATCGCGACGCTCGTGGTGATCGATGAGTTCTCGGCGCTGGCCGCTGAGCGCGTGGTTGGTCTGTTCGCGCGGGCTCGCTCGGCCGGGATGAGCCTGCTGCTTGCGACACAGGAGCTCTCAGATCTGCGCCTGCCTGGACGCGAGATGCTGCTCGAGCAGGTGATGGGGAATCTGTCGGTGGTGATCGCCCATCGTCAGGTGGTCCCCGAGTCGGCTGCGCTGATCTCCAGCATCTCTGGAAGACACGGGGTGTGGAAGGTCTCTCGCCGGAGCGACGGCGCCACCACGCGCACACGCATCCGGGAGGCTGTGCTCAACCCCGACAGGATCGCCGGTCTTGGGCAGGGGTGGGCGGCCGTCGTCCTGCTCGGCGGCGCCGCGAGTGTGCGAATCACGCGTGTCACCATGCCCGCTCAGCGACCCTTGAGCGCGTAAGGGCTTTCGCGCAATGGCTTACAGAAAGGAGTTCCTGCTCGCCCGTGCGGAGATGGTTGAGTGGGTGGCGCGTATCGGCGCTGTCACCGCGGACGCGTTCGCCGAGCGTGAACGTTGCAAATTGCAGGCAGCGCGCGGACGCTTGCAGGCAGCTGCGAAAGCTGGGCTGTTGTCGAGCTCGCGTCCTCTGCAGGGTCGTCCGGCGATCTATACCGCGACCGCCGCTGGGCTGCGCGCGGCAGATCTGGAGCGTTTGGAGCCTGGTCGTGTGAGCGCCGCGAACGCCGCGCACGCGATCGCCTGTGCGGAGGTCGCGGTGATGCTCGAACTCGCATACCCCGACTACCGCGTGACGGGCGAGCGCTGGCTGCGAGGCGAAGAAACCGATGGCACGCCGCTTGCGAGCGCGATCCTCGGCCGGCGAGCAGACGGATCGCCGCTGCTGCACAGGCCCGACCTGGTGCTCTGGCCGATGTCGCAGGAGAGCGTCGCGGAAGGGTATTTGCCTATCGCGGTCGAGGTCGAGCTGACCGTCAAGGCGCCGGGCAGGCTGCTGGAGATCTGTCGCGCGTGGGCACGCTGCGACTGCGTCGAGGCCGCGGTCTACTTCGCCGCACCCGAGGTACTCCGGCCGCTTCGACGGGCAATCACGAAGGCACACGCCGACGAGCGGATCGTGGTGCTCGAGCTGAAGACGGACTCCCGCAGTCCTGGGTCAAGCTCCAGAGGACTCCGATAACGGACCGTGAAATGGATCAACGTCTCAATCCCTACACGCCGGGATCGGGCGTAAAACCGCTCAAACTCGCCGGACGGGACCCGGATCTCGAGGCCTTCCGCGTGCTCCTCGAGCGCCTGGCCGACGGTCGGCCGGAGCGAAGCCTGATCTATTCTGGCCTTCGCGGCGTGGGGAAGACCGTGCTGCTGCTCGAGTTCGAGACCCTCGCACGCGAGAGCGGCTGGGTTTGCAACGACGTCGAGGAGGTGGGCTCCGGGGACTTCCGCCAGGCCTTCGCAGAGCTTGCGTATCAGCTGCTGCTGTCGATGAGCCGGCGCGAGCGGATGCAGAAGCACGCGAGCAAGGCGTTTGGCGTGCTGAAGGCGTTCTCGATCGGGATTCCGGGTGGCTTCAGTGCGAGGATCGACGTCGAGGCTGCCATCGGTACGGCTGACAGCGGTGATCCCGAGCGCGATCTGGCTGCCCTGCTGGTCGAGGTCGGCCAGGTGGCCCAGAGTGGTGGCACGGGGGCGGTGTTCTTCCTCGACGAGATGCAGGGGCTCAGCGAGATGGCGCTCGCGGCGGTGTGCATGGCTATGAACCGAGTTGGTCAGCGGGGTTTGCCCGTGGCCCTGGTCGGAGCGGGCTTGCCGCCGCTGCCGCGGCTCCTTCGGACCGCCAGGCCCTACGCGGAGCGCATGTTCGCTTACCATGAACTCGATCGCCTGACGGACGCCGAGGCGCGAACCGCGCTCGTCGCGCCGGCGGGACAGCACGACGTTACGTATGAGCCGGAGGCCGTCGAGCTCATCGTCGAGGCGTCCGCGGCGTATCCGCACTTCATCCAGGAGTATGGGCGGGTGCTGTGGAACGAGGTCGAGCGCTCGCCGATCAGCGCCGGCGATGTCGACGGCGCGCGTGCGCTCATCGACGAGGCGCTCGATCGCCGCTTCTTCAAGGACCGCTTCGAGATGGCCTCCGACGCGGAGCAGCGATACCTCGCAGCGATGGCCGATGGAGGGGGTGGGCCGATCAGGACGGCCGAAGTCGCGGCGCGGGCCGGCTACAACAACAGCGCCAGCGCTTCCGTCGTGCGCGACGCGTTGCTGCGCAAGGACCTCGTGTACAGCCCGCGGCGAGGACTGATCGACTTCACGGTCCCGCTGTTTGGCGGGTATCTACGGAGGCAGCATTCACTCTCCAGCTTCGACGAGGAGTAGGCGCTCGGCGCTCTATAAGGGTCTATCTGCGAACGGAGATAGATTCGCGAGAGTTGGCCACCGATCCGCTCGATGGCCTCCTTGCGGAGTCGCCGGAACCCGATGGTTCGCTCGCGGTCGCCGTCCCGCCTTTGAGATCGTACGGCTCTCCAAGATCCCGACAGGGATATGAGGTGTTCTCCATCTTCTAAGGGTTTGACCTCGACCTCCGATAACTCGTTGAGAGATGAGTCCAGGAGAGATGAGCAAACGGCCCCCATCGAGCCACCGTTTCGCCGCGCGATTTTCGGCGGCGTTGCTGGCGGCCGTCTCATTGGCCGGTTGCGGTGGCGGTGGATCGGCGCCCAAGCCACTCAGCATGGCTCAGTTCGTATCGCGCGCTAATGCCATCTGCTCGAAGGGCAACAAGCGCATCAACGCGCTGCATGAGCCGACAGACGTGCCCGGGATCGCGACCTACATGGCGGCGGCGCTCCCGATCGCGGAGGAAGTGCAGACGAAACTCGGTGCTCTCGTTCCACCAACCGGGGATCAGAAGCAATACACCCGCGTCCTCGGCCTCCTCGCACAAGCCATCTCCAAGGTATCCGAAGTTCGCAGCGCCGCCGAAGCAGGCGAAGAACAGCGCGTGCGGCGCCTCAGCAACGACCTTGCGGCTCTGCAGCAACGCGAAGACGGCGCCAATGAAGAACTCGGGTTGAAGCAGTGCGTGGGCAACGGGGAAACGGAAGGCTGACGATGGAGGGCGGCATTGACGACACGCGCGGCATGGCGGGAGGCTGGTCTTGCAACGCTTGCGGCGGACGCATCGAGACTGGCGCGCAGTTCTGCAGCGCCTGCGGACAGAGCGTTCGGTCCACCGGCACCGACGCATCCTCAGCCTCGGCGAGCATCTCCAAGACGGCGGAAGCAGCGCAGCAACGACTCGTCGCAGCTCCCGAGCGTGTCGTATTTCACTGGATTCTCGGGAGCTCGCTGGCGCTTGGGCTCGGCTCGGTCGGCCCATGGGCAACCGCCACCGTGCTCGGCATCACCGTCTCGGCGAGCGGACTCCGCGGCGGCGGATGGGTGACGCTGGCAGTATCGGGCGCGACGATCCTCCTTCTGCTCAATCCGGTCTGGCTCGAGCGTGCCGCCTGGCTGCGTGAGCGCCGGCTGGGCGTGATGGTTGGGCTGGCAATCCTTGCGGTGCTCATCTGCCTGCTCAACCTCGTCGGCGCCGAGCATTCGGGGCTCGAAGGGATCGTACATCCGGGCTGGGGCCTTTACCTATCGATGGTTGCGTCGATAGCCCTCACCGTGTGGGTGCGGGTCGCACGCGCGCAACGCCGAGGTGCATGACCGCGGAACGCCGAATGGCTTGGCAAAGCCACCCTGAACCCTTCTCCCCGATCCGCAGACGGCATCGCGTCACGGTGTTCCAAACCACATAGCCAGCGCCTCGCGCAACCCGTCGTCCGCGCCGTCCCCAACCCACGCGACATACCCGTCCGGCCGAATCAACACGGCGGCGGGAGCGGCGATCGCGCCGAGTACCGGAAGCTCCCATGGGCCGTCATATCCGGCATCGACCAGCTGGACCCGATCCGCCCAAGAAGCGATGTCAAAGCCGCCGGGCTCACCGAGGTCGAGCAGCACCGGCCTGGCATCGCGCAGCAACTCGAAGACCCGCAGCGGGCCGGTGGCGGTGACCAGGTCGAGATCGGGCATGCGGCGCCCGAGCAGCGGGTGGCCCTCGCCGAGGTCGTGGTGAATGTCCAGCCCTGAGACGATCCCGACGAGATGCTTGCGAGGCTCGTCCATGGTCGCGAGCTCCGACATCACGTCGGCGAGGGCCTTAGTGCGCTCGTCCTGACGCTGGAGCGCGGTCTGGGCCATCGTGTGCCGTAGCGCGCGGGCAGCGACCGGGTGGCGCTCGGCGTGGTAGGTGTCCAGGAGGCTCTCCGGGGAGGTCCCGTTCACCACCTGAGCCAGCTTCCAGCCCAGATTCACCGCATCCTGCACGCCGAGGCTGAGCCCCTGTCCACCGGCCGGGTAGTGCACGTGCGCGGAGTCGCCCGCGAGTAGGACTCGTCCCGCGCGGTACGCCGCCGCCTGACGTGTCATGTCGGTGAATCTGGAGATCCAGGTGGGACTGTGGGCCCCGAAGTCGGTGCCGTAGACGGTGATGAGCGCCTCGCTCAGGTCGCGCAGGGTGGGCTCGCCGCCGGTCCCGATCTGCTGCTCGGTCACCATGGCCCGCACCGGCCCTCCATCCGTGTAGACCACCTCGCCGTCGCGGATCTCGTAATCCAGCCTGCCGAGGGCGTGGACGCCGAGCGCGTCGCGCCGCATGCCCAGCTCCGGCTCCTCGGTCATCTCGACCTCGGCGATCAGGTTGCTCCTCGTCGGATCCCATCCCGGGAACTCGATTCCGGCCGCTTTGCGGATGACGCTGCGTCCTCCGTCGCACCCGACGAGGTAACGCGCCCGCAGCGACCTGTCGTCGGAGAGCTCGACGTCGACGCCGGTGTCGTCCTGCTCGAAGCCCGTCACCTCGCAGTCGTAATACATCCGCACCGGCAGCTCGGCGATCCAGGCGGCCATGATCCGCTCGATCTGGTTCTGCCAGATCCCGAGCGAATACGGATGACGCGTCGGGAAGTCGCTCATGTCCAACACGGTCGTGCCGATCATCGAGGCCTGAGCCACCGTACCCTCCGCGAGGAAGCGATCGGCGACCCCACGCTGATCGAGCACCTCGATCGTGCGCGAGTGAAAGCCGCCGGCCCGCGAGCCGGCGAGCACGTGGTCGGGGCGCCGCTCGACGATCGCGACGTCGATCTTCGCCAACGCCAGCTCGGCCGCCAGCATCATTCCCGTCGGACCGCCTCCGGCGATCACCACCGCATGCTCGCTCATTCACAACTCCCCTTTTCCGTAGGTTCTGGCCTGCGGCGGGGGAGTATGAGGCACACCCGGGGGCTTGAATCAAGCCCCCATGTCGGGTATAAAGTGGGAAGTGGAGGAGGCGTGTGAGTGCCTCCTTGAGCACGGGGCGCTCTCACCTCACCGCAGCAACATCCCTCCGTCGGCAACCACCTGCGACCCGAGCAGGTAACTCGACAGGTCCGACGCGAGGAACAGCACCACGCGCCCCATCTCGTCCGGGTCGGCCATCCGATGCAGCGGGATTCGTTCCTGCATTTGCGTCAACAGGTCCTGATCATTAACCCCGCCGGTCCCAGGCGTGGCGACCGCGCCGGGAGCGAGCGCGTTGACGGTGATCCCGTGATCGGCCAGCTCGAGCGCGACGTTCTTCGTCAGACCCCACAGGCCGTGCTTGGTGGCGTCGTAGTGAGCGAGACCCACCGAGGAGGGGTGCAGGGCGTCGATCGAGGTGACGTTGACGATCTTGCCGCCGTGGCCCTGCGCGATCATCTGTCGCGCCGCCGCTTTCATCATCAGGAACGCGCCCACTAGGTTCACGCGCAGGACCTTTTCGAACATCGCCTGGTCCATGTCGAGGAACGTGCAGAAGGGGTAGATGCCGGCGTTGTTGACGAGGATGTCCAGGCCGCCGAAGTCCTCCACGGCGGCGGAGATCGCCGCGTCGACGTCCGCGGGCGTGCTCACGTCTGCGTGAACCGAGCGCGCGCTGTCGCTGCGGTCCGCGTTCAGCTCGGTGGCGAGCGCGCTCGCCTCGTCGCTGTCGAGGTCTGCGATCACGACCGAGGCGCCCGCCTCGTGCAGGCGCGTGGCGATGCCGCGGCCAATGCCCATGGCGCCGCCGGTGACGATCGCGGTCCTGCCGGTGAGGTCGATCATCTCTGCGAGGGACTGCGTGGTGAATGCGGTTGGAGTGCTCATGGGCACACACTCGCGCGAGCGATGCGTCCAGACAACGTTGCAAACCCGAGAGAGGCCGGTAGGAACTACTGAGCGTCGATGTGGCGCGGCGACGATAGGCGCGGCGCGCGCGGCTAATACGTTTGATTCATGAGCGCGCCGCTGTCCAGTGATATTGGGCGCCAGGGCGCCGGGATCACATCGGTGCTGCTCGTCGAGGACGAGCAGTCGATCGCCGAGCCCTTCGCGCAGGCGCTCATTCGCAACGGCTTTCAGCCGACGATCGCGCGCACCGCGGCCGAGGCGGTGCGGCTAGGGCGCGAGCAGCGTCCCGACATCGTGCTGCTCGATCTCACGCTCCCCGATGGGGACGGGCGCGACGTGTGCCGCGAGCTGCGTCGGGGCTCGAACGTCCCGATCATCATGCTCACCGCGCGCGGAACCGTCACCGATCGTGTCGTCGGCCTGGAGCTCGGCGCCGACGACTACATCGTCAAGCCGTTCGCCACTGGAGAGGTGATCTCGCGGATCCGTGCGGTGCTGCGACGCGCGCGCGTCCCGGCAGAGCCAGTCGAGGGCACGACCGAATCGGGCGAGCGCATCGTCGGTGACCTGCGGCTCGACCTGTCCGCGCGCCGCGCCTGGCTCGGCGAGCGCGAGCTCGACCTCACGCGCAAGGAGCACGACCTGCTCGCGCGCCTGATGCGCGACGCGGGACGCGTGGTGACGCGCGAGACGCTGATGTCGGAGGTGTGGGACGAGAACTGGTTCGGCTCGACGAAGACACTCGACGTGCACATCGCGGGCCTGCGTCGCAAGCTCGACGACGACCCCGCGGCGCCCAGCTACATCCACACCGTGCGAGGCGTCGGCTTCCGTTTCGCCGCGCCCGAGGAGGCGGAGCCGTAAGCCTTCGAACCGGACTGCTCGCCGCGCTCGCCTACATCGTGCTGCTCGCGATCGTGGCGCTCGGCGTGCCGCTCGCGCTGAGCCTCGGCGCGCGTGTCAACAGCGAGGTGCGCTCGCAGGCGCAGGGCCAGGCCGATCTCGTCGCGGCGACCGCCGCCGACCTGCTCGCCCCCGCACGCCGCGGCGACCTGCAGAAGCTCGCGCGCTCCGCTGCATCCTCGGTGCGCGGGCGCGTGATCGTCGTCGACAGCGCCGGCAAGGCGCTCGCGGACAGCGCCGGGTCGGAACTGCTCGGCACGAGCTACGCGGAACGCCCGGAGATCGCGAGCGCGCTGCACGGGCGCCAGCTGCAGATCCAGCGCTCGAGCCACACGCTCGGCGAGCAGATCCTCGCCACGGCAGTGCCGATCATCCACGGAGCGGCGACCGTCGGCGCGGTGCGCGTCACACAGAGCGTCGCCGCGGTGCACGCCGCGGTTCGTCGCTCGGTGCTCGGCATCGGCCTGATCGGACTCGTGGTGCTCGCGCTCGGTCTTGCCGCGGGCGCCTTTATCGCCGCACAGATCGCGCGTCCGCTCGGCCGTCTCGAGCGAGTCGCCCAGCGCGTCGCGGGCGGCGACCTCGACGCGCGCGCCACCGTCGAGGGCAGCCGCGAGCAGCGCTCGCTGGCGGAGTCCTTCAACGAGATGACCGACCGCGTGGCTCGACTGCTCGACGGCCAGCGCGCGTTCGTCGCCGACGCATCGCACCAGCTGCGCACGCCGCTCACCGGGCTGCGCCTGCGCCTGGAGGAGGCGCGCGCGAACGGCGTGAGCGACGCCGCGGCAGCCGAGATCGACGCGGGAACCGGCGAGGTCGACCGGCTCGCGCGGATCGTCGACGAGCTGCTGGTCCTGAGCCGCGCCGGCGAGCGCGAGCAGCCCGGCGAAGCGATCGACTTGCGCGACATCGCCGACAGCGCGCTCGAGCGCTGGCACGCGAGTGCCGCCGAGCGCGGGATCGCGCTGGAGCTCGCCGGCCGGCCGGATACCGACAATCAAGCCTGGTGCGCGCGCGGCGATGTCGACGTCGCACTCGACGCGCTCGTGGAGAACGCGCTGCGCTACTCGCCCACCGACACCGTCGTGACGATCTCGAGCGCGCCCGGGAGGATCGAGGTCCGCGATCAGGGCCCGGGGATCGCCGCCGACGAGCAGGACGCGATCTTCGAGCGCTTCCACCGCGGCACGGTCGGACGCCTCGGGCCATCCGGCACCGGGCTCGGCCTGAACATCGCCCGCGAGATCGCACGCGAGTGGGGTGGAGAGGTGACGCTCGAGAACCGCGACGGCGACGGCGGCGGAGCGATCGCGGCCCTGACCCTCCCGCTAGCGTGGACGCCATGACTCGCAAGCCGCTCATGTGGGTGCTCGCGGCGCTGCTCGGCATCGTGCTCACGGCCGGGATCACCTGGGCGAGCAGCCAGTTGACGAGCCAGCGCATCGGCCTCTCCTCCGAACCGATCTCCGCGGGAGTGCGGCTCGCTCCGTCTGTGAACACCACAACTCAAAGCGTCATCACGACCCAGCGCGTCGAAACACGGCCGAGCCACACGACCACCACCACCACGCTCACCGTCACGACGCCTGCACCCGCGCCGGCCCCGCTCGAAACCGTCCCGCAGACATCCACCCCGACCACACGGACAGGTGAGGACGGCTCTCAGGGCCGCGGCACTGGCTCAAGCGGCAGCGCCCGCGGGCGCGACGACTGATCTTTGCCAAACCTTTGCCTGGCGCTGGTCGGCTGCTGGGTGGACGCGCGCCACAGTGCTCTTGCAACCGATTGACAGGAGCCCGCAGATGCGCACCACCAATACGAGGATCGCAGCAGCCATCACCGTGCTTGCGGCAGGTGGCCTCAGCGGGGCCGCGCTGCAGTCCGCGACGACCTCGCACACCAGCGCGAGCGCCGCGGCGACCCAGCCGGCGGTCGAGGTTCGCACGCAGGTCATCCGCCGCACGATTCACGTCGTGCGCCACGAACGTCCCCCGCGGCCGCTGCGCCCGGGCCAGAGGGCAGGCGGGGCAGCCGGCGGGACCGGCTCAGCATCCGGCGCCGGCGGCATCGCAACGGCGAGCGCCGCGCCGCGAACCGCATCGAGCGGCTCGCACGCCTCCAGCGCACCCGCGACCAGCGGCTACACGCCCGCGGCGGCCACCACACCGGTGCGAACCCGCACCAGCGGCGCACCCGCCAGCAGCGGCTCGGGCGGCGGCACGACGCGTCAGGCGAGCGCGGTGCGCACACGCACGAGCGGCGGTGGCCACGAGGACGGTGGCAAGCATGACGACTGAGCCCGCCCAGCGGCCCGACCGAAGTCGGCGACGCTCGCGTCTGAGCGAGCGCAGCGCGCTGCTCAACCCGCTGCCTGTGATCGGCACGGCGCTCGCGACGTTCCTCGCGATCTTCGCGGTGCTCGTCGGGCGCGTGGTGACCGGCACCGACCCCGCGGCGCACTGGGCGAACGTCGCCGCGGTGAGCTCCACCCGCAACGGCTCCGGCACGACCCTGCGCACGACCGCGAGCGGAGCGGTCATCCCGGTCGCCACCAATGCGGCCGCGGGCACGAGCTCCACCGGCGCGGCGGTTCCGATCTCGACCCGCACGAGCGGCGGCGGAGGGGTGACGCACGATGACTGATCGCCCCACGATCGCGCTGTTCTCGCTCACCGGCTTCCTGCTCGTGCTCGCCCTGCTGGGCTCGCAGCTCGGGGTCGGCCACTCCGCCTCCTCGCGCCCACGCGAGGTGCTGGTGCGCCGCGTCTACCAGACGACCGTCGTCGAACGGGTCCCGCGCTCGGTCGCGGCCGGCTCCTCGACAGGCTCCTCGACGGTGACGCAGTCCGTCTCCGGCTCCACCTCGATCCCGGCGGCGGCGCCCGTCACGCGCACGTCATGAGCGTCGAGCACGACACCACGTTTCACTCGATGGGCAGCGACATCCGCCTGCTGATCGGCTCGCCGCTGCTGCGTGAGGCGCTGTCCCCGGCGCTCGCCGCCGAGCGCGAGCGCGCCTACGTGGAGGACTTCGCGGCGCGCCTGTCGCGCTTTCGCGAGGACAGCGAGCTGACCGCGCTGAACCGCGACCCGCGGTCACGCGTGCCCGCATCGGCCTTGCTGCGCACCGCGGTGCGCGCGGGGATCTGGGCGGCGGGGAGGTCGGGCGGCCTCGTCGACCCGACGCTGGCGGGCGAGCTGGAGCGGATCGGCTATGCGCGCTCGCTCGACGGCTGCGAGCCGGTCCCGCTCAGCGAAGCCCTCGCGTCCGCTCCCACGCGCCGTCCGGCCAGGCCGCGCGCGGCGGCGCAGTGGAAGCAGATCGATATCGAAGAGGACTCGGGTCGCGTTGCGCGCCCGGCGGGCGTGATGTTCGACACCGGCGGGACCGGCAAGGGGCTGTGCGCGGACGCGGTCGCGCACCGTCTCGCGGGCTACACGCGCTTCGCGGTCGACTGCGGTGGCGACCTCGCGGTCGGCGGCGTGGGCGCGCAGGTAGATCCGTATGAGATCGAGGTCGAGCACCCCCTGACGGGCGAGACGATCCGTACGCTGCGGATCGCGGCGGGCGGCATCGCGACCTCGGGGCTGAACGTGCGCGTGTGGCGGACCCCCGACGGCGGCTTCGCCCACCACCTGCTCGACCCCGCGACGGGCCTACCCGCGTGGACGGGCCTGGTGGGCGCGACCGCGCTCGGGTCGAGCGCCCTGGAAGCGGAGACGCTCTCGAAGATGGCGCTGCTGCTCGGCCCGATCGGCGCCCGCGGAGTGCTCGCCGAGTACGGCGGCGTGATCGTGCGCGACGACGGCGAGGTCGAGACGATCGGCGCGCTGAACGAGCCGCGCGGCTGGCTCACCGGACTCGGAAGGACCGCGTGATGGCAAGCGCCGGCCCAAGCGTCTACATCTGGTGGCTCGTCAGCCGCGCGTCGGGAATCCTCGCGCTCGGGCTGATGTCGCTGTCGGTGCTGATCGGCCTGACGATGGCGACGAAGATCCTGCGCCGTCCGGGCATGGGGCGCAAGCTGGTGCGTCTCCACGAGCACGTGGCGCTCGTCGGCCTGGTCGCGATCGCGGTCCACGGCCTGGCGCTGCTCGGCGACCCGTGGCTGCACCCGGGCGTCAAAGGCCTGACCGTCCCGTTCTCGATGTCCTACAGGCCGATCTTCACCGGCCTCGGGCTGATCGGGGGCTACCTCGCGGCGCTGCTCGGGCTGAGCTTCTACGCTCGCCGGCGGATCGGCGTGCGGCTGTGGCGCAAGCTCCACCGCGCGACGGTGCTCGTGTGGGTGCTCGGCATCGTGCACTCGATCGGCGCGGGCAGCGACGCGAGCACCCTGTGGCTGCGTGCCTACATGTTGCTCACGGGCGTGCCGATCATCTACCTGACCGTCCTGCGCATCCTGCAGAGCCGCAAGCCGAGCCCCCAGAGGGTGAGGGCGGCGCAGGGCGCAACAGCCCCCGTCCGTCAACTCACAGAGGAGCTCGCATGACGCGCGCCGAGGTCGATGCAGACGTCCTGATCGCGGGCGGCGGGCTGGCCGCGCAGCGCTGCTGCGAGACGCTGCGGCGCGGCGGCTTCGACGGGCGGATCGTGGTGTTGTGCGACGAGCCGCGCTCGCCGTATGACCGCCCGGCGCTCTCCAAGGCGGTGCTGATGGGCGAGCGCGAGGTGAGCACGCTGGCCTACCGGGAGCCCCACTGGTATGAGGAGCACGAGATCGAGCTGCTGCTCGGCACGGCCGCCCGCGAGCTGGACGCCACGGCGCACGTCGTCGAGCTGAAGGACGGCTCGCGCGTGCGCTACGGCCGGCTGCTGATCGCCACCGGCAGTCGCCCGCGTCCGCTGCCGATGTTCGGCGTGAGCGAGCGCGTGCACGAGCTGCGCACCGCGGCGGATGCGCAGGCGCTGCGCGGCAAGCTCGCGAGCGGATCGGGCGAGCTCACGGTGGTCGGCGCCGGCCTGGTCGGACTCGAGGTCGCATCGGCTGCAAAGACGCTCGGGCTGAACGTGACCGTGATCGAGGCGGCTCCCACGCCGCTGGCGCGCGCGTTGCCGCCGGCGCTCGGCCTGTGGATCGCGGGGCTGCATCGCGAGCGCGGCGTGGACGTGCGGCTCGCGACCGCTGTGGAGGGCGTCGAGCACGGCTCTCAGGAGGTGCGGATGAAACTGAGCGATGGCAGTCAGGTGAGTGCTGAGACCGTGCTGCTGGCCGTCGGCACGGTCCCCGCGACGGAGTGGCTCGCGAGCAGCGGGCTGGGGCCGGGTGCGATCCACGTGGACGCGGGCGGGCGCACGGACCGGCCGGACGTGTACGCCGCCGGGGACGCCGCCTGCTATCCGGGTCCGCACCCGGAGCAGCGGATCCCCACCCAGCATTGGGAGGCGGCCGCACGCCAGGGCCAGACCGTGGCGCGGTCGCTGCTCGGGCAGGAGCCGTTGCCCTCGCCGGCGTCGATGTTCTGGAGCGACCAGCACGGACGGCGCATCCAGCTCGTCGGACACGCGCCCGACGGCTGCGAGGTCGAGTTCGACGGCGACCCCGCCGATACCGACTTCATCGCCTGGCTGACGCACACCGAGCTTCCGCCCGCGGCGATGCTCGTCAACCGCCCCGATGCGCTCCCGCAGGCGCGGGCGCGGATCGCCGCGTCCAATCCCGACTGACCCCAACGAACAACAAGGAGATCGAAATGGCCTACGTACCCGTGATCGACGAGTCGGCGTGCCTCGCGCACGGCGACTGCGAGGAGATGGCGCCCGAGGTGTTCCACGTGGAGGACTTCGCGACGGTGATCGGCACCGCGCCGGACGAGAAGCTGCTCGAGGTCGCGCGCGCGTGTCCGGCGAGCGCGATCGTGCTCGTGGACAAGGAGAGCGGGCAGCAGGTCTACCCGTGAGCGTCCGACTGCACCCACCGGGCTGCGGATAACTACGGGGAGACCCCCGATTTTGCCGCTGCACAGCCACGGCCTCGCCCCGATGGCCGCGCCCCAGAGCTGCGCGATGGTGCAGCCACGATGTCCATCGCTCCAACCAAGACCACACTGCGCCAGGCGGCCGAGGAGTTCCTCGACCAGCCGCGGATCGCGGTGGCGGGGGTCTCGCGCGACCCGAAGCAGCCCGCGAACCTGATCTACCGCCGGCTGCGCGACGCCCATCACGAGGTGTTCGCGGTCAACCCAAACGCCGAGGAGGTCGAGGGCGACCGCTCCTACGCGACGGTCGCCGAGATCGCGGGAGGCGTCGACGGCGTGGTTGTCGTCACGACCCCCGAGGCGGCCGACGGCGTGATGGTCGACTGCGTGAACGCCGGTGTGCCGCGCGTGTGGCTGCACCGCGGCATCGGCCCGGGATCGATCTCGCAGAGCGCGATCGAGTACGGCCGCGAGCATGGGGTGAGCGTGATCGCGGGCGGCTGCCCGAACATGTTCGGCGCGACCTCCGACCCCGGCCACAGGTGCATGCTCGCGATGCTCAGGCTGACCGGGAAGGTTCCGAGCAACGTCCCAGGCTGAGCCCCTCACCGCGCGGTTCGCCATCATCGACCGCATGAGCGACGAGCTTGGGGGGCTGAGCGAGGACGAGGCGGCCCGGCGGCTGCAGACGCGCGGACGCACCGAGCCACAGAGCTCGAGCCGCTCCTACGCGAGCATCGTACGGGCGAACGTGCTGACGGTGTTCAACGCGATCCTCGCGGGCTTCGGGGTGCTGACGCTGGTGTTCGGTGACTGGCGCGACGCGCTGTTCCTCGGCGTGATCGTCGCGAACTCCTCGATCGGCATCACCCAGGAGGTCCGCGCGAAGCGTGCCCTGGATCGGCTCTCGCTGCTCGTCGCCCCGCACGCGCGGATCAGGCGCGACGGGACGGTGAGGTCTGTGGCCGTCGAGGACGTGCTCGTGGACGACGTCGCGCTGCTCGAGCCGGGAGATCAGGTCACTGCCGACGGGCGGCTGCTGGCGGCGGCCGACCTAAGGCTCGACGAGTCGATCCTCACCGGCGAGTCCGAGCCCGCGCCGCGCGCGGTGGGAGAGGAGGTCCGCTCCGGAGCGTTCGTGGTGGAGGGCACCGGCACCTACCGTGTGAGCGCCGTGGGAGGCGACAGCTTCGCCGCGCAGGTGACGGGGGAGGCGCGCTCCTTTCGCCATCCGCGCTCGCCTCTGGAGCGCGCCGTGAACCGGCTGCTGTACGTGCTGGTGGCGCTCGTGGTGGGGCTCGGCGCGCTGCTGGCGTACTCGCTCTACCACCGTCACGTGCACGTCCACACGGCGGTGGCGACCGCGACGGCGGGCGTGGTGAGCATGATCCCGGAGGGGCTGATGGTGCTGGTGAGCCTCACCTACGCCGCTGGCGCGCTGCGCATGTCGCGGCGGGGCGTGCTCGCGCAGCAGCTCAACGCGATCGAGTCGCTGGCGTCGGTGGACACGATCTGCATCGACAAGACGGGCACGCTCACCGACGCGACGCTGCGCGTGGTCGAGCTGCTGCCGGCGCCGGGCATGGACGAGGACCGGCTGCGCGCCGAGCTGGGGGAGCTGGCGGCGAGCTCGAGCGCCCGCAACATCACCCTCCAGGCGATCGCGGACGCTTACCCGGCCGAGCCACGGCCGGTGCTGGGGGAGGTCCCGTTCTCGAGTCGTCGCCGCTGGAGCGCGGTGGCGTTCGCTGACGGCTCGCTCTACCTGGGAGCGCCCGGCCGCCTGCCGCTCGGCCCGCTCGCCGAGATGGTCGAGGAGCGTCAGCGGGCGGGCCGGCGCGTGCTCGTGCTCGCCCGTGGCGCCCAGTCGCTGGAGGGCCGGCCGGACGAGCATCCGCCGGCGGACCTGGAGACCCTCGGCGCGGTCGTCCTCGCGGAGGAGCTGCGCCCGAACGTGGGGGAGACGATCGCGTTCCTCAAACGCGAAGGCGTGGAGATCAAGGTCCTGTCGGGCGACTCGCCGCAGACGGTGGCGGCGATCGCGCGCGACGTGGGGATCGACGTGGCGGGTGTGAGCGAGGGCGATGCGATCCCGAGCGATCCGCAGGAGCGCCGCGAGTACGCGCTCGGCACGACGGTGGTGGGTCGCATCTCCCCGGAGGGCAAGAAGGCGATCGTCGAGGCGCTGCGCGACGAGGGCCGCTACGTGGCGATGGTGGGCGACGGGGTGAACGACGTGCCGGCGCTGAAGAGCGCGCGCCTGGCGATCGCGCAGGGCAGCGGCACGCAGATGGCGCGGAGCGTCGCGGACCTGGTGCTGATCTCGGGCGACTTCGCCGCGGTTCCGCCGCTGCTGGCGGAGGGCCGCCGCGCGCTTCGCAACCTGCAGCGCGTGAGCAGGCTGTATGTGACGAAGTCGGCGTTCGCGGCCTTCCTGATCCTGACGATCGGGATCGGCTCGGACTCCTACCCGCTGCTGCCGCGCCACCTGACGCTCGCGGCGAGCCTCACGATCGGCATCCCGACGTTCTTCCTCGCTCTCGCTCCCAGCACGGGTCCGTGGGCGCCGGAGCACTTCGCGCGGCGCGTGGCGCGCTTCGCGGTGCCGGCGGGCGTGATGCTCGGCATGGGCGTGGTGGCGGGGTATCTGTTCGCGCTGCACGACCTCGACCTGTCCGTGCAGGCGGCTCGAACGGTGGCGGTGACGATCGTGACCGCGGGTGGGCTGTACCTGGTGATGGCGCTGGAGACGGAAGGCTCGTGGCGGCGCTCGACGCTCGTGGCGGGCATGTGCGCGACGCTCGCGGGCGTGTACGTCGCGGCGCTGCTGATCCCCTCGACGCGGAGGTTCTTCGAGCTGACCACGCTTGACCCCGGCATGATCGCGACGGCTGTCGTGGCCAGCGCGATGACCGTAGCGGCGCTCTCCCTGTGCGGGTTCTCGGTGCGCGTCAAGCACGCGGTCGACGGTGGCGACACGTCGTGAGCGGCGCGCCGCGCGAGCGTCCAGACGATCAGATTCTCGAACACCGCGCGTTGATCCTCGCGGCGATCGCCCTGCTCGCGATCGCTTCAGGCGGGCTTCTGCACCTGGTGGGCGAGGGCGCTGCCGGGAACGACGTGTGGCGGGCGGCGGTGGCGCTGCTGGCGTTGGAGCTCGCGTTGGAGATCGGGCACACGGTGATCGTGGAACGCCACCTCGGCGTGGACACGATCGCGCTCGTCGCGATGGTCGGCTCGCTCGCGCTCGGGCAGGAGCTCGCGGGGGTGATCGTGGGGCTGATGTTCTCCGGCGGCGCGGCGCTCGAGGACGTCGCCTCGACACGGGCGCGGCGGGAGCTGACGGCGCTGGTGCAGCGCGCGCCGAAGGTCGCGAGGCGCCGTGTGGGCGAGAGCGTCGAGGAGGTGCCGGTCGAGGAGGTGCGTACCGGCGAGGTGGTGGTGGTGAGGACGGGCGAGGTGGTGCCTGTCGACGGGACGCTCGTCGCGGGCGAGGCGGTGCTCGACACGAGCACGCTCAGCGGCGAGCCACTGCCGGTCGCGATCTCCGCGGGGACCCAGGTCCTGAGCGGCACGGCGAACGCGGGTTCGCCGTTCGAGGTGCGCGCCGACCGGCCGGCGGCCGAGAGCGCGTACGCGGCGCTCGTGCGGCTCGTGCAGCAGGCGCAGGCTCATCGTGCGCCGTTCGTGCGGATGGCGGATCGCTACGCGGGGTTCTTCCTCCCGGCGACGCTGCTCGCGGCCGCCTCGGCGTGGGCGCTGAGCGGAGACTCTGTGCGGGCGCTCGCGGTCGTCGTGGTGGCGACGCCGTGCCCGTTGATCCTCGCGGCGCCGATCGCGCTCGTGTCGGGGCTCTCGCGGGCCGCGCGCGCCGGTGTGATCGTCAAGGGGGCGGGCGCGGTGGAGACGCTCGGCCGCGCGCGCACGGTGCTGTTCGACAAGACCGGCACGCTCACGGTGGGCACACCCGAGATGCGAGAAGTCCTCCCCGGAGATGGGATGGAGCGCTCGGAGCTGCTGCGGCTCGCCGCGTCGGTCGACCAGATGTCCGCGCACGTCCTCGGCGCGGCGCTCGTCAGCGCGGCGCACGACGCGGGCATCGTCTTGAGCCCGGCCGCAGAAGTGCGCGAGGAGCCCGGCCAGGGCATCGCGGGCTCGGTGGAGGGCCGTCGCGTCGCCGTGGGGAGTCGCTCGTTCGTGCAAGCCGCGGGCGTCCTGGAGGACGAGATCGCCTCGGCGGCCGTGATGAGCGGCAGGGGCTCGGGGGAGGCGCGTGTATTCGTGGGCGTCGACGGTCGCCTCGGCGGTGTGATCGTGATGGCTGACGAGCTGCGCCAGGACGCCGATCGGATCGTCGAGCGGCTGCGCGCGGAGGGGGTCCGCCACGTGGCGATGGTCTCCGGCGACCGCCGTTCGGTGGCGGAGCGAATCGGCGCGGCCCTGGGCGTGGACCGCGTGTACTCCGAGCAGTCCCCCGAGCAGAAGCTCGAGGTCGTCAGGCGCCTGCGCGCCGACCCCGATCTGTGCCCGGTGGTGATGGTGGGCGACGGCGTCAACGACGCGCCCGCCCTCGCGCTGGCCGACGTCGGTATTGCGCTCGGCGCGGCCGGCGCGACGATCTCCTCGGAGACCGCGGACGCGGTGATCACGGTGGACCGCATCGACCGTGTGGCGGATGCGATCCACGCCGGACGCCGCGCGCTGCACATCGCGCACCAGAGCGTGCTCGCGGGCATGGGCTTGAGTCTCGTGGCGATGGCGGTGGCCGGGTTTGGATATCTGCCGCCGGTGGCTGGCGCGCTCCTTCAGGAGGGCATCGACCTGGCCGTGATCCTCAACGCGCTGCGCGCGCTTCGGGGTTAGCCGACGCGTCCACGCGCTCGACTTGCCGCTCAGGAATCGGGCTCGAGCGGCCGACCTATGGGCAGCAAAAGCTTCCAGGGGGTCAGCGGACGTGAGCGCAACAGCGTCGAAGTCATCGATAGTGAGTCGTGCGAGCAGGCGGATCGGCCTGATCGTGCTCAGTGCGTGCATCCTGACGGTGGGCGCCAGCTCGACCGCGTCCGGCTTTCCGTCGCGCGCGTCGTTCCGGGCTCAGCGCCTGTGCGGCACGCCGCGCCCGCGCACCGCTTCGTGCCTCGGCATGAGGCTGATCTCGAAGTCGATCACGACCGCGGCGCTGCGGGCAAGCGCGCGCAGGCAGGCGGCGGAGCTCGCCGCCGGTGTGACCCCGCAGGCCGTCAACAAGACGGTCCCGGGCGGCTTCACGCCGGCGGGCCTGCACACCGCGTACTCGCTGCCGACCGAAGCTCCGGGCTCCGCTACGCAGACGGTCGCGGTGGTCGACGCGTACAACGACCCGACCGCGGAAGCGGACCTCGCGGTGTATGACACAACTTTCGGCCTGCCCGCGTGCACGACGAAGAACGGCTGCTTTCGCAAGATCAACGAGTCTGGGAAAGCGAGCCCGCTTCCCTCGACGCAGGGCGAATGGGCGAACGAGATATCGCTCGACGTGCAGATGGCGCACGCGATCTGCCAGAACTGCCACATCCTGCTGGTGGAGGCGAGCAGCTCGGGCTACGCCGACCTCGGCACCGCGGTGGACGCCGCGGTGAGCGCGGGAGCGACTGAGATCAGCAACTCATACGGCGGAGCGGAGGCGTCCGGCATCGCGGCCTACAACACGCTCTACAACCACCCGGGCGTGGTCGTCACGGTCTCCTCGGGAGACTGCGGGTACTTCAACGAAGCGTGCCACGGCACAGCGGCGGCGAACTTCCCGGCATCCTCCCCCGACGTGGTCGCGGTGGGCGGCACCTCGCTGCGCAAGACCGGGGAAACATGGGGCAGCACGGTGTGGAACGACGGCGGCAGCGGGTGCAGTCACGTGTTCACCGCCGATCTGTGGCAGAGCTCGGTGGAATCCTTCTCGGCGACGGGCTGCGGCAGCGGCCGCGCGGTGGCTGACATCTCGGCGGTGGCCGACCCGTACACCGGTGTGGATGTGTACGACACCACCCCGGCGGGCAGCGGAGCCTCGACGGGCTGGGAGGTCCTGGGCGGTACCTCGGCGGCCTCGCCGATCCTCGCCGCGGAGTTCGGGCTCGCGGCAGGCGCGCGCGGCATCAACTACCCGGCGGCGACGCTGTTCTCGCACGCAGGCGAAGGCGGCGCTCTCTACGACGTGACGTCCGGCAGCAACGGCTCGTGCTCGGGCACGACCGCGTGCAAAGCGGCCGCGGGCTTCGACGCCCCCACCGGGGTCGGCAGCCCCGTCGGGCTGACGGCCTTCGAAGTCTCGGGCAGCCCCGCGAACACATCCGCTCCGACGGTCTCGGGAACGGCCGAACAGGCCCAGACGCTGACGGCGACCAACGGCGAATGGAGTTCCAGCCCGACCTCCTACGCCTACCAGTGGGAGCTGTGCAACAAGTCGGGCGCGAGCTGCTCGGCGATCTCGGGCGCGACATCGAAAACCCTCACGCTCCCGGCGGGCGCAATCGGGTCGACGGTCCGTGCGGTGGTGAGCGCGACCAACGCGACCGGCGGCGGGACGCCGGCGCAGTCCGCTCAGACCTCGACGGTCGAATCGAACGTGCCGCACGTCGCGAGCGTGTCGCCGACGAGCGCGATCACGGGCAGCACGGTGACGATCACGGGCGGCGGCCTGACGGGGACGACCCTGGTGCGGTTCGGCTCGCTGTCGGCGACCTTCAAAGTGCTCTCCTCGACGCAGATCGAAGCCACCGTGCCCAGCGGCGCGGTCGCGGGCACCGTCTCGATCACCACCTCTCCCGTGAAAGCCGCCTCGAGCTCAGTCAAGTTCACGCCCTCGTTTTCGGTGACCGGCATGTCGCCCGGCCGCGCGGCCGTGGGGGCGACGGTGACGATCAAAGGGGTCGGGTTCACGCCCAGCTCCGCTGTGAGCTTCAAAGGCACAGCGGCGACGAGCGTGACCTACGTCTCGGCGACCTCGCTCAAGGCGGTCGTGCCCTCGGGCGCGAGCACGGGGCTGATCACCGTGACGAACAGCGCGGCGCCCGTCGGGGCAGTGACGAGCGCCGGCAGTTTCGTCGTTGCTTAGAACCTGTTTCTTAGCCTATTTCCATTCGAGCGTGCCGCCTCCGATGAGCCCGACCAGGGCATCGCCCGAGAGAGTGCCGTTGCTTTCTTCGGCGTAGGTGCACGCGGCTCCGGTGCCCGAGGAGTCGACGTGCTTGAGTTCCGCGACTTTTTCTATCTGTTTGTTGGTGTTCTTGTATTTGATCGTGAACAGGTTCTGATTTTTGGCTGAGGGGAAGGTGACCTGACACGCGGTCACTTTGACCGTCACTGTCTTGAGCAGGCTGACCCCGCCTTCGGCGGTGGACCTTACGTTGACCGGGCTGACGGTGGCAAGCAGGCCAAAGGCTTTGCAGTTTTCAAACTTGATCGTGGAGGTGATGGTGGCGGATTTGGTGGTGGTGACTTCACCGGCTAAGAGCGATGCGCCGGCGCATTCGGAGGTGCCGGCCGCACTGGTGAACACTGTGCTGCGAAGCACTTTGATGGTGGTTTTGCCGGTCGTGCTGGCCACGAATTCGTGAGCGCTGGCCGAGGCGCCGCCGGCGATCAGGAAGAGAAACAGCAGGGGGGTGGCTATGGTTCGCTTCATTGCGTGCAGCTCCAGATGGTCGGGGGTCGTTTGAGCGTCGAGCGGGCTCCGGGGGTGGGGGTTTGTTGGAGTTGGCTGGGCTGTCCAACGGGGCTGCGGCGAGCGTACAAGATCGATGTTGACGTGATGTCAACTAGCAGCAGAAGACGGCTTGGTGCCTGTAAATCAGGCTCAGGAGTCTGGGTGAATGTCTTTGACTATCGGGGCGAGTAACCGGGGATGAGCCACTTCGGCCGCCACCAGTTCCAATGACCCAAGAGCGCCATCAAGCTGGGTACCAGCAGCGCACGGACGATCGTGGCGTCGAGTGCGACGGCGAACACCATGCCGAGGGCGGCTTCTTTTACGAACAGCGTGGTGGCGGTGCCCAGCGCGCCTACCGTGACGCAGAACAGCAACGCCGCGGAGGTGATGATCCGCCCTGTTCTCTCGAGCCCCTGTGCGACGGCGTCTCGGTTGGACAGCCCCGCGTCGCGCGCCTCCTTGATGCGCATGAGCAGGAAGACGCCATAGTCGGTGGACAGCCCGAATGTCCCGGCGCCGAGGAGGATCGGCTGCGTGAGGACCAGCGCGCCGATGCCGCGGTACCCGAGGATGCCCTGGAGGCGACCGTCCTGGAAGATGAACACGAGCAGGCCGAGCGCCGCCGAGAGCGATAGAGCGTTCATGAGCACCGCCTTGACGGGCAGGACGACGGAGCCGGTGGCGAGGAAGAGGATGAGCAGGGTGGTGAGGAGCAGGATTGCCATCGCGAGGGGCAGGTGCGACCGCAGCGATGAGGCGGTGTCTATGTAGTTCGCCGTCGAGCCGGTGACTGCGAGGTGGTAGGGGCTGGCGCGTATGGCGCGCACGAGGCGTTGCGACGCGGAGGAGAACGGCGCATGTATCTCCTTGATGTTGAACGTCCAGAGCGTGGCGGTGAGGTGGTTGGTCTGCCCGAGCGCGATGTTCGCCAGCTTCTCCATGTAGGGCATCACGACCTTGGTGATCTTGTGGGAGTCGCCGTGCGCGACGACGATGACTTCGTCGAGCAGGGGCTGGTCGAACTCGGCTCTTATGCGATCGTCGAACTGGCGCGCGCTGGTGCTCGACGGCAGCGAGACCGAGCCCAGTCCGGTGAAGCGCACGTCCAGGAGCGGGGAGCCCATCGTCAGCAGCGCGCACGAGGCGAGGAGCGCTACCGAGAGCGGATGTGCCATGACAAAGCGCGCGAGGCGATGCCATGAGCCACGTCGTGTGGGTGGTGCTGACTCGCTCGTGGGTGTCCGCCGGCGTCGAAGCCCGAGTGAGTTGACGCGGTGGCCCAGAAGCGAGAACGCGGCCGGGAGGACCACGAGCGACACGGCTCCCGAGAGCAGCGCGGCGAGGACGCCGCCGACGGCGAGTGAGCGGAGGAAGTCGATGGGGAAGACCAGGGGGGAAGCGAAGGCCGCGGCGATCGTGAGAGAGCTGACCACCACGGTTCGGCCGGCCGTTCTGACGCTCGTCGCGACTGCGTCGGAGGGGCTGAAGCCAAGGGCGAGCTCTTCGCGATAGCGGGAGACGAGCAGCAGGCTGTAGTCGAGCGAGAGCCCGACGGTGAGACCGGCGACGAGGTCGAGCGCCAGGATCGAGATCGGATGGATCGCGGCGACGATCCGCAGGCCGAGCATCGCCAGGCTGAGAGCCAATCCTCCGGTGATGACGGGCAGGGCGGCCGCGAGCACGCCGCGGAAGATCACGAGGGCGAGGAGCAGGATGAGCGGCAGGGCGACGAGCTCGGCTCTGAGCAGGTCGCGCTTCGCCTGCGAGGTGAACTCCTGATGGATGAGGGCGCTGCCGCCGACGGCGACGCCCGCGAACCGGTGGAGGCGGTGCGCGAGCTGGACGGCTGTCTCGCCGGCGTTCGATTCACTGCGCAGATAGCCGATCAGCGCGGTGTAGCGGCCGTTGCGCGACTGGAACGTGCGGGGGACGACGATCGCGACAGATTGCATCGCGGCGATCGCTTCGGAGGTGTAGGGGCGGTTGAGCGGGATGATCGCCTCGATGTTGGGAAAGGCGGTCGGTCCGATGGTGGATTTGAGGAGTTCGGCTGTGCGGTAGCTCTCGGTGCCCCGGCTGTAGAATTCGATGCCGCCGCTGGAGAGGTGGTCGGGGGTGCGGGCGCCGACGACGGCCGCGAATACGCCGAGCAGGGCGACGGCGATCAGCGTGCGAATTGGCGCGCGTATGCCGACGCTGACGAGCCTGTTGGGCGGCTTGCGCGGACGCGTGGCGATGGCGGTGTCCACAGCGGGCGAGGCACTCTAGGTCGGTCGGTTGGCGGCGTCAAAGGCCACCGAGCTGCTCGTGGAGAAAGGCTGGTCTCCGGGCTGGCGCGTCGATCAGAGTGTTTCTGGCACGTCAACCGCCCAGCGCGAACAGCGGCCACTTCCCGGGCACGCCCTTCAGCTCGCGGTAGCCGCGGTCCTCGAACGTGAACGGCCCGCCGACGACGGTGCCGAACACGGTGCCCGACACGAGCACCTCGCCGGGGCCGGCAAGCCCGTTGACCCGCGAGGCGATGTGTACGGCCATGCCGCCGACGTCGTCGCCGATTAGCTCGCACTCGCCGGTGTGCACGCCGACGCGCTCCTCGATGTCGAGCTCGCGCGCGGCGGCTGTGATCGCCAGAGCGCAGCGCAGCGCCCGCGAGGGCGGCCCTTCGAAGGTGACGAGGAAGCCGTCGCCGACGGTCTTGACCTCCCGGCCGCCGAAGCGGGCGAGCTGGGCGCGCACCTTCGCGTCGTGTTGGGCGAGCAGGTCGCGCCAGCGGCTGTCGCCGAGCCTGGCGGCGCGCGCGGTGGCGTCGACGATGTCGGTGAACATGACGGTGAGCAGCGCCCGCGCGAGCTCTCCGCCGCTGCGGTCGCCGGTGAGGAACTCCTCGATCTCCTCGACGATGGCGTCGGAGTCGCCGACGAACGGGAACGAGTCCTGGCCGGCGAGCTCGACGTAGCGGGCGCCGGGGACGTGCTCGGCGAGGTAGCGGGAGTGGCGCACGTCCCAGGCTTTGTCGTCGCGGCGGTGCATGACGAGCGTGGGGACGCGGATCCGCGGGAGCGACTCGCGGACGTCCTCGTTCATGACGGACTTGGTGATGAGCCGCGCCTCGGCGGGACTGGCGGAGAGGCGCTGGACGCGCGCGAACCACTCGCCGAGCGCGGGGTCGCCGGCCATGGACGGCGCGAGGATCTCGAGCATCGGGCTGTCGGCCTCGCCCCAGCCGGCGAAGTTGCGCTCGGAGAGCAGGCCGCGCTCCTCGTGCGTGAGCGCCCAGTCGTAGTCGGGCGCCCAGGAGGTGCGCGACACGGACGCGTACATGATGAGCGCGCCGACGCGCTCGGGGCACTCGGCGGCGAGCCACGCGCCGACGAGCCCGCCGAGGGCGTAGGTGAAGAGGGCGGCGCGTTCGCTGCCGGCGGCGTCGAGCACGGCGAGTGCGTCCTGGGCGTCCTGCTCTACGGTCTGCTCGCCCTGCAGTCGGTCGGAGAGCCCGGTGCCGCGCCTGTCGAACAGGATGAGGCGGTTGAAGACCGCGAGGCGCTCGAGGAAGCGCCGCATCGCGGGGGCGTCCCACAGCTGCTCGATCTGGGAGATCCAGCCGGGCAGGAACAGCAGATCGAGGGCGCCTTCGCCTGTGACCTGGTAGGCGATGGAGGCGTCGCCGGAGCGGGCGTAGCGGGTGGTGGGGATCACGTCACTCGTCTTCGATCAGCGACCGGAACGGCGCGGCGGGCTCGACGGTCCCGCCGGCGGCGTGGACGCGATCGGAGAGCCATAAGTCGGAGGTGACGACGCGGATCGCGCCGGGCTCTGAGTCCTCGGCGAGCAGGCGCACGATCTCGTCGTCGGCGGAGTCGCGGCGCGGGCGCGGGGCGTGGGCGACGATGATGACGCTGGAGCGGATCGGTGGCCTGGGGGGCTGCTCGAAGACGACGGTGACGTCCTCGCCGTTGACGGCGGCCCAGCGCTCGAGCATGTCGACGAGCTTCACCATGGCGGCGTGCCTGTCCTTCCACCACGCGTCGGGACGCGTTCCGATCACGTTCATCCCGTCGATGAGCCAGCGCACTGCGGCCAAGCCTACGTTCTCGCCGCCGCGATCGCGTTGACAGCTGGATCTGCTGGACTGATGTCAGATGAGGCTCGAGGGCATCCAGACCGGAGACATCGTGGAGGTCGACCACAAAGGCCGTCGCTTCCACGCGATCGTGACGGGGCCGGCGCCGGGTGGTCTGGCGCTGCAGCCGACCGATCGGCGCGTCAACTACTACTCGTGCCGCAGCCGCGAGGTGGTGGGCCACTGGGCCAAGCGCGGTCGTCCGCGTGAGACGAGCGAGCCGCTGCGGCCGTCGCCGCGTCAGCTGGAGATGGACCTGTAGGCGTCGGCGGCGTCTTGGAGGCGGTCATCGCCCCAGAACAGCTCCCCGTCGACGATCACGGTCGGCACCCCGAACACGCCGTGTGCGAGCGCGGCGTCGGTCTCCTCGCGCAGCGCGTGCTTGACGGCGGGGTCCTTGAGCGCCCCCTGTAGCTCAGAGGGTTCGATCCCGACGCGGCTGCCGGCCTCGAGCACTGAGTCGAGCTCGCCGATGTTCCGGCCCTCGAGGAAGGAGAGGCGCATCGCGCTGAGCGCGAACGGCTTGAGCAGGTCTCGCGTGTTGGCGTAGGCCATGGCGCGCGCTACGAGCAGGTCGTTGGTGGGCCACGGATCCGGCCAGCGGATCGGCCCGAGCCCATATGTCTCCGCGCGCGCGTCGCAGTCGGCGATGCCGGCGTCGCGCTCCTCGGTCAGCCCCCAGGAGACGCGCCGGTTGGACTTGAACATGCCGCCGAGGAATATCCCGTGCCAGCTCGCCTCGGGCAGCAGCCGCTCGATGCGCTCGGCGGAGAACCACGAGTAGGGGGACATCGCGCCGAAGAAGAACCGAGGCCTCTGCACAGCCATCTCTCTAAATGATTTTATAGATTGGCTCGGGTCGCGCTGTGACACGCCGGTGGCTTGGCGCCGCGCCTGGCGGTGAGCGCGAACAGCGCGATGAACACGGCCGCGCCGAGGGCGTTGAGGTAGAGCTTGTAGTCGACCTTGACTTCGCCGAAGATGTCGGCGCGCGTGGGGCGCACGGCGGGTATGAGGCCGGCGAGGTCGAACAGGCCGTCGACGATCAGCGCGGCGATCACCATGGTGACGAACATCAGCGCGACGATGCGCAGCGCGAACGGGCGGCCGTAGTACTTGCGGTAGGCGATGACGATCGGCAGGACGATGAGGTCGGCGAACACGAACGCGATCACCCCGCCGAAGCCGATCCCTCCGGACCAGAGCACCGCGGCGAGCGGCACGTTGCCGACCGAGCAGACGAAGCTGAGCACGGCGATGAGCGGCCCGAGCACCACGTTCTCGAGCAGGCGCAGCGGTTCGGGGGCGTGCGTGGCGAACAGGCCGTTGAAGAAGTCGTTGGGAAGCAGGCCGAGGAAGCCGGCGAGCAGGAAGCCGGTGGCGATCTCGCGGTGGAGCATCGACCAGTCGTTGCGGAAGTTGTGCGCGACGTCCGACCACGAGTCGACCGAGACGAGCCGTTGGCGCAGGGACATGGGCTCGCCGGCTGAGTGGTGCTGGTGGCCGGGGGCGGCCTCGCGGGCGTGCTCGCGGGCGACCTGTTCGAGCTTGGGCGAGACGAAGAAGCGCAGCAGGAGGGTCATGACGGCGACGAGGATCAGCCCGCCGACGAGCTCGGCGAGCGCGAACTGCCAGCCGATCAGAACCCAGATGACGACACCGAGCTCGACGACGAGGTTGGTGGAGGCGAACTGGAACGCGAGCGAGCTGGCGGCGGAGGCGCCGCCGACGAACAGCGTGCGCGCGATGGCGATGGCGGCGTAGGAGCAGGAGGAGGACGCGGCGCCGAGGCCGGTGGCGAGCGACACGGAGCGAAAGCCGCCGGACCCGAGCGTCCGCTGGATGCGCTCGCGCGGGACCCACGCCTGCACGACGCCGGAGATGGCGAAGCCGAGCACGAGCGCCCACCACACCTCCCACGCCATCAGCAGGGCGTTGGAGAGCCCTTCGAGGACCGTGCTGGGGACGCTGGCGAGCACCGAGGTTCACACTAGCTCTCATGCACGAGCAAGCTCCAGGGCCCGGCGCGGCGAAGCTCGAACGCGCGATCGTGCTGGAGCTGCTCGACGGCGCGGGCGAGCGGGCCCGCTCGTGCGCGGAGCTCGCGGCGGACCTCGACGCGTCGGAGGCGGAGGTCGCGACGGCGGTGGAGCGGTTACGGGACGCCGGGGTCCTCCAGACGAACGGCCGGCAGGTGCTCGCGGCGCCGGCGGCGCTGCGCCTGGACGAGCTCGGCCTGATCGGCATCTGAGGACTACGGATGACCTCATGTAAGCGGGATGTTTCGGTGTGGCGAGATAGGGTCCATCTATGAGCGACCGCGTGCTCATCCTCTCCTGGGAGTACCCGCCTGTGATCGAGGGAGGGCTGGCGCGCCACGTGCGCAAGCTCGCCGAGGCTCTGGTTCGCCAGGGTGTGACGGTGGACGTGCTGACGCGCGGGGTGGGCGAGGGCCCGGAGGTCTCAGAGCACGGCGGCGTGACGGTGCACCGCGTGCGCGAGCCGGCGTTCCCGCGCGACCTCGACCGCTTCGTGGCGTGGGTGGAGCGGATGAACGAGGACATGCTGCTGGCGGGCGAGGCGCTCGCGCAGGAGCACGACTACGACCTGATCCACGGCCACGACTGGCTCGTGGCGCAGGCGTCGGCGACGCTCGCCGACCGGATTGAGGTGCCGTACGTGACGACGATCCACGCGACCGAGCACGGTCGCCACCAGGGCTGGGTGAAGGACGAGCCGCAGGCGCACATCCACGGGGTCGAGCGCTGGATGGCGCAGCGCGCGGACGCGGTGATCGTGTGCTCCTACTACATGCGCGGGCACGTGGCGGACATCTTCGACATCGACGAGCGGCGCGTGGCGGTGATCCCGAACGGCGTGGACCCGAGCGAACTGCAGCCGACAGGCGACCTGCAGGCGCTTCGCGCGAGCTTCGCGGCGCCGCACGAGAAGCTCGTGCTGCTGGTTGGCCGTCTGGTCTACGAGAAGGGCTTCCAGCTGGCGCTCGACGCGCTCCCGGGCGTGATCGAGCAGGTCGGCGACGTGCGCTTCATAGTCGCGGGCAGCGGCACGCACGAGGCGGAATTGAAGGCCCAGGCGGAGCGGCTGGGCCTCGGCGAGCACGGCACGTTCGTGGGCTGGATCGGCGATGACGTGCTGCACTCGCTCTACCGGATCGCGGATCTGTGCGTGATCCCGTCGATCTACGAGCCGTTCGGCCTCGTGGCGCTCGAGGCGATGGCGTCGGGCTGCCCGTGCATCGTCGCCGACACGGGCGGGCTGTGCGAGGTTGTGCCGGTGGGCGAGCGGGTGGGGCTGCGCTTCAACGGCGGCGACGCGGAGCACCTGGGCGTGATGATCGAACGGCTGCTGGTGGACGACGAGCTGCGCGACCGGCTGGTGACGGAGGCCTCCGAGCACGTGCTGCGCTTCGACTGGGACGACATCGCGCTGCGGACTCGCGACATCTACCATGATTTCGGTCAGCTGGCGAGGCGGGAGGGGGCTCGGAGAGGATGACGCAGATGCTCGAGGGTCTGATGCAGGACGACTTCCAGCTGACGCTGCACCACATTCGCCGGGCGATGCGCACGAACAGCCCCGACGCGCGCGTGGTCACGCACGTGGAGCCCGGGACGGTGAGATCGGCGACGTTCGCGGAGGTCCACGAGCGGATCGACCGGCTCGCGCGGGCGCTGGTGCGCCTCGGCGTCGAGCCGGGCGACCGGGTGGGGACGTTCGCGTGGAACAACCAGCGCCACTTCGAGCTGTACTTCGCGATCCCGTGCCTGGGGGCGGTGCTGCACACGCTGAACATCCGCCTGTTCGAGGAGCAGCTGACGTACATCGTCAACCACGCGGAGGACAGGCTGATCTTCGTCGACGACTCGCTCGTGCCGATCCTGGAGAAGCTCGCCCCTAGCTTTCAGACGGTCACCCGCTTCGTGGTGATGGGCGACGGCGACGCTGGCTCGCTGCCGAACGCCCTGCGCTACGAGGACCTGCTGGAGGAGGCAGGCCCGGGCGAGTTCGCCTACCCGGAGGTGGACGAGCGCCAGGCGGCGGCGCTCTGCTACACCAGCGGCACGACGGGCAACCCGAAGGGCGTGCTGTACTCGCACCGCTCGATCAGCCTGCACTCGACGGCGACGCTCGTGAAGGACGGCCTGGGACTTGGGCGCGCGGATCGCGTGTTGGCGGTGGTGCCGATGTTCCATGCGAACGCGTGGGGCCTGCCCCACGGCGCGGCCCTCGCGGGGGCGGACCTGATCCTGCCGGACCGCTTCCTCGGCGCCGAGCCGCTGGCGGAACTGATCACGGCGGAGCGCCCGACGCTGATGGGATGCGTGCCGACGATCTTCGCGGATCTGCTGCGCCACGCCGAGGCGAACCCCGACCTCGACCTGTCGTCGCTGTCGAACGCGACGTGCGGCGGCTCGGCGGTCCCGCGTCAGCTGATGAAGGACTTCGAGGAGCGCCACAGCGTGCGCATCTTCCAGGCGTGGGGGATGACGGAGACGAGCCCGGTGGCGACGTTCTCGCGGCCGCTGGAGGGCGAGCACGACGACGCATATTGGAACCAGCGCGCGAAGCAGGGCCGTCCGCTGCCGTGGGTCGAGCTGAGGCTGACCGACGACGCGGGCGAGGAAGTGCCGTGGGACGGGGAGTCGACGGGCGAGATCGAGGTTCGCGGCCCCTGGATCGCGTCGGGCTACTTCCGCGACGAGTCGAGCGATGAGAAGTTCGACTCCGGCTGGCTGCGCACGGGGGACATCGCGGCGGTCGACGAGCGGGGTTTCGTGCAGATCACGGACCGCTCGAAGGACGTGATCAAGTCGGGCGGGGAGTGGATCTCCTCGGTGGAGCTGGAGAACGAGCTGATGGCCCACCCCGACGTGGTGGAGGCGGCGGTGATCGCGAAGCCCGACGAGCGCTGGGCGGAGCGCCCGCTGTGCTGCGTGGTGCTGCGCGAGCACGCCGACACGAGCGCGGAGGATCTGCTCGAGCACCTGCGCGGCAGGGTCGCCAAGTGGTGGCTGCCGGACGAGTTCGCGTTCGTCGCGGAGATCCCGAAGACAAGCGTCGGCAAGTTCGACAAGAAGGTGCTGCGCGGCAGGCTCGCCGAGGACGAGCTCGAGGGCCGCGTGCGTGTGTAGCGACCGCCAAAGCTGATAGACCTTGCCCGTAATAAGGCAGGCCACCGGCCGAAAATGCCGAATCAAGACCAAACACGACCAAAAACGGGAGGTTGGCATGACTCGGACCGATGTCATGGCCTCGAGTAGGCCACACACCGAAGGCGCAGTGTCGATGAGAAGCTCCATGCCGGGCCTGACGCGTCGCCTGTCGGCGATCTCGGCGCTGCTGCTGCTCGCGCTCGCGCTCGCGTTGCCGGCTGCGGCGTTCGCTGCGGAACCGACGACCGGCTACAACCAGACGCCGACGACGCCGAAAACCGGCACGTCGCCTTCGAAAGAAGAAAAAACCCCGGCGAGCGAACCGGCTCCGGAAAAAACCACCACCCCGACGACCGAAAAAGCGACCACGCTTCCTTTCACGGGCTTCGACCTGCGCTGGAGCCTCGCCGTGGGCGTGCTCCTGATGGGCGCCGGTTTCTCGATCGTTGCAGTACAGCGGCGTCAGCGTCGCGACAGCCACCGCTGAGCGGCCGACGCCTTCAGCACTGCGGTAGGTAAAGGCGGCCGTCCTCCCGAAGGGGTGGGCGGCCGTTTTGTCGATCGAGATGAGCTCAGTGCTGAGATCGGGTCTCGCGCGAGCCCCGTCGGGCGGGCTGGTGGTCGGCGCGATCGCGTCGGTGCAGTTCGGCGCGTCGTTGGCGGCGACGCTGTTCGAGCGGCTCGGGCCCGGCGGCACGACATCCCTGCGGCTGGCCTCCGCGGCGATCGTGCTGCTCGTGGTGTGGCGCCCGCGCGTGCGGGGACGCGGCAGGGACGAGCTGCTGTTGGCGATCGTGTTCGGCCTGGATCTGGCGGCGATGAACCTGTGCTTCTACGAGGCGGTAGCGAGGATCCCGTTGGGGATCGCGGTGGCGGTGGAGTTCGTGGGGCCGCTGGCGGTCGCGGTGATGGGCTCGCGCAGGCGATTGGATGCGCTGTGGGTGGCGCTCGCGGTGATCGGCATCCTCGCGCTGACGCGCGGCGGGGCACACGCGCTCAATGGGACGGGAGTGCTGCTCGCGGCGCTGGCGGGCGGCCTGTGGGGTTGCTACATCCTGTTGAACGCGCGGCTCGGGCGGGCGTTCGAGGGCTCGACTGGCCTGGCGCTGGCGCTGGGCGTGGCGGCGCTGGTGGCGCTTCCCGTGGGCGTGGCGTCAGCGGGCGTGCGCCTGCTGGAACCCGAATCTCTGGCGCTCGGCTCGGCGGTGGGCATCCTCTCCTCGGCGATCCCCTACTCGTTCGAGCTGGAGGCGCTACGCAGGATCGCGGCGCCGGTGTTCGGCGTGCTGATGAGCCTCGAGCCGGCGATGGCGGCGCTGGCGGGCTTCGTGGTGCTCGGGCAGACGCTCGGCGTGCGCGCGCTGGCGGGCATAGCGCTCGTGATCGCTGCGTCCGTGGGCGCGTCTCGCGCGGCGGCCGAGGCGCCGTTGGCGTTGTAGTTACAGCAGGTTCGGTGTTTTAACCGGACTCACGCACCTCATATGGGTGGTCGATAAGAAACATATGAGGGCTGCTGGCAGTGAAGTACGGGTGAGGCGGAGAGGCGACGGTGCACGGCCGGCCGATGACCCGCGCGTGGTGCGCGTGGCGCGTCAGCCGATCCTCGACCGCGACGAGCGTCTGATCGGCTACGAGCTGCTGTTCCGGGCGCCCCTGATGGAGGCGGCCGGCGTCCTCGACGACGTCGAGGCGACCGCGACGGTGGTCGTCGACGGGCTGCTCGACGTGGGCCTGTTCGACCTGGTGGGCGAGCGTCTGGCGTATGTGAACGTGTCGCGAGAGCTCCTGCTCGGCGTTCGCCCGCTGCCGCTTCCCGCTCGGCACGTTGTGCTCGAGCTGCTGGAGGACCAGGTGGTCGACGACGAGCTGCTCGGGGTGCTCGACGAGCTGCTCGACCAGCGCTTCACGATCGCGCTCGACGACTTCCGTCTGACGCCCGAGACCGAGCGGCTGCTGAAGTACGCGCGGATCGTGAAGGTCGACGTGCTCGAGCACACGGGGCAGGCGCTCGACGAGCTCGTCGCCCGCCTGAGAGAGCACCGCCCGTCGTTCACCCTGATCGCGGAGAAGGTGGAGACACGGGAGGAGTTCGAGCACTGCCGAGCGCTCGGGTTTCACGCATTCCAGGGCTACTTCTTCGGCAAGCCCTCGCGTGTGAGGCAGAAGCGTCTGCCGTCCCAGGGGCTGAGCGCGCTGAGCGCGATGGCCGACCTGAACGCGACCGAGGACGTCGACGAGATCCATCGCATCATCACGCGCGACGCCGGACTGAGCATGCGCGTGCTTCGCTACGCCAACTCGGCTTATGTGTCGCTCCCGCGGCGGGTGAGATCCGTCCAGGAGGGGCTCGCGTGGCTCGGTGCGATAACCGTGCGGCGCCTCGCGCTGATGGTGGCGCTCGCCGGTGCGCGCGACGTGCCGGATGTGCTGTTGGTGACGGCGCTCGTGCGGGCTCGCATGTGCCAGCTTCTGTCAGGGGAGGGCGATCGCGCTTTGGGCGACTCCTACTTCACGGTCGGCCTGCTGTCGGTCGCCGACGCGCTCGTGGACGCGCCGATGGAGGACGTGATCGAGCAGCTGCCGCTGCGCCCCGAGATCGCGGTCGCGCTGCTGCACGGCGGTGGCGAGCTGGGCGAGCTGCTCACCGAGGTGATCGCATACGAGCGCGGCGACTTCCACGCCGCCGAGCGGCTGATTCGACTCCATCCCGAGGTGGAGCAGGTCTACCGCGACGCGACGACGTGGGCCGACGTCGGCGTCACCGGACTTGTCTGAGTGGTCTCCGACATAATAGACTGATTCCGTGGTTTGGACTGGGGGGTTTGGTGACGGCATGACGCGCGAAGATCGGATCGTGGCGACGTTCGTGGAGCTCGCCGACACGATGATCGACAACTTCGACGTCGTCGAGTTCCTGCATCGCCTCGTCGAGCGCAGCGTCGAGCTGTTGGACTGCGCCGAGGTCGGACTGCTGCTCGCGAACGCCGAGGGCAGGCTGCAGGTGATGGCATCCTCGAGCGAGCGCTCTGAGGCGCTGGAGCTGTTGCAGTCTCAGTATGAGGAGGGACCGTGCTTCGATTGCTTTCGCAACGCAGAGGCGGTGTTCAGTGAGGACCTGACGGCCGATCGTGGACGCTGGCCTCGCTTCGTGCCCGCCGCGATGGAGGCGGGCATCGGCTCGGTTCACGCGATCCCGATGCGCGTGCGAGGAGAGAGCGTGGGTGCGCTGAATCTGTTTCGCTCGCAGGTCGGTCGGATCGCGGAGCGAGATCTGACGCTCGGGCAGGGAATGGCGGATATCGCGGCGGTGTCTCTCCTGCAGGAGCGGGCGGTGCGTGAGACGCGCGGCGTGGTGGCGCAACTGCAGGGCGCTCTGAACAGCAGGGTTCTGATCGAGCAGGCGAAGGGCGTGCTCGCCGAGCGCGCCCAGGTCAGCGTGGACGCGGCGTTCGCCATCATGCGTGCGTATGCGAGAGCGCAAAACCGCCGCCTGAGCGACACCGCGCGAGATGTGGTGGAGGGCGGCCTCGACACTCGTGAGCTCATCGAGGCGCTGCCGCCTTTCCGCTAGCTCCGCGCACGCGGCAAATGTCGTCGGGACGACTCACTTGAAAGTCGAGATTCCAACAGACGGGATCGGTGATACCCTGCAAGCACGTCGCTCCAGACCTTGGTGACGTCCTACGTGGGGACTCCTACCTGTCTGGGGGCAACATGCGGATGCAACCTCGTTCGCTGGGATCGGTCGGCTAGATGGCTGGTCGATTCCCCTGCGACGCGGGCGCGAGCGCTTGCGGGCTCGCGCAACGATGCCGACACCCGCCCTACCGTGAAAGCTTGCGATGCCGGGCGTGGGGTGGGCGCTGTGGTGTGCGCATGGCTGATCGCACGTTCTGTCGCGTGACATTCGATGCTCAGGACTCCGCGACCCGCGATGCGATGCGGAGTGCGGCAGCGCGGCAGCGCCGAGGGTCGCGCCGGCCACGCGCATGACCGCGCGGGAGAACGAGAGGTCGCTGTCTGACCTCGACCGGAGCTCCTCGGAAGCAGACCAAAGCGCGGCGGACGCCGATCAGACACTCTCCGATGCGGACCAGACGGCCTCCGAGCGTGATCAGGCGTCGGCTGACAACGATCAGCACGCGGCGGACATGGACCAGCATGCGAGCGAGAGCGTGGGCATCGAAGGAGACGGCGAGTCTATCTACGAGCAAACCCGCCAGATGCGCGCTGAGAGCACCATCGAGAGGAGCGTGACGAGCCTCGCGCGTGGCCACACCGCGGTAGCGCGCGACGATGTGGCTCGCCGGCGCGATCAGCTGTCGGCCGCTCGTGACGCTGCGAGCTCGGCGCGTGACGATCTGGCGGCGGCTCTCGACGCCCATGCCGAGAGCTTTGAACGACAGCAGCTGCTGAACGATGGGGCGGAGCACAACGGTGCGCACCACGTGCGGCTCCGCGCCGCTCATCAGCGTCAGCTGGCGGCTCGAGCACAGGCCGCGGCTCAGCGCAGGGCTGCCGCTGAAGATCGTGCGCGGGCCGCGAGCGATCGAGACCTGGCGGCGAAGGATCGCCTGGCGTACGCGGCCGAACTTGCGAGCGCCGAAGTGGACGAGGTGACCGGTGCGCTACGTCGTCGCGTGGGTCTGGCCGCGCTGCAACGCGAGATGGATCGCGTGCTGCGCACGAAGGAGCAGCTCACGGTTGTGTTCATCGACGTCGATGGCCTCAAGCGGGTCAACGACGAGATTGGCCATGCCGCCGGTGATGAGCTGTTGCGGACGGTGGTCGAGTGTGTGACGGAGGAGGTCCGCTCGTATGACCTCATCCTTCGCTTCGGCGGCGATGAGTTCGTGTGCTCGCTCTCGGGTGACAGCGTGGCGGAGATCGGGGGGCGCTTCGAGCGGATCGCCACGCGCTTGAGCGAGGCGATTCCCCACGCGACGATCAGCACGGGCGTGAGCGAGCGCCGCCCGCAGGACACCGTCGGGACGCTGATCGGTCGTGCAGACGAGGCGATGATCGCGAAGCGCCGCAACGACAGGACCTCATGTCACCCGGAGCAAGGTCGCTGATGCCGATCCGGAGCGCGCCGGCTGGACGCCCGTTCGAGTTGCGGCTCCGGATCATGGCTTTGGTTGGAAAGCGGCCGATAGCTCGAGTAGGTCGAACAGACCGGGGAGCGATTCCCCTTCAATCGCGGCGACTCGACGCCGCAGTGAGGAGACGTCCATGAACGATGGCGTCCCAACTGAGCACCGGCCGCTCCTCGGCGGCTTTCTCCCAGCAAGTCGTCGCTCGCTCCTGCGAAGCGGACACAGGTCATATCGGGTTGGCGTGCTGATGTTTGGGCTGCTCTCGAGCCTGCTCCTCGCGAGCAGCGCGTCGGGCGCCGCGGCTCCTGTGGGTCTCGGGTCGGCGGCGAGCTTCTCTGTGCTGGGCGGCTCGACCGTCACGAACACCGGGCCGACGACGATGTTCGGCGACCTCGGTCTCAGCCCCGGGTCGTCGGTGACGGGCGCGCCGCACGTGCTCGGCCAGACCCACGTGGACGACGCGGTTGCGATCGGCGCGAAGAACGACCTCACGACCGCCTACAACGACGCCGCGTCGCGCCCGAGCAACGGCTCCGCGGGAACGGATTTGGCGGGCCAGACCTTCCTGCCCGGCGTGCGCAACGCGAGCAGCTCGCTGCTGCTGTCCTCCGGGGCGGTGACGCTCGACGCGAGGGGCGACCCGAACGCGGTCTTCATCTTCGAGATCGGCTCGACGCTGATCACCGCGTCGAACACGAGCGTGAGGTTGATAAATGGCGCGCAGGCGTGCAACGTGTTCTGGCAGGTCGGCTCCTCGGCGACGCTCGGTACGGGCACCCAGTTCGTCGGCACGATCATGGCGCTGGCGACGATCACGGCGAAGACCGCCGCGACGATCCACGGCAGGCTGCTCGCGAGCACCGGCGCGGTGAACCTCGAAAACAACACCATCACCACTTCCAACTGCGCCTCCAGCGTGAGCGGAAGCGGTGGCGGGACCGAAACGACGACCACCGGCACAGGGCCGGGAGGCGGAACGACCACGGGGCCGTCGACCGGGCCGAACGCCAAAGCGAAAGCACGCGCCAAAGCGAGGCGCAGGCGCGCCAAACGCAAACACGGCTCCACGACTGGACCAGCTCGCAAAGCACGGCCGCACCACACCGGCGCGTTCACGGGCTGAGTGGTGCGTCAGCTGGCCGCGCTCATCGTGGCGACGTGCTTGGCGTGCGCCTCGATCACGCCGGCCGTCGCCGCGACTGCGCCACGCGTGCAGGCGACCCAGGAACTGGCGGTGCTGCTCACGGCCCATGGCGCTCATAAGTCGCCGGAAGCGGGATCGCCACAGGTGATGCTGGTGGCGGCCCGCAGGCCGATCACCGGCGAGCGCACGACACTACCGGTGCTCGCCCGCTCGACCGGCGTGGGCGGAGCGGGGTGGCTGGAGGTGATGCTCCCTGGGCGCCCGAACGGGTCGACGGGGTGGATCTCCGAGCGCGGGACCCGCGAACTGGTCACGCCGTGGCGCCTGTCGATCGACCTGGCCGCGCGACGGGTGACGGCCTACCGTGACGGGCGGGTCGCGAGGCGCTTCTCGGCGGTGGTCGGCAAGCCCGCCACGCCCACGCCGACGGGCGAGTTCTTCGTCGAGGAGGCGCTGCGGATGCAGCCGGGCGAGGCGGGTGGCCCGTTCGCGCTGGCGCTCAGCGCGCGCTCCGACGTGCTCCAGGAATTCGAAGGCGGCCCGGGGCAGATCGCGGTGCACGGCCGCGAGAACCTCGGGGGCACGCTCGGCACGGCTGCGTCACACGGGTGTGTGCGGCTTGCGACGGCGAGCATCGAATGGCTCGCGACGCGCATCGGGCCGGGGGTGCCGGTGGGGATTTACACGAGCTAGCGCGGGTCGCTGCCGTAGGCGACCGAGCGGTGGCGGATGGTGGCGACACGGACTGCTTTGTCGTTGTCCGCGAGCTGGTAGATGCCTCGGGTAGGCTCGACGCTCATAGCGGGCATGGCGTGAGTTCGGCTGATCCCCATCGGTCGCTCGACGACGGCTAAGAAGGTAATCCTACCCATGTAGCCAATATGTGGGTATTATTTCCTCCGTGAAGGCAATCGATCCACGGACGCTGCTCGGTGACACGTTCAGGTACCGCGATGCCCGAGAGGCGGGCCTGAGCGACGGTCGCATCTACCGATTGCGCGACTCCGGAGCGATCGTCGCCGTGGGTGGTGGTGTGTATCGGTGGGCCGACGCGCCAGTGGCAGATCTCGACCTGATCGAGATCGCCGAACGTGTTCCCCGCGCGACTCTCTGCCTGGAGACGGCTCTCGCTCGCCATGGGCTCATCGATTCCATCCCGGTTGCGATCGACATCGCGATCCCGCGCGGTAATACGCGGCCAGTCCTGAAGGCGCCCCGCCGCCTGCATCAGTTCGACCGTCAGAGCTTCGACCTTGGGCGGGAAACGCTCGACGTCGGTGCCCGCACTCCGATCGGTATCTATTCGGCCGAGCGCTCAATCGTTGACGTCATCCGGATTCGCCATTTGCAAGGCGCGGACCTTGGGTGGGAGGCTTTGCGGCGATGGCTGCGAAAGCCGGGGAGGAGCCCAGCGCAGCTGCTCGAGCTGGCAGAGCACTTCGCTGGGGCAGAGCCGGCGATCCGCACGGCGCTCGAGGTGCTGCTGTGAGCATTCCGAGTCGGGCGACGAGAGCGGGGCGTGCCTACCTCGATCTGCGCAAGCTGGCTCGGGAGAGTCAACGGCCTGTTGATGAGCTGCTGCATCTGTACGTCTTGGAGGCGTTTCTCGACCGGCTCGCCAGTACGCCGGACGCCTGCACTGCCCACATCCCGGCAAGCACGACGCACTCGTCTACGACTACGTAGACACCGTTGCCTGTGCTGCGCCGCATGTTCGCCAAGCGTTTGAAGACCTATCGCACCCTCGGCTATGAGCTCATTGAGCGTCGCGGCGAAGGCCCGCCTCATGAGCGCCTGTCGGACGTTCTGCGCGAGACCGAGGGTCAGGTCTTTCGGGAAGACGAGTTCGCTGCACACTTGGAGCGGGTCGCGGCGAGTGAGGACGACCTTCCGACCGATCCGCCGGCGTAGGCGTGCCGACGCCCCCGATCTGAGGGATAGATTCCGCCCGTATGCCGGATCGACTCTTCCATTACACGACGCGCGAGTTCGCGCTTGAGTGTGCGGCGGATATGGAGATCGGTCGGCCGGTGTTGGTGGAGGTTTGGGATGGCCTCTACGGCCCTGGCTTCTACGCGTTGGACATCGGCTTCGAGGATGCCGCGCGCGACCGGTTGCGCTGGGAGTGCTTCGGCGACGCCAGGCCGGATCACCCGATGGATGGTGTCTTGGTGCTCGACCCTAACCTTGCAGATGTGCCGTTCAACCCGGTGGATGGGCACATATGGCTGATGGATGCCTCCTGGGGGTCGCGTGCGCCGGTCGAGGGCATGATCGTGGCGGTTGGCGCGTGGGAGAGTGGTGAGTGGCGGGTAGATGAGTACGAATAGAGTCTGGCATCCAGATCCCATGTTTGTTAGGATGTCGATGATGACCGAGACGCGCAAGGGCAGGCTGCGGCGCAGCACAGATCCTCCGGGCTACTGGCTTGGGGAGGCGTTCCACGCCGGGTTCCACGACGACCCGTCGCTTCCCGAGGGCTTCCGGCGACGCGTTGCCACCTGGGCGCGAGCCGCGGACGCTCTCTCTGATTCCCAGCGCGCGCTGCTGGAACAGCGTCCAGGGCGGGAGATCTCCGAGGCTCAGCAGCGGGCGGAGGCGCTTGCCGGACCGCAGGCGAGCCCGATGTGGGGGTATCTCACGGGCGTTGAGCAGGGGATGGTGCGTGATCCCGCAACACATCCGAAACTCGCTGGTGCGAGCTATCCGCTCGGTATCGGCCGGCTGGCGACGCTCACGGGCTCGACGCAAGACCAGATCCGCCACTGGCACGAACTCGGCTTGCTGCGCGCACGGCGCAGCAAGGGCGGACACCGCGAATTCTTCGCCGATGCGGCGCTGCGGGCGTTCTTCCTGCGTCGGAACATGCCCCAGCCATACATCACGGTTCTGCGGGACATCAGCAACCTGAAGGGCGCTTCGCTGCTCGCGGGCATGGCAACGCTCCTGCAGGAGCAAGCGTTCCGCTTCGACGCGCCCGAGCACGATCTCCTCACGCGAACCGCCTACGATCTTGAGCGGGTCAGCGCGGTATTTGCCGAGCGCGGCGCCTGACACGAGCATCGCCATGTCTTCACAGCGAACTCCAACGGCTCATAGCCAGAACGACCAACCTGAGCGCCTAGCCCAGCCGTACGGTTATCGGCTCGGACAGGGGCAAAGCGCCGAGGACGTTCTCGAGATCCAAGCGGAGCTTCTGCACAGCGAGGGCATCGACCCTACGTGGCCCGGATTCAGCAAGCTCCTGCCCGCTGGACAGAGCTAGCAGCGTCAGCTGACTCGTCGGCATTTTGGCGCTCGCGGCGCCCGCTACCCGAGGCGATATGTGTCGTGCGCCAGTGCTGCTGAAGTCAATGCGGATGAGAGGACTCGAACCTCCACCCGGTTTCCCGGACACGGACCTGAACCGTGCGCGTCTACCAATTCCGCCACATCCGCGTGCTGGTGGGGGTCCGAAGATATCGCACCTGCCAGAGGCGGGCTTGGAGGCTGGCCGGCGGTCCCGGGCGAAGCCGGGAAGACGCTGGCAGACCAGACCCACTCCGGAGGCTTTTGCTAGCCTCAGGGCGTAGATTCCCTGCCGCTATCGTCCAGGGGACTAGGACGCCGCCCTCTCATGGCGGAAACCGGGGTTCGAATCCCCGTAGCGGTACTACCAAGGAAGCCCTGCTCAAGCGGGGCTTTTGTTGGTTCTGGGGCCAGACGCGCGGAGATCGGGCTCAGAGCGTCGCCGGCTCGCCGGAGAGCACGGGCAGGCTCGTGGTCTGCTCGGCCGGCCGCTCCGGCTCGATGCGTTGCCGCCAAGCGAAGGCGAGCGCGAGGGCGAGCGTGACGGACGCGCAACCGAGCGCGAACGCGCTCCCAGATCCGTGGGCGTCGACGAGCGATCCTCCGAGCGCCGATCCGCCCGACATGCCGGCGATGGTGGCGGCGCGATGCCACGCGAACGCCTCGGTGGTGGTGTCCGACGCGGCGAGCGCGCCTACGAGCGAGAACTGGGCTGAGAGCATCGGCGCGACGCCGAGTCCCGCGAGCGCGGCCAGCACGCACCCCGCGGCGAGCGAGTGCGCGGCGATCAGCGGAGCGACCGCGATCGCCATCCCCAGCAGCAGCGCCATGTAGCGTCGGCCGAGCGCGAGATTCCAGCTCCTGGCGGAGTACAGCAGACCACCGGCCATGCTCCCGACGCTGAACATGGCGAGCATCGGGCCCGACGACCAGCGCGCCCCGATCTCCACGGCGAGCGCGGGCAGCCCGACCTCGACCGCGCCGAGCACGACGCCGGCGAGCGCGACGGTGACGAGCAGCGTGCGCAGGCCGGGGCTCGCGAGCGCTCCGCCGCGGGTGCGCTTCTGTGTGCTCGCCTGCCAGCCGCTCGAAAGCTCGGAGGTGGCGAACATGACGGTTCCGCACAGCGTGATCCCCGCGCACAGCAGCACCGCGGCGGACGGCGAGAGGAGCCCGGCGGTGGCCCCGACGAGCAGCGGTCCGAGCGTCCAGATGATCTCCTGGGTGGTCGCGTCGAGCGTGTAGGCGATCTCGAGCGTCTCGGGGTCCTTCGCGATCACCGACCACAGGGCGCGAATGCAGCCCGCGATCGGTGGCGTGGCGGCGCCCGCGAGGGCCGCCGCGGCGACGAGGTTCGCGACCGGCATCTCAGCCCGCGCCATTGCCACGAGGATCACGAGCAGCGTCGCCTGGACGGCGGCCGCGGGGATCAGCACCGGCGCCTGTCCGATCCGGTCGACGAGCGCGCCGAGCGGTGGGCCCATGACGGCCCCGGCGAGCGCGAACGCGCCGACCGCGAGGCCGGCGTCGAGGAACGATCCGGTCTGCCCGTGGACGAGCAGCACGATCGCGAGCGAGAACATGCCTGACGGCAGGCGGCCGAGCACCGCGCTGATCAGCAGCCGGCTGCAGCCCGGGATCGAGAGCAGTGCGCGGTAGCGGGCGATCACGGCGCGCTCACGCGGCCGTGGGGCACTGGACTGCGCAGTCCTCGTCCTCGACGGGGCGCAGCTCGCCCATCTCCGCGAGCTCCTCGAGCGCCGCTATGAGCATGTCGATCTCGGCGTCGGTGTTGGCGGCGGTGAGCTGCACGCGGAAGCCGACCTCGTCGCGGGGAACCAGCGGGTAGGCGGCGAGCGTTACGTACACGCCACGGTCGAACAGCAGCTGGCCCACCTCCGCGATCCGCGTGTCGTCGCGCAGCGGGATCTCAACGATCGGCAGCCCTGAGTTGTTCGGGGTTGTGATGCCCAGCCGCGTGAGGCAGTCGAGCACCCGCTTGGTGTGCCCGTAGACGATCTCGCGCAGCTGTTCGCCGCGGCACTCGTTGACGTCGAAGCCGGCGAGCACTGTGGCGAGCGAAGCGACGGGGGAGGGCCCGGAGTAGAGGTAGGGCGCGGCCATGATCTTCAGCAGCTCCTTGATCTCGGTGGGGCACGCGATGAACGCGAGCAGCGAGGAGTAGGCCTTGGAGAAGCCGCCGACGAGGATGAGGTTGTCGTAGGTCTCGCCGCAGTAGCGCACGATGCTGTTGCCGCGCATCCCGTATGGGCTGGACTCGGCCGGGTCGCGTTCGCCGATCACGCCGAAGCCGTGCGCGTCGTCCACGTACAGCAGCGCGTCGTGTTCGCGTGCGACCTGGGCGAACGCCGGGATGTCGGGCGGGTTGCCGGTCATGCTGTTGACGCCGTCCATGCACACGAGCTTGCTCGCGCGTCGCTCGGAGCGCAGCAGTTCGTCGAGGTGGTCGGGATCTTCGAACTGGAAGCGCTTGACGCTCGCGCCGTGCACCTTGGCGAGCTGGCAGCCGTCGTAGATGGTCTTGTGCGAGCGCGAGTCGAGGAAGATCGTGCAGCGGCGTCCGGCGAGCGCGGGGATGACGGCCATGTGGATGTGCGTGATCGTCGGCAGCACCAGCGAGTCGGGGCTGCCGAGCAGGCCGGTGAGGCGCTCCTCGATCTGCTCGTAGAGGATCGGGCTGCCGAGCAGCCGCGACCAGCTCGGGTGCGTGCCCCACGCGTCGAGGTAGGCGGGAACCGCATCGATGATGTCGCGCTCGAGGTCGAAGCCGAGATAGTTGCAGGACGCGAAGTCGGCGAGCCACTGCGAGCCGACGCGGATCATGCGCCCGTCGATCTCGTCGATCACCGCGTCCATCATCGGATGGGATTTCTTCAGCGTGTCGAGATCGCGCAGCGCCTCGGGGACGCTCGCGAGCAGCGTGGTGGCGCTCACGAGGTGGGCTCCGTCGTGGCGGTCTCAGTCGAAGCTTGGCTGCGCTCGTGTTGCGCGTTTGACACGGGCTCGGATGCGGTGAGGCCGGACGGTGGGTCGACCGCCGCGGGTAGGTCGGCTGGGAGCTCGGGCTCGGCGCGCAGCAGCTGCTCGAGCTCGGCGGCGGGCAGGGGCTTCGACAGCGCGTAGCCCTGGACGAGCTCGCAGCGGTTGACGACGAGCGAGCTCCACGTCTGCTGGTCCTCGATTCCCTCGGCGACGACGCGGATGCCGATGCTGTGCGCCAGGCGGATGGTCGCCTCGACGATCGCGCAGTCCACCGGGTCAGATGTCATCCGCCCGACGAACGAGCGGTCGATCTTGACCTCTCCGACGGGCAGCGCCTTGAGGTGCGTGAGCGAGGAGTAGCCGGTGCCGAAGTCGTCGAGCGACAGGCCGAGGCCCAGCTCGCCGAGCTGGGCGAGCACGTCGCCGACGCGGACGGGGTCGGCGAGCACCATGTTCTCGGTGACCTCGAGCACGAGCACGTCGGGAGACAGCTCGCGTGCGGCGAGCATCGATGCGACCTCCGCGGGGAACTGCGTGTCCTGCAGGTCGGCGACGGTGGTGTTGACCGCTACGTGGAGCATCAGCCCGGAGTCGCGCCACAGCTTGATCTGGTCGAGCGCGAGCTCGAGCATCTTGCGGGTCAGCGCGCGGCCGAGTCCCGCCTGCTCCGCGAGCGTGACGAACTCCGCGGGCGAGACCATGCCGCGGGTGGGGTGGCGCCAGCGCACGAGTGCCTCTACGCCCACTATCCGTCGCGTGGTGGCGTCCGCCTTGGGCTGGAAGTGCGCCTCGATCTCACCGGCCTCCAACGCGTGGGAGAGCTCGCCCGCGAGGGTGAGGCGCTCGAGCGAGTGGTTGTCGCGCTCGCGGGCGTAGCAGGCGCGTCCGGACTGTGCGGTCTTGGCCTCGTACATCGCGATGTCCGCATGCTGCATGAGCTGTTCGTCGTCGCTCGCGTCGTCTGGGTAGATCGCGATGCCGATGCTTGCGGTCACGCGCAGGCTGAGGCCCTTGATCGGGAACGGCTCGCCGATCGCCGCGAGGATCTTGTCCGCCACGTGCTCGGCGCTTTGCGTGTCGCATGCGTCGCCCAGCAGGACGCCGAACTCATCCCCTCCGAGGCGCGCGGCGGTGTCGCCGGAGCGGAGCACCGCGCGCAGTCGCTCGCCGGCCTGGCGCAGCAGGTGGTCGCCGGCGTCGTGGCCGAGGGTGTCGTTGAGCTCCTTGAAGTGGTCGAGGTCGACGATCAGGAGGGCCATGCTGGTGTTCGACGCTGCGCTTGCGACTATCCCGTCGCGGAGGCGTCGCAGGAAGTCGCGACGGTTCGGCATCGAGGTGAGGTCGTCCGTGAGCGCCTGGCGTCGGGTTTCGGCGAGCGCGCGAACGTCGCGGAAGGCGAGGCCGGTACGTCCGAAGGCCGCGAACATGGTCGCGATCGCGAGCCCCATCGCGAGGGGGTCGAGGCGGCTGAAGTGGTCGTAGATCAGCAGGCCGAGGGCGCTGGCGGCGAACGCTGCGGGGATCCCGAGCACGGCGCCGGTCGGCATCGTGTCCACCTCCAGCGTCACACGTGGCTGCCACGCCGCGATCGCGAGCAGCATCACGCCGATCTCATACGCGAAGTTCGTGGCGGCGCTCGGTGCCGACGCGCCGCCCGCCACCTGCAGCGCGTAGAGGCAGTCTGCGGCCGCGAGGGCGATGAAGCCGACGCCGAGCATCGACCACATGCGGTCCATCCGCCAGCCGCGCAGGGCGAGCACGCCGACGATCAGGGCCGCGAGCAGCAGGTCGCAGATCGGGTAGGCCATCTCGGTGATGACCGCGGCGGTGTTGCCCGACACCGACGCCATCACGGGGCGCAGCACGATCGCCGCGCCGATCGCAGCGACTCCCAGCCCGGCGATGATCCCGTCCAGCCAGATCCTCGCCGGCACGCGACGCTCTCGCACGCGTGCGAGGCCAAGGATGCCTATGTAGCACGCCGGGTAGAGCGTGAGCCACATCCCGTCGCAGATCGATGGGATCGGCGGGTTGGGCAGGTGTTCCATCCAGGCCGCCCACAGGACGTTGCCGAGGCCGTAGATGGAGATTCCGAACGCGAAGATCGTCCACGAGCGGCGTGCCTCGGTGCTGCGAACCGCCCGCCAGCTCACGATCAACCCCACGAGGATGTAGACAGCCGAGGTGATCCAGTCTCGGATCGGCTGTTCGACGGCACGCCCTCCGATCCCGAACGCGGCGTGTATGCCGGTGGCCGCGACGAGGCTGATCACGAGACCGGTCGCCACCCCCAACAGGCGGCGCTCGCCTGGCCGGAGGGTCGACGAGAGCGGTAGCAGGGTTGTACGCATGGCGGGTGTATCGGTCGCAAAGACCGATTGAATTAACACTTTCTTGACTTTCGACTGAGATCCGCTGTAGCTCATGCTTCGGCGATCCGATGACCCGAGAGCCAAGTGTCCCGCTCATGCAAATGAGTCAGGTAAGGCACAGATCGAGCTACCAATGACACGGAGCGGGTCAGTGCCGTCCGTTTTGTCAATCGAACGGGCGCATGAGGGTTCGAACCAACGGAAAAAGTCGGAGACGCGCCTCGACTTAAGGGTCTAGACCCACGAATCTTCCAGGTACGCGCACGCGGGTCTGATGCCTGCTCAAGCGCCGAGTCCCGCAGGGCGCCCTGGCCCGAACGGACGACAGAGTCCCTCAATACTGGCGATATAGACGATTAGGCGGGAACGGATGGCTTTTATATACAAGACACGTACGGTGACTCCACGCTTGCGTCCCGGTCCCAACGGATTGCCGCGTGGTCAAGTGACGGAGATTCAGCGCAGCCGAATGTTGTCCGCTGCGGTCGAGGCGGTGGACGAGGTCGGGTACTCGCGTATGACGGTCGCGCAGGTGATCAGCCGGGCGAGGGTTTCGCGAAAGACGTTTTACGACGTGTTCGCCGACCGCGAGGACTGCTTCCTGGCGGCGTTCGAACAGGCCCTCACGCAGGCGGAGAACCTCGCGAGGGAGGCCTACGAGCGCGAGACCGGCTGGCGCGACGGCGTTCGCTCGGCGCTGGCGAGGCTGCTGATGTTCATGGACGCCGAGCCGGGTCTCGCGAAGCTCTGCGTGGTCGAGGCGCTTGCCGCGGGCGACCGCGTGCTCGAGCGGCGCGCGCAGGCGCTCGACGAGCTGGCGGCGGTGATCGACCAGGGCCGCTTCCTCACGAACGCCACCCGCGAACCGCCGGAGGTCACGGCCGAAGGCATCGTGGGCGGCGTCTTCGCGGTGATCCACACGCGTCTGCTCGAGGGCGGCAAGGAGCCGCTGACGGATCTGCTCGGCTCGCTGATGAGCATGATCGTGCTTCCGTACCTCGGGGCTCGGGCGGCGAGCCGTGAGCTGGCCAGGCCGGCGCTCGAGGTCCCGCGCGACAAACGTCCGCGTGGTCTCACACGGACCAAAGACCCGCTCGAAGGCCTCAACATGCGCCTCACCTACAGGACGGTGCGCGTGCTGATGGTGATCGCGGAGCACCCGGGGGCGAGCAACCGCGAGATCGCCGAAGGCTCGGGCATCGTCGATCAGGGCCAGATCTCAAAGCTCCTGAACCGCCTCGCGCGCCTGAACCTGGTCGAGAACCTCGGCGAGGGCCAGGAGAAGGGCGCGGCGAACGCGTGGCACCTGACGGCGCGTGGCGCTCAGGTGGAGCGGGCGACTCGTCCGCGCTGAGCGCTTGACGGACTAGACACCACGCCCGCGGCTGGGGTCGCGGGCGTGGTGTCTACGTCTGCTTGGAGCGAGCACGTCCCGGCCGGCCCCTCCGGTCGGAGAGGAGCGCAAGTTGCTGCGCTTCCTTCTGTGGCGGATGCTGGGCCTGCTGTCCGTCCTCCTCGGCCTCTCGTTGATCGCATGGCTCCTCGGCGGCGGACCGGGGAGGGCGCTGCGCGGGGACACGGCCGGCAGCCCCATCCATCTGAGCATCGGCGCGCTCGCCCGAGCCATCGCGCGTGTCCTGTCTTCGAGCCTGCGGTGGGCGCCGATTGGTGACGTGTGGCTGCACGGAGCGCTGCCGGTGCTCGTCGGAGCTGCTTGTGCCGTTATCGCCGGGGCGCGGTGGATGGCACGGCACAGGCGTCGCTACGTGCGTGTGCGAATCGAGGTCTATCGAACCGACCATGCAGAGCCAGACGCGGTGGCGCGAGTGTTCGAGGCGTTGCACAAGCGATTGCTGCGGCGCTGGTGGCGGCGGCTACTGCAGGGCCAGCCGTCGGTCGCACTCGAGATCCATCACGACCAAGCCTCAACCGAGCACGCCGCATCCGAGACGCCGTACCGCGCCTGGCTCGCGGTCAGCTGCCCGCAGGGCCTGGAGCGGATGGTGCATGCCGCATTGCAGGGCGCATATCCAAACTGCCGTCTGAGCACGGCACAGCAGCAGGTCGGCAACCCGCCAGCGGTTCTTCGCCTCAAGAAGCACGCGGAATTCACCAAGCGGGTCAAGGGGCTCAATCTCTTCGAGCGAGAAGGCCCATCGTCGACCGACCGGCTGCTGACCGTCATGGGCGCATGCGGCGAGCCGGCATTCGTGCAGTTCGCGCTCACGCCCACCCCGGCCTTCTTCGAGGCGATCGCCAAGCGCCTTTACAAGCATCACGAGGCGAATCTCTCGCGCGAGCGTAGAGAGCACCTGATCGTGCGCGACCGCTCAATGGTCGAGGACGCCGAGCTGCGTGGAGGCCTCGACGTCCAGCACAAGCCCCTGTTCTTCCTCGACCTGCGCGTGGTGGGTCCCAATCGCACGGTCTGCGAGCGGATCGCGTCCGAGCTGCGGGTTCAGGGCGCCGAGAACCGCCTCGTCGAGCGTGGCACGTCGCTCCGTCACGGTGTGCTCGGCCTCTACGGCCGGCGCATACGGCGCGGCGAGGGCAATCCGATCCCCTCCTTCAACAAGGGCGTCTTCGCCACGTCGGAGCTGGCCGCCATGTGGCAGCTTCCATCGAGCGACTTCATGACTGTGCCGGTTGCACGGTCAGGGGTACCGCTCGCGCCTGCGCCTCCAGGGATATTGCGCCCGGGGGAGGGCCGAGGGACTCTGCGCGACGCCATCGGTCCCGTCTCGATCCACCCGGAGATGCGCAAGCAGAACGTGGCCGTCCCAGGCACTGTCGAGCAGGGTAAGTCCAGCTTCCTCGTTGCAACCGTCGCCGAGGATCTGCTGCGCGAGCGCTGCGCTGTGATCGTGCTCGACCCCAAGGGCGACGCGGCCGAGGCGACGGTCAGCCTCGTGCCCGAGGGGAGGACCTGCACTCTGCTGGACTTTGCGCACCCGACCTGCGGCTTCAACCCGCTTGCGGTCGATGCTCCCGCAGACGTGATCGCGGATTACGTCGTCGCCGCGCTCAAGAACCTCTTCACCAATGCGGATATGAGGGCCTCGTCTGATCGGCATTTGCGTAACGCGATAATTGCGGTTCTCGCCTACGACCGATGCTCCAGTCTGTGGGACGCGGCGCGTCTGCTCTCGGTCGGCGAGGAGGGGTATGCGTATCGAAGACGCGTGGGAGCGCGGGTGCGCATGCTTCCGGCGTTCAAGGAGATCTCCGAGTTCTTTACAGCGGAGCTCACCACACAGCTGGCCGACTCGCGCAGCACCACCACCGCGAAGCTCGACGCGCCGGTCAACAAGCTGGCGCGGTTGCTCAGCTCGCCATCGATCAAGCGGGTTCTCCTGAACGACTCGCTACGGGTCGATTTCGACCGGGTGATCGCCGAGCAAGAGGTGCTCGTCGTCAAGGGTGCGATGGGCGCGATGGGCGCCGGAAACACGTCGGTGCTGATGCAACTGCTGGTCGGAATGCTCGACGCTGCGCTCGCCCGTCAGCAGGACCTCCTACCGGAGCACGAGCGTGTGGCGGTGGCCCTGAAGATCGACGAGGCGCCCTTGGTGATCAACCGGGGATTCGCTGAAACGATGGCGTTGAAGCGCTCCGCGGGCTTGGAGACGGTCGCCTGCTGGCAGACGGACGCCCAGTGGGTCGAACGCGAGGTGCGCGACCAGCTGGACGCGCTGTTCGCGCACCGCGTGTATTTCGCCACGGCGTCCGTTCGTGACGCTCGCTCGGCCGCTGATCTGCACATGACCGAGTACTCCGACATGGTGCGGCCGGGTATCGCACGCCTGTCGAGCCTCGGACACCCCGATGTCCGTCTTCATCTCCCCAAGCACCACGCGATCGTCAGCTGGAGCACCGCACAGGGTCGGCAGCCGTCGTTCGTCGCGCAGACCATTCCCCTGCGGAGCGACCGCGAGCGGCTGGCCTGGCACGCGTCCCGTCAGCACGAACGCGGAGCACGTCATCTCGTCGACTTGCGCCAGCCGCATTGGGATCGCACGCCCGACGTAGCGCCGCCACCCGTGGCCCGTCCCGAGCCACGTGGGCTCCTCGCGCCGAACGCACGCGAGGCCTTCCGTGCGAGCGAGTCCGATTTGGCGCGCGAGCGCTCATGAAGCTTCGCTCCCGTCTACGCCGTCGCGCCGCTTGCGAATGCGGCCGCCCTGCCCGCACTTGCCCACAGGCTGCAGTTACCCGTGCCTGAAGCGCGCAGGCAGCTGCATGAGGTGACCCTGCGTTCGCGCATTGCGGAGCCAAAAGACGAGATGGCACAGGAGCCACCGATACGTGCTCGGGCCGCGACTCGCAGAGCACACGGTCCTCACCCCGCTCTCCGTGAGCGTTTTCGCGCCAGGTTTTTCGCCGCCCAACGCCTCCGAGTGACGTTCCCGAGACCCCCTTAAGGGGTTCTCGGACATCTGCGCAACGCCGATCCGGGCATCCACACCTGCCTTGACGGCGACTCTGCCGAGGCCTAAACACCGCCGCCCCACAACTCTCCAACCGCCGCGTCGACGGTGGTAGCGATCTCCCCCCGCAAGGAGCAAACCATGAACCCCGCACTCTCCTCCCCATCCAACGACCTCGTCGCACGTCATCCAGCGCTCAGCAGACCTCATCCCTCGCAGCGACCTGGCCGGGCCCTCACACGACGCGAGCGTCCGTCTGTAAGTGCTAGCGCTCAGCTCGCTCGCTACACCGACCGTCATGGCAACCCACGCGAGGTGATCGTGCGTCAAGCGCTCGCGGGGAGCGTGTTGGTCGTCGACCGCGACGCTGTCAGTCTCAGCGATTGCCTGCTCGTGGCGCACCTCTCCGCTGATGAGCCTGCCGAGAACGCCGAGCTGGTGTGCCGCAGCTATCTCGAGGATGTGCGTGCGAGGAGCTGTCGCTGCCGCGGTCTGACCGAGCAGGACGCGCTCGTCTCGCCACTCGCCGAGGAAAGCGAGGCCGATGTGACTGTCGAGTCCGTCATCGGCCAGATCGGGCCGGTCGACTCGCTCGGCTGCTCCTACAGCCTCGAGCTCATGCCGGCGAGCATGGCGATACCCGCACTGCGCTGGTGCCGACGAGGGCCGCGGCAAAGCTCCGACGAACGACGACCGGTGAGCCTGCGTGAGACGATCGCTCGCATGCAGGACTACGAGCCGATGTGCACGCTCACTCGAAACGCGCTCCTTCTCTGCAGCGACGACATGGAGGTATCCACGAGCGTGCTGGCCGCGGAGCTGACACGGGTGAGGGAGAGCCCGATCGTGCTCAACCGACGGCTACGCGAGGTCGTGCTCGCGGCACTCACGAGGGAAGCGGTGAGCATGAGCGAGCTGGCAATTCGCTGCGGTAGGACCAAATACGGCTGCAAGGGCACAGAGAGCGGCGATACGAGCTGGCTGGCACGCCGCCTCGGGATCATGCCGGAGAGCGGCCAGAGCGAGCCGACCCCCTGGATTCACAGCGATGTGCTTGCGCTGATCGCGCGACGCGGCTTGGGGATCAGCCCACGCGAGGTGGAGATCCAATGAGTGGGCGGCCAGAGGGCACGATCCTGCTCGTCGAGTCCGATCCGCAATTGGGGCAGGGCATCGCCGAGCAACTTCTCGCCGACGGCTATCGCGTGGCGTTGGCACGCAGCGCGGCGCACGCGCGTGCTCTTGCCACCCAGGCCTCCCCGACCCTCGCCGTGCTCGGATTGCTGGACTCGCCACGCGGGGCGCTGGGACTGCTCGAGGAGATCCGTCGTGCTGAGTCCGAGGAGACGCCTTGGGACCGCGAGTTGCCCGCGATCGTCATAGGGACGCATGCCCGAGAGCTGGACATGCTCAGAGCGTTCGAGGCGGGAGCCGACGACTTCCTCCCCAGATCCGCCCGCTATCTCGAGCTCCGGGCACGCTTGCGCGCGATCCTCCGCCGTGCGGGCGAGGAGCCTCTGTCCGACACCCTGATGGTGGTGAACGCTCTGGTGCTCGACGTTCGCACGCGGACCGTTTGCATACAGGGTCGCGCCGTGGCTCTACGTCCGCTCGAGTTCGAGTTGCTGACGCATCTGGCGCGAGATCCAGAGCGCGTGTTCTCCAAGGACGAGCTTCTGCGCTCGATCTGGGGCTACCGCTCGGACGGATCGACGCGCACCGTCGACACGCACGCGAGCCGCTTGCGGCGCAAGCTCGACCTCGACGGAGCCAAACGCTGGGTGATCAACGTCTGGGGCGTGGGATACCGCTTGATCTGAGTTCCGCGCGGCTCAGAAGCACACGCGAGCGGACCCAATCTTGACGGGCTGCTCTGTACAGGCGTAGAACCGCGAGCGTGCGGTGCGCTCGCGCGTACCGTCTCAAGCGACGCGTAGTTTCGTTACGGGGGGTCAACCATCGAACCATGGAGACCACATGTCCCATTTCACAATCAATCGGGTAGTGCTGATCGGACGACTGACTCGTGACCCGGAGCTGCGCGCACTGCCCTCCGGGACGAGCGTGTGCAGTCTGCGGATCGCGTGCAACTCGTCACACAAGGATGCAGATGGCGAGTACACCGACCGCCCCAACTATTTCGATGTCTCGATCTACGGGGCGTCGGCGGACAGCGTCAGTCGATACACCCGCAAGGGCAGCCGCGTGGGCGTCGACGGTCGGCTGGAGTGGCGCGAGTGGGAAACCGATCAGCAGAAGCGCCAGGCCGTGGACATCGTCGCCGACACGGTGCAGTTCCTCGATCCCCCCGGGGATCGTCCCGACCTCGACGCGTCGGAGGATCGCGAGCCGGTCGGAGTGGGAGTCGGGCTCGACGAGGGTGACATCGGCTTCTAGCCGAGCCGGCCGGCGATACTCGCCAGTCCACCGGCTTTGAGTTCTGCGAGCAAGCGGGGGCGCTCTTTGGAGCGTCCCCGCCGCTGGCCTCCATGGGGCCTCTTTGTATTTAAGGACCATCCGTCGTTCGGATCAAGGGGCCTGGACGCATTTCCCGCCGCGCTGCGCGTAAACTGGCGCGCCGCGTAGCAGCCCGAGAATCAGACCGCCCTGCAAGGAGCCCGTTCGATGCCCGTGAATCCCAAAGCAATCGGCAAGACGTACGACCCGGTGGTGTACGCGGTCGGCCGGGAGAAGATCAAGGAGTACGCCCGTGCGGTCGGCGAGACCAACCAGGTCCACCTCGACGTCGACGCCGCCCGCGCGGCCGGCTTCGAGGATGTCGTCGCGCCGCCGATGTTCGCGGTCGTCTACAGCGCGCCCTCCGTGGGGCCTCCGATCTTCGACCCCGAGATCGAGCTCAACTTCGCGATGATGGTCCACGGTGGCCAGGAGTTCGTGTGGGGCCCGCCGGTCGTGGCTGGCGACGAGATCACGACCACCGCGAGCGTGAAGGACATCTCCGAAGCGGACGGTCGCGGCTACTACGTGTTCGAATCGATCTCCACCAACCAGCGCGGCGAGCAGGTGTGCCGCGGAACGTGGACGAACATCGTCCGAGGAGTGTGATCTGAGATGGCAGAGCTTCAGACCGGAGAGCAGATCCCTGAGGTGCGGATCACGCCCGACAGGTTCCTCACCGTTCGCTACGCGGGCGCCTCTGGCGACTTCAACCCGATCCACATCGACGAGGAGTTCGCCAAATCGGTGGGCCTGCCGGGGCGAATCCTGCACGGCCTGTGGACGATGGCGCAGGTCGCGCGCGCGCAGACGGAGGCGGCTGGAGGGCCGACGCACCTCAAGCGCCTGGCGGTCCAGTTCCGCGGCATGGGCGTGCCCGAGCAGGAGGTCGTAGTGACGGGCACGGTGCGCGAGATGGCCGATGGGCGCGCGATCGTCGACACGGTCGCCGAGCAGGGCGGCAAGCAGATCATTCGCAACGCCGAGGCCGAGCTCGAGCTCTAGTCCACGGGTCGCGGTGGGCGTCAGCCCGACGCCTACAATCAACGCCATGCTCACCTCTCGCCAGGAGCGGATTCTGTGCAAGGTCGTCGACGACTACCTGCGTACGGGCCAGCCCGTCGCGTCGCGCACGATCGCGTCGGACCCTGAGTTTGAGTGCGGGCCCTCGACCGTGAGAAACGAACTCGCGCTGCTCGAGGAGCACGGCCTGCTCGCGCACCCTCACGTCTCCGCGGGACGGGTGCCGACGGACGCCGGCCAGCGCTACCTGGTCGACCGCATGCTGCGCTCGGAGCAGTCGCTGCCAGCTCCCCACGGACGGCTGGAGCTGTCGCTGATCCGCCGCGAGATCGACGAGGCGATGCGCACCACAACCGAGACGCTGTCGCAGATGACGAACCTGCTCGCGGTCGTCTCCGCGCCGTCGCTGAACACCGCGACCATTCGCCACATCGAGGTGCTCGCCCTGCAGCCGCAGCTTGTGCTCGTCGTCGTCATCACCTCCACGGGCGCGGTCTCGAAGATGCTCGCGACGTTCGATCGCGCAGTCGACCCGGGGCTCGTGTCGTGGGCCGGCGAGTACCTCAACGAGCGGTTGATCGGCCTCGGGCTCGGCGCGCGCATGCTCCACCAGCGCCTAATCGACCCGACCCTCTCCGCGCGCGAGCTCGACTTCCTCGCGCGCTTCGCGCCCGCGTTCGGCGAGCTGGCCTCGGAGGACGGCGACACGCTTTACGTGGAGGGCGCCGCAAAGCTCCTCGAGGCGGGCCAGATCGACGACACCGGCCAGGTCAACGAGCTGATCGGGTTGCTCGAGCGGCGCGTGGCGCTCCTGCAGGTGCTGCGCACCGCGCTCGGCGAGTCCGGCGTGTATGTGCGGATCGGACGCGAGAACGAGCTGCCCGCCCTGCACTCGCTCGCGGTCGTCGCCACCGGCTATGGGATGGCCCAGCGCAAGCTCGGCACCGTGTCGGTGATCGGGCCCGTGAGGATGGATTACGCCGGCGCGATCGCCACCGTGCGTGAGGCCGCGTTCGAGCTTTCGCGCTTCGTCGAGAACACCTACGCCGAGAACTAGTCGAGCGATGCCCCGCGACCCCTACGAGGTGCTCGGCGTCGAGCGCGACGCCTCCGAGCAGCAGGTCAAGAAGGCGTTTCGCGGGCTCGCCCGCGAGCTGCACCCGGACGTCAACGCGCACGATCCGGACGCCGAGGAGAAGTTCAAGGAGGCCGCGGAGGCCTACGAGATCCTCTCCGACGCCGAGCGCCGCGCCACCTATGACCGCTACGGCCACGACGGGCTGCGCTCCGGCGGCTACGCCCCCAACTTCGAGGGCTTCGGGTCGATCAACGACCTGTTCAACGCGTTCTTCGGCGGTGGCCAGGCCGCGGGGCCGGCGCAGGGCGGAGACCTCGCGGTTGGGATTGAGATCGACCTGATCGAAGCGGCGCACGGCGCGAAGGTGCCCCTCGCCTACGAGGTGGTGGAGCGCTGCGAGCACTGCCACGGCAACGGCGCCGAGCCGGGCACGCCGATCGAGACGTGCGAGCGCTGCGGCGGTGCGGGCCAGCTGCAGGGCGTCACGCGCACTCCCTTCGGCCAGATGGTGCGGACGATGGTCTGCGACGTCTGCCACGGCGAGGGTCGCGTGCCCAAGGAGCCCTGCAAGGAGTGCCGTGGCCGTGGGCGCGTGGCGGGCAAGCGCGAGCTCGACGTGGATGTCCCGGCGGGGATCGCCGACGGGCAGCGCATCCGTCTCAGCGGCCAGGCTCACGCCGGCGAGGCGGGCGCCCAGGCGGGAGACCTGTATGTGATGGTGAGCGTGAGGGAAGACGAGCGGTTCGTGCGCGAGGGTGACGATCTGATCACCGCGCTCGACGTGGCCGCGCCGCTCGCGGCGCTCGGCAGCACGCTGGAGATCCCCACACTCGAGGGCACCGGCACGGTCGAGCTGCCCGCCGGCACACAGCCCGGCGAGGTGCTCACGCTGCGCGGTGAGGGGGTGCCGTCGCTGCGGCGCGGCCGGCATGGGGACCTGCGCGTGGTCGTCAACGTCGTCATCCCCCGGCGGTTGAGCGCCGAGCAGCGCGGACTGCTGGAGCAGCTCAACGACAGCCTCACCGAGGAGAACCTGCGCTCGCAGGAGTCGATGTTCGCGAAGCTGCGCCGGGCGCTGGGCAGCCAGGCGGCGTGATCCGCCTCGCGGTTCGAGTCCCGCGCGAGCAGGCGGAGCTCGTGCTGGCGGAGCTGCTCGAGCTCGCCCCGGCGGGCGTGGAGGAGGTCGACGCGGGGGAGGGGACGGTCGAGTACGCCGTCTACGGTGCGCCCGGGGAGCTCCCCGGGCTCCCCGACCTCGACGCTGCGGTCGGCGACGCGGTGGTGGAGATCTCCACGAGTGAGATCGCGGATGACTGGCAGGAGCGCTGGAAGCAGTTCCACCGTCCGATCCTCATCCCGGCACCCACCCCGGCTCAGGGCGATGGTCGCGAGCTCCCCGCGCTGCACGTGCGCCCGCCGTGGGAAGCGCCCAGCGATCTACCCGCCGGCGAGGTGCGCGAGATCGTGATCGATCCCGGACAGGCGTTCGGCACCGGCGCGCACGCCAGCACTCGCATGTGTCTCGAGCTGCTGCTCGAGCTTGCCGCGCAGGAGCCCCCGGTGGGTCCGCTGATCGACGTCGGCACCGGCTCGGGAGTCCTCGCGATCGCGGGGGCGGCGCTCGGCTTCGACCCCGTGCTCGGCCTCGACCACGAGCAGGAGAGCGTGCACGCCGCGGCGGAGAACGCAACCGTCAACGGCGTGGAGATAGAGGTGCGCCGCTTCGACCTGCGCACGCAGCCGCTGCCTTGGCTGGACGGCCCAGGCCGGCTGGACGCGCCGCTGGTGATGCTCGCGAACCTGCTGCGCCCGCTGCTGCTCGAGCTCGCCCAAACGATGCCCGCCGCACCCGCGCATCTGCTCGCGAGCGGCCTGCTCGTCGAGGAGGTCGACGAGATCGTCGACGCCTTCTCGGGACGTCTCGGCCTGAGCGAGCGCGAGCGGCGCACCAGCGGCGAGTGGGCCGCCGTCTGGCTCAGCGCCAGCTGAAGCTAGAAGCTAAGCCGGGTCTGGGATCTCGGTGGCGGCGCGGACGATCGCGCGATACAGCAGGTCGATCGCCGGACGCACACCGGCCGGATCACCGAGCAGCGTGTTGGCGGCGCTCAGCGCGAAGCCGATCGTCTCGAGCGCCTCGCCGTCGCTGCCGGGCTCGGGATCGCGGCACGCGGCGATCGCCAGTTCGAGCATCCCCCGCGCCTGCTCGACGACGCCGCTGAACAGCGCCGGCCCGACGAGGCTCCCGTATCCGTACACCCGCGCGAGGCGGCCGGAGAGCTGGATCTGCGCGCCCCGTCGCGGAGCGCTCACCGGCGGCAGGCCGTGCCCGTCGATCAGCGAGGCCATCGTGCCTCCGAGAACGGCCCTTGTCGCGGCCTCGTCGAGCCCCGCCTGCTTGGCGACGCGCAGCGCCATGTAGAGGGTCGTCGCGGGGAGCCCATAGGGCGGATCGGACGCGAACACGATCCGCTCGGCGGGCACGCGCGCGAACAGCTCCACCACGTCGAGCGGGAAGAAGCACGAGATGTCGTAGAGCACGCCCGGGTGCTCGGCCAGGCGCGAGGTGAGGATCCCCTGGTCGCAGATCGCGCCGTGAGCGAGGATCAGCACCGCGCCCGGGTGGCGCAGCGCGAGGCTCGCGAGCCCGTCCGCGATCGGTGGCATGCCGCGTCCGGCGTGGATCAGGATCGGCACGCCCGCGGATTCGGCGAGCGCGAACACGCCCTCCATCTCGGGGCTCTCGAACGTGAAGCTCTGGGCGCGCGGATGGAGCTTGATCCCGCGCGCGCCCGCGGACAGGGCGCGTTCGGCCTCCGCGATCGGGTCTTCCGCCGGGTCCAGGCGGCAGAACGGGATCAGACGGCCGTTGCTTTCGGTGCTCCACTCCAGCACGCGGTCGTTGGGGAGGCTGTAAGAGGGCTTGCGCTCGGGGTCGTGCAGCGGGAACACGCACGCGCGGCGCGCATCCGCGGCGTCCAGCTGCGAGAGCAGCTCGGACAGGCTCAACGAGCGTCCGTCCTCGTCGAGGCCGAGGTGCGTGTGCGCGTCGATCACTTCCGCATCCGCCGGGCGCAACTGCGCTGTCTCGGCGAGGAACGGCGCGAGCGCTCGGTCGTAGAGGGAGTCGTTCACGGCCTGCAGCCTATTGTGTAGGCGTGGCTTGGCAAGTCGTGATCGCAGGCGGTGGCTTCGGTGGTTTCTACGCGGCACATGCTCTCGAGCGCCTGCTGCCGGCGCAGAGCGCGCGCGTGACGCTCGTCAACGAGGCCAACTTCCTGCTCTACACGCCGCTCCTGCCTGGCGCCGCGGGCGCCACCCTCGACCCTCGCCACGTGGTCGTCCCGCTGCGCTCTCAGTTGCGCCGCACCGATCTCGTGATCGGGCGGGTGACCGGCGCCGATCCGGGTCGCGGCACGCTCGCGGTGAAGCGCATCGACGGCGAGCCGGTCGAGCTCGCCTACGACCAGCTGATCGTGGCGCTCGGCTCTGTCTCGCGCACGCTCCCGATCCCGGGTCTCGCCGAGCGCGCGATCGGATTGAAGTCTCTGTCGGACGCGACCGCGCTGCGCAACCAGGTGCTCACCTGCCTGGACATCGCCGAGTCGATCGAAGACCCGGCGCGGCGGGCGGAGTACCTCGGCTTCGTGTTCGTCGGTGCTGGTTATGCCGGCGTGGAGGGGCTGGCCGAGCTGCAGGACTTCGCCGCTCAGGCGATCGAGCTGTATCCGCGCTGCCGCGCGCAGGGCATGCGCTGGGTGCTCGTGGAGGCGCGCGAGCGGATCATGCAGGAGGTGCCGGTGAGCCTGTCCGCGTTCGCCGAACGCGAGCTGCGCGCACGCGGGATCGAGGTGCGCACGAACACCACGCTGGTCGAGGTGGGGGAGCGCGCGGCCACGCTCTCCGGCGCGGAGACGATCCCGGCGCGTACGGTCGTGTGGACGGCCGGTGTGAAGCCGAGCCCCGCGGTGGCGGCGCTCGGTCTGCCGCTCGACCCTCAGGGACGCGTGGTCGTGGATCGCACCATGCGCGTCTCCGACACCGCGCCCGGCGTCGGCGCAAGCGTGTGGGCGATCGGCGACTGCGCCGCGGTGCCCGACGCCTCGCGCGCCGGATCGTCCTGTCCGCCCACCGCGCAGCATGCGATCCGCCAGGGACGGCTGGTGGCGCGCAACGTCGCCGCGACGCTCGCCGGAGGTACCCCGCGACCGTTCCGCTACCGCACCAAAGGGGTCGTGGCCGAGCTGGGGCGCAATCAGGCGGTCGCGATCACGCTGGGCATTCGCTGGCGCGGATTGCCGGCGTGGTTCATCGCTCGTACCTACCACCTGCTGCTGATGCCGGGCTTCGGACGGCGGCTGCGTCTGCTGGCCGATTGGAACGTCGCGCTGCTGTTCGGCCGCGACGCGTCCTCGCCGGGCCGGCTCGGCAGCGCGACGCCGCTCAACGACGATTGATAACGACCGCTTCTTCAGAGCTGCGTATCCTGATCTGAGGATGGCAATACTCGAACAGATCAAAACCGACCTGCACGGCGCGATGCGCGCCGGTGAAAAGGATCGGGTGGGGGCCCTGCGGCTCGTGCTCTCCGAGCTGCAGAAGGCCGTCAAGGAGGGGGCGGACGACGAGCTGGCGGTTCTGCGCCGCGAGCGCAAGCGCCGCCTGGAGGCCGCGAAGGCCTACCGCGACGCGGGACGCGAGGATCTCGCCGACGGGGAGGAGGCCGAGGGCGAGCTGATCGGCGGGTATCTCCCGGCGGAGCTCTCCGACGAGGATCTCGCGGCGATCGTCGAGCAGGCGGTTCGCGACAGCGGAGCGTCTTCGGCGAAGGAGATGGGCACGGCGATGAAGCAGGCGATGGCGGCGGTCGACGGTCGAGCCGACGGCAAGCGGGTCTCGGCGCTGGTGCGCGCCGCGCTTGAAGGATGAGGACGCAGATCGAGCTCTCGAACGAAGTCGCGGCCGAGCTGGCCGGCAGCCAGGACACGGTCCTGCGCGCGCTGGAGGCGCATCTCGATTGCAAGGTTTTCCTGCGCGGCAACCTGTTGACGTTCGACGGCGATGAGAGCGAGACGAACGCCGGGGAGCGCGTCGTGCGCGAGCTCGCCGACCTGATCGCCCGCGGCCACCAGATCGGCCCAGGGACGATCACCGCGGTGACTGGTGCGCTGGACGCGCACGAGTCGCCAGCGCGCGTGCTCGAGGACGTCGTGTGGAGCCACCGCGGGCTGCGGGTCGCGCCCAAGACCGTCAACCAGAAGCGCTACGTCGACTCCGTACGCAACAACACCATCACCTTCGGCGTCGGTCCGGCCGGCACCGGCAAGACGTTCCTCGCGGTGGCGATGGCCGCCGCCGCGCTGTCGCGCCACGAGGTCAACCGAATCATCCTCACGCGCCCCGCGGTCGAGGCGGGTGAGCGTCTGGGGTTCCTTCCGGGCGATCTGATGGCGAAGGTCGACCCGTACCTGCGACCGCTGTTCGACGCGCTGCACGACATGCTCGACCCCGAGAAGGTCTCCCAGCACATCGAGCGCGGCGTGATCGAGATCGCCCCGCTCGCGTTCATGCGCGGGCGCACGCTCAACGACTCGTTCGTGATCCTCGACGAGGCGCAGAACACCACGCCCGAGCAGATGAAGATGTTCCTCACGCGCCTCGGCTTCGGCTCGCGGATGGTCGTCACGGGCGACGTCACCCAGGTGGACCTTCCGCGCGAGCAGCAGTCCGGGCTGATCGTCGTCGGAGACATCCTCGACGAGGTCGAGGGGATCGAGTTCGTGCGCTTCGGCGGCGAGGACGTGGTGCGCCACAAGCTCGTCCAGCGCATCGTGGCGGCATACGACTCCCACACCCGGGACCCGATCCCCGCTCGCCCGCAGGACGCCGCGGCCTCGCAGGCGACGGGCCGCCCGTCGATTCGCAGTGCCTGAGCTTCGATGATCGACGTCGAGGTGTTCGGTGCGGAGACGCTCCAAGTCGAGCTGTCGCCGACCGAGGTGATCAGGCTGTGCGCTCGCACCGCCGCGCGCGTTGGCATCGAGGACGGTCACGTGGCGGTGGAGTTCGTTGACGCCGCTCGGATCGCCGGGCTCAACGCCGAGCACCGTGCTCGCGCCACGCCGACCGACGTGCTCTCGTTTCCGATCGACGGGGTCGATCCCACGCCGGGCGGAGGGGCGCCGCGCGAGCTGGGGGACATCGTGATCTGCCCGGAGCACACGATCGACCTGCGCGAGGCGGTCGTCCACGGCATGCTCCACCTGCTGGGCATGGACCACGAGACCGACCGCGGCGAGATGCTCGAGCTGCAACGCGAGCTGCTGCTCGAGCTGACTCGATGACCCGCTCCGGGTTCGTCGCGCTCGCGGGCCGGCCCAACGTGGGCAAGTCGACGTTCGTCAACGCCGTCGTCGGCGAGAAGATCGCGATCGTCTCAGACAGGCCGCAGACGACCAGGCGCGCGATCCGCGGGGTTCACGTGAGCGGCGAGACCCAGATCGTGCTGGTGGATCTCCCGGGAGTGCAACGCCCACGCGACGAGTTGACCTCGCGCATGGCGAAACGCGTCCAGCAGGAGCTCGACGGCTCCGACGCGGCGCTGTTGATGCTCAACGGCGAGCAGGGGATCGGCCCCGGAGATCGTTTCATCGCGGCGACGCTCGCAAACGCGAGCACGCCGGTCACGATCGCCGTCAACAAGGTCGACCGCCTCTCGCGGGCGGCGCTGATGGCGGTGCTGCAGGAGGCGGGCGAGCTGGAGCTGAGCGGCGAGGTCTTCCCCGTCTCCGCGCGCAAGGGCACCGGTATGGAGGAGCTGATCGAGCACCTGGCGGCGCTGATGCCGGAGGGGCCGTTCATGTTCGCCCCCGACGCGTCCTCGGACCAGACGCGCGAGCTGCTGTTCGCGGAGCTGATTCGCGAGGCCGTGATCAGACGTACCTTCCAGGAGGTGCCGCACGCCGTCGAGGTGGTGCTCGAGGAGATCGAATATCCCCATGAGGGGCTCGCGCGCGTGCGCGCGCTGATCTGGGTCGAGACGCAATCGCAGAAGGGGATCCTGATCGGTGCGCAGGGTCGGATGATCAAGGCGATCGGAACGGCCGCGCGGCGCGAACTGCAGCGTGTGCTCGAGCGTCAGGTGCATCTCGACCTGTCCGTGCGCGTTCGGCGCGACTGGCGTACGGACGACGGCCTGCTCGATCGGCTGGGCATCACGTAAGAGAGACGTTTCGTTGTAGATATTCCGATAGGCCCACCCGGTCAGAGCCAGCGGAATTCCCAGCGGTGCGATTCATTCGATCTGTGGAATGCGCTCCGCCGCTGTTTGGGGTACCTTTCCGAAGGTAGAGGCAGCTGGCGAGGAAGGGTCGACATGTCGGCGAAGCACGCGATATTGGGCCTCGTAATTGAGCGTCCCGGCTACGGGTACCAGTTGGCACAGCGCTTGGAGGAGCGCTTTGGCTCCTCCGCGTTCGCGCCCTCGGGCGTTTACTCGGCGCTCGATCAGCTGACCCGCGACGAGCTCGTGCGGGCCGCCGGCGAGATGCGCGGCGGGCGCGCCAGTCGCGCCGCCCCGCGGACGATCTACGAGGCCACCGACGAGGGGGTCGAGCACTTCGAGGGGTGGATGCTCGGCTCCTCGCCGACTCCGCCGTTGCGCGACGAGCTGCACATGAAGATCGCGCTGTGCCGGCCGAGCGACCTGCCGCGACTGATCGAGCTCGTCTACGGGCAGGAACTGGCGTGCATGGGCAGGCTGCAGGACCTCAAACTCACCTCCGAAGCCGAATCCAGGGGCGACGTCCAGGAATGGTCGCGGCTTATGCGGGTCCTTTCCAGGGACGCGGAGATCGCACTTTGGAAGGCGAGGATCGAGTGGCTGCAGAGCGCCCGCGAGCTGCTCGAGGGACTCCATGCGCAGCCTCACGCGCCACGCAGGTCGGGGAACATCGCGGACAGAGGCCGAATACCAAGGTTGCGGGCGCTGCGATGAGCGGTGCGCTGCTCTCGCTGCAGGACGTGAGCAAGAGCTATTGGCGTGGCCTGTCGGAAGTACGGGTTCTGGCCGGCGCCTCACTCGAGGTGCAACCGGGTGAGCTCGTCGCAGTGTGGGGCAAGCGCGGCGCCGGTAAGACCACGCTGCTGCGGATCGCGGCCGGGCTGGAGCGGCCCGACGGGGGAGCGGTGTGCTTCGAAGGCGAGGACCTCGCGATGCTGTCCGACGGTGCGCACGCCCGCCTGATGCGCGAGCGGATGGGGTGGGTGAGCCGGTCCGGGCCCCGCAGCGAATTGACGATGATCGACTACGTCGCTCTGCCAGTGCTCGTCGAGCACGGTCAGCGTGGGGCGCACCGTCTCGCGCGAGAGGCCCTGAACCGGGTGGGTATGTCGGAGTGCGCCGGGCAGCGCTGGTGCAGCCTCTCCGACGGGGAGCGCGCGCTGGTCGCGGTGGCGCACGGGATCGTCCGCAGCCCACGTCTTCTGCTGGTCGACGACCCCGCTTCGAACCTGGGGCTGCGAGAGCGCGAGGAGACGCTGGAGATGCTCGGCTCGATCGTCGAGGAGACCGGTGTGGCGGCGCTGATCGCCGTACCGGACATGCCTGCCGCCATGAGGTCCCATCAGCTCACAGCGCTGAGCGGCGGTCGGCTGCTGCCCGCGGTGGGCTCGGGGCCGCCTGCGCCCGCTCCCGAACGCGGGAACGTGATCGACTTCCCCGTCGGTGAACGGTCCGCATAAGTGATTGGGCCGGGACGCACAGACTCACAGCACACCGAGGCTGGGATTCCGGTGCTCGAGCTTCGTGGGCTGGTCAAGAGCTTTCCCGTCATCTACGGGGATCCGGTGCGAGCAGTCGACAGCGTGTCGCTGTCGGTGGCGAGCGGAGAGCTCCGGGCCATCTACGGCCCGAGTGGGTCGGGCAAGACCACGCTGCTGATGCTGATCGCGGGCCTGCTTCGCCCCGACGCCGGAGAGGTGATCGTCGACGGACGCGACGTCTCGCGGCTGTCGGGGAGAGACGCCGCCCGCTACCGCCTGCGCGATCTCGGCTTCATCCGTCAGGCCGTCAACCTGATTCCAGGCGCCGACGCGGTCGACAACGCCGCGTTGAAGCTGATGGGAGCTGACATGGGCGCGCGTGAGGCGCGCGGACGCATTCGGCCTTTGTTGAGACGGCTCGGGCTGCAGGAGCGAGCGGCGCATCGACCCGAGCAGCTTTCGATGGGCGAGCGTCAGCGGGTGATGATCGCGCGCGCGTTGTCGACGGATCCCAAGCTGGTGCTCGCGGACGAGCCGACCGGCAACCTGGATACCGAGCGCGGGAGCGAAGTGCTGGCGCTGTTCCAGGAGGTCTGTCGCGAGCGCAATGCGGCGGTGGTACTCGTCACCCACGATCCTCAGGCGGCGACCTACGCGGATCGCGTGCAGACGCTGCGCGACGGCCGGCTCCTCGAGCGCGAGCCAGCGTGTGCGTCCGCGCTCGTCAATGCCTGCTGATCGACGCCCTGCTCGCAAGCGATGAGGTTCTCCAGCGTTGTTCGGCTCTACCGTGTGCGTCTACGCGCCCGGGCGGTGCAGGAGCTGTTCGCCGTGCTCGGCATCTCGATCGGCCTCGCGCTGCTGTTCGCCTCTCAGGTTTCGAGCACGAGCCTGGATGGCTCGGTGGAGCAGCTCACCGACGGCCTCTTGGGGCAGGTGCGCTTCCAGCTCGCGTCCCGGGACGCGCATGGCTTCGACGAGCGTCTGCTCCGCCAGGTCCAGGGCATCCCCGGTGTGAGCGCCGCGATACCGGTGCTCGAGGCGAGCGCGAACGTGATCGGCTCCGGCGGCGTGCGGTCCGTCGAGCTGATCGCCACCGAACCGCGCTTTGCCCGCCTCGACGGTGCGCTGGTGCGCAACTTCGGAGTGGCGAAGCTCGCCACGTCGACGGCGGTGATGCTGCCGGCGGCGATCGCGCGATCGCTCGGACGCTCCTCGCTGCAGCGCGTCGAAATCCAGGTCGACGGCCACGTTGCCCCGGCGCTGCTCGTCCCTGAGCTGCCCGGCGAAGTGCCCGCGAGCCTCTCCAGCGGTCCGATCGCGGTCGCCCCCCTCGCCTACGCGCAAACCCTCACCGACATGAGGGGCCGACTGAGCAGCATCTTCGTGCGGTCCTCGCCCGCCCACGATCGCGAGGTTCTGCAGGGTCTCGAGCGCATCGCCGTCGGCCGGTTGAACGTCCATCCGGCTTCCTTCGACGGGACGCTGTTCCTCCGAGCCGCCGGACCGATCGATCAGTCCACCGGCCTGTTCTCCGCGATCAGTGCGCTGGTCGGGTTTCTGTTCGCGTTCAACGCGCTGCTGCTCACGGTTCCGCAACGTCGCCACCTGATCGACGATCTGCGCCTCGACGGGTACACGCGGAAGATGATCGCCGAGGTGCTGTTGATCGACGCGCTCGTGCTCGGCGTGGTCTCGTCGATCCTCGGACTGGTGCTCGGAGACCTGCTCTCCCTCGCGCTGTTCGACGCCAACCCCGGCTACCTGTCGTTCGCCTTTCCGCTCGGAGCGCGACGGATCATCACCGCGGGCAGTGTCGCGCTGTGCGTCGGCGGAGGGTTGCTCGCGGCGTGCGTCGGCGTACTCGCGCCGCTGCGCGGTGCGCTCTTCTCCACCCGCGACGCCTTCTTCCGGGCTTCCAGCAAGCGCCACGCGCACGGCAACTACTGGCTGCTTGCGGGCGCGACGCTGTGCCTGGCCATCACCGCGCTGATACTCGTCCTTGCGCCCGCGTCGGCGATCGTGGGTGTGCTGAGCCTGGCCGCCGCGCTGCTGCTCCTCCTGCCCGTCCTGATCGACGCGGTGGTGTTCGGGTTCGGACGCCTTCAGGGTCGCGTGGCGGGCGCCTCGCCGTATCTGGCGGTGATCGAGCTGCGCGCGCGAGCGCATCGCGCTCGCTCGCTGGCGGTCGCGGCGACAGGCGCGATAGCGGTGTTCGGGAGCGTCGCGATCGAGACCGCTCACGGAGATCTGCTGGAAGGCCTGAATCGCGTGGCCAGCGGTCTGAACGCCACGACCGGCCTGTGGGTCTCGCCGGCCGGTTCGGCGAACTCGCTAGCGACCACTCCGTTCGACGGCTCGGCGGCGCAAACCACACTCGCAAAGCTACCGGGGGTGAAGGCGGTGCGGGCTTACCGAGGGTCGTTCCTCGACGTGGGCGATCGGCGGGCGTGGGTGATCGCGCCACCCGCCGACGTGGTTCGCCCGATCCCGCGCGACCAGCTCGTTCAGGGCGACCTCGCCCGCGCCGTCTCGAGGTTTCACGCCGGAGGCTGGGTGATCCTCTCGCGTGCGATCGCCGAGGCCCAACACGTGGGGGTCGGCGACTCCTTCCTACTCCCCTCGCCGCATCCGACGGTGCTGCGGGTCGCGGCCCTGAGCACCAACTTCGGATGGCCTCCCGGCGCGATCCTGCTCAATGCCGACGACTACGCTCGCGCGTGGGGAAACGCCGATCCAAGCGCGCTCGAGGTCGACCTGCTCCCGGGAGTCGCTCCAGGGCTCGCGGCTCGTGAGGCGAGCAGCGCGCTCGGGTCCCACTCGGCGCTGCGGGTTCAGACGGCACTTGCGCGCGAACAGGAGTTTCGCGCCACGGCTCGGCAGGGGCTCTCGCGCCTTACGCAGATCTCGCTACTCGTCCTGATCGCGGCCGTGCTCGCGATGGCCGCGATGATGGGCGCGATGATCTGGCAGCGGCGTCCGCGGCTCGCCGACATGAAGGTGGATGGCTTCGACCGTGGCGTGTTGTGGCGCGCGCTGCTGTGGGAGAGCACGCTGCTGCTCGGCAGCGGGTGCTCCCTGGGCGCTGCCTTCGGCCTGCTCGGGCAGGCCCTGCTCAGCCGTGCCCTCGTCGCCGTCACGGGCTTTCCCGTCGCGTTCTCGCCGGGCCTCCTCGTCGCCCTCGCCAGCTTCGCGGTCGTGAGCGCCACCGCACTTCTGATAATCGCAATACCAGGAGGATTCGCAACACGAGTGCGCCCTGCACTTAGCCTCAGAGATTGACTAGTCTTCAGGACTATTCCAATCTTTGGATTCGAAGGCGGGGGCCTCGGAGTACGACAGCTGTTCGCATCCGGCGCAGTGTGCACACGCGAGCTGTCGTGGATAAGACCTGGGGTGGCTCGCGAGGTCGACCTATGGCGGCAACGTGCCGCGTCGATACCCGATGCCGCGATTCGCGAGGACGCTCTGACCGCGTTGAGCAGCAAGCGCTTCAACGCCGAGGGGGCGGCGCTGTTTGCCGTGCTCGCGCCGCGGCGGGACTCGAGTTTGCTGCGCCTGCTCGTCGCCTTTCAGATCCTCCTCGACTTCCTGGACAGCCTCAGCGAGCGACCCGCGCCGGAAGCGCAGGCCGACGGGCTGCAGCTGCATCTGGCGTTGCGGGACGCTCTGGACCCGGATGGCCCGATCTCCGACTACTACCGGCACCGTCCGGCAGTGCAGGACGGCGGATACGTGCGTGCGCTCGTGCAGTGCTGTCGCGAGTCGTGCATGTATCTGCCCTCATATGCGACCACCCGCTCCCTCGCGCTTCGAGGCGCCGGACGATGCGGCGTTCAGGGCCTGAATCACGACACCGACCTCGTTCGCCGCGACCGCACGCTCGAGACGTGGGCGGGGAGCACGTTCCACGACAGCTGGGGGCTCAGCTGGTGGGAGTTGACGGCCGCGGCGAGCAGCACGCTTGGGATCCACGCCCTGCTCGCGCTCGCCGCCGATCCGACCTGCGAGGAGCGCGACGCGGTCGAGGTCGACGCCGCATACATGCCATGGATCTGCGCCGCCAGCACGATGCTCGACAGCTACGTCGACGAGGTGGCCGACACGGCCGAGGGCGCTCACAGCTACATCGCCCACTATCCGAGCGAGGAGGTTGCGCTTCGGCGGACACACGAGCTGGTGAGTCGCTCGCTGGAGGAGGCGCGTTTACTGCAAAACGGAGCCCGCCACGCGCTGATCGTGGCAGGAATGGTCGCGATGTATCTATCCGCCGAGGAGGCGCGAACGGTAGCCAAGCGGAATACCACACGGGCGCTCGTGGGCGCCGGCGGGTCGCTCACGCGAATGCTGTTGCCGATCATGGGCGCGTGGCGCATCGCCTATGGGCTGCGTCGCGCCTAAAAACAAAAATCACTTCTATTAGTCAGAACTGAACATTCAGAGGCGCCTTGCGACTGCTTCCAGTCACGCGATGATGCGTGCACGCGATGACGGATGAGATTGGAATCGGAGTGATGCCTGCAGGGACAGAGAAGCGACGCCCCCGGCGCGCTAAGTCAGGCAGCTCTGGTGCATCCACCGCCGCGTCGTCACGCCAGCGGCAACGGGTCGGGCGTCCCCCGCGGCGTTCGACCCGTTCGACCGACGAGATCGACGGCGAGACCGTGTTGATCGAGCTCTCGAAAGCTCAGGTCGACCAGGTGGTGCGCGCGGCAGGACAGGGCGGCACGATGTCGGTGCTGCTCTCGGCGCTCAAAGACCCGAAGTGGACGCTGTCGATCGACTCCGAGGATTGGTCCTACCCCGCGCAGATGGACGATCGTCGCCTGTCGCGCTCGCTGCTGTCCGGGCTGCTCGTGCTCTCGTGCTTTCCCCCCGACGGCGGCTACCTGGGGATCGCCGAGCTCGCTCGCATGCTCGACATGAACACGAGCACCACGCACCGCTACGTCACGACGCTGCTGGCGGTGGGGCTGCTAGATCGCGACCCGGCGACACGCCGGTATCGGATCGCGCCTCACTGAGATTCGCGCGGGACCTCGGAGGCGGATTCACAGCCTGCGCGCCAGTCGCGTCGCGATCTCGCGCACGGCCGTGAGGTCCAGCTCGGTGCTCCACGCAAACGGCACTCCCACCACGTCGAAGTCGCGACGGCGCAGGCGGGCTAGCTGGTTCTGTTGAAAGCGCGCGCGCTCGTGGACCGACGTGGCGGCGTGCGCGGCCGCTCGCGCCACCGCCGGGACCCGCGCGCCGCTGCCGGCCGCCGCGATCTGGACGATCTCGGCGCTCGTGAAGCGCTTCGGCAGCAGGCCGTTGACGATGACCGCGCTGAGGCTGCGTCCGAGCTGGCGCTGCAGTCCATCCTGCAGCTCCAGCGCCTCTGTGACGGCCATCTCGCTCGCGAGCGCCACCGCGAGATAGGCGCTGCGCGCCGGGTCTTCGAGCAATGCGCTCACCTGCTCGGTCTGCCCCGCGATCGGTCCGACCCGCGCGATCGCGCCGAACGTCTTCGGGGAGCCCAGCAGGCCGAGGGCGTGGCCTGTCGCCGGCGCGTCGAGCACCACCAGGTCGTAGCCGTCGCGTCTACGCCGGCTGCCCTCGCGGGTGAGCCGCCAGATCTTCATCATGCTCACGAGCTCCTTCGCGCCGGGCGCGGCGGCGGCGAAGTACTGGAAGGTGCCGCTGGAGGCGAGCACGCGGCCCGAGATGCGCCCGCCGAGCGCCTGCAGCCACTCCATGATCGCGCGGTCTGGGTCGATCGACACCGCCGACAGGCGCTCCTGCAGCACCAGCTCGGCGCCCGGCTCCGGTGCGGCGGTCTCGAACAGCGTCGGCAGCCGACTCTCCTCGCCGACCTCCACCACGATCGTGCGCCGCCCGCTGCTCGCCGCCGCCAGCCCGATCGCGGCCGCGATCGTCGTCTTGCCCACGCCCCCCTTGCCGGTGACCACGAGCAGCTTGCGCGTTCCCAGCAGCGATTGTGTGGAATCGACCATCCAACAGAGTCTGGCTCAAACCGCAAAGCACCGGCTGGACCTACAATCGAGCGATGAGCGCCGTCGAGGAGCAGTCGATCGATCAGCAGGTCGCGTACGATCGCGACGGCCTCGTGCCGTGCGTGGTTCAGGACTGGAGCACCGGCGAGGTGCTGACGCTCGCATACATGAACGAGGAGGCGCTCAGGCGCACGCGCGACACCGGCGAGCTGCACCTGTGGAGCCGCTCTCGTGGCGAGCAGTGGCACAAGGGCGCCACCAGCGGCAACGTGCAGACGGTCCGGGCGCTGCGCCTGGACTGCGACGGCGACACGCTGCTCGCGCTCGTCGAGCCGGCCGGGCCGGCGTGTCACACCGGCGAGCGGACGTGCTTTCATCGCGGCGCGGTCGAGCAGGCGGCGCCGCACGAGGTGCTGCCCGCGCTCGAGCGCACGCTCCTGCAGCGCTCGAGGGAGCGGCCCGCCGGCTCATACACGGTCGAGCTGCTCGAGAACCCGTCGCACATCGGCGAGAAGGTGATGGAGGAGGCCGAGGAGGTCGCTCGCGCCGCCCGCGAGGAGACAGACGAGCGCATGGACGAAGAGGCCGCGGACGTCCTCTACCACCTGCTCGTGCTGCTGCGCAGTCGGGGACGCTCGCTCACCGACGCCGAGCGGGTGCTCGATGGCCGTCGCTCCTAGCGCGCTCGGCCTGAACGTCGCGCCTAGCATCGAGCAGGCGCGCGTGCTCGCGGGCGCCCACAACCTGATTCCGCTGCGCCACAGCTTCATCGACGACTGCGAGACGCCGGTCTCCGCGTTCTTGAAGCTGCGCGCGCTCGCGCCCGGCGAGCCGGCGTTCCTGCTCGAGTCCGCCGACCAGGGCCAGCGCGTGGGGCGCTGGTCGTTCATCGGCTTTCGCCCGCGCGCGGTCGTGAGGTGGTCGCTCGCCGACGGCGGCGACCCGTATGCGCTCGCCGCCGAGCACGTGGCGCGGTTCGATCAGGCGCCGATCGAGGACTCCGACGGCCGGGTCCCGTTCACCGGCGGCGCGGTGGGCTTCTTCGGCTACGACCTCGTGCGCGCGGTCGAGCCGTTGGGCGAGGCGAAGAGCGGACCCGATGGCGACCCTCTCGGGCTGCCTGACCTCGCGCTGATGCTCTCCGACGCGCTCGTGGTGTTCGACCACCTCAAGCACACCGTCACGATCCTCGCGAACGCCGACCTGCAGGCCCAGCCCGACGTGGAGCTCGCCTACGCGGCCGCGCTGAGCACGATCGAAGAGGTGCGGGAGGTGCTCGCCGGGCCCGTGCCCCGCGGTGAGCCGCGCGCCGCCGAGGAGCGCCAGATGCCCGAGTTCGAGTCGAACATGACGCGTGAGCGCTTCGAAGCGATGGTCTCACGCGCGATCGAGTACATCTTCGCCGGCGACGCCTTCCAGATCGTGCCGTCGCAGCGCTGGTCGGCGCCTGTGCCGGTCGAGGCGTTCTCCATCTACCGCGGTCTGCGCGCGGTCAACCCGTCCCCGTACATGTACTTCCTCGACTTCGGCGACTTCCAGGTCGCGGGCGCGAGCCCCGAGCCGCTGCTGACCGTCCACGGACGCCACGTCTCCACCAAGCCGATCGCCGGCACCCGCCCTCGCGGCGCCAACCCGGAGGAGGACCGGCGGATCGCGGCGGACCTGCTCGCCGACGAGAAGGAGCGCGCCGAGCACGTGATGCTCGTGGACCTCGGACGCAACGACCTCGGGCGCGTGTGCGAGTACGGCAGCGTCGAGGTCGACGAGCTGATGGAGATCGAGGCCTACAGCCACGTGATGCACATCGTCTCCTCGGTGTCGGGCACGCTGCGTCCCGAGGTCGGGCCGATGGACGCGCTGCGTTCGGTGCTCCCCGCGGGCACCCTCTCCGGCGCCCCGAAGGTGCGCGCGATGCAGATCATCGACGAGCTCGAGCCCGTCAAGCGCGGCGGCTACGGCGGCGCGGTCGGCTATCTCAGCTACACCGGCGACCTCGACACCGCGATCCACATCCGCACGGTCGTCGTAAAGGACGGCGTCGCGCACGTGCAGGCCGGCGGCGGCACGGTCGCCGACGCGAAGCCCGCGTATGAGTACGAGGAGTCGGTCGCGAAGTCCCAGGCGGTGCTCAGGGCGGTGGCATTGGCATGCGAGCAGGCGGACTGGGCATGACGGTGCTGGTGCTCGACAACTACGACTCGTTCACCTACAACCTTGTTCAGTACCTCGGCGAGCTGGGGGCGGAGATCGAGACCGTGCGCAACGACCGCGCGAGCGTCGATGAGCTGCTCGAGCGCGGCTATGAGCGCTGCGTGGTCTCGCCCGGACCGTGCACGCCGGACGACGCCGGCATCACGCTCGAGATCGTCAGACGGTTCCCCGAGGCGGGCATCCCGACGCTGGGTGTGTGTCTCGGCCACCAGGCGCTCGCGCAGGCGTTCGGCGGGCACGTCAAGCTGAACGCGCCGGTGCACGGCAAGGCGGCCACGATCGAGCACGACGGCCGCACGATCTTCCAGGGCCTGCGCTCGCCGCTGAGCGTCGGGCGCTACCACTCGCTGATCGTCGACGATGAGCTGCCCGACTGCCTCGAAGCCTCCGCGCGCGGCGGGGGCGTGCTGATGGGCGTCCGCCACCGCGAGCTGCCCGCCGAGGGCGTGCAGTTCCACCCCGAGTCCGTGCTCACCGAACAGGGCCATGAGCTGCTGTCGAACTTCCTCGCGATCGGCGCCACGACCGACTCGCGCGTAGCGCTTCCCACGACACCCTGAACGATGCCCAACGCCAAGTTGACCAGGGCGATCGACGCGCTCGCCTCCGGGCAGGACCTCACCGAGCGGGAGACCGCGGAGGTGCTCGAGGAGATCATGCGCGGCGAGGCCTCGGAGATCCAGATCGCCGGCTTCCTGATCGCGCTGCGCACGAAGGGCGAGACCGTCCAGGAGCTCGCGGGTCTCGCCGGCACGATGCGCGCGCTCGCCGCACACGTGCCCGTCAAGCGCGAGGACCTGCTCGACACGGCCGGCACCGGCGGCGGCAAGAGCTCCTTCAACGTGTCCACCACCGCCGCGCTGATAGCGGCCGGCGCGGGCTGCGCGGTCGCCAAGCACGGCAACCGCTCGGCGACCAGCCGCTCCGGCTCGGCCGACCTGCTGGAGGCGCTCGGCGCGCGCATCGACCTCGGCCCGGCGGAGGTCGCCGAATGCATCGAGGAGGCCGGCTTCGGGTTCATGTTCGCGCCCAAGCACCACCAGGCGACGCGCTTCGTCGTGCCGGTCAGGCACGAGCTGGCGACACGCACGGTGTTCAACCTGCTTGGCCCGCTCACAAACCCGGCCGGCGCGCGCCGTCAGCTGATCGGCGTCGCCGACGAGCGCTTCCTGGAGCTGATGGCCGGCGCCCTCGCGCTGCTCGGCGTCGATCGAGCGCTGCTGGTGGCGGGCGATGACGGGCTCGACGAGATCTCCGCGAGCGCTCCCACGCACGTGGTGGAGGTCAACGGCGAGCACGTCAGCCGCTACCTGCTCGAGCCGGGCGAGGTCGGCATCGACCCCTTCGGCGACGGCCATCCCGGCGAGCAGACGAGTGGCGGCACGCCCGAGCAGAACGCGCAGATCACCCGCTCGATCCTTCGCGTTGACGGGACGCAGGCGACGCACACCCGTCGGGACGAGGATCTCGCGGTGATCAACGCCGGCGCCGCGATCTACGTCGCCGCGGGCGCGGACACGATCGCGGAGGGCGTCGAGGCGGCGCGCGCGGCGCTCGCGGACGGCCGCGCGGCGCAGGCGCTCGAGCGCTTCGTCGAGGCGAGCAACCGGCACGCTCCCACGGAGTCCCCGCGATGAGCGCGCCCACGGCAACGGTGCTCGATCGCATCCTCGCGGAAACCCGCGAGGAGCTCGAGCGCCGCAAGCGCGACGTGTCACTAGAGAAGCTCGCCGCCACCACGCCGGCGCGCCAGGCCGATGCGCGAGGAGCGTTTCACGCCGCTCTCAGCGCCCCCGGGATCGGCGTGATCGCGGAGTTCAAGCGACGCTCGCCGTCGGCGGGCGAGCTGCGCGAGCGCCCCGACCTGGTCGAGATCGTGCGCGCGTACGAGCGGGGAGGGGCGGTCGCGGCGTCGATCCTCACCGAGGGACCCAACTTCGACGGCGCGCTGCGGGACCTCACCGACGCGCGGGCCGCGTGCTCGCTACCGCTGCTGCGCAAGGACTTCGTCGTCGACCCCTACCAGCTGTACGAGGCGCTCGCCGCGGGCGCCGACGCGGTGCTCCTGATCGTCGCCGCGCTCGATGACGAGCAGCTTGTCTACCTGTACGAGTCAGCGGTGGAGCTGGGCCTGGACGTGCTCGTCGAGGTCCACGATCGCGCCGAGCTCCAGCGCGCGCTCGCGATCGACGCGCAGATCGTCGGCGTCAACAACCGCGACCTGCGCGACTTCAGCGTCGACGTCGAGCGCACCGCGCGGCTGATGGACGAGATCCCCGCCGGAGTGCTCGTGGTCTCGGAGTCCGGAATCGGCGATCCCGAGCAGCTGCGGAGGCTTCAGGAGCGCGGCGTGCAGGCGGTTCTGGTTGGCGAGACGCTGATGCGCGCTGACGACCCGGCGGTCGCGCTGAGAGAGCTGAGATCATTTATGGACGGCAGCGAAGAGATTTAGATGGCCTTCACACGGGCCCACCATCCTCCTCACTCATGAAGCGCATATTCGCCATCCCGTTCCTCGCAGCCCTCCTCGGGGGCGGCGTCGCCGTGGCCGTGATCGCCGCGTTCGGCGGTCTGAGCTCCAAGACCACGACCGTCACCGACGTGCAGGCCACGCCGGCCACGCCGACGAACGCCTCGCAGGTGAGCAAGGGGCTGACGCCGCATGAAATCTACGTGCGCGACGCGCCCGGGGTGGCGTATGTGACCTCGACGATCGTGCAGAAGGCGGAATCGCCGTTCCTGTTCGGCCAGGAAACCCAGCGTCAGGGAGTGGCGACGGGCTCGGGCATCGTGATCGACGGCAACGGCACGATTCTGACCAACTACCACGTGGTCGAGAACGCGATCAAGGTCACCGTGAGCTTCGAAAAAGGCAAGGCCGTCGAAGCGCAGGTGGTCGGCAAGGACCCCTCCAACGACCTCGCGGTGCTGCGCATCTCCACCGACGGCCTGACGCTGCACCCGCTCGCGCTCGGCAACTCCAGCGCCGCTCAGGTCGGCGACCCGGTGTATGCGATCGGCAACCCGTTCAACCTCGAACGCACGCTCACCACCGGTGTGGTCTCGGCGCTGCAGCGCGAGATCACCGCCCCGAACGGCTTCGCGATCAACAACGTGCTGCAGACAGACGCGCCGATCAATCCCGGCAACTCCGGAGGCCCGCTGCTGAACTCGGCGGGACAGGTGATCGGCATCAACTCCCAGATCGAGACCGGCGGCAGCGGCGGCGGCAGCGTCGGCATCGGCTTCGCCGTCCCGATCAACACCGCCAAGTCCGAGATCACCCAGCTCGAGAAAGGCGGCACCGTACGCGGCGCCTACCTCGGTCTGACCTCCCTGACGATCGACGGCTCGCTCTCCGCTCTCAACCTCCCGGTGAAAAGCGGCGCGCTCGTGCAGAGCGTGCAGAAGGGCACCGCGGCCGAAAAGGCCGGGATCAAGGGCGGCTCGGTGAACACCACCACCGAAAACGGCCAGGTGACGGTCGGCGGCGACATCATCGTCTCCGTCGACGGCAAGGCCGTGACGAGCTCTGAAGAACTCGCCAACGACATCGCCACCAAGAAACCGGGCGACACGGTCAGCATCGGGATCGAGCGCGCGATCGGCAATGGCAAGTACGAAAAGAAGACCGTCAGCGCAAAGCTCGGCAGCCGACCGAACTCGATCCCGAACGCGAACACGCCCGAAGGCTGAGCGAGCGCGGTCCTCTCGGATCGGGCGCCCGCTACCGTTGGGGGCATGTCGAGCGGCGAGCCCACGAAGGTCAAGATCTGCGGGATCACGAATCTCGAGGACGCGGAGCTGTCCGTGGGCCTGGGAGCGTGGACGCTGGGGATGATCTTCTACGAGCGCAGCCCCCGCCGCTGCTCGATCGAAAGCGCGCGGCAGATCGTGGCGGCGATGCGCAGGCGCGTGGAGCTGTGCGGCGTGTTCGTGAACGCGCCGCTCGAGGAGGTCGTGCGCGTGAGCGAGGATCTCGGTCTGACGATGCTGCAACTGCACGGCGACGAGGGCCCGTCGTTCTGCGAGGAGGCGAGGCGGCGCACGGGCGCACGGATCGTCAAGGCGGCTCAGGTGTCGGGCGCCGCGGACGTGCAGGATCTCGAGCGCTTCCACGTCGACTTCCACCTGCTCGACACCCGCTCGGCCGCGGTCTCGCGGCAGGGCATGCGCGGAGGCACGGGGGAGACCTTCGAATGGAAGCTCGCCGCCGCCCGACGCTCGAAGGTGCCGCTGATCCTCAGCGGGGGCCTCGACGCCGAGAACGTCGCGGAGGCGATCGCGATCACCCATCCCTACGCGGTCGACAGCGCCAGCGGCACGGAGTCCGCTCCTGGGCACAAGGAACCCAAGAAGCTGGCGGCGCTGTTCGCGGCCGTCCGTGAGGCAAACGAGCCACAGCCGGTGCCGGTCGAGGAGCCGCAGGCCAACGACCAGCCGCAGGAGAGCGACCGGCCAGAGCAGATCGGCCAGCCGGCGTGAGCGCCGACGCGACGGAGCGCACGGTCGAGCATCGCTTCGGCCCCTATGGCGGCCAGTTCGTCCCCGAGACGCTGATGCCGGCGCTCGAGGAGCTCGAGCAGGCTTGGCTCGCCGCGCGCGAGGACCCCGCGTATCGCGCCGAGCTGGACGAGCTGCTGCGCGACTTCGGCGGGCGCCCGACGCCGCTCTACCGCACGCGCCGCCTGTCCGAGCGGGCCGGTCGGCCGATCTACCTCAAGCGCGAGGACCTCAACCACACCGGCTCGCACAAGCTCAACAATGCCCTCGGACAGGCGCTGCTGGCCAAGCGCATGGGCAAGCGACGCATCATCGCCGAGACCGGCGCCGGCCAGCACGGCGTGGCGACAGCGACGGTATGCGCGCTCCTGGGCCTGGAGTGCATGGTCTACATGGGCGTGGAGGACACGCGCCGCCAGCGCCCGAACGTGCAGCGCATGGAACTCCTCGGCGCGCGCGTGCAGCCCGTCGACGCGGGCGCCAAAACGCTCAAGGAGGCCACCTCCGCGGCAATCCGCGACTGGGTGACGAACGTCGAGACCACGCACTACGTGATCGGCTCTGTCGTCGGTCCCGCACCCTACCCGGCGCTCGTGCGCGACCTGCAGCGGATCATCGGCGACGAGGCGCGCGCTCAGATCCTCGAGCGCGAGGGCCGGCTCCCGGCGCGCGTGATCGCATGCGTCGGCGGCGGGTCCAACGCGATGGGCACCTTCGCGGCGTTCATCCCCGACGCGGAGGTCGAGCTGATCGGCGTCGAGGCCGGCGGCGAGGGGATCGACACGACCCGCCACGGCGCGCCGCTCACGGTCGGCGGTCGCCCCGGCATCCTGCACGGGTCGCGCTCGGCGGTGATGCAGGACGAGGAGGGGCAGATCGTGCAGGCGCACTCGATCTCCGCGGGCCTCGACTATCCCGGCGCGGGACCCGAGCACGCCCACCTGCGCGACAGCGGCCGCGCGCGCTACGTGGCGGTGGACGACCGCGACGCGCTCGCCGCGTTCCGCGAGGTGGCGCGCCTGGAGGGCATCATCCCGGCGCTCGAGACAGCGCACGCGCTCGCGTGGGTGCTCGCGCAGTCCGACGGCGAGCTCGACCTGGTGTGCCTGTCGGGCCGTGGCGACAAGGACCTCGCCGAGGTGCTCGCCGCGGGGGCGTCATGAGCACGGTGGCGAGGACCGGCATCGAGCGCCTCGCGGACGCGTTCGCGCACACCGGCAAGCGCGCCGCGCTGATGCCGTATGTGATGGGCGGCTTTCCGACACTCGAGGAGTCGGTGCGGATCGGGGAAGCGTGCGTGCAGGCCGGGGCGGACGTGATCGAGCTCGGCGTGCCCTACTCCGACCCGCTCGCCGACGGCCCGGTGATCCACGCCGCGGGCACGCAGGCGCTCGCCGCGGGCGCGAGCGTGGCGGGCGTGCTCGAGGTCGCGCGCGCTCTCTCCGCGAGCGTTCCGGTGGTGCTGATGTGTTACGCCAACATGGTGTTCGCCCCCGGCGTGGACGCGTTCGTGGAGCGGCTCGCGAGGACGGGGGCGTGTGGGCTGATCGTGCCGGATCTGCCTCAGGGCGAGGCGTCGGAGGTGCTCGACGTCTGCGACGCGCATGGGATCGCGCTGGTGCCGCTCGTGGCGCCCACGACCACGCCGGAGCGTCTGGCGGAGATCGGCGCGCGGGCGCGCGGCTTCCTCTACACGGTCTCCGTCGTCGGCACCACCGGCGAGCGCAGCGCGCTCAGCGACAGCTTCGCCGAGATCGTCGCGAGGTCCAAGCGGTGCACGCAGGCGCCGGTCGCATTGGGCTTCGGGATCAGCAGCGCCGAGCAGGCCGCCCAGGCGGCGGACGCGGGCGCGGACGGGGTGATCGTCGGCACGCGACTGGTTCGCGCGGCGGGGGAGTCGGAGGACCCCGCGGGCGCGGTGGGGCTGCTCGTGGGGGAGCTCGCGGCGGGTCTGGCGGCGACCGACCCGGGGGCGGCCAGCTAAGATTCCGCGCGCATGGGACTGATACTCACCGTAACCGCCGGCCTGATCGTATGGATCGTGCTGTGGGCGCTCGGAGCCAAAGGCCTCGACGCGTTCCTGCTCGCCACCGTGATCATCCTCGTGGGATCCTCGCTGAAGATCCTCTCCGGCTACCTCCCCGGCCGCCGCAGCTAGCAACAGGTGCTCGCGCGCTGGCTGGGCCTTGCCGCTCTCGCCGCCGCGGGCGCTGGTCTGGCGGGTTGCGCGGGGGGCGCGCCGAGCTCCGACGTAGCCGAAGCCACCGGAGGACAGCTCGCGATCTACTCCTCGCTGCCGCTGCAGGGGCCGTCGGCTGCGACCTCGCGACAGATAGTGGGTGGAGAGAAGCTCGCGCTCGCCGACGCGCAGGGGCGCGCCGGGCGTTTCAAGATCGGCTACGTCTCGCTCGATGACGCCAACCCGCAAAGCGGGGAATGGAGCCCCGACGTCACCTCAACGAACGCGAAGACGGCCGCGCAGGACCTGAGCACGATCGCCTACATCGGCGACTTCAACTCCGCCGCGACCGCGATCTCGCTGCCGCTGACCAACGCCGCGGGCATCCTGCAGGTCAGCCCCAGCAGCCCGTATCAGGGGCTCACGCGCTCGCTCGACGCGGGACAGGACGAGCCCGAACGGTTCTACCTGAGCGGCAAGCGCACGTTCGCCAGGCTGCAGCCTGGCGACACCGTGCAGGCGAAGGCGCAGGTGCGGCTGATGAGCGCGCTCGGCGTGCGCCGCGTGTATGTGATCGACAATCAGGACCCATTCGAGATCCCGCTCGCCGATCTCGTCGCCTCCGGCGCCGCCGCCTCGGGGATCAAGCTCGCGGCCCACGACAGCATCGCGACGAGCGTCGGCGCGACGTACTCGGGCGAGGTCGAAAAGATCCTCGAAAGCAAATCGCAGGCCGTGTTCTTCGCGGGCGGGGGTGGGGCCGGGACGGTCGCGCTGTGGCGCGCGCTGCACAGCGCCGACCCGCGCCTGCTGCTGTTGGGCACCAGCTCGATGGCGGGTGAAACGTTCACCTCCCAGATCGGCGCCGCGGGAGCCGAGACGTACCTGACGACGCCGGTGCTCCCGATCGGGCTCTACCCGCTGTCGGGGCAGCGCGTGCTGCGCGACTACTCGAAGACGTTCGGCGGGAAAGCCGGGCCCTACGTGCTCTACGGCTACGAGGCGATGACGGTGGTGCTCGACGCGATCCGCGCGGCCGGTGTGCACGGGGACGACCGCCAGTCGGTGATCGCCGGGTTGTTCGCCGTGCGCAACCGCAACTCGGTGCTAGGCCGCTACTCGATCGAAGCCAACGGCGAAACCACGCTCTCGCGCTACGGCGTCGACCGGGTGCGTCACGGCCGGCCGGTGTTCGACCGCGCGATCGAAGTGTCGCCTGCCGGCTGAGCACCGCTGTCCTCGCGAGGCTTGGCGGGCTCAGCCCGACGGCGTGCTCGTCGCCGTCTGCAGGCCGAGGACGAGCCGGAAGCGCTGGACTTCTCCGCCGAGGTCGTGGCCGCCGCCGGCGAGCGTGGTGAGCGAGCGCAGGTAGGGCACGAACTTGGAGAACGCCGGGTCTTCGGTGAGTCCGACCCCTTCGAGCAGGCTCAGCAGCGTGGGGAAGTCCGCGAGTATGCTCGGCTGGGCGCCTTCGCCGAGCGTCGACGCCGCCGTCCCGCGCGAGGGCGCCGAGGCGAGTGTGCTCCCCGGGCTCAGCGCCGCGGTCACGGATGCTTCGCCGAAGCCGAGCACGAATTTGGTGTGGCCGCTGGAGTCGCGGCCGTCGGCGATGTCCAGGATGACCGGCAGCCCCGTGAGGCGCGCGCCCACCGAAGCGTCGGTGCCCGGAATCGAGTTGCGCTGGAGCGAGCCACCCGCTTTGACGAGCTGTGACGCCAGCTCGTTCACGGCGGCGCGCGAGCGCGCCGGGTCCTTGGATTCAATCACCACCGCCGCCTTCAGTTCGAGCAGGCTGCCGCCGCTGGCGAAGATGCCGGCCGACCCCATCCAGCTGGTGAACGCGCGCTTGGCCTGAGCGGTGGGCGCGCCCAGCACCTTCAACGGCGCGAGCATCCCTTCCAGCAGTCCACCGATCGAGAGCGTGCTCGACGCGGGCGCCGCCACGCCGGCTGGGCCCGAGGCCCCCGCGACGAGCGAGCCCAGCGACTCGAGGCCCTGGACGTCCCCGGCGAGGCTTTCGCCGACGTTGCCGAGCCCGATCGCGAGCCAGGATTCCCCGGGCAGTTCGGCGAGCGACTGCGCGCCAGCCGGATCGGCCGACAGCAGGCCGCCGCCCGCACCGTTCTTGGAGCCGGCGCCCAGCGTGTCCGCGTCGAGGGCGAGCGACCCCGAGGAGGCGACGAGCGAGATGTTCGCCTGATGCCCCGAGGAGAGCAGTCCGAGCACGCCCGAGAGGCCGGCCTGTGAGCCGGCGCTCGCCCCGGGCGTCGCGACGGTCGTCGGGTTGGAGTAGATGTGGGCGAGCGCGTCCGACGGCGCGGCGGCGAGCAGCTTCGCGTATCCGCTCGAGTGCACCAGCGAGGATCCGCCGAGCGTCGTGTCGATCACGCCGTGCATGCCCGCTTCGCTGCCGATGACCGCGAAGCGATCGACGATCCCGAAGGCCAGTCCCTTGGCGGTGGCCTCATAGCTGACGCCGCGGTAGCTCGTCGCGTGTGCGCTCGCGTGGCGCGCCTGGGATTCGAGGAACGCGCGCGCCTTGGTCGCGTCGCTCGTGTCGAGCACGATCGCGCCCTCGGCCGAGCCGGTGGCGAGCGGGAACGTCCCGCTGCCCGCGGACCCGCCGCCGAGCAGCCCCTGCTGGAGCACTTCAGCGATCGGGCCGGCGGAGCTGAGCGACGCGAGGTACACGCCCGCGTGGGGGCCGAGCCACGGCGCGACGTCGCGCTTGAAGTCGAGCGTCGGCGAGCCCGGTGTCTGCAGCGCCGCGAGCAGCCGCAGGTAGGGGTCGGCCTGGTGGGTGAGCGCGCTGCCGGCGGCGAGCGCTTCGGTGCGCTGCGCGCCCGTCGGGCGCACGGTCGCGCCGGCGTACAGCGCGGCCGAGGCCGGGATCGCGCTCGCGGGGTCGGCGGACGTGGCGATCCTGTGGCTCGAGCCGCAGCCCGCCAGCACGCCCGCGCCGAGCGCGAGCGACGCCACGGCGGCGAGCGCACGCGCGATCAGGGGACGAAGGCGGAACGCGGGTGCGGAGACTCGGGACAACGGGGGTCCTTTCTCTGGCCCGGCGGACGCCAGGCAGGAAAACCGATCGTAATCGGAGCGTCCGACGACACGCAAGGGGGTGGCGCGTTCTGCAATCCCCGTCTCAGCCACGTCGGATGCACGGTGGCTTGCGTGTTGGGGCGCCGCTGTCGATGGCCCGGAAGCGCCAGAAAGTGCCGCGATTGCAGGCGTTTCGCTCGAGTCTGCGATCTCATGACTGGAAAGTGGGAGAAGATGTGCAAATAGGGTTGCATTGTGGGAGAAAGTGGGATATCTTCGCCGCAGCGAGCCGGGGTGGAGGGGCTCCTCCCACTCCTCCACCTCGGCTCGGTAA
>CAZPQW010000011.1:0-105068 GCA_964588985.1 uncultured Solirubrobacteraceae bacterium
GGGGGCGCCCCGGGGGCGCCCGGGGAGAACGAGCCCGTGGCTCCGGGGGCGCCCGGGGAGCCGCCCGGGGGCACCCCGGGCCGCCCGACGTTCAGGGCGCGCGCGCCCCGGGCCGCGCCCCGGAAGCCCCGGGCCGTCCCGCCGCGCGCCGCACAGACCCGGGAGGAGCCTCACGCCGAGACGCCCGCCACGGCCGCGGACACGCGCCCCTCCGGCGGTCTGTTCGGTGGCCTGCTGGACGGGCTGATGTCATGAGCGCGGTTCTCGAGCTGGAGTACACCGAGGGTGGTGGCCCGGGGATCGTCGAGCTCCCGGCCGATGTCCAGTTCGGTGGGGAGCCGGCCCCGGATGACCAGCAGGCGCTGCCGGGGGAGTACCCGGGGTGGGAGCAGGAGACCGTCGAGCAGTTCTTGATGGGGCTCGGCGCCGGGGTGCACATGATGATCGGGGCGGCCGAGAAGGACTGGCTGATGACGCAGCGCGACCTCGAGCGGATCGCGCCGCCGATGACCCGTATCGCGAACCGTTGGGAGCCCGCGCTTCGGCTCTCCCCGTTCGCTGACCCGCTGCTCGTCGCGCACGGGTTCGCGCTCTATGGGTGGCGCAGCGCCCTGGAACGCTCCCGGGCGCTCCGCGACCAGGCCGCCGAGGAAGCCCCCGAGACGGCCGCCGCCGGGTATGTCCGCACCGACGACGACGAGGACGAGCCCGAACCCGCCTTTCAAGCAGTGCAGCCCTACTTCCAAGACGGCGCGAGGCCGAGGAGCTAGCCCATGACCGAGAGCACCGAGCACGAGCAGGACGACGTCGTCGACGGCGAGATCATTGAGGACACCGGGACCGCCGCGGAGAAGATCCTCGGGACCCTCCGGATGCTCTCCACCCCGGACGAGGACGCCGGCGAGCTGCAGCTGATGCTCGCGACCGTCTGCATGGGCCTCGAGCGGAGCATCAGCGAGGCGCTGCACGAGCAGCAGCAGACGGGGGAGCTCGATGAGTTCGTGCTCGCGCTGACGAGGTTCCTCGCGACGCACCGCAGCTCCGGCGCCCGGCAGCTTCTCGTGGTCGAGATGCCGCGCCACCAGAACATCCCGGCCGGGACCCGGCTGCATCTCCTCGACGAGGCCGCGGAGGCCGCGGCGAGCGCGACCAGCCCGCTATGAGAGCGATCCGGGTTCACCCCGAGGCCGACCGGGTGCTGCTTATCAGCCGCACCGGGAAAGGCAAGACGACGTTCGCGCGGTTCATCGCCGAGCAGCTGCAGCCCTGCCGGCTGATTGTGGTCGACCCGAAGGACGAACTCGACTTCGGAGTGCAGAAGCTTCGCACCCCCGCGGAGCTCGCGCTCGGGATGCACCAGCCGATCGTGCACTACGTCCCCGCGAGCTTCGACCGCGACTCGCTCGAGGAGGCCAGCCAGATCATCTGGCTTACCCCGGGCCCCTACATCCTGTGGCTGGACGAGCTCAGCGAGCTCTCGAACCCGAACTGGTGCCCCAGCGGGTTCCGGCTCGCCGAGACACAAGGCCGACAGGGCCGCAAGCTCGTGATCGCATGCACACAGCGCCTCGCGGAATCCCACCCCGTGTTCCGCAGCCAGGCAAGCCACGTGATCGCGCTCGTCCCGTGCCCAGTCGAGAAAGACCTCAAGATGCTCGCGGGTGACGCGATACCCCGCGAGCCCGAGGAGATCCGCGCCGAGCTCGAGAGCCTGCACGCCCAGCATGGCGACTTCAGCCACCTCTGGTATGTCGAGGACGGCGACGAACTCCGCCGCTGTCAGCCGATCCCGCTGCCGAACGGCCCCCGGGTGCCCCCCGGGGAGGGCACGGGCCCGCAGCGGCCCCCCGCTACCGCGCTCGAGGAGCCGGCGGCAGAGTCCGCGCCATGAAAAAGATCGGATTCAGCTTCGGGTCGTTCTTCAAGATCGGACTGATCGCCATGGTGTTCATCCTCCTGGCGAAGTGGGTCCTCGCGAAGGTCAACGTCCCCGGGCTCTCAGCGGTAGCACAGGGCGTCTAAGCAGATGCCTACCCCGTCGAACGCTCCGGCGACCAGCACCGGTGAAAACGAGGTTCAGGACCCAGTCCTGTTCGCCGAGCTCACCGAGCGCCAGGCGATGCCGCAGACGACCACCACGATCAAGGGCATGGCGAAGAAACAGCGCCTGCAGGTCGAAAAAGTCGGGGTCATCAGCCGCGTCAGGCTGCAGATCAAATGGAAGTTCAAAACGAAGGCCGCAAGCAAACCGGTCCTCAACCCGGGCTTCCCCTACAAGATGCTCGCCGAGCTCGCGATGCAAGCCAACGGCGTCACCGGGATCATCGACTGCAGCGCCATGACGCTCGCGCAGCGCCGCGACCGCGTGTACCGCAACCCCACAACCGCGATCGAAAACGGGCCGGCCGCCGGGACCACCCTCGAAGCCGCGAAATCCTACGAAGGCACGTTCGTGGTCGAAGTCCCGATCGCGCATGACATGGAAAGCCTGATCGGGAGCCTCCTCGCGCAGAACGAGGAGACCAACCTCAGCTTCCTACTGACGTGGGCCAGCGAAGCCGAAATGATGCACTCCGGCGAAATCGAAGGCTTCGAAGGCGAAATCGTGTGGGGCAGCACCGTCTTCAGCATCGGCTCAACGGTCGTCGGTAAGAAGGAAATGACCGTGCTCCCAGACCTGTCCGCGTTTCACGGGATCACCGAACAGGAACCGAACCTCAACGGCACCGGCAACCAGAAGATCGAACTGACCCGCACCGAGGGGCAGCTGCTGTGCCTCACGTTCGCGATCCTCAACAAAGCCGGCGGCCAGGCGACCCTCAAGCCCCAGGAACTCACCAAGATCCAGCTCGAATACGGCGGCAACAAGGACCCCCTCGTGTGGCTCCCCGCGAGCGAACTGATCGAGGAGAACGCGGACGACTACAACGGCGCGCTGAGCCCCGGAGGCGTCCAGTTCGCCGCGATCGACAACGAGCGCGACAACAGCCACCGCGACATGATCATCCCCGCCGACCTCGTCGAATTCCGTGCCGTGCTCGGGGTCCCGACCAGCTTCACCCCCGAAGAAGCACGGACCCTCGTCGCGTCCGAGACGCTCTACCCGGCGGTCTAGCAGCGATGCCCGTCCCCGGGTTCGACGACCCCGCCCTGAGCAGCCGCCCCCCAGCCGGTGATCTCTTCTTCGCGCCCGCCGCCGGGCTCGCCGTCTCCAAACACGAGGTGATCCGCGGCGGCGGACGCAGCAGCCCCGCCGGCGCACAAAGCCTCGACGCCAGCGCGCCGAGCTTGATGTTCGGGTCCGGGAAGTACACCAGCGACGGCGAAGTGATCGTGCACAGCAGCAAGAGCGTGCGCGGGCACTACAGCGAAATCTTGAACTTCCACGGCAGCCCCGCCCCCTGGATCCTAATCGGGATCCTCCTCGTCGCCGGGATGCTGCACCTCTCCGCCGAAGGCAAGTTCGGGTTCGGGGGCCGGGTGTGAGTGGAATCACTCGCATCGATACTCCTCACCCTGCTCGTGATCGCTCTCGTACTCGCATACGCGCAGGGCGGCACCGCGGGCGTGGGGAAGTGGCTGCACGCGAAATTCGTCGGGGAAACCTGAATGCCGGCGGTCGGGATCGTGCTGTTCTTGATCGGCCTGTGGATCTTCATCCGCACAGTCCGCGGGAACCTCGCGAAGACGCTCACGGGTGGCTGACATGACCCACGAGCAGCGGGCCCGCCGCTACCTCCAGGCCAGCATGAACGCCGGCTACACCAACCTCCCCGCCGAGCGCCGTGAAGCCTACGAGGACCAGATGCGCGCGCACGAGCGCGCCTACCCCCGCGTGCGCGAACACGCCCTCGCCGGCGCCGACAACGACTTCGACGAGCGCCTGAACGCGGGGGAGCGCGAACACCAGCGCCACCTCCGCCGCCAAGACGGCCTCCAGGAAGCCGACGTGCACCGCATCCGCGGCGAGCTCCGCGGCAACACCCCCAAGGCGTCCCGCCGAGCTCGCCGGCCATCCGGGACGACTGCGGGGCCGCGCGCCGCGCAGCGCGCCGTCGCGGCCGGCGGCAGCGCGATCACCGCGGCCGCCAGCGGCGGCGGGAACATCGTCATGTACTTCATCGGCGGAGCGCTCCTGCTCAGCCTCTTCTACCTCCTCGTCAAGGGCAAGGGCGCCGGCGCGCTCACCGGCATCGTCAACACCATCGTCGGGGCCGCCGGCGCATTCGTGAAGCCCGTCGACCCGGTCGCCGCCGCGCAACGTGCACTCGGCGCGAGCCCCACCACCGGCGCGAGCCCCACCACCCCCAGCGGGGCCGGCCAAGCAAACATCACCGCGGGCGGGAACCCCGGCCCAGCCGCGGGAGGAGCCACCGCCCCGCCCCCTGGCCAAGTCGGGAGCCAGCTCGCGGACCGCAACGCCAAAGCACGCGACGTCGCACGGGGATTGCATTTCAAAGGGGTGCTCGAACGCGAAGTCAAGGAGGGCGTCTACACCCTCCCGATCGCCGATCGCGTTCTCAAGAGCACCTTCCCCAATTACGCCCGCGAGACCCGCGAACTCGCCGGAAAGTGAGCCCATGCGCAACTTCCTCAAGACAGCGTTCTTCCTGATCCTCGCCTACCTCGCGCTGATCCATTTCACCGGGTTCAGCAAGGACGTCAGCACCGTCCTCGGAGGCACCGGCGAACTGGTCAAGGACTTCCAGGGCCGGTAGACCCATGGCACGGTTCGACACGCGGTTCCGTCAGCCGCCCGTGAAGATCGCGCGCGCCCAAGCCCGCAGCCAGCAGGCTGGGCTCATCACGGGCGTCACGCGGACCATCCGCGGCGCCGGCGATTTCGGGATGCGCGAAGCTCGCATGGGCAGCGTCCCGCTGAAGCTCCGGATCGGCAAAGGGATGGGGCCCGCCGCGGCCGGCGCGCTCCCGGTCGGCCGCACGCGGCGCAAGCGCGGCTACCCGCCGATCCCCGTCTCCGCCGCGAGCGCCCTGAGGGAATAGATGCCCCTGCCAGGAGCCCCGCCGAAGAAGAACAGCCGCCGGTGGATGATCTACGCCGGCGCCGTCGTCGTGCTCCTGGTCGTGCTGCTCGTCGTGAAAGGCAAAGGCGCCACGGAACCCAAAGCAGCCTCACCCGTCGTCGAAGCCCCACCGAACCTCGGGGGCGGCACCGGCGAAACCGGGGGTCTCGGCGGTGGCGGGACTGTCGCGCTTGAAGGGCCGCAGGGCAAAGAAGGCCCATCAGGCCCCCAGGGGCAGCAGGGCCCGGTAGGCGAAAACACGGTCACCAGCGAAACGGCCGCAGCCCAGGCTACCGCCGCCGCCGCGACCGCCGTGAGATCCGCCGCGGCCGCCACGAGCTCGAGCCGGGCGGCGAGCAAGGCAGCAACCGCCGCGAAGAAAGCCGCGGCCCACAAAGGCGCCCCGAAGAAGACAGCGCCGAAGCCCCACAAGAGCACCAAACACAAGGCGCCCGCGAAGAAACCGCCCGCTCACCACGCACCCGCGCATCACGCGCCGGCGCATAAACCTGCAGCGAAGCACAAGGCCGCACCCAAACCGCACAAGAAGAAGTAGCGCGTGCGCTTCCTACCCCGACACCGAAGGAGAACCAGCCACATGTCACTGCAGCCCCTCCCAGCCAGCCCCGAGGCCTCGCCCGCCGGCGAGCCCACTGTCACCCCGGAGATCCAGGCGCTCATCGACCGCGAGGTCAGCGCGTTCGCGCAGGCCCACGGCATCCAGGCCCCCGTCGCCGAGCAGGCCGCGAGCGCCCTCGAGGCGATCGCCGCGGACGCCGAGCACTCCACGTTCGCGGAGAAGCTCGAGCACATCGCTCAGAACGGCTACCAGGCCGCCCTGCACGAGTGGGAGGACGCCCCCCCATCGCTGAAGGCGCTCGTGACCGTCGTCGGCGAGCTCGTCACGAAAGTCGGCTAGAGGAACCACGGGGATGAAGTGGCCCAGCACCCAGACGCGAGAAGCACTGAAGCTCAACCTCGAGCTGCTCCTGCTGCTGATGCTGGTGCCACTCGTCCTCTACACCCTCGTCAAGGACCGCAAGGCCGGCCTACAACTCGCCCTCAACGCACGATGAGCACCCAAGCCCCCCCAGCCCCCGAGACCACCGAGAGCCAGCGCCACCGCGAGGGCATCGGGATCTTGATCCTCGAGCCCGCGCTCGAGGAGGAGATCCGCGATCTCGGCGGACCCGGGGGCCCGCCCCGCGAGCCGGCCGCCCGCGGCCGCGGGCGAGGAGGCGACCGCCCGGACCGCATCAACCGATACCTCTTGATCTTCGCGGGGATCTGCCTCCTCGCGGCCTACTTCGCGATCATCGCCGTCCTGAACGACCCGCGCCGCGGAGACCGCTGATGGCTGTCACGGCGGGAGCCAAAGCAGTCCCGGGCGCGGGCGGCGAACTGAACCGCGAACAGTTCGCGGAGAAGGTGCTGCAGTCGGTCGGGATCCCGGTCAACAAGACGTCGGTCGGGAAGTTCGTCGCATGGGAGAAGCAGGAGGGCGGGCACTGGAACAACACCGCTCGATACAACCCCCTCAACACCACGCTCGCGCTCCCCGGCGCCGCGAACACCGGCACCCAGGGCAACATCAAGGTCTACAACAGCTGGCAGCAAGGGATCGAAGCGACCGTGAAGACCCTGAAGGCGCCCTCCTACGCAGGGATCCTCGCAAACCTAAAGTCTGGGACCGTCGCCGACTTCAAGATCGCCGTCAACACCAGCCCATGGGGCACGAAGTTCAGCAACCTCGGTGAAGCGATCGAACCGACCGAAGGGCTCTTCGGGCCCGCTGAGAAGCAAGGCGGTGTCACACAGACAGCCGAACAGGGCCTCGAAGAAGCCGGCCACACGATCTCCGGGCTCTTCAACACGAACTGGGGCGAACTGGGGATGAACATCGTGCTGTTGCTCGCGGGGGCGGCCCTGGTGGTGTACGGGATCATGGTCGCTGTCCGCCCGCGCGAGAGCGCGTTCTCGCTCCCGCGGATGCCTATGCCGGTGCCGGTGTGAAGGGGTGGAGGGCCATGCGGAGGATCTACGGCTCTTGGGCTATCGGCTTGACAGGCTCGAGGAGCGGGTGCGCGGCGACTACCTCACGGAGGAGCACGCTGTGAACCGTTTTGTGACACGCGAGGAACTCGAGCGCAGCGCGAAGGTGCGCCGTGAATGGTGGCCGATCATGCTGATGGCGCTCGCCGGGATCCCGGGAACCGTCAACCTCATCTTGACCTTGAAAGGCGGCCGCTGATGGCTTGGGATTCACTCGAACTGGGGCAGCCCGGGAACCCCGCGTGCCCCGACGTGATGGAACCCAAGAGCGAACTGCTATGCGTCGCGTCGACCCGGCTCGTGCTCCAGACGAGCGTCGCCGCGGTCTTCATCGAGCTCGGCGTGATGCCTCACGGGAAGGGCGTCGGGCTCGCGAGCGTGCAGTGGCTTGGCGAGAAACCGTTCTTGCCGATCGTCGCGTCCCTGGCCCGCGAGTTTGACGCGGTCCGGGTCCGCAACTACACGAAAGGCGTCCCCGCGCAGGTCTTGATCAGCGTCGAGGGCTTGTGACCCACGAACTCGAGCAGCTGCAGCAGCTCGTCGAGGAATTCTCGACACAGCTACAGACCGCGGTCGCGCGGATCGAGGAGCTCGAGTCGCGCCCCGAGGCCGACCAGATCGCCGGGAACACCGCGCGGCTGAACGCTGCCGGCGAAGTCGAAGAGATCACGACCGGCAACGAAGCGCTCGCCGGCGAGATGCCATGGGCGACCGGCGAAGACACCGAGGTGTGGCTCAGCCCCCTCGCGATCAACCCGAAGGCCCCGCCCTACAACTGCAAGTTCGACCTCTACGCGACCGTGAAAGGCTCGATCGCGGAAGAAAGCAACGAACTCACCGTCGGCGGGTACATCTTCACCACCGCAGACATCGGCAAGCAGCACAACGTGCAGGGCGCCGGCGTCGCCGCCGGCGAGCTATCCGGCGAAATCATTGGGGTCACGAAAGGCAAAGCGGTGCTGTCCGTGGCGGCGTCGACGACGGTCGCGGGAGCGAACACGCTCTTCGGGACCGACGACACGATCGGCCTGAACAAAGCATTCGCCGACGTCAGCGGGAGCGGTCATGGCGCGATCCCGCTCGCCCGCGAAATCATCATGCCGCAGGGCGCCGCGCTCGTCACGAAACTCCTGGCGCCCCGCCACGGCGCGGTGCGCGGGTGCACGCCGGCGTGGCAGCAGACCGGACGCGTGTTCAGCTTCTACGAGGGGTGGACACAGAACGGCGGGACCACCATCTACCAGAAGTGGGGTCAGACCGAAGACGCCGTCCGCTGCAAACAGATCAGCGGCCTAGAATGGGCCGGGATCATGGAAGGGTTCTGCGTGCTGCAGCACCCCACGAACACGGGCGGGAAGGGCATCAGCTTCCGCAACGCCGCCGGCGAACCACTGCTCCTGGTCGACGGCGCGAAATTCAGGAACATCCGCGTCGAAGGGTTCGCGAGCGCCGGCATCGAGATCCCCACCGGCGCGGTCCCCGGCCTCTTCGAGAACGTCAACGTCGAACAAAACGGGCTCGTCGACGGCAGCCCCGGCATCCTCTACACCTGCCACGGCACCGGCGACGACATGACGTTCACGTTCCCCTCCGGGGCGAAGAACGCGACCGCGCTGATCGAAATCAAAGGCGCCGGCGCGACCAAAGGCAAGATCCGGATCACCGACCTCCACAGCGAGTTCGGGCCCAACGAAATCCGCCGGCCGGGCGGGGCGCCATGCCAAGCCAACGCGGTGATCCTGAACAACATCCCACGCGCCTGCGTCGACATCGCCGGGATCACCCACCGCGCCGACTCGAACAGCAAAGGCTTCGGCGCGGAATCCGAACTCGGCGCCGCGATCAAGAGCACCGGCGGGACACCCAACCTCACCTGGAAAGCCTGCAACGTCACCGTGCAGGAACCACAAACCCAAGGCTACGCCTACGAAAACGTCACCAAGAAAGAAAAGATCGCCGCGGCCGGCGGGACACTCCTCGTCACCGGCAACGGCGAATACAACCTCGGGGAAGGCCACAGCCGCAGCGTCCGCGCGATCGGCGACGAAGCGACGAACATCACGCTCACCGACGACCTCCTCGTCTACACCACCACGCTCACCGGTGAACACGCCGCGAACCTCCCGCAGGTCGCCGGCGCCGAAGGCCCCGCCCCCCGCCTCGGCCAAGAATTCGAGCTGAAAGACGCCACCGGCCTGATGTCCAACACGCTCCTCGTGAACGTGGCAGCGCACGCAGGCGACACGCTCGTAGGAGACACACAGCTCGTCTCCCCATACAGCACCCTCAAAGTGGTCTGGGACGGCACCGTGTGGGTCGGGACCCTCACCGTCAACCCCGTCATGGACTGGAAGAATCCCACATCCGGTGAGGAGGTCATGCCGCTCGCGGAGGCCCAAGCAACCGCGCTCGCGCTGACCACCGGGCAGATGCTCTTCACGATCTTCGAGGCGAAACGCACCGAGCCCATAACGAAGATTCGGATCCCGACCGGCACCACCGGACACCTCGCGGAAGGCGCCGGCGCCGCGGTCGAAGCCGGCATCTTCACCGTCGCCAGCAACGGCGCGCTCGCGCTGATCACGAAGACCGCGAGCGAAGTGAAAGCCATGGAAAAAGCCCAAGAAGAGACCCAACAAGCACTCCTCGCTGAATGGGCAAAGAAACGCGGCGTGAAGTACGCCTACGGGCTCCTCGTCGTCAGCAGCGCGATGCCAACGACAGTCGGAGCGAACTTCGCATCCGCCGCGATCGCGGGCGGCGGGAACGGCCGGCCTCGGCGCTGCGGCGTCGTCACCGGCCTCGCGAGCATCCCCGCAGAAGTCGCCCCAGGATCGATCGCGAACCTCGTCCGCGCCCCCTACGCCATGTTCGTGCCGTGACCCAAGAGCAACGCATCGCCCAGCTCGAGCAGAAGGTCCAAGCCCTCGAAGGCCACCAAGACCAAATCACCCCCGGCGCCTACAGCATCAACTCCGAAGGCAAGATCGAGGAGAAACTCACCGGGCACCTCGAAGCCCAAGGCATCGACCTGCCACTCGGATCCGGTGAACCAAGCAGGATCACATGGGGCGCCAGCGGCCGCCAGGGCGTGATCTTCACAGGCCCCTCAGGAGCCTCGGGGGCCGTCCTACAGATGAGGGCCTACTCGGAAACCGAGCAGACCCTGCTCGATCTCGCCGCCGACGGAGAAGGCAACGGGCTGGCGAACCTCGTCGTCGATGCGCACGCAGTTACGCTTCTCGACGCGGACGGCAACAGCGCATTCGCGCGCCTCAGCACCCTCGGCAATATCCGTCTCTCATTCGGGATCGCGACCCTCACCTATCCCGGCGGCAGCGAACAGAGCGATACCGCGACTATCGCGAGCTTCCCCGAAGCCAAAAGCGGCGGCGCGCTCTACTTCACCCAGGCCGTCGAGGCCGAAGGCAACAGCCGCTTCGGCGTGGTCGTCAACCCCGCCGCCGACAGCTTTGACCTCTACCTCCAGAGCACCGTGGGGGAACCCCCAGCCGGCACCAAAGAGCACTGCTACTGGCTCGCGATCCTCATCGACTGAAAGGAGAGAACCGCCATGCGCCACCGCAAACCGAAGGGCCACAAAAAGGGCTGCAAATGCGTCGTCTGCCGACGCAAACGCTGATAGGACTGAGTCTCAAACGAGGAAGGGAGCGGCCCATGTGGGTCATGTACGACAGCACCGACGTGGGCCAAATCCCCACCAACGCACAAGCCGTCGCCGGCTACGTCGGCGGACACTGGCCGACCTACCCCGAGCTCGTCAAGCGCTTCCCGCACGCCCAACACCTCTCGATCGCCGTCAGCGCCCAAGAGGACGCCGACTGCCTCGACATCGAGAAAGGCGACGCCACACCAGCCGACGCCCCAGGCTGGTACCACCGCCAACGCGCACGCGGCCTCACGCGGCCCGCGTTCTACGGCAGCCTCTCGCTCATCCCCGCGATCATGAGCACCCTCGGGTTCGCCGGGATCCCACGCAGCGCCTACCGCATCCTGAGCGCCCACTACACCGGACACCCCCACATCTGCGGTCCCGCGTGCGGCCTCTCACCGCCCGCGGACGGCACCCAATGGACTGGCGGGAACAGGTACGACGAGTCGCTCCTCAGCAGCGCGTTCTTCAACGCCCCGCCCCCGAGCCCGCTCACCCCCGAAGAGCAGCTCGTGATCGCGCACATCCGCCGCCTCCGCCAAGAGATCTACAACGCCGCCGAACACGGCCAGCTACCCAACGGACACCCCACCCAACGCGGCTGGCGCCTCCACCACCGCGCCGAGCGCTACCAACTCCTCAAACACCCCTGAGCTGGGGCTCACGCTGAGGGAGCGTAAAGGATTCTGTCCGGTCCAACCTGCAGGATCGCTCTAACGTCACCAACGTTAGGAGGGTCTTCCTATGCAGGTCGTTTTGGAGCGCGAGAAGGAAACGAAGAACACCGTGCGGTTCAGGGAGCCGGACGGCGACGGAGAGCAGCAGCTCGGCATCATCTACGTCCCCAAGAGCACGGTGAGCGCTCTCGGGGATCCTGCTCTGCTGCAGATCACGCTCGCGGCAGCGGCCTAGAACGACACCGGCCGGACAGGCGCTATTGCGTTCCGTCCGGCCGGGTCGTAACATTCGCGCCTATGGATGGGGTCTCATCCACAAGCGCACGATCCAATCTAGCCAACCGGCCCGATAGATCGCACGGACGCTTGCAAGCAGAACTCCGCCGCGACTTCGAAGCGGCGTTTGGAAGGCAGCCCCGGACCCGCCAGCTCGAGCACCTCGAGAACGCCGCCACGTGGATGATCCGGACGCGCCAGCACTCTGGGCCCGCGATCCGGCGGAGCTGGCCACAGATCGCGCGCGGCTGCGGGTTCCCGGATCTCGGGACCGTGCGCGCCGTCAGCGATCGCTGGACTCGCCAGCTTTACCGGACGTTTGGCTATCTTCGTGAGATGGGCTGGGTCGACGGCTGGGAGGCCGTGATAGAGAGCAAGGGCAACTCGAGCGGGATCATCTTGCGCGTGGGCCCCAAGGCTCCTGCGGGCCCGCTACCCTCCGGGGCTCGCCGGAGTAGCTCAGCTGGTAGAGCGCCTGTCTTGTAAACAGGGGGTCAGGGGTTCGAGTCCCCTCTCCGGCTTCGCAAGCTCCCCGGCTCGCCTAAGGGGCCAGACGCTCGATCAACCAGCCGTCGCTCTGACGCCGGTAGCGCAGTCGGTCGTGGAGGCGATCTTTGCGCTGCTGCCAGAACTCGAAGGTCTCCGCGGCGAGGCGGAAGCCGCCCCAATTGCTCGGCAGCGGAAGCTCGCTGTCCTCGTACTGCCCGTCCAGCTCGGCGACACGGCGCTCCAGCACCTGGCGACTGTCGATCGTGTGGCTCTGCGGCGAGGCGAGCGCGCTGAGCTGGCTGCCGCGCGGGCGTTCGCGGACATAGGCGGCCGTCTCCTCGGTGCTGGTGCGCGCGACGGGACCCTCGATCCTCACCTGCCGGCCGAGGACGTCCCAGTGAAAGAGCAGCGCCGCCCGCGGATTGGCGGCGAGCTCGCGACCCTTGCGACTGTCGTAGTTCGAGTAGAAGACGAACCCGCTCTCGTCGAAGCCCTTGAGGAGGACCATGCGAACCGACGGAGCGCCGTCCGCAGACGCGGTGGCGAGCGCGACGGCTTCGGCCAGGCGAACGTCGTCGGCCGCCTCCGCCTCCCGATACCACGCGGCGAACTGGCGCACGGGATCGGGGTGGACATCCTCCTCGCGCAGCGGCTGTCCGTGATCGGTCACGCTGGCATTGTGTCCCATCAGCGCTCGGGCACCGTGATCGTGCCCCAAGGATTGATATCTGCGCCGATATCTGTTTGCTGTCAGCTGAATGTTGGCTAGGCTGCGCCGCATGTCCTTCCGTGCGCGCATCTCGATCCTCACGTGTGTCCTCATGTACTCGCTCGCCGCGATGCCGGCCGCTGCCAACGCAGCCGCCTACGAAGTGGCGGTCACCACCACCGAAGACCGCGGCCTGACGGACAACCCCAACTACTGCAGCGGGGAAGGCGCCGGCGGGGAAGAATGCCCGTTGCGCGCGGCCCTCGAAACGGCCAGCGAGATCACGTTCTTCGGCGGCGAAGAAATCGTCGTGGCGGTCCCCGCCGGCCACTACCTGCTGAGCAAAGGACCACTGCCGCTGGGTGACGCGCACGCCAAATCGTGTGTGTCGGGCGCCACGAAACCGGCATGCCCGGTCACGCTGAAGGGCGCCGGCGCAGGACTGACGATCATCGACGGGCAGGGTGCGAGCCGGCTGATCACCACAACCGAAGAAGCCGGGCCGGTGACGATCGCCGGGGTCGAGCTCACCCACGGCGCGGCGAAAAACGCAGGGGCGATCTATGCGTTCCTGACCGCCCTGACGGTGCGCGAAGCGCTGATCACCGAAAACGAAGCGACCGAACTGGGCGGAGCGATCGAGGCCGACTACAGCCCTGGACTGCTCGTGGAGAACAGCTCGATCACCCACAACGTCGCCTCCTACGGCGGTGGCATCCTGGCCCATGTCTCACTGGTCGAAATGATCGGCTCTACGCTTGCGAGCAATCACGCCTCCAAAGCCGGAGGTGGACTCACGCTGGAAGAGAACGCCGGCCTGGGGGCGATCGTGACCGACTCGACGATCGCAAACAACACGGCGCTCACTTCAGGTGGAGGCATCGCGGCACTCGCCACCTCATTCGTGCTGCTGCACTACTCGACGGTCACCGCCAACGCCGCGGCGGAAGGTGGCGCGGTATTTGGCGCCGATCCCCTGGCGATCGAAGGCTCGATCCTCGCGGGCGACTCGCCCGACGAGTGCGCTGCGGCGAAAAACGCAAGCGCGGCCGGCGTGAACATCCTCTTCGGATCGTCCTCCTGCTCCTTCTCCGGGCCGGGGCCCCTCGCGGTCGACCCTCGACTCGGACCGCTCTCTGCGAGTGGCGGTCTCGGAGCCACGGTCCCGCTGCTTCATGGCAGTCCGGCCGTGGACGCAGGCGGCACCTCGTGCCCCGCCACGAATACCGGTGCGGGCCAGATCGACGGGCGCGGCGTTCGGCGCCCACAGGGAGCCGGATGCGACCTCGGAGCGTTCGAGTCCGCAGCCGATGCGGGGATCGCCCTCGCGGCGTCCCCGAACCCGGCGCTCGTGGGCGGCTCGCTTTCGCTGACGGCCAGCGCGTCCAACGTCGGACTCGAACCTCTGACGGGCGTGAGCGTGACGGTCCCCGTCCCCGCGGGTGCGAGCTTCGTCTCGGCGCCGGTGGGCTGCACAGCGGCGTTCGCCACAACTGCCACTGTCACCTGCCAGCTCGGCTCGCTCGCCCCCGGACAGACGAGGTCCGTCTCGATCGCCATCCGCCCAGAACAGCTGGGCGCGCTGGTTGAGAGCGCGTCGGTGACCACCGACCAAGCCGACTACAACCCGTCGAACGACTCGACGACCGTCGCGAGCGTCGTCGCCACCGGGGTGACCAAAGCCCTGCCGCCCCTCAACTCGGCATCGGCGGCGCTCCTCAGCAAGATCCTCGCAGTCGACGCGCACGGCAACGTCACGATTCGCGTCAGGTGCACGGGCGGCCTCGGCGCACGCTGCCAGGACACCGTCGCGATCTACTCTGCCCGCGGGATCCTGCCCGCCGTCCTCGCCCGCCGCAGCTCCCGCGCCGTCCTGCTCGCTCGGCGTCATCTCGTCCTCGCGGTGGGCAAGACCGCCGTCCTGCATCTGCGCCTCGACCGGGCGGGCATGAAGCTACTGAGAGTGCATCGCGTCGCGTCCGCACGTCTCCTGATGGGCGCCGTCGCCACCGGCAGCGCAGGCAGCGTGCGCGGGTACGCGGTCGAGCTGGTGCGCGCACGACGACATTGAGCTGCCCGCGCTATCGGCAGGACGGCGCTAAGACCCCGTCACACCAACGACCACGAGCGTCACGCCGAGAACCAGCAGCAAACCCGGGACGAGCTTCCCGGCGGTCGAGTCGGTGTCTGCCCAGCGGCTCCAGGCCAGAGTTCCGGCGATCAGGATCGCCCCTGTGACGAGTTCGATCATCGTCGGTCAACTCTTCCACACAGCCCATAAACACCCACCCTCGCCCGATAAACGTCATACTCTCGATCGAGTTAGTACTACGTTTCCCAAGGCGCTGAGACCATGCCCAAGTACATCGGCGCGATCGACCAGGGAACGACGAGCACCCGCTTCATCCTGTTCGACCGCGACGGCCGGATCGCGGCGATCGACCAACGCGAGCACGAGCAGATCAACCCGCGCGCAGGCTGGGTCGAGCACGACGCGACCGAGATCTGGCTGCGAACGCGGGAAGTGATCGGCGGGGCGCTCGCCCAGTCGGACGCCGAGGCGGGCGACGTGGCGGCGATCGGCATCACCAACCAGCGCGAGAGCACCGTCGTGTGGGATCGCGAGACGGGCGAGCCGATCCACAACGCGCTCGTGTGGCAGGACACGCGCACCGACCAGCTGGTGCGCGAGCTCGCGGGCACGGAGGGCGTGGACCGCCTGCGCGAGCGCGTCGGCCTGCCTCTGTCGACGTACTTCTCAGGCCCCAAGATCACTTGGCTGCTCGACAACGTCCCCGGCGCGCGCGAGCGGGCGGAGAACGGCGAGCTGGCGTTCGGCACGATGGACACCTGGGTGCTGTGGAACCTGACCGGCGGCACGGCTGGCGGCGTGCACGTGACCGACGCGACCAACGCGAGCCGGACGATGCTGATGGACCTCGAGACGCTCGACTGGCACCCGCCTAGCCTCGATCTGATGGGCATCCCCCGCGCGATGCTGCCCGAGATCCACTCGTCCAGCGAGCACTACGGAGAGGCGGCGGGCACTGCCGTCGGCGGCCGGCCGATCACCGGCATCCTCGGCGATCAGCAGGCGGCGCTGTTCGGGCAGACGTGCTTCGAGCGGGGCGAGGCGAAGAACACCTACGGCACCGGGTCCTTCCTACTGCTGAACACCGGCGGGGAGATCGCGCGCTCGCAGAACCTGCTCACGACCGTCGCGTACAAGCTCGGCGACGAAGAGCCCGCGTATGCACTGGAGGGCTCGATCGCCGTGACCGGCGCGCTCGTGCAGTGGCTGCGCGACCGGCTGGGGCTGATCGACACCGCCGCCGAGGTCGAGGATCTGGCCCGCACCGTGCGGGACAACGGGGGCGTGTACTTCGTGCCCGCGTTCTCCGGCCTGTTCGCGCCCTACTGGCGCGACGACGCCCGTGGCGTGATCGTGGGTTTGACTGCTTATTCAAATAGGGGCCACATCGCGCGGGCGGCGCTGGAGGCGACCGCATGGCAGACCCGCGAGGTGATCGACGAGGCGAACGCCGTCTCGGGAGTCTCGTTCACGGAGCTGAAGGTCGACGGCGGGATGACCGCGAACGAGCTGTTGATGCAGTTTCAATCAGACGTGCTCGGCGTGCCGGTGGTGCGCCCCACGGTTACCGAGACAACCGCGCTCGGCGCCGCATTCGCCGCGGGGCTCGCGTGCGGCTTCTGGTCGGACGTGGAGGAGCTGCGCGAGCGCTGGTCGGAGGACAAGCGCTGGGATCCGCGGATGGACGCGGCAACTCGCGAGCGCGAGTACGCCAGGTGGAAGAAGGCCGTCACGCGCTCCTTCGACTGGGTCGAGCAGGAGGAGACCGCGCAGGAGCTGTAGTCGCTAAGCGGAGGCGCTGTGGGCGGTTGCCCACTCGACGATCGCGCCGGACCCGTTGATCGTGCTGCCGTCGTCGAGCACGAGCACGGGGACGTCCTCCTGCCCGGTCAGCTCGCGGATCTCGTCGCGCTTGCCCCTGCGGCTGAAGGGGACGTTTTTGAAGCCCCCGACCACCTTCACGTTGTAGGTGTGCCCAGCCTTGTCGAGCGCCTCGGCGGCGACGCCGCACGGGTGCTTGACGATCGGCGCGTTCGCGCCGTGCGTGCGCGCGGGGCAGGTGTAGAGGTCCATGGGGCGGAGTGTAGTGCTGCAGCGCCGCGTCGTTAGCCGCCGTACATCCCGTCGATCGCGGCGGCGTACTTCTCCGCGATCGGCTTGCGCTTGAGCTTCATCGTCGGCGTGAGCTCGTCCGCGCCCGGGAGCCAGTCGCCCTCGACGAGGGTGAACTTCTTTATCTGTTCCACTTTCGCGAGCTTCTCGTTGGCGGCGTCCACCGCCTCCTGGACCGTCGCGCGGACGAGCTCGTTGCGAGCGAGCGACTCGAGCGAGGTGTCCTCGATGCCCTGCTGCGCCGCCCACGCGGGCGCGAAGTCGGTGTCGAGCACAATCAGCGCGGTGTTGTAGGGGCGCATGTCCCCGATGCAGCACGCCTGGCCGATCAGCGGCGAGGCGGTCTTGATCGTCGCCTCGATGTTCGCGGGGGACATGTTCTTGCCGCCCGCGCTGATGATCAGCTCCTTCTTGCGATCGACGATCGTCAGGTAGCCGTCCTCGTCGAACGCGCCGATGTCGCCCGTGCGCAGCCAGCCGTCCTCGGTGAACGTCTCCGCCGTCTTCTCCGGCAGGTTGCGGTAGCCGAGCATCACCACTTCGGATTTGACGAGCACCTCGCCGTCGGTGTCGAGCTTGATCTCGACTCCCGGGGCGGGCGGGCCGACCGTCCCGATCTTGATCTTCGCGCTCGGGTTCACGCTGCCGGCGCCGCACGTCTCGCTCATGCCCCACAGCTCCGCGAGCGGCAGGCCGATCGCGTGGAAGAACTCGAGCACTTCAACCGGCGTGGGCGCCGCGCCGACGTTGATCGCCTCGACCTGGTCGAGGCCGAGCATCGAGCGCAGGCCCGCGAAGATCTCCGCGTCCGCCTTGGCGACCTGCTCGGCGAGCTCCGCGGGGACCGGTTCGCCCTTCTGCTCGAGGCGAACCTTGGCGATGCTCGCGTCGAGCGCCGCCTGCATCTTCTCGCGCTGCTCCTCGGGCTGGCCGGCGACCATCGTCTCAAGGCCCGCCTTCAGCTTCTCCCAGATGCGCGGCACCGCGAAGAACCAGCTCGGGCGGACTTCCGGCAGGTAGCTGAGGACCTGGCGTGGGTCCTCGCAGCAGGTGATCTGCAGGCCGAAGACGATCGGCAGATAGTGGTGGGCGTTGCGCTCGGCGACGTGCGCGCTCGGCAGCCACGAGATGACGCGACCATTCTGCGGGAACTCGATCAGCTCGTCGAGCCCCTCGACGGCGGCGAGCAGGTTGCGGTGGATCAGCTGCACCCCCTTCGGCGGGCCGGTGGTCCCCGAGGTGTAGATCAGGGTGAGCACGTCGGTGGGCTTGATCTGAGCGACGGACGCCTCGATGTCGAAGCTCGTGTCCATCGCCTCGACATCGGCGAGAGAGAGCGTTCCCTCGGGCGCGTCGCCGTCGATCACGATCACGTGCTCCAGGTTGGGCAGGTCCCTGCGCGCCTCGAGCACCTGCGGCAGGTACTGCTGCTCGCAGATCAGCATCTTTGCGTCGGCGTCCTGCACCAGGTACTGGATCTGCTCGGCGGTGTAGGTGTTGTAGATCGAGAACGGCGCCGCGCCGAGCATCATCCCCGCGAGGTCGCACAGGTGGAACTCGGGACGGTTGGAGAGCATCAGGGCGAGCGTGTCGCCGTGTCCGAGACCTAGCTCGGCGAGAGAGCCGGCGAGCGCATCGACGCGGTCGCGCAGCTCGCCCCACGTGATCGAGAACTCGTCGCCTTTGGTGCGGATCGCGACCTCGTCCGCGCGCCCGGCGGCGGTGATGCGGAACGCCGCGGCTATCGTCGGCGCGCTCGCCGCCAACTCGCGCGTACCGATTTCGGTCACTGCAGCCTCCATCCCGTGCTCCTCCCGCTTCCTGACAGCCCCACCCCAGGGGCGATATATCGACCTGAAACCGTACAGGTCACTCAAATGATCATAGCCTGCCGATGACGCTTCGCGCACCTGAGCAGAGGGCTACGCTGCGGCGATGCGCACGGGAGATCTCGGCTTCTGGTGGCGCTCGGTGGGCGGTCCCCCGCCACCCCGTGCGCCGCTGCCAGGGCCGACGGAGGCGGACGTGGCGATCGTTGGCGCCGGCTACACGGGCCTGTGGACCGCGTACTACCTCGTGCGTGCGCAGCCGTCGCTGCGGATCGTGGTGCTCGAGCGCGAGACCGCCGGGTTCGGCGCCTCCGGGCGCAACGGCGGCTGGGTGTCCGGGTTCTTCTCCGGGCCGGCGCGCGTCTACGAACGGGGCGGCGCAAGTGCGAGCTATGCGCGACTGCAGCGGGCGATGTTCGACACCGTCGAGGAGGTCGCCGCCGTCCTCGCTGAGCACGGGATCGACGCGGACTTCGTCAAGGGCGGGCACCTCGCGCTGGCGCTCGGCCCGGCCCAGGCGCAACACCTGCGCGACGAGGTCGCGGCAGCGCGTAAGCACGGCATCGACGAGGCTGACCTGAGCAAGCTGTCCGCCGAGCAGCTCGCGCCGCGTCTGCGCGTGGCGGGCGCCGATGGGGCGACGTTCTCGCCGCACGTCGCGCGCGTGCATCCCGTCAAGCTCCTCACGGGCCTCGCCGACGCGGTCGAGCGGCTCGGAGTGACCATCCACGAGCGCACGCCCGTGAGCGAGATCCGCCCGCACGAGGCGCTCACGCAGTTCGGCACGGTCGGCGCGCGCTGGATCGTGCGCGCAACCGAGGGCTACACCGCGAGCCTGCGCGGCCTGAAGCGGGCGCTCGTACCGATGAACAGCTCGATGATCGTCACCGAGCCACTCGCCCCGTCGACGTGGGAGGAGATCGGCTGGGCCGGCAGCGAGGTCGTGAGCGACAGCGCGCACGTCTACGCCTACCTCCAGCGCACGGCCGACGGTCGCATCGCGATCGGCGGTCGCGGTATCCCCTATCGCTTCGCCTCGCGCACCGACGGGCGCGGCGAGACGGCCACGACGACGATCGCGAGCCTGCGCGAGAAGCTGTCGAGCATGTTCCCCGCCGCCGCGGCCACGCCCGTGGACCACGCGTGGTCGGGCGTGCTCGGCGTCCCGCGCGACTGGTGCATGTCGGTCGACGCCGACCCGCGCACGGGGATCGCGTGGGCGGGCGGCTACGTGGGCGAGGGCGTCGCCGCGGCGAACCTCGCGGGCCGCACGCTGCGCGACCTGATCCTCGGCGAGCGCACGAGCCTGACCGAGCTGCCGTGGGCTGGGCGCGCGCCGAGCAGATGGGAGCCCGAGCCGCTGCGCTGGCCGGCCATCCACGGCGTGTACTCGCTCTACCGCGCCGCCGACCGCATCGAGCGCAGGACCGGGCGCCCGTCGCGCCTGGGGAGCCTCGTGGACGCCGCATCGGGGCGCGTTTGACAGCGCACGCGTGATTGCGATCCGATCCGTAAAAAGGCCGTACCGCATCGAATTCCTCCGCACGGGGTTAGAGAGCCAGAGAGACGTTCGTACACAAGACCCCTAGCCCGAAGGAGAGGCACAGATGCGTTCAAACAAGCTGAACGTGGCCATCGCGGCCGCGTCCGCTCTGCTGCTACTGGCTCCGGCCGGTGCGGCGGCGCGCGAACACCATCCCCGGTTCGACCGTAGGCACGCGAACCCCAGCGCGGGCTGCCGCGTGAAACTCAACGTCGCGCCCCACGTGCTCACGGCGGGCGAATCGGTACTCGCCTACGGGCAGCTGACGTGCGCGGTCCCCGCCTCCGAGCAGGCGCAGACGGTGACGCTCTACGAGCACTCGCTCGGCACGACCGGCTACGTGCCGGCTGGTACAGCCACGACCGACGAACACGGCTTCTACGAGCTGACCGTGAGCTCGATCACCGCCAACAGCAACTTCTACGTGGTCGCGGGCGGTGCACGCAGCGGCACCAAGCTGGCGCGTGTGGCCGCACAGGTGACCCTTGCGGGCCCGGCCGAAGGCAGCCAGATCCTGACCGCTTTGAAGACCGGCAGGCGCAACCGCGTGACGTTCACCGGCACCGTCAGCCCTGACGACGTCGGCGCGATCGTCGTGCTGCAACGCCAGAACGCGATCACCGGCAACGACTGGCACCGGATCGAGGCCAGTGTGGTCAAGCCCGACGGTACCTATTCGCTCACCCACGTGTTCCGCGTGCCGGGCGACGCGAACATCCGCGTGCTCGTGCGGAGCAACCGGCGCAACATCCCGAGCGCCTCGAACGTGCTCAACTACGAGATCTCGCAGGCGCAGAACCCGCAGTTGACGATCGCGAGCTCGTCCGACCCGATCGCCTTCGGGCAGTCGGTGACGATCAGCGGCGCCGCCGCCGGTGCACCGAACACGCCGGTAACGCTGTTCGCACGCACCGCTCATCAGGGCGGTTTCGCGCCCGTCGCTCAGACCACGACCGACGGCAGCGGCAACTACGCGTTCGCCGCACAGTCGCCGGTGGCGAGCACCTTCTACCAGGTGCGCGGTGCGGGTAGAGCCTCAGCTGTGCTGTACGAGGGCGTCAAAGACGTGCTCACCGCGCAGGTGTCCGCAACCACGATTGCAGCCGGACAGTCGGTCACGTTCTCCGGCGGCGTCACGCCGGATCACACCAACCACGTGATCTACCTGGAGCGCCAGAATGCAGCCGGCACCTCGTTCCACGTCGTGGAGGTGGCGGTGATCGGTGCGGGCTCGACCTACTCGATCACGCATGCGATCTACTCCGTTGGACCGGGCGTGTACCGCGTGAAGGTTCCCGGAGACCCCCAGAACGGCGGCACGGTCAGCCCCGACTTCACCATCACGACCACACCGCCGGCACCCTCGACGCTGAAGCCCGAGGCTCCCGGCAACTCGACCCAGCCCTCGCAGGGCCAGGTCAACTAGCCGGGACACCTCGAATAGAGCCAGGCACAGCACTGTGGCCGTCTCCGGGAGGGGGCGGCCACAGCTGTGTTCGGGCTCGAGTTCAGGCGGCGACGGCGCGCGACTGCAGGTGCGCGCCGACCTTGCGCTTGACCCGCTGCAGCGCGTTGTCCACGGTCTTCGTGTCGCACGAGAGACGCTCGCCGACCTGCTCGTAGGAGTAGCCGTCGAGGTACAGCGACAGCACCCGGCTCTCGAGCTCCGAGAGCGCCGTCGAGAGGCACCCGACCAGCGAGCGCAGCTCCTCCGAGGAGATCACCTGGTTGACCGGGTCGTGAACCGTCGGCCCGGGCAGCATCTGGTCGAGCGTCGGCACGTCGTCCCCGCTGCCCGCGGGCGTCGAGGAGAACGACACGTACTGGTTCAGCGGCGTGTGCTTGTTGCGCGTCGCCGTCTTGACCGCGGTGATGATCTGGCGGGTGATGCAGAGCTCCGCGAAGTTGCGGAAGCTCGACTCGCGATCGGTGCGGAAGTCGCGAATCGCCTTGTACAGCCCGACGAGGCCCTCCTGGATCAGATCTTCGGAGTCGCCTCCCGCGAGGAAGTACGAGGACGCCTTCAGACGCACGAAACCGTGGTAGCGCCTGACGAGACGGTCGAAAGCGTTGCGGTCTCCCTGCTTCGCAAGCGCAATCAGAAAAAGATCTTCGACCTTAGGTTCAGAGTTAGGGTTATGCGTTATTCGAGCCACGAGCAGATCCTTTCTTGGGCCCACCTCCATGGCGGCCCCCAAAATTGCTCCGTGGCGCACTCCTCCCCTGGCGCCAAAGCTATTCAATTCCTAAGGTTTCTCAACCTTAGGTTCAGCGTTAAGTCTGCGGCAGCTTTACACAGTTATGAAACCTTGTCAAGCGTTCGCGCTGCGAATCTGCAAGATCTCGTACAGCATCGCCGCGGCGGCCGCGCTCACGTTCAGCGACTCGATCCTGCCCAGCAGCGGCAGCGATATCAGCTCGTCGCAGGCGCTCGCCACGCGCGGACGCAGACCGCTGCCCTCGCTGCCCAGCACGAGCACCACCCCCGCGCCGCCGTATTGGGGCGAGTCATAAGGGACCGGCGCCTTCCCGCTCGCACCGTCGGCGCTCGCGCCGTAGCACCAGCAGCCTGCCCGCCGCGCGTCCGCGAGGAAGTCCGCGAGGTTGCGCACGCGCGCCACGGGCAGGTGCTCGACCGCCCCGGCGGAGGCCTTGCACACGGCGGGGGTTATCTCGGCGGCCCTACGCTCGGGGATCACGATGCCTGCCGCACCCGCGCACTCCGCGGTGCGACAGATCGAGCCGAGGTTCTGCGGGTCCTGGATCTGGTCGAGCGCGACCAGCAGGGGGCTCTCCTTCGCGAGCAGCTCGTCGGCGCCGGCGTAGTGGTAGGAGCCGGCCTCCGCGCAGATCCCCTGGTGAGAGGCTGAGCCGCAGCGGCTCTCGATCTCCTCCGCGGTGACGGTCCGTGTCTTCACGCCCGCGAGCCACGGCTCTCGCACCGCGCCCGCGGTGACCCACACATCGGTCACCTGGTGCGCGCGTCGGCCCCGCAGGGCCTCTCTGACGGGGTTTCGCCCGTAGAGGATCACAGCGGCAGCAGCTCGAAGCCGCCCGCGCCGTCGCGGACCGCCCAGCCCTGCGCGGCGATCTCGTCTCGCAGGCGATCTGAGGCCTCGAAGTCGCGTTCCGCTCGCGCCTGCTCGCGGCGTTCGGCCAGCTCGCGCACCTCTGCGGGCGCCTCTTCGACGGCGTCCAGCAGCGCGTCGAGCCCGAGCACGCCGAGCATCTCGCGCAGATGGGAGTCGCCCGGCGAGTCCCCGTGCACAGGGCTCGCCGTCTCGCGGATCCATTCGTTGAGGACCGAAAGCGCACCGGGCGTGTTGAAGTCCCGAGCGAGAGCGTCGAAGAACCTGTCTCTCAAACCGTTCAGGTCGGCCGGCGAATCTCCCGGTGACAGCCGACGTCCGGCCTCGCGGATGCGGTTGACGTTCGCCTGTGCCTGCTCGAGCGCCGTGTCAGAGAACGCGAGAGGCTGGCGATAGTGGCCGGAGATGAGATACATCATCACTGTGTCCCGCCCATAGCGCTCGATCACCTCGTGCAGCAGCGCGATATTCCCCACCGACTTGGCCATCTTCTCGCCGGTGAACTGGATCATCCCGTTGTGCATCCACAGCTTCGCCAGATCCCGCCCGCGGGCCGCGCGGGTCTGGGCGGCCTCGTTCTCGTGGTGGGGGAACAGGAGATCCGAGCCGCCGCCGTGGATGTCGAATTCGACGCCCAGGTGCTCCTCGGCCATCGCCGAGCACTCAATGTGCCAGCCGGGACGACCGGGACCCCAGGGCGAATCCCACACGGTGTCCTCGCCGGGCTTGTGAGCCTTCCAGAGGGCGAAGTCCAGGGGATCCTGCTTGCGCGCGATCGGAGCTTCGAGATCGGGCTGGTGATCATCCGATTCATCCTCGCCCTGGTCCATGCTGTCGGGGTCCCGATGAGAGAGCGTGCCGTAGTCCTTATCGGAGCGCACGCTGAAGTAGACATCCCCGCCCGCCGCGTAGGCATGGTCGGTATCGATAAGCGCAGCGATGTAGGCCCTGATCCCGTCCATTGTCTCTGAGGCAAGGGGCTCGACATCGGGACGTCCCAGCCCCAGCGCACTCGTGTCAGCGAGATAATGGGCAGTCATCTCCGCAGCCAACTCAGCGCTAGACCCTCCCCGCGCGGCAACGTAGATCTTGTCGTTGACGTCCGTAACGTTGACGACCAACCTCACCTTGTAGCCATTGTGCTCGAGAAAGCGCTTGAGCAGGCTGAACACCACGAACGGCCTTGCGTTGCCGATGTGGATACGGCTGTAGACCGTCGGTCCGCAGGCATAGATCCCGATGGGCCGCTCGGGGTCGGGAGGGCGCAGCTGCAGCAGCTCACCGGTACGGGTGTCGCGGAGCTTGACTCTTCGCATCGCCGCGCAACCCTAGCGGGCGTACGTCAGCTCGCGTGGCGAACGCTTGCGACCGCGAGCGCGGCGACGCCCTCGCCGCGGCCGACGAACCCGATCCGCTCGCCGGTGCTCGCCTTCACGTTGACCCGTTTCGGCTCCAGTCCGAGCGCACCGGCGAGGCGCTCGCGGATCGCGAGGCGGTGCGGGGAGAGCTTGGGCGCCTCCATGATCACGGTGCAGTCGACGTTCACTATCTCCATCCCCTGCCCCACGACCATCGCGACGACCTCTTCGAGCAGCGCGATCGAGTCGGCGTCGCGCCAGCGCTCGTCGGTGTCGGGGAAGTGCTCGCCGATGTCACCAAGTCCACACGCGCCGAGCAGCGCGTCGATCGTCGCGTGCGCGAGCACGTCCGAGTCGGAGTGACCCTCGAGGCCGCGCTCGTTGGGTATCTCGATGCCGCCGATCACGAGCCTGCGCCCCTCGACGAGACGGTGCGAATCGAAGCCGATGCCGGCGAGCGTCATGTGGAGCGCGCCCCGCTGGAGTCCGTCGCGCCGATCGGCTCGAGGCGACGCTCGCGCCCGTCGAACACGCACAGCTCGCGCACGCCGAGGCTCTCGAGCAGCGCCAGCGCCTGGTCGTAGTCCGCGCCGACGTCCTCCGGCCGGTGCGCGTCGCTGGAGAGCGCGATCGGAGCGCCCGCGTCGAGGCACATCTCGAGGAACGCCTTGGACGGGTACATCTCCCCCACGGGCTTGCGCAGCCCTGCGGTGGACAGCTCGACCGCGATGCCGGTGTCGGCGATCGCTTCGATCGCGGGCTCGTAGTAGCGACGCAGGTCGCCCTCGGGCCGCGGGCGGTCGGGGCGGGCAGGGTGGGCGGGACTCCAGTACTTCACGAGATCCGGGTGGGCGAGGATGTCGAACAGGCCGCTGCGGGCGGCCTCGGCGATCGACTCGAAGTAGCGACGCCAGATCTCCTCGGCGCTGCGCCCGGAGCTCCACACGCCGTAGTCGTCCATGTCCACCGCGCCGTCGCGCAGGAAGTGCACCGAGCCGACGACGTAGTCGAAGTCGCGCGCCTGCAGCAGGTTCGCCATGCGGTCCTCCGCGCCGGGGACGAAGTCCGCCTCGATCCCCAGCCGCAGATCCGTCTGCTCGCGCACGAACGCGCAGTACTCGTCGATGTCGTCACTCGCGTTCGCACGCCAGAACGGGTGCGCCCACACGTCGAGCACCTGGGTGAAGCGGTACACGTGCTCGGAGACGCCCAGCTCGGCGATCCCGCGCTCGCTCGCGGCGGCGCGGTAGCGCTCGGCGTTGGCCTGCGTGAAGTGCTCCGCGGCGGTGGAGTCGAGGCCGTCGGGCCGGAGGTGGAGGTGGTAGTCGGTGAGCATCCTTGGCGGGTGCGATTCAAGCAGGAATCCGTGCGTGTCAACCGCGGGAGCGCTCGGCAAGCAGCAACTCCGCCACGCGCAGGTCGGTCGGCGTGGTCACCTTGAGGTTCTCGTCGCTCGCGGCGACCACCAGCACCCTGCCGCCCGCCTGCTCGACGAGCCAGGCGTCGTCGCTGGCGCGCGCGAGCTCGTCCGCCGGCACGTCCAGGGCGCGCTCGAGCGCTCCGCGACGGAACACCTGCGGCGTCTGCACCGCCCACAGCTCGCCGCGATCGAGCGTTTCGCTGACCGCGCCCGCCGCGTCCACGCGCTTGATCGTGTCGGTGACGGGCACCGCGGCGATCGCCGCGTCGGCGCTCGGGTCGCTCTCGAGCGCCGAGATCACCGCGCTGGCGAGCTCGACGCTCAGCAGCGGGCGCGCGGCGTCGTGGACAAGCACGAGCTGCTCGTCGCCGCCCTCCCCCGCCGCCGCGAGCGCTCTGCGCACGGAGTCCGAGCGCACCGCTCCGCCGTCGATGCCGGTGACACCAGCGGGGGCGGTGGTGCCCGGCGGGAGTGCCACAACGATCCGCTCGACGCCGCTCACCTGAGAGAGGACGTCGATGCTCCACTGCAGCAGCGGTCGGCCGGCGAGCTCGACGAGCGCCTTGGGCCTATCGGCTCCGAGGCGCTCGCCGCTGCCGGCGGCGACGATCAGTGCGACGGTCATCGCGGATGAACACTAGAGCTGTCGCGCACGCGGCAATGAGACCCGCGACGGGTGCTGCCGCGTGCGCGAAAGCCTGGCTACTTGGCGCCAGCCACTGCCATCTGGCTGGTGGCCGAGTCGGCGAGCAGCTCGTCGAGGTAGTTCTCGGCCTCTTCCTCGTCCTTGTCGAGCGCGTACATCAGCTCGGAGGCGAGGATCTTCTTGGTGCGGGTGTACATCTGCTTCTCGCCGGTGGACAGCCCCTTCTCGCTCTCACGCAGCGAGAGGTTGCGCACGACCTCGGCCAGCTCGTAGATGTCGCCCGTCTTGATCTTGTCGCGGTTGTGCTTGAAGCGGCGGTTCCAGTTCTTCGGCATCTCCGAGACCTCGTCGCGGAGCACGTCGAGAACCTTTTTCACGGTTTCCTCGTCGATGACCCTGCGCAGGCCGGCGATGGCCGCGTTCTCGGTGGGCACGCGGACGGTCATGTCGTTGTGGAGGATCTTGATCGTGAGGTACTCACGGCGTTCGCCGAGGACCTCCATCTCCTCCTTCTTCAACACCTTGCCCGCACCGTGATGGGGATACACGACTTGGTCACCGAGCTCGAACTCGATGTATTCGACCTCGCGTGTGACCTCGAGGTCGTCTGCGAGCGCTGCTTCTTCGGTTGCTTGTGCGGGAATGGGTGTCCTCCTTCGTTGCGACCGACCATCATGGTCGGCTCTTTACTCAAGTCTGTAGGTAGCGATCCACGAGGTTGAGCTCCTGCAGCCTGCGCAGGCCCTCGCGGATGTCCTTGGCGCGGATCTCGCCCACGCCCTCGACGCTCTCGAGCTCTGAGTCGCCGGCGGCGAGCAGCTCGTCCAGGCCGCCGAACTCGCTGACGATCTGCGAGACGACGATCTTGGGAAGTCTGGGTATACGCCCGAGCACGCGGTAGCCGCGCGGTGAGACGGGATAGTCGAGCGTGTTGAGCTTGCGGTCGTAGCCGAGCAGCTCCGCCAGTCGGCCGAAGTCGAGCAGGTCCTGGTGGGCGAGCCGGCCGATCTCCTCGAGCGCGGGCGCGAACGCCTCGTCGGAGTAGTTCGACAGGTAGTCCCGCACGAGCGCGGCCTTCTCCGCCGCCGCGCCGACCATCGTCTCCTCGAGCTGCATCTCGATCAGCCGTCCCTCGCTGCCGAGCTCCACGATGTAGCGCTCGATCTCGACCGCCATGCGCGTCACGAGCTCCGAGCGCTGCAGCACCGTGAGCACGTCGTGCAGGGTGGCGCCGCCCTCGAACTCGAGCGCGGTCAAGCGCGTGGAGACCTGGTCGAGGCGGGTGCGGAACTTGTCGAGCGTGGCGAGCGCCTGGTTGGCCTTGGCGAGCACGATCGGGATGTCTTCGAGGATGTACTTGACGCCGTCCACGTACACCGAGACGACCTCGCGGCGCTGGGAGACGGCGATCACGAGCGCGTCGGTCTGCTTGGAGACGCGCTCGGCGGTCCTGTGCCTGGTGCCGGTCTCGTGCGAGAGGATCGTCGGATCGGGCATCAGCTGCACGTTCGCCATCGTGATCTTGGTGGCGTTCGCGTTGAGGATGATCGCCCCGTCCATCTTGGCGATCTGGTACAGGAACGCGGGGGTGTAGTCGATGTCGAGCTTGATCCCGCCGGAGTTGAGGAAGCTGAGGTCCTCGGGCTCGCCGATCACGATCAAACCGCCCGTGCGCGCGTGCAGGATGCTCTCGATGCCCTCCCGCAGCGCGGTGCCGGGCGCAATCATCTCCAGCGCCCTCATCAGCCCTGGATCCGGTCGTACTTCGTTGTCTTGATCTTCGCCGGATCGTGGAGCCACGATCCCTCATTCTAGGGCATTCGGCGATCTCTCAGCCGCTCGTACACTGGGGACACCCCAGGCCAGAAACTATTGCTGCGCCTGGCATTCCCCGCCGTCCTCGCGCGCCAGCGCCAACGGGCGCCGCTCGGACGATCCGACCAGCGCGATCGGCGCGCCTTCCCGCTCTGGGACCCGCTGGCCTCCCCTGCCGTTCGGAGAGGAGCCCGGCAGCGCCGCCGCGAGGGCCTGGCGCAAGGTCGCGACCTCGCACGCCGCGCCTCCGCTCTCGACGGGCGCGATCACGCCGCTGAGGCCGTGCTTGGCGGCCTCTTCGAGGCGTCGCTCGGGATGCCCCACCCAGCGCAGCTCGCCCGTCAGCCCGAGCTCGCCGAAGCACGCTCGCGGAGAGCCCTTCAAAGGCACGCCGCGACTCGCGCTGGCGACCGCGAGCGCAACCGCGAGGTCGCACCCCGGCTCGTCCACTCGGACCCCGCCGACGACGTTTACGAACACGTCCGCCGCGCCGGTGCGCACGTTGCCGTGCCGACCGAGGATCGCCAACACGAGCGCGAGCCGATTGCGATCGAGGCCGGAGACGACCCTGCGCGGCTGTTCGAGCTCTGAGGGCGCCACCAGCGCCTGCACCTCCACGAGCAGGGGCCGAGATCCCTCCATCGCGGCGAGCACCACGCTCCCGGGGGCGCGGGTGGCCTCGGCGACGAACCTCGCGGAGGCGTCGAGCACCTCCACCAGGCCGCCCTGGCGCATCTCGAAGAGGCCCGACTCGTTGGTCGAGCCGAAGCGGTTCTTCAGCGCTCGCAGTTCGCGGTAGGGCCGCTCGCGTTCGCCTTCGAACTGCAGCACGCAGTCGACCATGTGCTCGAGCACGCGCGGACCCGCGAGCGCCCCGTCCTTGGTCACGTGCCCGACGAGGATCACCGCCACGCCCTGCGCCTTCGCGAGCTGCATGATCCGGCCCGCTACCTCGCGCACCTGCCCCACCGAGCCGGGGGCGCCGGAGAGCTCAGCCGCGCAGAGCGTCTGCACCGAGTCAATCACGCACACCTGCGGCGCCTCCGCCGCGAGCGTATCGAGCACGGTGTCGAGGTCGGTCTCCGCGAGGATCGGGACGAACAAGGCGCCGGGGGCGAGCCGCTCCGCGCGCAGCCTCACCTGCTCGGCTGACTCCTCGCCGCTTACGTAGAGCGTCCTGTGACCCGACTGCTGCAGATGGCCGAGCACCATGTTCGTGAGCGTCGACTTGCCGATTCCGGGCGATCCGCCGAGCAGCACGAGCGATCCCGGCACCAGGCCCCCGCCCAGCACGCGGTCGAGCTCGCCGATGCCGGTCGACATGCGCTTGACCGGGTCCGCGCCCACCTCCCGCAGCGGCAACGGCACGACCGTCCCGCCACCGCCTGTTCCACTCGCTGCGCGCTCTGAGCGCCGTGCGGCGCTCGCGCCACGCCCCCCCGCGCGCTTCGGCGCGATCGACTCCTCCACGAGCGTATTCCACGCCTCACACCCAGGGCACTGCCCGTGCCACTGCGCGGACTGAAAGCCGCACTGCGAGCAGACGTGGATGGTCGTACGGGCCATCCGGCCAGGTTACGGGCCGGCGGGGACGGCTCAGCCGTCGCCCACGACGGGGCTGCGGCGCTCGTAGAGGGCAACGTCGCGCCAGCGTCCGTCGGGCATCTGCCCGACCCGCCTGCGTACCCCCACGAGCGTGAAGCCGCAGCTCTCGTGCAGGGCGACGCTGGCCGTGTTCTCGGGGAAGATGCCCGCCTCGACCGTCCAGAACCCCGCCGCCTCGGAGCTCTCGATCAAGCCTTCGAGCAGCGTGTGCCCGACGCCGCGGCGTGTGTGCTCGGGAGCGACGTAGATGCTCACCGCGCCCACTCCGCGATAGACGTGGCGGCTGGATACCCGACTGAGCGCCGCCCAGCCGAGGATCTCTCCGTCGGCGGCACGGGCGACGACCCCGGGCAGACCGGCACGCACGCTCGACCACTGCTCCCACGTGGGAGCAGCGGGCTCGAATGTGGCGTTACCGCCGAGGATCCCAGCTTCGTAGATGCGTGCGGCGGCAGGCCACTCCTCGGCCGTAAGAGACGCCAGGAGGACCCGATCGAGATTGGCGCCCAGCGGTGCCGCGCTTACTGCTCGTCGGGCTGCTCGCCCTCGGACGGGGAGTCGCCCTCGGCGATGCTCTCCTCGGCCACAGCACCTTCGGCGCCCACGGCGACCGGCGTCTTCTGCTTCTTCGGGTTGACGATCGAGAGGCGAACCTCGCCCTCCTGCTCGCCCTCGGCCGGGTCGACCACCACGGTCGCGCCGGGGGTCAGCTGCTCGCGCAGCACGAAGTCCGCGAGCGGGTCCTCGATGTAGCGCTGGATCGCACGCCGCAGCGGCCTCGCACCCATGGCGGGGTCCCAGCCCTTCTCGACGAGCAGGTCCTTCGCGGGCTCGGTCAGCTCAAGCTGCAGCTCACGTTCGGCCATCGACTCGCGGATCCGCAGCAGCAGCAGCTCGACGATCTGCTTGATCTCCTCCTTCTGCAGCTTGTGGAAGACGATCACGTCGTCGATGCGGTTGAGGAACTCGGGGCGGAACACTTTCTTCAGCTCGCCCATGATCCGGTTCTTCATGTCGTCGTAGGTGATGCCCGTCTCGTCGTCGGAGACCGCGAAGCCGAGCGGCGTGTTGCGCGCGATCTCGGCGGCGCCGATGTTCGAGGTCATGATCACGATCGCGTGCCTGAAGTCGACCGTGCGTCCCTGCGCGTCGGTCAGCCGGCCGTCCTCGAGGATCTGCAGCAGGATGTTGAACACGTCCGGGTGCGCCTTCTCGATCTCGTCGAGCAGCAGCACGCTGTAGGGCTTGCGCCGGATCGCCTCTGTCAGCTGTCCGCCCTCGTCGTATCCGATGTAGCCCGGAGGCGAGCCCACCAGCCGCGAGACGGCGTGCTTCTCCATGTACTCGGACATGTCGATCCTGACGAGCGCGTCGTCGTCGCCGAACAGGAACTCCGCGAGCGTGCGTGCGAGCTCGGTCTTGCCCACGCCGGAGGGGCCGAGGAAGATGAACGAGCCGGTCGGGCGCTTGGGGTCCTTCAGGCCGGCGCGCGAGCGGCGGATGGCCTTCGAGATGACCTCGATCGCCGGGTGCTGGCCGATCACGCGCTTGTGGAGTTCGTCCTCCATGCGCATCAGCTTCTGGGTCTCGGCCTCGGTCAGCTTGAACACGGGGATGCCGGTCCACATCGAGACGATGTCCGCGATCTCCTCTTCGCCGATCGAGGGGCGCTCGCCGGACTCGCCCGATTCCCACGCCTGCTCGAGCTCGCGTTTCTTGTTCGTCAGCTTGCGCTCCTTGTCGCGCAGCGCCGCCGCCTTCTCGAACTCCTGGGCCTCGATCGCGGCCTCCTTTTCGCGGCGCGTGCTCTCGACTTCGCTCTCCAGCTCGCGGTTCGCGGGCGGGGAGGTCATCGACTTGATGCGCATCCGCGAGGCCGCCTCGTCGATCAGGTCGATCGCCTTGTCGGGCAGGAAGCGGTCGGAGATGTAGCGGCTGGCGAGTTCGCCGGCGGCGCGCAGCGCCTCGTCGGTGATCTGCACCTTGTGGTGCTGCTCGTAGCGGTCGCGCAGGCCGCGGAGGATCTCCACCGTCTGGTCGATCGTGGGCTCGTCCACCGTGATCTTCTGGAAGCGGCGCTCGAGGGCGGAGTCGCGCTCGAGGTACTTGCGGTACTCGTCCAGGGTGGTCGCGCCGATCGTCTGCAGCTCGCCTCTCGCCAATGCCGGCTTGAGTATCGAGGCGGCGTCGATCGCTCCCTCGGCCGCGCCCGCGCCGACGAGGTTGTGGAGCTCGTCGATGAACAGGATGATGTCGCCGCGCTGGGTGATCTCCTTCATCACCTTCTTCAGGCGCTCCTCGAACTCGCCGCGGTACTTCGAGCCGGCGACCAGAGCAGCCAGGTCGAGCGTGTAGATCTGCTTGTTCTTCAGCAGCTCGGGCACCTCGGAGCTCGTGATGCGCTGTGCGAGGCCCTCGACCACGGCGGTCTTGCCCACGCCGGGCTCGCCCACCAGCACCGGGTTGTTCTTGGTGCGACGCGAGAGGATCTGCATGATCCGCTCGATCTCGGTCTCGCGCCCGACGCACGGGTCGAGCTTGCCGTCGGCGGCGAGCTTGGTGAGGTTGCGACCGAACTGGTCGAGCAGCTTGGATGACTTCTTGCCCTCGCCGGGCGCGCCCGCGGCGCCTGAGCCGGAGCCGCTGGACTGTCCCTGGCGGCGTCCGCCGGGACCGGAGAGCATGCGGATGACCTCGTTGCGGATCTTCTCCGAGTCGGCGTCGAAGTCGAGCAGGATGCGGGCCGCGACGCCCTCGTTCTCACGGACCAGGCCGAGCAGGATGTGCTCGGTGCCGATGTAGTTGTGGCCGAGGCTCAGCGCCTCGCGCAGGGCCAGCTCGAGGACCTTCTTCGCGCGCGGGGTGAACGGGATCTGCCCGGAGGTGACCTCCTCGCCGGAGCCCACGATCCGCACGACCTGCGCGCGCACACGCTCCACGGTGATGTCCAGGCTCTCCAGCACGCGAGCGGCCAGACCCTCCTCCTCGCGCAGCAGCCCGAGCAGGATGTGCTCGGTGCCGATGTAGTTGTGCTTGAGCGTTCGCGCCTCCTCCTGCGCGAGAACGACCACCTGCCGGGCCCGTTCGGTGAATCGCTCGAACATTGTGTGATCCCTTCCTGCTTGGACGGTGCCTCAAGGAGCTTTTGTGGTCCGGATAACGCCTGTGGAGCAGTCTACCAATCGGTCCCCCTGCTCTAACGGGGTCATCGGCAGCGGGGGGTCCCGGCTTGATCGACGCCCGATCAGAACCCTCAGTCGCGCATCGCGGGGAACAGCACGACCTCGCGGATCGAGTCGCGCCCGGTCAGCAGCATCACCAGCCGGTCGACACCGAGGCCGACGCCTCCCGCCGGCGGCATCCCCTGCTCGAGCGCCTGCACGAACAGCTCGTCGTAGGGCTGGACCTCCTCCTCGCCGAGCGTCGCGAGCCGCTGCTGGGCCTCGAAGCGCTCGCGCTGGATGTCCGGATCGGTTAGCTCGCTGAACGCGTTGGCGATCTCCATGCCGCCCGCGAATGCCTCCCAGCGCTCCACCAGGCCGGGCCTGGAGCGGTGCTGGCGCGCGAACGGCGAGAGCTCCACGGGGTAATCCATGACGAACGTCGGCTGCACGAGCGTCGGCTCCACGAACTTCGACAGCAGGTCGTCGGCCATCTGCTCCCAGCTGGCGTCCTCGGTGCGTATCTCGAGACCCCGCTGGAGGATCTCCGCACGAAGCGCCTCCGTGTCTCCAGCAACCGAGATGTCGATGCCGGTGGCCTCGGCGATCGACTCCACGAAGCCCACTCGCCGCCACGGCTCGGAGAAGTCGATCTCACCCGCGTAGTCGATCGCGTGTGCCGCTCCGCGCACGATCGCTTCCAGGCGCGCGGCCGCGTCGTTGTAGTCGGCGTAGGCCTCGTAGAACTCGACCATCGTGAACTCGGGGTTGTGCTTGGAGGAGACGCCCTCGTTGCGGAAGTCCTTGCCCAGCTCGTACACCCGCTCGAGTCCGCCGACGATCAGGCGCTTGAGGTAAAGCTCGGTGGCGATCCGCAGGTACAGCGTGCGCTCGAGCGCGTTGTGGTGGGTCGTGAACGGCCGCGCGAGCGCGCCGCCGTAGAGCGGCTGCAGCACCGGCGTTTCGACCTCCAGGAAACCAGCGCCGTCAAGGTAGGCACGCACCGCGGAAACGATCCGCGCGCGGTCGGCGAACAGCCGGCGGGCCTCCTCGCTGGAGATCAGGTCGAGCTCGCGCCGGCGGTAGCGCAGCTGCACGTCGCTCAGGCCCGCGTGCTTGTCCGGCGGCGGACGCAGCGCCTTCGCGAGGATCTGAAAGCCCTGCACCCGCAGCGAGATCTCGCCGCGACGGCTGCGCAGCGCGGCGCCGTCCACGCCGAGGATGTCGCCCACGTCGAGCGAGGTCAGCCGCTCGAACGCCTCCTCGCCGAGCACGTCGATCCGCGCGTGCAGCTGGATCTTGCCGGTGCGGTCGACCACGTCCAGGAACGCCATCTTGCCCGCCTCCCGGCGCGCCGCGATCCTGCCCGCCACGCGATGGGCGTCATCGGTTTCCTCCCCGCTCTCCAGGTGCGCGTACGCCGCGAGGACGTCCGCGATCGGCTCCGCGTCGGGGAATGAGTAGGGGAACGCGTCGGGGTCCGCCTCGCGCAGACGCTCGGCCTTGGCGCGACGCTCCGCGATCAGCTCGTTGAGGCCGTGCCTGCTCGACTCGCCCTCCGGCTGCTCCTCGGGCGGTTGCTCGGTTCCGCTCACCGCGGCGAGCCTACTCGAGGCCGACGTCGATCTTGGTGATCTTGAGCTTGCGCGCCGGGCCTTTGGGGACCTGCACGGCGACGGTGTCGTTGCGCTTGTGGCCGATCAGCGCGCGACCCACCGGAGACTCGTTGGAGAGCTTGTATTCGTCGGGCTTGGCCTCCGCCGAGCCGACGATCGTGTATTTGACCGACTTGCCGGTCTTTTCGTCCTTGACGTGCACCACCGAACCGACCTGCACGACATCGGTGGAGAGGTCTTTGGCCTGGATGACCGTGGCCATGCGGAGCTTCTCCTGCAGCTGGGCGATGCGGCTCTCGACCATCGCCTGCTCGTTCTTGGCGTCGTCGTACTCGGAGTTCTCGGAGATGTCCCCGAACTCTCGGGCCTCCTTGATGCGCTGGGCTACCTCTTTGCGCTTCTCGGTTGAGAGCAGCTCAAGCTCGTCCTGCAGCTTCTGAAGACCTTCGGGGGTGAGGATGACGTCCTTCGGCATGTTGGCGGGCGGGACTCGATTCCACGGGTTGATGGCGCGTCCGACGGCACACAAAACCCCGCTCGCGGCGGGGATGTCAGCGGCCGGAGGCTTCAGCGAGCGCAGCAGTATAGCGGGGGGCTGGGTCCGCCGGGCAGGAACGCAGAACGTGCCTCAGACCGCCACTGCCGGAGCCATCGGCTGGAGCTGGAGCGCGCTCCTGACCTGCTCCAGCGTGTCCGCACTCTGCAGCGATTCCTGCAGCGACTTGGCATCACGCGAGGGCAGCTGCAGACCCACTACATACCAGGGGTAGAACTTGCGCAAGTAGCGCGTCGCGCGCAGCTCGCCGAGATGCTCGACGGCGCACTCGATCGTCCAGTCGAGCTCCTCCAGGACCTCGGCACGCGTGGGACCGTGCTCGCGTGTTCCGAGGAGCTGCGCGAAGAGCCACGGGTTGCCGAGCGCTCCACGCGCGAGCATCACCGCCGCCGCGCCGGTCAGCTCGAAGGCCTCGCGCGCATGCTCGGCGTCACTGAGCCCGCCGGTGAGGATCACGGGCGCGTCGAGCGAGTCAACCAGCTGGCGCGCCAGCTCGTAGTCGGGTACGCCCTTGTGATGGACGGCCGCGGAGCGGGGGTGGAACGCGATCGCCGCGACCCCCGCCTCCTCGACCAGCCGGTGCGCGACCTCGAAGCCACTCGTGTCTCCCGCTCGCAGCCCCGAGCGCAGCTTGACCGTCACGGGAATTCCGCCCACGCCGCCCGCGCCCTCGACCGTCGCGCTCGCGACCGCCACCGCACGATCCGGGTCGGCGAGCAGCGCGGCGCCGGCGCCGGTCTTGCGGACCTTCGGGACCGGGCAGCCCATGTTGATGTCGATCGCGTCCGCGCCCAGCCCCGCCACGTGCGCCGCCGCCTCGCGCATCGTCGCGGGGTCTTCGCCGAACAGCTGGATCGACACCGGCCCGCCCTCGCGCTCGCGCGGGTCGATGCGCAGCATCTCGTTGCAGGTCCGCTCGTTGCCGTAGTGGATCGCGTGAGAGGAGACCATCTCCGAGAACGCCATGCCCGCGCCGTAGCGCTTCGCCTGCAGGCGCACGAACCAGTTGCCGATACCCGCCAGCGGGGCGAGCATCACTCGGTTGGGGACGCGCAGCGGGCCGAGCGTCCATGAGTCGGTGAGCGACCTCGAGTCGGGCATCTCCCCCATTGTTACGAGCCGCGACGACCGCTCAGGAGTTGCGCTCGTGCAACAACCGTAGCCCGGTGAGCGTGAGCAGGTCGTCGACCTCCTCGATCTCCTCGGCGTACGGCACCACCAGTCGGGCGAGGCCGCCGGTGGCGATCACGTCGGTGCGTTCGCCGAGCTCGTCGTACAGCCGCCTGAGGATCGCGTCTATGGCGCCCGCGTAGCCGAACACGACCCCGGAGCGGATCGCGTCGATGGTGTTCTTGCCGATCACGCTCTTCGGCGGAGCGAGGTCGATCTTGGGCAGGCGCGCGCCGCGCTCGGAGAGCGCTTCGAGGGAGATCTCGATGCCGGTCATCAGCGCGCCGCCCAGATACTCGCTGTCGCGTGAGACCACGTCGAAGGTGGTGGCGGTGCCGAAGTCCACGCACACCGCCGCGCCGCCGAAGCGCTCGCGGATGGCAACCGCGTTGACGAGCCTGTCGGCGCCGATCTCGCGAGGGTTGTCGTAGCGGATTGCCATCCCGGTCTTCGTCCCGGGGCCGACGGCGAGCATCTCGTGCCCTAGGTAGCGACCCGCCATCTCCGTCCACTCGGGCTCCAACTGAGGAACGGTCGAAGACACGATCGACGCTTTCAGGTCGGCGAATCCGTAGCCGCGCAGCTCGAGCAGATTTCGCAGCGCCGCGCCCAGCTCGTCAGCGGTGGACTGGCGCACGGTGGCGAAACGCCAGTGCTCGAGCAGCTCATCGCCCTCATAGGCGCCAAAGTGGGTCTGCGTGTTTCCGACGTCGACGGCGAGCAGCATCGGCGACCATTATGCTCGGCACGATGGCTGCAGGCACACTCAAGCTCTACTCGCTCCCCGGCTCGCACCCGTGCGCGGCGGTCGAGGTCGCGCTGAAGCTGAAGTCGATCCCCTACAAGCGGGTCGATCTGCTCCCCCTATCGCAGGTTCTAGCCGGCCCTCTGCTGTACGGCGGCACGACCGTTCCCGGCATCCGCGGCGGCGGAGAGCGGCTGGTCGGCTCGCGCGCGATCATGCGCCGACTCGACGAGCTAGCCGCCGAGCCGGCGCTGCTGCCCCCACCCGGCGACCCCGCCTACGCGCGCGTGCTGGAGATCGAGCGCTGGGGCGACGAGGTCCTGCAGAGCGTGCCGCGGCGACTGATCGACGCTGCGTTCATCCGCCGCCCCGACACGATGGAGAGCTATGTGGGAGACGCGAAGCTTCCGCTTCCGCGCCCGCTGCTGCGACCCGCGATGCCGCTCACCGCACGGCTGATGGCGGTCAAGAACAAGGCCCGCGACGAGAACGCTCGCGCGGACATGGCGGCGCTCCCCGGCCAGTTCGACAGGATCGACGCGTGGATCTCAGACGGGCTGCTCGGCGGCGAGCGCCCGAACGCCGCGGACCTGCAGATCGGCAGCGCGATTCGGCTGATGATGAGCATCGGCGACGTCCGACCGCTGATCGAGGGACGCCCGTGCGAGGCGCTCGCACGCTACTTCCCCCCGCTGGCGGGCGCAATCCCCGCGGGCGTGCTGCCAGCCGCGTGGCTGCCCACCCCCACGGCTCCTTAGAACTTCGGCGCTACAGTCGCGGTGCGACTCATGCGCACCCTCGATCCGCAGGACCTCAGCCAACACGTGGACCGGCTCTACCGCGCCGCGTGGGCGCTGTGCGGCTCGCGCGAGGACGCTGAGGACCTCGTTCAGGAGACGTTCGCACGCGTTCTGTCGCGTCCGCGGGTGCTCACCGGAGACGACGATCTCTACTACCTGATGCGCGTGCTGCGCAACACGTTCCTCACGGGACTTCGCACCGCGTCGCGGCGTCCGGTGACGGTCGCCACGCTGGAAGACGTGGTGGCGGCGGACCCCCGGCCGATGGGGCGCCCCGCCGAGGCGCTCGAGGTCCAGGAGCTGTATGCGACGATCGCGACGCTCCCGGAAGACTTCCGCCTCGCCCTCGTCGCGGTGGACGTGCTCGGCCTCTCCTACCGCGAGGCTGCCCGCGCCCTGCGCGTGCGCGAGGCGACGCTCACCACGCGGCTGTTCCGAGCTCGCAAGCAGGTCGTCAAGCGCCTCACACCCGACCCATCACCCTCGCCTGCATCCTCATCGGTCAGCAGACGGGAAGAGAGGAACGCCGGCGGAGTCTTGTCCGGTGAAGGAGCGCAATGAGCGAGCGACGCCAAAATCCCGAAGCCGACCTGATCGAGCGCCTGCGCACGATCGATGTCCGTGCGCCCGAGGAGCTTCATCGCCGTGTGCAGACACTCGTCGCCGAGCACACGTCGGGATCGCGCGTGCGAGGCGGAGTCGGCGGACGCACCCGTCGGCCTCTGCTGCTCGGCGGCGCCGGTACCGCCGTAGCGGCTGCCACCGTGGTCCTCGTTCTCGCGCTCACAGGCGGAGACTCGTCGAAGCTGAACGTGCACGAGGTGTCCGCGCGAACGCTGCTGGCCGCAACGACCGCCGCCCCTCGCGAGAGCCTCCGCGAACGCGGCGCGCTGACGGAGAACGTCGACGGCGTGGCCTTCCCCTACTGGAAAGAGCGCTTCGGCTGGCGCGCAAGCGGCGCGCGCAGCGACACGCTCGACGGCCGAACCGTGAGGACTGTGTTCTACACCGACGCGAGCGGGAAGCGCATCGGCTACGCGATCGTGTCCGGCACGCCGGCGCCCGCCGCGAAGGGCGGCGCGGTCGTGTGGCGTCACGGCGCGCCCTACCGGCTGTTGAGCGAACACGGCGTGACGAGCGTCGTATGGCTGCGCTCGGGGCGCCTGTGCGTGGTCGCAGGGCGTGGCGTGTCGAGCTCCACGCTCCTGGCGCTCGCCAGCTGGCGTGAGCGCGGCAGCGCTGCCTGAAGACGACGGGAAGGTTCCGCCGCCGGCGGTGTCTTCACGGGCAGGCGGTCCCAGCACGCGGCCGAGAACCACCGACACCGAAGGAGCCCGGATGACCAGGAAGAGATTCATGTTGCCGGCAGCACTCGCGTTGGCGAGCGCGGCGCTGATTCCCGCGGCAGCTCTAGGTGGCGCGCGCGCAGCCGTCAGGCACACGGTGACGCTGAAGAACTTCCGCTTTCACCCTGGCAGCCTCACGATCAACCGCGGCGACACCGTGACGTGGGGGTGGCACGACGGAGAAACGGAACACAACGTGACCTTTCACGGCTTTCACTCGCACACGCAATCGAGCGGCACCTACACGGTGCGCTTCACCCGCGCGGGCACCTTCAACTACCACTGCACGATCCACGTCTCGGAAGGCATGAAGGGCAAGATCGTCGTTCGCTAGGACTGGTGGGGACGCCGGGCGCAGTGCGCGCTGGGTCGTCAGCCGCCGGGCACGTCGAGCGGCGGACCGGCCCAGCGCACGCCCTCCTGGAGGGGGAGCGCGGCGAGCGCGTCGGCGAGCGAGCGCCCGTCGGGGGCGCGCAGCGCGAAGTCCAGCTCGAGTGCGGGGATCAGCACGAAGCGTCGGCTGAGCAGCTGCGTGTGCGGCAGTGTCATGCGCTCGTGGGAGATCTCGACGTCGCCGAGCAGCAGGATGTCGATGTCGATCGTGCGCGGCCCGTGACGGACGCCGCCCTCGCCGCGGCCGAGCTCCAGCTCCAGGCGCTTGACCGCGTCGAGCAGCTCCAGGGGCGGGAGCGCGGTGCGCACACGCAGGCACGCGTTGAGGAAGCTCGGCTGGTCGAGCACCTCCCCCACCGGGTCGGTGTCGTACACCGACGACGAAGCGAGCACCTCGACTCCCACCGCCGCCAGCGCATCGACCGCGCCCTGCAGGTGCGCGCGACGGTCGCCCACGTTCGAGCCGAGTCCGAGCAGCCCGATGCGATCCTCTGGAGCGCTCATTCGCCCTCGCGACTCAGGCGCGGGTGGTCTGAAGGCCGGCCTGAGCGACCTTCTCGCCCATCGCCTGCGCGAACGGCAACAGGCCCGAGATCGGACGCAGCATCACGGTGAAGTCCGCGATCAGGCCGCCCTCGTCGAATCGCAGCAGATCGATGCCCTCCAGCTCGCGGCCGTCGATCGCGGCGCGGAACACCAGTATGTGCGCCCCGTCGGTCTCGAGCTCGTCGGTGTAGCGAAAGTCCTCGAACGTCTGCGCGACGAGCCCGAGCAGCTTGGTAACGGTCTCCCGTCCGACGAACGGATGGAAGGTCGCGGGGCTGTGGAAGACGACGTCGGGGGCGAGCAGCTCGCTGGCGGCGTCAATGTCCATGCTCTCCACGGCGGCGCGGAAACGCGCTGCGGCGCTCATGCGGGCATCTCCCGCGGTGCGCCCTCGTGCAACCCGATGCGCGCATGCAGCCGGCGCAGCGGACGCGGCGCCCACCACGTGCGCTCGCCCAGGCGGCCCATCAGCGCGGGCACGAGCAGCGCGCGCACGACCGTCGCGTCGATCGCCACCGCGAGCGCCGCGCCGACGCCGAGCTGCTTGATGAAGAAGATGTGCGACGTCACGAACGCGCCGATCGCGACGCACAGCAAGAGCGCGGCCGCCGTGATCAGCCGCCCGGTGCGCTCTAGTCCCTGAGCGACCGCGTCGCGGGTGGACAGCCCCATGTCGTGCGCCTCCTTGATCCTCGCGAACAGGAACACACCGTAGTCGGTCGACAGCGCGAACGCCACGACGAACAGGAGCACCAGGTTCGACTCCTCGAGGCCCCCGATCGGGCTGAATCCCATCAGCGAGGAGAGGTGGCCATCCTGGAATATCAGCACCAGCAGGCCGGCGCCGACGGCGACGGTCAGCGCGTTCATCACCAGCGCGAGCAGCGGCAGCACGAGCGAGCCGGTCATCAGGAAGATGATGCCGCCGGTGACGAGCGCGAGGATCACGAGCGCAGGATCGACGTTCGCCGCGACCGCCGCCTTCTGGTCGACGAACCACGCCGTGGGGCCGCCCACGAGCAGCGTCGAGGAGGACGCGAGCGTGCGCAGCCTTCGGATCAGCCGCTGGTTAACCGAGGAGCCATCCTGGCCCCTGGGGTTCAGTTCGAACTGCCACGTTTCGCGGCCGTAGTAACGGGGCGGCACGAGGCTCGCCTGCCCGGACGCGATCGCCTGCGCGCGCTGTGCCAACCCCGTGACCGTCTGGCGCGCGCCGGCCGGTGCGCGCACGACCAGCGTGATCGCCTGTGAGCCGTTCACTGGGAAGTCGCGACCGAGTGTTTCGGCGACCTGGCGCGGCTGCGAGGAGCTCGGCAGCACGCGAGCGTCGGGCGGGGTGAGCTGTAGGCGCAGGGCTGGGAGCGAGATCGCGATCAGCGCGACCGCGGTGACGAGCGCGATCAGGCCCGGGCGACGCATCACGCCGCGCGCGAGCCGATACCAGGCGCCGCGCTCGGACGGCTGCGCGATGTCCTGAGCGCTGCGCTGCATCCAGCGGGGCGCGAGCGAGTCGATGCGCGGACCGAGCGCCACGAGCACCGCCGGCAGCACCACGAGCGCAACCGCGCCGTCGGCCAGCGCCACGAGCCCGCCGCCCACGCCCATCGAGTAGAGGAATCGCAGCGGGAACACGAGCAGGCACGAGAGCGCGCCCGCGACGGTCAGCGAGCTGTAGAGCACCGTGCGCCCGGCGGTCTCGAGCGTGCGCCTGATCGCAGTAGCGGTGTCTGCGCCGCGGGCGAGCTCTTCGCGGTAGCGCGAGAGCACGAACAGGCTGTAGTCGATGCCGAGGCCGAGGCCGATGCCGGTGACGAGGTTGACCGCGAAGATTGACAGGCCCGCGAACTGGTCGATCAGCCGCAGCAGCAGGAACGTGGCCACGATCGCGAAGCCGCCCACGAGCAGCGGCAGGACGGCGGCGATCAGGCCACGGAACACCCAAAGCGAGAGCAGCAGCAGGATCGGGAAGGCGAACGTCTCCGCGGCCCGCAGGTCCGAGCTGGTGCGTTCGTTGATTTCGCTGAACGCCACGTCGTTGCCGCCGAAGCTAACGCCGCTGCCAGCGAGCAGCGGGCGAACGTGTGCGACCGCGTCCTTCGAGCGTTCGCGATTCGTGAACGCCGCCAGCACGACCGTCTGTCGCCCGTCGCGCGAGACGAGCTCGGGCAGGTGGGTGCTCGGATAGTCGATCACGCGTTGGAAGCCTGGCTGCTTCGAAAGCAGCGCGGCCACCCGCGTCGTCTCAGCGGCGGCGGCTGGATCGCTGCGCACGTCGGCCCCGCTCGGCACAAGCGCCGCGACGCCGAATCCGGCGGACTGGCCTGTGGCTCGTTCGATCGCATGCAGCGCCTGCTGGTTCTGCGAGTGCGGGTCCTGGAAATCCGAGGATTCGCTCTTGAGGATCGAGACGACCGGGGCTCCCAGCGCGGCCGCCACCAGGAACAGGACGCCCGCGAGGATCAGCACGCGGCGGGTGTGCCCGGTTGCGAGCGCCAGCAGCCGAGAGGTCATCGTCCGCTCTCCTCCCTGTCGGTGTCGCGCAACCGCACTCCTACATTATGAGTGACTGCTAACTAACTTGTCAAGGGCAAGTTCAGCTAGATGGATCTCAATCGGACGCTTCGCGCCAGACCTCGACCGAGACCTCGTCCACCGGAAGCGCGATCGGCGGCTCCGGCTTGGCCGCCTTCACCCACACGCCCTCGAGGTCGTAGTCGGCGAGCAGCCGGTCGGCGATCGTGCTGCAGAGCCGCTCGAGCGTTTTGTGCGAGCGCTGCTGGGCGATCAGCGCGACGAGCTGGCAGACCTCGGCGTAGTCGACCGTGTCCTCGAGCGAGTCCGTTACGGTCGCGTCGGTCTCGCCGATGTCCAGACGCAGGTCGAGCACCAGGCGCTGGCCCACCTCGCGCTCGGCCTCGGTGACACCGTGGTGGGTGTACAGCGAAAGTCCGCTGATCTCGATCGTGACCGCCTCGGCGGCCTCTTCGCCCTCCTCTTCGAGACCTGCGTCGTCGTCTAGCTCGTCTGGGTCCTCGCCATGCCCCTCGTCGTCGGCCACGAGCCCAACGTAGCAGCCGCCACCGTCAGCGCGGCGCTCACCGGGCCGACGTCGTGCACGCGGAACAAGCTCGCCCCGCGCTCATACGCGAGCACGTTCGTCGCGATCGTCCCCGGTAGGCGCTCCTCCGGGGACACGGGCTCGCGCTCGCCCGCACCGTCGGCGATCAGCCGGCCGAGGAAGCTCTTGCGCGAGGTCCCCACGAGGAGTGGGCAACCGAGCGAAGTCAGCTCATCGAGGCGAGCGAGCAGCACGAGGTTGTGCTCGAGCGTCTTGCCGAAGCCGATGCCCGGGTCGAGCACGATCCGCTGCTCGGGGATGCCGGCGCTCACCGCGAAGCTCAGACGCTCCTCGAGAAACGCCTTGACGTCGTCGACCACATCTTTGTATTGAGGCCCACCCTCGCGCTGCATCGTGCGGGGCTCGCCGAGCATGTGCATCAGACAGCAGTCGACGCCGCTTTCGGCCACCACGCCGACCATCCCCGGATCGGCTCGCAGCGCGCTCACGTCGTTGACGATGCTCGCCCCCGCGGCGATCGCGGCTCGCGCCACCGCCGCCTTGGACGTGTCGATCGAGACCTGCGGAGGCGTGGAGATCCAATCGGTCGCGGCGATCCCCTCGAGCACCGGCAGCACCCTGCGCAGCTCCTCCTCACCCGAGACCGGCTCGGCTCCCGGCCGCGTCGACTCGCCACCCACATCCAGGATGTCCGCGCCTTCTGCGACCAGCGTCAACGCGTGCGCGATCGCATCGCCCGCGTCGAGGTACTCCCCTCCGTCTGAGAACGAGTCGGGGGTCACGTTCACAACCCCCATGATTCGGAACGGCGAGGCGTCAGGCAGGTTCTGGGCGCTCTTTGTCGCTGGCTCTGATCTCAGCCGTTCCACCCGCGAGCCCTGGCCTCGGAACCGGGCGCGGCACGGTCTCGCGCTCCGCGCGCTCAGCCGAGGCGGGCGGCGCGGGAAGCTCCGGCGTGGCGGCGTCTTCGATGCCGAACACCTCCTCCTCGCTCTTGCCCGCGAGCAGCGCCGCGAACTCCTCCTTCTCGATCGTCTCGCGTTTGACGAGGATCTCGGAGATGTTCTTCAGGTCGTGCTCGTGTTCGGAGAGGATGCTCGTCGCGCGCTGGTGGGCGGACTCGATGATGCGGCGAATCTCGTCGTCGATCTCGCGGGCGATCTCGTCGGAGTAGTCCGGTTCGCTGGAGAATTCGCGGCCGAGGAACGGCTGGCTGTGGTCGTGGCCGAACACGCGCGGCCCGAGCTTCTGGCTCATGCCGAAGCGCATCACCATCTGCTTCGCCGTGGCGGTGACCTTCTCGATGTCGTTGGAAGCTCCGGTGGTGATCTCGCCGAAGACGATTTCCTCGGCGGCGCGTCCGCCGAGCGTCATCGCCATCGTGTCCTCGAGCTCGGCGCGCGTGGTCAGGAAACGGTCCTCCTGGGGCATCGAGATCGTGTAGCCGAGCGCCTGGCCACGTGAGATCACGGAGATCTTGTGCACCGGGTCAGCGTGCTCGAGGAAGTGGCCCACGAGCGCGTGGCCCATCTCGTGGTAGGCGGTGATGAGGCGCTCTTTCTCGCTCATCACGCGCGTCTTCTTCTCCGGGCCGGCGATCACGCGCATGATCCCCTCCTCCAGCTCGACCTGGCCGATCTCGCGCTTGCCGGTGCGCGCGGACAGCAGCGCCGCCTCGTTGATCAGGTTGGAGAGGTCAGCGCCGGTAAAGCCCGGGGTCTGTCCCGCGAGCGCGTCGATGTCGATGACCTTCGCGAGCGGCTTGCCGCGCGTGTGGACCTCGAGGATCTTCGCGCGACCCTTGCGGTCGGGGCGGTCGACGGCGATCTGGCGGTCGAAGCGCCCGGGGCGCAGCAGCGCCGGGTCGAGGATGTCGGGCCGGTTGGTGGCCGCGATCATGATGATGTTGTCCTTCGCCTCGAAGCCGTCCATCTCGACGAGCAGCTGGTTGAGCGTCTGCTCGCGCTCGTCGTGACCGCCGCCCAGGCCCGCGCCGCGGTGGCGGCCGACGGCGTCGATCTCGTCCATGAAGATGATGCACGGGCTGTTCTGCTTGGCCTGCTCGAACAGATCGCGGACGCGCGATGCGCCGACGCCGACGAACATCTCCACGAAGTCCGAGCCGGAGATCGAGAAGAACGGCACGCCCGCCTCGCCGGCGACCGCGCGCGCGAGCAGCGTCTTGCCCGTTCCCGGGGGGCCGTACAGCAGCACGCCGGTGGGGATCCGCGCACCGAGCGCCTGGAACTTCTTCGGGTTCTCCAGGAACTCCTTGATCTCGTGGAGCTCCTCCACCGCCTCGTCCACGCCGGCCACGTCGCGGAAGGTGATCTTCGGCGAGTCCGCGGACATGCGCTTGGCGCGCGACTTGCCGAACGACATCACTTTCGAGCCGCCGCCCTGGACCTGGTTCATGATGAAAAGCCAGAACCCGAAGAACAGCAGGATCGGGACGATGTAGCCGAGCAGGCTCAGCAGCGCGTCGCTCTTTTCCGCTTCGATGTTGAACTTGACCCCGGGAACGCTTTCGAGCTTTTTGAGCAGTTCGGGCGTGGCCTGTTCGATGAAGCCGATTTCGTAGCTTTCCTTGTTCGCCTTGCTGTTGAGCTTGACTTCGAGCGCTTTGCCCTTGTTCTTCAGCAGGACCGATTCGACTTCGCCTTTGGGGATCTCCGTGGAGACCAGCGTCTGATAGCTGTGCGAATGCCGGTTGGACGAACTCGGCGTGAAGAATTTGACGGCGAGAAACGCCAACACCACGACGATGAGGATCGGAAATGCGGCGCTCTTGAAGAAGCGGGTCATGGCGAGTTCCTGAGGGTCCTGGCACCGTCTGAGGTCGTGACCACCGCTCCCCAGCGTACCATGCAGGACCGGCCCTTCGGGCGGTTGCGCGGGACGCTCGAGACCCGAAGGCCGAGGCTCTCTAGCTGTCCAGCACCGCCACGTAGGGCAAGTTGCGGTGGCGCTCGGCGTAGTCGAGCCCATAGCCGACCACAAAGCGGTCGGGTATCTCAAAGCCCACGTAGCGAGTGGGCAGGTCGACCTTGCGCCGCTCGGGCTTTGTCAGAAGCGCGCACACCTCGAGCGTGCGCGGGTTGCGCGAGCCGAGGTTGCGAAGCAGGTACTGCAGAGTCAACCCGGAGTCGACGATGTCCTCGACGATCAGCACGTCGCGGTCTTCTATCGACGCGTCGAGGTCCTTGAGGATGCGAACCACGCCGGAGGAGTCGGTGGCGGAGCCGTAGGAGGCGACCGCCATGAAGTCGACCTCGACGGGGATGTCGATGAAGCGCATGAGATCGCTCAGGAAGAACACCGCGCCCTTGAGCACGCCTACGAGCAGCAGCGGCCTGCCGGCATAGTCGCGAGAGATCTCCTCGCCAAGTTCCACCACCCTACGCTGCAGGTCCTCGGCGGTGACCAGCACCTCGCCCAGACCTGGCTCGACTGAGACGCGTGCGGGTGTGGCCACGCGAGGGAGTCTAGTCCTCGTGCGGCGGCTGCTCGGCGGGGGAGCGCTCGGCGCGTGGCGGAAGCTTCACCATCGTGAGGACGCCGTCCTCGATGACGGCGCCGGCACGCCCCCCTACGTGCAGCTCCGCGCGGCCGCCGCGACGACCGAGCGCGATCAGCTCCTCGACGCGCTCGCCGGCCTGCGGTACGTACGTGCCCGCGGCCTCCTCGGCGAGGCGCACCACCACCAGTCGTGCCAGCGCGGCCGGCAGCTGGCTCAGCCGGAGGATCGCGATGCCCGCGCGCCCGGCGAGCTCGCCTGTGACGAGCTCGTCGAGCAGCTCGGTCTCCTCGCGCAACAGCGCGGCGGTGCGCAGCACGTTGGCCTCGGCGGCGGGGTGCACGGCGCGCAGGGCCGGCAGCAGCCCGTGCCTAACACGAGTGCGGGCATAGCGCTCGTCCGCGTTGCTCTCGTCCTCTCGCCAGCCGAGCCCCTGTGCTTCGCAGTAGGCGGCCGTCTGCTCGCGCGTGACCCCCAGCAACGGGCGGATCAGGCGCCCCTCGCTCGCGACCATCCCCTGCAACGCGCGCCGTCCGGGAGAGGCCGCCAGCCGGTAGAGGATCGTCTCGACCTGGTCGCTGGCGGTGTGGCCCGTGGCGACGAGCGCATCGCGCCGTTGCGCCGACCGCGTCGCCGCGTCGTAGCGCAGCTCGCGCGCCCACGCCTGCACGTTGCCGGCGGCTCCCGGCATACCCGGCGAGCCCGCGTCGCGCTCCGCGCGCACCACCTCCAGCTCGACGCCCAGCCGCTCGCACACCGCCGCGCAGTGACGCTCGTCCGCGTCCGCCTGCTCGCGCAGCCCGTAGTTGACATGCAGGGCGCTCACCCACTCCGGGCCAAGCAGCGCCACGGCCACGTCGAGCAGACAGGTCGAATCGCGCCCTCCGGAGAGCATCGCGAGGATCGGACGCCCGCCCGCCGCGCGCGCGAACAGCCCGCTCGCGCCGATCGTCTCGCGCACCTCCTCGACGATCATCTCTACCCCTCGCGAGCGGAGGCCACGAACAGCTCCGTCGGCTCGGAGAAGCCCTTCAGCCGAACCTCGCCGATGCGGATGAACTCGAGGCCGTCGTGCCCCTGAGCGCTTTCCACCACCGAGCGCGTCACGAGCACCTCCCCGCCTCCCGCCCTTGCGACCACGCGCGCGGCCTGATTGACCTCGCGGCCGAAGTAGTCGCCGTCGCGGTAGAGCGCCTCGCCGTAGTGCACGCCGATCCGCGGCGGCGGCTCGCCGGGCGCGATCTGGTCCTGCAGGCCGACCGCCCATGCCGTCAGCGCGGCCACGTCGGAACCCACGACCATCACCTCGTCGCCGAGCGTCTTGATCACGCGCGCGTCCAGCGGCAGGCTCTGCGCAACGGCCCTGACGAACCCTTCCACCGTGCTTACCGCCGCCTCGTCCCCGCGCTCGACGGTCAGGCGCGCGTAGCCGGCGAGGTCGGCGAACGCGATCGCCACGCGCAGCCGTCCCTCCTCGAGGACGTCGTCGCCCAGGTCGGCCTCCATGTGACCGATCATGTCCTGCTCCACGAAGTGCGTGAGGAAACGGCCGTGCAGGTAGTTCATGAACGGCGCCGCGAACGGGAATATCTCGCGCACCAGCCCCTCCATCTCCTCGGCGACCTCGACGCTCGGCACGCCCGCGCGCATCAGCGGCTCGTGCACGTAGAGATGGACCAGCCGCACCTCCGCGTCGGCGATCTGCGCGATCACCTGGCCGTAGACGCGCATCAGCTGCAGGAACGCTGGCAGCGGAAAGCCAGCGCCGAGCATCGTGGACACGTAGCGCATCATCTCCAGGTCTTCGTCGGAGATCGCCTCCAGTGGAAGGGTGCCGAGGCCCATGGTGATGTAGATCTCTTCGATCAGCTCCGGCTTGACGCCGCTCTCGCGCGCGGCGTCCTTGAGCGAGTGCCGCGGCTCGGAGCTGCGCAGCATGTTCTCGATCGGCCCGACGGCGAGCTGGCCGTTGTCGCTGGCCTGCTTGATTCGCTCGAGCGTGTGACCGCGAGCGCGAAGCCTCGCGACCACGCGGACGTAGGCCATGGCGGAAGGGGTCCAGCGTCCGTCGTAGCCGGGGACCAGGCCCTTGGCGACCCAGCGGCGGACCGTCGCGGCGGAGACGCCAGCGCGCGCGGCCACCTGAGCGAGCGTCAGCTCGCCGGTCTCGCGCACTGGATCAGCGTCGGGCTCGTTCACTCAGACGCGAGGCGCGGCGGGCATTCCCATACCTCGAAGTCTAAAGTCGCGGCCGATGGCACACGATCCACCCCACCCGGAAGCGGCGCGTCAGCCCTCGATCCACCTGCGTCCGACGGCGGAGTTGAGCGAGCGCGTGCTGCTGCCCGGCGACCCTGGCCGCGCGCTGATGCTGGCCCAGGCCCTGCTGCAGGAGCCGCGCATGTTCAACCACCACCGCGGCCTGTGGGGCTACACCGGCACAGCAAGCGATGGCGGCAAGCTGACGATCCAGGCGACCGGCATGGGCGGACCGTCGGCGGCGATCGTGCTGCACGAGCTGATCGTGCTGGGAGCCCGCCGGGCGATCCGTGTGGGCACCTGCGGCGCGCTCGCTCCTGGGCTCGAGCTGGGCGAGCTCGTGGTGGCATGCGAGGCGATCTGCGCCGACGGCACCTCGCGCGCGCTGGGCGCGGGCGAGCGGATCGCGGCCGACCCGGCGCTCACGCGCGCGCTGACGCGCGAGGCGCGGGGAGCGCGCGAAGGCGCCGTCGTGAGCGTGGATCTCTTCTACGAGGACGGCGACCCGGGCGATGGTCGCGACGCGCTCGCGGTGGAGATGGAGGCGGCGACGCTGTTCGCGGTCGGCGCCCGAGCGCACGTTCCCGTGGCCTGTGTGCTGGCTGTGTCCGACACGTTCGACGGAGAGGGCAACCGCGCGCGAATCGAGGATGATGCGCTGCTCGCCGCTGCGGAGAGGATGGGGGCGGCGGCGATCGCCGCCCTCGCGGCCTGAACCGCTTGGGCCTCAGCCCGCTTTGGGCTTGGCTCTTGCCGCTTTGGCTTTCGCCGGTTTGGCTGCCGCTTTGGGCTTGGCGGCCGGTGTTCCCGATTTGCCTCGGACGCCAGCCGCTTTCGCGGTCGCCTTCGGTTTCGCCGCTTTGGCTTTCGGCTGCGCTTTGGCCGCCGCTTTGGGCTTGGCCGGCTGGTCGAGCTTGCTCGTGAGCGTGCGCAGCTGCTGCTCGATCGCGGACAGGCGCGCCTCGACCCCGCCCGTGGACGTGCCGCGATCGAGGCGGTCGACGCCGTCCTCGATGCCCTCCAGCCGGTGGGAGACCGAGCGCAGCCGCCTCGTCAGCCGTTCGATGTCGGCCGCGGAGGGGATGTTGAGCGCGCTCAGCGCCACCTCCTGTGCCTGCGCCGCCTTCTCGCGGGCCTCGAACGCGCGACCGATCGCGCCGGTCAGGAGCGGGTTTTCCAGCAGATCAGACAGCGCCTTGCCGAGCCGCTCCTCGGTGTTGCCGCCCAGGCGATCGCGCAGGTGCTTGGCGACATTGCTCGCGTCGGACATCTTCTGAAGGATACGGTGCAGCGATGGGTCAGCGACTTTTCATCTTCGTGCAGATGGAGTTCCCGTGGATCCTCGGCCCGCCCGACGGTAGGTACCTGCTGCGCGCCGAGCGGGACGGAGAGCCGGAGCGCGTCGTGGTGATCGACACGCTGGCGGCCACTCGCGACCGAAAGGCGGCTCGCGGCGGATCGATCCTCAGGCGCTCGAGCCCCACCGAGGCCCCACCGGAACCCGATCCCGAGTCGGTCAGCACGACGCGCGTGACGGTGATCGATCCGATCTCGCTGTCGTCCGAGAACCAGGCCCGTGCTTGGCTCGAGGATCTGGGTGGCGATCGCGAGGTGCTCGCCGCCGTCGCGGTCGTCAACCGCGTTCTGTACTCGCATCGCATCGCCTCCGCGGACCCCCACGTCCACGAGGTCTCCCCCGCCCAGGCGCTCGCGATCAGGGCCGGCTGGGGCGAGGGCGAGCAGGTGGCCGACGGTCGCTGGCTGCACGCGCGCGTGCTGCCGTGGAAGCGTCCCGGCCACGGCTCGGGCGGCGCACTGCGAGTTGGCCGCGCGCGGTCGCTCGCGCTTCGCCCCCAGGAGCGCCTCGCGGAGCTGCTGGGCGCCCACGGGCAGGCGTTGGGATGCGAGGAGCTGGCCCTGCGCGCACGTCTGGACCTGGACCACGGGCGCACGCGCCTCGCGGCGCTCGAGCTCGATCGAGCGCTCGCGCTGGCCGCCACCGAGCTGCGGTCGGAGACCCGGCCGGACCTCGACATCCGCATCGCCGAGCTCGAACAGCTGCACACGGGCGTCGTCGAGCAGGCGACCGGCGCGCTGGCAAAGGAGGTCGCGGAGCTGGACGTGGAGGCCGTGACCCACGCGCTGGAGCGGCTCGAGGCGGCGCTGCGCGCGCGTTCGGCCACGGGCTTTAGTCTGCAGTGACGATGGATCCGACGACCACGGCGATAGGAACCTGGAGCGGCGGGCGCTTCATGCACTTCGGCGAGCCGTTGGAGGACGAGCGCCTGAGCGCACTCCTGCGTCCGGGCGAAGGCATCGACACGGTGATCACCGCGGACGTGTACGGCAGCGGGGAGGCGGATCTCGCGCTCGGCCGAGCGCTCGAGGGTCTCCGACGCGAGGACTACTGCCTCGTGGGCGCTATCGGGCACGACTTCTACACGGGCGAGCGCGACGGCGCGAAGGGCTTTCCCCGCTTCACCGACCCGCTACTGCGAGGCGAGGCGGACTACGCGCGGTACATCCGCGAGGCCACCGAGCGCAGCCTCGAGCGCTGCGGGGTGGAGCGCTTCGATCTGCTGCTGCTGCACAACCCCGACCACGTCGGCTACTCGAGCCCGGTCGTGTGGGAGGGCATGCGGGCGGTCCGCGACGCCGGACTCACCGAGCGCCTGGGCGTCGCGCCGGGCCCGGCGAACGGCTTCACGCTCGACCTGATCGACTGCTTCGAGCGCTTCGCTGAGCTGATCGACTGGGCGATGATCATCCTCGGCCCGCTCGAGCCGTGGCCCGGCGAGCTCGTGCTCGACGCCGCGGCCAAACACGACGTGAGCCTGATCACGCGAGTGGTCGACTACGGCGGGATGTTTCACGACGACGTGCTGCCCGGCCACGCCTTCGCGCCCTACGACCACCGCAAGTTCCGTCCCGACGGCTGGGTGCAGGCGGGCAGGGAGAAGCTCGAGCTGATGCGCCCCTACGCGGAGCGCCACAGTCTGACGATGCTGCAGCTCGCGTGCGCGTGGAACCTGTCTCTGCCGGGCGTGCGCTGCGTGGTCCCGTCGTTGATCCAGGAGAGCGGAGCGCACGCGCGCGCGATCGAGGACAAGCGCGCCGAGCTGGCCGCCGTCACGGCGGATGCGATCCTCAGCGAAGAGGAGGTGGAGGCGATCCGCGCGATCGGCGAGAACACCGGCTGCATGGCGCTGAAGGGCGCCAGCCTCGAACACCAGGGGTCGGCGCTCGCAGACAGATGGAGCGTCGACGATCAGCTCTCTCAGGTGGCCGGCCGCTGGGGCATCGACCCCGATCGGGACCTGCTGCCGCACGCGGTCTAGAGCCCCAGCCGCCCCGGCAGCTCCTCCATCGCATCCAGAATCTCCGCACCGGCTTGCCTCAGCGCGTCCTCGTCGCTGTCAGCGGCGTAGCCGAACACGCGCATCCCGGCCGCCACAGCGGCCACCACACCCGACGGCGTGTCCTCCACGACGACGCACGCGGACGGATCGACTCCCATCGTGCTCGCCGCATGGAGAAAGAGATCGGGATGCGGCTTGCCGCGCGCGACGGAGTGCGCCGAGAACAGGGCACGATCGGCGAACAGGTAGCCGAGACCTGTGAGCTGGAGCGAGAGCCGCGTCTTCTCGAGCTTGCCCTGCGAGGCCACGCAAACGGCCAGTCCCGCATCGCGCACCTGCGCGACTGCCGCGGCGGCCCCATCCACAGCTCGCAGCTCCCGTCGAAATACCTCCGCGCGCGTGCGCTCGTAGCTCTCGAGCCAGCCCGGGGGCAACGAGCGACCGAGCTCCGCCTCGGCCGCGATCCCGATGTCGCCGAGCAGCAACCCCTGGTAGTCGCGGCGAGCCTCCTCGAGCGTCTTCGAAAGCCCCTCCTCGCTCAGCATGCGTGCGAGCACGTCGTTTGAGATCCGCTCGCTGTCGACGAGCACACCGTCGCAATCGAAGATGACCAGCTCGGGCTCCCGCCCGACGGCGCTCACGGCGACAGGCGCGTGGTGCGCCATCCCTCCTCGGCCCGCTCGAACAGCAGGCGCTCGTGCATCCTGTCGGGCGCTTGGGTCCAGAACTCGACCGCTTCGGGAACGACGCGGATGGCTCCCCAGTCGGGCGGACACTGGGGAGGAGCCTCGAGCACGTTCATGAGATGCGCGTGGCGGGCGCGCAGCGGCTCGATGTCCTCGATCGGCGTGCCCTGTCGGGAGACGAGCGTCTGGACCCGGTGTGAGATGTCCCGCTCGGAGAACAGCTCGAGCGCGAGCGCTCGCTCGGCCACCTTCGCCTCACCGGTCACGTGCACCTGCCGGCCGACGGTGGGCCAGTGGAAAAGAAGAGCCACGTTCGGATTGCTCTCGATCTCGCGAGCTTTGCGGGTCCACAGCGCGGAGGTGAACACGAGCGCGTCGCCCTCCACGCGCTTGAGCGACACGGTCCGCGCGGACGGTCGCCCATCCGCGCCGACGGTGACGAACGCGACTGCAGCGGGCTCCGGTGCTCCCGCCGATCGCGCGTCGCCCAACCAGCGATTCAGCAGCGCGATCGGATCGCTCATGAGGGTCCTGACGCTACTACATGTGCAGGTTGCCGATCACCTGGACTTCGGCGTTGGAGTTGTTGCGGTCGAGCACGCCGTAGAAGCCGCCCTTGCCGGAGATGTGCGCGTAGCGACCGGTCCCGCCTACGATCGTGGCGGTGCCTCCGAAGCTTTCATAGCGACCGTTGCCTGAGTGGAGTTTCGCGCTGCCGTGACCGGAGATCGAGCCGCCGCCGAGGTGAAACGTAAAGCTCGACGTGGTGGTGCTTCCGTTGAAGCTCAGTGTCGCGTGCGCCGTGCCCACGAGCGTGCCTGTGGCACGACCTTCCTCGGTCAGTGTGTTCCCGTTCGCGTTCAGCAGGTGCATCTTGGCCGCGTCTCGCACCACCAGGATCCGCGCCGTCACCGCGCTCGGCTGCCGCGACTCGCCGCGAGCGAGGCCCGCGGCGATGCCGCCGTCCAACGCCCCGCCGGCGACCGCCGCCACGGCGACCGCCGCGGCGAACATCCGGGTCTTGTTACCTGGGCGCACCATCAGCCCAACATATCCGGCAGTCGTGGAGCCCGGCGACAGTGTTTCCATCTGCGTCGAGGAGCTCATATGCGAGGCTCGCGCCCACTCCCAGACCGCGTGCGGCCCGCCGCGCGACGCGCGCGAAGCACCCACATGCTCGGTGTCGCCGCTCCCCCGAGCACAGCAAGGATGCGTTCGGATATGGGCGCGGCCTCGGGAAGGGAAGCCTCGGGGGCCGTCAGATAGAGACTGACCATGCCGGCGAGGATGAGGGCGTGCAGATCGCCGCCGCGCAGTCCGCGAGCCGCCCCCAGTGCCCGCTCGGTGATCATCTGTAAACGCGCGCCCGCTTCCTCGGCTGAGCTGTAGTGAGACAGCAGGCTGACCTGTCCGGCGCCGGCGTCCTCACCTAGGTCGACGAGGCTGTCGAGCAGTGTGTGCAGAGCACCGATCCACGGGTAGTAGGCCCGCTCGATCGCGGCGATGTCCCCTGAGCTGAGCCGCGGATCAGCGGCGGCCGCGAGCAGCGCGAGGACCGCCAGCGAGGAGGCGCCGGCGGCGGCCGTCTCCCACCATTGCAGGGCTGAGTCTGGCGAGGTTTGATCGTCTGCCCAGCGCGCAAGAGCGCTGTGATCGCCCTGATTGAGTGCTTGATAGGCGATGATTCGAGTAATCGCAGCCTCGGTGGGCCCTGAAGCTGGACGGTTGTTCGACATTTGAGCGAGCGCACCGCGAGTCGTGTCGATCATGTCCAGGAGGTAGCCACCATCCTCGGAGCTCGCGCAAAGCGCGTAGTAGTCGTCGTGAGGGACCCCCGGTTGCAGCGCGCGCAGCAGTGCCAGGTGCAGCTGCCGCGCGTTTGCCGAGCGATCTCCGCAGGGCTGCTCGGCGAGCAGGTCGGCGTAGTCGTAGGCGGCCTGCCAGGCGACGATCATCCGCACCGTCAAAGCGCGGCTCCTGCTGGGCACAAGCACCGCAAACGCGGCTGCTCCCTCGATATTTCCGCGCTTCGACAGCTGCGCCTCGAGCGCGACCCGACGCAGCAACGGATCGTCGATCGAGGCGGCACGAGCCTTCCAGTGGCGCATCTCCCGAGCGAGGTGGGGATATACGCCCAACCAGTAACGCAACGCCGTCTGAACAAACAAGGCCCCCGATGAGAAACGCCTCCATGTTGTGCTCATACGCACAACATCGCCAGCGAACCGCCGCTGCCAAAGTCAGCTGACTGCTAAACCTGTGTCACTCCTGAAAGCTCGTCTGGGCCGATACGCGCGCCGCGGAAAGGCCCGGGAGGGCGACAACTGTGAGCGCGATGCCCCCGACGAGCAACAGCGTGAGCAGCACCTGCACCAGCCCAAGAGAGAAGGGCGCGGGGAACCCCGTCGTCAGTTTCAGCCACCGGCTCGCGAGTGCGTGGCCGTAGAGTCCGAAGATCGCGCCGTCGGCGCAACCGATCCCGAGGACGATGCCGCTCTCCAGCAAAAGCGAGCGCCACAGTTGGCGGCTGTCGAAGCCCTGGGACTTCAACGAGGCGAGCCTGTCCCGCCGCTGCCAGATCGCGGCGCTGAGCGCAAACGCAACCGACAGCGCAGCCACCAGTAGCAGCAGCGTCGATATCTGCCCCAGGCTCCGCAGGGCCTGCCTGGCGTTCGCACGGAACTGCGCTTCGCGCTGGCCACGCGTCTGCACCGACAGCCCCGGGCGCGCACCGATCGCCGCCTGAACCGATCGCACGCCCTGAGTCGGCGTCACCCCCGGCCGGAGGTTGACCTCCAGAGCCGCGGGATTCGTGGTCTGCCAGCCTCGACGGAAATCGGCTGTCGACATCGTGATCGCTCCCGCCGGCCATCCCACGTTCGTGGTGACCGCAGCCACACCAAGGCGCTGTTGCCCCGACGGTGTGGGCAGAGTGAAGCTACCGCCGACCTCGAGGTGGCGTTCGTCCGCGAACCCATCCGAGACCGCGGCCCAGCCGCCTTGACGCAGCAGGCTCGTGGCGTGGGCGAGGTTGCCCTCCAGCAACTGCGAGGACTGGATCATCGCGCTGTCGCTCGGCGGCCGCGCGCGAATCCACAGCCTGCGTTTGCCGACGTCCAGGAGTGCGCCCTGATACACGCGCACCGAGGCCACGTCGCGCGTGCGGGCGATCCTGTCCACCGCGCCGCGAGCCAGGAAGCTGTCCGTGGTGAACACGTTTTCTCCGGTGGTCACCCACACGTCGGCGGTACCCAGATACTGAGTGATCGCCGCGTTCAGGCCCGTGGTCAGATCGTGTCGTGCGCCCTGTATGGCCACGCTCCCGTACACCGCCAGCGCCGCCACGCTGGCAAGCGCGACCGAGCGCGTGGCCGTGGCGCGCAGTTCGACCACCGCGAGCGCAAGCATGCTGCCGCGCAGACGCTCGCTGACCGGAGCGATCGCGGCGCCTGTGAGCGCGAAGATGCCCGGGCTCAGGCACGCGGCGGCGAGCGCGAGCAGCACTCCACCGACGATCGTCAGGCTGGGCGCCGCGAGCACCACGATCGTCACGGCCGCCAACAGCGTCAGGCCGATCGTGGTGAGCAGTGCGATCGAGCTCGTGCCAATGCCGTGGCCCACCTCACCCCGCTCGTGGAGAACCGCATCCACGGGACGCCGGGGATTCATGTCGAAGGTCGGCGGCAGCGATGCGAGCAATGCGGCGAGCACACCGCACGCCGTGGCCAGAAGGACCGTCGTCGTATGCACCACCTGGTGCGATCCGATCGGAAACGCAAACGTGAGGTAGCTGGGGATTTCGCGGAACAGCGTGCGCGACAGCAGACTCCCCGCGGCCACGCCCGCGAGCGAGGCGACAACCCCGAGCATCACCGCCTGCGAGGCGAGGATCAGTAACACCTGCCGAGGTCCGAAGCCCTGTGTGCGCAGCTCCGCGACGAAGCGACGACGCTCGGGCACCGTCAGCAGCATCGCGTTGAGCGCGAGCAGAAACCCGACCATCGCGCTGATCGCCGCGAACAGCGTCGTCGACTGGCTGGTCGGGCGAGCGGCCTGTTCGAGCAGCGCCAGCTCGTGATCGGCTGGCTCCACGTCGAGCCGCCCGCCCGCCAACCCGCGCAGCTCGCGTTCGACGCGTGCGTCCTGGCCCGCCTGAGGCTGAACCAGCACCTGCGTGACTCGTCGCGACTTGTCGGTGAGGCTCTGCGCCACCGGCAGCAGCGCCAAGACGATCGGGCTGTTTGCCACGGGCCCCACGATCTGTTCGGGTAGGACCGCGCGCACGATCGCGGCGTGAGAGTCGCCGCTGGAGCGGATCTCGACCGACTGCCCGGCCTCGGCGTTCACGGCCGCCGCGACGCTCGACGGGAGTCCGACTCCTCCTGTCAACAGCGACGTCCCGGCCCCGAGGTTCTTCGTTGCCGTGGTGTTGAGCGTGACCAGACTTGCTGTCACGCCGAGCACCTGGATCACCTGACGCCCCTTCGGCCCGACGATCACAGCGTCCTCTTTCAGGACCGGTGAGGCGACCCTCACTCCCGGCAGTTCTCCGACTCGCGTCGCCAACCGTTCGTCGAACCCACTGGAGGAGCGCGACACGAGCTGGAGGCGCGCGGTTCCCGTCACTGCGTGGACGAGGTCGCCGGCCGAGCTGACGATGCTGGTGTTCGCGACGAGCACTCCGAACATCAGCGCCACGCCCGTCGCGATCCCCAAGCCAGCGAGCAGCTCCTGGATCTTGTGGTCCTTCAGCCGCCAGCGATAGAGGTCGATCAACGCGCTCAGCCGCACACCGAGCACGGCCGGCTTCGGCATTCTGCTGGGCATCATCCAGCCGACGCAGGGACCAGATCTGGGTCCAAACCGTCGGACAGACGCCCGTCTTTGAGCGTATAGACACGGTCGACGAGCTGGCTCGCATGCGGATCGTGCGTTACCAGCAGGCCCGGCGTCTGGTGTTCGTGGCAGATATCGCGCAGCAGTTCGAGGGTCTGACTGCTGCGACGCGAGTCGAGGTTGCCCGTCGGCTCGTCGGTGAGCAGCAGCCGCGGCTCGTTGACCAACGCCCGTGCGATCGCAACCCGCTGGCGCTCGCCCATCGACAGCCGGTCGGGCGTGTGTTCGGCTCGGGCGCCCAGCCCCACCCGCTCCAGCCACGGCTGCGCTCTTCGCCTGGCCTCACGCAGGCTCAGCCCGTGTCCCAGAAGCTTGATCGCGGCGTTGTCGAGCGCGGAGGCGCCGGAGATCAGATGGAACGTCTGGAAGACGAAGCCGACATCGTGGAGGCGATATGCGGCGCTCTCGGCCGCGCTCATACGCGAGACCTCGCTCCCGTCGAAGTGGATGCTCCCCTCGTCGGGCGTGAGCAGTCCGGCGGAGAGCAAGAGCAGCGTCGTCTTGCCGGACCCGCTGGGGCCGTACAGCGCTACGAACTCGCCCTCGGAGACCGTCAGCGAGACACCGTCGACCGCGTTTACGACCTCGGCGCCACTTGGATAGTGCTTGACGACATCTCGCAGCTCCAGTGCGCTCACGGCGAGGAGCGCGCCCTGCCATACGCACGCTGGTCCGGAAATTGGACGACCGTGCCAGCCTGGTCCATCGAGCGTAGCCGTCCCTGATCGATCGACATGATCCGGTGCGCACGGCGCAGGGGCGCCACGTCCTCGGAGGCGACCACGATCGCCACCCGCGAGTCCTTGCCAAGCGAGCACAGCAGGTCGTAGAGCTCCACGCCCTCGCTCGGGCTGAGCAGCACCGCCGGCTCGTCGATCAGCAGCAGTCTCGGCTTGTGCACAAACGCGCGGGCGAGGGCGACCCTGACGCGCTCGACGCGTGAGAGGCGATCGGTGGCCATGTACGCGCAACGCGAGACGCCCATCCTTTCGAGCGCGAGATGAGCCGGCTCCTTGGCCTCGCGCAGGCTCATGCCATCGCTCAGCAGCGGCAGCGCCACGTGCTCGACGACCGGCTTGTTGCGTCCCGGACGCCAGTCGGTCGACACGAGCCCAATGCCGCCGTAGCGCTGCAGCTTCGCGCGCGCGTCCGCGGACATGCTCCCCACGTCGCGACCGTCGAACCACACAGACCCCGAGTCGGGGAGTTCCGTGGCCGCTGCCACCCGCAGCAGCGTCGTCTTGCCGGATCGCCGCACGCCCCATATGCCGACGAAGTCGCCCTCGTCGATTTCCAGCGACAGATCGTCGAGAGCTCGAATCTCCCCACGGCCATCCGCATAGGACTTCGTGACGTGCTGCAGCGAGAGGAGACTCATCGCATCCTGCCTGTCGACTCATTGGCTACGAACTCCGCGATCCACCGTCGCGCCATGACGATCCATCGCAACTCCGCTTGAAGGCTCTCATCGACCGCCATCCGCGTCAAGTTCATCGCGAGGCCCGCCCACGAGCCCATCGGCACCTCGGCTTCCTGGGTCTTGTGCAGCATCGCGAAGCAGTCGCGTTCGTAGTCGTCGAGCGCGCTCAGAAGCTGGGGCGCGTGTCGCGCGCTCGACATCGCGATCTTCGCCTGCAGCTCCGCGCGCATCGGCTCCTTGCCGACTGGGGTTTCCATCCACGCAGCCACAACCGACTCGGCCCGCTCGGTCGCCAAGTAGACGCGCTGCCCATCGCCCACCCGCCCCGTCGCCTCCTTGATGCTCGAGGAGACGAGCCCGTCCTCCTCGAGCCGATCGAGCGTTCCGTAGACGCTCTGCCGGGTCACGCGCCACGCCGGGCCGAGACGCCGCTCGACGAGAGTTCCCAGGCGGTATCCGCCAAGCGGCTGATCGCCCTCGCTCACGAGCAGCGCGAGGAGCGCCCCCCGCAAGGGCGAGCCTCCCACCTGCTTCTTCTCCGGCATCGCCGCTGACATCGCGCTCCACCCCCAAGTCGAGAGCCGTTTGGCAACAAGAACGATACGTGAAACTTCGATCGGTCGATAGATCGTTGGTCTGGACAAAACTATCCCGACCAGCTGGCTGAGCCTTTCACATCCTGCGTATTACTGCTCGCATCTCGCATAGCGACAATGTTTACCGGGACATCCCGAACGTTTCTCACTGTTTATGAGTTGACAACCCATCAGGCGTGACCTATACAACGCGCGTCTGGCCGACGATCATCGCGCGTACGTGATTACGAACGCACGAAGCTCCTCCCATGCCACATCGTCGACCGAGCCGGTGTACATCGAGCTGACCCAGGCCCAGGTCGATCGCGTCGTACGCGGAGCTTCGGGGGCGGGCACGATGTCCGCCCTGATGGCTGGGCTCGGAGGCGTACGCCAGACGCTGCAGGACGCACCTGAGCAGATCGAGGACAGACGCCTCTCCAGATCGCTGCTGTCCGGCCTGCTGCTGCTCGCCTGCTTCCCGACCGACGGCACGTACCTCAGCAACACCGAGGTCGCGCGACTGGTCGGCATGAACATGAGCACCGCCCACCGCTACATCTCCACGCTCGTCTCGGTCGGACTGCTCGAACGCGACCCCGGAACGCGTCACTACCGGCTGGCGCAATGACGCTCCCCTTCGCCGCGGATCTCGGATCGACGACTCGGCCGTCCACGATCGATGACGGCCCGACGATCGTCGGCGAGGAGCAGGAGCTGCTCGATCTGCAGACCCAGCTGCTGCTCGCCGATCGCACCCATCCGGTCGTGGCGCTCACTCTCGACGAAGAGGAGATCGACGCCGCCGTCCTTTGGCTCGAGGAGATTCGCCCGATCGTCGGCCCGGACACGCGCGTCTACTTCGTCGAGGAACCTCTGTTGAGCCTCCTGCGCGAGGGACTCGGACGCAAGCTCGCACTGACACCCGGCTCGGCGCGGATCTGGTGGCCGGGGCTCTCCACGCGCAGCGATCCCGGCGACCACCCACTCGTGCTGGCGCTCGAGGGCGAGAGCCGCGTGGACGTGCTCGCTGAGCTCGCTCGCCAGTTCGACCTCAGCCGCCCGCACGTCCGCCGCGAGCTCAAGCTCATCGAGGATGCTCGAGCGCTGGCTGAACACCGTCTCGCCGAGATCGTCGAGCAGGACCAGAGGACGGCGGAGCGCCTGCGCGACGCCCACCGCGAACGCCACCGTGAAGCGACCCGCGCACAGGCAGCCGAGGCTCGGCTGAACGATGCGCTCAAGCGGCTCGCGGAGTGCGACTGCGAAGAGTCGGCCTAGGGGACCAGCTCGACCCCGAGCGCGCTCGCCAGCGTCGCGAGGCCCTCGACCACGTCTCCGTCGAAGCGCACGCTCGCGATCTCGTCCAGCGGCGTGGTGCCCTGGGTGAGGATCGCCACCGATCCACCCCTCGCCCTGGTCAACAGCGGCAGCCCCGCCACGGGATGGACCTCCAGCGAGGAGCCGATGCACAGCAGCACGTCAGCGCCTTTGCACAGCTCGCGCGCACGCCCCAGCGAGCGCTCGTCGAGCATCTCGCCGAACAGCACCACATCGGGCTTCAGCGGGCCGTCGCACGCCTCGCAGCGCGGCACGCCGTCGGGGTCTTCGGCCAGCCGAGTACGCACCTCCTCGAGCCCGATGCGCCCGCCGCAGACGGGGCAGGAGCACGTGGCGATGCTCCCGTGCACCTCCACCAGCTCACGTGTGCCGGCGACACGGTGGAGCATGTCGATGTTCTGCGTGATCACGCCGTCGAGCATGCCCCGCTCCTCGAGCGCAACGAGCACACGGTGCGCGCCGTTGGGCTGCTTACCCCCGAGCGTCGCGAAGCGTTCGCCGTAGAAGCGCCAGAAGCGCACCGGGTCGCCGCGGAATGCCTCGATGTGCGCCACCTCCATCGGGTTCACGTTCTCCCACAGCCCCGTCCGCGGGGTGCGGAAGTCGGGGATCCCCGACGGGACCGAGATGCCCGCCCCGGTCAGCGCTACGACCGAGCGGGCGCCTTCGATCAGCTCGGCGAGCGTCTGGATCGCCGGGCGCACGCCGAGAGCGGCCGGTAGGCCGCCCCTACCCAACTCTCACTCGCCCTTGAAGCTCGGCGCGCGTTTGCCGAGGAACGCGGAGATGCCCTCCTTGGCGTCCGCGCTCGCGAACACCGCGGCGAACGCACGCTTCTCGTCCTCGACGCCCTGGTCTAGATCGCCGGCCCCTGAGACGCTCTTGATCTGCGCCACCGCGAGCGGCGCCTGCCCGGCGAGCTTGCGCGCCCACTGCAGCGCGGTGTCGAGCAGTTCGTGGTCCTCAACCAGGCGGTTCACCAACCCGAGCTCGAATGCTTCATCGGCCAGGATCGGATCGCCGACGAGGTTCATCTCGAGCGCCTTGTTCGTGCCAACCAGGCGTGGCAGACGCTGGGTGCCGCCGAAGCCGGGGATGATCCCCAGCTTGATCTCCGGCTGGCCGAAGATCGCCGAGCGCGCCGCGATCCGCACGTCGCACGCCATCGCGAGCTCGCAGCCGCCGCCGAACGCGAGGCCGTTGACCGCCGCGATCGTCACGACCCCGTCCTCGCCGAGCTCTTTGAAGAGCGCGTGCGCGGAGTGGATCAGCTGCTCGCCCGCTGATTCGTCCATCGTCGTGAACGCCTTGATGTCGGCGCCCGCGCAGTAGAGGAACGGGTTCGAGGAGGCGATCACCAGCGCGTGCACGCCTGAGCTCTTGACCTTGCTCCAGACCTTGCCCAGGTCCTCCACCACCTGCGGGGAGATCGAGTTCATCTGGCCGTTCGCCAGCCACGCGATCGCCACGCCGTCGGCGCGCGTCTCTAGCTTGACGACCTCGGCCGGCTGCTCGGCGTCCGGCTGCGGGTAGGCGTAGAAGCCCTGGCCGCTCTTCTGGCCGAGGCGTCCCTGAGCGACGAGACGGCGCAGGATCGTCGGCGGCATGAAGCGCTCGCCGTAGCGCTCCTGCGCGTTCTCCATCCGCTCGAGGACCGTGTCGAGGCCCTCGACGTCGGCCTTCATGAACGGCGGCATCAACCCTCTGCGAGGGTCCAGGCCGGCGCCGGCCATCATCCCGAAGTCGATGTCGCGGTGGGTCGCGACGCCCTCCTCGAGCACCAGGCACGCCTCGATCAGTGTCTTCAGCGACAGCATCTCCACCAGCTCCGCCACGTTCGGCTCGTTGTCGCCCGAGATGTTCGGCTCGCCCTGTGCGTTGTAGAAGCCATCGCCGCCGGTCTTCGCGCCGAGCTTGCCGTCGGCCACGAGCTTCTGCATGCCCTTGGGCACGTAGAAGCGTTCCTCGCCGTAGGACTCGACGAGGTGCTCGGCGACGTGCAGCACCGTGTCCAGGCCGAGCAGGTTCACCAGGTAGTAGGGGCCGATCGGCACCACGCCCGCGGCTCCGACGCCCTCGTCGATCGCTTTGATCGACAGGCCCTTCTCCTCCTGCTCGCGCCACACCTCCGAGATCCCCGAGTTGAGGATGCGGTTGACGACGAAGCCCGGGACCTCGGCACAGGTGATCGGCTGCTTGCGGATCGCCTGCGCGAACGTGATCGCCGCGCTGACAGTCTCGGCGGAGGTTTCCTCGCCCTCGACGATCTCGATCAGCGGCATGATCGACGCGGGGTAGAAGTAGTGGAAGCCCACGACCTTCTCCGGGCGCAGCGTCGCTTCGCCCATCTCCGTGATCGACAGCGAGGAGGTGTTCGACGCGAGGATCGCGTGGCCGGGGGTGGCCGCGTCGAGCTCCGCGAACACGCTCTGCTTTATGTCCATCCGCTCGGGGACCGCCTCGACGACGAAGTCCACGTCGCCGAAGGCCTCATACGAGGTCGTCCCGTGGATCCGCCCCATGACCGCGTCGATCTGCTCCTGCGCCTGCTCGGCGGTGATCTTGCCCTTCTCGACGAGCTTGTTGATCTGCCCGCTGGTGACGTTGCGGGCCTCGTCGAGGCCCGCCTGCACGAGTGCGTCGTCGATGTCCTTCAACACCACCGGCGTTCCGGAGGCGGCGATCGTCTGGGCGATCTGCCCGCCCATTGTTCCCGCCCCGACGACGGCGGCCTTGAAGACGAACATCAGGCGGGAACCGCCGTCGGCTCCTCGGCACGTCGTGGCAGCAGCGTTTCGCGCGCGATCACCAGCCGCTGGATCTGCGAGGTGCCCTCGTACAGCTGCATGATCTTCGCGTCGCGGAACAGCTTCTCCACGGGGTACTCCTTGATGAAGCCGTAGCCGCCGTACACCTGCACCGCGTCCGTCGCGATCTTCATCGCCGCGTCCGCGGCGAAGCGCTTCGCGTGCGAGGAGACCAGCGTGTTGCGTTCGCCGTTGTCGAGCATCGTCGCCGACTTCCACGTCAGCAGCCGCGCTGCCTCGATTTCGGTCGCCATGTCGGCGATCATGAACTGGATCGCCTGGTGCATCGCGATCGGCACGCCGAACTGGACGCGTTCGCGCGAGTAGTCGACCGCGAACTCGAACGCCGCGCGAGCGATGCCGGTGGCCATCGCCGCGACACCCGGGCGGGTGCGGTCGAGCGTCATCATCGCCAGTTTGAAGCCCTTGTTTTCCTCGCCCAGCAGGTTCTCGGCGGGGACCTCGACATCGTTGAAGGAGATCGTCGCGGTGTTCGACGCGCGCTGCCCGAGCTTGTCCTCCTTCTTGTCCACGACCACGCCCCAGTCGCGCTCGACCACGAACGCCGAGATGCCACGGTGGCCGGCGTCCTTGTCGGTCTTCGCGTAGACGGTGTAGTAGTCGGCGTAGCCGCCGTTGGTGATGAAGCACTTGGAGCCGTTGATGACGTACTTGTCGCCCTTCTTCACGGCCGTTGTGCGCATGCCGGAGACGTCGGAGCCGGCGTCCGGCTCGGTCAGGCAGAACGAAGCGAGCTTGGGCGCTTCGGTGAGCATGCCGAGGTACTTCTTCTTGATCTCCTCGGAGCCGCCCAGCGCGATCGGCGCGGTGGCCAGGCCGTTGCAGCCGAGCGAGGTCTGGATCCCCGAGCAGCCCCACGAGAGCTCCTCCTCGATCAGGCAGCCATCGAGGTAGCCGGCGCCGGCTCCGCCGTAGGCCTCCTCGATGTGGGAGTTCATCAGTCCCACCTCCCACGCTTTCTCGACCAGGTCCTGCGGCCACGTGCCGTCCTTGTCGTACTCCCAGGCTACGGGGCGTATCTCCTTGACGGCGAAGTCGTGCGCCATCTCGCGCAGGTTCTTCTGCTCGTCTGTGAGCGTGAAATCGACCATTCTCAGATCTCCTTACGGGCTGGCGCGTGAAAGTGGCGCGGGACATAGATTGACTGGTCAGTCAATCCAGAGAGCGGAGGGTAGCGAACGGCAGGCCGATCGGCAACAATCAGCAGTGTGGACCGCGCCATCGCGACTCTCGTGCTCGGCATCATCGAAAACCCGCTGAGCTTCGTCGTCATCGGCGCGGTCGCCTTCTCGGTGCTGATGTGCCTCGTGTTCGCCGCCTCCCGCGGCGCCGGCAGCATGTACGACCAGATCGGCCAGGGCGGCTTCTCGCGCGAAGGCGACCAGCCGAAGAGCGGCATGCTCACCCCGATACCCGGCTCGACCGCGGCGAGCGCGGAGCAGGAGCGGGAGATTCGCCAGATGCTCGCCGCGCGCAGCGAGCGGATGGTGCGCCGGGGCGAGCCGGCGCTGGACGTCGACGCCGAGCTCGCGCGCCTGCTCACGCCCGCAAGCGCACCCGGGAAACACGACGCCGAGCTCGCCGAAGAGGTGCGCCAGCTCGTCATAGCGCGCAACGAACGGCGTATCCGCCAGGGTCTCGAGCCCCTCGACGAGGACGCCGAGGTGACACGCACGCTCGCGGAGATGGACCCGTGAACACAGCGCCGGCGCCGTGGGGTATAAACGCGCCATGACCAACGCGCGCCGCTTCCAGATCGACGAGCTGACCCTCCGTCCCGGCACCTACTTCAACCCGCAGACCGAGATCATGATCGTCGTCGACGACTCACCCGAGGTCGACCACGAGCTGTTCGAGATGGACGAGTTCGACAGCGACGAGTGGGTGCTGATCGCAGAGGACACCCCGCTCGACGAACCCAAGCGCGACGAGCTCGTCGAGCGCTTCCAGCTCGCCTACCAGGGGACCAGCGAGCTGTCCGCGGACGACGACGATGACGACGAAGACGAGGACGACGACGAAGAGGACGACGAGCTCGACGGCGTCGAAGAGCTGGAGCTCGACAGAGACTGAGTCGCTAGCATCGAAGCGGTGCGCTTGAAGCGTCTCGCGGCACTCGCCCTCGGGGTCCTCGCCCTGGGCGGGGCCGGCTCTCCCGCTGCCCTGGCTGCCCACAAGCACGCGCCGACCGTCACCGCCGCGCTCCAGAGCCTGCTGCATGGAGGCTCGATCGCGGAAGCCGCCTACCGCCAGGACTACAGCGCGTACGTCGCCGCCAAACGCTCCGTCGGGCGACTCGGCGGCACCCGCCGCGCGGAGCTGAGCGCGGTCTTGACCAACGTGCAGCAGATGGCCGCCGCCGGCCAGCTGATCCCCTCGCGCCTGCCGGCGGTGTTCCTCACGCTCGAACGCAACCGCACCTGGTGGACGACCGAACCGCTGCTCGCGAGCGGGGATCGGGTGAGCTTCCCGGGAAGCAAGCTGATCTGGCAGTACTACCCCGGACAGGGCATCGAGATCCAATGGCTGGCTACGTTTGGCGAGGGCAACGGCTTCTTCCTCTCCGGCCACGAAAACTCGAACCTGCGCCAGCTGGCGAGCGAAATCATCCCGCTCGCCACGCAGCGCGCGGGGGGCATCGCGTGGGAGTACCTGTTCCACTTCGACGGCGGCGCGCCGCCATGGACGAGCGGCCTCTCGCAGGGGACGGCCCTGCAGGTGCTCGCGCGCTCCTACCTGCGCTTCAAAGAACCGGCCGATCTCACGGCGGCCCAGCAGGCGCTCGGGATCTTCAAACTGCCGCCACCGCAGGGCGTGCGTGTGAGCACCCCCGCGGGCGTGATCTACGCCGAGTACACCTACGCGCCCAGCGACCGCATCCTCAACGGCTTCATCCAGGCGCTCGTCGGCCTGTACGACTACACCTCCATCACCCAGGATCCGCTGGGGCTGGCGCTGTTCGAAGCTGGAGACGCGGAGGCGCGCGTGCTCACGCCCCACTACGACACGGGCGCGTGGTCGCTGTACGACCAGTTCGGCGAATCGAACCTCAACTACCACGAACTGCTCGCCGAATTCCTCCAGCACCTGTGCGAACGGTCGAAGAAAGGCATCCCGATCGCGCCCGCGGCGCCGCCGCCGGCGCCGAGCACGACGCCCACCGCCCCACCGCCCGCCTCCACCACCTCCAAAACCGGCGGAGCAAGCTCGGGCGCGGTCGCGGCGAGCGCCCCCACCGCCCCCGTGAGCACGCCGATCGCCGCCGATCAGATCTACTGCACGACCGCGCAGCGCTTCTACGCCGACGTGCACACGCCACCCGTGGTCGCACTGCTGACGACGAAGCTGCACGGCGGCACCCGCGGCGGCGTGAAGATGTCGCTGTCGAAGATCTCCACCGTCAACCTCACCGTGCGCAAGGGCTCCCACGTGGTCTGGAGCAACAGCGCGACGGTCGGCGGGGGCAAGCCGAAGCTGCTGTGGGTGACGCCCGCCAAGGGCGGCACGTTCACGGTCACGCTCACCGCCACCGACCTCGCGGGCAACTTCGCCACGACCAACGGCACGATCGTCGTCTCGCCGCATAAGTGAGCCGCCGCGCCGCGCCTAGACTAGGCGCCAGTGACACGACTCGCACACGCATGGCACGCGATGCGCCCTGAGCAGCGGCTGGCCGCGCTGGCCGCGCTCGCGCTGCTCGTGACGATGTTCTTCCCGTGGTACGGGCTGCAGAGCCTCAACCCCAAGACCAAGGCGATCTACTCGCACAACATCAGCGCGTTCGGCGACGTGTCGTTCGTCGAGGCCGCGATCTTCCTCGTCGCCGTCGGAGTGGTCGCGATGCTGATCGCACGTGCGGAGGGACGCGACTTCCAGCTGCCCGGAGGCGACGGCACGGTCGTGCTGATCACGGGCGCGTGGGCGGGCCTCCTGATCTTCTACCGCGTGTTCAGCCGACCCGCCGGCGACGGCTACCCGGTGGGGATCGAGTGGGGGTTCTTCCTCGCGTTCGTCGCCGCCGGCGGCCTCGCGTTCGCGGGGTTGAGGATGCGCGCGGGCGAACGGCCCTCGCCTCCGCTCGTGCGCCCGCGCGGTGAACAGCGCAGGCGCACGCCGGTCAATCCGAGGCCCGTCGATCCGGACAGCCCCGTGCTCGCCTCCGGTCCGCTTCGCCACCATCGCTCCGCGCCGGTTCCCGCTGCTCGCACGCCGCCCGTCGAGCGCTCGCCGTATCCGCCGGCACCGTCCGGCAAGCCCGAGCAGCTCTCCTTCGAAGACCCGCCCACGCGGGCGGAGTAGCCGTACCGCCGAGCCACGCGCGCGGCCCCGCTCTCAGCCGACGCCTATCATTGGTTCGACGATGTCCGCGCCCCTGCCACCCTCGCCAGCCTCCGTCGCGGAGCTGGCAGCGGGTTTGCGCGAGGTCGGCTACCTGCCCGGCGAGTCGACCGCGCTGGTGTCGTTCCTGGCGACCAAGCTCGGCAAGCCCGTGCTCGTGGAGGGTCCCGCCGGGGTCGGCAAGACCGAGCTCGCGAAGGCGCTCGCGAGACACCTGGGCCGCGAGCTGGTGCGCCTGCAGTGCTACGAGGGGCTCGACGAGGCGAAGGCGCTGTACGAGTGGAACTACCGCAAGCAGCTGCTGCGCATCCAGGCGGAGGCGACCGACACCGGCTGGGACGCAGTGCAGGAGGACATCTTCGGCGACGAGTTCCTGCTCGCACGCCCGCTGATGACCGCGATCGCCTCCCCCGAGCCGGTTGTGCTGCTGATCGACGAGATCGACAAGACCGACCAGGAGTTCGAGGCGATGCTGCTGGAGGTGCTCTCCGACTTCCAGATCTCGATCCCCGAGCTGGGTCTCGTGCAGGCGCGCACGCACCCGGTGGTGCTGCTCACGTCGAACAACTCGCGTGAGCTCACCGAGGCGCTCAAGCGCCGCTGCCTGTACCTGTGGCTCGACTACCCCGAGCTCGAGCACGAGCTGGAGATCGTGCGGCTGCACGCACCCGAACTCGACGAGACGGTCGCCCGCCGGCTGGTGGAGGTCGTGGGCATGGTGCGCGCACTGGACCTGAAGAAGCCGCCGTCGATCGCGGAGTCGATCGACTGGGCGCGCGCGCTACTCTTGCTCGGCGTCAAGGACATCGACTCGGACACCTTCATGGAAACGATGTCGGTGATCGTCAAGCACCGCACCGACATGGACGTGGTCGCCGATCGCGTGGGCCTGAAGCTCAGCTCGCCCGCTGCGACCGGGCCGGCGCCGCATGTCGCCTGAGGCCGACTCGCCCCTGAGCACCCCCAGGCCGGAGGGCCTGCCCGCACGGATACTCGAGCTGGGCGAGGAGCTGCGCCGCGAAGGCATCGCGGTGGGCACCTCGGAGCTGCTCGACGCGTTCGAGGTGCTACGCGAGATCCCGTGGACGCTTCAGGAGGACTTCCGCGAGGCGCTCGCGGCGACGCTCGCCAAGAGCCAGGAGGACCGGCGCGTGTTCGAGCTGGTGTTCGACCGCTTCTTCTTCCGCGCCGTCGAGGTCGCCGCCGCGCGCGAGGGCATCCGCGAGGAGGATCTCTCGGAGCTCGGCGAGCTCTCCGAGGAGGAGCTCGAGGCGCTGCGCACGCAGATTGCCGCCGCGCTGCGCGATGGCTCGGAGGGCGCGATGCGCGACCTCGCGCGCATGGCGATCGCCGCGTTCGCCCGCCGTCAGGAGGGCTCGGGGGTGATCGGCGTGGACGTGCAGCGCATCCGCCGTGCGCTCGGCCTGCGCGCCGAGCCACAGCCCGACCTGCCCGCCGAGGACCCGCGCCGCGACGGGCTGCCGCGCGAGGCGCTGCGCCGCTTCGAGGCGCTCCTGAGACGAGAGTTGGAGCGCGGGCAGATCGAGCGCACCGGCAACCTCCCCCCCGCACGCCCGCTCGGGGAAATGGACCGCGCGCTGCCCTCCGGCCCGCTCGCGGACCTCGCCGCGGTGCACCGCGTCGTCGCGCAGCTGCGCCGCCGCCTCGCCACCCAGGGACTGCAGGCGCGCGGGCACCGCCGCCACGCGCACGTGGACGTGCGGCGCACGATGCGCGCCTCGCTTCAGACCGGCGGCGTGCCGGTGGTGCTGAAGTACCGCCCACGCCGCCCCAAACGACCGGAGATCTACGTCCTGTGCGACGTGTCCACGAGCGTCACCTCCGCGTCGGTGTTCTTCCTGTCGGTGCTCCACGCTCTCCACGACACGTTCCGCAAGATGCGCTCGTTCGTGTTCATCGAGCGGATCTCCGAGGTGACGGACATCTTCGAACACGAGCGGAACTTCAAGGCGGTCAGCGAGAAGATCTCCGGCGACGCGGGCGTGGCGGACATCTCCGGCTACACCGACTACGGACGCGTGTGGTCGGAGTTCCTGGTGCAGGTGGAGGACGACCTCCACCCGCGCGCCACGGTGATCGTGCTCGGCGACGCGCGCACCAACGGGCGCGACCCGCGCGCGGACATCTTCGCTCAGATCGCGGCGCGCGCCGGACGCACGTTCTGGCTGAACCCGGAGCCGCGGCTGTACTGGAACTACGGCGACTCGGTGATCTCCGCGTACGAGCAGTACTGCACCGCGTTCGAGTGCTGGACGACCGCGCAGCTGGAGGACTTCGTGCGCGCGCTCACGCGGCCGGTCGTCGCGGCGCCGCGCTAGCATCGGACGGGCAGCAGACACCGGGGGTGCTGGCGGGAAAGGCCGGCTGAGATGGCGCACGGGAACCGGGTTCCCCCGGCGCCGACCCTTTGAACCTGTGGGGTAATGCCCGCGAAGGGAGCGAAGTGCCGAGCGATCTGCAGTCCCGCCCTCAGCCCACGATCCGTCCGAGGATCGCGGCCGAGGAGATCGTGCTCGAGGACGTGAGCTTCACCTTCGCCGGCCGTGACCGCGGCGTGAGGGCGCTCGACGGGCTGTCGTTGCGAGCCGCCCGCGGCGAGCTGCTGGCGGTGGTCGGCCCGAGCGGCTGCGGCAAGAGCACGCTTCTGGAACTGCTGTGTGGCCTGCGCACGCCCGAGCGGGGCTCGATCGCCTGTCCGCCCGCGGTGCTGATGCCCCAGCGCGACCTGCTGCTGCCGTGGCTCTCCGCGCTCGACAACGCCGGCCTCGCGCTGCGCATCGTGGGCCTCTCGCGCGCACAGGCGCGCGCCCGCGCCGGCGAGCTGTTCGCGGAGCTCGGGCTGGAGGGCTTCGAGCACGCGCGCCCACATGAGCTCTCTGGCGGCATGCGCCAGCGTGTGGCGTTCTTGCGCACGCTGTTGTCGGGCAAGCAGGTGCTGTGCCTCGACGAGCCGTTCGGCGCGCTCGACGCGATCACGCGCGGGGAGATGCAGGAGTGGCTGGCCGGAACGCTCGTCCGCGAGCCGCGCACTGTGGTGCTCGTGACCCACGACGTCGAGGAGGCGATCCTGCTGGCCGACCGCGTGGTCGTACTCTCGCCTCGGCCAGGGCGCGCAGTCGCACAGCTCGAGGTCGAGCTTGAGCGTCCGCGCGGGCGCACCGACGCGGATGTGATCGCGCTGCGCGAGCGTGCGCTCGACGCGCTGGCCGGCGGAGCCCGCGGATGAGGCGTCGCGCGGTGCGCGTGCTGCCCGCGTTCGTGCTCGCCGCGGTGCTGCTCGGCGCGTGGGAGCTGTATGTGGCGCTCTCGGGCGTGGAAGCGGACGTGCTGCCGGCTCCCCACGCGATCGCGACGGAACTGTGGGACAGCGCGAACGTCCTGTGGCGCAACTTCTCGGTCACCGCCGAGGAGGTCGTGCTGGGACTCGGCCTGGCCCTCGTGAGCGGATTCGCGCTCGCGGTCGCCATCCACCTCTCGCCGCTGCTGCGCCGCGCGGTCTACCCGCTGGCCGTGGGCTCGCAGGCGTTGCCGATCCCGCTGATCGGCGTGCCGCTGGTGTTCTGGTGGGGTTTTGGGATCTTCCCCAAGCTGGTGGTGGTCGCTCTGATCTGCTTCTTCCCGGTGCTCGTCACCACCGTCGACGGCCTCGCGACGGTGGACCCCGACCAGCCCAAGCTGCTGCGCACGCTCGACGCCTCACGCTGGCAGGCGTTCCGCCTCGCCGAGCTGCCGGCGGCGCTGCCGGCGGCGCTCAGCGGAGCGCGCATCGCGCTGGCGGTTGGTGTGATCGGAGCGTTCATCGCCGAGACCACGACCCCGACCACCGGCGCCTACCCCGGCCTGGGGCGCCAGATCATCGCCGAAATCAACGCCTTCAACACGACGCGGGCCTATGCGGCTACGGCCGTCCTGTTCGCCTTCGCGATCGCCTGCTTCTACGCGCTGTCCGTCGCCGAGCGCAGACTTGCACCCTGGAGCATCCAATCCCGAGGAGATATCCCTTGACCGACTCAGCGATCCGTCGACCCGCGACCGTGCTGCTCGCCGCCGCGTGCCTTGCGTGCGCGCTCGCGCTCGGAGCGTGCGGCAGCAAGCAGGACTCGCTCACCGCGCCCGGGGTCAAGCCGTTCTCGGTGATGCTCGACTTCTTCCCCAACGCCGACCACGCGCCTCTGTATGCGGCGATCGCGAACGGCGACTTCCGCAGAGCCGGCCTGAGCGTCGAGCCTGAGACGCCCGCGGAAACGGCCGAACCGCTGAAGCTGCTCGCCGCCGGCAAGGTCGACATGGCGATCTCCTACGAGCCCGAGCTGATGCTCGCCCGCGATCGCGGCCTGAAGCTCGTGTCGATCGGAGCGCTCGTGCAGCGACCCCTGACGTCGATCATCGCGCTTCCCGGCAAGCACGTCGCGAACGTGTCCGCGCTCGCGGGCAAGACCGTCGGCACGGCCGGGATCGCCTACCAGACGGCCGAGCTGCACACCGCGCTAGCGCACGCGGGCGTCTCCACCGGCAGTGTGAAGGAAGCGAACGTCGGCTTCAACCTCGTGCCCGCGATGCTGTCCGGACGGGTCGACGCGACGCTCGGCGGCTTCTGGAACTACGAGGGGATCCAACTGCGCCTGCTGCACAAGCATCCCGTCGTGATCCCCGTCGATCAGGCGGGCGTGCCCACGTATGACGAGCTCGTGCTGGTCGTGCGCGAAGACGAGGCCCACACGCGCGGCCAGGACCTGCGCGCGTTCCTGCAGGCGCTCACCCGCGGCGAGCACGAGGTGCGCGCGAACCCGTCCGGCGCGGCCGCGCTGCTCGTCAAGGCCAACCCGTCGCTGGAAGCGAAGCTGCAGCTGGAATCGATCAAGCAGACGCTGCCGGCGGTCCTCCCCGCCGACTCGAGCGACCCCTACGGCTGGCAGCAGCCGACCGCGTGGGCGACGTTCGGCGCGTGGATGTTCGCGCACGGCCTGCTTTCCCACGACCCCAACGGAGGGTTGCCTCCGTTCACGAACGAGTTCCTGCCGGGACAGGGGATCTGACTATCTGACTCTTGGGTCTTTGCGTAATAGTTTGTATATACTGACTTTACGGTGGAGGCCGAGGAAGTAGGACTCGGGCCTGAGGCTGCAGGCCAGACGGCTGCTCACGGCGCGGCCCTGCCTTCGACAGCCGCCTCGCAGAGCCTCGCCTCGCAGGCAGCGCTGCTCGACCTGGTCCCGGACGCGTTCGTGGGCATCGACGCCGACGGCGGGATCACGCTCGCCAACAAACAAGTCGAGTCCCTCTTCGGCTACTCCCACGAGCAGCTGATCGGTCAGCCGCTCGAGATCCTCCTGCCCGAGCGCTTCGTGGCCGCTCACCGCGGCCACCGCGCCCGCTTCTTCTCCCACCCGCATACCCGCCCGATGGATAGCGGGCTGGAACTGACGGGACGCCGGCTGGACGGCAGCGAGTTCCCGGCGGAAATCAGCTTGGGAACCATCGAGCTCGAAGGCCACATGCTCGCAACGGCAGCCATCCGCGACATCAGTGATCGCATCGCGGTCGTGCGCGAGAAGGAGCGACTCGAGGCCGAAGCCGAACGCGAGCATCTGGTCAACCAGCTGCACCACGTTCGGCGCCTGGAGAGCCTCGGCGAGCTTGCGGGCGGCGTCGCCCACGACTTCAACAACCTGCTCGCCGTGATCATCAACTACGCAGCGTTCGTCGCCGAGGATCTCGACGCGGCGGGCGAGAGCGAGGAGAAGCGCCACATCTTGCGGGCCGACGTCGAGCAGATCGGCCTGGCGGCGCAGCGGGCCGCGCACCTCACGCACCAGCTGCTCGCATTCGCCCGACGCGAGGTGGTACAGCCTGAGGTCGTCGACGTCAACACGGTGGTTGCCGACATCGAGCAGCTCCTCACACGCACTCTCGGCGAGCACATAACCCTGCGCAGCGAACTCGCCGCGGACCTGCGATCGGTCCTCATCGATCCGGGGCAGCTCGAGCAGATGCTCGTCAACCTCGCCATCAACGCCCGCGATGCGATGCCGAACGGCGGCACGCTCACGATCGACACCGCCAACTTCGACATCGACGCCGACTACACACATCACCGACCCGAGCTGTCTCCCGGCCCCTACGTTCGCCTGCGTGTCAGCGACAACGGCACGGGCATGGAGCACGACGTCATCGAACGTGCCTTCGACCCGTTCTTCACCACCAAGCCCGCCGGCCAGGGGACCGGGCTCGGACTCGCGACCGTCTACGGCATCGTCCAACAGGCCGGCGGGCAGGCGCGGATCTACTCAGAGTCCAGCATCGGCACGACGTTCACCGCGCTGCTGCCCGCGACCGATCGCAGTCCGACCCGCGCCCCTGTCGAGATCGATCGCGAGCGCCTGCGCGGCAAGTCCACGATCCTGCTGGTGGAGGACGAGCAGGCTCTGCGCGAGGTCATCGAACGGATCCTCACGAGCAGCGGCTACCAGGTCCTCAGCGCCACCAACGGCGCCGAGGCACTCGCGCTCGCCGGCAAGTCGCTGGAAGGCATAGACCTGCTGCTGACCGACGTGATCATGCCGGTGATGCACGGCCCGCAGCTCGCCGAGCAGATTAAGCAGATGCGACCGTCGATCCGGGTGATGTTCATGTCCGGCTTCGCCCAGCCGATCCTCGACGCGGGCGGACACCTGGAGCCGGGCGTGATTCTGATCGAGAAGCCGTTCGCGGGAGCGGACCTGCTGGAAAAGGTGCGCCAGGTCCTCGAATCCGATGCGCAGAGCAATAGCCGGCAAGCCGGCGGGGAGGAACGATGACGGAGCTGCTGATCGTGGATGACGACGTGCCTCTGAGGCGCTGGGCCGAGCGGGTGGTGAGCGACGGCGGCTACGCGTGCGACAGCGCGGGCGACGCTGCCGAGGCACGCGAACGTCTACAGCAGAGCGCCTATTCGCTCGTCCTGCTCGACGTCCGCATGCCAGGCGAGTCGGGGATGGAGCTCCTGAGCCACATCCGCTCCTCGTTCCCTGCCACGGCCGTGGTGATGGTCACGGGCGAGGACGACCAGCAGCTTGCGATGAGCGCGATCGAGCACGGCGCGTATGGCTACATGGTCAAGCCGGTCAGATCGGGGGAGCTGTTGATCAACGTCGCCAACGCACTGCACCGCCGCCGCAGCGAGGCCGACCGCCAGCAGATGGTGAGCACGCTCGAGAACGCCGTGCAGGACAGCAGCTACAAGCTCGAGCACGCGCTGCAGGAGCTGCACCTGTCCGAGAGCATGGTGTGGGCCTCGCAGGCGGAGACGATCCTGCGCCTGGCGCGACTGGTGGAGTTCCGCGACGAGGAGACCGGGCACCACCTGCAGCGGATGAGCTCCTACTGCGAGATCCTCGCGTGCGAGCTCGGCCTGTCCGAGCGCCACCGGGAGGTCGTGCGCCTGGCCAGCCAGCTGCACGACGTGGGCAAGGTCGCGATCCCCGACAGCATCCTGCGCAAGTCGGGCAAGCTCACGCCGCAGGAGTTCGAGGTGATCCAGACGCACGCCGAAATCGGCCACGAGATGCTCACGGGCTCGACCTCCGAGGTCGTGCAGATTGGCGCGACGATCGCGCTCACCCATCACGAGCGCTGGGATGGCAGCGGCTATCCGGGCGAGCTCTCCGGCGAGGAGATCCCAGAGGAGGGCCGCATCGCGGCGATCGCGGACGTGTTCGACGCGCTCACCTCCGATCGCGTCTACCGTCCGGCGTTCCCGGTGAGTCTGGCGCTCAAAACCATGCAGGCCGAGCGCGGCACACACTTCGACCCGCGGATGCTCGACGCGTTCATGCACGCGCTTCCCGAAGTCGAAGCGGTCAGGCGCACCTACGGCGACTGACGCGCGCCGAGCCGCCACTCCGACGGCCCCGCCGCCTGTTCCCGCAAGCGCTACCGTCCAACGATGGCTTGCATCGGGCTGCTCACCGGAGGAGGCGACTGTCCCGGACTGAACGCCGTCATCCGCGCGGTCGTCCGCAGCGGCTCGGCCCGCGGCGAGCATCGATTCGTCGGGTTCCGCCACGGCTGGGCCGGGCTGCTGGACGACGAGGCTGACGAGCTGACGCTGCAGAGCACCGTCGGCCTGCTCCCACGCGGCGGGACGATTCTCGGCACCTCGCGCACCAACCCCTACGCGGACGGCGCCGACGGGACCGCGCAGATCGTGCGCACTCTGAAGAGCCGCGGCGTCGACGCGCTGATCCCGATCGGCGGCGAGGACACGCTCGGGGTGGCCCTGCGCCTGCACCGCGAGGGGGTGCCGGTGGTGGGCGTGCCCAAGACGATCGACAACGACCTCGGCGGCACCGACGTGACGGTCGGCTTTCAGACCGCCGTTCAGATCGTGACCGACGCGATCGACCGTCTGCACACGACCGCCGAGTCCCACGACCGCGTGATGGTCGTCGAGGTGATGGGCAGGCACGCCGGGTGGATCGCGACGCACGCGGGCATCGCGGGAGGCGCCGACGCGATCCTCGTGCCCGAGCGCCCGTTCGACATCGACGAGGTCGTGGCATACGTCCGCCGCCGCCACGAGCGGGGGCGCAGCTTCTCGATCGTGGTCGCCGCCGAGGGAGCGAAGCCGCGCGAAGGCACCCTGCAGACGCGGGCCGGGACGACCGCGGACGCGTTCGGACACGTGCGCCTGGGAGGGATCGGCGTCACCCTCGAGGCGGAGATCGAGGCGCGCACCGGCTATGAGACGCGCGTGACGATCCTCGGGCACGTACAGCGCGGGGGCACGCCCGTGGCGTTCGACCGGGTCCTCGCAACGCGCTTCGGCGTGGCCGCGATGGACGCTGTCGCCGCGGGACGCTTCGGCACGATGGTGGGCTTGAGCGGCAGCGAGATCGTCGAGGTCGAACTCGAGGAGGCGCTGCGCAAACCCAAGCTGCTCGACCCAGCCCTCTACGAGACCGCCGAGCTGTTCTTCGGCTGACGGCCGAGCTGGCGCTCAGAGCGGCCAGTGGCAAGCGAGCTTCGCGACGGCGCGCTCCACCAGCGATCCCGGATCGTCCGACGACGGCTCGAACGTCGCCTCGCGCGGCTGCCCCTCGCCCGCGAGAGCCGGCAGCGTCGCGCAGACGCACTCGGCCAGCACGCGCCGGTTGTAGCCGCCCTCCAACACCACCCCAAGCGGGATGCCCGAGGCGAGCGCCATATCGCGCACGCGCATCGCCATCTCCGGGAAGGAGCGCGTCTCCAGGGCGCAGTCGGCCAACGGGTCCTCGACGTGCGCGTCGAAGCCCGCGGAGACGAGCACGAGCTCGGGCTCGAACGCGACCGCCGAGGGCAGGATCACGCGCTCCAGCAGCGCGAGCCACAGCGGCTCGCGCGAGCCCGCGGGCACCGGCAGGTTGATCGTGTAGCCCTCTCCCGGACCCGAGCCAACGTCGTCGAGCGGGCCGCTCCCGGGAAACAGCCCCTGCTGGTGGATGCTCGCGAACAGCACGTCGTCGCGCTCGCGAAATATCTCCCCGGTGCCGTTGCCGTGGTGCACGTCCCAGTCGAGCACGAACACCCTGCTCAATCCCAGATCGGCGATCGCCGAGGCAGCCGCGACGGCGACGTTGTCGAACAGGCAGAAGCCCATCGCGCGCTCACGCTCGGCGTGGTGACCCGACGGCCGGACCGCGCAGAACCCCACACGCGCCTCTTCGGCCAGGAGCGCGCGCGTCATCTCGCACGCACCACCGGCTGCATGCAGCGCCGCGCGAAACGACTCTTCGCCGACGAACGTATCGGGGTCGATCGCGCCGCCGCCGGCCGCGCACAGATCCATGATCGAGCTCACGTGTCGCGCGGAGTGCACCAGCTGCAGTTGCTCGACGCTCGCGGCGGGCGCCTCGCGCCGCTCCCACCCCAGCCAGTCACGCTCCGCGAGTGCCCGTTCGAGCGCGATCAGACGCTCCGGCGTGTCGGGATGCATTGGCGAGTGCACGCGCGGGTCGTGCTCGAGGCACGCCGGATGGCTGAAGTACAGGCCCGGGCTGACGAGGGGCCTCTCCGATTCGCGATCCACCGTCTCAATATGGCGTAATCGGACACGCTCTGCGCGCGCTCCTGGTCGTGAGCGCGGCGCAGGGCTCGACCCAACGGTGACTACCTGTCGGAACAGTTCGGTAGGCGCCCTCGCGGTGATGTATCTTCCACGTACCATTTCCTGAGACGAGGAAGCGAATGGCAAGCGTAAGTCCGGAGAAGACTAAGTGGATGCGGGGGGCATCGACGCCGCTGCGAGGCGCGCTGCTCGGCCTGCTGCTCGAACGCCCGGGCCACGGAGGAGATCTGGCCAACCGGCTGGCCGCACGGCTGGGCGAGACGTGGCGCGTCGACACGAACGACGTCTACCGCCTGCTCGAGCAGCTCGAGCGCACAGGCCTCGCGAGCTCGCGCGACGAGCCCAAGCGCAGCAACCAGCGACGGACGCATCTCGTGTACCACCCAACGGAGGAGACCTCCGAGGCTCTCACGACGTGGATGGAAACGCTGCTGCCGCGAGAGCCGGTGCGACTTGGCCTGCAGGCCAAGCTGTCTGTCGCGCGACCACAGGACGCGCCACGCCTGCTGATCGCGCTGCGAGCCTACGAGCGCGAGTGCTTGGTCCTCGCTCAGCTGGTCTGTCCCTCGGACTTCTATGCACGCTCGTGGGCGGCGCTGTGCATGGAGTGCACGCGCGACGCCGTCTACGCGCAACTGCAGACGGAAGTGGATTGGGCGACGCGGACCCGACAGCGGATCAACGAGTTCCTGGAACACAACTCGTAGGGCTAACGGTGCGATGACGCCGCTGCTCTCATTCCTGAACGTGACCAAGCGCTACCCGGACGGCGGGCGGGAGATCCTCGTCCTCGACCGCGTCTCGCTCGACATCGAGCCCGGCGCGTCGGTCGGCGTTTACGGCTCCCGCCGCTCCGGCAAGTCCACGCTGCTGCGCATGGCCGCCGGAGTCGCCTCGCCGGACTCGGGATCGGTCAGCTTCGACGGCCACGACATGGCGGACATGACCTCCGCGCAGCGAGGCCGACTGCTGCGCGGAGCGATCGCGTTCATGTGCGCGGACGACTGGCTCGCGAACCCCGGCGAGAGCATCGCCGACCACGTCGCCACCTCGCTCGGCAGTCAGGGACTGACGATGCGCGAAGCCAGGCATAAGGCGCTGCGGATCCTCGACCACGTCGACATCGACGAGAAGGCCTCCGAGAAGATGACCGTGTCGCTGTCACTGACCGAACGCACGCGGGTGATGCTCGCGCGAGCACTTGCCCGAGAGCCGCGCCTGCTGGTGCTCGACGAACCGGCGGCGATGCCCAGCCCCGGCGACCGCGGCAAGTTCCATGAACTGCTGCGCTCGGTGGCGAGGGAGCGTGGCATGGCGCTGCTCGTCGCCTCTGAGGAAATGGCGGCACTGAGCGGCTTCGACGTGCTGATGTCGATCTCCGAAGGCGAACTGTGCTCGACCGACGAGCGAGGCATGCTCGCACGCCTGCCGAAACCCCCACTGCCCGACCCGGAGCCATCGACACCGTGAGCACGCTCGAATTGCGCGAGGTCAGCAAGCACTACGCCACCAGCGTGGAGACCGTCACGGCCGTGGACCGGGTCTCGCTGTCGGTTTCCAGCGGGGAGTTCGTGGCGCTCTACGGCCCGAGCGGATCGGGCAAGACGACGCTGCTGATGCTGGCGGCCGGCCTCACTCCGCCGGACGACGGCAGCGTGCTGTTCGACGGGCAGAACGTGGGCGCGCTGTCCGAGCGCGACAGTGCTCTCTACCGTCGTCGGGATGTGGGCTTCGTCTTTCAGTCCTTCCACCTGATGCCCCATACGTCAGCGCTCGACAACGCCACGATCAAGCTCACCGGCAGCGGCTACACCCTGCGCGAGGCGCGCACGCAGGCCCTGCCGTGGCTCGAGCGCGTCGGCTTGGCGGCGCGCTCGGAACACACGCCGGAGCAGCTCTCGATGGGTGAGCGACAGCGGGTCGCGATCGCCCGTGCCCTCGTCAGCGATCCGCGACTGCTGCTGGCGGACGAGCCGACCGGCAATCTCGACTCCAAGCGCAGCCAGGAGATACTCGGGTTGATGCGCGACGTCTGCCACGAACGCTCGATTCCCGGAGTGCTCGTCACTCACGACCTCGAAGCCACACGGTTCGTCGATCGCGTGTACACGCTGCGCGACGGACAACTGATCGACGGGATGGATTCAGAGCTGGCAGCGACCTCCTCGTGAGCGGGAGTCCGCGCCCCCGCTTCGCGGGGGTACGCCTCAGCATGCAGGTCCATCTCTATCGAGTTCGACTGCGCTCCCATGGGGTCCAGGAGCTGCTCGCCGCCAGCGGCATCGCGATCGGGGTCGCGCTGGTGCTAGGAGTGCTCGTTGCGAACACGAGCTTGACGAGCTCGGCGGCCGAGCTGCTCCACAGGGTCATCGGCTCTGCCCGCATCCAGCTCGCGGCACGCTCCTCCAGCGGGTTCGACATGAGGCTGGCGAGCACGAGCGAGCATCTCGCGGGGGTGCGGGTCGCTGCGCCGGTGCTCCGACAGAACATCGCGATGGTCGGCCCGCGTGGCCGTCAATCGGTGCAACTGCTGGGCGTGACGCCCGCGGTGGCGCTGTTGAATGGCCTGGGCGGACAGGACTCAAGCCGGGCCTCCGGCCTGGCCGGCATCCGTGTAGCCGGCGGACTCGCCTCCGGCCTAGAGGCGATCGGCGTCGGCGGCGGACTGATCCTGCCGTCGAGCGTCGCCGTCGCCACAGGCGCGAAGGTCGGTGGGCAGGTAACGGTCTTTGCTCGCGGATACGCGAGCCGCATCAGGGTCGCGGCTGTGCTGAGCGACTCCAAGGTCGGTGCGCTCGCATCCAGCCCGATCGCGATCACACAGCTACCCGTAGCGCAGCGCCTCACAGGGCTCAAAGGTCGTGTGACGCAGGTTTACTACGAGCCGCTGCGGGGCGCGGATCGCCTACTGGCCGGCGAGCTGCGCACCCTCGCCGCTGGACGGCTGGACGTCCTGCCGGCCGACAACGAACTGCGCCTGCTCGATCAAGCCGCGAAGCCCAACGACCAGTCGACGTCGCTGTTCGCGGCGATCAGCGTGATGGTCGGCTTCCTGCTGGCCGTCAACGCGATGCTGCTAACCGTGCCGGAGCGTCGGCGCTTCGTCGCGGATCTGCGCATGCAGGGATACGACTGGCGCCAGATCCTCGCGCTGCTCGCCTTTCAGGCGATCGTCCTCGGCCTCTTCGCCTCGGCTGTCGGCGTACTGCTCGGTGACCTGCTCGCCCACGCCTCCTTCCACAGCATTCCCTCCTATCTGACGACCGCGTTCCCGATCGGCAGCCAGGAGATCCTGCACGCGGAAACGGTGCTCCTGGCGCTGGGATGCGGTGTGGTCGCGACGATCCTCGTCTCGGTCTCCCCCGTCTTCGACCTGCGCCCCAACCGCCCCACAGACGCCATCTTCCGGGATCGCTCCGGCGGCAACGAGGTCCTCACGCGGCGCACCACCCTGAAGCTCGCGCTCGTCGGTGTCGGCCTCGCGAGCCTGATCACGGCACTCGTCCTGGTGGAAGCGAGCTTGACGGTCCTGGGCGGCGTGGCTCTCGCGGTGACGACTCTCTGCGCGCTCCCGATCGCGTTCGCGGTGGTCTCCCGGGCGCTGCGATGGATCGGCGAGCGTGCTCGCAGCAGCGCACTGATCGTCGTCGTGTCGGAGCTGCGTGCGGTCACCACTCGTTCGGTGGCGCTCGCGGGCATCGCGGCGCTCGCGGTCTACGGGAGTGTCGCGATCGGAGGAGCTCGTGCCGATCTCGTCCGCGGCCTGGAGATCAACTTCAACGAATATCTCCAATCGGCAGATGTGTGGGTGACGACCGGCGGGAACGACCCCGGGATCACCAACAGCTTTCACGAAGAAGGCGAGACCGCGGCTATCGCGCGCGTCGCGGGCGTCGTATCGGCACGCACCTACCACGGCGGGTTTCTCGACGTCGGGGCGCGTCGGATATGGATCATCGCGAGATCCCCCGCGGACGGCAGCCCGATCCCGGCCACCCAGATGGAGCAGGGAAGCCTCACGAATGCCACGCGACTGTTGCGCGGGACGGGATGGGCGACCGTGCCGGACGGCTTTGCCCAGGAACACCACCTCGGCATCGATCAATCCTTCTCACTGCCGACACCGACCGGACAGGCGCACCTGCGCGTCGCAGCGATCACGACGAACCTGGGATGGCCTCCCGGTGGTGTGGTCGTGAGCGCCGCCGACTACAGCCGCTACTGGCAGCATGAAGATCCAACCGCGATCGAGGTCAACTTCAAGCCAGGGATTCCCGCCTCGATCGCCAGACTCGCGGTGGCGCGAGCGCTCGGCAACCGTCCAGGGCTGACAGTCCAAAGCTTCCCGGAACGTAGCGCCGAATACGCGCAAGCCTCACGTCAGGGACTTCAGGCTCTCAGCGAGATCGCGAGCCTGCTGTTGATTGCCGCGGCCCTCGCGGTCGCGTCGGCGTTGAGCGCCGCGATCTGGCAGCGGCGCGCTCGACTCGCGTCGCTGAAGATCCAGGGCTACGACACCAAACAGCTCTGGCGGGCACTGCTGCTCGAGAGCACTCTCGTGCTCGGCGTGGGCTGCTCGATCGGAGCGGTCGCGGGCGTCTACGGCCACGCGCTCGCAAGCCGCTGGCTGCGGCTGACGACCGGCTCTCCTGCGCCATTCGCGGTGGACGTGAAGGAAGTGACGATCACGCTCGCGTCGCTCGCGGCGATCGCACTGGCCGTGATCGCGGTACCCGGACTTGCGGCCGCGCGTGCACCAGCGCGTACGAGTCTTCAGGAGTAAATGTGTAGTAACCGATACCGCAGGCCGAAACTGTTCCTGTGGCCGGCTACCCCAGGAGTCGATTAGGTCTGGCCAGAGCGTTTTCGGGCGCAGCCGCAAAGTATTGGCTCGAGATCTTCCCCCAGGTCAAACGCGAGCTGCGCCACTGGCATCGACAAGCGCTTCGAATCCCGGACCCGGGACTGCGACGCCAAGCCCTGGCCACCCAACATGCCGAGCGTGGCAATCTCGACGGGGCTGCGGCGTTCGCCGTGCTCGCACCCCGCGCCCACCGGGCGCAGGTGGTGCGCGCCAGCATCGCGTTCCAAATCGCCTACGAATACGTCGACTCGCTCGCCGAGGAGCCCAACAGCGACCCGCTGGCGAATGGCGAGCGGCTTCACCTGGCGCTGCTCGCGGCGCTCGATCCACACATCGAGCAGCCCGACTACTACGAGTTCCATGCGGGCAAATGCGACAACGGCTACATCACATACCTCGTCGGCACCTGCAGAGAGGCACTCGCCACGCTCCCGTCCTACGACACAGTGGCAGACGATGCGCTGCGGGCCGCGCGACGCATGGCCGCCTACCAGAGCCTCAACCACGATCCTCGCGGAGAGGTCATGGCGCTCGCGCGGTGGGCCTCGGACCTGACGCCCACTGGAACTGGACTGCGCTGGTGGGAGACGGCAGCCGGCGCGGCTTCCTCGCTCACCCTCCTTCCTCTCATCGCGGCAGCCGCACAGCCCGCGCTCGACGCAAGTGAGGCCAGCGCGATGGACAGCGCCTACTTCCCATGGATTGGCTCCCTCAACCAGTTGCTCGACAGCCTGATCGACCAGGCCGCGGATCGCGAGGCCGGCCATCACAGCCTCGTCGATCACTACGTGTCGATCGAGGAAATGGCTGCACGCCTCGGCTCGATCGCGACCCGCGCCATGCAGGCCACCGAGTCGATATCCGGGAGCATCCAGCATGCGCTGATCCTCGCGGCGATGAGTAGCTACTACCTCTCGGCGCCAGGAGCGCTGACTCCCAGCGCGAGAGTCGTGGCGCGACATGTGCTGGATGCCATGGGTGCGTTGGCGAAGCCCACGATGCTCATCCTGCGCATGCGACGCGAGGCCGGTCGGCTTCTCACCGACCCGATCGTCGACAGTTAGAAAACGGCCTCTTAGACGATTCGCCATAAGTTACTCGAGAGTCAAGTATTGGACTTTCCCCTTGTCGCGGATTCGCACCATCGACATGATCATAGGTGCGTGACACTGGATCGAAACGCTGTCCTTCTGCGTATCCAAGTCCAGATTCCCGCTCTCGTCTCGCCAGTGAGTGAGCCGGGCGTCCCTGGCGTCCGGCTCACGTTTGATCGCACGATCGGGTCTCAGTGACAGACGACAATTCAATCTCGATAGAGCTCACCAGCAAGCAGATCGACCGCATCATCCGCGGCGCGTCGTCGCGGGACTTCGCGTCCAACCTGATGCGTGGGCTGGCGGACAGTCAGGCGCCGCCGCCGGACTTCGAAGCGCTCTCCGAGAGCCCCCGCCTGTCGCGCTCGCTACTGCTCGGCCTGCTCGTGCTGGCGTGCTTCCCAACGGACGGGAGCACCGTGGCGGTGACCCAGATCGCGGCGCGCTTGGGGATGAGCGCGAGCACGACGCACCGCTACATGACCACGCTCCTGGCGGTGGGCCTGCTCGAACAGGACTCGCGCACCCGTCGCTACCGGCTGCCGGTCGACGACTGACGCTAGGCGGAAGCGGTGGCACGCTCGCGCGCCGGCGTGAAGCCGGGCAGCTCGAGCTCGATACTTGCGCCGCCCTCGGGCGAGGCGCCGGCGGTCACCGTGCCGCCGTGCGCATCGGCGATCGCGCGTACGATCGCCAGCCCCAGGCCCGTCCCTCCAGACTTGCGGTCGCGCGCCGCATCGGTGCGATGGAAGCGACCGAAGATCCGCTCGCGCTGATCCACCGGGATACCGGGACCGTCGTCTTCCACCAGGAACCGTACTCGCCCGCGAGGAGCCCGCTCGACGCGCATGCGAACCAGCCCCACTCCCGGAGAGGTGTGGTCGATCGCGTTGCCGAGCAGGTTGCGCAGCGCCTGCGCGAGGCGATCGGGGTCGGCCCGGAGCACGCCCCCGGGCACGCGATCGAGCTCGAAGCGGCGATCGGCGATCAGGCTCGTACCATCCCACAGCTCGCGAACGTAGTCGGCGAGCTCGACGCTCTCCACCCGCAGGAACTCCGTGTGCTCCGTCTTGGCCAGCAGCAGCAGGTCGTCGACCAGGCGGCTGACGCGGGCGATCTCAGCCTGCACTAAGCGCTCCACCCGGCGCACCTCCTCCCCGGACGGGTTGCTCTGCGCCGCCAGCACTTCGAGCTGTCCGCGAATCACCGTCAGCGGCGTGCGCAGCTCGTGCGACGCGTCGGCCACGAACGCACGCTGGCCCGCGAACGCGTCGGTGAGTCGGTCGAGCATGTGGTTGAAGGCATCCGCCAGCACCTTCACCTCCTCGCCCTCCCCGCCCGAGTCGTGTATCCGCGGGTGCAGGTCGCCGGCGTCCACCCGCGCGGCCACGGCGGCCATCCTGCGCAGCGGACGCGACAGGCGAGCGCCCAGGAAGTAGGAGGCCAAGATCGCCCCCGCGAGAGCCAGCAGGCCTGCGAGCACGAACGCGCCGGCGACGCTTCGCTGGGCGTGGGCGACCGCGGCGAGGGGCTCACCGACCCCCACGGTCACCGCAAGACCGCCACGAACGCGCACCACGCGCTTGAGCAGACGCAGGTCGCCGACATCGGGAAGAGCCACCGTCGAGTACCCCTGATGTGCCGTCTGCAGGCGCGTCGAAAGGCGGTTCTCAGCTTCCTGCGCGGCCGTGCTCTCGCCGTCGTCCGGCTGGACGCGCGAGAACAGCTCGGGGCGGTTGGTGCTGGTGGGAGCGCCCGACACGAGCACGAACAACAGGGTCGAGCTGGCACTGAACGGCTGGTTGCGTACATAGCGGGCCGCGGCCGAGGCGACGCCGCGGGGGGTACGCGCCTGTGTGAGCGTGAGGTTGTCCGTCAGCTCGCTCGCGTCGCCGCCCAGCTCCTGGTCGATCTGATGGCGCAGCTGGGTGGCGGTGCCGCGATACACCGCCACGAAAACGATCGCCGTGCACATCAGGGTCACCAGCGTCAGCCAGCCGGCCAGGCGCCAGCGCAGTCCCCTGGGGCGCAGGCGCGCGAGGATCTCGCGCACGATTCTCAGGCGCCGCCGCCGAGCCTATATCCGACGGCTCGCACGGTGTGTATCGGAGCGGGATCGCCAGGCTGGCCGAGCTTGCGCCGCAGATATCCGACGTAGACGTCCACAACGTTGGTCGCGGGATCGTGCTCGTAGCCCCACACGGAGCTGAGGATCTCCTCGCGCGAGACGACTCTGCCGTGGTTGCGCAGGAGGTACACGAGCAACTCGAACTCGGTCGTCGACAACGCGGCCGAACGTCCGTTGCGGCGCACCTTGCGACTCAGCAGATCGACCTCGATGCCCTCCGCCGCCAGCGAGCTCGACGACGCCTGCGCGATCACACGCAGCTGGGCGCGCACGCGCGCGACGAGCTCCGCCATCGAGAACGGCTTGACCAGGTAGTCCACTGCGCCCGCTTCGAGTCCCTCGACGCGGTCCTCGATCTCACCGCGAGCGGTGAGCACGATCACCGGCACGCTCGGTGTCGCCCTGCGAACGGCTTGCAGGATCTCGAGGCCGCTGCGCCCGGGGAGCATCAGGTCGAGGACGATCGCGTCGAAGCCGCCCTTCAGCGCCAGCCGCTCTCCCTCGATGCCGTCCAGCACGGCCTGCACGGCAAAGCCCTCCGCCTCGAACCCCCGGCTGACGAAATCGACGATCCCCGGCTCGTCCTCGATCAGGAGCACGCTCGCCGTGTGCGACGAAGTGCCCGCAGCCCCGCCATCCACGGCTATGCCCGCAGACTGCGGCTCAGGGGCATCGACGGCATTTGCCATGCCTCAAGGATATGCATCGCTACCGGCGCCGCTTTTCCTGCCCCTCGATTCGATGAGGTTTCTCATCCGGGAGTTACCCCATCCTTAGTCAATATGAACACACTGCCTCCATGGCCATCGACCAGCAGACAACCAGCCCGCGCACAGCCGGGTACCCCGCACGGGCGCGAAATCGGCGCCTGACGGGTGGCGGCTCGACCGGCAACGAACGCCTCACCGCCGTCAACGGCGCGATCCTCATCGCGCTACTGGCGGTGATCGGCCTGACGCTGCTGCGCCTGCGCCCACTGCTGTCGGTGCACCTGTTCGTCGGGATGCTGCTGATCCCACCGGTCCTACTCAAGCTCGCCAGCACCGGCTACAGGTTCATCCGCTACTACACCCACGACCCGGTCTACCGCCGCAAGGGGCCGCCGCCGACGCTGCTGCGGATGCTCGCGCCGATGATGGTGCTGACCACCGTCGTGGTGCTCGCCAGCGGGGTGGCGCTGCTGTTCATCGGCCCCTCCTCGCGCGACACGTTGCTGCCGGTACACAAGGTGAGCTTCATCCTCTGGAGCGCTTTCTTCGCACTTCACGTGCTTGGCCACCTCATCGAGCTGCCGCACGCGCTGCGTGCCGATTATTCACCCTCGGCTCGTCTCACCGGTGATGTGACAGGACGGTCGGGACGCACACTCGCGCTCGCCGGCGCACTCGTCGCGGGGGTGGTGCTCGCGATCCTCGTGATCCCCGAATTCGGGCCGTGGCTGCACAACACGAACCTGTTCCACGACCACTAGCCCAAATGCACATACACACAACTCACACGCGAGATGCGGCGCTGCGCGAGCTCAACCGGCTCACCCGCTGGATGATCGCCGGCAGCATCGTCCTCACCGGGATTCTCTCCGATGTCGCTGCGAGCGCATTCTCTGGAAAAGCGACCAAGCACAACGCGAAGAGCAAGAGCGCGGCCGCTCACCACAAAGCACCCAAGACCTCCACCGGCACCTCCACCGGCGTGCTCAAAGCGCCGGCCCAGACACCAACCACGCCGACGGAAGAACCTTCACACGAATCGACTCCCCAGGAATCCGCTCCGACGAACGAATCCGCGCCCGCGCAGGAACCCGCCCCGGAACAGGAATCCGCACCGACGCAGGAATCGGCGCCGGCGCAGGAAGCGCCCCCCGAACCGACGCAGGAAGCAGCGCCCGAACCAGCGCCGGCGGAAGAATCGGGTCCGGTCGTCTCGGGAGGCTCCTGATGGGCGCCGCCCACGGCGCGCCAGAGCAGCTCCCCACCGCCAGGTGGGAAGCGCTGGGTACGACCGTCGTGCTGCGCCTCACCGACCCAAACGGAATCGCGGCCGCACGCGCCGCGGTGGAGGCGGACCTATCGGCCGTCGATCGGGCGTGCAGTCGCTTCCGGGCAGACTCGGAGATCTCGCGTATCAACGCGCAAGCGAGCCGTTCGCGGAAGGTCAGCGCACTGCTCTTCGAGGCGCTCGAGCTCGCGGTCAGAGCCGCGGAGCTGACCGACGGCGACGTCGACCCGACCGTCGGGCGCGCGCTCGAGCTCGCCGGCTACGACCGCGACTGGCATCAGCTCGCCCCACCGGTGGGCGAGCCCGAGCGCGACGTGAGGGTGACCGCACGCGTCATCAGCGGTTGGCGCGCGATCACGCTCGATCGCCACAGCGGGACGGTCCGCATGCCCGCGGGGATCACGCTCGACCTCGGCGCGACCGCGAAAGCATGGGCGGCCGACCGCGCGGCGGCGGCAGCAGCGGCGGCAGCGGGCTGTGGCGCTCTGGTCTCGATCGGCGGCGACATCGCCACCGCCGGTCAGCCTCCCGCGGGCGACTGGCGGATCCGAGTGACCGACGATCACCGCAGCGACCCCTCCGCACCCGGCCAGACGATCGCGATCCAATCCGGCGCGTTGGCGACCTCGAGCACCGCGGTGCGCCGCTGGAGCCACGCCGGACACACGATGCACCACATCATCGACCCCCGCACGGGAGCGCCGGTGCGCGACACGTGGCGCACCGTGAGCGTGGCCGCGGAAAGCTGCGCGGACGCGAACATCGCCACCACCGCGGCGCTCGTGCGTGGCGACCGCGCGCCATCGTGGCTCGCCGAGCAGCAGCTGCCGGCCCGCCTGCTCGATTGGCGGGGCAACGTCACGACCGTCGGCGGCTGGCCGGTGGAGAGGGCCTTGGCGGCATGAGCCTCCCGATCGCGGCGAGCGGCACGAGCCTCTACTGGTATCTCACCCGCTCGACGGGCGCGGTCGCGCTGCTGCTGCTCACGTTCGCGATCGCGCTCGGCGTCGCCGACGTGAAGCGTTGGAGCACCCCGCGCTGGCCGCGCTTCGTGGTGGACTCGCTGCACCGCAACGTGTCGCTGCTTGCGTTCACCTTCCTGGTGCTGCACATCCTCACCTCCGTGCTCGACAGCTTCGCGCCGATCTCGCTTTTGGACTCGGTGGTTCCGTTCGCGGGCTCCTATCGGCCGTTCTGGCTCGGCCTCGGCGCGGTCTCCTTCGATCTGATCCTCGCGGTGATCGCCACGAGCCTGCTGCGCCAGCGGATGGGCTACGGCACCTGGCGCGCGATCCACTGGCTCACGTACGCGAGCTGGCCGATCGCGCTCCTGCACGGCCTCGGCACCGGCAGCGACGTGAAATTCACGTGGCTGCTCGCGCTCTCCGTCCTGTGCATCGCGATCGTCATCGCGGCCGTCCTCGCCAGGGTCGTCGCCGGCTGGCCCGAGAACCTGCCGGTCCGCGGAGCGGCGCTCGGCGGAGCGGGGGCGTTCTCGCTGTTCCTCGTGCTGTGGCTCCCCCAGGGCCCACTCGGCTCGGAATGGGCGCGTCGCTCTGGAACTCCGACCGCGCTCCTACCCCACGCCCACGCCTCGACAACCAAGAAGAGCAAATGAGCGCGTCCCCGACGACAATCACCGAAGTGCGCCCCCCCTCTCACGAGCCCGTCGACGCCCCCGCGCTGCCACGGCTGCTCGCGGGAATCCGCGAACACGGCGCGCTGAGCCTCGAAGAACACCTCGCGGTCCACGGCCCTCTCGCTCCCGTGCGCAGCGGCAAGCGCAGGCGTGCGCGCGAGGACGCCCAAGCGATGATCGAGGAGGTCGAGCGCGCGGGGCTGCTCGGCCACGGCGGCGCGGGCTTCCCGATGGCAAGGAAGCTGCAGGCGGTCGCGTCGGCACGCGGTCGCGCGATCGTGGTGGCGAACGGAGCCGAGGGCGAGCCCGCGAGCCTCAAGGACCGCACGCTGCTTGAGACGCTGCCGCACCTCGTGCTCGACGGTGCCGTCGCCGCGGCCGAAGCGGTCGACGCGGACGAGCTGATCGTGTGCGTGTGCGAAACCGCCGGCGCGAGCGTCGAAAGCGTCGCCCGGGCAATCGAGGAACGCCAGGCACGCGCCTCCGCGGGCGCCTCGCCCCGCATCAACCTCACGACCGTGCCGAGCCACTATGCGGCGGGCCAGGAGTCGGCGCTCGTGAACTACCTAAACGGCGGGCCCGCCAAGCCGCTGTTCACTCCGCCGATGATGTTCGAGCAGGGCGTGCGCAAGCGCCCCACGCTGATCAACAACGTCGAGACGCTCGCCCACATGGCGCTGATCGCCCGCCACGGCGCGCACTGGTTCCGCCAGCTGGGGACGAGCGCCCAGCCCGGTTCCACGCTCGTCACGCTGTGCGGGCCGGTCGCCCACCCCGGGGTGTATGAGATCGAGCACGGCGCGTCGCTCGCCTCGCTCATCGACGCCGGCGGCGGGCCCACCGCGCGGGTGCGCGGAGCGCTCGTGGGCGGCTACGCGGGCACGTGGATCGCCGGCGAGCGCCTGCGCGGAGTCGCACTCTCCAAGGAGCACCTCGCACCCCACGGAGCGACGCTCGGAGCGGGCGTAGTGCTGCTGCTCTCCGAGGCTGCCTGCCCAGTAGCGGAAAACGCGCGCGTGGCGCGGTGGCTCGCGAACCAGAGCACTCGTCAGTGCGGCCCGTGCGTGCACGGCCTGGACGCGCTCGCGGGAACCATCGAGGAGATCGCCGCGGGCGTCGCCGGAGCGAGGGTCTCCCAGCGCATCGACCGCCTCGCCTCGCTCGTCGCGCGTCGTGGCGCGTGCGGCCACCCCGACGGCGCGCTCAACCTGATCCTCAGCTCGCTGCAGGCCTTCCAGACGGAGTTCGCCGACCACGCGCGCCATGGCCCGTGCGAGAGCTGCGGCCGCGCGCCCGAGCTGCCGCTGCCGCTGCGACAGGTCAGCGACCAGACGCTTCGCGACCTGGAGCCTCGGCGATGAGCCAGACCGTGCGCGTCAACCCGATCGCGTGCGAGGCGCACGGCATGTGCGCCGAGCTGCTGCCCGAGCGGATCACGCTCGACGAGTGGGGCTACCCGATCGTCGACGGCGAGCCGCTGCACGGCTCGCAGGTCGAGCACGCCATCCGCGCGGCCCGCGCATGCCCCACGTTCGCGCTGCTCGTGGAACGAGACCGTGCGCGGGCGAAGGCCGGCTCGCGCTCGAGCTGAGCGCGCTCTAGGCTCAGGGTCGCGTGACCGCCCATCTGCGTGATCGCACCGATCAATGCGTAGAAACAGGCACAACGCAGTAATCTGCGCGAACGCGCATTATTGTGTCGATACAGCCATTCCTAGGTACAATATGCGCAATCGTGCAGATGCATACACTAGACATCACCACCTCAGAAAAGATCGGACAACGCGTACGCGAGGAGCGGGGCCGCCAGGGCATCGATCAACGGACGCTCGCCATGGTCGCCAGCGTCGGGGTCCGCTCCGTCCACCGCGTCGAGCACGGCGAGCCTACTGTGCGACTGGACGTGGTGACCCGGATCCTTGCGGCGCTGGGCTTGCGCCTGGAGGTACACGGCCACGGTGAGACATGAGTCTCGGCGTCTACTGGGATGAGCAAGAGATCGGGAGGCTCGAGCGCGTGGACGAGCGGTCCCGTGAGTATTCCTTCCGCTACACGCAACGGTCCCGCGCGATCTCACTGTCGCTGCCGCTGAGCCAGGAAGACTTCACTCCCGCGGAGAGCCGTCCGTTCTTCGAGGCCCTGCTGCCCGAGGGGGCAGTGCGCGAACAGATCGCAAGTCAACTCAAGCTTGCGACGAGTGACTCGTTTGGCCTGCTCGCGGAGTTGGGGCGCGACTGCGCCGGTGCGCTGCAGATCGTCGACAACAGGCGGACGTCAGACCAGCCATCGGTGCGCTGGCTCGACGAAAGCGAGCTGGACGAGCTGGTCGAAGATCTTCCACGGCACCCCCTTGGGATCCAACGCGAAGATGAGCGCCTCCGCCTCAGCCTCGCCGGCGTGCAGCACAAGGCCGTGCTCGTCCGCGATGAGCAGCACCGCTTCGGGAAGCCGCTCGACGGCATGCCCAGCAGCCACATCCTCAAGCCAGAGCTGCCCGGCAGCGAATACCCAGGACTGGCTACGAACGAGTACTTCTGCATGCGTCTGGCAGCACGGTGCGGACTGTCGGCGGCCGGCGTCGAGCTGATCACGGCAGCCGGCCGTCCGTGCCTGGTGGTCGAGCGATTCGACCGCGAGCAACTGACGTGGCCGCATCGTCGCATACACCAGGAGGATCTCTGTCAGGCGCTGGGGCTGACTCCCGACTTCAAGTACCAGAAGGAGGGATGGCGGCTGCCCTCCTACCGCGCGCTTGCCGGTCTGCTGGACCAGCACGGCCCGTGGCCGGGCCTGGATCGCCTCGCCGGCGCGCAGGCCGCCGTCTTTCACTATCTGGTCGGCAATGCAGATGCGCACGCCAAGAACATCTCGCTGGTGCATGTGCGAGACGGAGTCCGGCTGGCGCCGCTCTACGACGTGGTCTCCACCGCCGCCTACCCCGACCTCAGCACAGAGCTGGCGCTGAGCATCGGCGACGAGTTGGACCCTGACGCCATCACCTCGATTCACTGGTCAGACCTCGCCAACGACTTCGGCCTCAACACAGGAGGGTTCGAGCGCGTGCGCCGAGAGCTCCTCGACCGCGTAACCGTCGAGGCACCCCGTCTACGTGACGAGGCGCGGGCCAAGAACTGGTATCAGCCCTCGATCGACAACATCATCTCCGTGATCGCGGCCCGAGGGGCGCGAGCTGTGTAAGCAGGACCACTGAAGCGCAGGCCCACGGCTACGTTCAGCCCCCATACATGTGCGAAGCCGCCAGCCCGGACCACCGTCCATAGCGCTCGAAGAACTCCCGCACCTGATACTCCTCGGCGTAGGCGTTGGGATCGCCGCCGCTGAGCGCGCGCCCGACGAGCTTGAGCAGTCCGAGATCGCCGGCGGGAACCTGGTCGTAGCGGCCCTGTCCATAGAGGGCGAGCATCTCGACCGTCCACGAGCCGATGCCGGGGATCGCGCGCAGCCGTCGCCAGCCCCGCTCGTGATCTGAGTCGTGCAGGTCGATTCGCCCGCGCGCGACCTCGCGCGCGGCGCGCACGAGCGTGATCGCCCGGCATCCGGCGAGGTCGAAGGACTGGAGGCGTGCGGGCGCCGTTCCGGCGAGCACCTCGGCCGCGGGCAGATCGCGCAGCCCGTCGCCAAGTCCGTCCCGTCCAGTCCAGCGCCTACCCAGCGCGCCGAGCACGCGGCGCTCGATCGCCGCGGCGCGCTCGTACTCGATCAGCTGCTCGCAGATCGCCCACGCGAGCGACTCGAACGGCTCCGGCCGGCGGACAGCCCGCAGCCATGGCCGTGCGCGCACCGAGCGTCCGATCAGAGGGTCGCGGGCGAACTCGCGCAGGAACGCGCCGAGGTCGTCGTCGACCCCCAGCGCGAAGCGCATCCGCTCGATCCCGTACTCGGCCGCCGCGTTCGTGGGCGCCCACGCGCCGAACAGCACCGTCTCGGGCGAGGTCTGTGCGACCCGCACGAGCACGGGCTCGTCGTCGTGGTGCAGCAGCCGTTCGAGCACTCCCCCGCGCCGGCGCAGCATGCCGTCCATGCCCGTTCGGCGGGGCAGGCGAAATGCCCCGACGGGCGTCACCTCCCGGCGCAGCTCGACCAACTTGCCCAGCGCTCCGACCTTCAGCGCTGGGGGTCAGCGCCGGGGCGGCCCAGCAGGTGCACGTCGACGAGCATCGAGCGGCTGCTCACGACCTGCATCACCTCGCCCGCCTGGCTGCGCTGGCGCGCTCCGGCCTTGCTCAGGGCACGCCCCGCCCGTCGACCGCTGCTCAGAGCGGTGGATTGACGCTGGCGGCGGTGCACCAGCCCCAGTACCGCGGCGCCGGCGACGAACCCACCGGCGGCGACAGCCGCCGCCTGCACCGCGGGGATCATCGCGGCCGGCCGTCGCGAGCTTGCGATCGTGCCGGGGAACGCGCGTGCGTCCACGATCCGCGGCGGTCCCGACAGGACCGGCAGCGCGTCCACCACCTGCCCGTCCACGTCCTCGATCGGGCCGTCGTCGTGAGTCTCAGCGGCCGGATCGGGCTCAAGCGGATCGCTCACCCGGCGAAGTGTAGAGGGAGCCTCAGACCGCTAGGACGGTCGCTAGTCGAGTACGCGCTCGTACACGCGATAGCGCCGCTTGATCTCGCCGCCCATGCCTTCCATGGCGCGGTTCATCGGCTTGTTCACCTCGAGGATCCAGCCCATCTCCCCGCCCTTCTGCGGGGTGCGTTCTGCCGCGTCGAAGTGCATCTGGTAGAAGCGCGCGCCGACCCCCGTGTGCTGGTACTCGGGCTTGACGCCGAGAGCGAACACGCGCACCGCGTCGATCTTCGGTTTCTCGCGCAGCGCGGTGATCCAGCCGAACGGCAGCAGGCGCCCGTTCATCTTGCCCAGCACCTGGTTGAAGTCCGGCAGCGACAGCGCCGCGCCGACGACCTCGCCGGTGTCCTTCTTTTCGGCCACCATCGCCCAGTTCTCGTCGAGCACCGGTTTGAGGTCCTTGGCGTAGTGGCGGACCTCCTCCTCGTTGAGCGGCACGAACGCCCAGTTGCGCTCCCACGCTGAGTTGTAGACCTCCAGGAAGCGGGTCACCTCGGCGTGCAGGTCCTTCTTGCGGAAGTTGCGGCACACGATCCCGTGCTCGGACTCGAGCTTGTCCGCCACGTCCCAGATCGCGGGGTGGACTTTGTCGCGGCCGGTGACGTGCAGGCTCCACATGTACAGGTCCATCGCCTTGTCGATGCCGATGTCCTGCTCGAAGAGGCGCTGGTAGTAGGGGTGGTGCCAGGGGCAGAGGATGATCGGCGGGTGCTCGTGACCCTCGACGAGCAGGCCGCACTCGTCGTTGGTGGTGAAGTCCATAGGGCCGACCATGCGATCGCGCCCGCGCTCGCGCAGCCACTTCTCGGCGGCGTCGAGCAGCGCGCGCGCCGCCTCGGGGTCGTCCTCGCACTCGAACCAGCCGAACAGCCCCCACGAGTTGTCCTGGAATTTGTTGAGGTTGTCGTCGATGTGCGCGCTGACGCGCCCGATCGCGCGTCCGTCGCGGTAGGCGAGGAAGTACTGGGCCTGGGCGTGCTTGAAGAACGGGTTCTTCTTCTGGTCCAGCCGGCTCTTCAGGTCCATCAGCAGCGGTGCGACCCAGTTGGGCTCGTTACGATAGAGCCGCCACGGCAGCTTGATGAAGGTCGCGAGCTCTTTTCGAGTCGTGACGGGCCTGATCTCAAGCGTCATGCGGCGACCACCTTATATGCCCACCTCGATCGACGTCTTCGCCAAGACCCGCGGCTACGAGCGCGAAGTGGTGCTGCGTGCGGCGCGCGACGCCGACGTCCTGCCGTACTTCCACGTGCTCACCTCGCCGGCGATGCCGGTGGTGGAGATGGAGGGAGCCGAGCGGATCATGCTCGGCTCCAACAACTACCTCGGGCTGACCGCTGACGAGCGTGTGATGAAGGGCGCGGAGGACGCGCTGCACCGCTACGGCACCGGCCTCACCGGCTCACGACTGCTGAACGGGACGATCCCCCTGCACCTCGAACTCGAGCGTGAGATCGCGGAGTGGATGGACACCGAGGACGCGCTCGTGTTCTCCACCGGCCACCAGGCGAACCTCGGTGTGCTGGGCACGCTGCTCGGGCCCACCGACACCGTGATCGTGGACGCGGGCGACCACGCGTCGATCCTCGACGGTTGCCTGCTCTCGCGCGCGAAGCTGCGCCCGTTTCGCCACAACCGCCTCGACAAGCTCGAGAAGATGCTCGACCGCGCGCAGAGCGACGGCGGCGGCGTGCTGGTGGTGGTCGACGGCGTGTTCTCGATGGAGGGCGACATCGCCCCGCTCAGCGAGATCTGCGACCTGTGCGCCCGCTACGGCGCACGCCTGATGGTCGACGAGGCGCACGCCGCCGGAGTGATCGGCGCGCACGGCGCCGGCACCGCGGAACTGCTCGGCGTCGCCGACCGGGTCGACCTGCGCGTGGGGACGTTCTCCAAGTCGCTGGCTTCCTGCGGAGGGTTCGTGGCGGGCTCGGCTGAGGTGATCGACTACCTGCGCGTTTCCTCGCGAGCGTTTCTGTTCACCGCCTCGGCGGTGCCCGCGGCGGTCGGCGCCGCGCTGAGCGCCCTGCGCGTGCTGCGCTCCGAGGACGGCCCGCCGCTGCTCGTGCGGGTGCTCGCGAACGCGCAGCGTCTGCGCGACGGGCTGGAGGAGCTCGGCTTCGCGGTCGTCGCCCCGCAGGTGCTGCCGGCGGGCGCCCACGTACAGGAGCACGCACCCGGCCTGCACGCCCATGCCGACGGCACGCACACGATCATCACCCCCATAGTCCCAGTGCTGGTGGGCGATGACTGGAAGGCGGCGCTGCTTTGGAAGGCTCTGTATGACGCGGGCGTGTTCGTCAACACCGCCCTGCACCCCGCCGTGCCGCCCGGTGGAGCGCTGCTGCGCACCAGCGTGATGGCCACCCACGACGAGCCCACTCTCGACCGCGCGCTCGACGTGTTCGCGCGCGTCAAGGGCGAGTTCGAGGCCGAGCACGGCCCGCTGCCGGGACCCGCTTCGCGCTGACCTCGCTCCGTGCTTGTCTGCAGTATCACAAGCACCCCTGGAAACAAAAAAGGTCGCTTCTAGCGCACGTTGTTCACGCGCGAGGTTGACCGCGGACCCCCTCCTGACGTAGCTTCCAGATGCGCTCTGCATGACCGTGGGTTCGCCCACAAAGCTGTCGGGGAGGGAATGTTGGACCGATGTCGCTCTTTGGTGCGGCCGGACCCAGCACGGCCATCGCGGGCGCATACCGATCCAAAATTCGAGCAAGCATGTCGCCCCTCGCGCGAGTCACGCGGGGCGACGGGGAGAGTCCCACATGAACGCGACAGCGACGATTGCCCCTGCCGGTCCTCAGTACATGCGCGCCCTCGAGCGCGCCAACAAGGTACGTCTCGCCCGTGCCGATCTCAAGCGTCGCGTGGCGGACGGCGAGATCCAGGTGGCGGATGTGATCCTCGATTGCCCCTGGGAGGCGGAGAGCATGGCCGTCGCGGACCTGTTGATGAGCCAGCATCGATGGGGCCAGACCCGCTGCCGCAAGTTTCTCTCTCAGATACCGATGTCGGAGAAGAAGACGATCGGGTCGATGACCGACCGCCAGCGCCAGACGCTCGCCGCGGGGCTCACCTCTGCGGAGCGGGGTCACGCATGGAGCGTGACCCCCTGGCTAACGGACAGCCTGACGAGAGCTTGACCTGCCACCAGCCCGCGAGCATGCCGACGAGGCCGAGGCGCGGGCGCACCTCCCATACGCCGCATCCGCCCTCGCCGAGGTCTTTGACCGGCAGGCGCGTGAACTTGTAGCGACCGGGTTCCAGCTTCATCCGCTCCAGCTGCTCGCGCGCGGCCTGCTCGTGGGCGGCGCGGGCGGCCGCGAGCGTTCGCAGCTCCTGCAGCTGGCCGGCGAGTCGGTCGCGCGAGCGCTCGAGCTCCCCGAGGTCGAGCAGACGCGGACCCTGAGAGCTCGCCGGTACGATCGCCGGCGGCGGTACGTGCGGAAACCTGTCCGCCACGATCGAGCTCAGCTCGTGCTCGATCCGCGCGATCTGCGCCTTCAGCGACCGGCGCGCGGCACGGTCGGCCTCGCGGCTCGACCACTCGACCCCCACCCGCACGGCGTCATCGCGGGTCGCGGCGAGAAGCGTCGATCCATCCCCCGCTGCGCCCCGATCGATCAGCTGCTGCTCGTGCGACAAACCCGCCTCCTCCCGGCATTCCCGGATAGACCGGAAACCGAGATTCTACCAGCGCGAGCGACGGCGATGGGCGCCTTGACGACGCCCGCTCATGGCTGTTCGAGTGACGCGCGGCATGCCCACAGCGCCTCTTCGATGTAGATCGTCGGCACACCCGCCACCTGCACGGCGAACAGCGTCAACCGGCGGGTCCGGGCCTTCGGCTCGTGTCCCGCGCCGAGTTCGCCGAACAGCATCGCGACCGCCGCAAACTCGTCGGCGATCACGAGTCTGCCGGCGGGAAGCGCGAACGCCCGGGGCGAGCGTCCGAGCGACTCTCCGTCGCGGCTGGGGCGGATCCCGAGCTGTCCCCGGACGGACCCGGCGTCGAGCGCCCACACCGGGACGCCGGTGTCGAGCAGCGCGATCAGCAGCACGTCGGCGAGCAGCCCGTCGCTGAAGAACGCGCCGCGCAGCATCCGCTCCAGCACAGCCGCCTCGATCGGAGTGCGCTCGGTGTCGGGGTCGAGGCCGATGTGGCGGAAGAACACGCGGTAGGCGCTCGGCACCGGCTCGCGTCTGATGCTCACGCCGCGCGCGCCGCGAAAGCGGTTCGAGAGCTCGCGCAGTTGGCCTTGCACGTCGGGGGCCGAGCTGCCCGTGAGCGAGCCCTTGCGCTCGACATCAACCTCAACGCTCATCAGCCGCAGCGCCGGCAGCTCCTCCTCGACCTCGAGCGCGCGCCAACCGAGCGTCGGAGGCGCCTGCGCGCCGCTCATGCCGGCCCCCGCCATCCGCGCGCGCGCGCCGCCGTCAGGAGCTCCGCGATCCGGGCGCGCAGGGTGGCGATCGACGGACGCAGCAGCAGCGCCTTGCTCTGCACCACGCCGCCGGGGTAGGCGAAGCTGACCTGCGGGCAGCTCGCGACTTTGTAGAGGACCGCGAGCGCGCCGTCCTTGTCGATCCCCACCGGGAACGTCAGGCCCCGAGAGCGCACCAGGCCGCGCAGCTGACCGCGGTCGCCCTTGATCGCGACCGCCGCGAAGCGCACACCCGGGAAGGAGGGCTCGAGCTTCTGCATGTCGTCGAGGATCCCCGGGCAGGAGCCGGAGTCGACGAACAGCGCGAGCACCACAGGCCCTTGTTCGTAGAGCTGGCAGACGTTGAAGATGCGCGCTCCGCGGACGCTGCAAGCCGGCTTTTCGCCCGCCGATCCGTCTCTTGCGTGGGTGGCGACGTTGGCGTCGCCTTCGAGGTCGCTCAACGCGAGCGGCACCGCAAACGGCGCTAGTCGCTGACCGGGTGGGATGCCCGTCGCGCCGTTGGGCTTCGTGAGCGCGGTGTTGATCGTGATCGCCACCAGGATCGCGATGCCGAGGACGCCGACGATGCGCCCGCCGCCCGAGCGCCCGCGGCCCCACTTACCGAGCCAGTAGTTTTCAGGCTGGCTCATGGCCCGAGCGGCGGGGGCGAAGCGTTCGCGGCAGCGACGCACGCCAGGCGCCCAGCGACCTGAGAGGCTGCTCGCGCTCGGCGATCACGATCACCGCGGGCAGCGCGACGAGCACGCCCACGAGCGAGACGCTCAGGTCGATCAGCGTCACCACGCCGAAGTCGCGCAGCATCGTGATGTCCGACAGCGCCAGCACGCCGAAGCCGGCGATCGCGGTCACGCCCGACGCCGCGACCGCGGCTCCGGTGCGCGCGTAGCTGCGGCGCAGCGCCTCGACGGTGTCGTGACCCGCGAGGCGTTCCTGGCGGTGGCGCTCGGAGAGCAGCACGCTGAACTCGGTCGAGATCGCGATCACGAGCGCCCCGAGCGTGACCGACATCGGGTTCAGCGGCACTCGCACGGCGAACAGGATCAGAGCGGACCAGCCGGTGGCGAGCACGATCGGCACGAGCGGCGTGAGCGCCCGACGCCCGTCGCCGCGGAACGCGACGAGCAGCACAAGCGCCACCGCGAGCAGCCCGACGAGCAGCGTCTCGATGCGCCGCCACGGGTCCGCCACCTGCGAGCCCGACGCGGCCGCCAGCACCGGTAGACCGACGAGTGTGGCGGTCACGCCCGCGGGTGGATGCAGGCTCGCGCGCATCCATTCGATCAGCTGTTGCTGCTGGTCGAGCGCCATCAGGCGGATGCCGAACGCGAGCGTCGCGACGTGCCGGCCTGGGGCGATCACGTCCTGGGCGAAGTACGGCGGGATCACGTCCAGCAGCCCGCTCACCTGAGCCTGGGTGAGCTTGTGCGTGGCGGTGGAGCTCGCCTGCCCGGCGAACAGGTCCGGCAGCGAAAACGCCGGGCACAGTCGCGCCTTGCCGCAGCCGTGAGAGGCGGTGTAGCCGAAGCGGCGCAGCACAGCGCTCTGGTAGGAGCTCATCCATTCGATCGTGGCGGGCGTGGTGAGGCTCTTCCCGGAGATCATCACGTCGATTTCCCCGCCCACGCCGGTGGTCCGCTCGAGCGTGCCGAGCGCCTGCAGGGAGCTGAGGCTCTGGGGGACGAGCTTGGTGATGTCGGTCTCGACCCTCGTCTGGGTGTCCAGCCCCCAGCCGAGCGCGGCGAGCGCCAGCCCCACGCACAGCACGCGCTCCGGGCGGCGCACCGATCCGACGAGCGCCGCTCCGGTGAGCGCTCGCGTGAGCACGTTCTCGCGCAGCAGCTCACGCGCGCCTCGCCAAGCAGCCGTCAGCTGGGCGGCGCCCGGCAGCTGGAGCGGACGCGCGCTTCCCTCGCCGAGCCCGCCGAGCGACATCGCCGCGGAGCCGGCGGTGAGCGCGCACAGCAGCGCGATCGCGACCCCCACCACGAGCAGCACGCCGAAGCCGCGCACCATCGGCACGGGCGAGAGCAGCAGCACGAGCATCGCCGCCGCGCTCGCCGCGCCGGCGGTCGCGATCGTGGGGGCGCCCACCGCGGCGGCCTGCGCGAGGATCCGCCGCCGCGTCTCGCCGTCGCCGGTCGCAGCCTGCCCCTGCTCTTCTTCGGCGATCTCCCCCACGCGCGACTGGAACTGGATCGCGTAGTCGACCGCCAGACCCACGAGCACCGGCAGCACCGCGATCGAGGCCATCGTCAGCGAGGCGCCCAGCGCGGAGAGCGCTCCGAACGTGAGCGCCGCGGCGAGCAACGCGAGCGCGAGCGGCAGCAGTCGCGGACGGCCGAGAAAGATCAACCCGAGCGTTCCCGCCATCACCAGCAGCACCGCGATCAGCAGCAGCTCGATCGAGTGCGTGATCGAGCTCGTGAGGTCCGAGACGATCACCGGCTCGCCGGTCACCAGGTAGGACTCGCCGTGCTGCAGGCGCCACTGGCTCATGCCGACCGCCTGGCGGATCAGCCCGATCGTCTCGATCCTCGCCTTTTCCGAGAGCCCGGCTCGCATCCGCACCGACACGAGCGCGGTGTCGCGGCTGGGGAACAGGTAGGCGAAGCGCTGCTTCGGCGTGCCCGCGGGCTTGGTCGAGTCGAACACGAGCGAGGAGACGAAGCTGGCGTCTTCGATCGACGGCTTCGACGTGAGCCCGTGTTCGAGCGCCTCTTCGATCAGCCGCGTCTTGAATTCGGCGATCGTCAATTTGCTCGCCTGCTGGCCGAGCGTGTGCGCGTACGCCGCCGAGTGGCCGCGTGCGAGCGCCGCGCTCTCGATGGTCCGTTCGGCGCGCTTGGCCTGGGCTTCGGCCTGCTTAGTCTCCGCGGTCAGGCCTTCGTCGATCCGGCTCGCCGACTCTGTGATGAACGTGCCCGGGCCGAACACCACCTTCACCGTTTTCGCGCGCGCCAGTTGCCCGCACGGCCCGTTGATTCCCCCCTCGGCGGCCAACGCCTTGGTGGGCACGTTGCCCGACAGGCAGCCCTCGAGCCCGGTGAGCCGCTCGATGTCGGAGCTGAGCACGAGCTGCTGCAGGCTGCCCTTCACGAGCACCGCGATCGGCTCTTCGCCGAAGTTGCGGTAGAAGCTCTGCGTCGCGCGGTAGTCGCCGCTCGAGCTCGACACGAACGTGCTCATCGCCGCCGTCGGGCGCAGCCGCAGCGCGAGCCCCGCACCCGCCACACCGAGCACACCCGCGACCGCGAGCACCAGCCGCGCCCGCCGTGCAGCGCCGCCGGCGAGGGCGGAGAGAATCCGGGAGGAAGTCACGGGCGAAGGCTAACCCTCGTCCGCGGTCCGCAACGCAGGCGGCCGAATCGTTGTTCCTGGCAAGGACGCAGGGAGCGTGGCGTGCATCGCACGCGAGCGACCGAGGACGCAGCCAGGGGCAAGGAGGCGGTTGCCTGGCTCACTCCATGCCGAGGGGGCCGGCTGATTCACCGGAGAGGAACTGGCGCACGAACGGGTTTTCGGAGGCGAAGAGGTCCTCCGCGGGGCCCGATTCGACGATCCGGCCCTTCCACAGCACGGAGATGTGCTCGGCCACGCGGCGCGCGCTCATGATGTCGTGGGTGATCACCACGTAACAGCCGCCATTCTCCGCGTGGACTTCCTTGATCAGCTCGCACAGCAGCGCGGTGCGCACGGGGTCGAGACCCGAGTCGGGCTCGTCGAAGAGCACGATGTCCGGTTCGAGGACCAGGGCGCGCGCGAATCCGGCGCGCTTGCGCATGCCGCCGGAGAGCTCGTTGGGCATCTTCTCGTTGGCGTTGCCCAGGCCGACCTCCCCCAGGCGGCTGTTGACGATGTCCGCGATCTCCTCCTCGCCCTTCTCGGTGTGCTGGCGCAGCGGGAAGGCGACGTTGTCGTAGAGGTTCATCGACCCGAACAGCGCGCCGTCCTGGAAGAGCACTCCGAACTTCTTGCGCAGCTCGAACAGCTCCGCGTCGGGCAGGCTCGGGATCGACTGCCCATGCACGATCACGTCGCCCTCGTCTGGGTAGAGCAGGCCGACGATGTGCTTGATGCACACCGACTTGCCGGTGCCCGATGGTCCCAGGATCATCGAGATCCGGTCCTCGGGCAGCGACATGTTCAGGCCGCGCAGCACGTGGTTGCGCCCGAAGGACTTGTGCACGTCCACGAACTCGATCGCGTCCGGCGCGCTCGACGGGCGGATGTTGCCGCTGTGGTACTGGAACTCCTCGCCCTCGGCTGAGTGCTCGTCGGTCACCTGTCTACCCCCCGATCGGGGCCCGGGGATTGGCGCCCCAGAAGATCTGCGTGCCGAGCATGCCGATGACGTGCACGAGCACGAGGTTGAGCACCATGGACTTGGCCGTGGCGGTGCCCACGCCCACGGGCCCACCGCTGGCGTTGTAGCCGTAGTAGCAGCCCACCAGCACGATCGCGGTGGCCATGAACATCGCCTTGATCAGGCTGAAGATGAAGTCCGGTGGATTCTGGAATTGCCAGAAGATCAGGAAGTATCCGCCGGAGGAGACCGCCCCCACCTGCTGCACGACCGCGATGTAGGAGGCGAGGAAGCCCGCGCCGATCGCCGCGAGGTACATGAACGGCAGCACCAGCCAGGCGGCGAGCAGACGCGTGGCGCAGAGGAACGTGACGGAGTTGATCCCCATCACCTCGAGCGCGTCGATCTCGTCGGAGATGCGCATCGCGCCGAGCTCCGCGACGATCCCGGTGCCGACCTTCGCGGCCATCATGTAGCCGAACGCGTAGGGCACGAGCTCGCGCAGGTCGCACCATGCGGTGAACACGCCCGCGTAGGCGGGGGCGCCCTGAGCCTCGGTGAAGTACGCGCCCTCGATCCCGCACTCCAGGCCGATGATGAACACGAGCGCCCAGATGATCAGCGTCGAGGAGATGATCAGGATCCCCGACTGGCGCAGCGCCTCGCCGAAGAAGCGGAACACGCGAAGACCCCACACGTCGCGGACGATGTTGCCCGTGAAGCGGCCGATCTCGCCGGTCGCGGCGAGCCATTCGCGGGGGAGCGCGAAGATCTCGCCCATTACTTGATCACCAGGATCTGCGGGTGGGTGGCGAGCAGCGTCTGGGTGAAGACGTAGTCGAAGGAGAAGATCG
>CAZPQW010000012.1:0-46863 GCA_964588985.1 uncultured Solirubrobacteraceae bacterium
GCCATGTCGGCCAGCTTGAACTGGATCGCCTGGTGCTCTGAGATCGGCTTGCCGAACGTCTTGCGCTCCTGCGAGTAGCGCAGCGCCAGCTCGAGCGCGCGCTGGGCGATCCCGACGCCACGCGCGGCGACGTTCACGCGCCCGACCTCGAGCGCGTCCATCATCTGCGGGAAGCCCTTGTTCAGACCCGCGTCCTCGCCGCCGAGGATGTTCTCCGCCGGGCAGCGATAGCCGTCGAACACCAGCTCCGTCGACTCGACGCCCTTGTAGCCCATCTTGCGCAGCTGCGGCGGGACCGTCAGGCCCGCGTACGCGCCCGTGTTCTCGTGCGCGCCGCCCTCCTTCTCCGCGATGAAGCACGTCATGCCCTTGTAGGCCTTCTCCGCGTTCGGGTCGGTCTTCACGAGCACGAACACCAGGTCCGAGCGCAGGCCGTTCGTCACCCACATCTTCTGGCCGTTGATCTCGTAGTCGCCGTCGTCGGTCTTCTTCGCCGCGGTTTTGATCGCCTGCACGTCCGAGCCCAGCTCGGGCTCCGACAGCGAGAACGCCGCGCGGATCTCGCCCGTCGACATCCGCGGCAGGTACTTCTGCTTCTGCTCCTCGTTGCCGAACTTCATCAGCAGGTAGGAGCCGATGAAGTGCGTGTTGATCACGCCCGAGATCGAGATCCAGCCGCGCGAGAGCTCCTCCACGATCATCGCGTAGGTCGTCAGATCCAGCCCCATCCCGCCGTACTCCTCCGGGATCGTCACACCGAACAGCCCCAGCTCCTTCATCTGCTCCACTATCGGCCCCGGGAACTCGTCCTCGTGGTCGTAGTGCTCGGCGTTCGGCAGGATCTGCTCGTCGACGAACTGGTGCACCATCTCGGTGATCGCCTTCTGCTCGTCGGTCTTCTCGGTGTACGGGGTCGCTGCTACGGCCATTGTCGGGAACGCTCCAGATTCGGGATGGGCTTCTCTCGTTCGATACGAGGAGAATACCGGCGTGAACTTCTCGCGCGAGGTATTCGAGGCCAACGATCCCCGACGGCTCGCGCTGCTCGAGCTCGCACGCGACGGCTCCAGGCGCGAATGGAGCTTCGGCGAGCTCGCCGAACGGTCGGCCCGGCTCGCCGGCGCGCTGCAGCGACACGGCGTGCGCCGGGGCGACGTGGTGATGACGCTGATCGGCAACCGCCCCGAGTGGGCGCTCACGATGATGGCCTGCTTCCGCATCGGTGCGGTCGTGCTGCCGTGCACCGAGCAGTCGCGCGCGAAGGACCTGCGGCTGCGGATCGACGTCGCCCAGCCCACGCTGATCGTCGCCGACGAGCGCAACCGCGAACAGCTGGATGAGGCCGCCGGCACCGTCCCCGTGCTCCACATCCCCGACGAGACGCTGTTCGCGGGCGAGCCCGCGCCGGCCGTGGAGCTCGAGCCGGACGAGCCCTGCCTGATCACATTCACCAGCGGCACAGCCGGGGAGCCAAAGGCCGTCGTCCACGCCCAGCGCTACCTCGACGGCCAGCGCGTGCAGGCGTCCACCTGGCTCTCCGCCCGCGAGGGAGAGCTGGTCTGGTGCACCGCCGCCAGCGGCTGGTCGAAGTCCGCGCGCAACGTGTTCATCGCACCCTGGCTGTCCGGCGCGGCCGCGCTGATGCACGACGCGCGCTTCGACCCCGAGGAGCGCCTCGAGATCCTCGAGCGCGAGCGCGTGAGCGTGCTGTGCATGGCGCCAACCGAGTATCGCGTCATCGCCAAGCGCGCCACCCTGCGCCCGCTGCCCCACCTGCGCGGCATGGTCGCCGCCGGCGAGGCGCTCAACCCCGAGGTCCTGCGCGCTTGGTTGGAGGCCACCGGCCTGGAGATCCGCGACGGCTACGGCCAGACCGAGACCGGGCAGCTCACGGGCGCGCCCGCGGGCGTCACCGCGCGCGCCGGCTCGATGGGCCAGGCGCTGCCGGGCGTATCGCTGTCGATCCTCGACGGCGAGCTGACCGTAGACCCCGCGACCGTGCCCACGTTCTTCCTCGGCTACCTCGGCGAGCAGGTCCACCGCGGCGAGGACGGCGCGTGGCACGTGGAGGATCGCCGCGCCGGCGGGCCGTGGCACACCGGCGACCGCGTCGGGCAAGACGACGACGGCTGGCTGCACTTCGAGGGGCGCAACGACGACGTGATCGTCTCCGCCGGCTACCGCATCGGCCCGTTCGAGGTCGAGTCCGCGCTCGTCGCCCACCCCGCCGTCGCCGAGGCCGCCGCCGTCGCGGCCCCCGACGAGGAGCGCGGCGCGGTCGTGCGCGCGGTCGTCGTCCTGCGCGACGGCCCCTACAGCCCCTCGCCCGAGCTGGCTCGAGAGCTGCAGGAGCACGTCAAGCGCGAAACCGCCCCCTACAAGTACCCACGCATCGTCGAGTTCGTCGCGGAGCTGCCCAAGACGCCCAGCGGGAAGATCAAGCGGGCGGAGCTACGGGCGGGCTGAGCTGCTGGGTGAGCGGGAGGTGAGCGAAACCTCCATCACGGTATAGCTTCTGATGTACCGCTTGGTGTAGTGGTGGCTGTACCGCGCATAGTCGACTTCGCTGGTTCGCGGGCGCCGCGCAGCAGCGAGCGCGTCATCTCCGTGAGAGCGCCCTCGTCGGCACGGCGCGAGCGCCCGAAGGCGCGCGCACGCTGCACCGTGAGCCGACGCGCGGCTTGATTGCTGTGTCGCGCCACGGCGCTCATGCTGCCTGCGCGATCGGCTCGGACATCCGCTCGGAGATCATGCGCTCAGCATCCACGTCCTCGATCTCCTGCGGCAGCGACGCCGCCGGCGGGCGCAGGAGCAGGAACGCCGCGAGGATGCCGCCGGCGACGCTCGCCGCCCCCACCACGTACGCGAGGTGGAAGCCGCCGGTGAGCGCGCTCGCCAGCGAATGGCCGTCCGCGCTCAACGCCTTCGTGTGGTCGGTCGCGATCGTTCCCAACACGGCAAGCCCGATCGCACCGAACAGCTGCACCGACACGTTGATGATCCCCGACGCCAGGCCCGCGTCGCGCGCCGGCGCGTCGGCCATGCCGATCGTCAGCAGCGGCAGGAACGAAGCCCCCGCCCCCAGCCCCAACGCCAGGAAGGCGAAGAATAGGCCCGGGAAGTAGCTCGCGTGCACGCCCGCGTCGGCGAGCAGCAGCAGTCCAACGACGATTCCCACCAGGCCGCCCGCGAGTGTCGGAACCGAGCCCACGCGTTCCACCAGCCGCGCCGAGACGCCCATCGACATCGTCGCGATCGCGATCGTCAGGGGCATGAACGCCAGCCCCGTTTCGATCGCGTCGTAGCCGAGCACCCGCTCGAGATACAGGGCGCCGAGGAAGAACGCCGAGAACATGCCCGTCACGAGCAGCCCTCTCACGAGGCTCGAGCCCATCAGCGTGCGCAGCCGCAGGATCCGCAGCGGCATGATCGGGTTGGCCACGCGCGCCTCCCACGTCAGGAACGCGCCGAGCAGGATCAGCGACGCGCTACCCGCGCCGAGCGTGCGCGCCGAGGACAGCCCGTATTCGCTCGACTTCACGATCGCGAACGCGCCGATCATCGTCGCGAGCGTCACCAGGATCGAGCCGATCACGTCCACGCCGTCGGCCAGCCCGAGACCATCGTTCTCCTCGATCAGCGCCGAGCCCAGCAGCAGCGCCGCCGCGCCGATCGGCACGTTCACGAAGAAGATCCAGTGCCAGTCCAGCGACTGCGTCAGCGCCCCGCCCGCCAGCAGCCCGATCGAGCCGCCTCCCGCGGACACGAACGCGTAAAGGCCCATCGCCTTCGCCTGCTCGACGCGCTCCGGGAACTCCGTCACGATGATCGCCAGGATCACGCTCGAAGCCACCGCCCCGCCCACGCCCTGGATCAGGCGCGCGCCGATCAGCGTCGCCTGGCTGTCCGCCACGCCGCAAAGGATCGAAGCCGCCACGAACAGGACGAGGCCGCTGAGAAAAACCCGCTTTCGTCCCACAAGGTCGCCGAACCGTCCCGCCAACAGCAGGAACCCACCGAACGTGATCATGTAGCCGTCGATAACCCACGTCAGGTTGGCCTGGGTGAAGTGCAGGTCGTGCTGGATCGACGGCAGCGCGACGTTCACGATCGTCGCGTCCAGAACCATCATCAGCTGGCCGAGGCACAGGACGGCGAGCGCCAGCCAGCGGCGGCGCTCCCTCGCCGCGGCGGGGTCTTCGGTGGTCGTGAATCGGCTGAGAAGAGCTGTCATGGGGTTCCTCCGAGGTTGCGTGGAACACACCATAACAACTATCATCCATTCTTCAAGGATGATCTATGAAAAATTTAGGATCGCTGCTATTGTGATGATTGGTGCTTTGATGATGTATAGACTTCGTAACGTGGCTGACAAGCGTGACTGTGCCCCCGGCTCGGCGGTGCTGCTGAGCCGTCTGGCCAAGCAGGTCTATCGCCGCTCCAGCGAGGAGCAGCTGGGAATGCACCTGCGCCATCTGGTCGCGCTCAGCTACGTCTCAGATCACGACGACTGCCCCCAGCAGGACCTCGCCGACGCGTTCTGCATGGACGCCAACAACGTCGTCCTGCTGCTCAACGAGCTCGAGCAGCTCGGCTACACCACACGCGTGCGCGACCCCAGCGACCGACGCCGCCATCTCGTCCAGATCACACCCTCCGGCCGTGAGGCGCTCGGGCTGGCGGAACGCGCGCAGATCGCAATCGAGGACCACGTGCTCGCGGCGCTCGACGCCGGCGAGCGCAGGACCCTGCGCGAGCTGCTCAACCGCGCGCTGCGCAGCGTCGAGCCGACCGACGTGGACGTCTACAGCGCCACGAGCGCGTCGATCTCCACGTAGGCGCCCTTCGGCAGGGCGGCCACCCCGACCGTCACCCGCGCCGGCGGCTGCTCGGGAAAGAACGACGCGTACACCTCGTTCACCGCCGCGAACTCGCCCAGATCGGTCATGTAGATCGTCATCCGCAACGCGTTGCGCAGCGAGGTCCCGCCGGCCGCGCACACGGCCTGCAGGTTCTCCAGGCAGCGCCGCGCCTGCTCCGCCGCGGTCGCGCCCACCAGCTCGCCCGTCGCGGGGTCGAGCGGGATCTGCCCGGAGCACACCAGCAGCCCAGCGGCCTTCACCGCATGGCTGTAGGGGCCGATCGCCTCCGGCGCATCAGGGGCGGTCACGATCTCGCGCTCTGAGCTCACGACCCGAGCCTATCGCGACGCGCAGGCGTGGCGTGGATCTCGTGTATCGCAGATGCCAAGCCGCACATCCCCGAAAGCCGATAAATTTCGACTGTGGGGACCATCCTCAACAAGGTCGCCGTCGCCCTCCTGGCGGCGGGCCTGTGGATCTGCGCGTCGGCGAGCAGCTCGCAGGCGCTGATCGGGTGGGTGCCGTGCAAGGGCGGCAACGAGTTCGCCTGCAGCCACCTCACCGTCCCGCTCGATCCCAGCGGCGCCGTGCCAGGGACGATCACGCTCGACCTGCGCCGTCACCGCGCCACCGTCGGCGAAGCGCGCACCGCAATCGTCGCCCTCGCCGGCGGACCCGGACAGGCCGCGGTGCCGTTCACCGAAGGCTTCGACGAACTGCTCGGACCGATCGCCGCCACCCGCGACCTGATCGTCTTCGACCAGCGCGGCACCGGCATGTCGACCCCGCTCTCCTGCCATGCCTTCGAAGTGGCCCGCCTGTCGCACACCTTCGGGCAGCTGATCGAAAGCTGCGCGTCGCAGATCGGCTCGGTCCGCTCGTTCTACACCACCGCCGACACCGTCGCCGACATCGAGGCGATCCGCCAGGCGGGCGACTACGAAAAGCTCGTCCTCTACGGAACCAGCTATGGAACGAAGGTGGCCGAGGAGTACGCGCAGGCTTATCCGAGCCACGTCGAAGCGCTCGTGCTCGACTCGGTCGTGCCGCCCAACGGCCCCGACACGTTCGACCGGCCCACCTTCGCGGCCGTTCCCCGCGTCCTGCGCCAGATCTGCGCCGCGCACGCCTGCACCGGGATCACCCCGGACCCCGTCGCCGACCTCGCCCGCGTGGTCGCGCGCATAGATGGCGGCGTGCTGCGCGGACCGGTGATCGACGGCTTCGGCAGGTCGCACGAGGAAGCGGTCAACTCGAACGAACTCCTCTATATGCTCCTTGCGGGCGACTTCTCGAGCGTGCTGCGCGCCGAATTCGTGACCGCGATCGCCGCCGCCGCGAGGGGCGACCGCGCGCCGCTCGAGCGTCTCGTGTACCTCTTCGACAGCGCCAGCGGCGAACCCGAAGACTTCGACTCGCCGCTCTACTACGCGACCAGCTGCGAAGAGGAGGACTTCCCCTGGAACCGCGCCGCCAAAGCCAACACGCGACTGGCTCAGGCGCGTAGGGCCGCCGATGCGCTGCCCGCAAGCACGTTCGCGCCGTTCGCCGTGAGCAACGCGCTCGAAGCCGGCGACATCCAGGGATGCGCCCACTGGCCGTCGTCGCTGCCGGCCCAGCCGCTGGACGAGACGCCGTTCCCGAACGTCCCCACGCTGATCCTCAGCGGAGCCGACGACCTGCGCACCCCGACCGCAAACGCGGTCGAAGTCGCCGCCCAGATCCCGGACTCGCAACTGCTCGTGGTTCCCTACACCGGCCACTCGGTGCTCACCGACGAGCCCACCGAATGCGCCGCGCAGGCTCTGCAGGCGCTGTTCACGCCGAAACCGATCAGGCCCTGCCCCCCGGCGCCCACCCCCACATCGCTTCAACCGCCGCCGCTACCGCCACTGCACCTCGGGTCGCTCTCCCCGGTGACCGGCTCCCACGGGCTACCCGGACGCACACTGCACGCCGTCGCCCTAACGCTCGCCGACACCGCGCGCCAGATCCTGCTGCGGCTGAGGAACCTCAGCTTCTCCGAAGCGCTCTCACTCTCGACGATCCGCACGGGAGGGCTGCGCGCCGGCTGGGCGGAGGAGGCCAGCGGCGGCGTCTTCACGTTCCACGGCATCTCCTACGTCCCCGGCGTGACCGTCTCCGGGACGATCAAGTCCGAAGCCGTCGACCTGCGCATCGGCGGCTCCGGGGACGCGCACGGCACGCTGCGACTGGGCGCCCACCACGCGCTCGTCGGCGACCTCGGCGGCAGCCACGTCGTGCTGCCGGCGAATTCCCGGGCCAGCGCAGCTATTGTCGGGGCGAATGCGCAGGCGAGCTCCAAGTCGGCTGATGGCCGCGCTGCTGCCCTTGCTGGCATTCGCGGGTTTGCCAGCCTCCTCCCCTGGCTCCAGTCTTAGCTTCCTCACCTGCCCCGAAGCGCCCACGTTCGCGTGCACCTCGCTGGCCGTGCCACTCGACCGCAGCGGCGCCGTCGCCGGCGCCCTCACGCTGAGCGCCGAGCGCAAGCTCGCCGGGATCGCACCCAGCCGTGACGCGGTCCTCGCACTCGCCGGCGGACCCGGACAGGCCGCGCTTCCCCTGTCCGCCTACGTCGCGCAGGCGATTGCGCCCGCGCTCGGCACGCGCGACCTGCTGCTGTTCGACCAGCGCGGCACCGGCGCGTCGAGTCCGCTGAGCTGCCCCGCCCTGGAAGGCTTCTCTTTCGAACCGGTCACCCACATCTACGAACGGTGCGCGCTCCAGATCGGACCGTCGCGAGGCGCCTACACGACCGCGGAATCGGTCCAGGACATCGAGGCGCTCAGGCAGGCCGGCGGCTACGAAAAGCTCGTCCTCTACGGCACCTCCTACGGCACCAAGGTAGCGCTCGACTACGCCGCGCGCTACCCCCAGAACGTCGAAGCGCTCGTGCTCGACTCGGTGGTGCCCGCCGCGGGCGAGGAACCGCTCGAGATCCCCACCTTCAAAGCGATCGGTCCGGCGCTCGAAGAGCTGTGCGCCGACCGCGCGTGCGCCGGCATCACCCACAACCCGCTGCACGACGTCGCCCACCTCGCCGCGATCCTCCACAGGCGCGCGCTGAGCGGATCTGTGTACGACGGCACGGGCAAGCGACACGCCAGCACCATCGGCGAGGCGGGGCTGCTCGGGATCATCCAGGGCGGCGACCTCAACCCCGCGCTGCGAGCGCTGCTGCCCGCCGCGGTGCGCTCGGCGCTGCGACACGACCCCGACCCGCTGCTGCGCCTGCAGCTGCTCGCCGAGGGCCTCATCCCCAACGCGCTGAAGGCGCCCCCCGCGGCCGAACACCCCCAGGAGATCGACGAAGCGCTGTTCGCCACGACCCTCTGCGAGGAGACCGCCTTCCCCTGGCAGCGTGCCGCTCCCAGCGCCACCCGTCTGGCCGAAGCGAGCGCCGCCGCGCACGCCCAGCCGGCCGGTTCCTTCTACCCCTTCGACACCGCCACCGCCCTGCAGAGTGGCCTCACCGCCGACTGCGCCGCGTGGCCGGACGCCTCCGCCTCGCCGTCCGCCGCGAGCGCGCTGCCGAACGTGCCCACCCTGATCCTCTCCGGCGAGCAGGATCTCCGCACCCCCACCTCCTCCGCGCTCGGCGTCGCCGCGCAGATACCCGACGCCCAGATGGCGCTCGTGCCGTTCACCGGGCACTCGGTCATCGGCAGCGACCTCAGCCACTGCGCATCCCAGGCCGTCAGCGCGTTCTTCGCCGGCGCGCTCGTCCAGCCCTGCGGACCCACCTCCAACAGGTTCACGCCCACCCCCATCACCCCCACCACGCTCGCCCGCATCCGCCCCCCGTCCACCGTCCCGGGCAGGCCCGGCCAGACGCTCGTCGCGGTCCTCGACGCGCTCGTCGACCTCAACCGCCAGATCATCGGCGCGACGCTCCAGGCCAACCAGGAACTACCCAGCGGCGCGAGCTTCGGAGGATTGCGCGGCGGGTACGCGCGGCTCAGCTCGCGCGCCGTCACGCTGCACGGCTTCTCGTTCGTCCCGGGCGTCCAGCTGACCGGCACCTTCCACATCCGTAACGGCGCGCTGCAGGTGAGCACGATCCGCATCTCCGGCGCGCAGGCCGCCGCCGGGACCGTCAGGACCGGCACCGGCATCGCACGGATCACCGGCACGCTCGGTGGAGCGCACTTCAGCGTGAGCCCCGCCAAGGTCAAGGTCTCCAGCAGCGGCCCTGACGGGTGGCCTTCGCTGGCCGCGATCGACGAGCACGTGCGCCTGCCGCGGCTACGCTGAGCGCGTGACCAACGCCCTCGCGCAGGAGAGTTCCCCCTACCTGCGCCAGCACGCCGAGAACCCCGTCGACTGGCTGCCCTGGGGACCCGACGCGTTCGCGCGAGCGCGCGAGCTGGACAGGCCGGTGCTCGTGTCGATCGGCTACTCCTCATGCCACTGGTGCCACGTCATGGAGCGCGAGTCCTTCGAGGACCCCAGCACGGCAGCGCTGATGAACGACAGCTTCGTGTGCGTGAAGGTCGACCGCGAGGAGCGCCCCGATGTCGACGCCCTCTACATGGAGGCGGTGCAGGGAATGACCGGCCGCGGCGGCTGGCCGCTCAACGTGTTCCTCACGCCCGAGCAGCTGCCGTTCTACGGCGGCACCTACTTCCCGCCCGAGCCGCGCCACGGCATGCCCGCGTGGACGCAGGTGCTGCTCGCCATATCCGAGTCCTGGAGCGAGAACGGCGAGGAGATACGCGCCGGGGGCGAGCGCGTGCGCGAGCGCCTCTCAGGCGGCGCCCGGCTCTCGCCATCTGAGGAGCCGTTCAGCGAGGAGACGCTGCGTGCGGCAGTCGCGAAGCTGCAGGAGAGCTACGACGCCCGCAACGGGGGCTTTGGAGGAGCGCCCAAGTTCCCGCCAGCGTCAGTCGTCGAGCTCCTGCTCGCACGCGGAGAGCGCGCGATGGCGCTCGGAACGCTCCACGCGATGGCCAGCGGCGGCATCCACGACCAGCTCGGCGGCGGCTTCTCCCGCTACAGCGTCGACGCCACCTGGACCGTGCCCCACTTCGAGAAGATGCTCTACGACAACGCGCTGCTCGCCCGCGCCTACCTGCACGGCTGGCAGGCCTCCCAGGACCCCGAGCTGCGCGCGGTGTGCGTCGACACGCTCGAGTGGGCGCTGCGAGAGATGCGCGGCCCGGAGGGAGGCTTCTACAGCGCGTTGGACGCCGACTCCGAGGGCGTCGAGGGACGCTTCTACGTGTGGAGCGTCAGCGAGCTGCGCGACATACTCGAAGACGACGCGGACGCCGCGATCTCGTGGCTCGGGGTGACCGAGGGCGGCAACTTCGAGGATCCTCACCATCCGCAACCGGGGCTGAACGTGCTGCAGGACCGTGGGCCGCGCCCGGACGATGCTGCCCGCGAGCGGATCACGGAGCGGCTGCTGGCGACGCGCGAGCTGCGCGTGCGCCCCGCGCTCGACGACAAGCGCCTCACGAGCTGGAACGCGCTCATGATCAGCGCGCTCGCGGACGCCGGCGCCGCGCTTGCCGAGCCTCGATATCTGGACGCGGCCGTCGCCTGCGCGGAGTTCCTGCTGCGCGACATGCGCGACGCGGACGGCCGGCTGCTGCGCACCTACAACCACGGCCACGCCAAGATCCGTGCCTACCTCGAGGACCACGCCTTCCTGCTCGAGGCGCTGATCGCGCTGTTCGAAGCCACGTGCGACGAGCGCTGGTATCGCGAAGCGCTCGTGCTCGCCGACCAGACCATCGCGCGGTTCGCCGACCCCGAGCGCGGCGGCTTCTTCTCCACCGCCGCCGATGGCGAAACGCTGATCGCCCGGCGCAAGGATCTGGAGGACTCCCCGATCCCATCCGGCGCCTCCAGCGCCGCGCTCGGGCTGCTGCGGCTGTCGCAGCTCAGTGGTGAGGAGGAGTACGAGCGCCACGCGGTCTCCGTGCTGCGACTGCTGCACGAGATCGCGCCGCAGCACCCCAGTGCGTTCGCGCACCTGCTGCAGGTCCTGCACTGGTACCTCGCGCCCGCGCGGCCGATCGCCTGTGCGGTGCCGGGCAACTGATATTGGATCATCAATTAGTCCCAGCGTTTCGTCTCAAGCCGTGAGGACAATCTTCGAATGTCCATCGCGCCTCTGCCCGAACTGAGCTACCAGGCAGCCATCCGCTCACTCGACCTCCAAGAGCGCGGTGTAGAGCAGCTCCGCGCGAGGACGGGCACGCTGCTCGCAGCATCGTCCCTCACCGCATCTTTTCTGGGGGCACAGGCGATCCAACGCAACGGCATCGGCCTATTCGGCGCCCTTGCGCTTGCCTCGCTCGCGTCGTCGATCGCTCTCTGCATCTACGTGTTGCTGCCAAAGAGCGATCTGGTCTTCGACATCGAGCCATCCAAGATGTACGAGTCGCTGCTTGACGCGGTTGCTGACGAGTCGGAGCTTCGGCGGCAGCTCCTCTACTAGCTGGTCAGCTTCTGGCGAGCCAACCAGGGCACCATCGATGCCCTTGGGCGTTACTACGTCGCCGCGGCCATCGCACTCCTTCTACAGCTCACGTTCTGGTCCTCGGCACTGGCCGCTAGCATCTCTTGAGATGAACGAAGCACAGCCAAAACCGGCTCTACGCGGCATCTGGCTGTCGAATGCGTCGATGACGAGCGTGCGTCTGATCCCGCCCCCTCCTCCGCCTCCGCCTCCTCCGGGCCTGGGGCATCCCGAGACGCTGGGGTGGAAATGGCCGCGCTTCCGAGTCAGGAGAGCTAAAGGATCGACAGGTAGCGGTCCAGCTCCCACTGCGTGACGTTCACGCGGTAGTCGTCCCACTCCTGGCGCTTGATCTCGACGTAGCGGTTGAACATGTGCTCGCCGAGCGTGCGCAGCGCCAGCTCTGACTCGGCCGTGATCTCGATCGCCTCGCCGAGGCTCTCCGGCAGCTGCTCCACGCCGAGGCGCTTGCGTTCCTCGCCCGAGAGGTGGTACAGGTTCTTCTCCATCGGCTCGGGCAGCTCGTAGCCCTTCTCGATGCCCTCCAGGCCCGCCTGCAGCAGCACCGCGAACGTCAGATAGGGGTTGCACGCCGGGTCCGGGCAGCGAAGCTCCATCCGCGTCGCCATCTCGCGGCCCGGGTGATACAGCGGCACGCGCACCAGCGCCGAGCGGTTGCGACGCGACCACGCCACGTACACCGGCGCCTCGAAGCCCGGGACGAGCCGCTTGTAGGAGTTGACCCACTGGGCGAAGATCGAGCAGATCTCCCTCGAGTGCTTCAGCTGGCCCGCGATGAACGCCTTGCCCACGTCGGAGAGGAAGTACTGGTCGTCGGGGTCGTAGAACGCGTTTTTGCCTTCGCTGAACAGCGACTGGTGCGTGTGCATGCCCGAGCCGTTCTCCCCGAACATCGGCTTCGGCATGAACGTCGCGTGCCAGCCGTACTTCATCGCGTACTCCTTCACCGTGATGCGGTACGTCATGCAATCGTCGGCCATCTTCATCGCGTCCGCGTAGCGCATGTCGATCTCGTGCTGTGAGGGACCCACCTCGTGGTGGGTGTACTCCACGTGGATCCCCAGCTGCTCCAGCGCGAGCACCGTCTCGCGGCGCACGTCAGACCCCGCGTCGAGCGTCGTCAGGTCGAAGTAGCCACCTTCGTCGAGCACCTCCGTCGAGCGGGAGTCCTTGAACAGGAAGTACTCCAGCTCCGGGCCCACGTTGAACGTGTCGAAGCCCATGTCCCTCGCGCGCTGCACCGCCCGGCGCAGCACGTGACGCGGATCGCCCTCGTAAGGCGTTTTCTCGGGCGTGATCACGTCGCAGAACATCCGCCCCACGCCCTGCTCCTCCGGGCGCCACGGCAGCACCGCGAACGTGCTCGGGTCGGGCATCGCGATCATGTCGGACTCCTCGATCGCGTTGAAGCCCGTGATCGAGGACCCGTCGAAGCCCATGCCCGCCTCGAACGCGTCGTCCAGCTCCGCAGCGTTGATCGAGAACGACTTCAGCTGCCCCAGGATGTCCGTGAACCAGAAACGGATGAAGCGGATGTCGCGCTCTGCGACGAACGCCTTCACGTCCTCCGCGGTCTTCGGCTGCTCAGTCATCTAGCTCTGACCCTACCGATGCCCCGCGCCAACCGCTATCGACGGCTGGCCAAACCCGCCGATGGCTCAGTGCCCCGCCACCGCGGCTACGAAATTGGCGACCTCTTCGGCTTCCTTGCCCTGGTACAGCAGCGCCGGCATCTGCCCGAGGCCACGCGCGCGGCCTTCGGAGATCGCGCTCAGCACCAGCGCCTTGCGTCCCGACGCCGTCGCGATGTCCACACCCACTCTCACGTCCAGGTTCGGTCCGATCCGGCCCACCGACTTGACCGCCGCGAGCGTGTGGCACACCGCGCAGCTGTGCGCGAACAGTTCGCGCCCCTTCTGCTCTTCGCCGTTCAGGTGCACGCCGCCCACCGCCACGCTCGCCTTGTGCTCGCCGTTGAACGCCAACACGATCGCCGGAACGGCCAGGCCGAAGGCCACCAGCACCACGATCCCCAGCGTCACCAGCCGCTGGCCGACCCGCGAGTCGGTGTGCAGCGACTCGCGCGCGCCGCGCGGCCCGCCGCGCATCGCCACGACGAACACGCCGACGCCGAGCAGGATCCAGACCGCTAGGAAGATGATGAGCATGCGCGCGGGAAGATATCGGGTGGCGAGGAAGAACGGTCCGATGAGAGCCCTCCCACCTTTAGGAGCGCGCAAGCTACGCCGCTAACCTGTGTGGTGGTTCAGGCAAATTCGAAGGAAGTGCTCCAGCCATGAACGTCTTGCGTCGCCTGCCTCTCAACCGCCTCCTGGCGCTCTGCGCGCTCGTGGTCGTGCTCGGCATCTCCGTCACGGCGCTCGCCTCCGCGCTCGGCTCCGGGCCCGTACCGCCGGCCAAGCCGCTCGCGCAGGCCGTCCACGACGCGCTCAGCGGGCCGGGCGGAGAACAGATCCAGGGCGTCAGCGCCCGCATCGAGCTGACCAACCACCTGCTCGAAGGCGCCAACCTCGCGGGCGGCGGCGGCTCCGCCACCGGCGAACTCGCCTCCAGCCCGCTGCTCGCGGGCGGCTCCGGCCGGCTGTGGATCGCCAAGGACGGCAAGGTGCGCATCGAGCTGCAGGCCGAAAAAGGCGACACCGAGATCATCTACGACGGACACACGCTGTCGCTCTACGACGCCGCAAACAACACCCTCTACCGCTACACGCCTCCAGCGCAGACGCACAGCGCACCCGACACGCCCTCGACATCCGCGCACGAAGCTCCGTCGGTCGCGAAGATCGAAGAAGCGATCTCCCACCTGCAGCAGCACGCGAACGTCTCCGCGGCCACACCGGGGAACGTCGCCGGCCAGCCCGCCTACACGGTGCGCGTCTCGCCCAAGGAAGGGGGCAGCCTGCTCGGCGGCGCCGAGCTGTCCTTCGACGCCAACACCGGCGCGCCGCTGCGAGCCGCGATCTACTCGTCCACCAGCTCCGCCCCCGTGATCGAACTCGCCGCCACCGAACTCAGCTACGGCCCCGTGTCCGACTCCGTCTTCGCGTTCACCCCGCCCACGAGCGCCAAGGTCGAAGAAATCAGCTCCTCGAGCTTCCAGCACCACGCGAGCGCCCCGAAGGGCTCGAAGAGCACTCAACAGAAGCCCACCGTGACCACGCACGGGCACGGATTGTCTTCGATCGCGGTCCTCGAAGAGAAGACCTCGACGGGCACCGGCAAGGAAGAAAACCCGGTCGCGGGCCTGCCGCAGGTGAGCATCAACGGAGCGAACGCCAGCGAGCTGCGCACAGCCCTCGGCACGATCCTGAGCTTCGAGCGCGGCGGCGTGCGCTACGTGCTCGCAGGCTCCGTCGCACCCGGCGCGATCGAGGAACTTGCCCGAGGCCTCTGACGTGGGCGCCGAGGAGGCCCCGCCCGTCAAGGCACGGGGCCTGGTCAAGCGCTACGACGAGGTCCTCGCGGTCGACCACATCGACCTCAACGTCCGCGCCGGTGACGTGTACGGGTTCCTCGGCCCCAACGGCGCCGGCAAGACCACCACCCTGCGCATGGCGCTCGGGCTGATCACCCCCACCGAGGGCGTCGTCGAGCTGTTCGGGCGCGACCCCATGAGGCACGGCGCACGGGCGCTCGAGGGAGTAGCGGGGTTCGTCGAGGCGCCGCGCTTCTACCCCTACATGAGCGCGCGCAAGAACCTCGAACTGCTCGCCGCGCTCGACGGACGCGACGCCAAGCAGCTCATCGGCGAGGTCCTCGACACGGTCGAGCTCACCCCGCGCGCCGCGCACCGCGTCGGCGGCTTCTCCCACGGCATGCGCCAGCGGCTCGGAATCGCCGCCGCGCTACTGCGCAGGCCGCGGCTGCTGATCCTCGACGAGCCCGCCACCGGCCTCGACCCCGCGGGAATGCGCGACATGCGCCTGCTGATCCGGCGCCTCGCCGACGACGGGATCACCGTGCTGCTCTCAAGCCACCAGCTGCCCGAGGTGCAGGAGCTCTGCGACCGCGTCGCGATCGTCCAGACCGGACGCGTCGTCTACGAGGGCGCGCTCGCCGACCTGCGCCGCCAGGGCGGCGCCAGCTACCGCCTCGCCACCACCGACGACGCGCGGGCTCTGGAGTTGGCGCGAGCGCAGTCCGGCGTCGAGCACGCGAGCATCGGCGAGCACGGACTCACCTTCGAGGCCCAGGAGAGCGACGTCGGCAGGCTGTCGCTCGCGCTCGGTCAGGCGGGCGTCGCCATCCTCGCGCTCACCCCCGAGCTAGCCACGCTAGAGGACCTGTTCTTCCGTCTCACCGAGGGCGACCCGCTGGCGCTCGCCGCGTGAAGCCCTCCACGCTCGTCGTGCTGCGCTGGGAGCTGCGCAAGCTCGTATCGCAGAAGCGCACCTACCTCGGCTTCGCGCTCGCCGTCGCGCTGCCCGTGATCTTCGTGATCGTCGAGGGCCTGCGCCACCGCCACGATCGCGGCGGCGACAGCATCTTCGCCTCCGAGATCACCCAGTCCGGGCTCGCCACACCGGTGCTGATGCTGCTGTTCCTCTCGGCCTTCATGCTGCCATTGATCGCCTCGCTCGTAGCCGGCGACATCGTCGCCAACGAGGACGGCAACGGCACGCTCAAGACGATCCTCACGCGCTCCGTCGACCGCGGGCAGGTGTTCGCCGCCAAGGCCATCGCCGCGATGATCTACGCCACCATCGCCGTGTTCCTCTCGGCCGCCGTCGCCACAGCCGCGGGGGTCGCCTCGTGGGGCTTTCACTCCATCCGCACCCTCTCCGGCACCGTCGTCCTCGCCCCCAAGGGGCTGCTGCTGGTGTTCGCAGCCAACCTCACCTATCTCATCCCGCTGCTCACCGTCGTCGCCATCGGCGTGCTGCTGTCCACCGCCACGCGCAACAGCGCCGCAGCGGTCGTCGGCACGATCGGCCTCGTGATCATGCTGTACATCGTCTCCACCATCCCGGGCCTCGAAGGCATCCACCCGTACCTGCTCACCCAGCAGTTCCAGGCCTGGCAGGGCCTCATGCGCACACCCACCGACTGGGCGCCGATCACGCACTCCGCGTGGGTCTGCGCGCTGTACGCGGGCCCTTCGCTGCTCGCCGCCTACCTCGTCTTCCTGCGTCGCGACGTCGCCGGGGGCTGACCCGGCCCCAACCCGGTGGTCAGGTCAGGAGGACCTGTAGCTCGCGATCGTCAGGCCCGTCGAGATCGTCGAGGCTTTGAGCCTCGGGCGGATCGCAATCGGGTCGAAGTTCGGCTTCAGGTGCAGGGGGCTCCGCAGCGCGTACATCAGGAACGCGATTTTGTCCCGCTCGCCCTTGGTCGTTCCGCACACCCCGCCCCACGGGGGCTTGCCAATCTGGTTTTCGCCCAGTACGGCACCCTTGGGGATCGTCCCCGCGGCGATTTGAGCGTTCGTCGCCGGGATCCCACCCACCGCCCACAGGACCTTGTTGTGCCCGCTCTTGGTCACGTCGAGCGCCACGATGAACAGCTCCTTCGCTTCCGCCGGGAGCTTCTTCCATTCGAGCGGCGGCGAGATGTTCGCCCCCGCGCACGTGTACGCCGCCGGTAGCGGGTGCCCGTTCTTGAACGCCGGACTCGTCAGCGAGATTTCGCCGAACTGGTTCGGGTTCGTCGCGGTGGTCGCCGTCGTAGCGGCAGACTTGGTCGGCGTCGAGCTCGAGCCGCAGCCGGCGGCGCTCGCCGCCAGGACCGTGGCCGCACAGCCCAAAGCGGCAAGATTCCACACCCTCACGCTGTTCAGGTTACCTCAGCGGGCAGATCGACGACCGACAGCTCCACGTCGCCCATCAGCCGTCGGGCCTCGCGCGCATCGATCATGCCGGCCCCCAGACGCGCGGTCGACTCCGCTCCGCACGCCACCGCGAAGCGCAGGCACTGGTCCGAGGCGCGGCCTTCGTAGCGCGCCGCCACATAGCCCGCGAGAAACGCATCGCCGGAGCCGCGTTTGGCGATCGGCTCGCGCGGTTCGATCCGCGCGCGCTTCACGCGCCGCTGCCCGTCCACGAGCACGTGCGCCACGCAGCCGTCCGCCAGCGTCATGATCGCTTCGCGCGGCCCGAGCGCCACGATCTCGCTCACCGCCGCCAGCCGCTCGTCCTCGCTCGAGAACTCGTGGCCGACCAGCTCCTCCGCCTCGAGCACGTTCGGCGACACCACGTCCGGCTCCGCGCGCACCGCCTGGCGCAGAGGCTCTCCGTCGGTGTCGACCATCGTGATCACGTCCAGGCGCTCCAGATCCCTGATCAGCGACCCGTACAGGTCCGGGTCGACTCCGCGCGGCAGCGACCCGGCGAACACCACGATCGCCGCTCCCTTCGCCAGATACGTGAGCTTTTCGCGAAACAGCTCCACCTCGCGCTCTGACACCGCGGGGCCGCGTTCGTTGATCTCCGTCTGCTCGCCCGTCGTCGGGTCGAGCACCGACGTGTTCGTACGCGACTCCTCGCCGATGCGCACGAAGTCGTTCAGGATCGACTCCTCCGTCAACTGCTCCACGATGTGCGTGCCCGTCGCGCCGCCCGTGAAGCCCGTCGCGATAACCGGCTGGTCGAGCGCCTTCAGGGTGCGGGCGATGTTCACGCCCTTGCCTCCCGCCATCGTGCGCTGTTCGACCGTGCGGTGGCGTCGTCCGAGCCTGAAGTTCGGCACCACCAGCGACTTGTCGATCGCCGCGTTGAGCGTGACCGTGATGATCATCGTGGCTCTGTACCCGCCTTCCGGCGCGCCTGAACGGCAAACGATGCCCTGGCGTGCACGTCGTACAGGCTAGCGGACTCGTGTGCGGCCGTTTGCAGCGATCAGCCTGCGGTGAGCGCCCGCTCTGAGAGCGTCCACGCCGCCTCACGCAGCCGTTCGGCCTCCTCGCGCGCGGCCGCCGCAGGCTCGCCGCCCGCCGCCCGGTGGGCGTTCGCGATGCTCCGCGACGCGCTCACCAGCCCGCCCGCGCGCCCCGGCGCGAACGCCGGCGCGAGGTCCTCCACACGCCCGCCCTGCGCACCAATGCCAGGAAGCAGGAAGGACGCGTTCGGCATCAGCTCGCGGGCGCGCGCCAGGTGACGCGGCTCGGTCGCGCCCACCACCGCCCCCACGTCGCTCAGGCCGCCCTCTCCCACCCCCGGGCGCCCGTGCTCCTCGACCAGCGCCGCGATCCGCTCCCACACCGTCTGCGAGCTCTCCAGCCGCAAATCCTCGACATCCGCCGCGCCCGGGTTGGAGGTGCGCACGAGCACCATCACCCCCGCCCCGTTCGCACGAGCCGTCAGCACGAACGGCGCGATCGCGTCAGAGCCCATCAGCGGGTTGACCGTCGCCACGTCCGCGCCCAGCCCGTCCACGTGCCCGAACGGCGTGTCCACGCCGCCGAACAGCGAATCCGCATAGGCCTGCGCGGTCACGTCGATGTCGCCGCGCTTGCCGTCCGCGATCACAAGCAGGCCGGCCTCGCGCGCATGGGCCACCACCGCGCCGAGCGCCGCCCTGCCCGCCTCGCCGAACAGCTCGAAACGCGCCAACTGCGGCTTCACCGCCACGCACGCCTGCGCCGTCGCGTCGATCAGCGCGCAGCAGTGCGCGCGCACCGCCACAGCCGCGGCCTGCGCCGGCGTGACCCCAGCATCATGCCCTCCGACCGCGTCCGGCCACAGCGCGGCCGGATCCGGGTCGAGGCCGAGCACCAGCTGCGACTCGCGCTGCGCGACCCGCGCCACGAGGGTGTCGCCAAAGGAGCCCGGCGGCGTCAGCGACCCTTCACCGCGCTCTTCAAGCCGCTGCCCGCCGTGAAGCGCGGGACGCGCGACGCCGCGATCTGGATGCGCTCACCCGTGCGCGGGTTGACCCCCGCGCGCGCACCGCGCTCGCTGACGTGGAACTTGCCGAACCCCGACACCGTCACCTCGCTGCCACGGCGCAGTGCGTCCTCGACCGTCGCGAGCACCGCGTCAACCGCCCGCGATGCATCCTGCCTGGTCAGCTCGGCGCGATCCGCAACCTGTTCGACCAGCTCGGACTTCGTCACTTCGCCCTCCTCGTTCGTGAGACGTTACATCGAAGCTAACACCGCCAGCGGACGGGCGCATCCGCAACAATGCCCCCATGGCCATCCAGCGCATAGCGTGGATCGTAACGGTGCTCGTCGCGCTGCTCACCGCCCTGCTGCTGCTCATATCCGGCTACAACGGCTACGCGGCGCTCGGTCTCGCCGTCGCCATCGCCGCCGCCATCAACCTGCTCTAAGCGTCCAGCCAGTCCACCAGCGCCCGCGCGGCGCGTCCGCGGTGGCTGATCGCATCCTTCTGCGCGTCCGTCAGCTCCGCCATCGTCCGCCCGCTGGGCCCGTCGCCCCCTGACGGATCCTCGTCCGGCACGAACGCCGGGTCGTAGCCGAAGCCGCCCTCACCGCTCGGCTCGGCCGCCAGCGTTCCCGCGCAACGGCCCTCGAACAGCCGCTCCGTGCCGCTCTCCGGCTCCACGTAAGCGATCGCGCACACGTACTCCAGCGCCCCGCCCGTCGGCACCTCGCGCAGCAGCTTCGCGAGGTTCTCCCCGTCGGTCGCGTGCTCGCCCGCGTAGCGCGCCGAACGCACCCCCGGCGCGCCGCCGAGCGCCGCCGCGGCGATCCCGGAGTCGTCGGCGATGCTCACACGACCGGTCGCCTCGGCCGCCGCGCGGGCCTTGCCGAGAGCGTTCTCCGCGAACGTCTCGCCGTCCTCGGGCGGCAGTTCCACGCCCTCCGGCAGCGTCTGCACCTCAAAGCGACCCGCCAGCAGCCGCTCGAACTCGCGCCGCTTGTGCTCGTTGTGCGTCGCCAGCAGCAGCTTCACAGAGCCGCTAGTCCCCGCTCGATCGCCGCGTCCTGCGCCTCGCGCAGCTGCTCGATGCCGCTCGCCGCGAGCGCCAGCAGCTCATCCAGGTGCGCCCGCGACAACGGCGTGCGCTCGGCCGTCGCCTGCACCTCCACCAGGCCGCCCTCGCCCGTCATCACCACGTTCGCGTCGACCTCCGCCGTCGAGTCCTCCGGGTAGTCGAGGTCGAGCAGCGCCGCGCCGTCGATCATCCCGCACGACACCGCCGCCACCGAGCCCGTAAGCGGCGAGCGCTCCAGCTTCCCCGCCGCCTGCAGCCGCGCGCACGCCAGCGACAGCGCCACGTACGCCCCCGTGATCGACGCGCAGCGCGTGCCGCCGTCGGCCTGCAGCACGTCGCAGTCGAGGTAGATCGTCCGTTCGCCCAGCGCCGAGAAGTCGATCACGCCGCGCAGCGAGCGCCCGATCAGGCGCTGGATCTCCACCGTGCGCCCGTCCTGGCGCCCCTTCGTCGCGTCGCGCTGCTTGCGGTCCCCAGTCGACGCGGGCAGCATCCCGTACTCCGCCGTCACCCAACCCTTGCCGCGTCCGGACATCCACCGCGGCACGTTCTCCTGCGCCGACGCCGTGCAGATCACACGCGTCTCGCCCACCGAGATCAGCGCCGAGCCGGTCGCCGTACGCATGAACCCCGGGTCGATCTCCGTCGGTCGCAGCTCGTCCGGCCCACGGCCGTAGCTGCGTTTGCGTGTCTCGCTCATGCGGGCCATCATTCCAGAGCGCTACCGTCGGGGCCGTGCGCGCGCTCGTCGTATCCAACATGAAGCCCGACGAGGCCAGCCCGGAGCTGGGGCGCTTCGTCCGCGACCAGGTCGCAGCGCTGCAGCGTCTGGACGACGTCGAGGTCGAGCTGTTCGAGTTCCCACCCGGCCCGCGTGCGCTCGCGCAGGCCGCCGTCGACCTGCGCCGCCTGCACGGCGGACCGTCCACGTTCTCGCGCCGGCCCGCCGCCCCGCCCTGGGACGTCGTCCACGCCCACTTCGGGCTCTCCGCGTGGCCCGCCCTCGCCGTTCCCGCGCGCGTTCGCGCGCTCACCGTCCACGGCCGCGACGTCTATCACCCGCGCACGCGCCTCGCCACCGGCGCCGTACTGCCGTTCGTCGACCTGCTCGCCGCCGTCTCCGCCACGCTCGCCCAGCACCTGCCCGGCCGAGCCGCACGCCGGCGCGCGGTCGTTCTGCCGTGCGGCATCGACCTCCAGCGCTTCCACCCGATCGAGCGCGCTCACGCGCGCGCCGAGCTGGGGCTCGACCCCGAGCGCCCCTACCTGCTGTTCGTCTCCCACCCCTCACGCGCCGACAAGCGCCACGACCTCGCGCTCGCGCTCGCGCAGCACGTCGGCGTCGAGCTGCTCACGCTCGGACACACCGACCCCGCCCTCGTGCCGCTGTGGATCAACGCCTCCAACGCAGTGCTCGTCCCCTCCGATCGCGAGGGGTTCGGCCTCGCCGCGCTCGAGGCGCTCGCCTGCGACGTGCCCGTGCTCGCCACGCCCGTCGGCATCGCCCCCGAGGCGCTCCAGGGCGTTCACGGCGCGCTCTGCGCGCCGTTCGACCTCGCCGTCTGGGCCGCCGCCCTGCAGCCGCATCTGCACGCGTCGGACCCCCGCGTCGACGGCCGGGACGCCGTCGAGCGCTTCTCCGCCGACGCCATGGCCGAGCGCGTACGCGACGCCTGGCGCGACGCGCTGGAGCGAGCCGGGTAACTGTCGGGGTAGCATGGATCGGCCGTGGATCAGATACCTGGCGTGACGCCCACAGACGTGCAGGCGCAGGAGCAGCCGCAGCCGCCCGCCGACATGGCTACCCCGCCGCAGCCGTCCGGCTTCGGCTCGCGCGGCCGTGTCCGCCGTCGCGCGCGCTTCCTGCGCAAAGCACGCGAGCTCGCCTACCGCGACCTCGGCGGCCTCGTCTACAACCTCCACCGCTTCGGTGCGCGCAACGACGCGCTCGTGCTCGCCAAGCTCACCACCGTCGGGCAGATCGACGCCGAGCTGCGCACGCTCGAAGCCGCCCTCGGCGAGCGCGAGCCCGTCACCGTCCTGCGCGAGGCCGGCATCAACGCCTGCCCTCGCTGCGCCGCCATCCACTCCAGCGAAGACCGCTTCTGCCCCAACTGCGGACTGTCCATGGGCCGCCACGCCGACCTCCCGATCGCCGGTGCTCCCGCGCCCACCGCCCCCACCCCGACGCCGCCCGCTGCCGCGACGCCCGCCCCCACACCCGCACCCGCACCCGCCACGACCCCAACACCTGCCGCCGCCACGCCGGCACCAGCAGCTGCCGCAGCGCCAGCTACTCCGAAGGCGCCCGAGCCGCCTGCGGCCCCCGCCCCGCCCGTCGCTCCCACCGCCACCCCCGCGCCCGCACGGCCCGCCGAGGCTGCCGCCGACACGCCCGCCACAAAACCCGACACGAGTACCGGACGCGCGCCCACACCGCCCACCAGCTCCGGCCCGGATCAACCCACCGAGATCATCCGCCCCGAGCCGTCCCAGTCATGAGCGTCGCGGCGCCGCCACCGCCGAGCGCCGGGACGCCGGCGCCCGCCGCCACCGAAGCCTGCCCGCTCTGCGGCGCGCCGCTGCACCCCGAGCAGGAGTGGTGTCTCAGCTGCGGCGCCGCCGCCCGCACGCGCCTCGCCGCGTCCCCCGGCTGGCGCGGCCCGATCGTCGCGCTCGTCGTCGTCCTCGTCCTGTCCCTCGGCGTGCTCACCGGATCGCTCGTCAAACTCGCCGGCGGCACACCCGTCGCCGCGACGCAGACCACCACCGTCACAACCAGCGCCGCCGCCACCTCACGGGACGGGTTCCTGCCCGCGACAACAGCCACCACGACCGCCACCACCCCGAGCGCCCAAACCGGCATACCCACCACCACGACCGCGACGACCACAACCGCCACCACGCCCACCACGACCGGCACCGCCACCACCCACCTCCCCACCCTCGGCAAAGTCAAAGGCAAAGTCAAAACCCCCGTCGGCGGCATCAACCTCGAACGCCTCAAAAAATCGCTCGCCGAACACCTGAGCAAAGCCGGGCTCACCGAAAAGTGACCGACGCTGACATCGCGGTCGTCGGCGCCGGCGCCGCCGGCCTTTACGCGGCGCTGTGCGCCGCGCGCGACGGCGCCAGCGTCGTGCTCGTCTCCGCCACACCGCTCGCGCAGACCGCCAGCTACTGGGCGCAGGGCGGACTCGCAGCCGCGCTCGCCGACGACGACTCCTTCGAGCTGCACCTGCGCGACACCGAGCTCGCCGGACGCGACCTCGTCAGACGCTCCGCCGCCGAGATCCTCGTCCGCGACGCCCCCGCCTGCGTACACGACCTGCAGGCGCTCGGCGTGCGCTTCGACGCCGACCGCTACGGCCACCTCGCGCTCGGGCTCGAGGGCGGGCACTCCGTCAGGCGCGTCGTCCACGCCGGCGGCAGCGCAACCGGCAGACGCGTCGTGCGCCAGCTCTCCGCGCTCGCCGCCGAAGAGCCGCGCATAACCGTGCTCGAGGGCGCCCGCGCCAAGGCGCTCTGGATCCACCACAAACGCTGCCGCGGCCTCGTCTGCGAGGACGGCCGCATCGTCTCCTCGCGCGCCGTCGTCATCGCCACCGGCGGCGCCGCCGCACTGTGGGCGCGCACCACCAACCCACCCGGCTCGCAGGGCATCGGCCTGTTACTCGCCCACGCAGCCGGCGCCGCGCTCGCCGACCTCGAGCTCATGCAGTTCCACCCCACCGCCGTCATCGGCGTCCCCGGCCGCGAAGGGTTCCTCGTCACCGAGGCCATCCGCGGCGAGGGCGCCACGCTCCACGACGCCGCCGGCGAGCGCTTCGTCGAGGAGCTCGCCCCGCGCGACGAGGTCTCCCGCGCCATCCAGCAGAAGCTCCACGACACCGGCGAGCGCTCCGTAGGGCTCGACATGCGCGCCGTCGACCCCGCGCACTTCCCCAACGTCGTCGCCGCCCTGCGAGACGCCGGGCTCGACCCCACCCGCCAGCTCGTCCCCGTCGCCCCCGCAGCCCACTACATGATGGGCGGCATCGTCACCGACCTCGACGCGCACACCACCGTCCCCGGCCTCTACGCCGTCGGCGAGTCCTCCTGCACCGGCCTGCACGGCGCCAACCGCCTCGCCTCCAACTCCCTCAGCGAGTGCTTCGTCTTCGCCCGCCGCGCCGTCGCCCACGCGCTCGCCGCCCCCGCACACGCGCTCCCTCCCATCGACGACCGCGAGACCGACGCGCTGCACGCCCTGCCCGCCCCAGCCATCGCCCAGCGCGCCGACCGCGAAGCGCTCTGGAACGACGCCGGCATCGTCCGCACCCCCGACGGGCTCGCCCGCCTGCTCGACGCCCCACACCCACTCACCCGGCTCATCGCCCACTGCGCGCTCGCCCGCACAGAGAGCCGCGGCGCGCACCTCCGCGCCGACCACCCCCAGCGCGACCCCTCGCTCGACCACCGCCACGTCGTCGTCACCGGCGAGGACCACATCGCCTGGCAGACCTGGGCCTAGAAGCCCACTCCGGAGCCCCTCCCAGCGCCCCGGCAGCGCCACCACGCGACCCGAGCCGGACCCCAACGGGGTCCCCTTAATAAGAAATCCGCAAGCCCGTCTTTATGTCGATCCTTTCGGATCGGACACGTGTTTCGGGTCGTGGAAGGTCTATGGGGCGATCGGAGTCTCCAAGGATGGCGGGTGTGCTCCCAAACCATTGATCCCAACAGAGGGTGAGGAGTAGCGCCATGTACCAGTTCAGTAGGGCCATCTACAGGGAGCTAGCGCCCCAGATCGCCGCTCCCCCCGCGGGCACGGCGCCCGCCGGCAACCACGCCGCCGTCCTGCACGCCTGCGAGGAGGTCATCACCCGCCTCGCAACCGACCGCCACTACTTCGCGCACCCCGCGCGCACGCTGTTCGCCGACATCCGCAGCTACTTCCCCATGTCCGCCCAGGCGCACGTCCACGCCGTCGTCGAGTGCTACATGGGCTACGCCCAACGGTTCCTCGCCGAACACCCCCACGAGGGCTACACCGCCGTCAGCGGCGCGCCGCCGCAATGCCGCGCCACCACCCGCAAGGGCTCCGCCTGCCAGCGCACCCCCCTCCCACACAACGGCTACTGCCCCTCTCACCAGCATCTCGCCGACACCGAGGACAGGGAGCTCGCCGCCGCCTGAGTCGGGCAGCTTAAGCTCCACGGCATGCTCCTCGGTGTAGACGTCGGCGGCACCTTCACCGACGCCGTCCTCATCGACGCCCACTCCGCCGTCCACACCGCCAAGGTCCCCTCCACGCCCGCGCACGAGTCGCTCGGCGTCCTGCAGGCCGTCCAGCTCGTGCTCCAACGCGCCCGCGCCCACGCCAGCGACGTCACGCGCTTCGCGCACGGCATGACAGTCGCCACCAACGCCCTCCTCGAGGGACGCACCGCGCGCACCGCGCTCATCGCCACCGCCGGCTTCACCGACGTCATCCAGCTCGCCCGCCAGAACCGCGCCCACCTCTACGACCTCTGTCGAGCCGCGCCCGAGCCGCTCGTCCCCCACGAGCTGCGCTTCGCCACCCCCGAGCGCACCACGCCCGACGGCGTGCTGCAGCCGCTCGACCCCAACGCCGCGCGCACACTCGTCGCGGAGATCGCGCAAGCCCAGCCACAGGCCGTCGCCGTCGCGCTCCTGCACTCCTACGCCCACCCCCAGCACGAGCGCATGCTCGGGGAACTGCTCGCCGAGCTGCTCGGCGACGACGTCCACGTCTCGCTCTCCAGCGAGCTCGTCGGCACCTTCCGCGAGTTCGAGCGCACCGCCACCACCGTCCTCGACGCCGCCCTCTCCCCGCTGTTGTCCACCTACCTGCGCGCGCTCGCCCGCGACTCCCGCCAGCTCGGGCTCGTCGAGCCGCTCGTCATGCAGTCCTCCGGCGGACTCACCGATGTCGCCCACGCCAGCGCCCACGCCGCCCTCACCGTCCTCTCCGGCCCCGCCGGCGGCGTCGGCGGCGCCCTCACCCTCGCGCGGCTCGCCCGCCTCGAGCGGGTGCTCTGCTTCGACATGGGCGGCACCTCCTGCGACGTCTGCCTCATCCACCGCGGCCGTGTGCCAGAGACCGCCGAGCGCACCATCGCCGGACGGCCGCTCTCCCTGCCCGCGCTCGACATCCACACCGTCGGCGCCGGCGGCGGCTCCATCGCCTGGCGCGACCAGGGCGGCGCGCTCCGCGTCGGGCCCGCCTCCGCCGGGGCCGACCCCGGCCCCGCCTGCTACGGACGCGGGGGCCAAGAGCCGACCGTCACCGACGCCAACCTCCTCCTCGGGCGCCTGCTCGACGACTCCCCACTCGCCGGCGGCGTCACGCTCGACCGCCGCGCCGCCGAGGCAGCCGTAGGGCGCCTCGCGCGCGAGCTCGATATGGAGCTGCTCGCATGCGCCGAAGGGATCGTCCGCGTCGCCGAGGCCGAGATGCTCGGCGCGCTGCGCGTCATGACAGTCGAGCGCGGCCTCGACCCGCGCCACTACGCGCTCATGCCCTTCGGCGGCGCCGGACCGCTGCACGCCTGCGCGCTCGCCACCGAGCTGCGCATCTCCCACGTCCTCTGCCCGCGCGCCTCCGGCGTCCTCTGCGCACTCGGCCTCGCCGCCGCCGCCCCACGCCGCGACGTCGCCCGCACCGTCCTCCTCGACGCCCGCGCCCTCACCCCCGAGCAGCTCCACCAGCAGCGCACCGCACTCGTCGCCGAAGCCTCCGGCGGGCTCGCCGCGCCACCCGTACGCGTGCGCGTACGCCACGAGCTGCGCTACCGCGGTCAATCCTTCGAGCTGCCCGTCGAGGAGGAGCTCCACCCCAGCGCCCACCCGCGGCCCGCTCCGCTCGAGCCCCGGGAGCTGTGCGACGCGTTCGCCGCCGCGCACCAGCAGCGCTACGGCTACCGCGACGACAGCGCCGACATCGAGCTCGTCACCATCCGCGCCTCCGCCTGGAGCCCAGCACCCGAGCTGCGCCCCACAGCCGCGCACACGCCCACGCCGGTCGCCGACATCCGCCGCATCGTCTTCGCCAACGCCGACCCCGTGCTCGCCGCCGTCTTCCACGGCGAGCTACCGCCCGGCGCCGCCATCGCAGGCCCCGCCCTCTGCGCGCTCGGAGAGTCCACCCTGCTCGTCCCGCCCGGCTGGGCCGGCGAGGTCGACCAGCACGGCACCATCCACCTCCACCACCACGACGACCACGACCACCACGAACGGGAGAGCTGAGCGATGCTCGACGCCATCGAGCTGCAGGTGCTCGCCGGCGGGCTGCGCGCCGCCTGCGAAGAGATGGGCGTCGTGCTCATCCACTCCGCCCACTCCTCCAACATCAAGGAGCGCCGCGACGCCTCCACCGCGCTCTTCGACGCCCACGGGCAGATGGTCATGCAGGCCGAGCACATCCCCGTCCACCTCGGCGCCATGCCCGCCGCCGTCGCCGCCGTGCTCGACGAGGCCCACGCGCCCGGCGTCTCATGGATCCTCAACGACCCCTTCGCCGGCGGCACCCACCTGCCCGACATCACCGTCGTCACGCCCGTCTTCGCAGACGATGGGGAGCAGCTGATCGGCTTCGCCGCCAGCCGTGCCCACCACGCCGACGTCGGCGGGCGCGTCCCCGGCTCGATGCCAGCCGACAGCCGCACGCTCGCCGAAGAGGGCGTCGTCATCTCGCCGCGCGTGCTCGACGAGCCCACCGTCGAGGAGCTCGTCGCGCGCATGCGCCAGCCGCAGGAGCGCCGCGCCGACCTGCGCGCGCAGCTCGCCGCCAACCACGTCGGCGCCACGCGCCTGCGCGACATCGCCGCCCGCCTCGATCAGGCCGGGGGCGCGTCGTTGCGCGAGGCCACCGACGCCGTGCTCGACTACTCCGAGCGGCGCACCCGCGCCTGCCTAGCCGCGCTCCCCGACGGGGTGCGCGAAGCCGAGGACGTCCTCGAGGCGCCCGGCGGCGGTGAGGATCTCGTCCTGCGCTTGCGAGCCAGCGTCGAGGGCGAGCGGCTCGTGCTCGACTTCTCCGGCAGCGCGCCCCAACACCAAGGCAACCTCAACTGCCCGCTCGCCGTCACCCTCTCCGCCTGCCTGTTCGCCGTGCGCGTCCTCACCGACCCCGACATCCCGCCCACCGCTGGCGCATACCGACCGATCGAGCTGCGCGTCCCCGAGGGCACCCTGCTCAACGCCCACGCGGGAGCCGCCGTCGCCGCCGGCAACGTCGAGACCTCATCGCGCGTCGCCGACCTCGTGCTCAGCGCCTTCGGACGCGCGCAGGGCCAGGGCACCATGAACAACCTCACGCTCGGCAACCCCGACTTCACCTACTACGAGACGCTCGGCGGCGGACAGGGCGCATGCGCCGACGCCCACGGGCCCAGCGGCGTGCACGTCGCCATGAGCAACACGCTCAACACGCCCATCGAGGCGCTCGAGCGGGAATTCCCACTCCTGGTGGTCGAGTACTCCCTGCGCCGAGGGTCCGGCGGCGCGGGGACACACCACGGAGGCGACGGGGTCGTGCGCGAGATCCAGGCGCTCGCCGACATGACCTTCTCGCTCATCGGCGAGCGCCGCCTGCACGCCCCCCGAGGCGCCCACGGCGGCGGCGACGCGCAGCCCGCGCGCGACACGCTCGACGGCGAGCCGCTTCCCGGCAAGGTCACCGGCACGCTCTCGCCGGGACAGCGGCTGCGCATCGAAACGCCCGGAGGGGGAGGATATGGACATGCCTGAAAGCCCATCGAAGGAGCGCATCGGCTTCCTCGGCCTCGGGATCATGGGCTCGCGCATGGCCGCCAACGTCGCCCGCGCCGGCTACCCCCTCACCGTCTGGACGCACACGCCCGGCAAGGCGGAGCGCTGGTCCGCCGAGCACGGCGCCACCGCCGTCGACACGCCCGCCGCGGTCGCCGAGCGCAGCGACGTCGTCGTCAGCATGGTCGTCGACGGCGCCCAGGTCGCCTCCGTGCTCGGCGGCGAGCACGGAGTCGCTCACGCCGCCCACCCAGGGCTGCTGTGCGTCGACATGTCCACCATCGGCCCCACCGCCGCCCGCCACGTCGCCGCCCAGCTCGCGCAGCTCGGGGTCGCCATGATCGACGCGCCCGTCACCGGCTCCTCGCCCCGCGCCGAGGCCGGCACGCTCACCATCATGTGCGGCGGGCCGACCCGCGAGTTCGAGCGGGTTCGCCCGCTGCTCGACGTGATGGGCACGCTCGTCGTACACGTCGGCGAGCTCGGCCAGGGGCAGATGCTCAAGCTCATCAACAACACCCTCGGCGCGATCAACGCCGCCGCCGTCGCCGACGCGCTGCTGCTAGCCAAGGCCACCGGGATCGACCTAGACGCGCTCGTGCAGGTCGTATCCGCCGGCTCCGGCGCCTCGTTGCAGCTCGAGATGAAGTCAGGCCCGATGCGCGAGCACGACTACACAACCCTCTTCAAGGCGGAGCACATGCTCAAGGATGTACGCCTATGTCTACAGGAGGCTCAGAGCGCTGACACGCCGTTCCCCTCAGCCGCGCACGCGCAGGACCTCCTCACGGCAACCATCTCACGGGGTCTCGGCAACAGCGACTACGCCGCCATGATCGAGGCCGCCGAGGGGCTCGCCGGGCGCCGTTTGTAGCCCTTCCTAACAACCCCAAACTGGCTAAGCGGCCAGAAAAACCCCTCATTTGCAGGGGATTTGGGATTTTCGCTCAGGTTTCGTATCTTTAATGGAACGGCGGCTGTTCTTTCGCGAGAACGGCCGCAGATCACAGCAGTTGTTTCCCTCTCATCTCGTTTCGTCTTCTTCATGCCAATTGCTTTCAAAGAATGGGCCGTCACCGTCCGCGCCCTAGCGGAAGGTGAGCAGCTCATAACACTCCGCAAGGGTCTCCCGCAGCAGGTGGACAAGCCCTTCACGCTCGCCCACGAGCGGTTCTTCCTCTACCCCACGTTTGACCACCAGCCCGGTGACCTCGTGCGCGAGTCCCACCAGCCCGAGCTGCGCCGCGCGCTCGAGGAGGGCGTCTGGAGCGACGGCGAGCCGCCGCTCAACAGCTTCGTCTCCGGCGTTCCGCTCCAGCAGCCCGACCGCGTGCGCATCCGCGCCTGGGCCGAAGTGACCGACCACTTCACGATCGTCGACCCGCGCTGCGTCGACGCGCTCTCCCCCTTCTACGTCTGGACGCCCGACTACGCCGAAAAGCGCCTCGGCTGGCGCGGCCGCCAGCCGCTGCACGTGCTGCTGCTGCGCACCTACCGCATCCCGCGTCCCGTCACCGTCAAGGTCAAGGACGACTACATCGGCCCCAACCCATGGGTCGAGTTGCAGCGCGAACTGCCGTTCGAGGGCACGCCCGTGCTCTCCGACGCCGAGTTCGAGCGCGCCTCCGAAGAGATCCGCTCGATCACCAGCGAAGCCGCTGTGCCGTCGGACCAGCAGCCAGTGCTGGTCTAAGACCTCTCGTCGTCGAAAGCCAGCGCTTCGCGCGCCGCCTGCGCCCCCGACTCGGGGACCATGATGTCGCGCGGGCCCGCCGCCATGAAATCGGGGACATCGGAGCCGCCGGAGCGACGCAGCATGCTGGGGATCCCCTCCTCGAGCAGCAGCCCCGCGATGAATTCGGCCTCCGGCTGACTGCCGCCGCGCGCGACCTTCACCAGCTTGCCCTCCGCGTACTCCGGCTTGATCTTGCGCGCCGTCTGACGACGCTCGCTCAACGCCGGCTCCTCGGTATCCGTCGCGCTCACCAGCGGCATCCCGCACCGCTCGCAGAAGCGCTCGCTCGGCGGATGGGCTCGCTCGCAGCTCGGACACCGCAGCGGCCCGCCATCCATCAGCGCACCTCGAGTGCTACCTCCCGCACCTCCGGGCCCTCGATCATGTAGCAGCGGACCTCCGGCTCCTCGTTCGCGAGACCGACGATCACCCACTCCAAACCCGGCCAGTTCGCCGCGAAGTTGATGTCCGTCTGCGACGGATACGGCGCGGTGTGGGTGTGGGAGTGGTAGATCGCCCCCAGCTCCCAACCCTCGTCCTCGAACTCGTTCAGCGTCCGCAGCAGCTCCTTGCCGTCGATCTCGAAGCGCTTGCGGCTCGCGTAGATGTTCTCCGCTCGGTGGACCCGCGTCGCATCCCCCGTGCCGTCGTCCTTCAAGCTCGCGTAGGCCACCATCCCGCAGCACTCCGCGTCGTACTCCTCGCGCGCATGCGCCACGATGTCCTCCAGCAGGGCGGCGGAGATGACCATCAGGAAGCCGTGCTCGCGGGCGAGCCGTGACGCGCCGCCGCCACCTCTACCACCAGACGGTCGACTCGAGGTTCTCGATCTCGTCCACCGGCAACGTGTACAGGCCGCTGGAGAGGTACTTCCAGCCGTCGTCCGCCACCACGAACACCACGTTGCCCTCGTCCAGCTCGTTAGCGATCCGCACCGCGATCGACGCGATCGCGCCGCTCGAGACGCCCGCGAACACGCCCTCCTCGTCGAGCAGGCGCCGCGTCCACACGATCGCGTCGTGGTTCGTCACGAAGATCTTGCGGTCGAGCAGCGAGATGTCGATGATCGGCGGGATGAAGCCGTCGTCCAGGGAGCGCAGACCCTGCACCGGCTCGCCCTGCATCGGCTCCGCCGCCACGATCTTCACCGCGTCGCCAAGCGTCTCCTTCAGCCGCCGGCCGTTGCCCATCAGCGTCCCGCCCGTGCCAAGGCCCGCGACGAACGCGGTGATCTCGTCGAGCTCTTCGAGGATCTCGAGCGCCGTGCCGTTGTAGTGGGCGGCAGGGTTCGCCGGGTTGCCGTACTGGTATGGCATGTAGCAGGAGGGGTCCGCCGCGGCCAGCTCCAGCGACATCGCCACCGCGCCGTTCGACCCCTGGTCGCCCGGCGAGTACACGATCTCCGCGCCATACATCTTCAGCAGCTGTGTGCGCTCGGGCGTCACGTTCTCCGGCATCACCACCTTCAGGCGGTAGCCCTTCAGTTTGCAGATCAGCGCCAGCGAGATCCCCGTGTTTCCAGATGTGGGTTCGAGGATCGTCTGGCCGGGGCTCAGGGCGCCTTTCTCCTCCGCGTCTTCGATCAGCGCCCGGGCCACCCTGTCCTTGACCGAGCCGGTCGGGTTGTGCGACTCGAGCTTCGCCCAGATGTGCACGCCGGGCTTGGGCGAGAGGTGCGGAAGCTCGACCAGCGGCGTGTTGCCGATCGACTGCACGATGTCGCCATAACGACCACCGCAGGGCCTGTTCCTGAGCCGCTCAACCGCCATTACTTCACGGAATATAGCGAGGTATGGGACACCGTTGGGAAGGGCTCCTCGCAGGGCCTCGGCGGCGAGGCGAACCCGCTCTCGTGGGAGGTGTGCTGGCCGACGCTCAGGTGCCGGCCGGATGCACGAGGGCCGCACGCAGCCGTCGGTGCTCCTCGACGTCGATCTCGCCGGATGCGAGACGCCGGTCGAGGATCTCACCGGCCGACACGTCCGGGACCGTACGGTGACGCTCTGGGCGAGTGCGCAGATCCTGCACCAGCCACAGGATGAAGGCGATGATCAGCCCCCAGATCACGATGTTGCCGAGCGCCATGAAGACCCAGCCCCCAGCGTCCATGTGGTGCTGGTAGAACATGCCACTCAGCCTAGGTCGGGCTATGTCGGTGGATATCTGGCTTCCGCCGCACATCCGATACGGAGAACTACGCGAAGATCTCGCATCTCTTCGTCCGAGTTGGCCATGCAGCCAGTCCAAGCACTAAGATCCGGGACGTTCACACGAGCTCGAGGGGGCTGACCAAGCATGGCGAGAGAGCAGGGATTCGACTACGACTGGCTGATCGTCGGCTCCGGCTTCGGCGGCAGCGTCTCCGCGCTGCGCCTGTCGGAGAAGGGCTACTCGGTGGGCGTGCTCGAGTGCGGCAGGCGCTTCGCCGACAACGAGTTCCCAAGTTCGACCGCTGACCTCAAACGCTACTTCTGGAACCCACGCCTGGGCATGAAGGGCATCTTCCGGCTGACCACCTTCAAAGACGTCTCCGTCGTCTCCGGCTGCGGCGTCGGCGGCGGCAGCCTCGGCTACGCCAACACCCTCTACGTGCCGCCGAAGCCGTTCTTCGAAGACCGCCAGTGGGCGGGAATGCAGGACTGGGAGAACGTGCTCGCCCCCCACTACGCCGAAGCGCAGCGCATGCTCGGCGTGGTCGAAAACCCACACGAGGACCCTGCCGACCAGCTGCTGCGAGACCTCGGCCGCGAGCTCGGTGTGGACGACACCTACAAACGCACCCCTGTCGGCATCTACTTCGGCGAGCCGGGCAAGACCGTCAGCGACCCGTTCTTCGACGGCGAGGGGCCGGACCGCACCGGCTGCCACCTGTGCGGGCGCTGCATGGTCGGCTGTCAGCACGGCGCGAAGAACACGCTCGTCAAGAACTACCTCTACTTCGCCGAGAAGCGCGGCGCACGCGTGATGCCCGAACGCACCGTCGTCGACATCCGCCCAATCGGCGCCGCCGACGGCAGCGACGGCTACGAGATCGAAAGCGTGCGCTCCGGTGCGTGGCTGCGCAAGCAGCGCCAGGTGCACCGCGCCCGCGGCGTGGTCGTCTCCGCCGGACCGCTCGGCACCAACAGGCTGCTGCAGAAATGCCGCCTCGAAGGGTCGCTGCCGCGCATCTCCGCGCGTCTCGGCGAGCTCGTGCGGACCAACTCCGAGTCGATCCTCACGGTCACCGTGCCCGAGCACTACAAGGACGACCTCGTCAAGCGCGTCGCCATCACCTCCTCGATCTACCCCGACCCGAACACCCACATCGAGACCGTCACCTACGGTGACGACGGCAACTCCATGCGGCTGCTCTACACGCTGCTCACCGGTGACGGCACACGCGTCACGCGACCGTTGAAGCTGTTCACGCAGATCGCCCGCCACCCCAAACGCCTCGCTGAAGTGCTGTTCGCCAAACACTGGTCGCGACGCACGATCATCCTGCTCGTTATGCAGACGCTCGACAACGCGATCGCGCTGCGACCGCGCAAAGGGCCGTTCGGCTCCTTCTGGCTGCAAACCGAGCAGGACCCCGAGCGGCCCAACCCGACGTTCATCCCGATCGCCAACAAGGCCGCCGAATGGTTCGCGGAGCGCACCGGCGGCATCGCCCAGAGCTCGTTCACCGAGGCGATGTTCAACATCCCCTCCACCGCTCACATCCTCGGCGGCGCGGTGATCTCATCCGACCCCAGCCAGGGCGTCGTGGACGCCAACCAGCACGTCTTCGGCTACGAGAACCTGCTCGTCTGCGACGGGTCCGCGGTACCTGCCAACGTCGGAGTGAACCCGTCGCTCACCATCACCGCGCTCGCCGAGCACGCGATGAGCCAGATCCCGGCGGTGGGGATGGCGGCGGGAACGCAGGAGACTCAGAGCGGGATCGCCGCCTAGCTCGATTGCCTGTTCAGCCGCGCGCGAGGAACTCGTCCAGGCCGGCGCGCGCCTGGCGCGTGACCTTCCCGTGGATGATCGGCGTCCAACCGAGCACGAGACCCGGTGGTCCCAGCGCCTGACGCGACCACGCGTAGAAAGAGAACGAGTCGCGGTGCTCGGCGATCAAACCGTCGCGGAAGCAGAACTCCGCACGCACGTCGTTGTGGACCTTGCGGCCGGTCGTGGAGAACGTGTAGTCGGCCAGCCAGTGCGCGCTTCCGCGCTCCTCACCGGCCTCGTGCTCGAGCAGCTTCACCTCGAGATCCTCCGCGCGCCCGGTCAGCATCCGCCACATAGCACCGGGCTCCGCTCCCCGCAGACCGGAGAACACCGGGTCTGAGAAGGTCGCGTCCGGCGTGTAGCAGGCGGACATCGCGTCGCCGTCGCGTCGTGCGAAGGCCGTGTAGAAACGCTCGATCAGCTCGTCGTTTGGATGACCCATCGGCTCACCCTACCCGGGAAGCGCGCGCCGCAGCATCTGTCGATAGACCGAACGGTACTGGCGTCCCAGACGGCCGCTGTTGTAGGGCAGTCCGTGACGTTCGCACACCGCCCTCACTTTCGGCGCGATTTCCGCGTAGCGGTTGCTCGGGAGGTCTGGGAACAGGTGGTGCTCGATCTGAAACGACAGGTTGCCGCTCATGAGGTGAAAGAGCCGACCGCCCTCCAGGTTGCACGAGCCGAGCAGCTGACGCCGATACCAGCCACCGCGCGTCTCGCCGAGACACTCCTCCTCGGTGAACGTCTCCGCGCCCTCGGGGATATGCCCGCAGAAGACGATCGTGTGCACCCACACGTTGCGGATCACGTTCGCCGCGACGTTTCCAGCCAGCGCCCTGCGCACCCCCCTGCGACCCGCAAGCGACGGGAAGAGAACGTAGTCCTTGAGGATCTGGCCGCGTGCCTTGCGCGCCAGCGCGAGGATCTCCCCGCGCGCCCTGGCCCGCGACTTCTCACCCCTGCGCACAGCGTCGAGCTCCAGGTCATACAGCGCGATGCCCCACTCGAAGACCAGCGCCATCAAGAAGAAGTACAGCGGCTGAGCGAGGTAGACCGGATGCCACGGCTGCTCAGCCTCGACGCGCATCGCCGAGTAGCCCAGATCGCGGTCACGCCCGAGAACGTTCGTGTAGAAGTGGTGCTGGAAGTTGTGCGCGTACTTCCACGACTCCGCCGTCGAGGCAGCATCCCACTCCCACGAAGCCGAGTTGATGTCCGGGTCCTGCATCCAGTCCCACTGGCCGTGCATCACGTTGTGGCCAAGCTCCATGTTCTCCAGGATCTTCGCCAACGCCAACACCGCCGTGCCGAGAACAGCCGCGGGAGCAAAGCGAGCCCCCAACAGCAGCACGCGCCCCGCCACCTCGAGGTGACGCTGAACCGCGATCACGCGAGTGATGTATGCGCGGTCACCGGCGCCGAGATCAGCGCGTACCGCGTCACCGATCGCGTCGAGCTCACGCGCGAGCGCCTCGAACGGATCGCATGGGAGCGCGGGGAGCGTCGGCTCCTCCCGCACCGAGGTCGGCGGCTGCATCGGCGGGATCGTATGGGTAAAGCCATACGTGAGATCTACGGGCCTCGGTCAGTCCGCGGCCGATGACCCGCTGTCGGTGTCGGTGAGCGCGGCGATGTCTTCGAGATCCACCTGACGCGCGCTCGCACGCTTCATGCTGATCAGGTCGTCGAGCCCCGCGACCGCGAGCGTGAGATCGCCGAGCTGGATCTCGAGAGCGCGACCGCGAAGCGCGTCGTAGGAAGGCGCGCCGGGCGCGTCATGGAGCACGTCGACGGCTCCGTGGCGAGTCGCGAACTGCCACAGTGACGCGAGCGGTAGCGTCGTCGCGTCGATCTTCATGAGCTCGCTGCCAGGGTTGAGGATCTCGGCGCCGAGCGAGTTCAGCGCATCCGCGAGCCGCTTCATGTTGGCTCTGTCGGGGCGGGGCAGGACATCGATGTCGACCGTCGTGCGCACGTGTCCGTGCGTCTGCACCGCGAGACCGCCTACGATCACGTAGTCCACGCCGCGACTGGCGAGGGCCGCGAGGATGCGCTCGGCGTCCAGCGGCGTGTCACGGCCCACCCCGTGCCTCCGCTCCCGCCTTGCGCAGACGTCCTGCCAGGCGGTTGGCCGAGATCGCCAGCTCCAGTCGCTGCGATGGCGAGCGTCGCCGCGACGCCGCGAGGTGCACGGGGTCCCATCTGCCGGTCAGCCGGCGCGCCGTGAGCTCGGGCTCGTAGCCCATCGCGAGTAGCAGTGCTCGAACCGTCTCCCAGTTGGGCGCCGCGAGGCCACTCTCGATGCGACTCACCGCGGCCTGTGTGAGGCCGGCTCGGCGTGCAAGCGCGCGCTGGCTGAGGGAAGCCTCTTCGCGATGGTTGCGGATCATCTCCCCCGGTGACATGATATAGATAACTATATCAGTGTCCGACGATGGTTTCGGCGCTGAGGAGCGACCCACTGCGCACCCGCAGCCGAGCCGCCCCGCGGATCGCGACCAGCGCGTTGAGCACCCCGTAGCCGTCGGCCCGCAAGCGCCGCACCGTGCGCCAGACGCCGCCGCGCTCGAGCCGCTGAAGCACGACCGCCTGACGCGGCTTCCCCAGCACGGCCCACACGCGCACCCGCCGACTGTTCACGCGCAGCGGGTCGAACGGCAGCTCGAAGCCGCGCAGGAACGCCTTCGGTGTGGCGCTTTCCAGATCGCCGCCCACCCCTGCGCTGTAGAGCCCCGCGGGCCGTGGGTATTCGACGATCCCGCCCGTCGGCGCGCTCACGCGCACCCCGGGGAACGGGTCGACGAGGAACTGCCACGTCACGAGACCCACGCCCGCGACCCACAGCCGATGCAGCGCGCGCGAAACCCACTGCGCCTGCACCGCGGGCGCCACCCCACCGGGCGCCTGAGGCGCGCTTTCCCAGTTGAGCTCCGTCACCCATACCGGCTTCCCGCCCGCCGGGAGCGCCTTGCGCAACCGCTCAGCCTCCCCCAGCAGCCGCGTCACCTTGGCTGCGTCCGCGATCGACACGTCCAGCGAGGAGACCGCCGGCCGGTCGGGATTGCCGATCGACAGCGGGTGGTAGGCGAGCACGTCGAAGTGCGGCGGCTCGGCGCAGCCCGTGCTGACCGCCCTCCCCGTGCGACTCGTTCCCAGGCACAGCATCCGCCGCAGGAACACGATCGGCGCCATCCGCCCTTCGCCAGCGGGATCGCCGTTGGGCGCGACACCCGCCGCCACCACGGTCGCGTGCGGCTGGACCGACTTCACGCCCGCGTAGAACGCGTTCAGCATCTGCCGGTAGAGCAGCGGAGAGAACGCGCTCCACCGCCCTCCCTGCACGACCCACTGCGGCTCGAGATAGCGCGCGAGGTTCGGCTCGTTCCACGCCTGGAACAGGGTCACGCGAGGCAGCACGCCGCCCGGTGCGGCGTCGTCATGGAACGAGCCGTCATAGCGACGCGCGAGCGCCGCAGCGAACTGCCCGAGCGCCTTCGGGCTCGGCCCCCAGCTGCCGAGGTACGCGTACCGCCAGCGACCGGGCGCTTCGGCGAACGCGGGGGCATGGGAGACCACCAGCAGCGGGTGCAGGCCAGACGACTCGGCGCTGATCACCGCCGCGTCCGTCAGCGCGAAGCGGTACGCGGGGCTCGCGGAGTCACGCGCGTCGAAGCTCGCAGGCGGGGCGGCGACCACCGATTCGCGCCAGTCGACCGGGATGCGCACCATCGTCGCTCCGGCTTCGCGGATGCGCGCGAGCGCGAGCGCACGCACCTGCGCATCGGTGCTCAGCAGCAGCGTGCCATCCGAGACGCCGCGCACGAGTCCGCCGCGCGGGAACGGCCCGAAGAGCAGTGCGCGGTCCTGCGCGCGCGGTAACGCTCCGGGCGTGGCTGGAGGCGCGGCGCCGATCCGCGGTGTTACGCCATAGGGCCGCGGTGGCCCTTCCGGTCCTGTGCGCGATGGAACCGGCAGCACCGGCGGCGGCGCGAGCCACAGGGCCGCGCTCAGCGCGAGCCCGAGCACATGCGCGCCGATCGTCCCGCCCCTAGTGCAGCGAGACGGTACGACGGCCCAGGCTCAACCTCTGACCGCCGCTGGTGCGCAGGGTGGTCACGAGGGTTGCCTTCACACGGCCCGCGGTCTTGAGCTTGCCGCGTCCGTGCTTGGTGAGCTTGAGGTGAACGGTCACGTTGCCCGCCGCCGTGGCCGTTGTCACACCGCGCGCCAGCAGCAGTGCCGGCTTGGCGTGGTGCTTGCTCTTGCTCGATGCGTAGGCCGGTGGCGTTCCACCCTGCAGGTAGAGGTCCTGCGTGACCGTGCCGGGCTGGTTTATGCCCACCACGTCGCTCAGGCCGAGCTTCAGCAGCTTGTGAATCGTGGAGTGGATGAATTTGACGATCACTCCCTGCAGAGCTGGCGGAGCCGGCGGTGGCGGCGGAGGCGCGGGGCAGGCACCTACCGGGCGCTCGGTTCGCTCGTGTACGTGTAGGTCGCTTCGCCGGGGAGAGGCGTTTTGAGGGACTCGACCGCGCCGACGTTCTCGCCGAGCGAGAGCGGGAGGAGGAAGCTACCGCCGAAGGTCGTGCCCGACAGCGTTTTCACCTGCGGTTCGCCGTAGCTCGTCTGATGGACGCCGGTGACGTGCCCGTAAGGGTCCCGCTTCAGGACCTTGCTGTTGAAGAACCCTTCGACCGTGAAGCCGGACGTGTTCGCACCCGAGAAGTTCGTCGAGCCCGAGCACACGGTCGGGTCGAGTGTCGGCAGACCGTCGTAGACGATCGATCCGATCGTGTTCCCGACGGGCGATTCGAGGGTGACGAGATCGCCCACCTGCGGTACCTGCGAGATCCACGCGCCGCCTTCGCCGACGTCTCTGTAGACGGTCGTTCCGGCCCGGACGATCGAGACGGCGACCTGAGCATTCGGTTCCACGCGCCCGCTGGTCGACGCGACCGATTCGTATTCCGGCAGCGTCGTCTCGCCCTCGCTCACGTTGAGGAAGTACTTCGGGCCGTGGGCGCTCGCCCAGGCAGCCGTGGGCACGGCGGTCGCGCCGAGCGCGAGCGCCGCAACGAGAGAAGCACGCAGGGAAATGCCGTTCGTTCTCATAGATCGCATCCCATTCGTCCGCTTACGGGCAAGCACTTAGGTCCAGGCCGCGAACCTGGACGCGAAGCGTAGAAGGGGGTGCGGCGGAAAACCGAGGGCTAGAACTCCCCGCCGGCCATGGCCGGCAGAATCACGAGTGTGTCGCCGGCGCCGACGGCGGTGTCGAGCCCGTCGAGGACGCGCACGTCCTCGTCGTTGAGGTACACGTTCACGTAGCGGTTGAGCTCGCCCTCGGCGGAGAACAGCTGATCCTGCGTGGCGGGGTGGTTCGCCGCGAGGTCGCGCAGCACGTCGCCGACGTTCTCGCCGGAAGCGTCCACCTGCTTCTCGCCGCCAACGGACGCGCGCAGCACTGGAGGAATCTTGATCGTGGCCATGTGAGCGCGCAGACTACCCTGCGGCGGCGCAGAACGCCTCGTAATCGGGGAACACGCCCATCTCCTCATCGCCGATCTCCTCGGGATCGCGCGAGCAGATCGGGCACTCGGGGTCGCGGTGGACCTTGACCTCGGTGAGCGTGGCGCCGAGCGCGTCGTAGAGCAGCAGGCGCCCGATCGCTGGCTCGCCGATGTCGAGGATCAGCTTGACCACCTCGGTGGCCTGCAGCAGGCCCATGGTGCCGGGGAGCACGCCGAGCACGCCGTTGGCGCCGCAGGAGGGCGCGAGCTCCGCGGGCGGCGGCTCGCGGAAGAGGCAGCGGTAGCACGGGCCGTCGTACGGTTTGAACACCGACAGTTGCCCGTCGAAGCCGAGGATCGAGGCGGACACCACGGGGATCTTCAGGCGAACGGTGGCGTCGTTGAGCAGATAGCGGGTGGGGAAGTTGTCGACCCCGTCGACGATCACGTCGTAGCCATCGATGATCTCCATGATGTTCGACGCGTCGATCCGCGTCTGGTACTTGACGACGTTCACGTCGGGATTGAGCGCGTGGATCGACTCCTCCGCGGAGTCGACCTTGGGGATGCCGACGCGCTGGGTGGAGTGGATCACCTGGCGCTGCAGGTTGGAGAGGTCGACCACGTCGTCGTCGACGATCCCGAGCGTCCCCACTCCGGCAGCCGCGAGGTACAGCGCGGTCGGCGAGCCGAGGCCGCCGGCGCCGAGCAGCAGCACCTTCGCGTCGAGCAGCTTCAGCTGGCCCTCGATGCCGATCTCGGGGATCAGCACGTGGCGGGAGTAGCGGTCGCGCTGCTCCGCGGAGAGCGCGCGCGGAACCACGACCTCGTAGCCGCGGTCCTTCCACAGCGTGATGCCGCCGGTCATCGAGCGCACGTGCTCGTAGCCGAGCTCCTCGGTGAGGGTGCGAGCGGCGTAGGCGGAGCGGTTGCCGGACTGGCAGTACAGGATCACCTGGGTGGAGCGGTCGGGCACGACGCCCTCGATGCGTGTCTCCAGGTAGCTGCGCGGCACGTGCTTGGCTCCCGGGAGGTGCCCCGCGGAGTACTCCTCGGTCTCGCGCACGTCGATGACCGCCACACCCTCGTCGATCAGCTCGTGTACCTCGGAGGGGTCGACCTCTTGGATCTGGCTCTTGACTAGGCGGAGAAGCTCCGCGCCGGACGGACTCATCGTAAAACTCCTAAATAGCACTCAGGATTCGGGGACTTCAGAAAGTGTAGCGCCCTGTGGCAGTGCTTTGAAGGGCCTCTCGCTCGCCTCTCCCATACCCTGACCGCGATGCGCCCACGCCCCGCGATCGCCCTGCCGCTGCTCGCGCTGGCGCTGCTGATCGCGCTGATCCTCGCGGTGCTGCTCCTCGGCAAAGGATCATCCAGCCCGTCGCCCTCCGCAACATACGCCAACCCCGTCGGCAGCTCAGGCTTCGACGGCGCTGCGCTGCCCACGGGAATCGCGGCCCCCGACTTCACGCTCACAGACCAGGACAGCCGCTCCATATCTCTAAAGCAGTTTCGCGGCCGGGTGACGGTGCTGACGTTCCTGTACTCGACTTGCGGCGCCCCGTGCGTCCTGATCGCCCAGCAGATCCGCGGCGCGCTGGACGAACTGCACGCCCCTCCGCCGGTGCTGGTCGTGAGCGCCAACCCCCGCGCGGACACGCTCACGAGCGTGCGCCGCTTCCTCGCCGAAGTGTCCCTCACCGGGCGCGTCCGCTACCTCACCGGCCCGTCCGCTCGACTGCGAAGGCTCTGGCGCGCCTACCGTGTGACCCCCGCGAGCGCGGGGCGCAGGGCGTTCGCCCTCCACGCGTCGGTGATGCTGATCGACGGCCACGGAGACGAGCGCGTGGTCTTCCAATCCGAACAGCTCACGCCCGAATCGCTCGCGCACGACATCGGGAAGCTGCGGAACGGCTGATACCCTAGCTCGCAGGTAGGAAATCTGGCGATGATGTTCTCAACCAAGGCCGAGTACGGCGTACGCGTGATGGTCGAGCTTGCTCGGCGCGCTGGCGAGGATCCGATCCCGCTCGCTGAGATCGCCGCCCACGACGGCCTGCCGCTCGCGTATCTCGAGCACCTGGTGGCACGCCTGCGCAAGGCCGGACTCGTCGATTCCCGTCGCGGCTCGCGCGGCGGCTACATGCTCGCGCGCCCCGCCGGCGAGATCACGATGGCGGAGGTGGTGAAGGCGCTGGAGGGCTCGATCGCGCCGATCGAGTGCATCTCCGAGGCAGCCGACGGCTCGATCGTGTGCTCGCGCGAGTCCAATCCGGACCACGTGTGCCCCACGAAGCTGCTGTGGACGCGCGTGCGGATGTCGATTGTGAACACCCTGCGCGAGACCACGCTCGCGGACCTGCTCGCACCGACGATGCCCGGCGCGGCGCTCGTACCCCCCTTGCAAATCGAACCACTCACAACCGGAGCCTGAACACAGAACATGGCCGACCTAGAGATCAAAGACCTGCACGTGCGCACCGAGGACCGCGAGATCCTGCGCGGAGTGGACCTGGAGATCAACCGCGGCGAGATCCACGCGCTGATGGGCCCGAACGGCTCGGGCAAGTCGACGCTCGCGAACACCCTGCTCGGCCACCCCTCCTACGAGATCACCGCCGGCTCGATCGCGTTCAAGGGCGAGGACATCACCGAGGCGGCGCCGCACGAGCGCGCCAAGGCGGGCCTGTTCCTCGCGTTCCAGTACCCCGTGTCGATCCCGGGCGTGTCGGTGGCGAACTTCCTGCGCATGGCGATCAACGCCAAGCGCGAGACGCCGATCCAGGTGAAGGAGTTCCGCACGCAACTGCAGCACGCGATCGACCTGCTCGACGTGGACCGCGCGTTCACCTCGCGCCACCTCAACGACGGCTTCTCCGGCGGCGAGAAGAAGCGCGCGGAGATCCTTCAGATGGCGATGCTCCAGCCCGACGTGGCGATCCTCGACGAGACCGACTCGGGCCTCGACATCGACGCGCTGCGCACCGTCGCCGAGGGCGTCCAGCGCCTGCACGACGAGCAGGGGCTCGGCGCGCTGATCATCACGCACTACCAGCGCATCCTGCACTACGTGAAGCCCGAGTTCGTGCACATCCTGATGGACGGGCGGATCGTGCTCGAGGGCGGCGTCGAGCTGGTGGAGCGCCTGGAGCGCGAGGGCTACGACCAGATCCGCCAGGAGGTCGGCGCAGGTGCCGCCTGAGTCGGTGGCGGTCAAGCCCGGGCGCCACCGCGAGGCCAGCCTCTACCACGCGCTCGCGGGCCTGGGCGCGGGCGACGGACGAACGCTCGAGGAGCTGCGCACGGCGGCGCGCGCCGCATACGAAGGCCTGGAGCTGCCGGTGTGGAGGCGCTCGGGGTTCTGGACGACGAACCTGCAGAGCCTCGACCTCGACGCGGTCAAGCTGGACCCCTCTGCGACCGGCGCTGGCGAGCAGTCCGGCGCAGGCATTCCTGACGTTGTCGCGCGTACTCTTCCCGACCGCGCGCACGCGGGACGCCTGATCCAGAACGGAAACCAGGTCGTACACATCGACCTCGACCCGGCGCTCGCCGAGCGCGGCGTGGTCCTGTGCTCGCTCGAGGACGCGTTCCGCGACCACGGCGAGCTGGTGGGCGAGTGGTTCTCCAAGCGCCTGCCGATCGACCGCCACAAGCTGGAGGCGGCGAACGCGGCGTTCTGGAGCGGCGGCGCTTTCCTGCACGTGCCCGCGGGCGTGATCGTGGAGGACCCGTTCGAGATTGTCTACGCGATCGACCGGCCCGGCGTGGCGCAGTACGGGCGCACGCTCGTGCTTGGCGGCAAGACGAGCGAGTTCCGCGTGCACGAGTACGACCTCGCGGAGGACTTCGAGGGGCAGGCTTTGCACGCGGGCGCGTTCGAGCTGTACCTGCAGGACGGCGCGCGCTGCCGGCTGGCGCAGCTGCAGGACTGGGGCTCGGGCGAGGTGTTCGACGTGTCGACGCGCTTCGTGGGCGTGGGCCGCGACGCCTACTGCCACTGGCTGCCGTCGCTGCTGGGCGGCCACCTCGTGCGCCAGCACCTGGAGATCGCGGTGTCTGAGGCGGGCGGCGACATGGCGTTTCGCGGGCTGTTCTTCGCGGAGGAGCACGAGCACCTGGACGTGTTCGCGGTCGACCTGCACGAGACGGGACCGTCGGGCGGGGACGTGCACTGGCGTGGCACCGCCGCGGGCGAGAGCCGCGCGAGCTTCGAGGGCCTGATCCAGATCGAACCGGGCGCGCAGCAGACCCACACCTACCTGCAGTTCCACTCGATGATGCTCTCGCCGAAGGCGCGCATCGACGCGATCCCGTCGGTGCTGGTGTCGGCGGACGACGTGTCCGCGTCGCACGGCGGCACGGTCGGCGAGCTCGACGAGGCGCTGATCTTCTACATGCAGACACGCGGCCTCGACCGTGCAGCGGCGGTGCGGGTGATCGTGGAGGGCTTCTTCGAGCCACTCGTCGCGGAGATCCACGACGAGGCGCTCGAGCAGGTCGTGCGCGAGAAGGTGGCGGTGAAGCTCGCGTCCGCGCGCGAGGACATCGAGGCGTATGCCGCCAGTCGCTGAGAACGACCTCTTTATGAAGACCGCCTCCGGCGGTGGGGCGGGCGTGCGTGGCGACTTTCCGATCTTCACCCGGACATTCGGCGGCAGTCCGCTGATCTACCTCGACTCGGGCGCGACGTCGCAGAAGCCGCGGGCGGTGATCGACGCGGTGGGCGAGCACCTGAGCGCGCACAACGCGAACGTGCACCGTGGCGTGTATCCGCTCGCGCAGGAGGCGGACGCGGCGTTCGAGGGAGCGCGCAAGCGGATCGCGGCGTTCGTCGGCGCGGACCCTCAGACGACGATCTTCACGAAGAACGTCACGGAGGCGATCAACCTCGTGGCGTACGCATGGGGCCGTGCTCACGTGGCCGCGGGCGACGCTGTGCTGGTGACGCAGATGGAGCACCACGCGAACCTCGTGCCGTGGCAGGTGCTGTGCCGCGAGCGCGGCGCTCAACTTCGCTATCTGGAGGTGGACGAGCGCGGCGAGCTGTCGTTGGACGCCCTCGACGCGGAGCTGGCGCGCGGCGACGTGAAGCTGGTGGCGTTCGCGCACGTGTCGAACGTGCTCGGCACGATCAACCCGGTGGCGGAGATGTGCGCGCGGGTGCGCGCCGCGGGCGCTGTTTCGCTCGTCGACGGCGCGCAGGCGGTGCCGCAGATGGGCGTCGACGTCGAGCAGGTGGGGGCGGACTTCTACGCGTGGACCGGGCACAAGGCGCTCGGGCCGACGGGGATCGGCGTTCTGCACGGACGCCGCGAACCGCTCGACGAGATGGAGCCGTTTTTGACGGGTGGGGACATGATCGCGTCGGTCGACTTCGACGGCGCTACGTGGAATGAGCTGCCGTGGAAGTTCGAAGCGGGCACCCCCCCGGTCGCGGAGGCCGTGGGGCTTGCCGCAGCGGTTGACTACCTGTCGGCGCTCGGAATGGAGCGAGTGCGCGAGCACGAGCGTGCGCTGACCGCGTACATGCTCGAGGGCCTTGCGACCGTGCCGGGGCTGCGCGTCGTGGGCCCGCCTGAGGCGGAGAATCGCGGCGGGCTCGTGTCGTTCACGCTCGAGGGCATCCACCCGCACGACATCGCCGAGTTGTGCAGCCGCGAGGGCGTGTGCATCCGCGCGGGGCACCACTGCGCGCAGCCGCTGATGCGCTGTCTCGGCGTGGGCGCGACCGCACGGGCGAGTGTGGGCGTTTACAACGACCGCTCGGACATCGACGTGCTCGTGAGCTCGCTGATCGCGGCGCGCGAGGTGTTCGCGCTCGACGAGGGCTGAGATGGACGACCTCTACCGCGATTACATCCTCGAGCACTACAAGCGCCCCCGCAATTTCGGCGAGCTAGACCCGCACGACCTGGAGGCGCTGGAGCACAACCCACTGTGCGGCGACGAGCTCGGCGTGCACATCCGCGTCAAGGACGATCGCATCGAGGACATCCGCTTCCACGGCCACGGCTGCGCGATCTCCCAGGCCTCAGCGTCGATCGCCTCGGAAGAGCTGAAGGGCATGAGCCTCGCCGAGGTCGGCGAGCTCGACGCGGACTGGATGATCGAGCTGCTGGGGATCCCCGTGTCGGCGACGCGGCGCAAGTGCGCGCTGCTGAACTTGAAGGTCGTGCGCGGCGCCGTCACCGGCGATCACGCCTGGCCGGCCTGAGCGTCCCCAGGCCGACTCGGCGCTAGCGCGCGTTCAGGGTCATTCGTAGGTGTATTTCGGCCCGCCGGTGGAGAAGCCGCGTTCGTCTTCCACCACCACTTCCATCGTTCCCGGTGAGCTCGCGGCGGTCTTGGCGCTGATTTCCGTTTCGGAGATCACTTCGACTTCGGTCGCTTCGCCGCCGATGAACACCTTCGCGCCTTTGACGAACCCGGTGCCTTTGATTTTGACCACCACTCCGCCGGCCTTGGCGCCTTTCGCCGGAGTGATCGAGGTCACGGTCGGAGGTGCAATGTAGGTGAACTTGGGGTTTTCTTTGCTGGCGCCTCCGCCGGCGATGGTGACGATCACTT
>CAZPQW010000012.1:46963-99072 GCA_964588985.1 uncultured Solirubrobacteraceae bacterium
ACCCAGTCCCCTTGATCACAACCCCAGTCCCACCCAACGTCGAACCAGACGACGGCGTGACTTTTTCAACCGTCGGCGGCGTCACATACGTAAATTTGGGGCCACCCGCAGACGTGCCTTTTTCGTCTTCGACGACCACTTCCACCGCGCCGGCCGCATGTGCAGCGGTCTTCGCCGTGATTTCCGTCGCGGACACAACTTCCGCTTCGGTGACTTCCGCGCCGATCGTCACCTTTGCACCTTTGACAAAGCCGGTTCCCGTCAATTTCACAGCCGTCCCGCCAGCCGTTGAGCCTTCAGCCGGCGATACAGCGGTCACCGACGGCGGAGTGATGAACGTGAACTTGGGGTTTTCTTTGCTGGCGCCTCCGCCGGCGATGGTGACGATCACTTCGTCTTCGCCTGCTGCGGTGGCTGCGGTTTTAGCCTTGATTTCGGTTTCTGAGACGACTTCGACCGCGGTCGCGGTGCTCCCGATTTTCACGGTCGCGCCTTTCACGAACCCGGTGCCCTTGATCACCACGCTCGTTCCGCCGAGCGTCGAGCCGCTGGACGGTTCGACTTTGGTGACCGTCGGCGGCGTCACGAACGTGAATTTCGGGCCAGCCGACGAAGAGCCCATTTCGCTCGTCACGACCACTTCCACAGCCCCCGCGGCATGCGCGGCCGTGACCGCGGTGATTTCGGTTTCCGAGACCACTTTCACGCTCGTGGCTTCTTCCCCGATCTTCACCGTCGAGCCTTTCAAGAACCCAGTGCCCTTGATTTTCACCGACGTGCCGCCCGTAGTCGGACCGGTCGCGACTTCAACCGAGGCCACTTTCGGCGGCGCGACATACGTAAACGTCGGGCCACCCGAGGACACGCCTTTCGTGTCCGTCACGACGATCGAATCAGCGCCAGCCACCGTCGCAGCAGTCGTCGCCTTGATTTCTGTTTCCGAGACCACTTCCACACCAGTCGCGGAACTCCCGATCTTCACAGTCGCGCCTTCGGTAAACCCAGTCCCCGTGATCACGACTTCCGTCCCACCCAACGTAGAACCAGTCGCAGGTTCGACTTTCGTCACCGACGGCGGCGTGATGTAAGTGAACTTCGGGCCAGCTTTCGAAGGTCCACCGCCAGGAATCGCCACGACAACTTCGTCTTCCCCAGCAGCAGTCGCAGCCGTTTTAGCCTTGATTTCCGTCGCCGACACAACTTCAACACCGGTCGCGGACGAACCAATTTTCACGACCGCGCCTTTGACGAACCCGGTGCCCTTGATCACGACCGCTGTCCCGCCCAACGTCGAACCAGACGACGGTTCGACTTTTTCGACCGTCGGCGGCGTCACATACGTAAATTTGGGGCCACCCGCAGAGATGCCTTTTTCGTCTTCGACGACCACTTCCACCGCGCCAGCCGCATGCGCAGCCGTCCTCGCCGTGATTTCAGTCGCGGACACAACTTCCACTTCAGTCGCTTCCGCACCAATCGTGACCGTCGCGCCTTTCACAAACCCAGTCCCCGTCAATTTCACAGCCGTCCCACCAGCCGTCGAACCATTAGCCGGCGCCACAGCCGTCACCGACGGCGGAGTGATGAACGTGAACTTCGGGCCTTCTTTGGAAGCGCCACCACCAGCGATCGTGACCACGACTTCATCTTCCCCAGCAGCCGTCGCAGCCGTTTTAGCCTTGATTTCGGTCGCCGAGACCACTTCCACGCCGGTCGCCGCGCTACCGATTTTCACAGTCGCGCCCGCCACGAACCCGGTGCCCTTGATCACCACGCTCGTTCCGCCGAGCGTCGAACCGCTAGAGGGTTCGACTTTGGTGACCGTCGGCGGCGTCACGAACGTGAATTTCGGGCCAGCCGACGAAGAGCCCATTTCGCTCGTCACGACCACTTCCACAGCCCCCGCGGCATGCGCGGCCGTGACCGCGGTGATTTCGGTTTCCGAGACCACTTTCACGCTCGTGGCTTCTTCCCCGATCTTCACCGTCGAGCCTTTCAAGAACCCAGTGCCCTTGATTTTCACCGACGTGCCGCCCGTAGTCGGACCGGTCGCGACTTCAACCGAGGCCACTTTCGGCGGCGCGACATACGTAAACGTCGGGCCACCCGAGGACACGCCTTTCGTGTCCGTCACGACGATCGAATCAGCGCCAGCCACCGTCGCAGCAGTCGTCGCCTTGATTTCTGTTTCCGAGACCACTTCCACACCAGTCGCGGAACTCCCGATCTTCACAGTCGCGCCTTCGGTAAACCCAGTCCCCGTGATCACGACTTCCGTCCCACCCAACGTAGAACCAGTCGCAGGTTCGACTTTCGTCACCGACGGCGGCGTGATGTAAGTGAACTTCGGGCCAGCTTTCGAAGGTCCACCGCCAGGAATCGCCACGACAACTTCGTCTTCCCCAGCAGCAGTCGCAGCCGTTTTAGCCTTGATTTCCGTCGCCGACACAACTTCAACACCAGTCGCAGCGCTACCGATTTTCACCGTCGCACCTTTCACAAACCCAGTCCCCTTGATCACAACCCCAGTCCCACCCAACGTCGAACCAGACGACGGTTCGACGGCTTTGACCTTAGGCGGACGAACGAACGTGAATTTGGGCCCTTCGGTGGAGGCTTCTTCTTCCACTTCGACGACGACTTCGTTGGTACCGGCGGAGCTCTCGGCCGTAGTGGCCTTGATTTCGGTTTCGGAGACCACTTCGACGCCGGTCGCTTCGCCGCCGATGAGGACCGTGGCGCCTTTCACGAAGCCGGTGCCTTTGATCGTGACGGCGGTTTTGCCGGTCGTGGGCCCCTGGGCGGGCGTGACGGACGTGACGGTCGGCGCCGCGGCAACCGCAGGGGTCACGCTGGCGAGCGGCGCGGCGAGGATGTCGCCGTGGCCGAGGGGCAGCGCGACGGCGGGCCCGACGAAGCTGAGCAGGAAGACGAGCGAGACAGGTAGCGCCAGCGCCCAGGCGAGAGAGGCTCTCAGCTGCGACCGCGAGCGAGTCCGGTCGTTCCCCTGTCCTTGGTTCCCAGCAGCTTCGTTCCGGCTGAACACGGCATCGCCTCCCGGCTAATCGACACAGTTCTCGTGGTGATCGGCCCCGACCGCCGAAGCGTCAGAAGCTGCGCACCGTCAGGCGCGCGGCTTCGAATCCAGCAATCGGGGTAGCGGCTTTCGACGGCTGTCGGGGCGATTCCTTCTCTCGCTGACGACGGTTGTCCGCTGAATGACGCTGGACCAGGCGTGCGGTGAACGCTACGTGTGCGCCTTTTGAAGCATGCCGACGTGATCGTTCGGGCTCAGGGGCCAGCAGTAAGCGGGATCATCGAGCCCAGGCACGGTCGGCGCGTGGCCGGCACGTAGCGCCTCGACCGTTGCGAGGTAGCTCGCACGGTCCGCAAGCCGGACGCTGTTCCAGAAGCGACGTTTGTTGTTCAGCTCTCCATCGTCGGAGCGTTTGCCCATGTAGAGCACATCGGTCATCACCTGCACGCCGACGGGACAGCGCACGTTCTCGTTGACATAGGCGACTCCCCGCTCTTGCGTCTCGCAGGCGGGCTGATGCCAGTGGCAAGCCACGCACATAGGGACCAGGTTGGACGGATCCTCTGCGCCTCCGTGCGCGTGATCCTGCAGATGACATCGCTCAAGCCACCCGCCCGCGCTGTTCCAAACTTTGGTCAGCTTGTCGTCGACGCTGCCGCGCTCGTACGCAGCGCAGTCCTTGACTGGAGCCAGCCAGCCGCAGCGAAAGCAAAACGGCTCTCCCCAGCCGATACCACTCGCGCTGTTCTGCGGAAACGTCTCGAGGAGCCTGGTCCCAATCCGCTCCCAGTAGAGCTGAATCGCGCTGAGGCTCGGCATCGCGTCACGAGTCACGCCTCACAGGCTATATCGACGTGTGGTACGCCGTGATGGCGTGATCGTCCGCGATACGCACGCGTGGCTCCCGGTGGCCGAGCGCGCCAGAGCGCCTCTGTTCTGGACGCAGCGAGCTCTTCCAGGCGACCCCGTGGACCGCCTTCTCTACGCCACCGCACGCTCGATCGGGGCGACCCTGAGCACACGCGACCGCGCGGCCCATACGTCCGATCGGGGCACGCTCTGGTGACCGACTCCGGGATCGATACAATTCCTACTCCGCAGCACAGGATTCCCCACGCGACCCGCAGCGAGGAGCTTCATGGCCACGATTGACCGCACCAAGATCGTAAAACCGAGCCCGATCGTCGAGGACGAGCAGGGTCAGTTGCGCGCGCGCCAGGGCATCTCGCGCGAGGTGGTCAGCGAGCTGTCGAAGATCAAGGGCGAGCCCGACTGGATGGCGGAGAAACGCATCAAGTCGCTGGAAATCTTCGAACGCAAGCCCGTCCCCACGTGGGGTCCCAATCTGAGCGGCCTGAACCTGGACGACCTCGTGCTCTACTCGCCCCCCACGGCGGGACGCTTCAACAGCTGGGACGAAGTCCCCGCGGAGATGAAGCAGACCTACGAGGACCTCGGCATCCCGCAGGCCGAGCGCGAGCACCTCGCGGGCGTGGTCGGCGTTTGGCGCCAGGAGCCCGTGTACGAGGGTCTGAAGGAGGAGTACGCAAAGCAGGGGATCCTGTTCTGCTCGATGGACACCGCCATCACCGAATATCCGGAGCTGGTGCAGAAATACTTCATGAACAAATGCGTGCCGCCGCAGGACAACAAGTTCTCGGCGCTGCACGGAGCCGTTTGGTCGGGCGGAGCCTTCTGCTACATCCCCAAGGGCGTCAGGTGCGACCTGCCGCTGCAGTCCTACTTCCGTATGGAGGGCGCCGGCGAGGGCACCTTCGAGCACACGCTGATCGTCGCCGACGAGGGCTCCGAGGTCAACTACATCGAGGGCTGCACCGCGCAGACATACAGCGTCAACTCGATGCACTCGGCGGTCGTCGAGATCTTCGTGCACGAGGGCGCGAAGGCGCGCTACACGACCGTGCAGAACTGGTCGAAGGACGTCTACAACCTCAACACCAAGCGCGCGGTCGTGGACGCGAACGGCACCGTCGAGTGGGTCGGCGGCTCGATGGGCGCGAAGTACGTGATGCTCTACCCCGGCTCGTTCCTGATGGGCGAGGGCGCACGCGCGGACCACCTCAACGTGGGCGTCGCCGGCAAAGGCGTGCACAAGGACACCGGCGCGAAGGTGGTGCACCTCGCGCCGAACACCACGTCGAACATCCTCGCCAAGTCGATCTCCAAGGACGGCGGGATCATGGGCTACCGCGGCCTGGTCAAGATGGGCCACAACTCCGCGGGCTCGAAAGCGCGCGTGCAGTGCGACGGCCTGATGATGGACGGCGAATCGAAATCGGACACGTGGCCGGACATCCAGATCCAGAACCCGCACGTGACGGTCGCCCACGAGGCCACCGTGGGGCGCATCTCCGACGACCAGCTCTTCTACATGGGCTCGCGCGGGTTCACCGAGGACGAGGCGGCGGCGATGATCGTCAACGGCTTTATCGAGCCGGTGACGAAGGAGCTGCCGATGGAGTACGCCGTCGAGCTCAACCGCCTAATCCAATTGGAGATGGTCGGCAGCATCGGCTGAGTGGCGCGTATGTCGCAAGCGCGCACCTCCTTCGACCCGAACGAGCTCGGCCACGCCTTCTACGGGCTGCTGACGAGCGTGATCGTCCCGCGGCCGATCGCTTGGGTGTCGACGGTCTCGGCTGAGGGCGTGGAGAACCTCGCTCCACACTCGTTCTTCACGGTGTCGTGCGTGACGCCGCCGGTGGTGCAGTTCACGTCGGTGGGGCGCAAGGACTCGCTGAACAACATCGACGCGACGGGCGAGTTCGTGGTGTGCCTGACGCCGGAGTGGCTGTTCGAGCAGGTGAACGCGTCGAGCACCGACTTTCCGCCGGACGTGAGCGAGTTCGAGGCGGTGGGCGTCAGCCGCGAACCGAGCCTGCACGTGCGCCCCTCGCGCGTGGCCGAGTCGCCGGTGGCGCTCGAGTGCGTGCGCCACGAGACGATCTCCTTCGGCGACTCCACTGTGGTGTTCGGCCGCGTCGTGCACGCGTCAATCTCAGACAGCGTGCTCACCGACGGGCGCCCCGACGTGCAGAAGCTGCGCCCGCTCGCGCGCCTGGGAGGTAGAGAGTGGGCGCGCCTGGGCGAGGTCGTGAGCATCAGCCGGATCGCGCACGGCGACTGGCGAGGGCACTACACGCCCCCTAGATGAGGGCACCGACGGACAAGATCGCCGCCCCCCTGTTCCCAACGCGCCTGCCGTGGGTCAACGTCAACGGACCTCAGGCGAGCATCCAACGCGGGCGACCGATGCTGGTCGAGTTCTGGGACTTCTGCCGGCCGAACTCGCTGCGCACCCTCCCCTACTTGAAGGCGTGGCACGATCGCTACGCCGACGCGGGCCTGCGGGTGATCGGCGTGCACTGCCCCGGCTTCGACGCCTCGCGCGACGAGCAGGCTGTGAGGGACGCGGTTGCGCGCCTCGGGATCGCATATCCCGTGCTGATCGACAGCGACCTCGAGCTGTGGAACGAGTACGAGAACGCCGGCTGGCCCGCTCGCTACCTCTTCGACGGCCGGGGGCGCCTGTTCGAGTACCACTACGGCGAGGGTGCCTACGCGGACACCGAGCTCGCCATCCAGGAGCTCGTCGGCGTCGAGATGGAACCGCTCGCCGCGGTGCGCCCCGAGGACGCTCCCGGCGCTCGTCTGGTGGCGCCGAGCGAGGATCGCGAGGGCGCCTACTGCGGCCCCTACCAGGCGGGCGGGGTGTGGGCCGTGGTCGACGGAGCGGGCGTGCTGCGCGTCAACGGAGAGGACGTTGCGATCGCAGGCCCGGGCGCGTATCCGCTGATCGAGCACGAGCGCCACACGCAGGGGATCGTCGAGATTCAGCCTGGCGAGGGCGTCACGTGCCTGGCGACGTGCTTCACGCCGGGCGTGGTTTGAGCGCTCAGCGTCGCGCCGACGCGACGGCGGCATCGGGCGATAGGCAAGCCGCGAGCTCGGCGTGCGGGCGATCGACCAGCAGCCGCTTCAGCACCGGCGGGCCCTCGTCCTCGACGAGCACGCACCCGCCCGGCCAGTAGGGGCTCTCCCCCGAGTTGGTCGTGAGGAAGATCGCGGCGTAGGTCCAGCTGCCGGCGTTGACCAGTCGCGCGCCTAGGCGCCCGCGCCACTCCTGCTCGTCATCGCCCGGAAGCGGCCCTGCCCGGTGAGTGTGCCCGAACACCACATACGCATCGCCCAGACCGAGGCGTGCAGCAACCTCACCCATCGCATTCAGCGCCGCGCGTCGCAGCTCGCCGGTTGAGATGTCCGTCTTCAGCGGCCCGATCCCGGCACGGTTGAGCGCGGCGACCACCAGCGGAAACAACCCCACGAGCACACGCCTGCGTAGCCTGGACTTCGCCCGGCCGCGACTCATCCAGCGCAGCCTGCGAAGACGCGCACTTTGGCCGCCGGCAGGCCGTGCCCCGTTGGCGCTCACGTCGCTGTCGCCCGTCTTGCGCAGAACGTTCCACGCGCTGACCGTGTCGAGGGACTGCGGCACGCCGAGCGATTCGCGTGCAACCGCGTCCCTCCACGCGAACACGGGAGTGCCGACCGCCTCGTAGTCGCCCACGCGGTCGAATCCGGCGGCCGGGCGGCCTAACAATCGGCTCATCGCACCCACGCTCAGGCGCTCGAGCGTCGGGATCGTCAGATGGCAGTCCAGGTAGTGACCGTGCATGGCGTACACATCCGGGCGTATCCAGATGCCCGGGTAGGCGATGCGGACGCTCGCGGGCGAAGCCCATTCGGCGATGCGAGCCATCGCCGGCGAGACCTCCTCAGGGTCCAGCAACTGCTCCACGTCCAGCGGCGGCGGCTCTGCCTCCGCGCCGCGGGCGTCGAGCCACGGCTCTATCAGGCCGTGGTCGTGGTTGCCGGCGACGATCACGAGCTCGCGTCCCGCGAGGGCCTGCCCGAGGTCCTCGAAGAACGGGCGGGCCGCGGCCATCGCCTCGCGCAGCGGTCCGTGGCGCATCTCGAGCACGTCGCCCAGCAGCACCACTCGATCGACATCCGCCACGGCCTCGAGCAAGGGTGCGCGCAACTCCGGGCTGCGCAGGAGATCGGAGCCGGACGCGCTGCCGAGGTGCAGGTCCGAGAGGATCAGGGTGCGGGTCAGGATGCCTCGCCGGCCGCCACCGCTTCGCGGATCTGCTTCGGCAACATGAAGCGCACGTCCTCGCTGATCACGTCGAACTCCGAGACGTCCTGCACACCGCGGGCACGGAAGAAGGCAACGAGGTCCGCGACGAGATCCTCCGGGGCACTGGCGCCCGATGACACTCCCACGATCCGCGTGCCGTCGAGCCACTGCTCCTGGATCTCGCCCGCGTTGTCGATCAGGTAAGCATCGGTGCCGCAGTCGCGCGCGACCTCGACGAGACGCACGGAGTTGGAGGAGTTGCGCGACCCGATCACGAGCATCAGATCGCAGCGTCCCGCCATCTGCTTGACGGCGGCCTGGCGGTTGGTTGTGGCGTAGCAGATGTCATCCGTGCGGGGACCGACGATGCTGGGGAAGCGCTCGCGCAGACGGGCGAGGATCGCGGTCGTTTCGTCCACCGCGAGCGTGGTCTGCGTGACGTAGGCGATCCGCTCGGGATCCTCGACCTCAAGCGCGTCCACGTCGGCCTCGTTCTGGACCAGCACGATGCTCTCGGGGGCCTCGCCCATCGTGCCTTCGACCTCCTCGTGACCCTCGTGGCCGACGAGCACGATCGTGTAGCCGCCTTCGGCGAAGTGGAGCGCCTCGCGATGGACCTTCGTGACCAGTGGGCAGGTAGCGTCGATCGTGTGCAGGCTGCGCTGCACCGCGCCGGCGCGCACGCTCGGAGCGACCCCGTGGGCGGAGAACACGCACACCGCCCCCTCGGGCACTTCGGTTTGCTCATCGACGAAGATCGCGCCGCGGTCGCGCAGCTGCTCGACGACGTGCTTGTTGTGGACGATCTCCTTGCGCACGTACACGGGCGCACCGTGGATCTCCAGGGCCCGTTCGACCGTCTGCACGGCACGATCGACGCCCGCACAGTAGCCGCGCGGGGCCGCCAGGATCAGCTTCTCGACAGTGTTCGACACAGGGCCATTGTAGGTACACCGGGCGATAGGTACGCTAAGCCCAGATGCCGCAACGCCACCTCGATCGACTGACTCCTGTAGACGCCTCCTTCCTGCACCAGGAGGGACCCGTGTCGCACATGCACATCGGCGGCGTGACGATCATGGAAGGGCCGCCGCCGACGACGGACGAGTTCCTCGAACAGATCCGCCGGCGGCTGCACCTCGTGCCGCGCTACCGCCACAAGCTCGCCTACACCGCCATAGACAGCGGCCGTCCGGTCTGGATCGACGATCCGAGCTTCAACCTCGAGTACCACATACGGCACACCGCGCTGCCCGCCCCGGGAGGCTGGGAGCAACTGCAGGAGCTGACCGCGAGGATCTTCTCCCAGCAGCTGGACCGAACCAAGCCGTTGTGGGAGATGTGGCTGATCGAGGGCCTCGAAGAGGACCGCTTCGCGCTGATCACCAAGACCCACCACTCGCTGATCGACGGGATTGCGGGCGTGGACCTCGCGACGGTGCTGTTCGACCTCTCCCCAGACCCTCCGCAGATCCCCCACTCCGGGCGCCCGTGGCAGCCGCACCCCGAGCCCAGCACCGCGCATCTGCTCGCGGCGGGCGCGGCGGGCGCGGCGCGCACCGGCGTGTCGCTGGTCGAGGGAGCGATGGACGCGATCACGCACCCCGAGCGAGCGCTCGCGAGGGCGCGGGAAGCCGCGGAGGGCATCGGCGAGATCATCTGGGCCGGGCTGAACCCCGCCCCGGAAACGCCGCTCAACGTCCCCATCGGGCCGCACCGCCGGTTCGTCGGCGTGACCAGCCAGCTGGCGGACCTCAAGACGGTGAAGAACGCGTTCGGCGGAACGGTCAACGATGTCGTGCTCGCGGTCGTCGCGGGCGCGCTGCGCTCGTTCCTCCAGTCCCGCGGGCGGCGCACCGCCGGCGTGGAGATGCGCGCGCTGGTGCCGGTGTCGGTGCGGACGGAGGGCGAGCACGACGGCGCCGGCAACCGCATCGTGGTTATGCGCGGGCCGCTGCCGGTGTACATCTCCGACCCGCTCAACCGGCTGCGCTTCGTCTCGAGCGCGATGGACGGCCTGAAGGAGTCCAAGCAGGCGCTCGGCGCGGAGGTGATCGCTGGCGCACAGAACTTCGCGCCCCCCACGATCCTCGCGCAGGCCTCGCGCCTTAACTTCTCCACGCGGCTGTTCAACCTCATCGTCACCAACGTCCCCGGCCCGCAGTTCCCGCTGTACGTGCTCGGCCGCGAGATGCTGCAGGCGATACCCGTTGCGTTCCTGCCCGAAAACCACGCGCTCGCGATCGCGATCATGTCCTACAACGGCCAGATGAACTTCGGGCTGCTCGGCGACTTCGACGCCCTTCCGGACATCGGCACGATCGGCGAGAACATAGCCGCGGAACTCGCGAACCTGGTCTCGCTCGCACGCGAGTCCGCCGCCACACCCGCCTGAGCGCACAAGCCCTCGCGCACCCTGGCGCGGATAGTCTCTTCGCCCGATGGACCGACAGGCCCAACTCGAGCGGATCAAGGCGTGGCTCGCGCACGGGCGGCGACGGGTCTACGCGGGCGGGGGCGCAGCGCTGGTCGTGGTGGTCGCGCTCACGCTCGCCTTCGAGCCGAGCGCGAGAGTGCCGATCGGCAAGGTGCAGGAAATGATCAACGCCCGCTACAACACCGGCAGCTCGAGGTGCGTCACCGCAGCCGGCGGGCGCGACCTCTGTCAGGTGGCGACCGACAAGTGCCGTGGCACGCTGCTCGTGAAAGCGGTCGACGAGGAAATCTTCACGATCGTGACCGCCACCCCGGAGCGGCTGCGCTCAACCGAAGCGTGCGCCAACCCTGAAACGCTCATGCCTCAGTAGACGAGGACGAATCGCGCGCTAGCGCGATCAGCTCCGGACCAGGGTCGAGCGTGACCGCGTATCGCGTCGGCGGCGATTCAACTCCGTCTGATGGTGGCTTCGTCGCTGTGAGCGCCCGGAATCCCGTCGATGCTCGAATCGCGTCGAATGCGGGGTCGCCCCGCGCTTCGTTGAGCGCTTCCTCGCTGCGCCCGATCGCACGTCTCAACAACGTCACCGCCTGCAGGGTACGGCCGCTCGCCTGCTCGGCCGTCGCGCCCGGAGCGCCTGCGTATCGCGCCCAGAAGCACGCCAGGTTGTATTCCGCGGTGGCCGTGAGCCAGTCGTCGTCGAAGCTGGGGGCATGCTCCACGTGGTTCGTTTGCACCAACTCGACCGTCTTGCGCAGGACCGAGATCGGCTGCTCTAGCGCCACCACGAGCGCCCGCAGTCGAGTCTGCTCGCCGTGGATCGAGATCGCCGCGCAGAGGTCGTCCAAGTTCATGCGTGCTCGCTCTCCCTCGTTCGCATAGATGTCGCAAACGATCTGCATGTAGCGGGCCCGGTACCAAATCGGTTCGGTGATGCACGAAGCCGTCGATGCCACCACGGCCAGGTGCCCGGCGGCGTTCGCGACACGGGCGTCCCAGCTTTCACGGCTGCCGTTCTCGATCTCTTCTCTCACCTCGTCTGTTAGCGGCTCGACTTCATCCTGTGGTCGCTGCATGAGCAGCGCGGCGAGATTCAGTCGCGCGCCGATGTTGCCTGGGTCGCAGTCGAGCGCCTGTTCGTACAGGCGACGCCTCTTGGCGCTGTCCGGAACGAGCTCACCGAGCGCGAACTGCGCGTACGAGCGCCAGTCGCTTGTGTGCAGAGGCGGCCTGGACGACTTGAAGCCCAGCGAGCGACGGTATGCGAGCCATACGGCCGCCGGCAGGATCAGACGCTCGTAGCGCACCGCGTCGGTCGCGTTCGCGCCCGCTTCCTTGAGCATGAATTCCGTCTCCCAGATCGTGATCTGGTCGACCGTGCGGCCGTTGCGCGTGCTCAACACGAGCGTCAGACCGGCGCCGCGGTGCTCGTGTACGGGATGAACCGTGCCGGAGACGATCTCGAGGTTGCGATACAGAAGCCCGTCGAGCATCTGGACGAGGCCCGCAATGAGGCCCGCGTCGGGTACGACTTCGCTCACAGCCGTGGGGATTTCGAACTTTGGCTCGGTGCCGCTCTGCCAGTCGACCGCGCGTCCGGCGCCTTCGTCGCCCATGCGTGCGAGCATCGTGTTGAGGGCCGAGGTGAGCACCGCCGTGAGCGTCTCTTCGCTCGACCCGCTGAACCCTTCGATCCGCGCGGAGCGCAGGAAGCGCGAGGTGAGCCTGTTCGCGAGGGTGACGAGGAGCATCACCGCGACGAGCAACCCGACGATCGCGGCGGTGAGTTCGAGCGCGAAGCGCGCCGGCGGACCGTAGCGACCCAGCTGACGACGCCACCAACCGGTTCGCTGCCCGATCGAGCGAAGGCTCGCTGGGATGGGTGTAGCCGAGCTCTGCACCACCGACTTCACGAGCGCCCGCGCATCTTCTTCGAAGCCCGCGTTCTGCAGCCTCAATGCCTGCGCCAGCTGTTCACTCGGTCCTGGGGGAGGAGACGCTGCCGCTTCGCGTGCCTGCGTGACCAGCTCGGCCGTCGCACACGGGGCTACCCCAAGAAGCTTTTCGTATTCCTGCTCAGCCTTCGCGAAGAGCTTCGCCGCATACAGCGCATGCGCACGCGCACACCGATCCGCGGCGCTCGCCGGCTGCGGAGCGGCGCCCATGCACACGACGGCCGCGAGCAGGCCGGCGACCACCACCCGCATTGAAGCGAACCCCCGAACGCTCGGCATCGCGTCAATATGACGGGACGTGCGGTCGGAATCAACCGCTTAGTTGAAATAGGCTTGCGTGTTTCCGCTCAGCAAGCGTGTTCGCTCGTACGCGCCTGCTCAGTACCCCAGCGCGAACTTCGCGTCTTCGCTCATCATCTCCGGCGACCAGGCCGGCGTGAACACCATCTCCGATTCGACCGAGGCGACACCTTCGAGTTCGCCCACGAACTCTTCGATCTGTTCGTTGACCTGCGGGCCGATCGGACACCCCGGTGTGGTCAGCGTGAACGTAACCTTCACGTTGCCGCCGGTGATCTCCACGCCGTAGATCAGCCCCAGCTCGACGAAGTCCAGCCCGAGCTCCGGGTCGATCACATTCGACAACGCGTCCATGATGTCTTCCTCGGTGAGCAGCGCTGCGGCGTCGGCCATGCCAGGCAGTCTAGCTGGGTTCGCAGCACGCGCTAGGGCGTCGAGGGGCAAGCGAGACACGACCGGGCCGGCGCCGCAGGACGCAGGGAGCGTGGCGTGCGTCGCACGCGAGCGACCGAGGACGCAGTATCGCGCCGCTCATCGGCGTCCTAGTTGTCGCAGCCTAGGCGGTCCCACATATACAGCTGTATGCACTCGTTCGCCAGCTCGATCGCGCGCTCGCGCGACAGGCGCGGCAGCACCGTGTCGAGCGCCTGGTCCTCCGCGACACCGGCCTGGAAGGCTTCCTCACCGCGGAAGCCCGCCGCGATCTTCAGCGCCTCGCGCCGGTTCTCGCCTAGGCTCGGGAACACGCCCACGAGGAAGTCCGTGTTGGGAATCGGCTGGCCGACCTCCAGCGAGGCGTGCCACGCGGCGAGCAGGTGGAGATCCTCCTCGTCGAGGTCCGCGATCGCCTTGGCGTAGTGCACGCACAGTTCCTGGTCGGGGATGTCGTCGACCCAGGCGCGGACCACCTCGCCGACGAGCTGGCGGCGCGCCTCGCGCCCGACCGACTCGGCGATGACGCGGATCGCATCCTGAGGCTCGATGAAGCAGAGTGGCATCGCGGCTCCCGTGGGGTTAGGAACAAATTGCAGCAGGGACTGTAAGCGGCCGTGTGGACGGCACTTTTGCCGGCTGACGCTCAGAGACCGAGAGCGTCGCCGACGCGATCGAGCGCGTCGCCGTCACTGCCCTGCGGTGAGACGCCCATCGTCGCGCGCGTCGGCGCGGCCCAGTTGGCGAGGGCCAGGTCGAGCGCCTCGATCGGCACCGAGGCGGCCTGTGCGAGCGCCTCCGCGCGACGCTCGAGCAGCAGTGGATCGCCGATCCCGAACACCCGCTTGGCGCCCAGCGTCGTGAGATCGTCGGCGGGCGCGCCCGTCAAGCGCAGCGAGCCGGGCTGCAGCTCGTAGAGACCGAGCCTGCCGAGCGTGACGAGCAGGTCGTAGCGGCCCATCCGCCCGAAGCCCGGGAGCGCGAGCCGCTCGTGCAGGCGCTCGAAGCGCCGCTGCGACGTCCACGCCTCGTCACCGCCGAACGCGAGCGCCTGCGAGCCTCCGGAGCGCTCCACCCACTGGCGATAGGCGACAAGCGTGTCCGCGCCACGCGCCGGGTCGTGCGAGCTGCGAGGCCCGAGCGGCACGTCGGTGAGGTCGGGGAGCACCGCGCGGCCGCCGTCGGGCGTGATGGCAAGTGCTTGGCGGATGCCCGCGAATGGTTCGTCGCCCTCGATCGGGCAGAGATAGGCGACCAGGAAGCCGATCCAGCTCGCCTGCTCGATGTCCGTCGCCGCGAGCGTGCGAATCTCGCCGTAGAGGTCTGGCGGGTCGGCGGCCAGAGCGAGCAGCCGCCCGTTCGAGAACGCGATCTCGTCCGCGAGCCGCAGCGCGTCGACCGACGCGCGCACGCCGGGGATCAGGGGCGAGCTGTAGCCGTCGTCCTCCGCGCGGCCCTCGCGGCGGACGCGCACTCCCTCTCCGCGTACCCGCCTGCCGCGGCTGACGGTTCCGGCAGATCCGCGCGAGCGCGCGCCGCCGCTCTTGGGGCGTGCGGGGCGCCCTGCGCTCGGCTCATTGCCGGGCAGGCTCTTGCTGCAGATCGGGCAGCGCTCTACGAAGCGGCCGTGGCGACAGAAGGTCGGCATGGTGCCGGCGGACGATAGCCGTTCGCGCGTGCGCGCTCGGCGCCTGCGCGGCGCTCCCTCGCGATGTCGTAGAGGTAGTCGTCGTAGTCGACCTGGATCGTGTGGCGCTTGGAGGCCACGTAGCGCTTGCGCATCGCCGCCTGGTCGGCCGCGATGTCGGCGCGGATCTCAGCGTCGCTCGGCAGCGCGTAGTCGCCGAGCAGATAGTCCCCGACCCACTCGCCCTGTGCCTCCGCCAGCGGCATGATCGCTCCGAGCGGCTGCAGCAGGCCGATGAAGTACACGCCCGGGACGTCCGGGTGGAAGACCCTGCGGAACAGCTCGATGTGGTTCTCCGGCGCGGAGATGAAGTCCTCCTCGAAGAACGGGAACGAGATCTTGTAGCCGGTGCAGTACACGACCACGTCCGCGTCCACAACCGTGCCGTCCTCGAAGCGCACCTGCGAGCCCTCCAGCGACGCGATGTTCGGCTTTGGCGTGACCGTGCCGTGCTGGATGCGGTCGAGGATCCGCCCGGAGACCGTCGGATGGGCCTCGCCGAAGCGGTGGTTGGGCTTGGGCAGGCCGAAGCGCTCGGGCGATCCGGCGTACGTCTTGACCAGTTGCTGGATGAGGCGTTGGCGGAGCTTGAAGGGGATGCGGGGATCGTTGCGCAGCTGGTCCGTCGGTTTGCCGAATATGTACTTCGGGATGATCCAGACGCCTTGGCGCGCAGCCAGGTACGTGCGCTCGGCCACGTAGCTGCTCTCGACCGCCAGGTCCATCGCGCTGTTCCCCATCCCGAGGATCACCACGCGCTTGCCCTCGAAGATCTTGTTGTCGATGTAGGAGTGCGCGTGCAGCTGTTGGCCGGCGAACGTGTCCGCGCCGGGGAACGCCGGTTCGGGCCAGCGCGGAAGCCAGTGGTGGCCGTTGGCCACGAGCAGCGCATCGTAGGTGCGTGTCTCGCCCGTGTCGAGCTCCACCGTCCAGGTGCCGTCGTCTTCGCGCGAGACGTGCTGCACGCCCGTCTGGAAGACGATCTTGTCGCGGAAGCCGAAGTGGTCGACGTATTCCTCGAAGTACGCCGCGATCTGGGTGTGGTGCGGGAAGTCCGGGTAGGAGTCGGGCATCGGGAAGTCCGAGTACTCCATTTTCGGGCGCGAGGTGTTGATGAACAGGTCGCGGTAGGCGGCGGACATGCCGTTGGTGTTTTCGAACACCCAGTTGCCGCCGATCCGGTCGGACTTCTCGAAGCAGTCGAAGTCGATCCCGCGCTCGTGCAGCGCCTTTGCCGCCGCGATCCCCGAGGAGCCGGCCCCGATCACACACACCCGCGGTCCGCTCTGCACAGTCTCACCCTCCGTGTAAATCTCGTTTTCCGATGACGGCGCCATCTATCGAAAGCCTAGCGGCCGTTCGACGTTCAGGCGTTGTCCTGGCTGCTCAGCCAGCACCGATGCCGGGGCCGACGTGCTGCGGCGGGCCCTCAGGGCCTTCGTCCGCGTCGGCGTGCCCGGCGATGCCGTCGTCTTCGATCGAGACTCCCGATCCATCGGCGTCGGCGCGCTTGGCGGCGAGATAGCGCTCGACCATGCGCGCGCACTGGCGTCCCTCGTTGATCGCCCACACGATCAGCGACTGCCCGCGGCGCGCGTCGCCCGCCGCGAACACCCCGTCCACGGAGGTCGTGTAGGGCTTTACGGCCTTCACGTTCCCGCGCGGGTCCTTCTCAACGCCGAGCTGGTCGAGCAGCTCCTGCTCGGGGTGCAGGAAGCCCATAGCGAGCAGCACCAGCTGCGCGGGCAGCTCGCGGTCGCTGCCGGGTACGGGGGCGAACGGCGGTGCCGCCTCCGCTTCGGCGATATGCAGGGCAGCTAGCGCACCGTTGCCGTCGTCGACGAAGCGGGTGGTGGTGACCGAGTAGTCCTGCTCGCCCATGCCGAGCTTCCTGGTCTCCTCCATCGCGTAGCTCAGGCGGTACTTCTGCGGCCACAGCGGCCACGGCGTACGGTCGTCGGGCCGGTGCTCGGGCGGCTCGGGCAGAAGCTCCAGTTGCACGATCGAGCGGGCGCCCTCGCGCAGCGAGTTGCCGACGCAGTCCGCGCCCGTGTCGCCGCCGCCGATCACCACCACGTCCTTGTCCTTCGCCGTGATCGTCTTCTCGATCGCCGGCTGCGGCATGGTCGGCTCGGGGCCGAGCTCGCGCGCCACCCAGCGGTTGCGCTGGTAGAGGTAGTCCATCGCGAAGTGCACACCGTCGAGCTCGCGGCCGGGGATCGGGAGGTCGCGCGGGGTGCGCGACCCGGTGGCCAGCACCACCGCGTCGAAGCTCTCCCGCAGCTCCTCGACGGTCACATCACTACCGACCTCCACGCCGCAGCGGATCTCCACGCCCTCGGCGACCAGCTGCTCGACGCGCCGCTGCACGACCGTCTTCTCGATCTTGAAGTCGGGCACCCCGAAGCGCACGAGTCCGCCGACGGACTCGTCGCGCTCGAACAGCGTCACGCTGTGTCCGGCGCGGCGCAGCTGCTGCGCCGCCGCCATGCCGGCGGGCCCGGAGCCGACCACCGCGACCGACTGGCCGGTCTCGCGCCGCGGCGGCTTCGGCACGACCCATCCCTCGGCCCACGCACGGTCGATGATCGTGTTCTCGATCTGTTTGATCGTCACCGCGTCGCCCTCGCGGATCTCCAGCACGCATGCCGCCTCGCACGGCGCCGGGCACAGGCGTCCGGTGAACTCGGGGAAGTTGTTCGTCGCGTGCAGCTGCGCGATCGCGTCCTCGAAGCGGTCGCGGTAGACGAGGTCGTTCCAGTCGGGGATCAGGTTCCCGAGCGGACAGCCGTTGTGGCAGAAGGGAACCCCGCAGTCCATGCAGCGGGCGCCCTGGTCGCGCAGCTCCTCCACGGGCCGCTTGAGCTGGAACTCGCGGTAGTCGTGCGCGCGCTCGACCGGGTCCCGCTGGGGGACGCCGTGGCGCTCGATCTGCAGGAAGCCCCCGAGCTTGCCCATCAGACGCCGGCCTCGCCGACCACGCCCAACGACAGGTCGCTCGCCGGGCCGCCATTGGGAGCGGCGGCGCGCGCGGCCTCCTCTTCCTCGGCGCGCTGGCGCAGCACACGCTTGTAGTCGTGCGGCATCACCTTCACGAACGCGCTCTTGCCGAGCAGCTCGTCGAACTCTCCCAGCACGCGCGCGGCGACCGGGGACTCGGTGCGGCGCCGGTGCTCTTCGACCATCGCGCGCAGCTCGATCGCGTCCGCCTCGGAGATCTCGTCGAAGCCGACCATGCCCATGTTGCAGCGCTCGGAGAACACGCCCTCCTCGTCGAGCACGTAGGCCACGCCGCCGCTCATGCCCGCGGCGAAGTTGCGTCCGGTCGGGCCGAGCACGACCACGCGACCGCCGGTCATGTACTCGCAGCCGTGGTCGCCCACGCCCTCCACGACCGCCCACGCGCCGGAGTTGCGAACGCCGAAGCGCTCGCCCGCGAGCCCGCGGAAGAACGCGCGACCGGACGTGGCGCCGTAGAGGACGGTGTTGCCCACGATCACGTTCTGCTCGGCGTGGAAGTGCTCGCCCATGCCCTCGCGCGGGCGGATCGCGAACACGCCGCCGGAGAGCCCCTTGCCGGCGTAGTCGTTCGCGTCGCCGCGCAGCGTGAACGTCACGCCCGGCGCGAGCCAGCCGCCGAAGCTCTGCCCGGCGGAGCCTTCGAAGTCGACCACGATCGAGTCTTCGTCCAACCCCGCCGCACCGCAGCGCTCGGCGATGTGGCTGGAGAGGATGCCGCCCACGCAACGGTTGCGGTTGCGGATCTCCATCTCGATCTTGACCGGCTCACGACGTTCGAGCGCGAGCTGCGAGCGCTTCACGAGCTCCCAGTCGAGCGCGTCCTCGAGCACCTCCGGCGGTGCTTCCACGCGACGCCGCGGCGTCTCGGCCGGAAGGTCGACGTTCGTCAGCAGGTGCGTGAGGTCGACCCCGCGCGCCTTCCAGTGGTCGATCGCCTCGGCCGCGCCGAGCAGGTCCACGCGCCCGGTGGCCTCGTCGAGCGAGCGCAGGCCGACGGAGGCAAGGATCTCGCGCACTTCCTCGGCCACGAAGAAGAAGAAGTTGACCACGTGCTCGGGGGTGCCCTTGAAGCGCTTGCGCAGCTCCGGGTCCTGCGTGGCGATGCCCACTGGACACGTGTTCAGGTGACAGGCGCGCATCATGATGCAGCCGGTGGCGATCAGCGGCGCGGTGGAGAAGCCCATCTCGTCCGCTCCGAGCATCGCCGCGATGACCACGTCGCGGCCGGTCTTCAGCTGACCGTCGGTCTGCACGACGATGCGCGAGCGCAGGTCGTTCATCAGCAGCGTCTGCTGGGTCTCCGCGAGGCCGATCTCCCAGGGGACGCCGGCCGCCTGGATCGAGGACAGCGGCGATGCGCCCGTGCCGCCGTCGTGGCCGGCGATCAGCACGCGGTCCGCGTTGGCCTTCGACACGCCCGCCGCGACGGTGCCGACGCCGACCTCGGAGACGAGCTTGACCGACACCTGCGCTTTGGGGTTCGCGCAGCGCAGGTCGTAGATCAGCTGCTTGAGGTCCTCGATCGAGTAGATGTCGTGGTGCGGCGGCGGGGAGATCAGCCCCACACCGGGGGTGGTGTGGCGGATCGAGCCGATGTACTCGTCGACCTTGTGCCCGGGCAGCTGCCCGCCCTCTCCGGGCTTCGCGCCCTGAGCCATCTTGATCTGCAGCTCGTCGGCGTTGACGAGGTAGTGGATAGTCACGCCGAAGCGCCCGGAGGCGACCTGCTTGATCGCCGAGCGGCGACGGTCGCCGTTCCTGTCGGGCAGGAAGCGCGACGGGTCCTCCCCGCCCTCGCCCGTGTTCGAGCGTCCGCCGAGTCGGTTCATCGCGATCGCGAGCGTCTCGTGCGCCTCGCGCGAGATCGACCCGAGACTCATCGCCCCGGTGCAGAAGCGCCTGACGATCTCGCTCGCTGGCTCGACCTCCTCCAGCGCAATCGGCGTGGAGTGCTCGTCGCCGATCCGAAGCAGCCCGCGAAGCGTCGCGCGACGCGACGCGTCCTCGTTGACCGTGCGCGCATACTCGCGGTACTTCTCGAACGCCGGGCTCTCGCGCACCTGCTCGCGGGCCGCACCGTCGCCTTTGAGCGCCTGCTCGACGTTGCCGTTGGCCGCGCGCACCGCGTGCTGCACGAGCGCGATCGTCTCTGGGTTCCACATGTGGTGCTCGCCGTCGCGACGCCACGCGTACACGCCACCCACCGGCAGCAGATCGTCGTGCGTGGTCGGATACGCGCGTGCGTGGCGCTCGAGCGCCTCGGTCGCGAGCTCCTTCAGGCCGATGCCACCGATGCGCGACGCGGTGCCGGTGAAGTGCAGGTCGATCAGCTCCCGCTCGAGGCCCACCGCCTCGAAGATCTGCGCGCCGCGGTAGGACTGGATAGTCGAGATCCCCATCTTGGAGATCGTCTTCAACAGACCTTTGCCGATCGCTTTGACCACGTTCTGCGCCGCGTCCTCCGCGGTCAGGGAGACCGGCACGCCGTCCGCGCCCGGCTTCACCACGCGCCCTTCGAAGACGAGTTCGTCGAGGGTCTCGAGCATCAGATACGGGTTGATTGCGCTCGCGCCGTAGCCGATCAGCGTGGCGAAGTGGTGCACCTCGCGCGGCTCGCCCGACTCGACGATGATCCCCGCCCGCAGACGCGTGCCCTCGAGCACGAGGTGGTGGTGGACCGCGGCGAGCGCGAGCAGCGAGGGGATCGGCGCGCGGCGGGGGCCGACGAGCCGGTCGGAGAGGATGATGATGTTGACGTCTTCGGCGATCGCCTCGCGCGCCTTGGTGCAGATGCGGACGATCGCCTCGCTCATCCCGGCCTCGGGAGTCTTCGCGACCCCGTCGCCGTCGAGGATCGACCAGGTGGTGTCGATCGTGAGCGCTTTGTATACGTCGTGGTCGACGTGGCGCAGCGTCTCGAGCTCGCGATTGAGCAGGATCGGCTGGTCGAGCAGCAGCTTGTGCGCGTGCTCGGGGGTCTCGTCGAACAGGTTGCGCTCGTTGCCGAGGCTCGTCGCGAGGCTCATCACGATTTCCTCGCGGATCGGGTCGATCGGCGGGTTGGTGACCTGCGCGAACAGCTGCTTGAAGTAGGAGAACAGCGGCGGCGCCTGGTCGGAGAGCACCGCGAGGGCGGCGTCGTTACCCATCGAGCCGATCGGCTCGGCCCCATCGACGGCAGTCGGCGTGAGCAGCACGCGCAGGTCCTCCTGGGTGTAGCCGAAGGCGCGCTGGCGCAAGCGCAAAGGCTGATCCGACAGCGTCACTTCGCTGGAGGGCGGCAGGTTGGCGAAGGGCACCGCGTTGCGCTCGAACCACTCGCCGTAGGGACGGTGGGTGGCGACCTCGCGCTTGACCTCCTCGTCCTCCACGATCCGCCCGCTCTGCAGGTCGACGAGGAAGAGCTTTCCGGGCTGCAGGCGCCCAAGACGGCGCACCCGCTCGGGAGCGATGTCCAGCAGCCCCGACTCCGAGCCGAGCACCACGTGCCCATCGGTCGTCTCCACCCAGCGGCCGGGGCGCAGGCCGTTGCGGTCGAGCGTCGCACCGACGACGCGCCCGTCGGTGAACGCCACCGATGCCGGGCCGTCCCACGGCTCCATAAGGCAGGAGTGGAAGGCGTAGAAGCCCTTCAGGTAGTCGGGCAGGTCCTCGCGGTTGCGGTATGCCTCGGGGATCATCATCATCGCCGCGTGCGGCAGTGAGCGTCCGCCGAGCATCAGCAGCTCGAGCACGTTGTCGAACGTCGCCGAGTCGGAGTTGCCGACGCTGACGACGGGCAGGATCTTCTTGAGGTCCTCGCCGAACAGCTCGCTGCGCAACTCGCTCTCGCGTGCGCGCATCCAGTTGACGTTGCCCATCACCGTGTTGATCTCGCCGTTGTGGCAGATCACGCGGTACGGGTGGGCGAGCTCCCAGCTGGGGAACGTGTTGGTGGAGAAGCGCGAGTGCACGAGCGCGAGCGCGCTCTTGCAGCGCTCGTCGCGCAGGTCGCTGTAGAAGGCCGCCAGCTGGAAGCTGATCAGCATGCCCTTGTAGTTGATCGTGCGCGAGGAGCTGGAGGTGACGTACAGGCCTGGGTCCTCCGCGTTCAGCTCGCAGATCCTGCGGATCACGTACAGCTTGCGCTCGAAGGCGTCCTGATCCCCCGCGAGCGCCTCGCCGGCGCCGACGAACAGCTGGCGGATCACCGGGCGGCAGGCGCCGGCGACCTCGCCGGTGTGCTCCTCGCAGACCGGCACGTCGCGCCAGCCGAGCAGCCGCTGCCCCTCGGCCTGGACTGTCCGCTCGAGCAGCGACTCGAGCCTCACGCGCACGGCGGTGTCGGTCGGCAGGAAGCACATCAGCACGCCGTAGGAGCCGGGCGCGGGCAGCTCGAAGTCGACGACCGCGCGCAGCAGCTCGTCGGGCATCTGCATCAGGATCCCCGCGCCGTCGCCCGTGCTCGGGTCCGCCCCTGAGGCGCCGCGATGCTCGAGGTTCTCGAGCGCCGTGATCGCCCACGAGACCACCTCATGAGTTGGCTGGTTGTCCAGCCGGGCCACCATGCCGACGCCGCACGCGTCGTGCTCGAAGCGGGGGTCGTAGAGGCCGACGGCCTTTGGCGGCTGCATGTTGTGCGAGTTCATGGAAGTGCTCCCTTGGGACGGTGCATCCCGCGCAGAGTGGTGGACACCCCTTGCAGGAGTACCCACCGTGGCGCAGGCAGGCGGGCACCTGAGGCGGAGCCAGGAAGCGTAGCAGCGCTGGGAAGCCGCAAACAGGCCGAGCAAGCGAATCTCGACAGCCGTCGAAACGGCGCTGGATCGCTGTAGTCAAGGGGTCAGAGGCAGCTGCGCACCTACGGCGAGATCCGCCAGGGGGTCCTCGCGCATCGTCTCCATCTCCCCCCAACTGCACAGACCGCCCCTGCCGGGGCAGGTGAGACACAGGCCGCGGTGCGGCTCGGCGCTGACGTCGAACGTGCGCATGCGCTCTCGAGCCCGCGCAAGCCGCTCGGCCAGGCGATCCTCGAGCGCTCCGCGGTCAGCCGCGGCGTAAGCGGCGGCGACCGGCTCGTGCGGACGCTGCAGGAACCAGTGAACGACCTCCACGCTCGCAGCCCCGTCGCGTAGGACGGCGAGCGCGTAGAGCAGACGCTGGATGCCGTAGTCGCGCTCGACGAGCGCCCCCAGGTCGACATCCGGGCCGACACGATCGCTCTTGTAGTCGAGCACCAGCACGCCGCCGTTCGCCTCGTGGGCGAGGAGGTCCACGACGCCGGTGATCAGCGGCTCGTGCGGCGCGAGCGAGAACGCGAACGGGTGCTCACGACTGACGCTCGCCGCCGCTCCCACCCGCGCCGCCAACGGGGCCGCGAGCGCGGTGTCGAGCAGCGCGGCGATCTCCTCGCGCTCCTCGCGCCCTACGCGCATCCCCAGCTCACGGGCCACGCGAGCGACGTCCTCGCTCGACGGCGCCACAGGATGAGCGAAGTCGACCGACTCGAGCAGCTTGTGCGCGAGGGTCCCGCGGGCGCGCGCCTCTATGCCTGTGCCTCCGCCCTGCGTCCTCGCGGCCGTGCGGTCCTCGCGCAGGCCGAGCACGCGTTCGAGGTAGTAGCGGTAGGCGCAGCGCTCCAGCTCGCTGAGCGCCGTGTAGCTGAGGGTGGCCGGGGGCACGCCTTGCGACTCGGAGGCGACGGGCGGCTGAGCCGGGATGCGCGATCTCGAGACTTCGCTCTCGTGCGCTCGCGCATCGGCGGTCGATGACGTCGCCTGAGGCGCATCCACGGCCGAGCCGCCGTCCAGACGCAGCACCGCGCCGACGCTCCGCGGCGCGTTCAGCTCACAGCGCACACGCGCCGCACCGACCGCAATCTCGAAGGACGAGGCCTCACCGCTCATGGCGAGAGCTGGCAGCTCGGACGAGAGAGCGGGCCCGAGCCAGGAGATCGTGCTCCCGCCCTGGCGCCACTCGGGCCAGCGGTCGAAGTCGACCGCTCCGCTGAGGATCAGGCGCTCGCGCGCACGGGTCATGGCGACATAGACGATGCGGTCCTCCTCCTGTGCTTCCGCCGCTCGGCGCGTCTCGCACAGGCGCTCGTAGTCCATCGCGGGCGTCGGCTTCGAACCATCGAGGCGCGCAAGCCGGAGGCCGACGCGCTCGCCGTCCACGAGCAGATCGCCCACGCCGGTGTTCTGCGCTCGGCCGAGATCGGCGACGCACACCACTGCGAACTCCAAGCCCTTGGCCGCGTGGATCGTCATCAGCCGCACCGCGTCAGGTTCGACGCCGTCGACCGGCGCGTCCGGCTCGGCGCTGCTCTGCGCGTCGCGCAGGTGGGCGACGTGGTCGAGGAACCCGCGTAGGTCGCGGCCTTCGGAAGCTTCGAAGCGACGCGCGAGACGCAGCAGCTTGTGGACATTCGCCAGACGCCGCTGTCCCCATTCCAGCCCGAGCACGTGCTCGCGGTAGCCGGAGGCGTCGATCGCGCGCACGAGCAGCTGCGAGACGGTTCGCCGCGACGCGGCGGCGCGCTCGGCCTGAAGGCGCGCGCAGGAAGTCGTGAGCAGCCGCCGATCGGAATCGGAGAGCCCGGCCACCCCGTCGGCGTCGAGCGCCACCTCCCAAGCACCGCGCCTGCCCTCGCGGGCGGTGCGCGCGAGCAGAGCGAGTCCGTCCAGCGATACGCCCGCGAGCGGGCTGGCGAGCGTCGCGTAGAGCGCCTCCTCGTCGAGTGGGTTCGCCAGCGCGCGCAGATACGCGAGCAGGTCGCCGACCTGCTGGTGCTCCCAGAAGCCGCCGACGGCCGCCAACGTGCGCACCCCGCACAGCTGCAGCGCCCGCTCGTAGACGTCGAGATCTCCGACCGCCCGCAGCAGCACGACGATCTCGCCGGCACGCGCGTGCCCTTCGTGGATCAGATCGGCGATGCGCTGGGCGAGCAGACGTGCCTCCGCCTGTCGCCACAAGGGAGCCGTGGGCAGCCCGTCGGCGATCCTCTCGGCGAGCGGCTCGCTCTCCTCCCAGCCCGACCTGGACGTCAGCAGCACCTCGGCGCGTGGCTCGTCATCCTGGGACGACTCCTCCTCGCGAGCGGCGATCAACGGGACGAAGTCGAAGAAGCGCTCCGCGAACGCCGCGTTGACCACGTCCAGCAGCTCGCGGCGGCTGCGGAAGTTGCTCCGCAGCGCGAGGCTCCCGCCTAGCTCGGACAGCTCATCCCGGCGCCCACGGAAGAGGCTCACGTCTGCGTGCCTGAAGCCGTAGATCGACTGCAGCTCGTCGCCGACCGTGAAGAGGTTCCCGCGGTCGAGCGCGCGCAGGATCGCAAGCTGACGCGGGTTGGTGTCCTGAAACTCGTCGACCATCAGCAGCTCGAAGCGCTGCGACCACGTGTCGCGGACGCTCGCTCGCTCGTCCAGCAGCTCGCGTGCGCACAGCTCGAGATCGTCGAAGTCCATGGCGCCACGCGCGTGCTTGAGCTGCTCGTAGGCGCCGCCGAATCCGGCCAGCAGCTCGTCCAGCAGGAGGCACGCAGCGGCCGCTTCGGCGTGCTCGGGATCCAGGCTCTCCGCTCCGACGGCGAATGGAGACGGGAGTCTTGGCAGGCGCTGCCCCTGGCTGCGCAGCTGCGCGTGGGCGGCTGCGATCATCGTGTGCACGCGATCGACGCCATAGGCGGCGATCAGGTCGACCGCGGCTGGGCGTTCGTCGCGCACGAAGTTGCGCAGTGCCTCGGAGAACGCGCGGTCGCGCAGCCGCCCCGCGAGCCCCTCGTCGAGGATCGTGAAGTCCGGGTCGAGCCCCGCCATCAACGGGTGCGAGCGCAGCAGGCGCGCGCAGAAGCCGTGGAAGGTCCCCACGAACGCGGCCTCGGTGTCGCGTGCGGCTTCGCGCTCGCCGAGCTCGAGGAAGCGCGCCCGCACGCGCTCGCGCAGCTCGCCCGCGGCGCGCTCGGTGAACGTGATCGCGAGGATCTGCCCCGGCGCGACACCGTCCTCGCGCACCGCTCTGACGAAGCGCTCGACGAGCACGGATGTCTTGCCGCTGCCCGCGGCGGCGGACAACAGCAGCGGCTCGCCGCGCCGGGCGACCGCCTGCTCCTGCTCCTCGGTCAGCGCTCGCATCGGCAGATCGTCGGATACATGCACCCGCCGTTGTACGCGCACGTCTGTGGCCGCGGTTCGAGGACGCCGCTCGCGGCCTCGGCGGCCGCCCCGCGCGCACCGGCGAGCGCTTCGTCGAGCAGTTCGCGCACCTCGTCGTGCTCGCGCACGTCGCCACGCACGCAGTCGAGGGCGACCCCGCTGTCGTTCTCGAGCACGCCGCGGGCACGCAGGTCTGCGCCCGAGAGCGGCTGGTAGAAGCCGCCCACCGCGCGCACGCCGAGCAGATCCTCGACCGCGCGCATGTACAGCGCCACCTGCAGGTTGCGCTCGCCGATCCACTTCGCGGGCGGTGGAGCGACGCTGGACTTGTAGTCGTAAACGACTGCCGCGCCGCTATCGCCCACGTCGATGCGGTCGATCCGCCCGCGCATCCGCACACCGCCGCCGAGATCGAACGCCGGCAGGTCTCCCTGCTCTCCGCGCTCGCCTGCCAGGGTGGAGCCGTGGTCGTCGGACTCGAACCCGAACCCGAGCTCCAGATGACTGGGCTCGAGCGGGCTGTCGGCCTCGGCGGCGAACTCCAGATAGCGCTCCAGGTCGGCCCGCAGCCGCCTGCGCACCCCCGGCCGGCGCTCGTGTGCGACCGACAGGGGGTAGTCGACCTCGTTACGAGCGAGCGCCTCGGCGAGCAGCTCGCGGGCGCGCGCCAGTCGGCCGAGCGTCAGCCGTGCCGAGCCGGTCTCGCTGCGCAACCCTTCGAGCGTGTCCCTCAGCGCGGCGTGCGCCAGCCCGCCCCGCGCAAGCGGCTCGGCGTCGGGATCGAAGGAGCCTGGCCTGAGCGTTCGCTCGACGAACCACCGCACGGGGCAGCCGATCCACATCTGCAGCGAGGATGCCGACCACACCTGCGCGCGCAGGTCACCAAGCAGCAGCGGGTCTCGTAGCGCTCTGTCCAACGCCGGCAGCTGAGCAGCAGTAGCTGACTCCACCACGAACGCAGGCTCGGCCGCGCCCAGCGGTCGATGCGTGCACGTCTCGAGGAGCTCGTCGGTGAATAGGTCGCACACGTCGTCCACGAACAGCGATCTGGAGGCTGGCTCACCGTCGTCGTCGGCCACGTGCCAGCTGAGGTAGAGGAGCTCCTCCGGACGCGAGACAGCCGCATAGAGCAGGTAGCGCTCGGCCGCGAGCGCGTCCTGCGGCTCGCCCAGCCGCAGTCCCGCGGTTTCGGCCAAGCGTCTGCGCTCCTCTTCGGCGAGGAACGGCTGGGGTCGGGCGCGAGCTGGGAACACGCCCTCCTGCAGGCCGCACACAAACAGCGCACGCACACGTCGGGCGCGCAATGCGAGCGGGTCGAGCACGGCCACGGCCCCCGGCATGGGGCGCTCTCCACTGAGGATCTCCACACCCTCGAGCGCGGTCGCGAGATCGCCCGGATCGCTGGGAGCCAACTCGGGTGCGATCCGCGCCAGATCGCGCAGTTCCGCCAGAGCCCGCCGCCCTGCGACAAGGGCGCTCGCCTCGTCTAGCTCGTCAGCGTCGAGCACGCTCGCGCGACCGCGTCTCGGGGCGCTGAACAGCCGGTTCAGCTCGCGTGCGACACGCTCGATCAGCGCCGGTGCGCCACGCGCGGCGGCCTCACGCAGCTGGTCGATCGTGTCGAGCGGCCAGTTGCGCTGCTCCCACATGACGCGACCCGCGGTCGCGCTCGCGACGCCCGTGCGCCTCGCGCGCAACTCGAGCGCGTCGGCGAGCTCGGGGCGCTCCAGCAGCCCGGGCGCCCGCAGCCACGCGAGCAGATCCGCCAGCTCACCGTCCTGGGCGTCCGCCGCGCAGCGCAGCAGCCCGATCAGCGCCCGCCCGATCGCGGTGACGGCGAAAGGCCTGCGCCGCTGCAGCGCGTGGGGAATGCCGGCCCTCACGAGGACCTCCTCGAGCAGGTCCGCGGTCGCGCCGGGCGCGCGTGCGACGATCGCAATCTCCTCCGGCGCCATCCCCTCCCCCAGCAGCCGCACGATCTCGCCGGCTACGAGCTCGAGCTCGGCACGCTCCCCACCGCCCTCCAACAACCTCAGCGCACCGGCCGGATCAGCACGAGTCGCGTCCGGCTCGAACAACGAGCGCTCGAGATGGCCGAGCGCGTCGCGTGCGTGCGGCGCGTAGTAGTCGGTGTGCGCGGGCAACTCGCGATGCTCGTCGGCGATCGGCGTGAGCGCCGCGAACGAAGAGGCGCGCCTCGCGAACGCGGTTCGGCCGGCCTGGAAGGTCAGCGACACCATCACCCTCGCCCCCACCACCTTGCCGAGCGTCTCGATCGCGTCGAGCTGCAGCCGCGTGAGGTCGTCGAAACCGTAGAACAGCACCGGCGTGCCACCCCACAACGCCGGTGTCCGCCGCAGCGCGTCCAACGCGAGCACCGCGCGCTGCTCCGCGTCGAGGCGCCCCAGCCGTTTGAGCGTACGGCGATATGCCGCAAAGAGTCCTCCCAGCTCCTGCCGCGAAGCCGACGCGCCGTCCGCGGCCGTCCACTCCGCGAGTGCCGCGTGGAGCCGCGCGGGCGTCACACGCCGTACCTGCAGCTCCGCTATCAGCGCCGCGAGAGCGCTGACAAACCCCGGGCTTGCCGGCCTGTCTCCCTCCCCCGCAGCGATAGCGGCGATCACTCGCTCCCGAGCCAGTCCGCCAAGTGCCGGCTCGCGCACCCCAGCGCGTCGCACTGCCTCCTCGATCAAGCCTCCGAAGCGCTCCACCCGGACGCCCATCGCGGTGCCCTCGCCCGCGAGCTCGCGCAGGTAGTGCTCAGCGTCAGCGCGCGTCGGTACGACGAGCAGCGGATCTTCGCCGCGAGCAAGGTGGCCTCGCAGAGCCTCGATGACCACCTGGGCCTTGCCCGCGTTGGCAGGGCCTGTGATCAGCGCGATCGGCACGCGTCAATAGTCGCGCACTGCGGCGACGGGAGCCATGAGCCGGCAAATCGTCCGGTCCGGCATCCCGCGCCGCATCCGCAGCTCAGCGCACGCGGCTCTCCTATTTCTTGTGCTTCGGTGTGTACCTGCTGCGCGCCTGGCGTTCGCACTTGGCCCGCTTGGACTTCTTCTTGACCTTGTGGCACGCCTTCAGCGCTTTGGCGAGCCTCTGGGAGTTCGTGAGAGGTTTGCTCGGTTTTTCCTGCAGTTCGCTCGGAATCTGCAGGAGCGGTATCGAAGGCGGCCCTTCCGCGAACGGAGACGGGAAGGTCGAGGTCGTGAAGGAGCGCCATTCGCCGGCTTCGCTGCCGTCGGCGTTGACCGCGAACGCACGGTAGTAGTAGGTGGTTCCCGGCTGCAGGTAGGGACCGAACGAGAACGTGATCGCCACGCTCGTGCCGGACAGCGAGCCGGTGACCGTGGCCGGCTCCAGGGAGCCGCCTTCGGGGCTGAGCGCGACCTGGAACGACAGTGTCCCCGGCAGGCCATGCGTGTCGGCGGTGCCGGTTAGCGTCGCCGAGAGCTGGCTCACTCCAGTCGCTTCCCCGGTGCTTGCGCTCGGAGGAGTGGCCGGCGATGTCGTGAACGTCTGGTCGGCGCCGACTCGCCCGCCTGTCGAGTTGCTCGCGACGAGGGTGTAGTGGTAGGTCGTGCCCGGCTTGAGTTCTTCGAGGGCCTGCGGGCCGACTGCGTGTTCGATGTAGTCGGTCGCTCCCAGCAGTTCGTTCGGGGTCGTCCTGGCCCCTTCGCCGTACCAGCACGCAACCCCCTGCGGGCATTCGCCTGCACCCGGGTTGTAGTGGGCCGCTTCTACGTAAACGAAGTGATACCGGGTGGCCAGGCCTCCGGGGTTGATCGTCCCGGCGATCGAGGCTTTCGTGCGCGTGATTCCCAGAGCGGCTCCCGTCGTGACGAGCGGGGCGTCGAGGGTGCTGAATTCTGCGACTTCGCCGGTCGTCGTTTCGGCCGACGCGTTCGTCGCGACGACACGGTAGAAGTACTTGGTGCGCGGCGGTAGCGATTCGAGTTTGGCTTCCACCGCCTGTTCGCTGAAGCCGGACAGCGGCGCTGCGCCTGCGACTTCGGTGATCGTGCCTTCGAGCGTTTGGCCCGTAGCCTGCGTCGAATATTCGAACTTGTACGTCGTTTCCTGGTTGTTGGGATTGATTGTTGCCGTCAGAGTCGCGGCGGTCGAGGTGACGCCCGTACTGCCCTCGGCGTCGATCGCCGGCGGGACTGCGGGCGTCGTGACGGTTTCCACCGAGCTGACCGCGGTTTCGCCCACCTGGTTGCGGGCGAGGAGGCAGAACGCGTAGGTAACGTTCGGCTGCAGACCCGGTACTTCGGCGGAGACCGGTTCTTCCTTAGCGCCGGCCTCCGATAGCCCTCCCGTAAACGATTCCCCTTCGCATTCAGTCGCAGACAGCTTGTAGAGGAATTCGTAGGAGGAGTTGATTTCAGCCGCGTTGTTCGGGTTCAACACGCCTTTCAGCTTCGCGGTCGTGCCTTCGAGTTCGACGGGTTCGATCGTCGGGGTTTCAGGAGGCAGCGGCGTGGTGAACGTTTCCACAATGCCGCTCGTCGTTTCGTTCGCGGCGTTCTTCGCCACGACACGCCAGAAGTACTGCGTCTGGGGTTTCAGCGATTCGGGTCTGTCTTCCACGCGCTGTTCACCGAAGCCGGACAACGGCCCGGCGCCGGAGACTTTGGTGATCGTGCCTTCGAGCGTTTCGCCCGTCGCCTGCGTCGAGTATTCAAACTTGTACGTCGTTTCCTGATTGTTGGGATTGATCTGCGCCACGAGCGTCGCGGCGGTGCCGTTCACACTTTCGACGCCCTCGGAGACGACTGCGGGCGGTGCGGCGGCCGTCGTGAACGTTTCGATCGGGCTGACCGCGGTTTCCCCGGATCCGTTGCGCGCCAGCAGGCAGAACGAGTAGGTCTCGCTCGGCTGCAGGCCGAATTCCGCGGAGACCGGTTCTTCCTGCGCGCCGGCAGCCGACGCTTCGCCCGTCGAGGATCCTTCGGTGCATTCGGTCGCGGACAGCTTGTAGAGGAATTCGTAGGAGCCGGCTTCGCCTGGGCCGCCTGGGTTCAGAACGCCTTTCAGGTGCGCAGTCAGGCCTTCGACTTCAGCGGCTTCGACGGTCGGGGCTTCCGGGGCTGCTGCCAGTGCAGGCGCCGTCGCGCACAAAAAAATAGCGGCCGACGCCGCGAGAACCCCAGCGAAACGACTGCGTCGCATCCGTCACCTCTCCTCAGATAGAGCAAACCCTCGATGCAGTTTGTACAGTGCATAGAGGTTGGTGACACCCCCTGTTTCTTACTCCCTAACGCTCAGGCGGCGGCAGTCGAGACGGCGGTGGCCTCCTCCGCCTCGGCCTCGGGGGCTTTGGCGCCCTCCTTGGCCCACAGCTCGTCGAACTCCACGCGCCATTTGCCCTCGTCGGTCTGCTGCAACGCCAGGTGCGCGCGGAAGCTGCGTCCGCTGCGACCGCGAAAGCCGGTGACCGCCTGTGCGGTGTAGCCCGTCTTGATCAGCTCCTTGGCGATGGCAAGCGGGAGCGTCTTGCCCGCTTTGGCCTTCCAGATCACGAAGCCGCAGCCGGCGTCGTCGCGCGCCCAGCAGGAGTAGCCCTTGCGGTTCTCCACGATCTCGTGACCGCAGACAGGGCACGGGCCGAGCCGCGCTCGCGGGATGCGGACGTCTTTGAGGGTCTCGTCGAGCTCTTTGACCGTCTCCTGCGCGAAGCCGGCGATGTCGCGCATGAACTGCTTACGCGAGTCCTCACCGCGCTCGATCTTGCCCAGCCGCTGCTCCCAGCTGCCGGTCAGCCCCGGCGAGGTGAGCGCGTGCTCGTTCAGCAACCGGATCACGTTCAGGCCCTTCTCCGTCGCCACCAGCGCCCGCCCGTCGCGCTCGATGTAGCCGACGGTGATCAGCCGCTCGATCATCGCCGCCCGCGTCGCGGGCGTACCGATCCCCGAGTCCTTCATCGCCTCGCGCAGCTCGTCGTCGTCCACCAGCTTGCCCGCGGTCTCCATCGCGCCGAGCAGCGACGCGTCGCTGTAGCGCCTGGGCGGTTTGGTTTCCTTGCGAACGCTGCCGACATCGCACGTCTGCACCTGCTCGTCCGCCAGCAGGCGCGGCAGCTGCTGGTCGGTCTCCTCGTCGTCGTCGCCGCGACTCTCGGCCTCGGCGGCCTTCGCGTCGGCTGAGATCTCGTCGTACACGCCGCGCCAGCCGGGGACCTGCAGCAGCTTGCCGCGGGTGCGGAACACGTGCGCGTTCTCGCCGTCGCTCGCCGTCACGGTCGTCTCCACGCGCGTGTTCTCGAACACCGCCTCCGGGTGGAATACAGCCAGGAAGCGGCGCACCGCCATGTCGTAGATGCGCAGGTCGTCGGAGCCCATTTTCTCGAGGTTGTGCTCGGAGCGGGTGGGGATGATCGCGTGGTGGTCTGAGACCTTCTCGTCGTTGACCACCCGCGCGAGCGGCAGCACGTCCAGGCCGACCACATACGCGGCGCCTTTCGCGAACTGCTTGTGCGCTCCCACGAGCTCCGCGATCGGCTTGATCTCCTCGACCATGTCGGTGGTGAGGTAGCGCGAGTTGGTCCTCGGATACGTGAGCGCCTTGTGCTCCTCGTAAAGGCGCTGCGCGGCCGCGAGCGTGCGTTTGGCGGTGAAGCCGAAGCGGTTGTTCGCCTCGCGCTGGAGCGTCGTCAGGTCGTAGAGCATCGGCGCTTTCTCGCGCTGCTCTTTCTTCTCGAGCTTCGTGATCGTCCCCTGGCGGCCCTCGCACGCCTTGACGATCGCGTGCGCCTCCTCCTCGGTGCCGATGCGCGGCCCTTTGGTGTTCCCGGGACTGCCCGGGGGGGCTGCGAAGTGACCCGCGTACGTGCGCTCGCCGGCGGCGGCCTCGCCCTCCAGCGGCCCTGCGGCGAACGTCGCGTCGACGAGCCAGTAGGGCTCGGGCTTGAACGCCTTGATCTCCTCCTCGCGGCGGGCGACGATCGCGAGCGTCGGCGTCTGCACGCGGCCGAGCGACACCGCGCCGTCGAAGGAGCTGCGCAGACGGATCGTCGCCGCGCGGGTGGCGTTCATGCCGACGATCCAGTCGGCCTCCGAGCGCGAGCGGGCGGCTTCCTCGAGTTTCGCGAACTCCTCCGCGGGGCGCAGCGACTCCAGCGCGGCCTTCATCGCCTGGTTGGTCATCGAGCTCAGCCACAGCCGTTTGACGGGCTTGTCGGCTTTCGCCTTCTCGTAGAGGTAGGCGAAGATCAGCTCGCCCTCGCGACCGGCGTCGCACGCGTTTACGACCTCCTCGACGTCCTCGCGCTTGAGCTGTTTGCTCACCACCGTCATCTGCTTGCGCGAGCGCTCGTCGCGCACGTCGAGCTTGAAGCGGTCGGGCACGATCGGCAGGTCCGCCATCCGCCAGCTCTTGTACTTCGCGTCATACGCTTCCGGTTCGGCGAGCTGCACGAGGTGCCCCACCGCCCACGTCACCACGTGCTCGGGGCCCTCCAGGAAGCCCTCGCCCTTCTTGAACGGGCCCTTCAGTACGCGCGCCAAGTCCTGGCCCACGGAGGGCTTCTCGGCGATCAGGAGGGTCTTCGACATGGCGGTCAGCGTAGCGGGCGCCGCTAACCACCGATGGGCGCCCTCGGATTGGCGCCCCAGAAGATCTGGCTGCCGAGCATCCCGATCAGGTTCACGAGCACGATGTTCAGCACCATCGACTTGGCCGTCGCGGTCCCCACGCCGACGGGGCCCCCGCTGGCTTTGTAGCCGTAGTAGCAACCCACGAGCACCACCGCCGTGGCCATGAACATTCCCTTCGTGAGGCTGAACAGCACGTCTCCAGGATTCTGGAACTGCCAGAAGAGCAGCAGGTACCCGCCCGACGAGGTGTATCCGACCTGCTGGACCACCGCGAGGTACGACGCCGCATACGCGACACCGATCGCCGCTATGTACATGAACGGCAGCACGATCCACGCGGCGAGCAGGCGAGTCGCGCACAGGAACACCACCGAGTCGATCCCCATCACCTCGAGCGCGTCGATCTCGTCGTTGATCCGCATCGCGCCGATCTCAGCCACGATCCCGGTGCCGACCTTCGCGGCCATCATGTAGCCGAACGCGTACGGCACAGCCTCGCGCAGGTCGCACCACGCGGCGAAGATGCCGGCCACCGACGTGGCGCCCTGCGACGCCGCGAAGTACGCGCCCGAGATCCCGCACGTGCCGAGCCCGATGAAGAACACGAGGCCCCAGATCACGGCCGTGGAGGAGACGATCAGCACGCCGGCCTGGCGCAGCGCCTCGCCGAAGAAGCGGAACACGCGCAGCCCGTACACCTCGCCCATCACTCGGCCCATGAACCCGCCGATGTCCCCGGCGGCGGACAGCCATTCGCGTGGCAACCCCAGCAGCTGGCCCATCACTTGATCACGATGATCTGCGGGTGGGTCGCGAGCAGCATCGCCACGAACACGTAGTTGAACGCGCTGATCGCCAGAAGGGACGTGACGACCGCCTGGTTGACCGCCCTGCCGACGCCCTCCGCGCCGCCGGACGCGGTCATGCCCTTGTAGCAGCACACGATCGCGACGATCGCCCCGAAGATCATCGTCTTCAGCGTCGAGCCCCACAGGTCGACGACGGTGGCGTTCGCGAACAGCGTGTCCCAGAATGGCCCGAGCGGCTGGTGGCTGACGGTCTCTGCGAGGATCCCGCCGAAGAGGCCGAACAGGATCGCGTACACGTTGAACAGCGACGTGACGAACATCAGCGCGAGGAAGCGCGGCACGACGAGGTTCTTGACGGGATCGACCCCCAGCACCTGCAGCGCGTCCAGCTCCTCGCGGATCTTGCGCGCCCCGAGATCGGCGGTGATCGCCGTGCCGGCCACGCCCGCGAGTACCACGGACGTGATCAGCGGGGCGACTTCGCGGATCGCCGCGAGCACGAAGAAGCCGCCCAGGCGGTCGAGGTTGCCGAGCAGCGTGAGGATGTTCGCCGCCTGCAGGCCGGCCGCGCCGTAGTTGATCGCCACTGTCGAGAACAGCAGTGGCAGCCAGCAAAGGCGCAGCGCGAACAGGAACTGCGAGACGAACTCGCCGCCGTAGGGATACGGGGGGAAGATGGCGGAGCGGATCGTCTTTCCGGTGAGGATCATCATGTCCCCCACTTCCTCGAAGACGTTCCTCGTGGGCAGGAGAGCCCGTCCTGCGAGTGCGCGTACGCCCTGTGCCTCCTCCATTCTCATAGTGTAGTAGTTGACTAGTACACTGTGCAACCCGGCTCACGCGCGCTAACGTTTCAACTATGAGCAGGCCGCCTGTTGACAACCCCCCGGCCCAGACCGAGGTCGACCTCGACGATGTCGCCATCGACCGCGACGCGGAGGTGCCGATCGGAGTGCAGCTAGCGTGGGCGCTCCGCTCGCGTATCGGCGACGGTCAGCTGACCTCGGGCCAGCGGCTTCCCGGCCTACGCGACATGGCCGAGGCGATCGGCGTCAACGTAAACACCGTTCGCGCGGTCTACCAGCGCCTCGAGCTGGAGGGGCTGATCGCCAGCCACCAGGGCAGCGGCACGTTCGTGACCGCAATGCCGCAGCGCTCCTCGGCGGTCGGGACGATCGCCGCGAGCGCCGCGCGCGAGGCGCTCGAGACGGGCGTGGACCCTCGCGAGGTCGCGGCGGCGCTGTACGTCTCCTCCGAGCCGCAGACTGGCACGGGCGACGACGCCGTCGAGCGACGCAGGTTGCTGCGCACCCAGATCGCGGCGCTCGAGCGGGCGCTCGGGGAGATCGAAGCCTCCCACCCGGGCGTCGCGCCGACGCCCGGCGGGATCCGGGCGGGCATCGGCCCGTCGCTGCTGAGCGCGGAGGAGCTCGAGGAGGTGCGCACGCAGCTCGTGCGCAGGCTCGCGACCGTGCAGGCGGCGATCGACGCGCATGCCGCCGCCGCGATCGAAGAAGACGACCTGCCGCCCGTGCGAGCCAAGACGCCCGCACGCGCCGCCAAGGAGCCCGCCACGAGCGAGCCCAAGCGCGCTCCGAAACCCCGCGGCGCCACCCGGCCCGCACCCGCCGGCACCTGAGCCGCCCCGCCCGAGCTCTCTAGCCCTGAGTGCACCCCTGCGTGCTCACAGTCACCCCAGCATGGGCGTGAGCCTGTGCTTCGTGCAGCACAGCCTCCACCGTTTCGTCGGCCACCCCATAGCCGCCACGCGGATGGCCGCCGATGGTGCTTGCGAACACGGTCGTCAGGACACGTCCCCGAACGTCCACCAGCGGGCCGCCCGAGTTGCCCGGTCTGACGAGCCCACGCAGAGGGGTGAGCAGGCGCGACACCGGGCCCTGGCCGTAGGCGTCCTGGGTTACGACGGTCTGCGTGCGCCCGATCCGTCCGGGCTGCACGTCGAACGGACCGTTCTCCGGATAGCCGAGGATCGCCCCCGCGGCGCCCTCCGCTGGGTCGCTCGCGAGGCTCAGCGACGGGAGGCGGAGCCCGGAGACGTGCAGCACCGCGACGTCGTCGGTCGGGTCGAACGCGATCGGCCGCGCCGAGAGGCCGGGCGAGATCCCGTGGATCTCGACGGTCGTGTCCTGCTCGCCCGCCACCACGTGCGCGTTCGTGACGACCGTTTCCGGCGCCGCCACCCACCCGGAGCCCTCGATCGCAAGACCGCACGCGGTCCCGTCGACCCGCACCACGCCGCGCGAGGCCACCCGCACCCCGGGAGCGTGCGCGACGGCCGGCTCAGGGGCCGCGACGTCCGGTGAGGGACCCGTGATCGACGGCAGCGGGTCCAACCGCGCGAGCGCGTTCAGGATCGGGCCAGACGGCGGCAGCACCGCGTTGAGGTTGCGCAGGATCGCCGAGCGCTGGATGTCCGCGCGCAGCACGCCCTCGCCCGGAGTCTGGCCCGCGACCGCAGCGACGATCCACACGATCCCCAGCGCCAGCACGCCGCCCAGCAGCGCGCCGAGCAGGCCGTCGAGCAACCCGAGGCCCGGGATCATCAGCGTGCGCCGCAGTTTGAAGCCGAGACCCTCGAGCCCGCTCGCGAGAATCGCGCCGCCGAGCAGCGCGCCGAGCAGACCGAAAGCGGGGGCGTACGGCGAGGAGGAACCCTTCGGAAGTAGAACTGGACCGAGGCGGGTTCCGAGGAACGCGCCGACGGCGAAACCGCCGAACGAGAGCACGCCCACGATGAACCCCTGTCGAAAACCGAAAAGGGCGAGGATGGCCGCGAAGGCCAGGATGATCCAATCCAGCTGCGTCACCTGCCATGTTCTACAAGCTCCGTGACTGAAAGCCACCACCAGCGACAGCGACGTGCGCGCCCCGTGATCGCGTTCGCGCTCGTAGCGTTCGCCGCGGGAGCGATCGTGGGCGCCAACCACAAGGGCGGCTCGGCCACCGATCGACTCGCCGAAGGGTTCGTGCGGGCGTGGACGCACGAGGACTACGTGACGATGTACTCGGACCTCGACGCCTCCTCCCAGCAGGCCGTCACGGTCGGCGAATTCGCCGACGCCTACCGCCAGGCCCTCACCACCGCGACCGCCACCCGGACGGCGATCGTCGGCAGGACCCACACCACCTCGAGCACGACAGTCGTGGTGCCCGTGCGCGTGCACACCCGCCTGTTCGGGACGCTGTCGCTGAAGTACACGCTCGCGATCGACAGGACCGGCGAATCCGGCCCGCGCATCGCGTGGTCGCACGCGCTCGCGTTCCCCGGCCTGCGCCCGGGCGAGACCCTCGCGAGCCGCACCACGATGCCGCGCAGGGCGACGCTGCTCGCACGTGACGGCAGCGTGCTGGCGGAAAGCCCGCCCGGCCTCGAACGGGCGCTCGACGAACGCGTGCGCGGCAGACAGGGCGGTGCGCTGCTCGAGGGTGCGCGCCTGCTCGCCTACGTGCCGCCGCACGCTGAATCAGCCGTGCGCACGAGCATATCTCCGGAAGTTCAGCGTGCCGCAGTCACGGCGCTCGGCGGACAGTACGGCGGGATCATCGCGATGGACCCCAGGACCGGAGAGATCCTCGCGGTGGCGGGCATCGGCCTGGACGGCCTGCAGCCCCCCGGCTCCACGTTCAAGATGGTCACCCTCACGGGCGTGCTGCAGGCGGGCATCGCCAACCGCCACACCGTCTTCCCCTACGCCACCTACGCCACGCTCGACGGCGTGAAGCTGAGCAACGCCAACGGCGAGAGCTGCGGCGGCTCGCTCGAACTCGCCTTCGCGGTGTCGTGCAACTCGGTGTTCAGCCCGCTCGGCGTGAAGCTCGGCGCGACACGGCTCGTGGAGACCGCGGAAAAGCTCGGCTTCAACCACAGCTCCGGCATCGAAGGCGCCCCCGAGAGCACGCTGCCCGCAGCGAGCTCCATCCAGGGGGAACTCGACGTCGGCTCGACCGCCATCGGCCAGGGGCAGGTCCTCGCGACGCCTCTGCAGATGGCCGACATCGCCGCGACCGTGGCGGACGGCGGCCGGCGGCCGACCCCGATGTTCGTCCCCGGATCCCCTCGTTACGCGAGCGAACGCGCGATGAGCGCCTCGGTGGCGCGCACGGTGCGACGGCTGATGATCGGCGTGGTGCGCTTCGGCACCGGCACCTCAGCGGCGATCTCCGGCGTGACCGTCGCCGGCAAGACGGGCACGGCCGAACTGAAGAGCGCCTGCCCCACCCCCGCCGCGGCCACCGAAACAAGCGAAACCACAGAACCGAGCGCAACCGAAGCGAACAAGGAATGCCAGGCGGGCGAACACGAAGCGAGCAACACCGACGCGTGGTTCGCCGCGTTCGCCCCGGCCCTTCACCCGCGGATAGCGGTGTGCGTGATGCTCGTCAAAGACGGAGCCGGCGGCGACACCGCCGCGCCGGTCGCCAAGCAGGTGCTCGAGGCCGCCCTACAGGCCAGCCATTGAGCTGGCTAAACGTCTAGCTCAGCGGAAGCTGTTTCGGACGGATCCGTGGGGTCGACGATCTTCAGCTCGAGCGGACGGTTGTCGAGCGAGACGACGTGGATCTTGTAGAGCAGCAGCGCACCCTGCGTGCCGCCGTAGGAGGCGGTGGTGTCCGGGGTCGGCAGCTGGCCTTTGGCCGGCACTTCGCCCGCCCTGTAGGCGTAGGGGTTGATTTCGGCGGGGGGCAGCGGGGTGTAGGTGTTGCCCTGCGTGTCGGTGATCGTCAGTGCGGTGGCGGAGGGCAGCGGCTGGGAGCCGTTGTTGTAGACCTGCACGAACACCGCGAACCACTCCTGGCCGGGTTCCAGCTTGCGCTGTTCGGGGGTCAGCCCCTGCAGGTAGGCGGCGTCTTCGGAGTTGGTGGGGTTCAGCTCGCGTGAGAGCTGGACCTCGTAGATCAGCGGGCCCACGTCGAGGTACGGAGCGTTCGCTCCGGACTCGCCCGCGTAGGTGCCGGTGCTGATCCGCGTGTGCGAGTCGCCGCATGCGGACAGGGCGAGCACGGCCCCGAGGGCGAGCACGGCGAGCAGGAACTTGCACGAGCGGCTGGACATGCGACGCGGCAGTCTATCCGCCGGCGACCGTGACGCGTTGCCCGCGGCGCTCGACGCGCCCGCCGCGGCTGGACTCCTCGAGGATCCCGCGCAGCCGGTGCATCGCTCGCTGGTTCTTACGACGCAGCCATTTGCGGGCTCCGAGGCCCTCCATCAGGCGATCGGAGAGCGTCACAGGAGCGGTCTGCAGTGTGAAGCGCACGCGCGTCGCGCCGGCCTCAGCGTCGGCCAGCTCGTAAACGCCGAGCGTGCGAATGCGGTTGTTCTTGCCGGTCCGCCCGACCTCCACGATCCGGTGCGGACGCTCGACCTCCGTGAACGTGACGTCGCCCCAGCTGAAGCGGTTCGCGGGCGCCGTCACGCGAAAGCGCGCCCCCGCTCCGCGGCCCACCGGGTCCATCCTCGTCAGGTGCCAGTCCACGAGGTAGTGGTCGGTGAACTCGGGGTGGTTGGCGATGTCTTGGAGGTAGTCGAACACCCGCTCGCGCGGGGCGGAGATCACGATCGAGACGGTCAAGGGGTCCACGGCGGCGAAGTCTATTAGCCGGCGTCCCGGGCCGGATCCGTGGCGAGGGCTGCAGGCGCGTCTAGGCCGCGCGAGCGGTGAGACGCACGGTGTGGCCGTGCTCGAAGTGCCGCACTATCTCGCTCGCGACCGGCAGCTCGCTGCGCAGCGGACGGCAGAGCTCGCAGACCATCCGCTGCTGGCGGCCGCTGTAGACGTGGACGTGCTCGCCCACCAGCGGCGTGCGCCCGCAGTCGGCGCAGCAGCTCCGATCGGCCTCGAGCATGCCCACGCCACGGCGCAGCAGGACGCGCTCGAGCTGCTCGACGTGGTTGGCGACGAAGGACATGGTCGTTCTGGATTTCGTCGTCGCGACCGACGCTCCTGCCGCTGACGCGGGGTTTGCACGGACATAGACGCGGGTATTCAGAGGTCACCGGGCCACAGGGCACCCGCGCCAGCACTTGTGTTAGATTTCGCCAGTCGGAACTCTGGTTGTCCTATTGACAACCTTGTTATGATCGTCACGAGTTCCGGCGAGGGAGCGCCCCCTTAGGCAGTGTCTAGATAGGGAGGAGCAGATGATGGACTCAGTTACCGCGGGAACCTTCGTCGGCGCCGGGTCGTTTCGCTGTGAGCGCTGCGACTACACGCTGACACTCGAAGGCTCCGACCTGCTCAGCGAGTGCCCCGGCTGCGGGAACAGGACCTTCGTTCGCGCGTCGATGTTCAGCACCGAGCGAATCGGCACAGATGGCGCCGGCGCGAGGCTGCTGCGTCCGGCTCCGGCCGACCACGACGAGCAGTTGGCGAAGGCCAGGGACGAGATCGAGCAGGCCGGCGAGTACCTCTGCTACGAAGAGGGCGCCGAGCTCCACACGGTCGCGCTCACGCGCGAGTGGACCCGCATCGGGCGCAGCCTGGCGGCGGACCTGCGCTTCGATGACCCCACGGTCTCGCGTCGCCACGCGCTGATCGTGCGCCAGCCAGACGGCGTGCGCCTGCTCGACGACCGCAGCCTCAACGGCGTGTTCGTCAACGGCGCGCGCGTCGACGGCCAGACGCTGAACGACGGCGACGAGATCATCGTGGGGCGCTACAGGCTGTCGTTCGTGAGCATGCACGACGATGCCGATTCCGCCTCGCCGCTGACCCGCACGCCCACGCCGGCGCACAGCTTCGGCTGAGCATCCAGCTGACTTCACCGAGCCTCCGGGTACGCGAAGGCGCCCCGGCGCGTGCAGCCGCGTAGTATCGCGTCATGGCTCACACGATCGCGGTGCTATCGCAGAAGGGCGGCACGGGCAAGACGACCGCCGTTCGCACGATCACCGACGTGCTGCGCCGCTGCGGATTGCGCACCCTGGCGGTCGACCTCGACCCGCAGGGCAACCTGTCCGACTACTTCGACCTGCCCACCGACGCCGAGCCGACGATCGCGGACGTGCTCTCGGGACGCGCGAAGGCGGGCGAGGCGATCCACGAGGACATCATCCCCGCCAACCTGAGCCTCGCCGAGGCCGAGCTGATGCTCGGCGGCAAGATGGGCCGCGAGCTGACGCTCAGGCGCGCGCTCGCGCCGCTCGCCGACGACTACGACGTGATCCTGATCGACTGCCCGCCCTCCCTGGGCCTGCTGACGATCAACGCGCTCGTCGCCGCCGACCGCGCGCTTGTGACAGCGGAGGCGCAGTATTTCGCGCTGCAGGGCGTCGAGCAGGCGATGGAGGTCGTCGAGCTGGCGCGCGAGAGCCTCAACCCGCCGCTCGAGCTGCTCGGCGTGGTGCTCAACCTCGCGGACATGCGCACCGTCCACTCGCGCGAGGCCCTCGTATCGCTGCAGGAGCGTTTCGGCGAGCAGGTCTTCGACACCGTCATCCGCTCCTCGATCGCCTACGCGGAGTCGGCGGAGCGGGCGAAGTCGATCCTCGACCACCGCGCGGACCTCGGCGCGGACTACATCTCACTGAGCGGCGAACTGCTCGACCGCCTGCCGGACCTCGGCGACGCCCGCAAGCGCCTCGCCCAGATCGCCTGACGGCCCCTCAGAGTTCGTCGACGTAGGCGCCCTGCGGCTCGAACGACGTGCGCAGCACGCTCGCCCAGCCCTCCACCTCGCCCGCGAGCGCCTCCGCCACGGCACCCGTCTGCTCGTAGAAGCACCACACGAGCACGGTCGGCCCGGCGCCCGAGATCGTCGCCCCCAGCGCCCCCAGCTCGCGCGCCCTGCCGGCCAGCTCGAACGAGCGCGGGAACAGATGCGCGCGACGGTCCTGATGGAGCCGGTCCTGCAGCCCGCGCCCGAGCACGTCCCAGTCGCCCCTCGCCAGGCCGAGTGTCAACAGCGCCGCGTGCGCGACGTTGAACACCGCCTCCTCCATCGGCACCTCCCGCGGCAGCGCCGCCCGCGCGGCGCGTGTGCGCACCGCCTCTCCGGGCACGACCGCGAGCGCCTCCAGGCCGGTCGGCGGATCAAAGCGCGTCGCAGCACCGTCCGCGCAGATCACGAAGCCGCCGAACAGAGACGCGGCGACGTTGTCGGGGTGCCCCTCCAGCTCGCTCGCGTGCGCGAACAGGTCGGCGTCGAGCTCGAACATGTGGTCGGCGGCCATCAGACCCGCGACGATCGCCGCGGCGCTCGAGCCGAGGCCGCCGGAGAGCGGTATCTCCGAACGGATCCTGAACTCGAAGCCGTCAGCCGGGTGCAGCCGCTCGAACGCGCGCACGCACAGGTTCTCGCGCCCCGTGGCAACCGGCAGGTCGGTCTTCACCGCGAACGATCCGGTCTCGATCACCTCCAGCTCCATCTCGAGCGAGAGCGCGGCCGCCATGCAGTCGAAGCCGGGGCCGAGGTTCGCCGAGGATGCCGGCGCCCGCACGACCCGCCTACGGATCACCCAGCACCGCTTCTTCGATCGGGCCCATCTCGACCGGGCAGGAGATCACCCTGCCTTCGTTGTTGGCGATCGCCGTGTCGGGGTCCTTCAGGCCTCGGCCGGTGAGCACGCACACGACCTGCTCGGCGCCGTCGGCGCCGTACTTCAACAGCCCCGCGACCGACGCCGCCGACGCGGGCTCGCAGAACATGCCTTCCCTGTAGGCCAGGAGCTTGTAGGCGTTGAGGATCTCCCGGTCGCTCACGACGCGGATCGCTCCACGCGAGTCGGTCGCCGCGGCCATCGCGTCCTCCCAGCGCACCGGGTTGCCGATCCTGATCGCGCTGGCGACCGTTTCCGGGTGCTCGATCGGATGCCCCGCGACCAGCGGCGCCGCTCCCTCGGCCTGGAAGCCGAACATCCTCGGCGCGGCGCCCATCTCGCGAAAGCCGCGCCAGTAGGAGGTGATGTTGCCCGCGTTGCCGACCGGGATGTAGAGAGCTTCGACGCCGCCCTCGAGCGCCTCGTGGATCTCGAAGGCCGCCGTCTTCTGACCTTCGATGCGGAACTCGTTGACCGAGTTGACGAGCGCGATCGGATGCGACGCCGTCAGCTCGCGCACCATCGTGAGCGCCTGGTCGAAGTTCCCGTCGAGCGTGATCACGCGTGCGCCGTGGACCAGCGTCTGGGCCATCTTGCCCTGCGCGATCTTTCCGTCCGGGACGATCACCGCGCAGGTGATGCCGGCACGCGCGGCGTACGCGGCCGCGCTCGCGGCGGTGTTGCCGGTCGATGCGCAGATCACCGCCTTGGCGCCTTCGCGCACGGCCGCCGAGACGGCGCACGTCATGCCCCTGTCCTTGAACGAGCCGGTCGGGTTGGCGCCCTCCAGCTTCAGCCGCACGGTCGCGCCGACCATCTGCGAGAGCACCGGCGCGCGCAGGAGAGGAGTCGATCCCTCCTGCAGGCTCACGAGTTTGTCGCCCACCTCGAAAGGCAGTCGGTCGAGATAGCGCTCGATCAGGGGCACGTGGGTGCCCGAGTACGCCGCGCCCTCGACCAACGGCAGCGGCACCGGCTCGTAATCCCTCATACGAACTCCTCTTCGATCACGCGGATGGTCCGCGGGGTGGAACGCACGAACTCGAACTCGCCGACCCGCTCGACGGCGACGCGCAGGCTCGACTCGAGCACCGGATGAGTGACCATCACCAGGCGCGCGTCTTCGCCGAGGCCGCGCTGCAGGATCGACTTGATCGACACGCCCTGCTCGCCCAGCACCGCGGTCACGGCAGCGAGCACGCTGGGGCGGTCGGCGACGTCCATGTGCAGGTAGAACGCGCTCTCCACGTCCTCGATCAGGCGCAGCTCCAGCGGCGGCGCGGGCGGTCGCGCGCCGCCGGTCATCACGCTCACCACGTCGCCCAGCACCGCGCTCGCGGTCTGCCGGCCACCGGCCCCGGGCCCGGACATGGTGATCTCTGTGATCGTCTCGGATTCGACGGTCACCGCGTTGAACGGCCCGGAGACCGACGAGAGCGGGTGTCCGGCGTAGAGGAACGCGGGATGGACCCGCACGGAGATGCCGCCCTCGCGTCGTTCGGCGGTGCCGATCAGCTTCAGGCCGAGGCCGAACTCGCGGGCGTATTCGAGGTCGTCGCCGTGCAGGTGCTCGATGCCCTCGTAGCGCACGTCCTCCAAGTGGACGGGTGCCCCGAACGCGAGGCGCGCGAGGAGCGCCATCTTCGCCGCCGCGTCGCGGCCGCTCACGTCGTCGCTCGGGTCCGCCTCGGCGTAGCCCTTGCGCTGCGCCTCCGCGAGCGCCTCGGGGTAGGTGCTGCCGCGCGCCATCTCGCTGAGGATGAAGTTGGTGGTGCCGTTGACGATCCCGTGGATGCGTTCGATCGGGGTCGCCGCGAGCGACTCCTCGAGCAGGCGCACCACAGGCACCGCTCCGGCGACGGCCGCCTCGAAGCGCAGGTGTACGCCGTGCTCGCGCGCGACCACGAACAGCTCCTCGCCGTGCTGGGAGAGCAGCTGCTTGTTCGCGCTCACCACGTCCTTGCCCGCTCGCATCGCCGCCAGCAGGTACTCGCGCGCCGGTTCGAGGCCGCCCATCAGCTCGACCACCAGATCGGAGTCCGCGAGCACCTCGTCGAACACGCCCCGGTTGCGCGTCAGCACGCCGGTGATCTTCGGCGCGCGGCCGTTGAAGCGCTCGATCTCCGCGGCGCGTTCGTCGAGCAGCGTCGCGAACGCGCCGCCGACGGTGCCGTGGCCGAGCAGGCCGATGCGAAGCGGCGGGCTAGCGGACATCGCGGGCGGTCAGCTCCTCGACGCTCTCGCGTCTGACGACCACGCGCGCGTCGCCGTCCTTGCAGAAGATCACCGGCGGGCGCGGCACGCCGTTGTAGTTGTTGGACATCGCGAACCCATACGCCCCGGTGGCGGGGGTCACGATCACGTCGCTCGGAACGGGGTCGTCGAGCAGCGCCTCGCGCACGATCACATCGCCCGACTCGCAGTGCTTGCCCGCGAGCACGCACGGCGTCGAGCCGCCGAAGCGGTCGACTACGTGGGCTTCGTAGCGGGCGTTGTAGAGCATCGGGCGCAGGTTGTCGGACATGCCGCCGTCGACCGCCACCCACCGCGAGACGTTCTGCTTGACCGACTCCACTGTGTAGAGGGTCACGCCGGCGTTCGCGCACAGCGAGCGGCCCGGCTCGATCATCAGCCGCTTCTCGGGACCGTGACCGTTGGCGTGCGCGGCGCGCACGACGGTGCTCACGTACTCCTCGATCTCGGGGCCCTCTGGCTGATCGTCGGTGTACTGCACGCCGAGGCCGCCGCCGAGATCCCACACGGGGAAATCGCCCAGCTTCGCCAGCTCGCGCGCCTCGCGCTCGAACGGCTCTACGCTCAACAGCTGCGAGCCGATGTGCGCGTGCAGCCCGCGCAGGTCGAGGCCCGCGACGGCGTTGATGCGCGCGACCGCCTCGAATGCGTCGACCATCGAGAAGCCGAACTTCGAGTCGGCCTGGCCGGTGGAGATCTTCTCGTGGGTCTCCCCCTTGACGTCGGGCGTGACACGCAACAGCACAGGCTGCGGGCCGCGGTCCGCGAACTCGTCCTCGGAGATGAGCTGCGCGAGCCGGGCGATCTCATCGAAGTTGTCGACCACGATCGCCCCCACGCGATGGCGCAGCGCCATCCTCAGCTCCACCTCAGACTTGGCGTTGCCGTGCAGCACGATCCGCTCCGGCGCGAAGCCCGCGTTCAGCGCGAGGTGCAGCTCTCCGGCGGAGGCCGCGTCACACCACAGCCCCTCGTTCGCGAACAGCTCGAGCACCGCGGTGCAGGGGAACGCCTTGGAGGCGAACACCACGTGGAAGTCACTGTGACCAGATTCGCGCCCCGCGCGCACGAACGTCTGGGCGCGGGTGCGCAGGTCGTCCTCCGCAACGACGTAGGCGGGGGTGCCGAACTCCCTCGCGAGCTCGATCGCGTCGCAGCCGCCGATCTCCAGGCGGCCGAGATCGTTCAGCCTGCTGCCGAGAGGGAACGCGCGCGATAGCTGTGTACCAGTGGACATCGCCGGTGATTATCGCGTGCCTCTCAGGCGCTCGTCGGGCGAAGCGCCGCGACGCCGCCCTGCCGGGCCATCAGCGCCAGCCACGACAGGCCGATGAGGAGCAGCCCGAGGCTCTCCAGCTGCGGCGCGGTGAGCCCCGCGAGCACCTCGCTGTTGCGGCGCACGAACTCCACCAGGAACCGCTCCAGGCCGCTACCCACGAGGTACAGCGCGAACACCACCCCGGGCCGCACGCGGTCGCGCAGACGCCACAGCGCATACGCGAGCAGGCACATCGCGAGCGTCTCGTAGATCGGCGTCGGCTGGACGCGCACCCCTGGCGGGGTGGGGACCGTGCCATGCGTGTAGCTCATCGCCCAGGGCAGTTTCGAGGGGATGCCGTAGTCGCCGTCGCCGGAGACCTGGCAGCCGATGCGCCCGATCGCATAGCCAAGCGCCAGCGCGGTCGCGGCCATGTCGAACATCCTCAGTTCCAGCACCTTGCGCCAGTGCATCCAGCCGATCACGGCGATCGCGCCGCCGATCGCGCCGCCGTACCAGACGAGCCCCGAGCCGGAGAAGATGCTCCCGAGCAGGTCGTGCTTGACCTGATCGTAGTTCTCGATGAGGTAGTAGCCGCGCGCGCCGATCACGCCGCCCGCGAGCGCCGCGAAGACGATCTCGTATGACCAGTCGACCGGCCTGCCGAGCTCGCGCAACCGGCGCGCCACGACTCCGCCGCACGCGAGGAAGCCGAGCGCGAACATCACGCCGAACGTCTTGATCGCGATTCCCAGCAGGTGGATTTCTGGCTTCATGGCAGGCGCGGGGGGAGCACGGCGATCACCGCGGCACTTTAGGGCACCCGTATCTCTGTCTGCGACAATCAGCGCCGATGGCTTCGCGACGCTCGAACTTCGGCAGGGACACCGCGCTGCAGGCGCGGATGCTGTTCACGATGTTCCTGCTCGGCCTGCTGTACGTGGTGTTCGTCGGCGTGCTGTTCGTCGCCGGAGCAGGAGCCGGCCTGATCGTCGTCGTCGCCGTGGGGCTGCTGCTGGTCCAGCTGTTCACCTCCGACAAACTCGCGATGGCCACGCTCGGCGTGAAGGAGACCACGCCCGCGCAGGAGCCCGAGCTGCACGGGATCGTCGAGCGGCTGTGCGTGCAGGCGGACCTGCCCAAGCCGCGGGTGTGCGTGATGGAGACCTCGATGCCGAACGCGTTCGCGATGGGCCGCTCTAAGAAGTCCACCACCGTGTGCGCGACGCGCGGCATCCTCGACCTGCTCTCCCCCGCCGAGCTCGAAGGCGTGATGGCCCACGAGCTCACGCACGTGATCAACCGCGACGTGATGGTGATGACGCTCGCGAGCTTCTTCGCCACGCTCGCGTCGATGATCATCCAGTTCTCGTTCTTCTTCGGTGGCGGGTTCGGCGGCGGCTACGGCCGCGACCAGGAAGAGGAGGAGGCGATGTTCGTGGTCCTGATCGTCTCCGCGATCGTCTACGCGATCTCGTTCCTGCTGCTGCGCGCGCTATCCCGCTACCGCGAGTTCGCCGCCGACCGCGGCTCCGCGGTGCTCACCGGGCGTCCGAGCGCCCTGGCCTCGGCACTGCTTAAGATCAGCGGCACGATGGAGCGGGTGCCCACCCAGGACCTGCGCAAGGCCGAAGCCATGAGCGCGTTCTTCATCGTCCCCGCCCGCACGAAGCAGTCCGTGATGAACCTGTTCGCCGACCACCCCCCGCTAGAGCAGCGCCTAGCCGCGCTCGAGCGCCTGGAGTCACAGCTCCAGGGCGCCGCCTGACACTCCGCTCTCCGTGGGCCTGCGCGACATCCTCACCGGCCGCCACGAGGTCAAGGGCCCCGCGCCCGACCGCCTGTTCGCGATCTCCACCGCCTACGTCACCCTCCAGGCCGAGCACCAGATCGAACCCGTCGGCACCGCCGCGATCGTCTTCCAGGCGCTCGCCACGAGCGACTTCGAAACCACGATCAGGGAAATGGAAGAAGTCGTCACCGCCACAGGCGGGGAGTCCGGCACGAAGGTCGCAACCCAGGACGACAGCTACGGCTACCGCTGGATGGTGCTGCGCAACCCCGACGGCGCGCCCAGCGTCGAAGACCTCGCCGTCGGCATCAACGCGGTCTCCAGTTCGATCGAGACCGCCGGCTTCGGCGAGCGACTGCTGTGCGCTGTGTTCGCGTTCGTCGACGCGAAGAAGCGGCGCATCTACTTCATCTACAACTACAAGCGCGGGTACTGGTACCCGTTCGTGCCGGAACCAGGAGGGCAGGAGCGCTCGACCGAGCGTGAGCTGCAGATCAAGGCGCAGATGGCCACCGAACTGCCGATCGAGCCGGAACTCGAGCGCTGGTTCCCGCTCTGGGGGATACCGATCTAAACCGGTGTTCGTGCTCGCCCTGATCGGAGTGCCCGTCCTCGAGCTGTTCGTGTTCATCGAGGTCGGCCGCGCGATCGGATGGGTGCTTGCGCTGCTGCTGTTGTTGGCTACGTCCGTGCTGGGGGCTCGGTTGGTGCGGGTGCAGGGGCGGGTTGCGATCGAGCGGGTGTCGCTCGCGGTGTCAGAGCGGCGGGCTCCGGGTGGGGCTGCTGTGGACGGGGCGCTCGGGTTCCTTGGGAGCGTGTTGCTTGCGGTGCCGGGGTTTGTGACGGATGCGGTGGGGGCTTGGCTGCTGTTGCCGCCCACGCGGGCGCTTACGCGGCGGTGGATTTCCAGGCGCTATGCCACTCGGGTGGTGGGGTTCGTCTCTACGGCGGGGCGGTTTGCTTCACGGGATCGCAGGGTGCGGGTGTACCCGGCGGATGTCGAATCGACGGCTGTCGAGGAGGATCTCGATCAGCTTGAGGGGTAAATCAGCCGCTGGGCGATACGGCTAGGAGATCGAGGGACACGCTGTATTCGATCAAGAGGTCATCCATCTTCGCGAGCACCGATCGCACTTTCGCGGTCGCCTTCGCACCGCGCGCTCTCGGCAGCCACACATGGCAGCGAACCGTATAGCCGGTCAGCGGCGGGCTGTCTCCCAGACTCTCCCCTGGTGCACCGAGATCGACATGCCCGGACGGGAAGGCGCTGCGTAGGCGATCCGCGACATCCTCTGCCCAGTCCTTGGTAGGAGCAGCAATCACGACATCCGCATACTCGCGGTCGGGGCGCGGAGCAGTCGCCGGCGTGCGGGCTAGTTCATCCAGCAAGACCGAAGTGGCAGCAGACTGGGCGCGCAGAATCGGGAGCTTGGTGCGCCATTCGAGCGCCCGACCAGCGTGCGCGTCCACCATTGCCTGCAGTCGCTCCAGAGGGGATTGCTCTGCTTGTGTCGTCATGAAATCGAGTGTAGTCATGTCAGCGGCCTCGTCTCGACAGCGTCGACACGGCGATCGAGCGCGGTGAGCTGCTCCATGGTGATGAGAAGCAATTCGTCGCTTGCTCGCGTGCCTTGCTCCAGCGGTGCGAGTCGGTGCTCGATCTTCTGCTTAAGCTCTGCAGTCAATCGCTGAATGTCGTTCTGTCGATCGGCTATGGAGTATCCGATCACATTGCCGAACTGGCTCGGCAAATGGCCGAGCGAGGTCATGTACGCAAAGATCGCCACACCCGACACCACGGCAAGGACCGCGCCTGCCCGCTCAAGGTGGAAGAGCACCGGGAAGCCAAGCGCGACGCCCGGCAGCTTGGCCGACGTGCCGTAGAGCACGCTGGCCACAAGACCCGCGACATAAATGCCGGGGACCACGACAAGCCAGCCGCGCCATCGCCGGAGCAGCACGCCGCTAGGCGGCTCAGATCCTTTTGTCATCAACCTACATTTGCACCGCGCGGAGACGAAACTCAGGCGCGGGGGTTCCGGCGAGATCAAACGCGCCGAGCCGCCAGCGAATTCTCCCACCTACTGCATCTGCAAGTACGTAGATCATGCGCCTCGCTATGGCTCTTCGGGAGAGACAGCAAGTATGTCCACCAGTCCCTTGACTAGCTCGGCGGTCTCCTCTCGCGTGAGGAAGCCGGTACGTGATGCGAACATCACCGCTTGAGGAACAGCCGAGATTGGCAGCTCACCACCGCGAGCCCGCTTGCCGTTCTTGTCCGGCCATGCGTACTTCAGTGAGCGATCAGCTCCCCCATGCCACGACGACTTTCCGAGTACCAAAGTGTCAGTCGGCCACGCCTCGACAGCCTCTTCATACACTGGATCCATCAATATCTCCTCTCGTAGATCTGAAGTGGCACTTCGTTTCGCCGAGTGCCTACGTTCAGGTGACTTCCAGTTAGGAGCATCGACCTTACGCCTTGCAATCATGGCGTAAGGCATGTCTGACTTCCCAATCCACCACCGATACCTTCCGTCGGGCGAGCCAGGAGAGCGATTCGTCAGCTACTACCGCCGGTGGAGCGACCTCCGGCTTGCGCCCGAGATCGTGGCGATCACCCCGGAGAAGCTAACCACCCGCCGCTGCTTGCCCTTGGCAGACTGGCTGCAATGTGAGAGATCAGCGCCGGAGCGGCTTGAGATGGGAGGTCGCCTCTATCGAAGACTCAAGGAACTCCATCAGAATGGCATGTGCCATCGCGACATGCACGTCGGCAATGTGGTGCTACTCGACGGCACCCCGCTTCTAATTGATCCGGCTCTGGCGACGGAGAGCGACCCTTCGCGTCCATGCTATGACCTCTATGGGCCCCAACTATCCGGTGTTGCTGTGCCCGCCGATCACTACGATTACCCGCCAAACCGTGGCGGCGTCTGGTGGGATTGCACCGCCGAGGTTCCGCTTCTGAAGGACGCCATCGGTAGCCTCGCTGCTGTGATCGCTGCGCTGGTAAAGCCGTATTCGAGTTCAGCCGTCAGTCCGGAATCAAACCCTCACCGGTGAATTCGCTCCCAGCCTCAGCAAACGTGACGTCCGCCGGCGGCAGGATCACGTCTGAGCTGTCCAGCTCGTCATCCCCCACCAGCTCGCCGTTGGCGCGCACGTAGTCGAGCATCGCGGCGAACGCGGGGGCGAACCCATCCTCGTTGCCGGACTCGACCGCAGCAACAACCGCGTGCTCGAGCTCATTGAGCTGCCCGGCGTCGTCGTCCGCGAGCCGGTACTGGTCCTCACCGGAGATGCGGACGATCATGACTGGCCGTCCCCGCTCGCGGGAGCGGACTCGCCGGAGGCGATCTGCGGGGCGGCCGGAGCCGCTGCGCCCTGGCCGAGCTCGGCCTTCATCTTCGCCAGCTCGTCATCGACCGCGGGCTGACTGGAGAGCTCCTTGAGCTGGCGGTCGATGTCGTCTTCGCCGCCGCCAAGCTGGGTGATGTCGTCGAACGTGCCCGCCGCTTCGAGCTCCTGCACCGCGTCGGCGCGGGCGCGCATGTTCTCGGTCTTGTCGACCGCGCGCTGCATCGCGAGGCCCACGTCCGCCATCTGCTCGCCCACTCCGGTCGCGGCCTCGGAGATCCGCACCTGGGCCTCCGCGGCGGAGTACTGCGCCTTGATGACCT
>CAZPQW010000013.1:0-97965 GCA_964588985.1 uncultured Solirubrobacteraceae bacterium
GTCTGCGTCGGGAACAGGTCGGTCACGTGGCGTGCGATCAGCGCGCCGGTGGCGGTCATGCCGATGAAGATCGGGCCGGTCCAGTTGCGGATCGCGCCGCTCGTCTTCTCGCCGAGGGCGGTGTGAGCCTCGTCGCAGATCACGATCGTGTACGCGCTCGAGATCTTGCCCGCGTTGCGCACGAACCACTGGTAGGTCTCCACCGTGACCGGGCCTTTGACGGAGTCCTCGCCCTGCAGCAGCGGTCGGCTGATGCGCTTGGAGTAGCCGCGGTCGCGCAGCTCGCCGTGGAACTGGTCGACGAGGTTGCGCCGGTGGGTGAGGATCAGCACGCCGCCCGTCTGCGTCGCCTCGACGAAGCCCAGGGCCGCGACCGTCTTGCCCGCGCCGGTCGCGTGCTCGAACCAGAAGCGCTTCGCCGCGTTGGGGTCCTCTGGCTGCTCGCCGAGTGACTCCTCCTCGGACTCGTCCTCCACCCAGTCGCGGGGCTCCTCCTCCGATTCGGTCTCCTGCTCAGGCTCCTCGTCGGGCTCGTCCTCGTCGGGCTCGATCTCGTCGTCATCCTCGAGGTCATCCTCGTCGTCGTCCTCCTCGGGCGCCGCGCGCTGGACCGGGCCGAGATCGTCGTCGTCCTCGTCCTCCTCGGGCTCGTCCTCGTCTTCGTCCTCCGGCTCGTCCTCCTCGGCGTCTTCGGACGCGGCGTCCGGGGCCGCCCCATCGACCCCGTCGGCCGCGGGAATGTCCTCCGGGCCGAGGATGTCGGCGGATGCGAGCAGCTCGGGGGACGCGGAGGAGCGGCCGTTGCCGTCGGAGGCGGTTCGCTGCGCCTCGGCCAGCAGCGCGGTGAGCGTCCCCGACAGCGCGTCGACCTGGTGGGCGGAGAGCACGGTGCCGTCCACGAGCTTGGGCTCGTCCTCGGAGAGCAGCCGTTCGAGGCCGAGCAGCAGCGAGAACTCCCGCCGCCACGCGGTGGACGGGTGTTTGGTCTTGGGGTCGGCCTTCAGCTCGGCGAGCGCCATGTCCAGCGCGCGCCTGCGCGGCGTACCGGCCGCGAGCGCCGCGGCGGGATCCTCGCCCTCGTGCAGGAAGCGCTCGCACACGAGCTTCTCCGCACGCTTGATGTCGGCGGGACTCGGAATGGGCGCGGCCGCGAGGGCCACTGAGGTGGACTCGGCCATGGAGGCTCTGGACTTCGAGACAGAGCCGCTGTCGAAAGTGGCTTCGGCGCGGCTCAGAAAGGGTTGGCACCCGAATGGCGCCGGTTAGCCGGATGCTGCTTCAACGCCCCCGGCTCTGACTTACCCCAGGATATAGCACGCGAAGGCATGATTGAAGTGGGGCCATCTGCGACCCTTTGCGGAGATGACGCCCAAGCGCCTGTCGATCGCCGCCGCCGCACTCGCCCTGGCTGCGGTCCTGGCGGTGGGACTGGTGCAGCTGGGCGGCGATTCGACGTCCACGAGCGCGCCGTCGAAGCTCACGCTCACGCAGATGCAGGCCCGCCTGAACGGCTCCCCTGCGGTACTTGCGAGCCTTCACGCGCAGGCGAGCGAGGTTCTCGCCGGTGGCCTGCCGGCTTTGCGCGCGCGGCTGTCGGCGCTCCGCGGACGCCCGGTGGTGATCAACAAGTGGGCCTCGTGGTGCGAACCGTGTCGCGCCGAGTTCGGCGTCTTCCAGCGTGTCTCCATCTCACAAGGCCGTGAGGTGGCGTTCATCGGGATCGACTCGGGCGACAGCCGCACGAACGCGCTGAAGTTCCTACGCTCTTTCCCCGTGAGCTATCCGAGCTACTTCGACCACGACGGCCAGATCGGCGAAGCGATCGCCGACTCCTCGTCCACGCCGGTCACCGTTTTCTACAACCGCATCGGGAAAGCTTTCATCCGCCAGGGCCCATACCTGAGCACCGCGAAGCTGGAAGAGGACGTCCGCCGCTACGCGCTGGACGGCTGATCGGATGCCCGAGCTTCGCATCGACCCGCTCAGCGGCCACCGCACGATCGTCGCCGGCGAGCGCTCGCGGCGCCCCGGCGGAGAGCCGACGTGCGCGCCGCCCGAGGCGATCGACGTGGAGAAGGACCCGTTCGCGGAGGGCCACGAGGACCGCACGCCGCCCGAGCTCTACGCGGTGCGCCCCGACGGCGGTCCGGCGGACTCGACCGGCTGGACGGTGCGGGTCGTGCCGAACCTGTATCCCGCACTCAGCCCCGCCGAGGAGGACGGTGCAGTGGAGCAGTCCGTCGAGTCGCCGCGCGGTCAGCCGGAGCTGTTCTCCTCGATGCCCGCGACGGGCGCGCACGAGGTGATCGTCAACGGGCCGCAGTCGGTGCTCTCGCTCGCGGAGCTGCCCGTCGAGCAGGTGGTGGCCGCGATGGAGGCGTGGCGGGCGCGCATGCGCGCGCACTCAGCGAGCGCCTACCTGCAACTGATCGTCAACGAGCGCCGCGAGGCGGGCGCTTCGCTTCCACACACTCACGCGCAGCTGTATGCGCTGGACTTCGTCCCCGCGGCGGTCGCGCGCGAGCGCGAGCGCGCCGCCGCCTACCCGGCGCGCACGATGGGTCAGAGCCTGCTCGGCGACCTGGTCGCGGAGGAGGTGCGCAGGCGCGAGCGGATCGTGGCGATCGACGACGAGGCGGTGCTGATGGCGCCGTACGCGTCGCGGCTGCCGTTCCAGCTGATGCTCGCTCCGCGCACGCCGCGCGCTCGCTTCGAGGACGACGGCCCGTCGGGAGCGGCGCTGTTGCACGACGGCCTGTGCCGTCTCGCGCGCCACCTCGGCTCGAGCCCGCCGCTGAACCTGTGGGTGCGCACCGCCCCACGCGGGGCGGATGACTTCTGCTGGCGGATCGACGTGATGCCGCGCCTCACGCACCTCGCGGGTCTCGAGCTCTCAACCGACCTGAACCTGAACATCGTCGCGCCCGAGCACGCCGCCGCGGTGCTGCGCGACGCCTGACGGGTCGCGCGACGTTAGGCTTGGCCACAGCCGATGCCGCCCGAGGAACGCTTCCTACCACGCTTCGCGGCCGAGCCGCCGCAGGAGGAGCTGCCCTACGGCCGCTGGGAGGAGCGGCTGCGCGACGCGTTCCTGTCGGCGACGCGCACGCTGGAGGACGAGCCGGAGGATCTCGGCGAGCCTGGCGCCATCGCGTGGTACCCCGACCGCACATGGCACGGCCACACCTACGTGCCCGCCACCTCTCGCACGAGCAACGGCTACGAGCTGTTCGGGTATGTGCGCTTCCTCTCGGCCGGTGAGGGCCGTGAGCCGGACGAGCTCTCGGCGCAGGTCGACTTCACCGACGAGCTGGCCGAGCGCAACCCCGACTGGCAGCTCGACCTGTGCGAGGAGGTGATCGGATCGTGGCGCGGCGAGTCAGGCGCGGTCGCGGCGATGACGCTCGTGTGGGGACGCCCGCTCGTATCCGGCGGGCGGATCGTCACCGCGGAGCTGGCCGATCTGGCGGTCGACCAGTGCGGGCTGATCGACGAGCGCTTCACGCTGATCGCGCCCGACGACTACCGCCACGATCTGCTCGACATCAAGCTGTTCGACGGCAGGGGCCGCGAGCTCGCGTGGGAGTCGCTGTATGCGGGCGAGGACGAGGACGGGCAGGACGAGGAGGAGGCCGCGGCGGACTAGCCGCAGCCTCCCGCCTGCTCAGCACCGACGCGCAGGCTAGCCGCTACTTGCCTTTGCAGCGAGCGAGCGCCTGCTGCTTGGCCGGCGATTCGTCGGGGATCGCTTCGACTGCTTCGGTGCAAGCCTTTTCCGCGTCCACCTTCGCTTTGCCCACGTCGCCTTTTTCGTAGTCGTGGCAGATCGCTTCGACCTGCGCCTTGAGCGTCGAGGGCAGTTTTGCGCGCGCGGAGGTCGATTTGCAGATCGTGGCGGCGAGCTTGCCGGCGGTGATCTTGGGGGCGGTGGAAGTGGGCGTGGTGGTGGTGGTGGTGGGCGTGGTCGTGCTCGGCGTGGAGGTCGAGGTGGTTGACGGCGCCGACTGCGTCGTGGCGGACGGTGTCGAGCTGGCGGTGCTCGTGGTCGTGGAGCTGCTGCTCCCGCAGCCGGCGAGCAGGGCCCCGCAGAGCAGTGCGGTGGACAGCCACGCGGATCGCGTTCGGTTCATTGCTTCCCCTCGAGTCGAAGTTGGTCGATGCCGGATGAGCCAGCGTCTTGGCGTGTGAGGCTATCGACGTTTTCGGACGAGGGACGACACGGTCGGGACGCCGCGACTGGCGCCCCGACCGATCCTCCTAGCCGGCTACGGCAGCACCGACTCGATCTGCGACGTGAAGTCGGCCTGGCCCGAGACATTCGGGTGGTAGCTTTCCGACAGCGGGTTGGACTGCCCGTTGAGCCACTCCGAAGAGGAGCAGACCTCGTGCGAGGAGAACGCGCTTCTCGGGTCCACGAACGTGAATCCGTGCGCGGCGGCGCGCGCTGAGATCACGCCGTCGAGTTTGTCACCCGTTTCGTTGAGTTTCTTCTCGTTGGACGACGTCAAGAAGTTGACGTTGCACGTCTTGCCTTCCGCGGTGAACAGGCGCGGGTAGCCCAGCACGACCACGTGCGCGGTCGTCGCTTTCGCCCTGATGTCGTTGTAGGTGGTGTCGAGCAGCGCGGGCAGTTTGTTCGCGATGAAGCTGTTGGCTTCGCCGATCGCGCTGCCGCACGTGAAGTAGTACAGCGCGCAGTTGAGGATCACGTTGCTGAAGCCAGCGTCGTTGCCTCCGATGGTGATCGTCACCAGCGCCGTCGAGCTGCTCAGCGTGCCCAGCTGTTTGCTGTTCACTTCCGTCGATGTCGCGCCGCTGCACGCCTGGAAGCTGAGCGTGTAGCCGCGAGCCGCGGCGATCTTCGGTCCATACGCTTCAGGGCTGCGCGAGCAGCTGCCTTCTTCGCTGTAGAAGACTCGCGTCCCCACACCTGACGAGTACGAGTCCCCGAGCGCCACGTACTGCGACGCGGATGCCACGGCGACCGGCACGAGCATGCCGGCACATAGAGCCACAACACCGACTATTCGGCGCCAATTCCCCATTGTTCTCTCTCCCTCTATTTGATCGTCCGCCCAGGGGCGCCCGAAGGCGTTCGTCTCCCCAGACACCCTGAGCGCTGTTCGCGCAACCTATCCGGGCGTGGCGGCGGGCGTCAATAGGTCGCAGAACGTCAGTAGTTCGCAGAGATAGTTTTCGAAGCACTCACACCGCCACTGCGGGTGCTCTCGTGTAGCGTAGGGTGTGAGCCCTAGCAGCCCGAGAACCATTCAGGTGTCTCCAACCGTGGATCTGCCTTCGCAACGGATGACCGCCAGGCGGATCAGCCGAGCCCCAAGCCCTACGGCTTGGGACGGGCGATGTCACTACTCGCCGTGAACACTCCGAAGCACGCTCGTGCGTATCGCATCCAGTCCGAGCGCCCCGACACCCGTGCGTTCGCCGACGCGTTTCAACAGGCGCGCGAATCGCTCGCTCGGCTCTAGCCCAACATCGCCGAGTTCGGCCTCGTCTATGAATGTTTGCTCTTCGTAGCTCATGACTTGGGCTTCACCTCCTCGCGCTCGGTATGGGTGCGCAGAAGCAAGCTTAGGATCTCGCGATAGTACAGCAGGTGTCCGACGGATGAGCGCAACTCGGCTTGCGTCCTCCGCTCGACCAAGCCGTCGACCGTCAGCACCCACAGTACTTCGGGCCCGGCACCGAACACGGGGAGGGCGATAATCCAGCGGAGACTTGGGTCGATGCGGTGCCGCTCGGCGGCGTCTCGGATGGTGCTGTCCTCAAGCGCCGAATCAAAGAGCGTGATAACCGGTCGACCGCTACCGGCTGCCTGTCCCGCACCAGACTCTCCTATTTGGATTCGGATGTTGGTCTCATCGGACGAAGCGAACCCAACCGTCTGGCCCTTGAGGATCCGCAGCGACTCGTCAGCTTGCCTAGCGAAGATCGCTCCCCTGATCAGACCAACCGGCAGACGCTGGTCGGCGGCGACCTCCTCAACGGCGTTCTCAAGTACATCGTGGATCACGTCGATGTCTCTCTCCTCGGACTTCTCCGCAGCGGAGAGAAGCGCCGCGCGAGTGGCCTTGACCTCGGCCAGAAGCGCATGGTTGCGTCGCTGGTCGCGAAGCCGCAGAGCACTCAGCGCAAGGGTGCCCACGATTGAGACAACAGCCGCTACGGCGACTGCAGAAAGAACATCGTAGGTCGTGGTAGTCAGGATGATCATGACCTGGTATAGACGAGGAAGAGCGCGACAACCCCGAAGAACAACGGCAGGATAAAACCAAGCAAGGCGTACCGCACAAAGCCGCCAATGCCCGCCGGCGACTCGCCTCGCTCTTGGATTCCAACTCGCAACTCGAAGACGATCACGACTACGAAGATCGCGAAAATCACGTAGACGAGCACGTCATCTACGAATAGCCTGCTTCCGAAACGGGCTATGCCGTGGGCGTTGAGGCGCATGCCCTGTGTGACAACCACGTGATGGTCGACCGCAGAGACCCGTTCAAGAGTTTCCGCCTTCACCAGCAGCAGGCGTATAGCGCCGGCGATCGCGGTTGTTGCAGCAGCCGGCCCGCAATGTATCAGGGTCGGCAGGACCTCTTTACGTCGCGCGAACGCCGCGCTGAGTACCTGCACCACCAGCAGACCCAAGCCTGTCAGAACCAGAAATCGTACCCCGGAGCTCACCCTGTCAATCCCCTCGACTCACCCTGTCAATCCCCCGATGATCCACGCGCGCGAGGCGGGACCGTATCACGATCGCGATCAAGTGGAAACATACGGCTGTTTCGCAATTCCAAAAAATGGTGTTAGACGAGCTATGGGGCACTCGAGGGGCGCCTGCGTTGGGAGAGGCCCCGCCCACGGCGATAGGTGGTCCATGCCCGATACTCATCGGTGATGACAGTGGCCTCGCAGGGCCGGCCATCGGCTGCGGGCGGTGGGACTATCATGACGGCGGATGCAGCCCGTCATTTTGGATTGCGACCCCGGCCATGACGACGCGCTGGCGCTTCTAGTTGCACTTGCTAGCGATGAGATCGAGCTACTTGGCGTTAGCACCGTGGCGGGCAACCAGACAGTCGCCCTCACCACGGCGAACGCACTCGCGGTTCTGGAGTATGTGGGGCGCGGCGATCTGCCTGTCGCCTCAGGTGCTAACCGGCCCCTTGTCCGCGAGCTGGCCGTGGCAGCCGACGTGCACGGCGAGACCGGTCTCGATGGTGCCGAGATACCCGCCTCCTCTCTCACTCCCCACGCCTTGCACGCGATCGACTGGATCGCCACCACGGTCCGTTCAAGCGCAGTGCCCGTCACGATCGTGGCTACCGGCCCCTTGACCAATATCGCGCTACTACTGGCCCGCTACCCCGGCGTCGAGGCGCAGATCGCACGGATTGTGATGATGGGAGGATCTATTGGAGAAGGCAACGTTACGCCGGCCGCAGAGTTCAACGTTTGGGCAGACCCAGAGGCAGCTCATCGGGTGATGACGAGTGGCCTCGCTGTGACGATGGTCGGTCTGGACGTAACCCACCAGGCGCTCCTGACCGAGCAGCATTTGACTGAGCTCGCGGCCGCCGGTCACGCCGGAAGGCTCGTGGCAAATCTCTACGACTTCTATCTTCGCTACCACGTCGAGCGTTACGGATGGAACGGGGCGCCCGCTCATGATGCTCTCGCCATGGCGTTCGCAATCGACGCGGCGACCCTGACGGTCGTTCCCTGCGGCGTCGTGGTTGACACGGGGTCCGACCCATCCCGTGGGCGCACATACGTCGATCGCTGGGCAGCCACGGGGTGGCCGATCAATGCACAGGTAGCGGTCGACGTCGACAAAGATCGCTTTCTGCACATGGTCTGCGAGCGGGTCGGGCGTCTCGGTTGAGCTGTCCGGGCCTTCTAGGCGGTTACTGACGATTCGGGCCTTCAGGCCGATCATGGATCGGGCCGGATTGGGTGCGATTTAGGGGGGTTTGGGCAGCAGAATGCGGTGCTGCCCAAACGTCAGGCTGCGAGACGCCTCGAGCGCGCTGCGCCAGCCGGATCGAGGCGGGGTCAGGCTGCGGCGAGTGCCTCCGAAGCGTGTCGGGGCTGACGGCGACGTACTCGGGGACCGTGACGTTGATGACGTGGTCGCGTTCGAGCAACCACTTGGCGTTGATCATCGTTAGTCCTAAGACGCCGCCCTGAGCGTTGAAGCGGAGGACGTGCCCCTCGGGCGTCTCCTCGCTCACCGCCGCCAGCTGGTGATCTCCGAGGTGCAGGTAGAGCTCGTCTCCCCGGAAGGTCAGGCTGCCGATGGTCACTGTCATCGTGTAGTCAATCCTGGCGGATCTTTGCGATTGGCGTAGGCGGTCACGATTCGCGCTGGTCGCGAATCTCGACGCCATAACGGATCAGCCAGGCACGCGTGCTAGAGACCAGCCCTGGGAGCGCTTGGCGGAGTCGCTCGATGGAGTCTCGGACTTCCTCGGCGTCAACGTCCGGGGAAGCGTTCTCGAGGCGCCCCTCGAGAACGTAGAGCTCGTTTAGTAGCGCGGCTTGATCGTTGCTCAAACCCCCGTCCGAGACAAGCGCCTCGAAGACCTGCTCGGCGTGAGGGCGACGATATGGAAGCAAGCCGATCAAACGCGACCCGGCGCTGGCCTTGAGTATCTCGACATAAGCATTGAGCATCGCGGAGTGATCACCCGTGACGACCATCGTGCGGTTGGCATCACGAGGCTCGTCGGACTCGAAGGCGCTCCTCCATTCGGCCCGATCGAGTCTTCCACCGAAGTTCTCTTCGATCGCCAGGTCGAGAGCCTTGCGATGCTTGTTGATGGTCTGGAAGAAGCGGGCCAGTCGCGCTTGCTCGACTGCGAGAGCGCCGCGGCCGATCTTTGCCGGCAAGTCGTCATTCACGCAATCAGCTCCTCGATCGCGCGGGCCGCGCCAGCCATCTGGCGCCGGTGGGCGCGCAGTGCGCGCGCATGTAGCGCTGAGTGGCCCTTGCACAGTCTCTCCCACTCTCCGTCGCGATCGATCAGGACGCGTCCCTCTCCGATGGCTCGGTCCAGAAGAAGCGGCGCCCGAGCCTCCACCCGATCCAGACGGGCGATATCAACACGACGCCCACTGACACGTTGCAAGCGCGCGGCCAATCTGGAACCGGTCAAGGGGCGATCATTTGCAAACGAGATCAAAAGGTCTAGATCAGAGCCATCATCCTCATCGCCTCGCGCGAGCGAGCCGTAGAGCACAGCCAGACGAACCCGATGCTCGGTCCGGAGTGCTTGGCGAAGCTGGGAAAGAAGCAGCCAATGGGCTCGGAGATACTCGCGCTCACCCGGTGCCAGCCGCAGTCGGCGCGGTCCGCTGCGGGTGGCGCGTAGGGCACCCTGCGCAACCGCCCGACGCAAAGTGCGCTCCTCGACATCAAGCTCGGTCGCCAGCTCTTGGATCACGCCCATGCCGAAGAGACTACTACGCCGTATGTCCGTTACGGCACCGTTTGACGCGGTGAGAAGGCACCCGCAACGGACGTTTCATGCCGGTACTCTTGGGAAAGGGACGCGAGCTGTGATCGCTGCGCTGCGCACCGACTACAAGGAGATGATCGCCGGATGGCGCACGATATGAACCCCTCCGAGTCGCCCACTGCGAAGGCTATGGATCGTGCTATCGACCTAGCGATCGAGGGCAAGTCGCCTTATCCCGAACACGCCACTTTCATCGACGCCGACTCGCCCCACGCCGGCCACGAGATCACCCGCGCGTTCGACGAGGGCTATGCCGTTGTCCTCGTGTCCGCCGACGGGCGCGAGCGCGTCATCACCTCGAAAATGCTCGCCGCTAGCGCCTGAAAGGCACCGCGCAGGTCCGGCCATAGCCGGCGTTGACGAGGAGGCGTAGCCGACGGCTGCGAACGTAGCTGCGGCCACCCTGGCCGCGACATCTCTCGACGCTGGTGCTGCTCGTGGGTCTCGCGTGCCCTCGCTGTCTGGCTCGCACCCTTCCCTTATTGCGTCACTCGTTGGGTGCGGAGCTGGGTGTCCAGGCTTGGGTGATGCTGCCGCCTTCTTGGCGGAGGATCTGGCCCTCCTCGACGAGGGTGTGTTGGAAGGCGATCTCGTCGCGTGGGTCGCGTCCGGTGTTGTCGATTTGTTCTCTCCAGACGACCAGGGCGCAGAGCATCTCGACGGCCGTGGAGTGCGACGATGCCGCCCCACATCCACATGCTCCATTCGCGGTCGCCGCCGTACGGCTCAAGCCACGACGCCCGGAAAGCGTCCTGGTCCTCGGGCGTGTCGAGATCGACCGTGTCCGCGTGCGGGGTGTGCGCGTGTTTGCTGGCTCTGGTTTCGGCGAGCCCGTTGCGGACCATTTGCGCGGCGAGCCTGGCGGCTGGCTCGCCGGTGCTGGCGGCTAGCTCGTTGAGCTGCTCTGCGAGCGCGATCGGGAGCGTGATCTTCAGGCGGTAGCTCATCGTGCGCCTCGCTGATCGTCTGGCCTGGCTGTGTTGGTGTTGGTGGGTGTGGTGGTTGTCATGTGGTCCTAGACCACGAGGACGCCCAAGCGGCCAACGAATGGGGCGCCTACAAGTGCTCGTTGGTGGCGCTGATTGGGCAGCAGCGAGCCGCAGACGCCTTGGACAGAGCTTGTGGCGAGCAACGGGCGGAGCCTAAAAACAGCTTGAATACAGGGCTTCCAGGGCGATGCCCCCGCCAGGAGTCGAACCTGGATCTACCGCTTAGGAGGCGGTCGTCTTATCCATTGGACTACGAGGGCGTAACGCGCGGACCTCAAGCGGGTCCACGAAAAGGCTACCTGCGTCAGGCGGCGACGGTACCCGGGGCTTCGCCTGCGAGGCGCTCGAGTTCGGCGCCGACCATTCGGTGGGTGATCCACTCGTCCATCCGCTGCGCGCCGATGCTCTCGTAGAAGCCGAGCGCCAGCGCGTTCCAGTCGAGCGCCGACCATTCCAGGCGCCCGGCACCACGGGCGTGCGCTCGCGCGGCGACGCTCGCGAGCAGCGCCTTGCCGACGCCGGCCTTGCGGTGCTCGGGGCGCACGAATAGGTCCTCCAGCCACACGCCCTGGATAGCGAGGAAAGTCGAGAACGTGGGGAAGAACAGCGCGTAGCCAGCCGGCTCCCCGCCGAGCTCCGCGATCAGCGCCTCCGCCGCGGGGCGCTCGCCGAACAGGGCCGCGTGCACCAGCTCCTGCGTCGCGTGCATTTCGTGCCCCAGGCGCTCGTATTCCGCAAGCTCCATGAACAGCGTCAGCAGCAGCGGCACGTCCTCGGGACGGGCGTCGCGGATCACCAGCGCACCCTCGGCCTCCTGAGCGGCTGCCATCAGACTTTCGTCCGGTCGGGTCGGTCGGGGTAGATGTCGTCGATCGTGCTCAGCGCCACGTAGGGGGCCCCGGCCGCGCGCTCGATCGCGGCGCCGCCGCCCGCCAGCCGGTCGAGCACGCTGATCACGCCGCAGATCTCGTGGCCCGCGTCGTTGAGCGCCTCGATCGCGGCGAGCGTCGAGCCGCCTGTGGTGACGACGTCCTCGACGACCACGCAGCGGTCCTCCGGGAGCAGCGGCGGGCCCTCGATGCGCCGTTGCAGCCCGTGCGCCTTGGCGTCCTTGCGCACGAAGAACGCCTTTGCGCGCGCTCCGCCGGCGAGCGCCGCGCACGCGACAGGGTCCGCCCCCATCGTCATGCCGCCCACCGCCGTTCCGTCCCAGTCGGTCACCTGCGCCGCCACCAGCGTCGCCAGCGCGGAGAAGCCGTCTGGGCGCAGGATCGCGCGCTTGGCGTCCACGTAGTACTCGGCTTCCGCGCCGCTCGTGAGCGTCACGCGCCCGATCACCAGCGCGTGCTCGCGCAGCTCGTCGGCGAGACGGCGGCGGGCGTGCGCGAGGTCGGTCGTATCTTCGTCCGCAGTGTCCACCGAGCAACCTAATCTAGCGCTATGACCAATGTCGTCGTTCGCTTGCTGAGGATCGCCTCACTCATCGTCTGCCTGATCGTGATCGCGTCGTATGCGATCTTCGCGATAGGGCAGACGAAAACCGCATCCAACCACCAGCAGGAAGCGATCAACGGCCCCTCGGCGCCGGTCGCGGTCAAACACGAGAGCAGCCTCCACAAAGCGATCGACGAAGCCTCCACCGAACTCACCTCGCCGTTCGCGGGCATCGTGTCGAGCTCGAGCGGCGAATGGGCGGTACGCAGCGTGAAGCTGCTGATCGCGCTGGTCGTCTACGGATTCGGGCTCGGCTACCTGGCGCGCGTGCTGCGCGTGCGGGTCTAGAGCCCGGTCGCTCTCACGGCCCTGCGTTCGGGCGTACGAGCGAGCTGCCGCGGCCGTTTTCGTTGTACACGTCGACCGGCGTGCCGTACTGCACCCACGCATAGATCGCCGGCGCGTCGGGGATCGGCACGCGCAGGCAGCCGTGGCTGGCCGCGTACACCGGCACTTCCGCGTAGCCGTGGATCGCGTAGCCGCGGATGAAGTAGTTGGAGTCCACCATGCCGTGCGAGTTCGTGCCCGGCGTCTTGCTGTACACGCGGAAGCGACCGATCACCGTCGGCGTCGAGGGCTTGCCCGAGCTGATCGTGTAGATCGTGCGCACTCTGCCGCCCGGTTCGATCTCCGCGAGCACCTGCTTGGTCAGGTTCGCCTCCACGTGGCGCCCGTCGCTGCGGTAGCGAACGTGGAAGGCGCCCGCGTGACGCGCGAGCAGCTCGAACACCCGCTTGCCCGCGTAGGGGATCCGTTCGAGGCCGGTCATCTTGCGATAGGCGATCAGCGCTCGCCCGGTGCCTTCGTCGAGCACGCCCGTCAGCGGCGTCGCGTAGTGCATCGCGTCGAGCTCGGACTGCAGCAGCCGCACCGATTGACCGCTCGCGCCCAGGCCGAGGTTCGCGTTGACGAACTGCACCCCCGGCGAGCGTGCGCCGAACGCGGCCTGCTGCGCGGTCAGGTAGTGCGCCGCGCGCACCTCCACGAGGCCCGCGTCGCGGCTGGAGAAGTTGATGTGGAACTGGCCCGTGCCATCGCCCACGCCGAGCACGCTCACGGTCTTGACCTCGACCTTGCGCCCTTCGCGGTAGAAGCTCACCTTCACCGTCTGCCCGCCCACGTAGGGGGTGACGATGCCGCGCACCACGATCCTGCCTCCCACGAGCGCGAACGGAGGGCTGCCGCCGACCTTCTGCAGCACCAGCTTCATCGTCCCCGCCACCACCGGCGCTGGAGCGGTCGTCGTCGTTGCCGGCGCTTCCGCGACCGCCGGGGCTGGAACCGCCGCGAGGCACAGCAGCGCCGCGCAGGCACCCGTCTGAAGGGTTCGTCTCATGCCCACGATCCTACGCATCCGCGCGGGCGAACGACGTCGGAGGAGAGATCAACCCCACGCTCCGGCATGCGAGCACCACCCCGCCGATCGCCAGAAGCGCCGCCACGAGCAGGACGGGCGCCTGCCAGTCCCAGTTCTCGAGACTGGAGAACGCGATCGAGTTGTTGATCGAGTGGGCCACGATCGATGGGTAGAGCGATCCGGTGTAGCGGTAGAGCAGGCACAGCCCGAAGCCGAGCGCCGCGAGCGGGATCAGATCGAGAGCCGGAGCCGACCCCGCGTGCACCCCTCCGAACACCAGTCCGGTGATCAGGGCCGCCGGAAGGGTTCCCTTCCAGTTGCGAAGCGCCGTGAACATCAGGCCACGGAACAGGAACTCCTCGCAGATCGGCGCCATCACGCACGTCAGCGCCGCGCTCAGCAGCAGCAGCGCCGTGCCTTCGTTCGAGCCGAGCGTGTTCAGCAGCTTGTCTTCGCCGGGGTTGAACAGTTCCGTCCAGATCACGCTCAGCACCACGAACGCGACCAGCAGCAGCAGGATCCGCCCGATCGCCGACCACCAGCCCGCCCCCGGAGGCCGCAGCCCGAACTGCCACGAGCGCACCGCTCGCCGGCCGATGCTCGCGCAGTAGATCGCGGCCGCGACGAACGAGAGATCCTGCACGAACGTGTCCGCCAGGACGAGTCCCGGCGGGGTCGGGGAGTGCGTGATGCTGATCCCGAACGCGAGCGCCGGCAGATCGACCATCAGCCCCGCGACCGCGGCGAGCACGAGCCCGACGAGCAACGCGAGCGGCGCGATCCACCACGGCCACGACGTCGTGGGCGAGCGCGACGGCTCGCCCTGCGGGAGCCCCTCCACCGCCTACGCCACCCAGTGCCAGGTCGCGAACTGCGCGCCGAACAGCATCATCAGCGCGGCCGATACAACCAGCGCCGGGCGCTGCGCGCGCGGGTGCTCGCTGAGCCAGACGGCGAACCAGATCCCGAGCGGGAACAGCACCAGCAGGAACCGCGGCAGCGACATCAGCGGCTGCGCGCGCACCGGATCGGACAGCGGCAGCGCGAGCGCCGCGATCACGTAAGCGCCATAGGCGAGCGGGAGCCTGCGCAGCACGCCGACGACCGCCGGCACCGCCGCCGCGAGGAACGCGAGCAGCACGAGGTTGTGCCCCGCTTCCACGAACGGGCTGCCCGACCCCACGGGGTAGTACACGTGGTGGCGCTGGAAGGACAGCAGCTGTCGCGCCCCCTCGAACGCCGCCTTCACGCCATCCCACACGCCAACGTAGGGCCCCGCGAAATGCCTACCCCACACCGACTGGGCGCGGAACGGGTCCAGCGGGTCGCCGCCCGCGAGCGCGAGACACCCCCCGTAGACGATCACCCCGAGCGGCAGCGCCGCGAGCCACAAGATGTCGCCACGAGGCCGGTAGCGAGGGAGCATCCGCCGACGCCCCACGCGTACGAAGTCCGGCACGCGATCCTCACGCGGCCCGTACAGGTAGATCATCGCCGCGGGCAGCGCGAGCACGAGACCGGTGCTGCGCGTCGCCGCCGCGAGCGCGCCGAGCACGCCCACGATCGCCCAGCGGCCCTGGCGCGCGCTCCAGAACAGGCCCACCGACAGGGCCAGGTAGAGCGACTCGGAGTACACCGCCGAGAGGAAGAACGCCATCGGCGCGAACGCCGTGACCGTCACCGCGAGGCGCGCCGCGTCGGCCACGCGATCGCCGCTCAGCGCTGAGCGCCCGCGGGCGCTCAGCTCGAGCGTCGTTAGGCGGTGGATGCCATACAGCGCGAAAGCCAGGGCGGCCACCGACAGCAGCACGCCCGCCAGCACCGGCGGCGGGCCGAGCGCGGAGACGGCGCGCAGGCCGAGGGGATACAGGGGAAAGAACGCGTCGCGCGAGGCCGTGTAGGAGCCGAGGTCGGGGCGATAGCCGTAGTGCGCGATCACCAGATACCAGTCCGCGTCCCAGCGCGCCGCCGGGGCGGCCAGCAGATCCCCGAGCCAACCGAACCCGCGCGTGACCCCGGGCGGATCGAACGCGCCGCGCACCGGTCCGAAGCCGAGCGTGAGGATCGTCGCCACGCCGCTCGCCCACACCAGCAGCCGCGAGCTCCACAGCGCCCGCCAGCTCTCGCGCACGGCGGTCATCCGCGCCGGATCGGCGCGCAGACGGGACCACCAGCCCCCCGTCGCGAAGGCCGACGCGCGCGCGGCGCGGGAGGCGCCCACGGTACGGAGAGCTGGGTCGGCGGTGTCGGAGTTCATGGCGCTTACGAGCGAGCCTAGACACAGTCACGATGGGACCGGCGAGAAATCACACCGCGGCACGGTAATCTCGAAGCTCCTGCGATGTCTCGACAAGCACGCAAGCGCCGGTATCGGCACGGCCGCTCCGGGAGCTCACGACTCTTCCTCGTCGGCGGCGGGGTCCTCCTCAGCACGCTCATCGTCGGCACGATCGCCGCGGTCGCCTACGTGCTGAACGTCGCCCAGGAAGCGCCCGCGCTCTCCACCCTGCGCCCGCTCCTCAGCGGCGGCAGCTCGCAGGTGTTCGCCTCCGACGGCACCCGCCTCGGCTTCATCCAGTCGGACGAGCTGCGCAGCCCGATCAACTGGAGCGAAATCCCGTCGAATCTGAGGAACGCGACGGTCGCGATCGAGGACCAGCGCTTCTACAAGAACAACGGCGTCGATCTCACCGGGATCTTCCGCGCGGCGATCAAGGACGTCCTCCACGGCGCGGCGCTGCAGGGCGGCTCCACGATCACGATGCAGCTGATGCGCAACCTCTATCTCGGCGGCGACCAGCACACGTTCAAGCAGAAGATCATCGAGGCGAAGCTCGCGCTCGACTACGAGAAAGTGCACTCCAAGAAATCGATCCTCACCAGTTATCTCAACAGCGTCCCCTACGGCACCCTCGGTGGGCAGACCGCCATCGGCGTGCAGGCCGCGGCGAGGATCTTCTTCGACAAGCCCGCCTCGCAGCTCAACCTCGAGCAGTCCGCGGTCCTCGCAGGCCTGCCGCAGGCGCCGTCGCAGTACAACCCGCTGCTTGATCCCGCCGCCGCGAAGGAGCGACGCAACGAGGTACTCGCGAAGATGGCCGAACTCCACTACATCACGCCCGCACAGGCCACAGCGACCGAGGCCCTGGGATTGGAGACGCACCCGGGGCACTACTACTCGCAGCGACGCGAGGACTTCTTCTTCGAATACGTCCGCGAGCTGCTGATTCACCGCTACGGCGAAAAGGCCGTCCAGCAGGGCGGGCTGAAGGTCTACACGACGATCGACCTCAACATGCAGCGGCTCGCGCGTAAAGCGATCGCCGAAGTGCTCAACGAGCCCGAAGACCCCGCATCGGCGATCGTCACAATCAACCCCCACAACGGCGACATCGAGGCGATGGCCGAGTCCGAGAGCTACGAGAAGTCGCAGTACAACCTCGCCGCCGACGGACACCGACAGCCCGGCTCCACGTTCAAGGCGATAGACCTCGCCGACGCGCTCTCGCGCGGAGTCGACCCGAACAGCACCGTCTACGTCTCGCACACGCTCGAACCGGGCTGGCTGGCCTCGGAACCGAAGTACAAAGTCGAGACGTTCGAGGGAACGTCGCTGAACAAGTCGATCAACCTCGTGCAGGCGACGCTCGCCTCCGACAACACCGTCTACGCCCAGCTCGCAGCCGACCTGGGCGAGGAAACGGTCACCCACACCGCCTACGAGATGGGGGTGAAAACCCATCTATCGAGCTATCCCGCCGAGGCGCTGGGCGGGCTCACGCTCGGGGTGACGCCGCTGGAAATGGCCGATGTGTACGCGACCCTCGCCGACGGCGGCTGGCGTAACGCGCCGATCGCCATCACCAAGGTGGCGTTTCCCAACGGCCGCGTGGACAGCACCTGGGGCACCCCTCATCGCGTGAAGGTGCTCAGCGAAGGCGTCACCGCCAAGGAGACGGAAATCCTGCACGACAACGTGCTCGGCGGCACCGCGGGCCGGTCCGCGATCAACTGCCCCACAGCCGCCAAGACGGGCACCACGAGCGAACTGATCGACGCGTGGCTCGACGGGTACACGCCCAACTACTCGACCGTCGTGTGGATGGGCTACCCAAGCAAGCGAGTCTCGATGACCGACGTGCACGGCGAGCCGCAGCAGGGTGGCTACCTGCCCGCGGAAATCTGGCACGCGTACATGTCGGCCGTCACCGAAGGCCAGTCGTGCACCGAATTCCCGCAGCCGAAAGAAGCGATCTCCTACAAGCCCTTCTACGGCAAATTCGCCACCACCGGCCAGAGCGTGGCCACGCAGGAAAGCGAAAAGGAAGCGAAGGCCAAGAAGAAGCCCAAAAAGCCCGGGAGCAAATCCAAAGAAGGCAAGGAAACGGGCGGCGCTCAGGGCAACGGCAACAGCACGCCGAGCGAACCGCCCTCGCACACCCCGCCCGCAAAGACGCCCACCGAAGCGCCGTCACCCCCGGCCGCGAAGGAACCTGGGATCAAGAAAACCGGGGGAGCATCGCCGGGCTGAGAGCACGCGCCAGTCGCACCCAAGCACCTTCGCGGCTCCCACGCTGGTAGTTTGAGTCTCGAAACACAAACGAACGGTTGCCCGCCTATGCGGTGTGAGCGACCAGATGGGATGCGGCGTGGCGAAGGAGGACAAGGTTGAATTCGAGGGCGAGGTGATCGAGGCCCTGCCGAACGCGATGTTTCGAGTTAAGCTCGACAACGACCACGTGGTACTGGGACACGTGGCGGGCAAGATGCGGCGTTTCAGGATCCGCATCCTCCCCGGTGATCGCGTGCGCTGCGAGCTCTCCCCCTACGACCTCGATCGCGCGCGCATCGTCTACCGGCACCGCTGAACACCCGTCCTTGGCGGGTTTCGAGCGCTCACTGATCGAAGCCATCGCCGCCGAGCTCTCCGGCGGCGACTCGCGGGTCTTGCGCGGGATCGGCGACGACGCGGCCGTCGTGCGAGCGCGGCCGGTGTGCGTGACGTCCGTGGACGCGATGGTCGAGGGCGTTCACTTCCGCCTCGACGACGGCTGGGCGACACCAGCCGAGGTGGGACATCGGGCGCTGGCGGGCGCCCTCTCGGATCTCGCCGCGATGGGCGCCGACCCGGGTGAGGCATACCTGATGCTCGGCCTGCCGGCCGACTTCGGACACGACCGCGCGATGGAGCTGGTGCGTGCGGCGGGCGCGCTCGCCGCACGGACGGGCACCGCGATCCTCGGCGGGGACGTCGTGGCGGCGCCGGTGCTGACCGTTTCCGTGACCGCCGTCGGCTGGGCCGACAGCGCCGAGGAGCTCGTCGGCCGAGACGGGGCGCGGGTCGGCGATCTCGTCGGCGTCACCGGGGGACTCGGCAGCGCAGGCGCGGCGCTCGCGGTGATGGAAGGGCAGGCACAGCGCACCCCGCAGGCGTTGGCGACGCTCGAGCGCGCGCGCAACCCGATGCCCAGGCTGAGCGAGGGACGCGCGCTGGCGCAGGCGGGCGCGCACGCGATGATCGACCTCTCCGACGGGCTCGCCACCGACGCCGCCCACATCGGCGAGCGCAGCGGGCTTTGCCTGCACGTTCGGCTCGCGACGCTTCCCCTCGCCGAGGGTGTCGCCGAGATAGCCGCCGAGCTGGGAGTCGCTCCGTGGCGTCTCGCGGCGGCGGGCGGCGAAGACTACGAGCTGTGCTTCTGCGCCGCCGCTGACGATCGCGCCGCGGTCGAGCTGGCCGTCCATGCGCTCGGCGAGGTGGACGTCACGTGGGTGGGCGAGGTGGTGGATGGCCCGCCCGGGGTGTCGCTGTCAGACGAGCGGGGTGAAACGGTTGCGATCGAGGGCTTTGAGCATCGTGTCTAGCTCGCGCCGCGCCTCGGTGGCGCTCGCCGGCGCGTCGATCGGGCGCGCGAGCAGGCGTCGCGCGGCACCCTCTGGAACCGTACGTGTCAGCCGCGCGTACACCAGCAGGCGTTTGGCGGCGCTGAACAGCGGCGTGCACGCGGACAGCACCAGGCGCGTGTAGCCGACCTTCGCGACCGCCGCCTGCACGTCCGTGGGTTCGACCACGCGCTGGCCGACGACCGTGTAGGTGAAGTGCGCGTAGGGCATCTGCAGCTCGATCCGGCTCCCGGACCTCAGAGCGTCGATGTGGCGAAACGGGGCCAGGTAGGTCGTTCGGTGCCCCGCGATGGCCGTCGTTCCCGGTATGCCCGGGAAGGCGGTTGCCGGGTAGATCCCCGGCCCGCTCTCGAGGGCCTGGGTGCTCGTTCCGTCCACCATCACGAAGCTCGCGCCGATCCGCGGGATCACGATCCGCCCGATCGGGCTGCCGACGGGGGTGTGGCGCTGCAGCTCACGCGCCAGGAACGCGATCCGCCGACGCTGGTCGTCGAGGCTCGCGAGCGTGCGGCGCTCGGCCGGCGTGGCGGGCGCGCGTTCGACCTTGCGCAGCTGCTCGCCGAGGCGATCCTGGCGCAGCGTGGCGATCAGCGCGGAGACCGGCTCCTGCCACACGAGCGTGACGCCCGCGTCGATCAGCGCGAGCCCACCCGCCGCGATCACCACCACCGCGAGCACGCGCAGCGCGCGTGCGGAGAGCGATCGACGCTCCTCGGCCGCAGCCGATCCCGTGGGGGCTGAGGAGCTGAGCGAGAGGTCGGACACAGCGCCCCTATCGTCGCAGAGCGGACTCCGTCCCACCAAGCGATCCCGGCCCGGCGTATGAGAGAGGGCCGCGGATCGTCACCTCCGCGTCGTCGGTCGAGCGCATCCCGGGCAACGGCAGCGGCGCGGCGGCGCCCGCTGCCACGATCCCGGCCGCGACCACGCAGCCGAGCGCCGCGCTCCACACCAGCGCCGCGAAGAAACCCACGTGACCGCCCGCGAGCAGCAGCAGGCCCGTCCACGCCACCCCGCCCGCCCCGAGGCCGAGCTGGTGGGCATAGAAGACGACGAGCAGTACCAGCGGCACCATCGCGACCGCGATCAGCGCGTAGGAGCCGCCGCGCCGGGGGCGCAGCTCGGGCGAGGCGAGCAGCAGGCCGAGGTGGAGCGCGGGCAGCATCAGCAGAGCGGTGAACGGGTTGGCCGCCCACACCACCACGCCGATCCCCAGCGCCACGATCATCATCGCCAGGCCGCCGGTCTCCGGGTCGGCTCGCGCGCCCCAGCCCAGACGCCGCACGAGCGTCACCCACAGGAGCCACGACAGCGCGAACGTGAGCAGCGCCGCGACTACCGCGGTGGCGGCCTTCCCGTCGAACGGCATGGCGCTCGGCAGGACCGGCACCGACGGCGCTGCGCCGACGATTCCCAGCCAGCCGAGCAGGTACGCGAACAGCGCGCACGCGAAGAACGGCAGGGCGCAGCTGAGCGTCCACAGCGTCCACCGGCCCACGCGCAGGCGCCTTCGGCGTGCACGCGCCAGGCCGTCGGCGAGCGCCACCAGCACCGGCACGAGCAGCATCCCGGTGAGGAGCCTCAGCGCCCACGCGGGCACGGTCTTGCGCTGCAGCAGCAGGCCGCCCTGCATCGCGTGGGAGACATCCGGGGCCTTGTCGAGGGCGTCGACCGCGCTGAGCGTCGCGCGACCGAACCCTTCCATCCGTTCCGCGCTCACCACCTGCCCGGGGGAGGGGCCGCGTTCGCCGGAGACCTGGACGAGCACCGCCGGGAGGCCGTCGCGGTCGAGCACGCCCTGCTCGCCCACCGCGAGCGGGAACGCGAGGTGCGCCAGCTGGCCGAACAGGCTCGGTGCGCCGGCGTCGTAGGCGGCCTCGTTCTTGAGCGCGTCCACGACCGTGCGCTGCAGCTGCAGGGGCGCGGAGCCGAAGCCGTCGGAGTAGGGCACCACCGACGGCCGGCGTCCATGGACGCCGGCGACGTCGCCGAGCACGATCGCCGCGTCGAAGGGCCCGTGCAGGCTGGCAAGCAGCTCGCTTGTGCCGGCGTCGCCGCCGCTGCCGCCGCTGGTGGACGCGAGGATGATCGTGCGCTTCGTCTCGCGCGCCGCGAACACCCGCGCCAGCTCGAGCAGCGCCGCCGTCCCCGACAGCTCCGCCCGCGAGCCTCGTACCGCCGCGTCGCGGTGCGCGACGATCACGATCGGCGCGGCGTTGGTGGAGCCGGGCCGTTGCGCGACGACGGTGCTCAGCGTGCGCTCGCCGTCTATCGTCTGCGCTTCGAAGCGCTGCTCGTGCACCGAGAAGCCTCCACCGGCGCTGCCGCCGAGCCCTTCGAGCATACGCATGACGTAGTTGGCGAGCGCATCGTCGCCCGCGCTGCCGGGACGCCTTTCGGGGAAGGTCGCCGCGAGGCGGTTCAGCTCGGCGAAGGCACGCTTGCCTTCGAACGCGTCGGGGGCGAGCGTCGAGGTGAGCGGCAGCGGGCGCCCCCCGAGCGAGAACGCGGCGATTGCGAGTGCGAACAGGAAGGGCACGAAGGCCGCGCGATAGAGGCGCCCGTTGAGCATCCGCCTAGACGATAGTTCTCGCCTCGGCTCCTCGTGTGGGTACAGGCCCGCAAACTGCGAAAGACCACGAGGCCGGATCAGCGCGCGCGGTTAGGTATCGTGCCGGCGCGTGCTCCAGCCCGTCGCCGTAGGCCACAAGACACTCGCCGACTACACCCACATCTGCGGGCGCGATCTGATCGCCGAAATCCGTGAGCTGGCCGAGCCGCTGAAGGGTCAGCGGGTGGTGCACATCTCCGCGACCGCGTTCGGCGGAGGCGTCTCGGAGATCCTCTACACGCTCGTGCCGTTGATGCGCGACGTGGGACTCGACTGCGAGTGGCACGTGATCTACGGCCGCGAAGAGTTCTTCAACGCGACCAAGCTCATGCACAACGCACTTCAAGGCGCGCCGCAGGACCTCGACGAGGAGCAGTGGGCGACCTGGCGCAAGTACAACGAGATGAACGCCAGGGAGCTCTCCGATGGGTGGGACGTGTGCCTCGTGCACGACCCCCAGCCCGCAGCGCTCTTCCAGCTCGTCCCGGAGAAGTCCAAGGGCTGGGTGTGGCGCTGCCACATCGACGTGTCAACCCCCAACCCGGACACGATCGCGCAGCTGCTGCCCTACATCAAGGACTACCCGCAGTCGCTGTTCCACATGCGCGAGTACGTCCCCACGGGGATGGGCGGCCACGTCAACGTGGTGCCGCCCGCGATCGACCCGTTGACGCCGAAGAACATGGCGCTCTCGCCGGAGGACGCGGCGTTCGTGTGCGGGCAGTTCGGCATCGACCTCGACCGGCCGCTGATCTGCCAGGTCTCGCGCTTCGACCCGTGGAAGGACCCGCTGGGGGTGATCGACTCATATCGTCAGGTCAAGCAGACGAACCCCGACGTGCAGCTGGCGCTGGTGGGCTCGATGGCCAGCGACGACCCCGAGGGCTGGGACTTCTTCAACGCCACCGTCGCCCACGCCGACGGCGACCCCGACGTGCACATCCTCAACAACTTCAACAACGTCGGCGCGATCGAGGTCAACGCGTTCCAGTCCCACGCCGACGTCCTGATCCAGAAGTCCACCCGCGAGGGGTTCGGGCTGACGGTGTCGGAGGCGATCTGGAAGGGGCGTCCGTTCATCGGCGGCAACGTCGGCGGGATACCCCTGCAGATCGAGGACGGCGTCACCGGCTACCTCGTCTCCAGCGCCGAGGAATGCGCCGAGCGCACGCTCGAGATCCTGCGCGACCCGGAGCTGGGCCGCTCGCTCGGCAAACGTGGCAAGGAGCACGTCCGCACGCACTTCCTCACCCCGCGCTACCTGCGCGACTACCTCAAGATCTTCAACGAGCTGCGCGAAGCATGACCGGGGAGCCGGCACAGCGGACTCCGCTGGTGCTGGTCAGCAACCGCGGTCCGGTCACTTTCCAGGCCGACGGTGAGGTCCAGCGCGGCTCCGGCGGACTGGTGACGGCCCTGACGGGCCTCGCGTCCCACCGCGAAGCGATCTGGATCGCCTCGGCGATGAACGAGCACGACGCGAACGTCTCGCGTGCGCACGGCGGCCACGCGTTCCCGGTGCGATCGCCGGCGGGCGGGGAATACCACGTGCGCCTGGTGGTGAGCGACCCGGACGCGTACGACCGCTTCTACAACGAGTTCGCCAACCCGATGCTGTGGTTCATCCAGCACTACCTGTGGGACCTGTCCAACGCGCCAGACATCCGCCGCGAGGAGATCGAGGCGTTCGAGTTCGGCTACAACGTCGTCAACGAAGACCTCGCGCGCGCCGTGGTGGAGCAGCTGCACGACACCGCCGAACCGGTGGTGATGGTCCACGACTACCACCTCTACACGCTGCCGGACCTCGTCCGCAGGGCTCGCCCGGACGTGTTCCTGCACCACTTCATCCATATCCCGTGGACCCAGCCGGACTCCTGGCGGGTGCTGCCGACACGGATCCGCGAGGAGATCTTCGCGGGGCTGCTCGCGAACGACATCGTGGGCTTCCACACCCGCTCCTACAGGCACAACTTCCTGCAGTGCTGTCGCGATCTGATGGACCTCGACGTGGACTTCGAGCGCGGCGTGGTGAAGTTCCGCGACCGCGAGGTATGGGTGAGGGCCTATCCGCTGCCGATCGACCACAAGGCGACGCGCCAGATCGCCCAGGGCGAGCGCGTGAGCCAGTTCGAGGAGGAGCTGCTGCGCCGCCGCCGCGACTTCCTGATCCTGCGCGTGGACCGCGCCGACCTGAGCAAGAACGTGCTGCGCGGGTTCTCCGCGTTCGACCTGTTCCTCGAGCAGCACCCCGAGTTCTCCGAGCGCGTGACGTTCATGGCGCAGATGATGCCCTCACGGACCGATGTGCCCCAGTACGCCGAGTACCTGGAGCGGATCGAGGCGCTCGTGGCGGTCGTCAACCACCGCCACGGCACCCCCGACTGGATGCCGATCCAGCTGAAGCTGCGCGACGACCTGGACGAGGCGATGGCCGCGTACAAGCACTACGACGTGCTGCTGGTGAACGCGATGTTCGACGGCATGAACCTCGTCGCCAAGGAGGGTCCGATCGTCAACGAGCGCGAGGGCGTGTCGATCCTCTCGGAGAACACCGGCGCACACGAGGAGCTCGGCGAGTACGCGCTGTCGGTGAACCCGTTCGACATCCAGGAGCTGGCCAACTCGATCTACGCGGCGCTGACGATGGAGCCGCACGAGCGCCGCAGGAGAGCCGACGGATTGGTGGAGATCGTGACCTCGCGCGACCCCGGCGACTGGATCGACGAGCAGCTCGCAGACATCCGCGCGAAGGGACGCGCGGGGTAGAAGCTCGCGCGACCCGCTACTCTTTCGCGCAGCGACCCATGACCCTGCCCGCACCCACATACGACCTCGTGCTCCTGCTCGACCCCAAGGCCGAGGATGCGACGCGCGCGAAGATCGTCGCCGACACCCGCGCGACGATCGAGGCGCAGGGCGAGCTGCTGCGCCACGACGAGTGGGGCGAGCGGCCGCTGACCTACCCGATCGACAAGCAGTCGAGCGCGGAGTACCACCTGCTGCAGTTCCACGCGGGAAGCCCGGACCTGCTCAGCGGCCTCGACCGCACGCTGCGCATCACCGACGGGCTCGTGCGCTTCCGGATCATCAAGCTGAAGCCCGGGGTGCCCGACGCTCCGGACATGCGCTCCTCCTCGGCGCCGCCCGCGCGGCGCACTGAGCCAGAGGCTCACGAGGAGGCTGAGCCGATCGAGGCTCCGGCGCTCGCCGACGTACCCGTCGCTGACCTCGCCTAAGTTCCAAAGCTGGATATCTCCGCGAGGAGTCGTGGGTTACTACGCACGTGATGTTCTCGTGTGGAGTAATAAGATCGGACCGATGAACTGGGCTGCCGAGGACATGAGCGACCGCACCACCAGTAGGACCGACGTGCTGCGGGCCTCGCCGCCGATGTTCGAGTCGCGGGCGCTCGACGCGCTCTCGCGCGTGCACCCGAGCGTGCCGGTGATCATCTTCGGGCCGGCGATCGCCGCGATGGCGGCCTGGGGCCTCTCGAGCCTCGGCGTCGTGTCGGTGCTGGGCCTGGCCGTGGCGGGCTACGCGCTGTGGACGCTGTTCGAGTACTGGCTGCACCGGCTCGTGTTCCACTTCGAGCCCGAGGACGGTCTTGGGGCGCGCCTGCACTGGATCATCCACGGCGTCCACCACGACCACCCCAACGACCCCCTGCGGCTCGTGATGCCCCCCGCTGTGAGCGTCCCGCTCGCGGCGGCGGTGTTCGGGGTGCTCTACGTCGTGTTCGGCTCGCGCTACGCGCCGGCGCTCGGCGCGGGCTTCTTCACGGGCTACCTGATCTACGACATGATGCACTACTACCTGCACCACTTCCGCCCGCACGGACGCCTCGGCCGGATGCTGCGCGAGCGGCACATGCGCCACCACTTCCAGGACGACACGCGCGGCTTCGGCATCAGCGCGCCATACTGGGACGAGGTGTTCCGCACCTCCACGCGCACGAAGCGATCCTCGCAATAAGCGGGGTCGTCTGGGCGTGGCGCTCGCGTCACGCCCGAAGGCCGGTCTAGACTCGATCGTTCGAGTTTCAAGGTCCGAGGACCGCACGAGGAACAAGCTGAAAGGAATAGAGCCGTGGCCGCCACAAACATCAACCGGGTCGTATTGACCGGGAACCTCACCGCCGACCCGGAGCTGCGCTCGCTGCCGAGCGGCACTTCGGTGTGCAAGCTCCGCATCGCTTGCAACACCCGCCGCAAGGGAAGCAGCGGCGAATGGGAGGACAAGCCGAACTACTTCAACGTCACCGTGTGGGGCGCGCAGGGCGAGAATGCGGCCCGCTATCTCTCCAAGGGACGCCCCGTGGCGATCGACGGACGCCTGGAGTGGCGGGAGTGGGAGACCCAGGAGGGTGCAAAACGCCAGGACATCGATATCATTGCCGACTCGGTGCAGTTCCTGGGTTCGCGCGACGATGCCTCCGGCGGGGGCGGATTCGCCGGCAATGGAGCTTCCAGGGGTAGCGACGTCCCGGTAGACGAAGGGGACTTCCAGCCCGCACCTGTCGCCAGCGGAGCCGGCGACGACGACATTCCGTTCTAGCCAGACAGCGAGGTCTTAGTGTTTTCCACCGTATCCATGCTCGATCGTAACCGCAGCTGCGGCGGAGAACTCTGATGGCCAAGGCACGCGGTCGCGGCAAGCCGGTTCGTCGCAGGGACAAGAAGGGCGCGGCCGGCAGCGGCCGGCGCAAGCCCTGCCAGCACTGCCGCGACAAGGTCGACCAGGTCGACTACAAGGACATCGCCTCGCTGAAGAAGTTCATCTCGGAGAAGGGCAAGATCCGCTCGCGGCGGATCACCGGCTCGTGCCGCCGCCACCAGGTGCAGATCGCGCGTGCGGTCAAGCGGGCGCGCGAGCTGGCGCTGCTGCCCTACGTGAACGAGGGTGGCCGCGACGACAGCCCCCGTCGTGAGCGCGGCGACCGCGGCGACCGCTAGGGGTAACGGTGCCCGAAGCGATTCTCCTCAAGGACGTCGAGGCTCTCGGTGAGCAGGGTGCGGTGGTGGACGTATCGAAGGGCTACCTGCGCAACTACCTGCTCCCGCGTAACCTCGCCCAGCCGGCGACCAAAGGCGCGATAGAGACGATCCGCCAGCGTCAGGCGGCGGCCGAGCGGATGGCGCGCGAAGCGGTCGAGAAAGCACAGGAGAACGTCAACCTGCTGAACCGCACGGTGCTGACGATCCCGCAGCAGGCCGGCGCGGACGGACGGCTGTTCGGGTCCGTCACGGCGCAGGACATCGCGAGCGCGATCCGCGAAGCTCGTGGGCTGCGGATCGACAAACGCGGCGTGCACCTCCCCGAGCCGATCAAGAACGTCGGCACCTACATGGTGGTGGTCGAAGTGGTCGACGGTGTGACCGCGACGATCAAGACCATGGTTGTTGCCAAGAAATAGGCGCTCCGGAGATTGAGCCGGAGCGTCCCAGGCCGCTACGCGGCGAGGGACGCTCGTCTCAACTCCTCCGCTTAGCCGAGAACTGCCACCGGGCGTGGCGGGTCCGTCTTTGGTTGCTGCGAACATGTGTTCGTGACGACGCCGCATCTTTTTCGCGCCGCATTTGCGGGAACGACCGCTGGGCCGCGCTCGGGCGCGGCCTAGACTCGGCACGACCATGGCCATAAGCGCGGTACCCACATCCAACGGCGCAGCTGGCGCCTCGGCGGGCGCGATCACGCCGCCGCACAACCTCGACGCCGAGCAGTCCGTCCTCGGCGCGATCCTGCTGTCTGACCGCTCGCTGTACGCGCTGGTGATCGAAGAGGGGCTGCGCGCGGAAGACTTCTACCGCGAGCGCCACGCGCTGATCTACGAGGCGATGCTCGCCCTCTACAACGAGAGCGAGCCGGTGGACGTGCTGACGGTCACCGACCGGCTGCGCCAGGCGGGCAAGCTCGAGGACGTAGGCGGAGCGGCCACCGTGGACGAGCTGACCGGCGTGGTGCCCGCGGCCGGGCACGCGCGCCGCTACGCACAGATCGTGCGCGAGAACGCGCTGCTGAGGCGCCTGCTGAAGACCTCTTACGAGATCCAGGAGAGCGTGCTCGGCCACGACGCGCCTCCGCGCGAGCTGGTGGAGCAGGCGGAGAAGGCGATGCTGGAGGTCGGGCGCGACGACCGCCAGCAGGACTTCCGCGCGATCGAGGAAGTGCTCCACGAGGAGCTCGACAAGATGCACCGGCTCTCGCTCGAGGGCACGTCGCTGACGGGCACCCCGTCCGGCTTCAAGGACCTCGACGAGATCACCGGCGGCTTCCAGCCGGGCAACCTGATCATCATCGCCGCGCGCCCCGCGATGGGCAAGAGCGCGCTCGTGTGCAACATCGCGGAGAACGCCTCCGTGGAGCACAAAAAGCCCGTCGCGCTGTTCTCGCTGGAGATGGCGGAGGCGGAGCTCGCACAGCGGTTCGTGGCCTCTCAGGCACGCATCAAGGGGGAGGAGCTGCGCAAGGGCCGCGTCTCCGAGCAGCGCTGGCCGAAGATCCTCAACGCCAGCCAGCGCCTCGCGGCGGCGCCGCTGTGGGTGGACGACTCGAGCGACGTGGGGATGCTCGAGATCCGCGCGAAGGCGAGGCGCCTGCACAGCCAGTGCGAGGGCGGCCTGGGCCTCATCATCATCGACTACCTGCAGCTGATGCGCACCGACAGCCGCTACGACAGCCGCGTGACCGCGGTGGGCGAGCTGAGCCGTGGGCTGAAGATCCTCGCGCGCGAGCTGGGGGTGCCGGTGATCGCGCTGTCGCAGCTCAGCCGCGCGGTCGAGACCCGCCCGGACAAGAAGCCGCAGCTGTCGGACCTGCGCGAGAGTGGAAACCTGGAGCAAGACTCCGACCTGGTGATGTTCATCTACCGCGACGAGTACTACAACGAGGACTCCGAGCGCCCCGGCGAGGCCGACCTGCTGATCGCGAAGCATCGGAACGGGGCGGTCGGGAAAGTCACGCTGACGTTCCAGAAGGAGTACCCGAAGTTCATGAACTACGCCGGCGAGCGCTACGAACAATGAGCGACGAGCGACCTGGATATCTCGGAGAAGACTTCCCCCAGATCCAGGATCTGCGTTTCAGGAAGCCGACGATCTCGGGCGCATGCGCTCTGGGCCTATGCGACGGGAGCGGCTTCCTAGTCGATGAGGAGACAAACACCGCCACAGACTGCGGCTGCCGCCAGGGAAGGATCGCTCGGCGCAGGACGGCTCGCCTAGAGGGACGACTTCCCAAGCGCTACGAGGGTGTCTCGTTTGACCGCCAGCCCCTCCCCGAGATCGAGCGACGAGCGACTTATCAAGTAAGCCAAGTGCGCAGCTATGTTCGGCAGATCCGCAAGAACCTCGATGGCGGCAAGGGGCTGTGGATCCAGGGCGACATCGGCACTGGCAAGACAACCCTGGCGATGCTTGTCTCAAAAGCTGCGCTTGAAGCGGATCGCTCAGTTGCGATTTACTCGCTCCCTCGGATGCTCAACCTCCTGCGCGAGTCGATGGACTCCGGAGGAAAGCTAGATCTGATCGACCGTTTGACGGAGGTTGACCTGCTCCACATCGATGATCTCGGGGCAGAGAACACAACGGACTGGGTACTCGAGCAACTCTACTCGATCATCAACGCCCGCTATGAGGCTGAGCGAGCGATTATTGCGACGACAAACCTGATGCCAGACGAGCTCTCGGAGCGCCTAGGCGCTCGTACTGTGTCGCGGCTCGTCGAGATCTGCGGCGACGTCTTGCCGCTCAACGGAAAAGACGACCGAAAAACGTACCCAGCGGACGAGAGCAAGTTCTCGCGATCGCCGGAGGACGCTCCAGGTCTTTATCTGCACGAGCACGGTTCGACGGCCGACCGTCCGTAAACTTCACTAGCGATGCCAGGCATAGTGATAGTTGGCGCCCAGTGGGGCGACGAGGGCAAGGGCAAGATCACCGATCTGCTCGCCGAACACGGCGACGCCGTGGTGCGCTTCCAGGGCGGCAACAACGCCGGCCACACGATCGTGCGCGGCGACGTGGAGTGGAAGCTCCACCTGATCCCCTCCGGGATCCTCTACCCCGGCAAGCGCTGCGTGATCGGCAACGGCGTGGTGATCGACCCGAAGGTGCTGATCAGCGAGCTGGACGGGCTGCGCGCCCGCGGCGTGGACGTGGGCGGGCTGCGCATCTCCTCCAACGCCCACCTGATCATGCCCTACCACATGCTCCTGGACTCGGCGGGCGAGGCGAAACTCGGGAGCCTGCAGATCGGCACCACCCGCCGCGGGATCGGCCCATGCTACGCGGACAAGGCCGCGCGGCTCGGAATCCGCGTGCAGGACCTGCTCGACGAGAAGATCCTGAAGAAGAAGATCGTCGCCGCGATGGAGCCCAAGCGCCTCTCGCTGCGCCCCTTCGAGAAGGACCCCGCGCTCGACCTGCACACGATGGTCGAGGAATACCTCACGTTCGGCCACCGACTGGAGCAGCACATCGCGGACACCGCCAAGCTGATGTGGCAGATGCTCGACGACAACAAGGTCGTGATCCTCGAGGGTGCGCAGGGCGCAATGCTCGACATCGACCACGGCACGTATCCGTTCGTCACCTCCTCCAACCCGCTCGCGGGCGCCGCGTGCGTCGGCAGCGGCATCGGCCCGATGGCAATCGACGAGGTGTGGGGCATCTCCAAGGCCTACACCACGCGCGTCGGAGCGGGCCCGTTCCCGAGCGAGCTGCACGAAGATATGGGCGAGACGATCAGGTCCCGTGGCGGCGAGTTCGGCACGACCACCGGCAGGCCCAGGCGCACCGGCTGGCTCGACCTCGTCGCGCTCCACTACGCCGCACGGCTGAACACCATGACCTCGCTCGTCATCACCAAGCTCGACGTCCTCTCAGGCCTCGACCGCATCCAGGTCTGCACCAGCTACGAGGGCAGCGAAGGCGCGGAGTTCGAGGACTTCCCCTACCACCAGACAGTCCTGCACCACACCACCGCCAAGCTCACCGAGCTTCCCGGCTGGAAGGAGGACCTCGGCGAGTGCCGCACGCTCTCAGACCTTCCCGCCGGCGCCCGCGAATACCTCGACTTCATCGCCGAGCACATCGGCGTGGACATCGCGATGATCGGGGTTGGGCCGGGGCGAGAGCAGGTCGTTTGGACGGAGGCTGGGAAGCAGACGATTATTGCGGGGAGTGCTGTGGCCTGAGTTTCCGTTCCAGGCGTGGAGATGTGCCTCAGAACGGGGCTGGGGCATATGCCATGAGCTTTTCGATGCTCACTTGCCCATAGCCTGAACTCTCGGATTTTGAGCCGCCCACTACTAGTGTGCAGCTAGTTTCAGAGTCGCATTTTGCCGTCCGGCGGGTCGTGTCGGCTCGATTCAGGCTGTGGAATTCGAACCCATGGTCGCTTTCCAAGCCGATCTCGAGACGAGGCCAGAGCCACCTTTCCTCGGACTGCATCTCAGATACCCACAAGCGGGTTAGGGCCGGTGGAATACGCAAAAAGGGCACGGGGTCTTCCTTGATCTGAGAGCAGGTGCGCGGCTTGCCCTTAAGCCCACCATCACCGTTCGACAATTCGACTCGAAGGAAGACGCTCGTGCCCGAGGTCGTAGTAACCGTGTACATATCTCCGCTACCCACAAGCACGTGCGCTGTCGCGCTCAGCAATCGCCCTGCTGCGGCTTCTTCAAGGGCAAAGCGACCTGGACCCCAGAGAAGAATGGCACCCGGCCCGTTAGGCGTGGCGACGGCCAAGCTTCGAAACATCCCGTCGCATGAGCCAGCGGCAGCCCACACGCCGGTATGCCCAACCTCATGCGCTGGATTGATACACCCACCGAATATTTCACCAAGACCTCGACCTTTTCCGAACCACTGCGAATACATTTCGGTGCGCAGTTTCGCCGGGATCGTAGAGCCGAGATCGCTCTTCTCGCCCGGCGCACCACAGCCGGCTAGAAAAGACGCGCGCCGCGCAATCTCATCAGCAGTGGCATCGGCGCCTAGATCTTCCTTAGGAGTGAGATAGCCGATGATTGTGGGCCCCACCGATGGGCTGTTCGCGAACGCCACCGAGCATAGGGAGATCAGGATCCACAGCACCAAAACACTCAGATGATTTACGGGCGTCGTCCTCTGCAAGCGCCTGACCAACCACTCCAGCTCAAGGCGCATCGCCGAACTCCTGAGAACCCTAACGACGAGGCAGTGCTTGGCGTTCTCGCTGCCGCGCTCAAGCTTGAGAGTCTCGACGAGATAAGACACCAAGAGACTCTGAACAAGGATCGCGAAAAACAGGACGATGGCCGCGTCGAACTCCAGCACGCTCAAGCTGTGCGGGCTGGGCGCGCCTATTTCGAAGAATAGGAGCGGTCCCGTCATCAAGAAGCCGACGGCTATCAGACCCTCCACCACCATAAGCCCGCACAAGACGCGATGGCGGGGCGAGGTCCACTGCCAATACTTCAGCTCAATGTGTGTCACAAAGCGAGCGGCAAAAAGAGTCGCCTGTATCTCAAGAACGAGGGCCAAGACGCGCGCCACAACGCCCTCAGGAACATCCAGAGCAGCATGGGATACGCCGGCGATCACCAGGCTGGTGAGCGGTGCGATTGCCATCCTCGCGAGCGATCGCACGAGCCCGCCCTCGGCGGGGTCCATCTCGGGCTCGTCCGGTGGCACGCTCGATCAGCCTCCTTGTTCAGACTGGGGAGAACGATCGATGGCGGCAAATGCATAGGGGTTGAAGATCATCTATGCACCCCTACTACGCGCCGACTCCTCTGCCTCTGTCATCACCGCTCGCTGCAGCTCCTTGCTGCGTTCTTCGATTGCTTCTTCCGTCAGCCTTGAAATGGCTTGAGAGACGTTGGTTGTAGCTCTCAGCAGTTGCCAGATCTCCTCTCCGACGGTCAGTCTGTATGGACTGTGGCTGCGGCTTCGCAGCACCAGACCAGCTTCCTCGAGGACTCTCATGTGCTTACTGATCGTGCCGGAGCTCAGTTGCAACTCCGCAATCAGCTCCTTCTGGGTAGCTGGCTTCTTGTACAAGCGGAGTAGGATGCCTTGACGATCCTCATCGCTGCAAGCAGCGAGAATTTTGACGTCCGACTGTGTCGCTAGATTCTTCACGATGGGAAGAATTGCAGAATTGCGCCGAATTTACCAGCGCCGTTTCTGCATATCCAAATGTGCGAGCCTAAGTAGCTACCACGCGTCGTGCATAATCAAATGATTTGCATGCCGCGAGGAGTTCGGGTCCGTGGCAAGACCCGGCTGACGCGAGATCGCTGCCCTCAAGCGCAACGCCAAGGCCTACGGGAAACCCGGGTCGGCTGTCGCGAAAACGAGTGGGCCGTGCAGGAATCGAACCTGCAACCTTGGGCTTAAGAGGCCCCTGCTCTGCCGGTTGAGCTAACGGCCCGAGAGCGTGCCGACGAGACAGCCGGCTCGCGTCGATTCTACCCAAGCTGGGGCTTGGCCAGCACCCTCAGAAGACGATCGTGCGTCGACCGTCCACGATCACGCGGTCGTCCAGGTGCAGGGCGACCGCCCGCGCGAGCACCAGGCGCTCCACGTCGCGGCCCACGCGCTCGAGGTCGTGGACCGTCTGCTGGTGGTCGACGCGCACCACGTCCTGGTCGATGATCGGCCCGTCGTCGAGCTCCTCCGTGACGTAGTGGGCGGTCGCGCCGATCAGCTTCACGCCGCGCTCGCGCGCCCTGCGGTAGGGGTCGGCGCCCGCGAACGCGGGCAGGAACGAGTGGTGGATGTTGATCGCGGGCATGCGGGCGCGGGCGAGGAAGTCGCCGCTGAGCACCTGCATATAGCGCGCGAGGACCAGCAACTCGGCATTGCCCGCCAACAGCTCGAGCATCCGCGCCTCCGCCTGCGCCTTGCGGCCCTCCTCGACCGGCACGTGGTGGAATGGGACGCCCACCGCCGCGCACTCGGGCTCGAGGTCGGGGTGGTTCGAGATCACCGCCACGATCTCCGCGTCGAGCTCGCCGCGGCGCCAGCGCCACAGGAGGTCCTGTAGGCAGTGGTCGCGGCGCGAGACGAGAATCGCCATCCGCTGGCGCTCGCCCCACCAGCGGATCTCGCGGTCCATCTCGAAACGGCCCGCCACCTCCGCGTCGAAGCTCTCCATGAAGCCGCCTCGGTCGAGCTCCCCGTCGAGGAAAAACTCGGTGCGCAGGAAGAAGCGGCCGCCCGTGGGGTCGGAGGAGTACTGGTGCGAGGAGACGATGTTCGCGCCGCGCTCGAACAGGAAACCGGACACCGCCGCCACGATTCCCGGCCGGTCAGCGCAGCCCACGAGCAGGCGGGCGGTGTAGCGAGGCGTGTCCTTCGACGAGCGCTCCATGCGAGTGCCCTGGGGCTATTTTTTCGTGGTGCCTTTGGTGCTCGTCGTTTTCGACGTCGTCGGAACGAGTTTGGCTTCCTTGACTTCGCCTTTGGAGTTCAGTTTGCCTTCGTAGGTTTTGCCGTTCGTCTTCGTCGTGACGACCTTTTCGCCCGACGGGTTGGTCTTGTATTCGGAGAGTTCGCGCTTCAGGCGCGTGCGCGAGTTGGCCGGGGCGAGGCTCACCGCCTTCGCGGCGGACAGGTCGCCGAGGCGGGTGTTGCTCGCTTTGTACGCGTAGATCGCGAGCTGCGCGTAGTACGCGGCGGTCGGACGAGCCGCGACCACGATCTGCAGGACTTCCACGGCCTTCGACGGTTCGTTCAGCCCCGTTTCCCCGTACACCGTGAACATCAGCTGCGCGAGTTCCGCGTTCGGCTTCGGCGGGTTCAGCGCGATGTAGCTGTTCCACGCCTGCGACGCGCGTTTGTAGAGCACCTGGCCCTTGCTCGTCACGAGCCCGGTGTTCGTCGTGAATTCTTCGCCGCCCGCTTCGTGGAGCAGGTTCTTCGTCAGGCCTTCCCACCCGCTCGCCTGGCGCGGGTGCAGCTTCGTGAGCTTTTCGTACTTCTTGATCTGGTTGGCGAAGCTCGCGGCGTTGGAGCCTTCGTTGCTCGTCGCCGCGTTGAACAGCCCGCCGCCGCCGAAGCTGCCCACGCCGAAGCCGACCAGGCCGACGCCCATCAGCAGCGCCAGGCCGGTGTAGATCACGCGGACCATGCGACGACGGCCGCGACCTCTCAGGTCGAACAGCATCAGTCGGAGAGCCCTCTGTCCACGTGGTCGATTATCTGCTGCACGGTTGGTTGCGCTTGGTCAGGCGTTGATGGCGGCGGTCCCCCGGCCGACTCCCCGCCGCCATCGGCCCTGCGACTGGGGTCTTCCTGGACCTCGCCGCCGGCGGGCTTGATGAACGTAGCGATAAGAATACTCGCCTCATACAACACGTACAGCGGGACGGTCTCCAACACGAGCGTCACCGCGTCCCCCGGCAGGAACGCCGCCACGCTCGCGCACGCCAAGAGCGCGTAGCGGCGACTGCGGCGCAGCTGGGTCGGAGTCACGAGACCGAGCCTCGTGGCGCCGAGGATCAACACGGGGACCTGGAAGACCAGGCCCATCGCGAGCAGCACCGTGGAGGCGAAGCTGTAGAAGGTGCTCGCCTGGACGAGCACGTTGAACTCGCTCGAGTTGAAGTTCACGAAGAAGCGCACCGCCGCCGGGAGCACCACGAAGTAGCCGAACAGCACGCCCGCCGCGAACAGGAACGGGACGGCCGTGAGCAGCGGTACCGCGGCGCGTCTCTCATTCGGCTTGAGCGCCGGCAGGATGAAGCCGTAGAGCTCGTACAGGATCACCGGCAGCGAGAGGATCAGCGCGAAGTACAGCGTCACCGTGATCGTCGTCGTGAACGGCTCGCCCACGCCGAGCGTCACGGGCTTGTCGCCCACTGCGTTGCGCGGGATCTTCGCCACGTCGGCCTTCAGCGCTTCGAGCAGGGGGTGCAGCTGAGCGCGCGTGCTCGATGACAGGCCGCTGCCCGGTTGGGCGAGCAGGACCAGCGCGCCGCGGGTATCTTCCGCGACCTTCACCACGCCCTTCTGGGCGAGCACCGCCTGGCCGGTCGTGCCCTCGCCCTTTTCCACCTGCTTGCGGGTCTGGGACGTCAGCGGCTTGTTGATGATTTTCAACAGTGCGTGGTTCTGCCATAGGCAGAATCCGAACGCCACCGCGAGGACCGCGCCGCTGATCATCAGGCGCGTGCGTAGCTCGTCGAGGTGATCCACGAGGGAGAGACGCTCCTCGTGTCCGACCGTACGGATCGCGCTGACCATGGGCCTCATGAACCTACCACCGCGCGTCTATGCGTCCATGCGGGCCGGGATGCCCGCGCGCGGCTCGGTAGTCGGCCGCGGGCACAACCGGTAGAGCGCGCCGCCACGGGGCTAAAGCCCGTTCGTTCGCGCGTCGATGACGAACGGGAAGCAGCATGGAAACCGACAAAGACCCCAAAGCACAACACCCCCGGCAGCCGTCGGGCAAGGAGCAGCTGCACCTTGTCTACGGAGAGCACGCGAGTGCCGCCGAGAGCGTCTGCCCGCCCGACCAGCTGCACCTCTGCTTTCACTGCTCCGGGGAGCTGGTCTACCCGCTCGACTGGTCCGAGGAAGGTCCTCGTCACTGGCGCATCATCCTGCGCTGCCCCGAGTGCGAGTCTCGCCGCGAGGGGGTGTTCGACCAGGCCTCCGTCGAACGTCTCGACGACGAGCTCGACCGCGGCTCGAGCGCTCTGCTGGGCGATCTCAGGCGCATGACGCACGCGAACATGTCAGAGGAAATCGAGTTCTTCATTCGCGCGCTCGACGCCGACCTGATCACCCCCACCGACTTCTGACGTCCCAGCGCTCGCTTCAGCGGTAGCGCTCGACGACCGCGTCGGCGACCAGCTCCAGCAACGCCGACCGCCCGTCCGGGAGCACCTCCGGGAGCGCCGCCTTGGCGGTCGCGACCACCGCGAGCGCCTGCTCTCTCGCCTCGTCCAGCGCGCCCGTCGCGGCGATCCGCTCGCACAGCGCCTCGGCCTCGACCGGCCCGTCGAGCGCGGTCAGGTCGAGCGCGGCGAGGTCGGGCTCGCGTTCGCGCGCGAGGATGAACGGCAGCGTGACCGTCCCGTCGAGCAGGTCGGTTCCGCGCGACTTGCCCGTCCGCTCCACCGGCCCGGACACGTCGAGCACGTCGTCGAGCATCTGGAAGGCCAGCCCGATGCGGCGCGCGAACGCACCGAGCGCGTCGGCGAGCACGGCGGAGCCTTCCACGGCCGTGAGCGCGCCGAGCCTGCAGGCCGCCTCGAACAGCGCGGCGGTCTTCAGCTCGCAGCGCCGCAGGTAGCGCTCGACCGGCACGTGCGGCGCATAGGCGTCCTCGCGTTGGAGCAGCTCGCCTTCGGCCAGCGCCGAGCTCGCGTCGGAGAGCGCGTGCAGCTGGGCCGCATCCTCGTTGCGCGCGAGCTCCGCGAACGCCCGGGAGAACAGCAGGTCGCCGGTCGCCACCGCCACCCGGCGCCCGGCGTTCGCCGCCACCGTCGGATGTCCGCGCCTGAGTTGCGCGCCGTCGATCAGGTCGTCGTGCACGAGCGTCGCCGAGTGCACCAGCTCGACCGCCACCGCCGCGCGCACAAGGCGCTCCTCGCCGTCGGGAGTGTCCGGAGGACCGCCCGCCGACTCGGCCGCGAGCACGACCAGCAGCGGACGGAGCCGCTTGCCTCCCGCGAGCACCGTCGCGTTCGCGTGGCTCGCGAGCGGCGCGCCTGCCTGCGCGGTGACGCGCTCGAGGTGGCGCTCGGTGCGCTCCATCCGCTCCCGCAGCGCCTCACCGCCGCGGATCATGATCGCGTCGAGACCGTCGATGCCCTCTTCGGCGGCGCTCGGCGCGCTGCTGTCCAGCGCGCTCATCACAGCGCCTCGCCCGGAACCGTCCCGGAGTGGATCGCAACGATCCCACCCGCCAGCAGCAGGTAGGTGATCTCCTCCAGGCCCGCCCGCTCCATCTCGCCCGCGAGCGCCGCCGGACCGGGGAAGCGTTTGACGGAGTTGGGCAGGTAGGTGTACGCGTCGGCGATCGTCGAGTCCGCGTCCGTGCCGCGCATCCGCGCCGCGAGGCCGCCCGCCTCGCCCGCCACGCGGCCGAGCACGGGTACCACGCGGTCGAACCACACCCGATAGAAGATCGACAGCGGCGCGCGCGTGGGGGTGGTGATCTCCAGCACCACCACCCTGCCGCCCGGGCGCACCACGCGCGTCATCTCCGCGAGGCCGCGCCCCAGGTCGTCGAAGTTGCGGGCGCCGAAGCCCACGGTCGCCGCGTCGAACGACCCGTCCGTGTAGGGCAGCGCCATCGCGTCGGCCCATTCGAAGCGCGGGCGCACACGCCCCGGATCCTGCTTGTCGGCCTTTGTACGCGCCCTGTCGAGCATGCCCTCGGCGAAGTCGCTGCCCACCACCTCGCCGTCCGGCCACACCCTGCGCGCGAGCTCGAGCGCGAGATCGCCCGTGCCCGTCGCCACGTCGAGCACGCGACTGCCGGGCCCCACGCGCGCCTGGTCGGCGGCGCGTTCGCGCCAGCGGTGGTGCAGGCCGGCGGTCATCGCGGTGTTCAGCGGGTCGTACACGCCCGCGATACGGTCGAACATCGCGCGGACCTGGCCCGCTTCGAGCTGCCCGGCGCCGTCTCGCAGACGAGCAGGCACGACCGGGCTACTTGAGCTGGGAGAGGAAGTTGACGATCGCCGTGAACTTCTGCGGAGGCAGGTTCTTGAACGACGGCATCGGCGCCGTCGGGTTCACAAGCGTTCGCGCGATCCCCTGACGCGGCAGGCGCGAGCCGATGTTTGAGAGGTTCGGGCCGGGCCCCGCGTTGCCGTTCTCGCCGATCTTGTGGCACGCCAGACAGCCCGATTGGGCGACCACCTTCGCGCCCGCTTCGTATTCCGCCAGGCGCTTGCCGCCCGCGTGGACCACCGCCGCCGGCGTCGTCATTTCGATCGCCGTCGGGGAGCCGGCATTCGCTCCCTGGTAGGTGAGGAACGCCATCGCGGCGATCACGAAGATCCCCGTCGTCGTCGCGATCGGCCGACGCTCGGGGCGACGCTCCGGGCCGCGGTCGTAGAACGGCAGCAGGAACAGCAGAATCATGCACAGAGTCGGCACGCCGATCGTCGCGAGGTCCACGAGGCTCGGCGGCTTGATCACGCGCAGGAGCTCGAACAGGAAGAAGAAGTACCACTCCGGACGCGGCACGTATGTGGTCGTCGTCGGGTTGGCCTTCGAGCCGAGCTCCGCGCCGAGCACCAGCGACATCGTGATGATCACGGCCATCACCACGACCGCCATCGCGCCGTCCTTCGCCACCGCGTAGGGGAAGAACGGCTTGCCTTTCGCCTTCAGGCTCGCGTACTCGCGGAGGTACTCCTCCTTCTCACGCTGGTTCATCTACAGCTCCGTCTCGCGCAGCTCGGGGCGTTTCTCGGCTTTTTGCCACGGCGGCGCGGTCGTGCCGAGCTTCGCCACCAGGTACAGGTGCGCACCAATCAGCGCGGCGAGCAGCCCCGGCACGAGCAGCATGTGGATCGCATAGAACCGCGAGAGCGTCGTAGCGCCGAATTCCGAGCCGCCGCGCAGGAAGTCGCTCAGGTAGGGCCCCAGCAGCGGGCCGGTTCCATTGATGTTCACGCCCACAATCGTCGCCCAGTACGCGCGCTGGTCGAACGGCAGCAGGTAGCCGGTGAACGACATCGTCATCGTCAGGATCAGCAGCACCACGCCGATCACCCAGTTGAGCTCGCGAGGGTACTTGTACGCGCCGAAGAAGAACGTGCGGCCCATGTGCAGGAACACCAGGATCACCATCACGCTCGAGCCCCACTTGTGCATGCCGCGCACGAACTGGCCGAGGAACACGTCGTTGGTCACGTAGCGGATCGATTCGTACGCGCCGCCCGATGGGTCGGGGCGGTAGTACATCGCGAGGAACACGCCTGTCATCGCCTGCGAGAGGAACGCGAACATCGTCGCCGAGCCGAGCGTGTAGAACCAGTTGGTGCCCTTGGGCACCTTGCGGAACATCATCCAGCGCGCCGCGCCGCTCAGCGAGGTGCGCTCGTCGACCCAGTCGACGACCGTGATTCCGGCCTGCTGGGCGGACTCGACCGGCGTCGGCTTCCCGGCCTCGCCCGGGCGCGGAGGCGCCTCCTGCAGGGCGGCGGGCATTGGTGGAGCTGGGAGCTTGGGGAGCTTTGGCATCTGCGTTGGGTCGGCGGCGGCTTAGAGTTTCTGCGCGCCGGGTCGCGACGGATACATGTACTGGCCGAGCCCGTCGAGTGGCTCGCCGGGGTCGCGCGGGGAGAAGCGTCGCAGCTCGCTGTTGACGCTGAAGCGCGGGCCGACTTCGACGTTTTCGCCCGACACGCGCGTGTAGAAGCGGTCGAGCGGCCTGACTGGAGGCCCGCCCACCCTACGGCCCAGCAGGTCGTACACGCCGCCGTGGCAGGGGCAGATGAAGCGCTCGGCCGCGTCGACCCAGCGCACGGGGCAGCCGAGGTGCGCGCAGCGGCTGGAGATCGCGATGTACGGCGTGTCCTTGTCGTATGGGTCGGTGTCGATTTCCGGGTTGAACTTGCGCACGTACACCGTCGTCTTGCCGGCCTCGCCGATGTTCGGGGCGACGGTGAGGATCACCGGCACGTAGTTGTTGTCCGCGAACTGTTCGACGTTGCCGACGACTTCCCAGTGGTGCGGCGTGCTTTTGAAGATCGGTCCGAGCGCGAAGCCGAGCGCGGGCAGCGCGAACGAGCTGGCCGCGATCGCGCCCGCCGTGTGGGCGGTCCCGGTCATGAACCGTCGCCGCGTCACCGTCTCGCCCTCGAAGGCGCCCGGGATGCCCCGATCGAGCGTGTACTTGGACTTGTGCTTTGCGCGCTTATCTGACACCGAGCACAAACAATATCGAGGCGCGATTCAGGGCGACGCTGGGACGGCCTCGGCGATTGTGCGCATAGCCTCGAACGCCTCCGGCGCGCCGGCGTTGACGAGTGCCTTGGCGCGTGCGTGCGACTCGCTCGCGCCCCATCCGACGGCGTGCGCGCCCGCCGCCCACACCGCGTCCGCGAGCGCCTCGTTCTCGGCGCCCTGCGCGAGCGCACTGAGCGTGATCGTGTCGGCGAGCTCCGCCACGGCGGCCGTGTCCCCGAGCGCGACCAGGCGCGCGAGGCCGATCGCGTACAGCCGATCGCCCGCCAGCAGCCGCAGGTCCTCCTCGGGCACTCCCACCACGCGCGGCGTGCCGTAGTGGAGCAGATAGCCCTCGTAGATCGCCTCCACCAGCAGCTCGTACTCCTCGCGCCTGCCCTCCGCGCGCGGGCCCTCCGCGGCGAGCAACGCCGGGCTCGTCGGGTCCGTCAGCTGGGCGCCGTCGCCCTCAGGCACGACCAGCGTCGCCATCAGCCCGCCCCCCTCGCTCAGCAGCGCCCGCAGGCGCTCCAGGCCGCTCATGGCCGCGTCCCCGGCTCGGGCAGCGACGCGAACGCCGCCGCGGCCGCCGCGAGCGTGTGCTCGAGCTGCTCCTGCGTGTGGGCCAGCGAGGGAAACCACGCCTCAAACTGGGACGCGGGCGGATACACGCCCCGCGAGAGCAGTCCGCGACACCATGCGGCGTATGCGTCCAGGTCGCACCCACACGCGTCCTCGAACGAGGTCACCGGCCGCTCGCTGAAGAACACCGTCAGCAGGCCCGGCACGCTCGCGACCTGCACCGCGTGGCCGTGCTCGGCCGCCACGTCGCGCAGCCCCTCGGCGAGTCGCTCCGTGTAGGCGCCGAGCCGCAGGTACGCGGGTTCGTCGAGCAGCTCGAGCGTCGCGAGGCCCGCCGCAACCGCCAGCGGATTGCCCGACAGCGTCCCCGCCTGGTAGACGTGGCCCGCCGGGGCGAGCATCCGCATCAGCTCCGCGCGCCCGCCGAGCGCCGCCGCGGGCAGGCCGCCGCCGAGGATCTTGCCCATGATCGTGAGGTCCGCGCGCACGCCCATCAGCTCCTGCGCGCCGCCCGCGGCGACTCGAAAGCCGCTGATCACCTCGTCGAGGACGAGCAGCGCGCCGGTCGCGTCGGCGCGCTCGCGCAGCAGCTCGAGGAAGCCCGCGCTCGGCGAGACGAGGCCCATGTTCGCGGGCAGCGGCTCCGCGAGGATCGCCGCGAGCTGGTGGCTCTCGGTCGCCTGCGTCAGCGCATCGGGGTCGTTCCACGGCACCACGATCGTGGCCGCGGCCGCGCTCGCGGGGACGCCCGGGCTCGACGGCAGCGCCTGCGTGGCCAGGCCCGATCCGGCCTGCGCGAGCAGCCCGTCAACGTGGCCGTGGTAGGCGCCCGCGAACTTTAGGATCGGTTCGCGGCCGGTCGCCGCACGGGCGAGGCGGATCGCGGTCATCGACGCCTCGGTGCCCGACGAGGTCATGCGCAGCATCTCCACGCCGTCCATGCGCCGTGCGACCTCGCTCGCCAGCTCGAGCTCGCCCGCGGTCGGCGCGCCGAAGCTCGTGCCCTTCGCCGCCGCCCGTTCGATCGCCTCCAGCACGAGCGGGTGGGCGTGGCCGTGGATCAGCGGCCCCCACGAGCACACGTAGTCCACGAAGCGGTTGCCGTCCACGTCGAACAGCTCCGCGCCGGCGCCCCGGTCGATGAAGATCGGATCGCGCCCGATCGCGCGCATCGCGCGCACGGGCGAGTTGACCCCACCGGGAAGCCTCTCCAGGGAACGCCTATACAGCTCGGCCGAGCGTGTGTCGGTAAGCGACGCCGTCACGAACCCACGCTACGCGTGCGCGTTCTCCCAGTTCTTGAAGTCCTCGGTGAAGTACAGCAGGCGGATCTTCTTGAACTCGGTCGAGGAGTACAGCGTCGCGCGCTCGTGTATCCCGGTCTGCTCGGCGATCGCGTCGAGCACCGCGTCGCACTCCTCCTTGGAGCGCCCGTGGGCCATCGTGAAGACCGAGTACGGCCAGTCCTCATACGTCGGGCGCTGGTAGCAGTGGGAGATGCCACGCACCGCCGCCATGCGGCAGCCGATGTCGAAGATCTGCTCGTCGGGCACCTTCCACACGCCCATCCCGTTCGCCGAGAAGCCCGCGCGGCGGTGGTAGAGGATCGCGGCTACGCGGCGCAGGAGACCGCGCTCCTGCATCCCGGCGAGGTGGTCGAGGAGGCGCTCCTGGGTCATCCCCAGCTCGGCCGCGGCCGGCGCGTAGGGTTCCTGCACGACCGGCATGTCGCCCTGCAGCGCGCGGATCACCGCGATGTCGAGCTCGTCGTAGGGCTGGGGGTCGAGCTCGATCGGCTCCTTCACCTCCGCCATGCTCGACAGCGCCTTCGTGTCGCCCTCCATCTCCAGGTCCATGCGGATCTTGAACAGCTTCAGCGTCGGCAGCTGGCGCACCGACTCCGCGCCCGCCTCGCGTGCGAGCACCTCCAGCGTGCCCTCCAGGCCGAGCTTCGAGTCGGGCTCGGTGGCGATCGTGAACCACAGGTTGAAGTCGTGGTTGCGCAGGTAGTTGTGCGAAACGCCCGGATGTTCGTTGATGACCTGCGCCGCGCGATGGGGGTGCTCGGGGTCGACCTTCGCCGCGACCAGCATCGAGGAATAGCCGAGCGCGCGAGTGTCGAAGATCGGCGTGACCTGGCGAATGATGCGCTGGTCGAGCAGGCGCTGCACGCGGCTCATCACGTCCTCTTCGGCGAGCCCGCCGAGCTCCGCCACGTGCCGGTAGGGCTGGGGCGCGATCGGGAACTTGCCCTGCATCAGGTTGAGGACCTGGCGGTCGACGTCGTCGAGCGGTACCGCCGCGCCGTCCTTGCGGCTGCGGAGCTTCGGCGTCGCCGCATTGGCGCGCTCGGTCTCGGGGCTGTTGCCGATCAGGTCTGGTGTGCTAGCCATTGGGCTGCGTCCTTTGCGTGGTAGGTCACGATCGTGTCGGCGCCCGCGCGGCGCAGCGAGGTGAGGATCTCCAGCACCGCGGAGCGCTCGTCGATGTAGCCGGCCGCGGCGGCGGCCTTGACCATCGCATACTCGCCGCTCACGTTGTACGCCGCCACCGGCAGGCCGGTGGCCTGCTTGACGGCGTGGATCAGGTCGCCGTAGGCGAGCGCGGGCTTGACCATCACCATGTCGGCGCCCTCCTGCACGTCCAGAAGCGCCTCGCGCACGGCCTCTCTCCCGTTGGCCGGATCCATCTGGTAGCCGCGGCGATCGCCGAACGCGGGCGCCGAGCCGGCAGCCTCGCGGAAGGGTCCATAGAAAGCTGAAGAGAACTTGGCGGAGTAGGCGAGGATCGGGGTCTCGGAGAAGCCCTCGCCGTCGAGCTCCTCGCGGACCGCGCCCACGCGGCCGTCCATCATGTCCGAGGGCGCGACGATGTCGGCGCCGGCGCGCGCGAGGCTGACGGCGGTGCGCGCGAGCAGCTCGAGCGAGGCGTCGTTGTCGACCGTCGGAGCGCCCGCGCCGTCCGTGCGCAGCACGCCGCAGTGGCCGTGGTCTGTGTACTCACACAGACACACGTCCGTCAGCACCAGAAGATCGGGTACGGCCTGCTTGATCGCGCGCGTCGCCAGCTGCACGATCCCGTCCTCGTCCCACGCTCCGGACCCGCTCGCGTCCTTCTCCGCGGGCACGCCGAACAGCATCACTCCGGCCACTCCGAGCGCGGCCGCCTCCCGCGCCTCGGCCACAGCCGCCGCGAGCGACAGGCGGTCGATACCCGGCATCGTCGCGATCGGCTCGCGCTCCGCGCCGTGGATCGCCGCGGCCTCGCAGACGAACAGCGGCAGCACCAGCGCTCCCGCGCGCAGGTCCGTCTCGCGCACGAGTCCGCGCAGGGACGCACTCGCCCGCAGCCTGCGCATGCGCGTCTGTGGAAAGCCCATCTCCACTCAGGTTAGAGCGTTCGAGCCCGCGCGGCGGGGCTCACTCGACGCGCCGCAGCCCCACCCTCGCGAGCGCCCCGAACACGATCGTCAGCGCGGCGAGGTGTGCCAGTGAGCCGCCGAGCGCCGGCGACGCGCCGTTGACCGCCGCGTCGAGCGCCTGCAGCGACGCCTTGAACGGGAACGCGAAGGACACCGCCGCGATCGCGTCGTAGAAGCCGCCCGACACCGAGCCGGACGGCACGAGCGCGAGGAACGCGAGCGGCAGCGACAGCAGGAACGCCAGCAGCGAGGAGGCGCGCACCTCGCGCGCGAGCGCGCCGATCGCCACGCCGAGCGCTCCGAACGCGACCGCGCCGAGCGCCAGGGCGAGCAGCCACAGCCCCACTCGCGACCAGTCGAGCGTCACGAACGCACCCACTCCGGCGAGCATCGCGAACGCCACCACGAACGAGCAGCCCGCCGCGAGCAGCGTCTTCTCCACGAGCAGCAGCTCGCGCGAGACCAGCGCGGGCGAGCCGCGGATCAGGCGGCCGAGGGCGTGCTCTTCGCGCTCGAGCGCCATGCCGCCCGCGGCGAGCAGCACGCACACGAACATCAGCGACACGGCCACCGCCACGACGACGGCGAATGCGTTCAGCGGCGTGCGCCGTCCATGCAGCAGCACGGTCGTCACGCGGATCGGCTGGCCCACCGTGGAGAACACGTCCTTGCTGAGCGACAGGTTCTGCGCGGCGAAACCCGCGAACGCCTCGATCCGTTCCAGTTCGGTGCGGTCGTGCCCGCGCGGCTGGCGTCCGATGATCTCGTTCAGACGCGCCGGAATCTCTTCCAGCCCGATCAGGTTCTGCGGCGCGCCGAGAGCGCCGACGTCGCCGCCGCGCAGCAGCGTCCCGATCGCCTTCGCGGCCGCCTTCTGGATCTGTTCGGAGAACCCCAGGTTCGCGTGCGCGAGCGCGGAGTCGAGCGTCGAGCGCACGAGCGACTGCTCGAGCGCGTCGCCGTTGTAGAGGACTTCGAGCGTTCCCTGGCTGATCACGGAGTTGAGCCGCGCGGCGACGTTCGGCGGGATCACCACCGCCGCGAGCACGTCTCCCGATCTCACCCTCGCGATCGCCTGTGCGCGCGAGAACACCGGCACCGACTGGACCTGGCTGAACAGCTGCTGGGCGTAGCGGGAGACCTCCACGCGTTCGCTTCCCACCTTGACCGTCTCCCCGGGCGGGGTCTGGTCGAAGATCGCCACACGCGGGCGTGCCGGGCTGCGCGAGATCGCGAAGCCGATCAGCAGCGCGATTGCCACCGGGTACACGATCAGCAGCGCGAGCAGCAGCCGCGAGCGGCCGAGGATCAGCAGGTCCTTGCGCAGCAGCCAGCGCATGTTCAGGAGCTCTCCGCCCGCTCGCCGTGCTGCTCGAGGAAGGTCACCAGCGCGCGCTCGAGGTCGCCGCTGCCAGCCTCTCCCTGCGCCGCCAGCAGCTCGCGGGGAGCGCCGTCGAACAGCAGCCGCCCCTCGGCCAGCACGAGCACGCGGGTGGCGTGGCGCTGCGCCTCGCTGACGTTGTGGGTGGAGAACACCACCGCCGTTCCGCGCTCGGCGAGCCGCGTCACGAACTCCCACATCCGCTCGCGCTGCGCCGGGTCGAGCGACGCGGTCGGCTCGTCTAGCGCGAGCACGGGCGGATCGGCGATCAGGCCGACGGCCACGTTCACGCGCTGGCGATTGCCGCCGGAGAGGCGCCCCACGGGCTCATGCGAACGGGCGCGCAGCCCCGTGTGCTCGAGCATCCGCTCGACCGCCGCCCGCGGGTCCTTCACCTTCTCCAGGCGCGCGAACAGCTCGAGGTTCTCGACCACGGAGAGCTTCGAGTAGAGCGCCGGCTGCTGCGGCGCCCAGCCGACCTCGCGGGGCGGCCGGTTGACCGAGCCGCCGCTCGGCGGCTGGGTGCCCGCGACGATCGACAGCAGCGTGGTCTTGCCCGCGCCGTTGGGGCCCACCACCGCCACCAGCTCCCCGGCCTGCACCTGGAAGCTGACGTCTCGCAGCGCTTCGAGATCTCCGTAGCGCTTGGCGAGGGCTTTGACGTCGAGGACGGCGCTCACGGCAGACCGCGAGGCGCGCGGTCCCATGGCTCGAACGCGATGTGGCGAGACAGGTAGACGGCGGTCTCACGCAGGATCGACAGGATCGGCAGCGCGATCAGCGCCCCCACGACGCCGTGAAGCTGCAGACCCAGCAGCAGCGCGAAGATCACGAGCAGCGGGTTGATGCGCAGCGTGTGGCCGAAGATCTGCGGCGCCACGATGTGGCCCTCAAGCTGCTGCAGCGCCACGAACATCAGCATCACCCACAGCGCCGAGATTGGATCGGTGAACAGCGCGAGCAGGATCGCCGGGAGCGCACCGATGATCGGGCCGATGTAGGGGACGAGCTCCATCAGCGCATAGAACACCGCGAACACGACTGCGTATTTACGCCCGTCCGGGAACACGCCGACCACGCCCACCACGTACAGCGCGATGCCGGCGGTCGCGCCCATCACAAGGCTGAACAGCAGCTGGCCGCCGACGTAGCGGGCGAGCGCGCTCTGGATCAGCGTCGGGTAGTCGTCGGCAGGGGTGCCGTCTCCGTCCGGCATGTACCTGCGGATCAGCCTGCCGATCGTCTGCCCGTAGAGCAGCATGTACACCGACAGCACGAACACGAGCAGTACGTCAAAGCCGGCGCTCACGGCTTCTGTCAGCAGGCTGCCGCCGAACGACACGATCGAGCTGGAGCCCTTCACGAGCTTGTCGCCGAGCGTCTGGAAGGCGGTCTCGCCCTGCTTGATGAACTGGATGTGCAGGCCGCTGTTGTTGAGCGTGCGCTGGAAGTCCGCCAGGGTCTGGTTGGCCTGCTTGACGAGATGCGGCACGTTGTGGCTGAACGCGGCCACCTGGTTGGAGATAGGGTTGGCCAGCAGCACCCCGATTCCGCTCAGCATGAGGAAGAATGCGAGATACACGGTCAGCACCGCGAGCCCGCGTGGAAGCTTGCCGCGCTGGACAAAAGCGACCGCCGGATTCAGTATGAGCGCGATGACCGCCGCGACGATGAAGATCACGAGCACTTTCCCCGCGGCTTTCGCCAGCTCCCAGATCGCGAGCAGCGCCAGCGGCAACAGCACGAGCTGGACCCAGCGCGCGACGAGCACCCGCGGTGGCTGCTCGGAGACGCCTCTCACTTGCCTCCCGCCATCGCCAGAGTATGGCTGAGTCAGAGGCGGTCGCCGGCGGAGCGAGCATCCTGTTCGTCGGCGACGTGGTGGGCGGGATCGGGCGCAACACGCTGCTCGACTGCCTGCCTGTCCTGCGCGAGCGCTACGCGCCCACGTTCGTGGTCGTCAACGGCGAGAACGCCGCCGGCGGCCTCGGCATCACGCCGAAGATCGCCAACCAGATGTTCGCCGCGGGCGTCGACGCGATCACGCTCGGCAACCACACCTACCACCGGCGCGAGATCTATCCGTACCTCGACAGCGAGAGCCGGATCCTGCGTCCGGCGAACTTCCTGCGCAGCCAGCCGGGCCACGGGGTGTGCGTGGTCGAGCGCGACGGCCTGCGCCTGGGCGTGGTCAACCTCAGCGGCAACCTGTACCTGCGCGCGGGCCGCTCGGCGTTCACGGAGATCGAGGTCGCACTGGGCGAGTTGAACGGCGTGGATCACATCCTCGTGGACATGCACGCGGAGGCGACGTCGGAGAAGGTCGCGCTGGGCTGGCATCTCGACGGGCGCGTGACGGCGGTCGTGGGCACCCACACGCACGTCCCCACCGCCGACGCGCGCGTGCTGCCCGGCGGCACCGCCTACATCACCGACGTCGGCATGACCGGGCCGCGCGGTGGGGTGATCGGGGTCAAGCGCGAGCAGGCGATCGAGTCGCTGCTTACGCAGATGCCGACCCGCTTCGAGACTTCCGAGGAGGACCCGTGGTTGATGGGCGCGCTGATCAGCTGCTCGCGGCCACTGCGGGCAGACTCGATCGAGCAGGTGCTGATGCCGCGTCCGGCTCCTGCGCAGTCCCAGAGCTGAAGCGCCCCAGCAGCGCGAGCAGCGCGAGCGGGAAGAACCACGGGATGTACAGGTAGAACCAGTGTTCGATGCCCAGCTGCAGGGCGACGATCACCGCCCCGCACGCCGCCGCGAGGCCGACCAGGTCGGCGCGGCGCGGGACCACGGCCAGCAGGAGCGCCAGCGCGACCGCCATCAGCTCCACCGCCTGCTCCCAGCCGTGCAGACCGTAGAGGCCCCAGACCGAGAACGGCGAGCCGCGGTTGGCCTGGTATTCGATCGTGCGCTCGTAGATCGTGTGCAGCGTGTCGTGCCTGAGCGCCGGGATCGATGCGATTGCGGCGACGCCGAGGAAGGCGAGTCCGAACAGCGCGAACGCGCGCGGGCGTTGCCTGGCACCGGTCTGGCGCAGGCCATCGGTGGCGAGGATCGGCACGAGCGCGAGCGGCGCGAACTTCGTCAGCCCCGCCAGCGCGGCCATGGCGCCGCGCGCGGTCGGCGCGAGCCTGGAGCGGTAGCTGGCCGCGAGCAGGGCGGCGAGCACGATCACCGCGACGAGCGTGTCGTTGGCGTTGCTCTCGAGCGCGAACAGCGTGAACGGGTAGGAGACCCACGCGTAGGCGAGCACGACCCCGAGCGTCGGGCCGCGCATCCGCCGGCCGAGCAGGAACAGCAGCGCGACCGCGAGCAGGTCGAACACGATCGCCGCCGCGTGCGCGGCTGGCAGGTCGTCCCACTTGCCGCTCCAGCCGAAGATCTGCTGGAACGGGATGTAGGCCTCGTAGTTGAAGGGGCCATACGTGTCGCCGTGTTCGTTTTCGGTCGGCCAGCCTCCGTAGAGGGGCTTGTCGTGCACGATCCGCTGCGCGCCGATCACGCCCGCGTAGCCGACGTCGATCACGTTGGAGTCGGTCACGTTCAGGCCGATGCGAAAGCCGAGCAGGAAGATCACGCCGATCGCGAGCCACGAGGTGGGGACGAGCAGGCGCAGCGGGCGGGCACGGCCGGGGCGCTCGCGTCGCAGCAGCGCGAGCATGCGCGCGAGCAGGTACAGCAGCGGCGGATACGCGAGCGGGACCGACGCGTAGATGTGCGCGTTGTTGAAGAACGCGAGCGACACCGAGAAGGACAACAGCACGAGCAGGTCGAGGTGCAGCAGCGAGAACGGCCGGCGGAAGTCGAAGAACGGCACGAAGAACAGGAAGCACAGGGGCAGCCAGATGTAGAGCGCGTTGACGTGGCGCCCGAACGCGCCCGGGTAGCCGCGCGCCATCGTCCACGGAACCTGGAAGCCGGTCCACTGTTCGATCACGCGGCCGGTCGCGTCGTCGATCGTCACCTGGCCGATCTCCTTCTTGCCGCCGCGGGAGAAGTAGCTGACCTGCCAGCGAAACGCGCCCTTCAGATAGGCGCCGCCGTAGGAGCCGCGGTATTCCCTCTGCACCGCTCGCATCTTCGGCAGCTTTGCGGCGATCGCCAGCACGCGATTGGCCGACAGCCTGCGTCCCGCGGGCGGAGTGTCAGAGGCCGGGACGGGGATCGGCGATTCCGAGGTGGTGCCCGTCGTCTTGGCGGTGGAGCGCGTGGTCGTGGAGCGCGTCGCGGTGGACGCGCTCGACGCTACTGGGGCCAAGCCTCCGGCGAGCAGGCAGACCAGCGCGCAGGCGAGGGTTACCGACGATCGGCGCACGAGGCGAGGTTAACGCCCGGGGTGCGCAACCCCGAAGTGCTCGAGCACGAGCGGCGCGACGTCCGCGATCCCCCACTGCTCGGGCTCCGGATCCGGCAGTCGCACGCCGCTGAGCACGAGCGCGCCGAGCGAGTCGCTGGCGTGCAGCGAGCCGTGGCTGCCACCTCCGACGTGAGCCTGGCGGCCCCAGTCGACGAACTCGTATCCCGGTGCGGCCGACAGCAGCACGTCGCCCGAGCTCGAGCACGTGAGCGCCGCCCACGTGCGCGCGAGCGCGTCCGGGTATTCGGGACTCAGCAGGCGCCCGTCCTCGATCGTGGCTCCGATCGCCGCGAGCGCCCCCTCGACGTTCCACGACGCGCCACGCAGGTCGATCAGCGGGCCGTCGGGGGCGAAGCGCAGCTCACCGTGCAGCGGGCTCGCGATGACGCCCTCGCGCGGGGCTTCGTGCGCGTCGCGCTCGAGCCACATCACGAGGTCCACGCCGTCGATCGAAAGCGCCCGTGCGACCACAGAGGCGCGCATCGCGTCGCGTTCAGATCGGTGCAGCGCGTAGACCATCGCCGCGCGCTGGGAGGGACACACCGCGATCCGCGCGTCCTCGTCGGCGTCCTGGGTGGAGCGTCCCGGCCCGAGCACGTCCAGCTCGGCGAGCTCGTCCTGCAGGGCTATCGACGCGGTGACGTGCGCCTGCGAGTGGTCGGCCATCACGATCACCGCGTGCTCGCGCAGGAACTCGTCCACGCCGCCGGCCGCGTTCATCACGCGCGCCAGCTGCAGGTCTGCCTGGCCGATCGACTGGACCTGCGCGTCGGGGCCGCGCTTGTGCGAGTACCAGTCGTTGTCGGGCAGCGACAGCAGCAGGAAGTCGAACAGGTCGTTCTCGACGAGGTACGCCGACACGCAGCCGGAGTGGCGGTCGCGCACGCCTGGCATCCCCAGCCCGGAGCGGCAGCCGGTGCGGCGCGAGGCGAAGATGTCGGCATAGAACAGCTCGCGGGGGCCGAGAACGGGGTGGCGTATGAGCGTGGAGGCGACGCGCGTGAGGGTGGTGTCGCGCTGGGGCTCGTGGCGGTGGCGCCCGCGGTACATCAGGTAGGTGGTACCGGCGGTGCGCACGTCGGCGTCGTCGAGCGACTCGAAAACCGTCAGCGTCTCGGCGGCGAGATGGGCGCGGTTCATGTTGTAGACCGTGTCCGTCAGCTGCCGTGCGATGCCGAAGCGCTGCGCGGCTCGAAAGCTCGACCCGTACTCGACGTAGCGGCGCTCCTCGCGGTGAAACCAGTTCATCCCCGGAATCAGGTGCGCGTCCTGTCGCACTCCCGTGACGATCGACGCCGCGCACACGGGCGTGACCGAGGGAAACGCGGCCACGCAGTCAGACACGTACCGCCCATCCTGCACGAGCCGCTCGAGCGTCGGCGCCACACCCGCCTCGATCGCCCGCTCGAGCGCCGCGGGGGCCATCGCGTCGATCACGCACAGGACGAGCTTGGGCGGGGCGGCGCTCACGTGCGGGCCGCCATCAGCGGCGCAGGATGCGCAGCCCGGCGTACTTCTGGTCGGAGCGCCCGCGGCCACGCCACGCGAACCAGGCGAGTAGCGCGATCGCCACGTAGCCGAGCGGATGCAGCGCCGCGACGAGCGCCGCGAGCAGCAGCGCGGCGGCGTCGAGGTAGATGGTAAGCGCCTCGCGCGCCGAGCGGTCGGTGAGGCGCGCGCGAGCGCGAGCGATCACAGGCCCGGATGCGCGTTGGGCTACTCCCACGACGATGAATCCGGCGAAGATCCCCGGCCACTGATCGTCGCCGTGGCCCGCGAGGGTTCCGGCGAACAGCAGGGCTCCGGCGCCGTACGCGAGCCCCACGAGCGAAGCCGCGAGCGGGTCGGCCTTCTGCTTGTCCTGACTGGGGTCGAGCGTCGGCGCGAGCCTCAGCACGAGCTGCAGGGCGTACGCGACGACGAGCGCGAGGACGACCACGAGCAGCCACCAGGTGGACTGCAGGAAACGAAAGCTCCCGTGAGCGAAGGTGACGTCCAGCGCATTGGAGGACGCCAGCGCACCGGCGAGCAGCACCGGCAGGAACGGGCGCAGCCCGCACGCCGCTGCGAGGCCGATGCCGAGTCCTATGTCGAAGAAGGTTCCGTGCATGCAGGGTGCCCGTGGGGGGTGCGCTACCGTGCGTGGATGCGCGGGCAGGACGATAGACGACGCGCTCGGCCGGCAGCGCACGAGCTCGCACGCTACGAGGCGTTGTTCGCCTCGCGCACGCGCGGCATGAAAAGCTCGGCGATGCGCGAGATGATGGCGCTGACCGAGCGCCCGGATGTGATCTCGCTCGCGGGCGGGCTGCCCGACACCTCGACGTTCGCGCCGGAGCTGTACGCGAAGCTGATGGCGAAGGTCGCCGCCGAGTCCGCGGCGCGCGCGCTGCAGTACGGGCCGACCGAGGGGATGGCGGTGGCGGTCGACTGCATCGTCGAGGTGATGGCCACCGAGGGAACGTCGGTCAACGCGGCTGACGTGATCGTCACGACCGGCGGTCAGCAGGTGATCGACCTGGTGTGCAAGACGCTGATCGACCCGGGCGACGTGATCGTCGCCGAGGCGCCCACCTACCCCGGAGCGGTGCCCACGTTCAGCGCCTACCAGGCGGATGTCGTGCAGATCGAGATGGACAGCGACGGGATGCCGATCGACGAGCTCGAGAGCACGTTGGACCGGCTGCAGAGCGAAGGGCGCAGCCCAAAGTTCATCTACACGATCCCCAACTTCCAGAACCCGGGCGGGGTGACGATGTCTCTACCCCGCCGCCGGCGCCTGGTCGAGGTGGCGCGCGAGCGCGAGCTGCTGGTGCTCGAGGACAACCCCTACGGCCTGCTGCGCTACGAGGGCGAGGCGCTGCCGACGCTCTACTCGCTGGACGCCGCGAACGCCGGTAAGAGCGGGGCGTCGGACCTGGTGATCTACCTGGGCACGTTCTCGAAGATCCTCTCGCCCGGGCTGCGCCTCGGCTGGGCGGTAGCGCCGCGCCCGGTGCTGGAGAAGCTCAACCTGGGCAAACAGGGCGCGGACCTGTGCAGCTCGCCGATGACACAGCTGTTCGTGGCCGCGTACTTCCTCGAGCGCACCCCCGAGGGGGGCCCGGCGTGGATCGAGTACGTGGAGCGCTTGAGGGACCTCTACCGGAGCCGGCGCGACGTGATGCTCGAGGCGCTGGAGGAGCACTTCGGGGGGCGGGCGACGTGGACGCGACCGGAGGGCGGGCTGTTCATCTGGGCGACGTTGGACGGCAGCGTCGACACGACCGACCTGATGGCGCGCAGCGAGGGCGTGGCGTTCGTGCCCGGACGCGCCGCGTACACCGACGGGCGACGCGGAAGCTCCTCGATGCGCCTGAACTTCGCCGGCGTCCCGGAGGAGGACATCCGCGAGGGGATCCGGCGGATCGGCCGGATCATGGGCGGCGACACGGGCCTGCTCGGCACGTTGACCGGATCCAAGCCGGCGTCCTCGGAGGCTCCCAGCGAGCCCACGCCGAAGGTCGACGAGAGCGCCGGACTGGCGGACGTGGTGGAGCTGCCTCGGCGCGACCAGCCCGCTCAGACGCGCCGACGACAGGATCGATGAGCGCCGCGAAGAAGGTCGCCGTGCTCAAGGGCGGCGGGTCCCTGGAGCGAACGGTGTCGCTGCGCTCGGGCGCCCGGGCGCAGGAAGCCCTGGGGCGGCTGGGTCACGAGGTGATCGCGATCGACGCGGGCTCGGAGTTCGTCGAGCAGATGCACGAGTGCAGGCCCGACGCGGCGTTCGTCGCCCTGCATGGCCGCGACGGCGAGGACGGGACCATCCAGGGGCTGCTGGAGACGATCGGGGTGCCCTACACCGGCTCGGGCCCCGGGGCGTGCATGCGCTGTACCGACAAGGCGCTAGCGAAGTACCTGATGCGCGAGGCGGGCATTCCCACGCCTGACTTCACGTCCTTCAAGGAGAGCGCGATCAAAGAGCTGGGAGTGGCGGCGGCGCTTGGAGACGTCGAGCGGACGCTCGGCTTCCCGATGGTCGTCAAGCCGGCGAGCCAGGGCTCGGCGCTGGGCGTGAAGTTCGCTCGCTCGAGCGAGGAGCTGCCGGGGGCGATCGTGGGGGCCCTCTCCTACGACCGCAAGGTGGTGATCGAGCGCTACGTCAAGGGCCGTGACCTCGCGGTATCGATTCTCGACTCCGACTCGGAGATGAGATCCCCGCCCGCCCCGCCGGTGGCACTGCCGGTCGTCGAGGCGATCCCGCGCGAAGAGGAGTTCTACAACTACGAGTCGCGATACGAGATCGGCATGACCACGTTCGTGTGTCCAGCCAAGCTGCCCGAGGAGACGACCGCACGGGCGCAGGAGCTGGCGCTCGCGACGTACAGGCTGCTCGGCTGCCACGGCGTCGCCCGCGTCGACCTGATGCTCGACGAGGAGACCGGTGAGCTGTCGGTGCTCGAGACGAACGTCGGCCCGGGCCTGACCGAAACGAGCCTGCTGCCGCTCGCCGCCGATGCCGCGGGGATCGGCTTCGACGAGCTGGTCGGGCGGATCCTGCAGAGCGCCTTTACGCGCTAGCTGTCGCCCGCCGCGAAATCCTCCGGAGACACCTGGTCGAGGAACTCCTTGAACTTCTCGACGACGTCCTCGGACTCGTCGACGTCGTGCTCGAACTCGATCGCGGACTCGGAGATGACCTCCTCGGCGGCGAAGATCGGCGCTCCGGAGCGGACCGCGAGCGCGATCGCGTCGCTCGGACGCGAGTCGATCTCCAGCTCGCGGCCGTTGACGCTGAGCGTGATCGACGCGAAGAACGTGTTCTCGCGCAGCTCGGTGACCGACACCTGCGTGCACTTGACGTCGAGCTCGCCGAGGATGTCGCTCAGCAGGTCGTGGGTCATCGGGCGTGGGGTGCCGGCACCCTGGAGCTTCATCAGGATCGAGGCGGCCTCGGGATGCCCGATCCAGATCGGCAGGAACTTGTTGCCGTCGACCGTCTTCAGGAGCACGATCGGCTGCTTGCCGACCATGTCGAAACTGACGCCGTAGATGACCATCTCCTGCACAAGGATCCTCCGAGAGGGGAAGTCAGAGTATAGGTGCCGACTGGTCCGCCGACCAGCCGCGACGCGGCTCGGCGACGGGCATACGGACCTGGGAAATCACGCTCGAGCCCGGAAGCTCCAGAGCTTGTTGCCGAGGAAGTTCAGAGGGGTGGCCGCCGCGACGGCGAGCGCCTGGGCGGGCACCTTCGAGAGGCCGGCCGACTCGACGAACAGCGTCAGCAGCAGCTGGCTGAAGACGAACGCGACGAGACTCACGGCCAGGAAGCGGACGGCCTGTGCGTGGGCGCGCTCTCCACCCGCGTCGAACGTCCAATGGCGGTTGAGCACGAAGTTATTGGCCACCGCGACCAGCCACGCGCCCGCCGAGGCCACGTGGTACTCGACGCTCAGTGGATGCACGAGCAGCGCGTACACCGCGAGGTTGACCGCGAAGCCGACCCCTCCGACGAGGCCGAAGCGGACCAGTTGCAACCAGTTGGCGGGCCTGCGCATGCCGTCGATCAGGCGTACGTGCGGCCGGATCTCCACAGCCGTGGCGTCCTCGCGCATCGCTTCAGGGTAGCGACCCCGACCGGCGGACGCTGACGCTAGCCTAGGTGTGTGAGCATCTGGAGCAAGGTTCTCCTCTCGTGCGTCTGCCCGCTGGCTGTGCTGGCCCTGTCGGCGTGCGGAGAAGCGACCGCGGGCGGAGCCGGCAAGGCCGTCGCGAGCGTCACGCCCCACGGCGCGGGGACGGGAGCCGCGGGCAACTCCCGCACGGCGACGGGCGCCCAAGGCACGTTCAAGGAGGTCGCCGACCCGACCGAAGCAAGTGCCCACCCGGTCGTTGGCGCGGTTCATCACGCGGCTGCGAAGACCCCCGAAAAGGCGGGCGCCGTGGTCGCTGCCGGAGCGCTGTCGGACGCGGAAGTCAAGCGCGAGCTGGCGCAGATGCACGCGGTGCAGCGCAGCGCCAAGCAGGCTCAGCAGCATCAGTTGATCCCGGTCCCGGGCGGTCAGTCGATTGGAGGCGACGGGACGCTGCCAATTCCCACGAACGTGCCCGAAGTGATCCAGAAGGTCGTCGCGGGCGCGAATGAGATCACGGACTTCCCGTACGTGTTCGGGGGCGGTCACGCGTCGTTCGTCGACAACGCGTACGACTGCTCGGGGTCGGTGAGCTACGCGCTCGCCGCCGGTGGCCTGCTGAGCGCTCCGGAGACCTCCGGGGAACTGGAGAGCTGGGGAGCGCCCGGCCCTGGTAAGTACATCACCGTGTACGCCAACGCGGGGCACACGTACATGTACGTCGACGGGATCCTCTACGACACCGCGGGACGCAGCGGCACGTACGCGTCGCGCTGGCAGGTCGGCGGGACCGACAACTCGGGATATGTCGTGCGTCACTACCCCGGCCTCTAGAGGCCTCGCCGCAGATGCACCTCGCAGCTCTGATCCTTGCCCTCGACGGAGAATCCGCCAACGCCAGCAACACGGGCCTGGCGGTGATCTCGATCGTGTCGATCGTCAGCGGCTATCTGTTGCTGGCGGGGCTGTGGTTCTTCGTGTTCAGCAGCAAAGCGCGTGAGCGCCGCGAGAAGAGCTCCGGAGACTGAACGGGGCGCCGTCGATGCCGCACCTCGGAGTGAGGCGCGGAGCCCCTCAGTGACTGAGGGTGAAGCTGCTGAGCACGGTCGTGCTCACCGGATTGCCCGGTGTCGCGTTGTGCACTGTCAGTCGCAGCATCAGCTTGATCTTGTGCACGCGCGCGAGACGGGAAGCAGTGCGCTTCGAGAACTGGATCTTCACCGCGCTACGGCCGCCCTTGGTCGTGACGAGGATCGCTTTGGCGATCACCAGCTCGGGCGGCGTCCCTGCCGGGAGGCCCACCGCCGGCGTGCCAGCGATGTGCAGTCGTTTTGCTGTGGCGCTGTCGAGCAGCACCTCGAAGCGACCGGCGACCTGCTCGTTTACCGAGTAGCGCACGACGAGACCTTTGCGCAGCACGGTTTTAAGCGAGCGCGATATGACCGCCGCGGCTGCGATGGGGTTCACCGCCGTCAGGCCGGGGGTACCGCTCCCGGAGGTCTGTCCGGAGCCGCTGCCAGAGCCGGGCGGGGACGTGGGAGCTGGCGGGCCGTTGACGGTGATGAGCTGACTGGTGGTGCCGACGTTGCCGCCGACATCTGTCACCGTCAGCGTCACGGTGTACGTGCCGCCGTACTGATATGCGTGAAACACGCTCGCCGCACAGGGGCTCTGCCAGGGGAATTCGCAGGTGGGGGTGCCTGGAGCATAGCCCTTCACTTCGGTGCTGCCATCGCCGAAGTTCCACGCGTAGGTCGCGTAGTTCGGTTCTGTAGCGCCTCCGGGGGAGTAGCGAATACCCGCGTTCAGGGATATGTTCGACTCCATGCCGTCGAACCCGACTGTTTCACCTGAGTTCACGGGGTTCGGCGCGGTGAACTGAGGAATCAGGTTGTCACCGGCAATGCATGGAACTCCAGGGTAGATGAGGTCCAGCGCGGCGAGGTTGAAGGCATTGTCCAAGTAGTATTTGCCGCCGCCTATCACCTGGTTGGAGAGCGTGCCGGCGAGGGACCCCGGCAAGGCCGTGGCGCTGCCTTCGGGCTTGCCGGAGGAGAAGTGGTTGCGACACTCGTCCGTCGCCTCGTTGTTGGCCGAGTCCTGCCATGCGTTCAGCAGCGGGTTGGTGACGACATTCTGCTGCTCCATCGCGATCTGATTGATGATCAGGTCGGCGAGTCCCGTGTCACACCACCCGTCATAGCTGGGGCAGGGAGTGACCTGGTTCGGCTCCTGCTCGTGGGGTCCTGTGAGCGCGAGAGCTTCGAGCTCTTCCCTTTTCTGCACTTTGGTCTTTTCTTCGTATTCTTCGACTTCCTTTTTGGTGAGTTCCGCTTCGGTCTCCTTGGACTCACCTTTGGTGGGGTCGAAGGCGCCGTCCTGACAGTCGTAGGCTGGCTTCTGGTCTTCTTCACTGAGCTGGCCGTCCCCGTCGCCGCCGGCGGTCCACGGGATCATGCCGTACAGCACCGTGTTGGCGTCACCGGTCGGCGTTCCACCGGGGTTGATGTCGGAGTGATAGCTGCAGAAGCTGTGTTTGTAGCCGGGAGCGCCTTCGTAGTCGGAGCAGTGGGTAGCCGCTCCGTCGAGACAGACGGTGACACCCGGAGGCGTCAGCAAGTAGTAGATCGAGCTCATACCCGTGGGCAGGCTGTGCTGGGCGATAAATGCCTGCAGCTGTTCGCGAACCTGCTGGTCGGTGATACAGGTGATCGGCTTGATTTTCGAGAAGAGTTCTTCCTGCAGGGGGTCGGGGTCCGTGCAGCCCGCAGCCGGGTACTTTGCGGTGTCCGTGAACGCAGCCCGGTATGTGAAGTGATAGTAGGCGGGGTTGTTGGTCTTATCCGTGTATTGCGTGTCCACCGCGAAGTCGTTGCCGAGTGTGCCGCTGTCGGCGCCTACCCTTTGAAAAAAGCCATTGATGAGGTGCTGCCAGTCGCCGTGGTACTGGTCGCCCGGGTCCCAGTAGATCGCGAAGACTTCGCTCTTGTGCAGAACCGGGTTGCCGGCGGGGTTCCCGAACGTCAGCGCCGCCGGCTGATATTTCAATTCGCCGATTTCAGGGGCTTCGAGCACGCCCTCCAAGACCGATTCCGCGTTGCGCGGCTGCAGCCCCACGGTCGTCGATTCGACCGTCGTCACGACGGCGAGCGCCGGCGCGGCGGCACCCAGCAGCGCCGCGGAGAACACCAGCGCACACGCGACGGCGAGCGAGCTGCGTCGGGTCGAGGTGGAGCGTAGGACGGCGAGAGGGGGAAACCGGCGCAGGGAGATGGTCACGCCCCTCTAATCGGCAGGTGCGGCCGCTTTCCTTAGCCGCCGTGGACGACTTCGCTAGTGCGCGCGCGCCGTTTTGAGCTTCGTCTTGGCCGCTGCAGCGCGCTGAGCACGGTAGGCGGAGAGCGCGCTCCTGTACGCCGACGCGAGGTCCGCGAGCGCTTCGTGGGAGGTTTGCCCGACCGAAGGCAGGTCTTCGGGGTTGGTCGCGCCGGTTGGCGAGATGCCGATCTCCAGGTGGGGCGCCGAAGAGATGCCGACCGTGCCGCAGCCCACGTCCGCGATCGGCTGGCCCGCGCTCACGTGCGCGCCCACGGGCACGAGGGCCGGGGCGGCGTGGCCGTAGTAGATGTACCTGCCCTGCTGCGGACCGCTTTCCACGAGCAGCACCGGGGCCCACTTCCCGAACCCGTCGAGGCCCTCCTGCACGATCGTGCCGCTCGCCACCGCGAGCTCCTCCAGGTGAGAGCCGCACTGGTTGGCGGTCCCGCCGAGATCGACGCCCTGGTCCAGCGACCACCAGCCCCTGGGAGCGACGTGGGAGAGCGGGTACAGGGGAAAGACCCAGCCGCGCGCGCTCATCGGATAGGGGCTCCCCGCGAAGACCGGCGCCGAGGTCAGCGCGGTGCCACCGGCTTGGCTCGTGGCAGGCGCAGGAGCGGGGACGGCCGTGCCTCCGGTCAGCGCGGCCTGGGCCGCCTGCCCCCCGAGGGCCGAGGCCAGGAGCGAGATCAGCACGAGTGTGACCGCACGCGTCGCGTGACGCCGTCGCAAAGCTACCTCTCTTCGTCGGCCGACGGGGTTAGCTGACGGGCTAGCGAGACTTCGCCTTCCACGGATTCACCGCGGAACTCGCCCCAACAACTCGGTTCCCCCGCTCCCGAGCACATGCTCGAGATTGGGCGTGCGCAAGACTAGCGTACCCGCACGGCGGATCGCCTCACACCCGCGCCGGCGCCGCTTGACAACAGCTATTCATGCTGCCTGCCATCTGTCCAGATAGGACTGAAGTTGCCCAGCATCGGGTAGGGGTCACCGATCTTCGCGATGAACGTAAGCGTGCATACCGCAAGCGATCGCCATTTCGCATCGAAGAAGAAACCGAATGTCTCAGAGACTCCTCCGCAGTCCGACCCCCGGTGCGGCTGCCATCGCCGTACTGCTCGTGCTTGCAGGCACCGTGGCGTCGGTGCTCGGCGCCAAATCGCTGGCGCGCTCCGACGCGGACAAGGAGCGGCTCGCGTTCCACCTCTCCTCCGCGGAGATCGCCTCGACGCTGAAGCTCGCGATCCAGCACGAGGAAGATCTCGTGGTCACCGCGAGCGCGTTCGTCACGGGCAACCCCCGCGCGAGCGCGGCCGACTTCGACCGGTGGGCGGAATCGGTGAGCGCGATGCAGCGCTACCCGGAGCTGCTGGACATCGGCCTCGTCACGCTCGTGCCGGCGACGCGGATGAAGGCCTTCGAAGCGCGCATGGCCGCGGACCCGCTGCGTCCGCTGGGGCCGACCTCGAGGGTCCAGGGCGGCTTCGAAGTGCTGCCGCAGGGCGATCGCCCCTACTACTGCTTCGCCGTAGCCGGGCTGGCCCGCAACGCCAAGAGCTACCTGCCCGCGGGGCTGGACTACTGCGCGTCCGCTCCCGCGCTGCTGACCACGCGCGACAGCGGCCAGTCCAGCTACGCCCCGTTCCTGTTCAAAGGCGTGCAGACGCTCGGCGTCGAGACGCCCGTCTACCGCGGCGGATCGATTCCGCACACCACGGCCGCTCGACGGAGTGCGTTCTGGGGCTGGCTGGGAGAGCTGCTCGTTCCCGGCCTCGTGTTGGAACGGGCGCTCGAGGGTCACTCGAACGTGGCGGTGGTGTTCCGCTACAGCTCCGCCGCGTCGCACGTGGCGTTCACCAGCGGCCACGGGCTCGCGCACGCACAGCGCAACACAATCGACCTGCACAACGGCTGGACCGTCCAGACCTTCGGCCCGGTGATCGCCAGCGGCGTCTTCGCGGACCGCAACGCGCTCGCGCTGCTGATCGGCGGCATCCTGTTCAGCACCGTGCTGGGCCTGCTGCTGCTGGTGCTCGCCACCGGGCGCAGGCGCGCGCTGGCGCTCGTGATGGAGAAGACACGCGAGCTCTCCCACCTGGCGCTGCACGACACCCTCACCGGTCTCCCCAACCGCGCGCTCGTGCTCGACCGCGCCGAGCAGGCGCTCGCTCGCGCGGCGCGTCAGCCGGGCACGATGGCGGGCGCGCTGTTCATCGACATCGACGGCTTCAAGCACGTCAACGACAATCTCGGGCACGCCGCCGGGGACCGGTTGCTGCGGATCGTCGGGGAACGGCTGCAGGACACGGTCCGCGAACAGGACACCGTCGGGCGCCTCGGCGGAGACGAGTTCGTGGTGCTGGTCGAGTCCACGGCCGGCGAGGCGACGCTCGACATCCTCGCCGAGCGACTGACGGAGGTTCTGCGCGAGCCGGTGGAGCTCGACGACGGACGCAAGATCTTCTCCGTCACCGCGAGCATCGGCGTCGCGATCGGCCAGTACGCGACGCCCGACGCGCTGCTGCGCGACGCGGATCTCGCGCTGTACGCGGCCAAGGCCGCCGGCAAGGACCGCTACGCGCTGTTCGACCCGAGCCTCTACGAGGGCGTCGAAGGTCGCCTCGAACTCGAAGCCGACCTCAGCGCGGCCGCCGACGCGGACCAGTTCTTCCTGCTCTACCAGCCGATCTTCGACCTTCCCAGCACGGGCATCGTGAGCGCCGAGGCTCTGATCCGCTGGCGCCACCCCACGCGCGGGATCGTGCCGCCGGACAGCTTCATCCCGCTCGCCGAGGAGACCGGCCTGATTGCGGCGATCGGGCGCTGGGTGCTCGACGAGGCCTGCCGCCAGGCGGCGACGTGGGCCGCGCAGGGCCTGCGCATCGGCATGTCGGTGAACGTGTCCGCGTACCAGCTCGGGCGCAAGGGCTTCGCCGAGGACGTGCGCCGCGCACTGGAGGAGTCGGGCCTGAGACCATCGAGGCTCACATTGGAGATCACCGAGACGACGCTGATGCGCGACGTGGGCGCCGCGTGCGAACGCCTCGAGGAGATCAAGGCGCTCGGGGTGCGCGTCGCGATCGACGACTTCGGCACCGGGTACGCCTCGCTCTCACACCTGCAGCGGATGCCAGTGGACGTGTTGAAGATCGACCGCACCTTCGTCGCGGCGCTGCACGACGGCGGACAGAGCCGCGAGCTGCTGCAGGCGATCATCGGGGTCGGCAAGGCGCTGTCGCTGGCGGTGGTGGCGGAGGGAATCGAGGACCGTGAGCAGATGGCCACGCTCGAAGAGATGGGGTGCGAGATGGCGCAGGGCTTCCTGCTGGGCCGCCCGAGCGAGAGCGAGGCGATCGAGGAGATGTTCAACGCCCACGCCGCGGGACGCTCCTCGAGCATGTGAAGCACCCGGGTCGTTTACGGCCCCGCTCTTTATACTTGCGCTGCTTCGACCAGTCGATGGTCGACATGTCAACACCCCATTGAGGAGGTTCCGATGAGCAAGCTGGTCGCCCGACTTGGCGTACCTGCGCTCACCGTTCTCGTGCTTGCCGGCTGCGGCAGTTCAAACAGCACGAGCTCGACGGCGACCACGACTGAAACGTCTGGGTCGAACAGCGCCAACGCGGCAATCGCCGCACAGGTACCCGCAGCAATCAAATCCAAGGGCACGCTGACGGTTGCGGCCGACGCGACCTACGCGCCGAACGAGTTCATCGCCTCCGACGGTCACACCGTGGTCGGCATGGACGCGGACCTGATGCAGGCGCTGGGCACCGTGATGGGTCTGAAGGTGAAGATGGTGAACGCCACCTTCGACACGATCATCCCCGGCTTGGCCGCCGGCAAGTACGACGTCGGCGCATCGTCTTTCACTGACACCAAGGAACGCGAGAAGACAGTCGACTTCGTCGACTACTTCTCCGCCGGCATCTCCTTCTACGCCAAGGCCGGCGCGAACACCGGCGTGAAAACGGTCGAAGACCTGTGCGGCAAGAAGGTCTCCGTGGAGAAGGGCACCACGGAGGAAGAAGAAGCGAAAGCCCAGGGCGGGAAGTGCACCAAAGCGGGCAAGCAGTCGGTGACGGTGCTCGTGTACCCGAACCAGAACGGCGCCAACCTCGCGATCTCGAGCGGTCGCGCGGAACTCGGCATGGCCGACTCGCCGATCGCCGCCTACCAGGTGAAGCAGTCGAGCGGCGCGTTTGCGCTCGTCGGCGAAACCTACGGCGCAGCCCCGTACGGGCTCGCGATCCCCAAAGGCACCGGCATGACGACGCCGATCCTCGCGGCGCTGAAGACGCTGATCGCCAACGGCACCTACACGCAGATCCTCACCAAGTGGGGCGTGCAGGCGGGAGCGATAACGACGCCCGCGATCAACGGGGCGACGAGCTAGCAGCAAGCCGGTGTCCTCCTCCGAGGCCACCAGCGGATCGGGACCGCCCGAGGAGATTCGGGCGGTCCCGGTTCGACGCCCCGGCCGCTGGATCGCGGCCGCGATCGTGGTGGTGGTCGCGGCCGCGCTGATTCGCTCGGTTGTGACCAACCCGCGCTTCGAATGGAGCGTCGTCGGCAACTACCTGTTCGACCAGCGCATCCTCGAAGGGCTCGTGGTGACGATCGAGCTGACGGTGATCGCGATGGCGATCGGCGTCGTGCTCGGTGTGCTGCTGGCGGTGATGCGCGTGTCGAGCAACCCGCTCGTGTCGCGAGCGAGCTGGCTGTACATCTGGTTCTTCCGCGGGACGCCCGTTCTCGTGCAGTTGTTGTTCTGGTACAACATCGCCGCCTTGTACCCGAAGCTCGGGCTCGGCATCCCCTTCGGCCCCGCGTTCGTGCACCCGGACGTGAACACGCTGATCACCGCGTTCAGGGCCGCGGTGCTCGGCCTCGGGCTCAACGAGGGCGCGTACATGGCCGAGATCGTCCGCGCGGGGATGATCTCCGTCGACGAGGGGCAGGCCCACGCCGCGCAGTCGCTGGGTATGACGCGTGTGCAGACGATGCGCCGGATCGTGCTGCCGCAGGCGATGCGCGTGATCATCCCGCCGACCGGCAACGAGACGATCTCGATGCTCAAGACCACCTCGCTCGCGAGCGTGATCGCCGTTACCGAGCTGCTGTATTCGGCCGAACAGATCTTCGCGGTCAACTACAAGACGATCCCGCTGCTGATCACCGCGAGCGTCTGGTACATCGTGTGCACCAGCATCCTGTACGTCGGCCAGCACCACCTCGAGCGCTACTTCGGTCGCGGCGCCACTCGTGAGGTTCGCTGATGAGCACGCCGATGGTCAACGCCGAATCGGTGCACAAGCGCTTCGGCCGCCAGGAGGTCCTCAAGGGGATCACCTTGAGCGTGGCGCCCGGCGAGGTGATGTGCCTGCTCGGCCCGTCCGGCTCGGGCAAGTCGACGTTCCTTCGCTGCATCAATCATTTGGAGAAAATCCAGGCCGGCCGACTGTTCGTCGACGGCGAGCTCGTCGGCTACCGCCAGGTGGGGGAGAAGCTGCACGAGCTGCACGAGCGCGAGGTGACGCACAAGCGCGCGGAGATCGGGATGGTCTTTCAGCACTTCAACCTGTTCCCCCACATGACCGCGCTCGGCAACGTCACGTGCGCGCCGATGTGCGTGAAGAAGATCGGACGAGAGCAGGCGCGCGAGCGAGGGGCGGAGCTGCTCGGGCGAGTGGGGCTCGCCGACAAGCTCGACGCGTATCCCGCGCAGCTCTCCGGCGGACAGCAGCAACGCGTGGCGATCGCGCGGGCGCTCGCGATGGAGCCGAAGCTGATGCTGTTCGACGAGCCCACCTCGGCGCTCGACCCGGAGCTGGTGGGCGAGGTGCTCGCCGTGATGAAGCAGCTCGCCGGCGCGGGCATGACGATGATCGTCGTCACTCACGAGATCGGCTTCGCGCGCGAGGTCGCGGACACGGTCGTCTTCATGGACGGCGGCGTGGTGGTCGAGTCCGGCCCGCCCGCCGACGTGCTGGGCAACCCGCGCAACGAGCGCACGCGCGCGTTTCTGTCGAAGGTGCTGTAGCCCTCTCAGCCGAGGTGGGCGTCGAGGCGTTCGAGCGCCTGCGGCAGGCTCGTGCGCCCGAAGCCGATACGCACGTGCGACGGGCGCCCGTAGACGGTGCCCGGCAGCAGCAGCACGCCCGCCTGCTCGGCCGTCTGCTCGCACCACGCCTCCACGTCGCGCTCGTCGCGCACGCGCGGGAAGCCGATCGGCCCGGCGCTCGGTCGCACCCACTCGAACAGGTCGCCGCGGCGCGCGAGGAACCCCTCGACGAGCGGGAGGTTCGCGAGCACGATCCCGCGACAGCGTTCCATCAGCTGGTCGGCGTGGCGCAGAGCGACCGCCACGAGCAGTTCGCTGGGCGCGCTCGAGCAGATCGTCGTGTAGAGCTTCAGTTCCCTGATCTTCGCGAGCAGCTCCCGGTCGCGGCACGCGAGCCAGCCGATCCGCAGGCCGGGCAGCCCGTAGGCCTTGGACACGGTGTTGAGCGAGATCACCCGCTCGTAGAGATCGCACGCCGCGGGCAGCCTGTCGGCGAGGTCGTGCTCGAGTCCGCGGTAGACCTCGTCGCTGAAGAGGATCAGCTCGCGCTCACGCGCGATCTCCACGAGCCGCTCGAGCGTCGCGCGAGGCATGTGCGAGCCGGTGGGGTTGTGCGGGCTATTGACGTAGATCAGCTTCGTGTTCGCGCGCAGCAGCCCCTCGAGCGCGTCGAGGTCGTAGGCCCAGCCGTCCTCGTGCGTGCGCTCCCACAGCGACACCGACGCGCCTGTGCTGCGTGCGAGCTCGATCGCGGAGCCATAGCAGGGCGCCTCGACCACCACGTGGTCGCCGGGGCCGAGCAGCGCGTGGTAGGCGACGAAGATCCCCTCCTCGGCGGCCGCGAGCGTGAGCACATCGTCGGGCTCGATCCGCTCGAAGCCCGACGCAACCGCGGTGCGCAGCTCGAGCGAGCCGGGAACCTCGGTGTAGCCGAGCCGCAGGTCGAGCAGCCGCTGTCCCGCGTCGTCCTCGAGCGCGAGTACCTCGATCACCGACAGCGACTCGCAGTCGCTGCTGGAGAGCATCAGCTCGGCGCGGAACTCCCAGCGCTCGTAGAAGCGCTCGATCTCAAACGGGGCTATCCGCATTGCGCGACCTCAGACGGTCGTGGGCTGGTCCTCGCCGCCGCGCGCGTCGATCTCCCGCAGCATCGCCTGCCCCTTCGCGTCGCGCTCGAGCCGAGCGTCGAGTAGCGGGCCGGTCACGCCGCGCAGCATCGCCAGCACCGCCCAGCGACGAGGGGCGATGATGCGCGCCTTGCGCTGCTCGATCCCCTGCACGATCGCCTCGCCGGCGGCCGACGGAGCGAGGCGCTTGCGCAGCAGGGCGGGCAGTTGCGAGGTCAGCTTGCTCGCGAGCGGGTCGTGGTCGAGGCCCTGGTGGACCATTTCGGTGTCGATGAAGCCGAAGTACGCGACGCTCGCGCTCGCGCCGTGCTGGACGAGCTCGACCCGCAGCGCGCGGCCGAGCTGCTCCACGCCGGCCTTGCTCATCGCGTATGACGAGAGCCCCACACCGTTGAAGAACGCGTACACCGAGGAGACCACCACCACGTGCCCCTTGCGGCGCACGATCTCCGGCAGCGCGGCGTCGACGGTCCGGTAGACGCCCATCAGGTTGACCTCGAGCACACGCTCGAAGCTCTCGTGTGTGGCCGCGCGAAACGTCGCCACGCGAGGGGCGATGCCGGCGTTGGCGACCACCACGTCGAGGCCGCCGAAGCGCTCGACCGTCTCCGCCACCGCGCGCTGCATCGCTCCGCGGTCGGTCACGTCGGCGGCGATGCCTAGCGCGCGGGTGTCGTGGATCTCCGCGGCGGACTGCATCACCGCGTCGCCGTGGATGTCGACGATCGCCACCGACGCGCCGCGCGCCGACAGCGCACGGGCGGTGGCGAGGCCAATACCTCTGGCCCCGCCGGTGACGAGCGCCACCTTCCCGTTCAGGTCGTACTGCGCCATGTGGCGAACTCTACGGACTGGTCGGCAACCCGAGCTTCGCGCTGAGCGCGTTGTCGGAGGTCTTGACCTCCTGGGCGTTCGCCACGAGCGCCTCCGCCGCTGCTTTGGCGGCAGCCGCGTCGTTGGCCGCAGCGGCAGCCTCGATCGCGTGCAGCGACCCCGCCACCTGCGTGACGCTCGACTGCAGCGTCGCCAGTTCGCCCTTGTACTGAGCCGGAGCTTCGAGCTGACTGAGCGCGCCGGCGAGCACAGTCGCGCGCGAGCCGAGCGACTGGAACTGGTTCATGAGCGCGTTGTCGGACTGGCTCTTCGCCCCTTCCACGGCCGCACCCACGTCTTCGCCGAGCTTCGTCAGCTTGGCCTTGTCGGCGGCGAACGCGGCCTTGAAGATCGCCATGGGGCTCGGGCCTGTGCTGGTGGTCGTGCTGGTCTTGCTGCTGCCGCAGCCCGCGAGCGCGAGCAGGGCGAGGATCAGTAGGGAACTGGCGCGACGCATGAAACCCCCCGGTTTGCGTTGAAGTGGCGTGCCGGCGGCGATCGGCGCCGCGGAGCCCAGGACCCTACCCCACGGCCCCACACGTCAACTCGTAGAGTCTCCTGCTGTCATGACCACCGTCCACACACAGGTCGCGGTCATCGGGGGAGGCGTAGTCGGCTGCGCGGTCGCGCACGCGCTCGCGCGGCGCGGTGTGAGCTGCACGGTCCTGGAGGCCGAGCCGGGCTTGGCGCTAGGGGCAAGCGGCACCAACTCCGGCATCCTGCACACGGGCTTCGACTCCACGCCAGGCGAGCTCGAGACCGAGCTGATCCTGCGCTCGGCGGCGCTGCGCGGGGAGCTGCTCGACGAGCTCGGGGTGGAGAGCTGGCGCTGCGGGGCGCTACTGGCTCCGAGCAGCTCGGAGGAGACCGCCGCGGTCGAGCGGCTCGCCGCCAACGCGCGCACCAACGGCGTCGAGGCGCACCTCGACGGTGACGGCGCGCTGAGTGTGCCCGGGGAGGCGGTGAGCGACCCAGTGGCGTTTGTGCACGCGCTCGCCCGCGCGGCGCAGACGGGAGACGCGACGGTGCAGCTCGGCGCGCGGGTCGTCGGCCTCGCGAGCAGGAGCGGTGGAGGGGTCGTCGTGGAGCTGGCCGGCGGAGAGAGCGTGCACGCGCAGGCCTCGGTGAACTGCGCGGGGCTCTACGCCGACGAGGTTGCGGGCATGGCCAGCGAGCAGCCCGTGAGCGTGTATCCGCGCAAGGGCGAGTTCCTCGTGTTCGAGCTGCCCGAGGGCGAGCCGCTCGAGCGGATCCTCTTGCCGATTCCGTCCTCGCTCGGCAAGGGCGTGCTCGTGTTCCCCACGCTCGACCGCCGCCACGCGATCGCCGGGCCGACCGCGCGCGAGCGTGAGGACAAGAGCGACTGGTCGGTCGAGGCCGACGCCGAGGAGCTGATCCTCGCGAAGGCCGTGCGCATGTACCCGCCGCTCGCGCGTGCCATGCGGCTCGGGAAGTACGCCGGGCTGCGGACCGCTGGGCGCGACGGCGCGAACTACGTCATCGAGCGCTCGCGCACACTGGATGGGCTTGTGCACGTCGCCGCGATCCGCTCCACCGGCCTGTCCGCGTCACTGGGGATCGGCGAGCACGTCGTCGGGATGCTCGCCGAGCAGGGCGCGATCGAGCCCGGGCCCGTGCGTGCGCTGTCAGCTCCCGCCGAGCCGCCGCCATCGTCCATACGGTGGTGGGAGCGCTCGGTGAGATATCGCGAGATCTCACGAACGCCATGAGCTCGGCGCTGCTGCTCGGGATCGACGAGGGCACCACCGCGGTCAAGGTCGCCCTGTTCGATCTCGACCTGCAGCCCGTCGCGGAGGCGCGTCGGGGTGTGCCCGTCACCCACCCGCAGCCGGGCTGGGTGGAGCAGGACCCCGAGCTGATCCTCGCCGCGGTCATCGACGCCGTCGCCGCGGTTCTCGAGCAGGCAGACGGACGCGAGGTGATCGCCGCGGGCCTCGACCACCAGGGCGAGTCGGTGCTCGCGTGGGACGCCGACAGCGGGCGGGCGCTCACGCCGGTGATCGTGTGGCAGGACAAGCGCCACGAGGCTTTGCTGGAGCAGATCGGCGCGGAGGCGGTCGAGCCCTCGGGCCTGCCGCTCGACCCGTACTTCTCCGCCGGCAAGCTCGCGTGGCTGCTCGCCAACGACGCCGGCGTGCAACGAGCGCGCGACTCCGGAACGCTGCGCCTCGGAACGGTCGACGCCTTCCTCGTCGAGCGGCTCGGCGGGCGTTCCGCCACCGACCTCTCCACCGCCTCGCGCACGCAGCTGCTCGCACTCGGCGGGCGCGACTGGGACGAGCGGCTGCTGTCGAGCTTCGGCGTGCGGCGCGAGTGGCTGCCAACCGTCGGCCCCAGCTTTGGCGAGCTTGGCGAACTCCGCCACACCAGCTGGCCTGTCGCGATCCCACTGGCCGCGCAGCTCGTCGACCAGCAGGCGGCACTCGCCGGTTCGGGAGCTGTGGCGCCGGGAGAGCTGAAGGCCACGTATGGCACCGGCGTGTTCGTGCTCGGGCGCACCGACGGCCCTCGGCCCGCACCGGGGCTGCTGCCGACGGTCGCGTGGGCCGCACCGGATGCGGACCGCGGCGTTGGTGAGGTCGCGCACGCGCTCGACGGCGGCGTGTTCGCTGCGGGAGCGCTGCTCGACTGGCTCGCGCAGGGACTCGGGCTCGCCGACGACGCACCCGCGCTCGCCGCGTCCGCTGCACGGGTTGGCGACAGCGCGGGAGTCCGCGTTTTGCCGGCACTCTCCGGGCTCGGAGCTCCATGGTGGCAGCCGGGCGCGCACGGTGTGATCGCGGGACTGCACGCGGGCGTCCGCCCGGGACACGTCGCGCACGCCGCGCTGGAGGCGATCGCGTGGCGGGTCGCCGACATCGTCGAGGCGATGGCGGAGGTCGCGCCGGTGGAGAGCGTGCGCGTCGACGGCGGCCTCACCAACGACGACACCCTGCTGCGGATCCAGGCGGACGCGCTCGATGTCCCGCTGATCGTCAACCGCAGCGACGTCACCGTGCTCGGCGCGGCGATGCTCGCGGGCGTCGGCGCTGGGGTGTTCGCGAGCGTGCGAGACGCCGCAGAGCTGCTGCCCGAGGGGCGGCGTGTGAGCGCGGGCGGCGATCCCGCGGAGCGGGCGAGAGCGCGAGCGGCCTGGAAGGAGTTCGTGGCTGGGAGTGCGAGGTTGTAGCGAGCCTAAGCCGGCGTGACGCCGTAGCCGGCCGCGGCGAGCGCCGCGAGCATCTCCTCGGTGTGGGCCGGGCCGCGTGTCTCGAGCGTCAGCTCCACTCCTGTCTCGCGCACGTGCAGCGACACCGCCTCGCGCACGTGCTCGAGGCTCACGAGGTTCGCGCGCGTCCCCGCCACGAGGCTCAACAGCTCCGCCAGGCCGCCCGGCCGGTCCGGCACGCGAGTGAAGATCCGCACGCGGCGGCCCTCCTCCGTTTCGCGGCGGCGCAACAGGCCGGCGAGCAGGCCCATGTCCACGTTGCCGCCCGACACGACCGCCACCGTCGCCCCATCCACCGGCTCGAGCCTTCCGCTCAGGAGCGCCGCCACCCCCACGGCGCCCGCGCCCTCCGCGACGAGCTTCGCGCGGTCGGCGAGGAACACCATCGCGTCCGCGATCTCGTCCTCGCTCACCGTCTCGACGGAGGAGACCAGCTCGCGCACCAGCCCCAGCGTGAGCTCGCCCGGACGCTTGATCGCGATGCCGTCCGCGATCGTCGCCGTGGAGATCGACTCGGCGGCCGGCTCCGCTCCGCCCAACGTGGAGAGGTAGGGAGCGCACACGCGCGCCTGCACGCCCACCAGCTCCACGTCCACGCGGGCACGCCGCAGGGCGATGCCGACACCGCTGGAGAGACCGCCGCCGCCGAGGGGCACGATCACGCGCGCCACGTCGGGCACCTCCTCGAGCAGCTCCGCGCCTAGCGTACCCTGACCGGCGATCACGTCAAGGTCGTCGAACGGGTGCACGAACGCCGCGCCCGTGCGCTCCGCGGAGGCCAGCGCGAGCGCCACGGACTCCTCGACCGAGCCGCCCTCGAGATGCACGTGAGCCCCAAGGCGCTCCACCGCCGCCACCTTCGACACGGCCGCGTCCTCGGGCATGAACACCTCGCAGCCGAGACCCTTCGCGCGGGCCGCGTACGCCACCGCGCGAGCATGGTTGCCCGCGCTCGCCGTCACCAGGCCTGCGGCCGCGCGATCTCCGAGAGCCGCGACCTTCGCGAGCGCGCCGCGCAGCTTGAACGACCCCGTCGCCTGCAGGCACTCCGCCTTCAGCAGCACCTTCGTGCCAGCCAGCTCCGAGAGCTCCTCGCACGCGAGCGACGGGGTGCGCCTCGCGACGCCCGCGATCGCGCGGGCGGCTCCCTCGAGGTCGGCTCCCGCGATCGGATCCAGGGTTGTCATTACGTTGAAGGTATAGGCTTCGTGCCTTATCGCGCAACGGCTGCGCGCACAATGGCGATGGCAATCAGCGTAGGGGAGCGGTGGGCGACCTCAACCACATCCTGCAGCGCCTGCAGCAGTCGCTCGGCCCACTGAGCGGCGAACCGGCCGCGCTCGACGGCGGCATCACCAACCGCAACTACCGCGTCACACTCGGCGCACGCGACTACGTCGTGCGCCTGCCCGGCAAGGACACCGACCTGCTCGGCATCGACCGCGAGGCCGAGCGCGTGGCGAACAGCGCGGCCGCCGAGCTGGGCATCGCTCCCGCGGTGGCGCTCGCACTCGACGACTGCCTCGTGACGGAGTTCATCGAATGCGCCGCCGTGAGCGAGGGCGAGGTGGCCGACGGCGTGGAGGAGATAGCGGTCGCGCTGCGCGCGTTCCACGACTCCGGCACGAGCCTGCCCACGCGCTTCTGGGTGCCGGAGCTGCTGGCCGACTACGCCGAGATCGTGCGCCTGCGCGGGGGGACACTGCCGGCGGAGTACGAGCAGGTGGTGTCGGTCGCGAAGCGGATCGAGGCGGCGCTTCCGCTCACTGACCCGCGCCCGTGTCACGACGACCTGCTCGGCGGGAACATCATCCGCGCGCAGAGCGACGGGCGGCTGATGATCGTCGACTGGGAGTACGCGGGGATGGGCGACCCGCGCTTCGACCTCGGCAACCTCGCCGTCAACAACGACCTCGACGAGGCCGCCGAGGAGCGCCTGCTAGCCGCCTACCACCGCGCCGCGCCGTCGGACTCCCAGCGCGCTGCGCTGAAGCTCATGCGCGTGCTCTCCGACGCGCGCGAGGGGGCGTGGGGGGTCGTCCAGGCGCACGTGTCCGAGCTCGACTTCGACTTCCACGGCTACGCCGCCGAGCACTTCGAGCGCCTGCGCGCGGCCGTGGAGCAAGCCGACCACGCGGAACTAATAATCATTGCCAGCCAGTCGAACAGAGAGGACACATCGCGTGCCCAGACCCCGTGAGCTCCCCGATCGCGCGCGCGTGGTCATCATCGGCGGCGGCGTGGGGGGCGCTTCGATCGCCTACCACCTCGCCCAGCTCGGCGAGCGCGACGTGGTGCTGCTCGACCGCAACGAGCTCACCAGCGGCTCCACGTTCCACTCCGCCGGGCTCGTCGGGCAGCTCAGGTCGAGCGTGTCGCTCACGCGGATGATGATGGACTCGGTCGAGCTGTACCGCACGCTCGACTGCGGCTGGGTGCAGTGCGGCGGCATACGTCTCGCGTGCACGCCTGAGCGCGAGCAGGAGGTGATGCGCCAGGTGGCGTGGGCGAAGACGTTCGGGCTGCCGCTCGAGCTGATCTCCGCAGAGCAGGCGCAGGAGCTGTTTCCGCTGGTGAGCACCGACGGCGTGCGCTGCGCGTCCTACCTGCCCAGCGACGGCTACCTCGACCCGTCGCTCTTGACCACCGCGCTCGCCGACGGCGCGCGGGCCGGCGGCTGCAGGGTGTTCACGCACACGCGCGTCACCGCCATCGACGTCCAGGACGGTCGGGTTCGCGGCGTCCAGACCGAGTGGGGGCCGATCGAGGCGGAGGTGGTGGTGAACGCGGGCGGCATGTTCGCCGCGGAGGTCGGGCGGATGGCGGGCGTGCGCGTGCCGATCGTGCCGTTCGCGCACGAGTACCTCGTCACGCAGCCGTTCCGCGAGCGGGTCGCGGGCGAGCACCTGCCCACGCTGCGCGACCCCGACCTGCTGATCTACTTCCGCGAGGAGGGCGGCGGCCTCGTGATGGGCGGCTACGAGCGCGAGTCCGCGCCGTGGGCGCTCGACGAGCACCTCGTCGACGCGATCCCTCAGGACTTCAACGGGCGGCTGCTCGAAGAGGACTGGCCGCGCTTCGAGGAGATAGCCAAGAACTCGTCCAAGCGGGTCCCCGTGATGGACGACATCAAGGTCACCAAGCTCATCAACGGGCCCGAGGCGTTCACCCCCGACAACGAGTTCTGCCTCGGCGAGAGCGAGGTGCGCGGCTTCTTCGTCGCCGCCGGCTTCTGCGCGCACGGCCTCGCCGGCGCCGGCGGGATCGGGAAAGTCATGGCCGACTGGATCCTCGACGGCGAGCCCGCGATGGACGTCTGGGAGATGGACATCCGCCGCTTCGGGCCGCACTTCCGCTCGCCCAGCTACACGCTCAAGCGCACCAAGGAGGTCTACGAGACCTACTACGACATCCGCTACCCCGGCCACGAGCGGCTCGCCGGGCGGCCTCTGCGGACCTCGAGCGCCTACCCGTGGCACGCCGAGCACCGCGCCGCGTTCGGCGAGAAGTCCGGCTGGGAGCGCGTGAATTGGTACGAGGAGAACGCTCAGGCGGGAGAGGAGTCGCTGCGTCCGCGCGGGTGGGCGGGGATGCACTGGTCGCCCGCGATCGGCGCCGAGCACCGCGCCACGCGCGAGAGCGCCGGACTGTTCGACGAGTCCTCGTTCGCCAAGCTCGAGATCGCCGGGCCGGGCGCCGCGGACTTCCTCGAAAAGCTGTGCGACAACCGGGTGGCGCGCGACGTTGGAGCGATCACCTACACGCAGATGCTCAACCGCCGCGGCGGGATCGAGTGCGACTTCACCGTCACGCGCGTCGAGGAGGAGCTGTTCTCGATCGTCACCGGCACCGCGTTCGGCAACCACGACCTCAGCTGGATCCGCCGCCACGCCCCCGCGGACGGCAGCGTGCGCTGCTCGGACGTCACCGCGCGCTGGGCCTGCTTCGCGCTGTGGGGGCCGCGTGCCAGAGACATCCTCGCCCCTCTCACCGACGACCCGCTCTCGTTCCCCTACATGAGCATGCGCGAGCTCGCCGTCGGTGACGTGCCGGTGCGCGCTCTGCGCGTCACGTTCGTCGGCGAGCTCGGCTGGGAGATCTACTGCCCCACGGAGTACGGCGCGGGGCTGTGGCGCACGCTGTGGGAGGCCGGGCAGGCGCACGGCCTGCGCGCGTGCGGCTACCGAGCGATCGACGCTCTGCGTTTGGAGAAGGGCTTTCGCGTGTGGTCCACCGACATCACGCCCGACGAGACGCCGTATGAGGCGGGGCTGGGATTCTGCGTCAAGAAGGAGGGCACGTTCGTCGGTTCGACCGCGCTCGGGATCGGATCCGCGGACGGACCGCCCAAGCCGGAGAAGCGCCTGCGCTGCCTCGTGCTCGCCGACCCGCGCTCGGTGGCGCTCGGGAACGAGCCCGTGCGCGTCGACGGTGAGATCGTAGGACGGGTCACCAGCGGCGGCTACGGCTACACGATCGAGCGCTCGATCGCCTACGCCTACCTGCCCGCCGACGTGGGAATCGACACGGCCGTGGAAGTGGACATCTTCGGCGAGTGGATCGCCGGCGAGGTCGCGAAGGAGCCGCTGTTCGACCCTAAGGGCGAGCGGGTCCGCGGCTGAGTCGACAGGCGCCTGCCGAGGGTCTATCTTCGTATTACGTCAACCGAGGAGCACGTCGAAATGAACGCGATCGAGCCACGAACGACGATCCTGCACGGCCGTGAGGTGAGCTATCTCCAGGCCGGCGAGGGACCGGTGCTGATGCTCGTCCACGGGATGGCCGGGACGTGCGAGAACTGGCGGGACGTGCTCGAGCCGCTATCGCGGGCACACACCGTCATAGCGCCCGACCTGCCGGGACATGGCGAGTCGCCTCCGGGTGGAGGCGACTACTCGCTCGGCGCGCTCGCTGCGGTGCTGCGCGACCTTCTGCTCACGCTGGGCCATGATCGCGCGACGCTTGTCGGCCACTCGCTTGGCGGCGGGATCGCGATGCAGTTCGCCTACCAGTTCCCCGAGCTGACCGAGCGTTTGGTGCTTGTTTCGAGTGGCGGGTTGGGGCCGGAGGTGAGTCCGGTGCTGCGGGCCGCGGCGCTACCGGGCGCGAACCTGTTCATCGCCGCCACCGCCGGGCCGGGGAGCGTGGTGGGGTCCGCGATCGGGCGGGGGCTGTCGTTCGTCGGACTGCGACCGAGCGCTGATGTCGCTGAGGTGGCGCGGGGGTATGCGTCGCTTGCCGATGCAGGGCGACGCTCGGCGTTCTTGGCCACCTTGCGGTCGGTGGTGGGTACCGACGGGCAGCGGGTTCACGCCGGGGACCGGCTGTATCTCGCGGGCGAGGTGCCTGTGCTGATCGTCTGGGGGCGGGGCGATCCGATCATCCCCGCCTCGCACGGCGAGGACGCGCACCGCGCGATCCCCGGCAGTCGGCTGGAGATCTTCGAGGGCGTCGGGCACCTGCCGCAGGTGCAGGCTCCGGGGCGGTTCGTTGGGGTTGTCGAGCGGTTTCTCGCGGAGACGGAGCCCGCGATGTGGGATGGGGACGAGTGGCGGGCGCGGTTGGTTGCCGTAGGTGGTGGTGGCTAGAAGCCGGGCGCCTGCTTTTGCTTAACCTTTTTTTCTTTAGCAGAGTTTAGCGATAGACGAAAAACTAGGCTAAGCTTTCTAAAGTCTTGGATCGCGCGCGCAACCCATATACGCCCAACGCTGGCGCGCCGCCTCGGTTTCTCGCAGGCCGTGGGAACGAGGTCGAGGATTTCCGCATCCTGCTTCAACGCCTATCCCGAGGCTATACCGAGCAGTCGCTTGTTGTCACGGGGCTCCGGGGCGTTGGTAAGACCGTCCTCTTGGGGGAGTATGAGAACGTAGCGGCAGAAGAGTCGTGGGTCGCCGTGAAAGCAGAGGTTTCCAGGTCTACCGAGTTTGGTCCGCAAATGGCGAACCTAGCTCGACGCGCCCTGCTTGAGGTCTCACCGAAGGCGCGCTGGGACGAGAGAGCTCGCGCCGCTGCGGGCGTTCTGAGGTCGTTCTCACTCGGAGTACGTCCCGACGGCACCCTGGCTGTGGGCCTCGATGTCGAGGCGGTTGCCGGGAAGGCTGACAGTGGCAACCTCAACGATGACCTCGCCGACGTATTCGAGGCCATTGGAAGGGCAGCAAAGGATCGCGAGGGAGGGGTCGTCTTCCTCTTCGACGAGATCCAATTCTTGGCCAAGCGGGAGCTGGAGGCACTCATCGGAGCGGTACACAGAACCGTTCAGTATCAGCTGCCAGTTACCTTCGCCGGCGCGGGCCTACCGCAACTTCCTGGGCTGGCTGGCGAGGCAAAGTCATATGCCGAGCGACTGTTCAAGTTTCCGACGATCGGTGAGCTCACGGGAGATGCTGCGCGGGATGCGCTCGTTGAGCCAGCGCGTTTCGAGGAGACCGAGATCGACGAGGACGCTGTCGAGGTCATCCTTCAATACACCGAGGGCTACCCGTACTTCATACAAGAGTTTGGACGTGCTGCCTGGGATCTCGCAGGCGGGCCCGCAATTAGCCTTGAGGACGCCGAAGCCGCACAGGAGATCGTCGAGATGGTGCTCGACGAGAGCTTCTTCCGGGCGCGCATTCAACGGTGCACGCTCGAGGAGCGCCGATACATGCGCGCGATGGCCGAGCTCGGCTCAGACGCACAGAAGGCCAGCGAGGTGGCGGAGGTCCTTGGCAAGGGATCCGAACAGGTCGCCCCTCTTCGTGCGCGCCTGATCAATAAGGGCTTGCTCTACACGCCCCGCTACGGATTTGCCAAGTTCACCGTCCCTCAGTTCGATCGTTTCATGCGCCGGCACATGGAAATGGACGCGGACCCACCGATCGAGGCGTAGCGAGTCGGCTCGCCGCCAGGCAGAGGCACACAGTCGCGCCGAGACGAAGTGGGCGATCCAGGATTCGAACCTGGGACCTCTTCCTTATCAGGGGACGAGGCACACGGGTTGAAGCTTTCTGATCGTCAGTGTTTGTGGGGATATTCGCGGCGGGAGTGACGGGCGGATAAGCCTGGATTCGCGGCGATCCAGCTGGCTTTGGGCAGCAGGATGGGGGCTGCTGCCCAAACGCATTCAGATCGCGGATGTCATGGCCTCGTTGCCGTGACATCGTTTGTCACGTCCGGGTGGCTGGCTTGTGCTTTGGCTTAAGTCGGATCGGCATCAGGCGACGACGATGCAACCAGACCCCGCCGCCGGTCCTCTGCCCACTCACGGGTCGCCCGCTTTGGATTGCCAAGGCACGTGCTGATGATCTCGGCACAAAGACTCGCTGCGCGGCATGCGTTGGGCGCTGAGAACATCTCGACCTCGGTCGCAGACACAACAACCGTCTGGCTCGTCACCCGCGTGATAACAGCAGGGCGTAGGCACTCCTGATGATGCACTGCGAGATCGCGGACGCGAAACAGCCAGTCCAGCTCAGGGAGCCAGCGAGTCGAATCGCGCCCTACCGAGAACCCGAGCTTCAGTGTCTCCAAGATTCTGCGGGGTCGAGAGGCCGTAGATGGAGGTGGTCTGATGAGGGACTTCGAGGCACCGTACAGCCCATCAATCGCCAGCGCGGAGGCCACCACTGCCACGAGTGAGGCGTCCAGCTCAGCCGTGCCGACCGGCGCGGGCTGCTCCTGAGTGGGAAGGAAGTCATCGATCGTTGACCCCGGCGTTTGGAGCGCCATGGATACTGCATCGAGGTATGCGTCCGAAGGTCGAGCTTCCATAGCTTGGGCTGCGTGAGAGGCGGCTAGTCGGGACCAAAACAACCAGAGGGGCATCGCCATCTGTGTGCCACCACTATCCATCTTCAAGCTGGCGCCGGGCGGCAGCTCGACCGAAACCCGGAGTGAGTCGCCGTCGCCCGTCATGCGCTACGGCGTGGACTTCGGGATGTGCGGGCCGCTATTCGTCTGCACGTCACGTTCGGCTTCAAACAGAAGGGGGAGAGAGTGCGTGCTTACGCGGCCACGGGCATTCTCCACCTCCAGTACATCAATCCGGCTAGAAAGCAGAGCGTCGTGGAATATGTGCCAAGGCTCACGCCGAGGCTGCACCGAGAACGCAGGCGACGCCTCGTCAACATCAAGTACGACTGGAAGTCGGCTTAACACCGCTCCGTAGGGTGTCCAACCTCGCCCCACGGGCATCGAACGCTCCTTGAACCGCACATCTCGAACGGTGTCCTTACGGTTGCCGACGTTATAGATCGCCACTCGAAGCACCGGACTGGCCCTGTCCATGATCCAGTCAGCTTGGACTTCAAAGCGTGATCGGCTCAAGAACTTGTCCCACATCAATACGCCGGTCGAAACTAGCGACAGCGCGAGTGCGATCCACGCGACCATTCCTCCAGGCTACTGCCCGATCCGACGGCACCGGACAGGCACGACGACGGCTCACACGAGACGGTACGACCCTGTTCCGGCTGAGTGTGGAGGACTCTCAATTGGCCAGTTGATTGGCAGACGAGCCACAGATACAAACTCAGCCGCGTGGTACTCAGGTGATGGGCTGGTCGAGCAGCTGATCGAGCCAGGCGCGCACCTGTGCCACCGTCTCGCTCGCGGCCTTGCGGTCGAGGCGTTCATCGAGAATGTCCTCGTATCGAAATTCGACGGCCCAAGGAGCGAGTCGTCGGGCATCCCGTGCTGCCTCCGGCGGAGATAGCCCCGCTTCGTCAAGTAGGGCGACCAAGCGCCCGAGGTCGTGGACGCGCGGAGGAGGAACCCCGGCGTTTGCGAGAGCTGCCTTAAGCAGCTTCTCGACCGCCTGCTGCGCATGGAAGCCGATGACGTCATCCGGCACATCGTGGTCGTCAGCCAGCTTCTCCAACGTAATCTCGTCGCTGCGGGCCTTGAGCGCAAAGCGAGCGGCGAGGTCACGTAGGTCACGTTTCGGCGAGGACACGGCCCTCCGTCAGCGCGTCGTGGAGCAGCGTTCCGGGGACATCGCCCCATTCCTCCATGTATTCCAGTGGGACGACCATGACGTCCGCAGCGATACGGAGCGGGTCGAGCACGGCTCGCAGCCGCACCATCTCCTCCGCCTTGCTCGCCACCGAAGGCTCGACCACGAGGAAGTCGAAGTCGCTGTCCACACCAGCATCCCCACGGCTCTGCGAGCCAAAGAGGATCACTTTTGACTGACGCGGCGCGGCATCCGCGAGTAGGCGTCCGGCCTGATCGACGATCTCGGCTGTCGTCATAGCCCGACGCTACCGCAGTTGACGCGTAGGAGCGAGCCCCGTTGGGATTCAGGGCGCCGGCTCTGTCGAGGAGGCGTAGCCGACGCCTCCGGTGATCGTAGCTGCGGCCACCGGCCGCGACATCCCTCGACGTTGGTGGTGCCCGTGGGTCTCGCGCGCCCCCGACAGGGCCTTCGTGCGTCTCCCTTAGTGCCTCCACTCCTCGGGTGCGGGTCCGGGGGTCCATGCTTGGGTGACGCCGCCGCCTTCTTTGCGGAGGGTTTGGCTGTAGTCGATCAGGGTGTACTGGAACGCGATCTCGTCGCGTGGATCGCGGCCGGCGTCGTCCAGTTCTTGGCGCCAGGTGACGAGCGCGCAGAGAGTCTCGACGTGCGTGCTGCTTTTCCACCAGCCCTTCTTGAGTGCTTCGAGGGCTTGGGGGTAGCGGCCGTGCAGTGCGCAGATCGCGCCCCACATCAACATGCTCCACTCTCGGTCGCCCCCGTAGGGCTCAAGCCACCGCGCCCGCTCATCGAACTGCTCATCCTCGGGCGCGTCGTAGGAGGCTGTGGGCTCGGCCGGTCCTTTACGGGCCTGTCGATGTGGCCTGTTCGCGAGCCCGTCGCGGACCATTAGTCCGGCGAGCCTTGCGGCTGGCTCCCGGTGGTCCTGGCCAGCTCCTCGAGCTGGTCCGCGAGCGTGTCGGGGAGCGTGATCTTCAGACGGCGACTCATCGGGCCTGCTCCAGCGTCCGGTGGTGGGCTGTGTTCGTGTTGGTGGGTCCAGTGGTTTCCATGTGGTCATAGACCACGAGCACATCGAGGCGGCCAACGAGCTGGTGCCGTTTAAGGGTCCGCACGGGACCGTGCATCTAGTCTGTTCGAGCCTGTAAGCCTTTGGAGCGAAGCGACCGAGGCGGTGACGCAGCCAGCGAGCGCGACACGACGATCCGTGCCGCTGGGGGAGTGAAGATGCCTGTTGCGCTCCGCAGCGCAGGCGGCTGGGGCGATGCACTGGAGCACAGAGCGGCGGGCGGGGTAACTCGCTGGCCGTGTCGCGGGGTTGGTGGTCATCAACCCCAATGACTCACCGCACACAACCTCAACCCCTCGCGGGCTCCCCGCCACCTCCCGGTGTCGGTCTTGACGAGGCGTTCGTTGAGGCGCTCGCGCGCCGCGTTGTCGAGCTGATCCGAAGCGAGGGAACTACGCCCGTCGCCCGCCGCATGGTTGATGCGGGGACACTCGCGCGCGAGCTGGGAGTCGAGCGCTCCTGGGTCTACGCCCACCGTCAAGAACTCGGCGGGGTCAAGCTCGGGACCGGCCCAAAGCCCAGACTCCGGTTCGACGTGGAAACGGCACGGGAGCTGCTCGCCAGTTCAACAAGCAAGGAGTGGCGGACGCCACAAACGCCGGTGGCCGCTGATGGTTCGTCACAGCGGCATCGTCAGCGTTCGGGGAGCGGCCCCAGACTGCTGCCCATACGAGGCGCTACAGACGGCAATGGGAAGCGCTCGTGAAACCGCTGCGCCTACCGATTCGACTGCTCGACCTCGGCCACTGCTTTGGCGAGCTGGTGCAGATCGGCGCCGAGCGCGTGCAGAAGGCGAATGATGGTGCTCCAGCGAGCGTCACGCCGTCCAAGCTCGATATTGGACACGTATGCCTCGCTCGTCCCCGCCCGTTCCGCGACAGCCTTCTGAGTGATGTCGGCGCTACCTCGCAACGCACGCATAGCCTCTCCCAGGGCGCGAGGGTCGTCAGAGGGGATGGCGGTCACGGAACAGAGACTTGCGATATCAGGTGTGTTGCGCTAGGGTCGGCCCGACCAAACATAGTGCCCCCGCGCTGGTTGCACAGCCGGGGGCGTGGCACCGGAAGCGCGAACTCCCGGCACGTCAGACACCCTACCGAGACAGACAGGGCGTCTCTCTCGCCCGAAGCCGCCCACCGGAGCCTCCAAACACAGGAGGAACCGACCATGAGCACCCCCGCCGCTGCAATACCCGACCCGCTGGTATTGGCAGCGATCGACCGCGCACGGATACACCGCGCCGACGGCGAGACCGCAGTGCCCATATGGGCGATCACCGAACACCTCGGCATACCCCGGCGCTCACGGATCGTTCGCGCTCAAATCGCGGCGCTGGAAGCGTCGGGGGCTATCGAGCGCTCACGCCGTCACGGCATCGCCATGTGGAGCCTCACGAGCGCCGGTAAGCGACGTCTCACGCGAGCACGCCGCGCCGGTGAGATCGAGCTGCCCGAGTCGCCACAACACGCGAAGTGGCGCAACACACGGACACTCGCCGAGCAAGAGATCGAGCGCTGCCACCAGGCAGCACGCGATGCCATCGAAGCGGCCACAGCAATGCTCGACGCGCCAGTGAGCGACGGCCCCAGCTCCGATGAATGGTTCGAGATCGCGCAGCGTTTGCAGCGCGCGTGCTGGCATCTCGGCTCTGCCACCTACTGCCTGCGCGAGTGGCCGGAGCCAAGCGACGCCGCCCCGGACATAGACGAGCGTCTCGAACCACACGAGCGGACCCTCGACATCTTTGAGCGGACACAGCTACGCGCCAAACGCCAAGGACGACGCGGATTCACAAGCTGGATAGAGGAGGAGCACAGCCGATACCTGATCGCGTTCGGGCGGACCATCCGCCAACTACGCGCCGAGCAGAACATCAGCGCGGACGAGCTTGCCAACCTGGCCGGACTCACCCCCGCGCGTCTCGACGCGATCGAAGCCGGACGCTACGACCCGCGCTACGACGTGCTACTCGCACTCGCCACCGGACTCCGCGTGACACCCGCCGCACTCATAAACCGCGTCGGCGACCAGGCAACAGACGGTGCAGCGTAGTGGCCCGCCCAGCGACCGGACAAGTGATCGTGGACGAGCGCAGGCGCAGCCCGACCTACGGACTGCGCTTTCGCGCATACGGCCGACGCGAGTACGTATCGCTCGGGACAGCCGCCGAAGGCTGGACACGAGCAAAGGCCCAAACCGAGCTACAAAACATCCTCGCGGACGTACGACGCGGCACCTGGCAGCCACCCGTCACCGAGATGGTGCACGCACCACGAGAGATCCCGACCTTCCATGCGTTTGCGTCGGAGTGGTTCGAGCGTCAGAAGGTCGAGGGCGGGCGGCGTGGCGACGGGCTCAGCGACACGGGGGCAACAGCGCTGCGGTGGGTGATCTCTAACCACCTGCTGCCTGTGTTTGCCTCACGCCGGCTGGATCAGATCACGGTCGAGGATGTAGACCGATACCGGCTCGGCAAGGTCCGCGAGGGGAAACTCAGTGTTACATCGATCAACAAGACGCTCGCAACGCTCGCCGCAGTTCTCGAGACGGCCGTCGAGTATGAGCTGATCGACCGTAACCCAGCGCGTGGCCGACGGCGGCGCCTGCCAGCCGTGACGCCTCGCCGCTCCTGGCTCGATCGAGCAGACCACATCGCTGCGCTGCTCGACGCGGCTGGTCATCTCGACGTGAGAGCGAAGGTCTGCCCAGGTCAGCGACGCGCGCTGCTCGCAACGCTCACGTTCGCCGGCCTACGGATCGGGGAGGCGCTCTCGCTGCGCTGGCGCGATGTGGACCTCGCGCGTGACACCATCACCGTGCGAGCCGCCAAGACCGACGCTGGCATCAGAGTCGTGAACATCCTTCCCGTGCTCAGCGACGAGCTGCGCGACTACCAGGCTCGGATCGACCGAATCCCTGACGCTCTGGTGTTCGGCACGACCACCGGCAAGCATCAGGGCGCGACTAACGTGCGGCGGCGAGTGCTCGCCAGAGCTGTCCAGTATGCCAACGCGACACTCACCGAGAACGAATGCGCACCTCTGCCCGATGGCCTAACGCCGCACTCGCTGCGTCGCACGTTCGCCTCGCTGCTGTTCGCGCTAGGCGAGTCGCCGCCATACGTGATGGCACAGATGGGACACACAACGCCGAATCTCACGCTGGCGATCTATGCGCGGCAGATGGACCGCCGAGACGGCGAGTTCGGGCGCCTAAAGACGCTCGTTGAGGGCTATCGAACAGACGGCATGGCCGCGACATCAGCGGTGCAGTTGCCCGATGGCGCGGCTGCGACGCAGTAGAGGCTCATTGTGGGAAGATCCCGCAATGCGCGCGGTGTCCCGATAGAGCCGCAAGGTCGGAGACGGTGTCAGCGAACCAGCGTGAAGCAGCGCCCATCGTGACCGCCGCGAGTATCGCTGCGTGCGGAGGCGTGTCACGCGACACCCGGAGAAAGTGGACCCAGCGCATGCCGCCACTCGTCCGCCCTGGACCTCAGTTCACGACGCATGACGCTATCGAGACCGCGATTGTTGCGGCGCTCGCCAACGTCAACCATAAGCGTGGCCCAGATGCTTGGCTCGCAGTCCGAAACGACGTGCGCCAATACGTGCTCAGCGGCGTCGATGAGCTGTGGATCGTGATGAGCGCGCAAGGCAACTTTGCGCGCGTCGCATGCGTCACGTCAGAGGCGACGCATTTCGCGAGCACCGCCAGTTGTCCCGTCTATGTTGTGGCGCTTGGCGCTGTCATTTCAGCTGCGCGCGAACGTTTCGATCAGGAGATCGCGCGACTAGCGAGCAAATCCCACGCCAAGTCCGCACAAGTAAAAAGCATCCAGGCGTGATGACGAGTCTTCCGCCGGATCATTCCGTAGATTTATCCGCGGAAAGATCACCGGATCTTTCCGCTCTACTTTCCGCACTATGAGCCCTAACGCCACCATGAATACGCTCACATCTGAAGTCGAGGACGCACGCAACGCACTCATCGAGGCAGCGAGTACCAAACCGAAGTCGTGGTGGACGACCGACGATCTTCGCTCTGCCTCGCACGGGCGCTGGCGCGGGACCGTGTTTATGATCGCCCTAGACGAGCTTCTATCAGAGGGAAAGCTTGAAGCGAATCCCAGATGGCGGATTCGGCTTCATCTAGAGAGTCCGACGGTGTAGCTAGTCTCAACCGACCATGCGGGTCTATTTGACCGTGCCGGTCGGAGAGCAGGTTGAGCGGCTTGTAGACCGACAGCTCGGAGAGACGCCAGCGAGGTGGCGCGGTGCTGGCGAGCGTGATCGCGATCGCGTCCTCTACTCGTCGGCCTTTCAGCGCCTCGGCGGCGTGACGCAAGTCACGGCCCCCGAGCCGGGCCATGCGTTCCACACCCGCCTCACACACTCTCTGAAGGTTGCCCAAGTCGCCCGTGCGTGCGCTCGCATGTTGAAGCAGCAGAACCTGACCGGCACCGCAGCGCAAGTCGTCGCCTGCCTCGATCCAGAAGCCGTAGAGGCGTCGGCACTGGCGCATGATCTCGGCCATCCCCCATTTGGCCACATTGCCGAGGAGCGCCTCGATGCAAACGCGGTCGATGCTGGTGGATTCGAGGGCAACGCGCAGAGCTTCCGCATTCTCACGCGGCTGGCGGTTCAAGCGCGCAACCCGCGGGGCCTCAACCTAACGCGGCAGACCCTCAATGGCGTTCTCAAGTATCCGTGGGTTCGTGCCAGTGCGCATGGAACAAAGTGGGGGATCTACGACGACGATCTTGTCGCCTTTGGGTGGGTACGCGAGGACAGCGCAAGCGTCGAGCCATCTCTTGGCGCGCGCCTCATGGATTGGGCGGACGACCTCACATACGCTGTCCACGATGTAGACGACTTCTATCGCGCCGGCTTGATTCCGCTCGACCGGCTCGCGTCCGGCGGGGCTGAGCTGGAGCGGTTCCACGCTCGTCTACTTGAGACACGCCAAGCAAATAGCAAGGCAGACGCGGATGTGCTGGTGAACGCGCTTCGCGACGCCCTCTCGCTCTTCAAGATCAGTGAGGCTTACTCGGGTGCGGAAGATCAGCGCATAGCGCTCCGGGGATTCGGCTCGCGCCTTATCGGACGCTACGTCGAGGCAGTCGAGGTACGCGATCCGGGTATACCCGGAAAAGCGGCGCTCGTCATTGAGGACAAGCTCGCACAACAAGTGCGAGCCCTCAAGGCGGCGACGTGGCTATACGTCGTTCGTAGACCATCCCTCGCTGTCATGCAGCACGGGCAGCGGCTGATGATCGACCGGCTATTTGAGTGGTACTACGATGCGACAGCTCTCGGAGGCGACACGCGATTGCTGCCGCCCACGTATCAGGAGCGCCTTTCGCCTGATGCCACTTCCGCAGATCGGATGCGGCTCGTCGCTGATCTCATCGCGAGCCTCTCGGAGCAAGCTGCCATAGAACTCCACAGACGGCTGGGCGGCACTGGCCCTGGCTCCGCTATGGATGCTACCGCTCGCGTCCACTAGCAAGGGCTGTCAAGCATGAACGTTTGGGCAGCATCGGGCAGCAATCGCGCTACCCAGTGCCTCCTAAGTCACCGCCAAGATCAGCGCTCAGCGTCGAAAACGGCCTTCCAAAGCCAGATGTAAGCGATGGGCGATCCAGGATTCGAACCTGGGACCTCTTCCTTATCAGAGAAGCGCTCTAACCAACTGAGCTAATCGCCCGCGGCCGCCGATTCTAGCGGCACTCAGCGCTCGAGCGACGCCCTACACAACCGCCCGCCCGCGAAGCCGGCCGACCAGCTCGCTCGCCTCCTCCGGGCTCGCGAACGACAGCTCCGCGCGATACCCGCCTGTGGGCGTCGGCGTGACCTTCACCTCGGCCCCGAGCACATCCCCTAGGGAGTCAGCGATGTCCCGCGCCGCCTGCTCCTGATCCGGGTGCGCCTGCGACGAAATCCTCGCCCTGCGGAGACTCTGACCCTGCTTTGAGCCGTCGCCGCTCTCACGGGCGCGCTCTTCGGTGACCCGCACCGACCATCCCTGCTCGGCCGCGATGCGAGCGAGCGATCGCCGGGCGCCGTGGTCCTCGGCCAGCAGCAGCGCGCGCCCGTGCCCCGCGGTGAGCGATCCCTGCTGCAGCAGCTCGATCGCCTCGTCGGGGAGGTCGAGCAGCCTCACCAGGTTGCTCACCGCCACGCGGCTGCGCCCCACACGCAGGCCCACTTCCTCACGAGTCAGGCCGAGCTCCTCAACGAGCGCCGCGCACGCGCGCGCCTCCTCGATCGGGCTGAGGTCCTCGCGCGCCATGTTCTCGATCAGCGCCACTTCCAGCGCCGCAGCGTCCTCGCGGTCGCGCACGATCGCCGGGATCGTCTTCAGGCCCGCGATCTGCGCCGCCCGCCAGCGCCGCTCCCCCGCCACCAGCTCATACGTCCCACCCGGCCTCGGACGGACAAGCACCGGCTGCAGCACGCCCCGCTCCCCGAGCGATCCCGCCAACCCCTGCAACGCCTCTTCGTCGAACACGCGGCGCGGCTGGTTGGGGTTGGGCGAGATCAGCTCGATCGGCAGCTCGCGCAGATCCTCCGCGGCGGTCCCCGCGCCCTCGCTCGACACCGACAGGATCGCGCTCAGGCCCCGTCCCATGCCCGGCTTCGGTTTAGCCACGCGCCGCCACCTCCTTTGCCAGCTCGAAATACGCCTCTGCTCCCGCGCTGTGCGGGTCGTGATGGGTCACCGGTAGACCGTAGCTCGGAGCCTCCCCGACGCGCACGTTGCGCGGGATCACCGTGTCGAACACCAGGTCGGGGAAGTGCTCGCGCACTTCGCGCTCCACGTCCTGCCCCAGGCGCGTGCGCGCGTCGTGCATCGTCAGCAGCATCCCCGCCACCGTCAGCCGCGGGTTCAGCTCCTTGCGCACCAGCGCGAGCGTCTCGAGCAGGCCCGCGAGGCCCTCCAGCGCGAAGTACTCCGTCTGCACCGGCACGATCACTTTGTCCGCCGCCGCCAGCGCGCACACCGTCAGTGGGCCCAGCGAGGGCGGGCAGTCGAGCAGGATGTACTCGAACTCGTCGCGGATCGACGCGAGGCAGTCGCGCAGGCGGTACTCGAAGCCCTCCATCCGCGGAAGCTCCACGTTCGCGCCCGCCAGACCTGCCCCCGCCGGCAGTATCCGCAATCCCGCCACCGCCGAGTCGGTGATCGCCTCCCGCGGGGTCGCCTCACCCGTCATCACCTCGTACAGGCCCGGCGCCTGGGTGCGCGCGACGCCGAGTCCGACCGTCGCGTTCGCCTGCGGGTCCACGTCCACGAGCAGCGTCGTGTAGCCCGCCTCCGCGATGCACGCCGCCACGTTCACCGCCGTCGTCGTCTTGCCCACGCCGCCCTTCTGGTTGGCGACCGCATAGATCGTGCCCATGCGCTGCAAGCTAGCGACGATCGTCTGAGGACGGCTGCTCGTGGTCGGAAATTGGGGAGAACAACAGCTCGCGCGGTCGCATTCAGCCGCCAAGTGGGCGCTTGCGCGCCATTCCCGCACGCCGAGGAAAGCGCTCGGGAGTAGCCGACGCCTTCGAGAAGACGTGGAGGTGGCGGTCCGTGGCGCCCTCGAACGGCTCGACCCTGCGGATCTCGACCAGCTCCAGGCCGAGGGTCTCGGCCGCCCTCAGCGCCGCGGCCTCCTCGTCTGCGTCTCGGCGGCCGCGCCAGTCCACGAGCGATCCCCCCAGCCGCAGCAGCGGCGCCGCGTACTCGAGCACCACCGGTTGTGGCGCTAGCGCGCGCGCCACAACCGTGTCGTTGCCCTCCACGCCCTCGCGCCAGTCCTCCGCCCTCGAACACACCACCGTGGTGTTCTCCACCCCTGTGGTGGCGGCGATTCCCGCGAGGAAGTCGCACTTGCGCCGTTGGCTCTCGACCAGCGCCACCCGTGCGTCGGGGAGAGCCACCGCGAGCGGGAGGCCGGGGAAACCAGCTCCCGCACCGATGTCCGCGATCGTCGCCGATGTCGCTACCCGGTCCAGCTCCAGCGCCACGAGCGAGTCCGCGAGGTGGATGTCGAGCGCCTGCGGCGCGGAGCGCACCGCCGTCGGGGCGTGCTTGTCGGCCTCCAGGGTCCGCAGTATCTGCTCGAGCTGTGCGACCTGGGTGGCGGTCAGACCGTAGCGGGCGGCCAGCCCGGTGAGCTGCGGGCCCGTCATCGCTCGTAACGGCGGAAGAAGTCCGCGTACTTCTCGCGCATGTCGCGCACCCGGCCCGCCACGTGGCTGTCCACCTCGTCGCTCAGGACCTCGTCCACCAGCGGCATCACGTCCTCCGCCAGCGCCGCTCCACGCGCCATCCACTGGTAGTAGTGGCGGCCGCCGTGGTTGTAGGGGCCGTACAGGCGGGCGCGAGGAAACCGAGCCTCCAGCCAGCGAAACAGCGACTCATGGCGAGTGTGCATGCGAAGAGTCACCTGCGGCACCTTGCCATCGCCGCCGAAGTGGCCCTCTCCGATCAGGATGCCCACGAAGATGCCCCGATCGAGGTCGCTCAGCTCCGGCTGCACTGGGTCCGTCATGCGCCTAGTGTTTCACCGTCAAGAAAAACGTGAAACACTCCGGGCGCGATCAGTGCTCGAGCGGGGAGATCACCAGATAGCGCTCGGGCTCGTTGCCCTCGCTGTGCGTCTCCACGTCGCCGCGCTCGCGCAGGTACTCGTGCACGATCCGCCGCTCGAACGGCGGCAACGGGTCCAGATCCACCGGCTTGCCTGAGCTGATCGCCTCGTCGGCCGCGTCGTCGGCTTCCCCGCGCAATGCCTCCGCTCGACGCTCGCGATAGCCGTTGGCGTCGATCACGACCCTCGTCGTCGAGGGACCGTCCGGGAACACGATTCGCTGGGCCAGGTGTTGGACGGCATCGATCGTCTGGCCGTGGCGCCCGATGAACAACCCCACGTCCTCGCCCTCGACGCGACCAGTGAGCACGCCGTCCTTCTGGGCGACATCGACCTCGGCGTCGAGCCCGAGGCCTTCCACGATCTCCTCGAGCAGCTCCTCGAGGGCCTCGGGCGGGTCGAGCTCGTCGGTGTCCACGTCCCGATCACTCATCGGCGTCTACCCGAGCGCTTCTTCTTCTTGCGTGAGGACGGTGGCGGGCCGGCGATGGCGGGCTTTGGGTCCGGTTGCGTGGCGCTGGGAGTGCCCAGAGCGCCGGCGAGCGCTGCGCGCAGCGGACTGCTCGGCTTGCCGTTCGCCTCGGTTTTGGGCGGTGCCTCGACCTTGGGAGGAGGCGGCATGTGGCGTTTGATCAGGTACTGCTGCCCGATTGTCCACGTGTTCGTCGTGATCCAGTACACCAGCAGTCCCGCGGGGTAGCGATAGAGGATCGCCACGAACACCACCGGCAGGAGCAGCATCAGGCGGCGCTGGTTCGGGTCGGCGGAGGCGGTCGCGATCATCGTCGAGGCCAGCTGTGAGGCCACGTAGAGCACGATCAGCACCACCAGGGCCGCGCCCGTCGCCTTGCTCGTGATGTCGGGCAGGAACAGGAACTTGGCCGAGTGCGGCGCAACCTGGTCGCACGTGACTTTTTCGATCTGCTTGACCGTGAGGTAGCCGTGGGCGTGGAGCTGGGCGCCGCAGATGTGCTTCTTGAGGTCCGTCCGAAGCATGTAGAACAGCGACACGAACACCGGCAGCTGCATCAGGAGCGGCAGGCATGACGCCAGCGGGTTGATTTTGTTCTCCTGGTAGAACTTCATCATCTCCTGCTGCTGGCGCTGTTTGTCCTCCTTGTACTTCTCTTTCAGCGCGTTGATCTGCGGCGCAAGCCGCTGCATCTCCTGCATCGACTTGAGCTGCTTGAACGTGACCGGGACGAGGATCGCTCGGATCAGGACTGTCAGCCCGACGATCGCGAGACCCCAGCTGCCTCCCACGACGTTGTCATGGATGAACACCATGATCGTTTCGAAGAGGCTGATCAGGGGCGAGAACGCGTCCTGAATGACGTTGGCGAGTATTGGCATGCTCTAGCGGATCCGCGGTTTGGTCGTTCAGTGCTCGGTCTTCGGACCAACGCTGAACACTCGCTGGGCCTCCACCGGATCGTATCCGCCGTGGCTCCAAGGGTTGCATCGGAGCAACCGCCACCCCGCGAGCACCAGGCCCCTAAGTATGCCGTACTCCCTGATCGCGCTCACCGCGTAGCGAGAGCAGGTCGGCTCGTACTTGCAGCGTCTGGGAATCGCCGGCGAGACGAACCGCTGGTAGGCGACGATCGGAGCGCTCGCGATCGTGCGTGCGACCCTCGACCAGCTCGCCGGGGCAGCCTCCGAAGACGTCGCGGACGTCATGCCTCCTCCGGCGTGTCGGCAGACTCGTCCCCAGCCGCAGGCTGCGCCCAGAACCCGGCCTTCTCGATCAGCTCCCTCAAAGACGACTCCACTCCCGCGAGGCCCTCGCGCTCGGCGAGATCTCCAGCGGGCGGGCGGGCCACGACCACGAAGTCGTGCCCCTCGCGCAATCCGCTCTCGGTATTGGCGAAGGCTTCGCGTAGGAGCCGCTTCACGCGGTTGCGCTCTACCGCCCCACCGACCTTGCGCGAGACCGACAGGCCGAGCCTGCACCCCTCCGCATCGCTGTTGGGGAACGCGTACAGAACGAGGTGACGGTTGGCCGTCGAGCGCCCGTGACGGTACACGCGCTCGAACTCAGCGCTGCGCGACAGGCGCCCGCCGCGGCCGGAGGATCGCGGCCTCATCGCGTGTCCCTCGCCCACAGCAGCAGGTGCCACTCGAAACCCCTCAGGTGGAGAGGCGCTTGCGACCCTTGTCGCGGCGGCGCTTCAACAGCAGCCGGCCGGCTCGGGTGCTCATGCGCGCACGGAAGCCATGGGCACGGGCTCGCTTGCGCTTCTTCGGTTGGTAGGTGCGCTTCATGGTCTAGTTCTCCACGTAGGGTTGCGTTCCTCCGGCGAGCGGGCGCAACGAATCGCGCACGACACTCGACGGGTCGCGGGGTCCAGTATAGGACCGAGGCGGCCCGGGTGATTTTTTCCGCCAATTGCGGCTAGCTTCATCGGCCCCTCCAAACCCGTTGGGTATAGTCGCTCGACCGGACTCCCAGCGAGTCCCCCTCTGAATAGTTCCATCACCTTCTTCCGGGAGAGAAGCCGATAAGCGCTGCCGTGAGCACCGAGCTCGAGCACATATGGTCACGGGTGCAAACCCAGCTCTCGCTCGTCGTCGACGAGCCCACCTACCGTCTCTGGTTGGCCGATCTGCACCCGGTCGAACTCGTCGAGGAGCGACTACTAGTCGCAGCGCCGCCCAACGCCCGTAGGTGGATCGGCGAGCGCTTCGGACGGGTCCTCCAGGCCAGCGTCGAGCTCGTCATCGGCCCAGATGCACAGGTCGAGCTGCTCGCCGACACGGCCACAGACGAGCAGGTCTCCGGGCGCCGTCGGCGGATCGTGCCCGATCGCAGCCGCCGGCAACCGCGCTCACAGACCTCTGACGGACGCGAGCACGACGCTCCTGCACCGTCTTCCTCGAGCACGACGCTCCATCTCGGGCCTCTCGGAAACCCAAAGCTCACGTTCGACCAGTTCGTCATCGGCGACAGCAACCGCCTCGCGCACGCCGCCGCGTTGACGGTCGCTGAGATGCCGGCGCAGGCCTACAACCCGCTCTTCATCTATGGACCGCCTGGCGTCGGCAAGACACACCTGATGAGCTCGATCGCGAACCTCCTGCTGGCTCACAACCCCGAGCTCAGCGTTCGCTGCAGCACCGGCGAGGCGTTCACCAACGAGTTCCTTGCGGCGCTCTCAGACGGAAGCACCGAGCAATTCAAGGCCGGCTTTCGCGACATCGACGTGCTGTTGATGGACGATGTCCAGTTCCTCGAGCGCAAGACCAAGACCGAGGAGGAGTTCTTCCACACCTTCAACGCCCTCCACGACTGCGGCCGACAGATCGTGCTCACCTCCGACCGACCGCCGCACGACCTCCAAGCACTCGAGGATCGCCTGCGCGAGCGCTTTCAGGCCGGCCTCGTCGCCGACATCGCTCCACCCGACCTCGCCACCCGCTTGACGATCCTTCGCAAGCGTGCCCATCACGACCAGCTCGACCTGGCCGACGACAGCGCACTGGTCGTCATTGCAGAGCACGTGCGTACCAACGTCAGGGCTCTCGAGGGAGCGTTGATCCGCATCGTCGCCTTCAGCTCGCTCACCGGCCGACCACTGACAGCACAGCTAGCCCAGGAGGTGCTTGCGAACCTCTATCCACAATCGTCCTCGCCCGGGCAACGCAAACGCACCGTCGAGGAGATCCAGACCGCCACCTGCGCGCAGTTCGACATCTCCCCAGACGAGCTCCTCTCCACCGCCCGCGCCCCTCGAATCGCATGGCCACGGCAGCTAGCGATGTACCTGTCCCGCGAGCTCACCGAGGAATCGCTACCGGCAATCGGCCGACACTTCGGCGGCAGGGATCACACGACGGTCCTCCATGCCTGGAGGCGCGTGGGCTCGCGTATCTCCTCCGACGACACCTCCCGCGAGGCTGTGGAGAAGCTGTGCCAAAGCCTCGATTGCTCCACACCGCCATGATCACGTCTCCGACGACCGCTCCGCCTGAGAGACTTCTCGAGCCTCTGTCCACAGGCTCACCCACCGACCCACACGTCACAGCCCCAGCAATACAGCCAATACCCACAGATTCACAGCCCCTACTAAGTTCTATCTCTACCTCGTAGACAAGTCATGAAGCTCTCGATCTCCGTCAGCCACCTCCTCGCTCAGCTGCAAACAGCTTCGCGCGTCGCCTCGACCCGCAGTGCCGTCCAGGCGCTCTCCGGCGTGATGATCTCCGCCCAGCCCGACAGCACCCCCGAGCTGTTGGCCACTGACATGGAGATCGGTCTGCGCGTTCCGCTGTCTGCCGAGGTGGCAAGGCCGGGATCCGCCGTTCTTCCCGCTCGCCTGCTCCTCGATGTTGTCCGCTCACTTTCCGGCGATCAGCTGACGCTCGAGCTGCGCAGCGCCGAGCAGGACGTAGAGCTGATCTGCGGGGCGACGACCTTCCATCTGCGCACGCTCCGCGCCGAGGATTTCCCGACGCTGCCCGCGCCGTCGCCGGACACGCGCATCACGCTGCCGATGGAGGCGTTCGTGCAGACCATCTCTCGCGTCGCCCGCTCGGCCTCGCGCGACGAGACGCGCCCCGTCCTCACGGGCATCCTGATGTCCGCCTCCGGGCAGGAGCTGCGCATGGTCGCCACCGACTCCTACAGGCTGAGCGTCAAGGAGACCGCGCTCGAGGCGGCGCTCCCGGACGGACTCGAGGCCAACATCCCCGCGAGAGCGCTGCAGGAGCTCGTGCGCATCGCCCAACAGGCGCCCGGCGACTCCATCTCAGTCAGCGTGGGGCAGAACCAGGTCATCTTCGAGGTCGGGGAGATCGTCCTCTCCTCCCGGCTGATCGACGGCCAGTTCCCCAACTACCGCCAGCTGCTGCCCGAGTCGGTGGAGCACGAACTGCGTCTGTCGAGCGCGGAGGTCACCGACGTGGTGCGCCGGATCAGCCTGCTCGCGCAGAAGAACGCGCCGCTGCGCCTCAGCTTCAGCGAGGGCACGCTCACGATCTCCGCCCAGACCCCCGACGTCGGCGAGGCCAGCGAGGCGATCCCAGTGCCGTTCCACGGCGAGGCCTTCGAGATCGGCTTCAACCCCGAGTTCCTCCGCGACGGACTCGAGAGCATCGACTCCGACGAGCTGGTGCTCAAGCTGATCAGCCCCCTGCGCCCGGGCCTCATCGAATCGCCTGACACCGGGGATTTTGTGTACCTCATCATGCCCATCCGCCTGAACGTCTGAGACCGGTGCCGTGCGCGTCGTCAGCGTGGAGATGCGCGACTTCCGCACCTACGCTCGCGCCGAGGCGCGGCTCGGAGAGGGGCTCACCGTCGTCCACGGCCCCAACGGCGTGGGCAAGTCGAACCTGCTCGAGGCCGTCTACTTCGGCTGCACCGCACGCTCGCCGCGCAGCCGCAACGAGCGCGAGCTCCTGGCATTCGGCGCCAAGACGGCCCGTGTCGTCGTGCGGCTGCTCGACGGCGCCGAGCCCCACGAGCTGACGGTCGGCTACGGAACGGTCGACGGCAGTCCCCAGCCGGTCAAGCGGATGACCTCCGACGGCGCCGTGGTGGAGCGTCTGCTGGACATCCCCAACAGGCCGCTCGTCAGCGTGTTCATGCCCGAGCGCCTCGAGCTGATCAAGGGACCGCCGGCCGTACGCCGCGCCCATCTCGACCAGTTCGTCGCAGCCATCTGGCCTCTGCGCGCCCAGACCCGCCGCGAGTACTCGCGCGTGCTTGCCCAGCGCAATGCCCTGATCGCCGGTATACGCACAGGGCGCTCGTCGCAGGCCACGCTGCCCAGCTGGGACCGCGAGCTGGCGAGCAAGGCCATCGCGGTGCGCGACCATCGCGCCGAGGCCGTCGAGCTCCTCGTGGAGCTATTCGCCGAGCGCACCGCAGCCCTCGGGCTGACCGGGGAGGCAACCCTCGAGTATCGGCCCCGCTCGCGCGCGGTCGACGAGGAGCAGTTCGTAGAGGAGCTGCAACAGCGCCTCGCCGGCGACCTCGAACGCGGCTTCTCGGGCCATGGGCCCCACCGCGACGAGCTCGCCTTCCTCCGCGACGGACGCGAGCTGCGCGTGTATGGATCTCAGGGCGAGCAGCGCATGTCGCTGCTGGCGCTACTGCTCGCAGAGCGCACTGTGCTGGCCCGCGAGCGCGGCCGAACGCCACTGATGCTCCTCGACGACGTCATGAGCGAGCTCGACGGAGATCGCCGCGAGATGCTCGCTCGCGAGCTCTCGACAGGAGGGCAGAGCGTGATCGCCACGACCGACCTCGCCCACGTCCCCGGCGCCGGAGATGCATCGGTCGCTCGCCTGCGCGTCTCCCCCGGCGCAATCCTGCAGGAGGCGATCGCCGCATGAGCCGCGCCGCGCCGCGCATGCTGTCGGTCGCGCTGGACGATCTCACCGCGTCAATCGCGCCCGCCACCACCCTCGCCCGCGTGCAGGAGATCTGGGACCGCGCCGCCGGGTCCGCGATCGCAGCCTCCGCTCGCCCCACCGCTGAGCGAGACGGCGTACTGACCGTCACCTGCGCCGCCGCGGTGTGGGCCCAAGAGCTCGATCTGATGGCCGCGCAGCTGATCCCGCGCATCAACGACGCGCTCGGCGCCGAGGCCATTCGCGAGCTGCGCTGCCGCACTGGTTGAACCGGCACTTCCAGACCGCCTCTTTTCCCGCCATTTTGCAGGGATTTAGCAGCGTCCAGAGGGGCCCCGCAAACAGCGCGCGTGCTATTATTTACGACACAGCTAAACCGCCCCGGCCGAGGACTCAACGCCCCGGAATCCGGGGCGTTCTCACGTCATCGGAGGGCCATTGGCCGCAGGTAGCAACAGCTCTGAAGAGAGCGCAGGCAGCAACGACATGTCGATGACCGGCGGCTCCGCGAGCTACGACGCGCAGGACATCACTGTCCTCGAGGGTCTTCAGGCGGTCCGCAAGCGCCCCGGCATGTACATCGGCTCGACCGGCGTGATGGGCCTCCACCACCTCGTCTACGAGGTCGTGGACAACTCCGTCGACGAGGCGCTCGCCGGCTTCTGCACGGAGGTATCCGTCCGGATCCACCCCGACAACTCGGTCACCGTCGTCGACAACGGGCGCGGCATCCCCGTGGCCAAGATGGACAAGGAGGGCCTCCCCGCCGTCCAGGTGGTCCTCACCGTCCTGCACTCCGGCGGCAAGTTCGGCGAGGGCGGCGGCTACAAGGTCTCCGGCGGTCTTCACGGCGTGGGCGTGTCCGTCGTCAACGCGCTATCTGAGCGCCTCGTGATCGAGATCCGCCGCGACGAACACGTCTTCTCACAGGAATACTCCCGTGGCGCGCCGCAGAACGAGCTCTCACAGGGCGAGAAGCTCGCCGAGGACGCTCCCACGGGCACGTCCATCACGTTCCTCCCCGACGCCGACATCTTCGAGACGCTCGAGTTCGACTACCACACCCTCGAGGAGCGTCTGCGCGAGACCGCCTTCCTCACCCGCGGCCTGAAAATCTCGATCGTGGACGAGCGTGGCGAGGGCCACTCCGCGGAATTCCAGTACGAGGGCGGCATCGAGGACTTCGTCTCGTACCTCAACGAGAACAAGGAGACGGTCCACCGCAAGGTCATCTTCTTCGACGGCGAATCGGAGGAAGGCGCCGCGGAGATCGCGATGCAGTGGAACGCCTCCTACCAGGAGTCGATCCACTCCTTCGCCAACAACATCAACACGCCCGAGGGCGGCTCGCACATGAGCGGCTTCCGCTCCGCCCTCACACGGACCGTCAACAAGTACGCGCGCGACCACGGCCTGCTGAAGGAGAAAGAGGACAACCTCTCCGGCGAGGACGTGCGCGAGGGTCTCACGGCCGTCATCTCGGTCAAGCTCCGCGATCCGCAGTTCGAGGGCCAGACCAAGACAAAGCTCGGCAACCCCGGGATCGCCGGGTTCGTCGAGTCGATCGTCAACGCGGGTCTCAGCGAGTTCCTCGAGGAGAACCCCAGCGAGGCGCGCGCGGTCATCTCCAAGGCCGTCCAGTCGCAGCGCGCACGCGAAGCGGCCCGCAAGGCACGCGACCTCACCCGCCGCAAGTCCGCGCTGGAGAACTCCACGCTGCCGGGGAAGCTCGCCGACTGCTCCGTCAAGGATCCCTCGCTCGCGGAGCTGTTCGTGGTCGAGGGTGACTCCGCCGGCGGCTCGGCCAAGCAGGGCCGCGACCGCAACACGCAGGCCGTGCTGCCGCTGCGCGGCAAGATCCTCAACGTCGAGAAGTCGCGCATCGACAAGGTCCTGCAGAACACCGAGGTGCAGGCGCTCATCACCGCCATCGGCACGGGGGTACGCGACGAGTTCAACATCGAGAACGCCCGGTACCACAAGATCGTGCTGATGACCGATGCCGACGTTGACGGCGCGCACATCCGCACGCTCGTGCTAACGCTGCTGTTCCGCGAGATGGAAGAGCTGATCAAGGCCGGCTACGTCTACATCGCCAAGCCTCCGCTGTACAAGCTCAAGCAGGGCTCGCGCGAGCGCTACATCGAGAAGGACTCCGAACTCG
>CAZPQW010000014.1:0-95937 GCA_964588985.1 uncultured Solirubrobacteraceae bacterium
AACTACCCGGCCCCGCACCACATCATGGCCGCGGCGGTCGAGGGCGCGCAGGTCGACTTCGACAACGCGATCGAGATCGAGGGGCGCTACTTCACCGATCTCGCGACCGGTCAGGTCGCGAAGAACATGATCCAGGCGTTCTTCTTCGACCTCCAGGAGGTCAACGGCGATCGCGGCCGGCCGGACGGCATTGAGCGCTTCGAGCCGACGAAGGTGGTCGTGCTCGGCGCGGGCATGATGGGCGCGGCGATCGGCTACGTGTGCGCGAAAGCGGGCATCGATGTCGTGCTGAAGGACGTCTCGATCGAGGCCGCGGAGCGCGGCAAGGGCTACTCGCAGAAGCTCGTCGAGAAGGCCGTCTCGCGCGGTCGCTCGAGCGAGCAGGACGGCGAGCAGCTGCTCGCGCGCATCAAGCCCACCGCCGACCCCGCGGACGCCGCGGGAGCCGACCTGGTGATCGAGGCGGTCTTCGAGGACCCGGCGGTCAAGGCGCAGGTCTTCGCGGAGATCGAGCCGCACCTCGCCGAGGGGGCGCTCTTGGGCTCGAACACCTCGACGCTGCCGATCACGCAGCTCGCCGAGGGCGTGTCGCGTCCGGCCGACTTCATCGGGCTGCACTTCTTCAGCCCCGTCGACAAGATGCCGCTGCTGGAGATCATCAAGGGCGAGCAGACCAGCGAGGAGACGCTCTACCGCGCGCTCGATGTCGCGAAGGCGATCAAGAAGACGCCGATCGTGGTCAACGACTCGCGCGGGTTCTTCACCTCGCGCGTGATCGGCGGCTTCATCAACGAGGGCATCGCGATGCTCGTCGAGGGGATACCCGCCCCGTCGATCGAGCAGGCCTCCTCGCAGGCCGGCTACCCAGCGCCGGTGCTGCAGCTCTCCGACGAGCTGAACCTCAACCTGATGCGCAAGATCCGCCTGCAGTACCAGGCGGCCGCCGAGGCGGAGGGCATCGCGTGGGAGGGGCACCCGTCGCTGCAGGTGATCGACCGCATGCTCGACGAGTACGACCGCGGTGGGCGCCTGGCCGGCAAGGGCTTCTACGAATACGACGAGGACGGCAAGCGCGGGAAGCTGTGGAGCGGGCTGCGCGACGCGTTCTCGCCGGTCTCGGACCCCGCGTCGATCTCGCTGAAGGACCTCGAGGAGCGGATGATGTTCGCCGAGGCGATCGAGTCGGTCAAGTGCCTCGACGAGGGTGTCATCGAGTCCGTCGCCGACGCCAACATCGGCTCGATCTTCGGGATCGGCTTCCCCGCGTGGACCGGAGGCGTGCTGCAGTACATCAACGGCTACGCCGGCGGCCTCCCCGGGTTCGTCGCGCGAGCGCGCGAGCTGGCCGAGGCCTACGGCGATCGCTTCGAGCCGCCCGCCTCGCTGGTCGAGAAGGCCGAGCGCGGCGAGACCTACGACGACAGCGCCGTGCTCGTCGCGGGCGCGTAGGGGTTCCCGTGAGCGTCACGCTGAGCGACGAGCAACAGGCATTCGCGGCGGCCGTCAGAGACCTGGCGGCCCGCGAGTGCGGCACGCGCGAGCAGCGCGACGCGCTGACCGCGAACGGACAGGAGCCTCACAACGCCGAGCTCTACCAGCGCATCGCGGAGCTCGGCTGGCTGGGCCTCGCGATACCGGAGGCCTATGGCGGCTCGGGCGGGGGCATGGTCGACCTGTGCCTGTTCCTGGAGGAGTTCAGCTACGGGCAGATCCCGATCGCGGGCTTCGCGGTGACCTCGATCACCGCGGGCGCGTATGAGCGCTTCGGCACCGAGGAGCAGAAGCAGGAGATCCTCGGCGGGATCGTCGGCGGCGCGGTCGAGGCGATCGCGATGTCCGAGCCGGAGGCCGGCTCGGACGTGGGCGCGCTGCGGTGCAAGGCCGTCCGCGAGAACGGCGGATATGTGATCAACGGCCAGAAGACGTGGATCTCCGAGGCGCACGTCGCGGAGCACATCCTGCTCGTGTGCCGCACGGACGACAGCGGCGGCAAGCACGACGGCCTGAGCATGATCAGCATCCCCGCGGGCACGGAGGGCGTCGAGATCCGTCCGATCGAGACGATGGGCGGTCGCGTCGTCAACGACGTGTTCTTCACCGACTGCCACATCCCGGCCGAGAACCTGCTCGGCGTCGAGGGGCAGGCGTGGATGCAGCTGATGGCGGGCCTGAACGTCGAGCGCCTGATCATCGCCGCGCAGTCTCTCGGCATGGCCCGCCGCGCCCTCGACGACACGCTCGTGTACGTCAAGGAGCGCAAGCAGTTCGGCCGCCCGATCGGGAGCTTCCAGGCGCTGTCCCACCGTCTCGCGGATCTCGCCACCGAGCTCGAGTGCTGTCGGCTCTTGACCTACGACGTCGCCACACGAGTCGACGCCAACCCCGGCGCGCTGTTCCCCCGCGAGGCTTCGATGGCGAAGCTCAAGGTCACCGAGACCGCCAAGCGGATCGCGCTCGAGGGCATGCAGATGATGGGCGGCTACGGCTACGCCACCGAGTACGACATGGAGCGCCACGTCCGCGGCACGCTCGTCTCGACGATCTACGGCGGCACGAGCGAGATCCAGCGCGAGATCATCGCCAAGACGCTCGGGCTGTAGCTAACCCTCCATCCAGATGGCCCCGTCGCGCAGCGCCACCGGGTAGGTCTTCAGGGGACGGGCGCCGGTCGTGCCCTTCACCAGTCCCGCCAGCGGTTTGAACGCGCCCTGCGGGCCGCGCGTCATCGCGCCGGTGCTCACGTCGTAGAGGGCGGCGTGCGACGGGCACTGCAGGCAGCCGTCGTCGGTGACGCGTCCGGCGCCGAGTGAGGCGAACAGGTGGCGGCAGCGGTTGGAGACGGCGAACGGCTTGCCGGCGCTGAGGCCGACCGCGAGCGTGCCGTGCGGCGTCTCCACGACGGTCACCTGTCGCTCGTCGAGATCCTCGACGCCGACGAGACGGATGGGGGCGGCGGTTGAGTCGGTCATCGGGTTCTCCTCATGGTGGACGACGAGGACGATACGCCCCGCGACGTCTTTCCACCGTCTGGCCCGTTACGCGTGGCGCGAATCGTCAATGCGTGTGATGGCGACCGTGCACGGTCTCCCACGATTGCCACGTGATTCGCAGGATCACCACCGTGATCAGCAGGCCGATGATCGGATCGGCGAGGGGGAGGCCGAGCGAGACCACGATCGCCGAGGCGATCACGGCGAGGCTGACGTAGGCATCCGCGTGAGCGTGTTCGCCGTCGGCGACCAGCGCGGCACTGTCCAGGCGCCTGCCCGCGCTGGTGCGAATCCGGGCGGCGAGGAAGTTCCCCGCATAGCCGATCGCGCCCGCGATGCCGAGGACGAGCAGGTGCGTGGGGGCGCTCGGATGCACCAGGCGCATGACCGCCTCCACGCCGGCGACGCACGCGCTGATGAAGATCGCGCCCACGACCGCGAGCCCCGCTCGGCGCTCCGCGACCGCGGAGCGAAGGGCAAACGCGATGCCCAGGGGGATGGCGGTCAGCGCGTCGCCGTAGTTGTGGATGAGGTCCGCCAGCAGCGCGATGCTTCCGCTGGCGACGAACACGACCGTCTGCGCGACCGCCGCGATGCCGAGCACCGCCAGCGACAGCAAAACCGCGCGGATCCCCTCGCGGGAGCGCTTGATGCTCTCGTCGATCAAACCGTGGGAGTGGCCGTGCCCGTGGTGATGGCTCAGAGAGTCAGGTGGCGCGCTCGTCATATCCACAGGCTACGGTCGCTCGAGGCATTCAGGTGTCGCCGAGCTCGCGCCGGGCTTTCGAGGCGAGCACGAGCGGAGCGGGCCGGTCGGAATCGGCCGGCTCCGCTCGGCCTCCTTACTTCTTGCCGTCGATGCTGCTCAGAGACTCGCCGGCGCTCTTCACCACTTTGCGCAGGAAGTCGTACTGCGTGTGGACCAGCCGATCGGCCAACCCCAACGCCGAGTCGACGATCTCCTGTCGCCTGGATGCGCCCTCGCCGTGCAACGGCAGGGCCTTGTCGACGGAGTCCATGAACTTGCGTACCGCGTCGATCGCCTCTCGCTGGCCGGCCTCGATCGACTCGAGCACCTCCTTGGAAAGCACCGCGGTTCGATCGGTTGCGCCTTTGGAGGTGTGTTTGCGGGCCCCGTTGGAGCTTTGAGCTGCGCTCTTTTTTGGCCTCGCCGGTCGGGCGGTCGCCGCCGCGCTGCGCTGTGTCTTTGTACCGGGCATAACCGTCACTCCTTTCGGGAGTCGTGTCAACTGGTGTGTTATGGCTCGACATCGACCGTATGGCAGCCCGACTCAGGGGTCATCAGTGCAAACCCCCGTCAGGGATTCGCAGAACTACGCGACAGGCGGAGCTGCGCGAAAGAAAATCGGAGTCCCCATCAGATCCGTGCTACCGTCGGTCAATCAGGTTGGTCGGAAATCCGGCCAGCACCGCAGTGCCAGCGCTCGTAGCCTTGCTCAAAGCATCTCCGCGTTCGCAGCACACATCGACGCCGGAGGAAACAATGGCTACAGGAACAGTGAAGTGGTTCAGCGACGACAAGGGCTTCGGGTTCATAACGCCCGACGACCAGTCCAAGGACCTCTTCGTTCATCACAGCGCGATCATCGGTGAGGGCTATCGCTCACTCGCCGAGGGCGCGAAGGTCACATACGAGTCAGAGGCTGGCGACAAGGGCCCCAAGGCCGTCAACGTCCAGGCCACTTAGATCTCTTTAGCGGCTAGGTGGCGGCGCTGGGTACCCGCGCCGCCACCGTCCGCTCCTGGAAGGTAAATCCCGCTTCGAGCGCACGGCGCACGGGGCAGGTCGCGGCGACGCGCTCGAGTCTGCGTCGCTGGTCGGGTGTCAGATCGTCCGGTAGGTGCAGACGGATGAGGAAGCCCCGCGGGGCGCTGTCGGGGTCGTAATCGACATCGACCGACGTCTCGCCGATGTCCCAATCGCGGTTCTGCGCGTACAGCGCGACCATCGTTGCGACACATGACGCCAGCGTCGCCGCGAGCAGCTCGTGCGGCGCGGGTCCCTGATCGGTGCCACCTAGGCGCTTGGGCTCGTCGGTCACGATCGTGTGCCGGCCGTTGACGTCGACCTCGTGCTTGAGGCCATCGTCCACGCGGCGGGCTGTGGCGGTCATACCCATGGTCCCAGCACTGTGCCTCAGCGCGCTCGCGTCCCCATCCGCGCCGACTACGAGTGTGGATGGGTAGAGATTGCTGAACAACTTTAGTAGTAAACAACGATGTAGTTGTGCTAGGCTCGTGAGCATGAGCACTGTCACGCAGGTCCCGCACCCACTGCCCGAGCCGCTCGCCGAGTTGATCGCCGAGCGCTTTCGTGTGCTCGGCGAGCCGATGCGCATTCGACTCCTGGACTTCCTCCGCGAAGGCTCGGCTACGGTCCAGGAGCTCCAGGAGGCGACCGGCGCCTCGCAGCAGAACGTGTCCAAGCACCTGGGCGTGCTGCTGCGCAGCGGGCTGGTGAGCCGCAGCAAGGAGGGCAATTTCTCGCGCTACGCGATCGCCGACGAGGGCGTGTTCGATCTGTGCGAGCAGGTGTGCGGCGGTCTGCGTCGCCAGTTCGACGAGCTCGATGCGGTGCTGCCCGCGTGAGCGCCACCGCTGCCCCCCGCTTCCCCGTGGCCTCCAAGACGAGCGGGCCTGGTGGACCGGCCGCGCCGTCGGGCCAGCCGAGCGCACATGTCGGTCCGATCGGCCGCCTCGGTCGCTACACCGCGACGCACTTCCGCACGGTTCTGGCCGGGTGGGTCCTGGTGGCCCTCGTGCTCGGGTTCTTCGCGCCCCGAGTCGAGAAGGCGCTGTCGGGCGCCGGCTGGGAAGCGAGCGGATCGCAGTCCGCGCAGGCGCGCAAGCTCGTGGAACGCGACTTCGCCGGCATGGGCAGCTACGGGCTGATGACGGTCGTGTACTCCCCCACGCAGACCGTCTCTTCGCCCGCCTTCAAATCCGCCATCGCTCGCGTCGAGCAGACGCTCCGCGCCGACCGCGCGGTGCGCACGGTCGTCGCGCCCGCTCCCGGCCTGTCGATCTCCCGCGACGGCCACACCGTGATCGTTCAGGCCGGCGCGGCGCGCGACCCCAACGGAATGGTCGCCGCCGCCGACACCCTCAAGGGCAAGCTGCACAAGCTCTCCTCGGCCGGTGTCGTGGTGAACCTCACGGGAGCGGCCGGCATGTGGTCGGACTTCAACGCGGCGAACCGCTCGGCGATGCTCAAGTCGGAGGTGATCTCGTGGCCGGTGACGCTCGGCATCATGCTGCTCGCGTTCGGCTCACTCGTCGCCGCGGGGCTGCCGCTGATGCTGACGATGGTCGGCCTGCTCTCCGCGGCGGGCCTGCTCTACCTCGGCACGCTGATCTCGCCGATCTCGATCTGGGCGATGAACTTCGCGCTGATGTTCGCGCTCGCGCTCGGCATCGACTACGCGCTGTTCATCGTGATGCGCTTCCGCGGCGCGTTCTTCGGCTCCAAGCTCGACGCCCGGGAGGCGACGGCCGTGACGATGGACACGGCGGGCAAGGCGGTGTTGTTCAGCGGGGTGACGGTGTTGATCTCCCTCACCGCGGTGATGCTCGTCCCGAGCCCAGCGTTTCGCAGCATGAGCCTCGGCATCATGCTCGCGGTGGTATTCGTGCTCGCGGCGACGCTCACGCTGCTGCCGGCGGTGCTTGCGAAGCTCGGCCCGAAGGTCGACAACGTGTCGCTCCCGTGGGCGCACTCCAGCGAGCATCGCTCTCCCGTGTTCGCCGCGTGGGGCGAGCGGCTGTGGCGCCACCCGCTGCGCTACGGCGCCCCAGCGCTCCTGGTGCTGCTCGCGCTCGCCTACCCGGTGACGCAGCTGAAGACCTCGATGCCGTCGATCAAGGTCGTGCCGAGCACCGACTCCTCGCGCGTCGGCTACAACCAGGTGCAGGCAGCGATGGGCCCCGGGTCCACCGGTCCGCTGCAGCTCCTCACCCCCACCGCCGAGGCCGCGACGGTCGCGCGCATCGCCAAGAGCGATCCGGGCGTCGCCCAGGTCCTGCCCATCCAGCTCGGCGCTGGCGGGCTCGCGCTCGTCACCGCCGTCCCCCGCCAGGACCCCTCCAACCCCGCCGTCGGGGCGACGATCGAGCGGCTGCGCGCACACGAGCCCGCGGGCACCCTGCTCGGCGGTGCGGTCGCCGAAAACCACGACCTGCAGCACCTGCTCTCCGCAAAGACCACGCTCGTGGTCGGCGTGGTGCTCGCCCTCGGGTTCCTGCTGCTGCTCGTCGCGCTGCAGGCGCCGCTGCTCGCGGCCGCCGGCGTGATCACCAACCTGCTGGCCACGGGTGCCGCGTTCGGGGTGTCCAAGTGGATCTTCCAGGACGGCGCTCTCCACTCGCTGCTCGGCTTCCAGCCCCAGGGGTTCCTCGACGCGTGGGGCCCGGTGTTCTTCTTCGCGATGATCTTCGCGATCTCGATGGACTACACCGTGTTCCTGCTGTCCTCCGCGAAGGAGCACTGGGACCGGACCGGCGACGCCAGGGAGGCGATGGTCGGAGGGCTCGCGCACTCCGGGCGCGTGATCTTCGCAGCGGCCGCGGTGATGGTCGCCGTGTTCTTCACGTTCGCGCTTTCCGGGCCGCTCCCGCCGAAGGAGATGGGGATCATCCTCGGCGTCGCCGTGCTGCTCGACGCGACGCTGATGCGCCTGTTGCTGCTGCCGGTGCTGTTGCGGCTGATGGGTCGAAGGGCTTGGTATTTGCCGAGGTGGGCGCGGCGGGTGCTCCCCGACGTGCGCTTCGGGCACGCCTGATTTTATTTATTTAGACCTCGAGCGAGGTTCCGTCGGCTGAGACTCCGACGACGGGCACCGGCGAGGACTTGCGCAGCGCTGTGATCACCGTCCCGATCGCCTGGTGCAGCCGCGAATGCTCGTCGAGACCGACGACGATCTTGCTTGCGTCGTAGCGCGTCGCGGCGTCGAGCAGCGCGCTCGCCGGGTCCTGATCCACGACCTCGGTGGCGATGTCCAGGTCCAGCATCTTCGGGTCGCTCTCGAGCATCAGCTCGTCAATCGTCGTTTGCCCCAATTCGCTGCGCTCGTGGCTGGTCGCGAGCGGGGAGGGCGGCGCGTGCAGCGGTCGGCAGGCGTACACGATCACGAGCTTGCCCTTGGTGGGCTCGAGCTCAGAGGTCGCCCACGCGAGCGCGGCCCGCGAGCTCTCGCCCCGGTCGTATCCCACGACGAGGCACTGCGCGGCGGTGTGTCGACTGGCGCCGCCCATCGTCAGGCCGTGACCGCTTCGCGGCTGAGTCGATCGAGGTACGGCCCGAGGTACTTGGCGGCGATCTTGCTCGGCGGAGACCACGTGGCCTCATCGGTGATCTGCGAGCTGAATCCCTGCCCGCCGGTGATCTCCGCGGTGAGATAGAGGGGCTTCTCGCCCGTGAGAAGCATCCCGCGGATCACCGGCTTGAACGGCTCGGGTGTGACGTCCGCGCCGGCCAGGGCGGCGATCGACTGCGCCACGACGTCCGCCTGCTGAGAGCCGAGTCCGCCGTGCTTGATCGGGAAGTCGATCGCGTCGCCCGCCGCGTAGACGTCCTTCAGGTCGGCCACGCGGCCGAAGCGGTCGGTGCGGATGAAGCCGTGTTCGCTCAGCGGGATGCCGCGCACGGAAGGGCCGTAGAGCTCGGGCAGCGCGATCACGCGGTCGACGTGCAGGTGGCGGTTGCCGGGGTTGATCACGATCTCACCCGAGCGGGGTACCTCGGCGTAGGCGGAGTAGATCGTCTTGATGTTCGCCTTCGCGAGCACGTCGGCGAGCGCGCTGCTCGCCGTCGAGCCGAAGATTGCGAGCGGGCTGTCCTCGGGAGAGACGATCGTCGTTTCGAGATCCACGCCCATGTCGTAGGCGCGGGCCGCCGTCATCAGCGCCAGCTCGTACAGCGGCAGCTGCCACGCCATCCGGCCGGGAGCGACGAACGCGACGCTCTCGACGTAGCCGCCCTCGACGTCCTGGATCAGGCCGTGCATCGCCTCGTCCAGTCGGCGGTCGTCGATCGTGAGCGCGTGCGTGTAGCGGCGGCACGGGCGCCCGCCGAGCGCGAGCACGAGCACGTCGTACTCGATCGCCTGCTCGCCGGTGGTGTGCACCGTGTGGCTCGCAGGGTCGACCCACGAGAGCTCGTCGCCGATCAGCTCCGCTCCCGCATCGTGGACCATCTGGGCGAGCGGGTAGCGGTTGGCCACCGGGTAGGCGAACGGCTCGACCACCGTCATCGGCCGGTAGACGAACTCCTCGTTCGGCGCCAGCACCGTCATGGCGATGCGATCTGGCGCCAGCTCCGCCAGAGCCAGCGCGGTCTCCAGTGCGGTCACTCCACCGCCGACGATCAGCACGCGGAGCTTGGGGATGGGGGCTTGTGTGGTCATACCCTCAAACTAGAGCGCCACACGCGCCGGGGCAGCCGAAAAAGCCCGCCGTCGTCAGACGGAAAACTACGTAGACGGATGTGCCACGGCGGGGACCTGCTGCGTGATGCAGTGGATGTTGCCGCCGCCGAGCAGGATCTCCCTGGCCGGGATTCCGACCACCTCGCGCTCGGGAAAGCAGCCACGCAGCAGCTCGGCGGCCTGCTCGTCGGTGTGCTCGTCGAGCAGCGGGAACACGATGCGCCTGGTCCCGAGGTAGAAGTTCGCGTACGAGGCCGCCAGCCGGTCGCCGGCGCGTCGCGGTAGGCTCCCCTCGACCGCGTCCACGCCCGCCGCCTCCTGCTCGGTGATCGCGATCGGGCCGGGGGAGGGCAGGCGCACGACCTCGATCGAACGGCCGCGCGCGTCGGTTGCGGCTTCGAGCCTCTTCAGCGCGTCGCGGGAGATCGCGTGCTGCGGGTCGGACTCGTCGTCGGTCCAGGTGAGAAGCACTACGCCCGGACGCGCGAAGCACGCGAGGTTGTCGACGTGCCCATCGGTCTCGTCGTTGTACACGCCGCGGCCGAGCCAGATCATCCGCTCGGCGCCGAGGTGGTCGAACAGCACCCGCTCGATCTGCTCGCGCGAGAGCTCGGGGTTGCGGTTGGGGTTCAGCAGGCACTCTTCGGTCGCCATCACCGTGCCCTCGCCGTCGACGTGGATCGAGCCGCCCTCGAGCACGATCGGTGCGCGGTAGCGCTCCGCGCCTTCGATCTCGAGCACCTTCGCGGCGACGCGATCGTCGCGGTCCCACGGGAAGTACAGGCCGCCTCGCAGTCCGCCCCAGGCGTTGAAGCGCCAGTCCACGCCGCGCCGGCCGCCGCTCGCGTCGACGACGAACGTGGGGCCCATGTCGCGTATCCACGCGTCGTCGGTGGAGATCTCGACGACGCGGATCGACGGAGAGAGCACCGTGCGGCAGTGCTCGAACTGGCGGTCGGAGACCGCGACGGTCACCGGCTCGGAGACGGCGATCGCCTCCGCCACGGCGGCATACGCCTCCTGCGCGGGCTTCGCTCCCATCCGCCAGTTGTCGGGGCGCTCCGGCCATGCCATCCAGCAGCCGGAGTGCGGCTCGAACTCGCCCGGCATCCGATAGCCGTCGGCGGCGGGGGTGGAGGGGAGAACCGCGCTCACTCCGTCAGCTTACGCTCGGCTGGGCGGGCTGCTGCTGTGTGGCGATGGGCGTCGTCCGTGGGCGGCGCGGGTGGCTCATCCGCCACAGCATCACCTCCCCAGCCAGGAGCGTCACGCCGACGATCGCGAGCAGCGGGCCGGTGTAGGACCATTCGGCGGGGGCGTCGGGGATCTCGGGCCACAGGAACAGCACGACCCCGCCCGCGATGACGATGCTCGTGATCACGGCCATCGCCACCACCACCCTGTCGCCGCCGGGGATCTTGTATGGCCGCGGGCGGTCGGGGTCCTTGTAGCGGAGGATCGCCACGGCGGGGTACATCAGCAGGTAGGGCATCAGGAAGATCACCGACGAGGCGGCGAAGATCGCGAAGAACAGCGAGTCCTGTTTGTCGATGAACAGCGCCGAGACGATCAGCACGAGCGTCGAGATCAGACCGGTGCCGACCAGCGCGCCGACCGGGGTGCGGCGCGTGGGGTGCTCGCGCCCGAGGACCTTCGGCAGCTCGCCTTCCGCGGCCGCCTCGACGGCGGAGCGGTTGGCGCCCATCGTCCAGGTGGTCATGTTCGTGAAGTACGTGTAGAGGGCGGCGATCCCGAGCGCGTACACGACCACTTCACCGAGCCCCTTGTGCCCGAAGATCGCCCTGAACGTTTCGACGAGGCCTTCGACGAGGCTCAGTTTGGTGAGCGACAGCGCGAGCAGGATGCCGATCGTGGCGAACAGGTAGAGGAACGCGATCACCGCGCCCGAGGTGAGGATCGCGCGGGGGATGCGCTTCTCGGGCTCCTTCACCTCGCCGGCCATGCTCGAGATCAGCTCGAAGCCGAGCAGCAGGAAGACGATCACCGGCAGGAACTGCTTTGCGACGCCGAAGGAGGGCACGAAGCTCGACGCGTCGATCGTGTTCGCGGATCCATGTTTGATCGCGAAGACGATGCCGCCCACGCCGAGCGAGAGGATGATGACGATCTTCAGGATCGCGCCGATGTTGTTCACCCACTTGCCGATCTCCAGGCGCATCACGCCGACCCACACGACCAGCCACACGAGCACGACCGCCATGATCACCTGGGGCCACTTGCCCGCGGGCCATTCCGCCCAGCGGTGCCCGAAGAGCTGGAAGAACACGCCGGCGAACAGCAGGAACACGGACGGCATCCACAGCGCGACGTTGACCCAGTACCAGTAGGTGGTGCGCGCCGCCCAGCGGCTGCCGAGGGCCTGCTTGACCCAGACGTAGATACCGCCCTGCGTCGGGTAGGCGGTCGCGAGCTCGGCGGTGATCATCCCGTAGGGGATCAGGAACAGGACGATCGCGAGGATCCACCACGCGATCGTTTTCGGGCCGATCGAGGCGGAGGCGGTGAGCGTTTCGACGACGAGCATCGCGGAGACGGTGAACAATGTGACGTCGAGGATTCCCATCACACGACGGCGCTCGACCCGCTCCGTGCCGGCGGTCGCGGACGGCTGCATCTCGGTCATCTCAGCACTCCTTGCATGTAGTCGCGCACGCGCGCGTCGTGAAATCGAAGCTGCTCCTCGGTCGGCTCGGTGAGCGTGGGGCAGGTGAGCCACACGAGGATTCCCTTCTCGGTGTGCAGGCGGTTCTCCGCCTGGTCGAAGACGATCGATCTGGGACCGTCGATCACCTCGTCGGTGACCTCCACGCCGCGCGAGGCGGGCAGGCAGTGCATGAACCGCGCGTGCTCCGGGGCATGCGCCACGAGTGCACTGTTCACCTGGTAGCGCGGCATGAACGCGGCGCGGCGCTCGGGGATCTCCTCGGTCTGGTCGACCCACCACCACAGGTCGGTGTAGATGAAGTCGGCGCCCGCGATCGCATCCTCGACCTCGGCGGTGACGGACACCGAGCCCCCGGAGCGCTCTGCGTTGGCGCGGGCGATCGCGAGCCACTCCTCCGGGGCCTGGTACTCGGGCGGCGCGGCATGGACGAAGCGCATGCCGAACTGCGTTGTGATGAACATCAGCGAGCTGCACACGTTGGTGCGATCCCCGACGAACACCACCGTGCAGTCCTCCAGGCGTCGCCCCTCGGGCAGGTGCTCGCTCATCGTCAGCAGGTCGCACACGACCTGGGTCGGGTGGTTGTAGTCGGTGAGCCCGTTGATCACCGGCACGTCGGCGTCGCGGGCGAGCTGCACGACGGTGTCGTGCTTGAGCGTGCGCGCCTCGATCACGTCGCACATCCGCGAGAGGACCTTCGCGGTGTCGTACAGGGACTCGCGCACGCCGAGGTGGATCTCGCCGGGCTTCAGGTAAAGGGCGTGGCCTCCGAGCTTCGCCATCGCCACCTCGAAGGACACTCGCGTGCGGGTCGAGGGCTCCTCGAAGATCATGCCGAGCGAGCGGTGGCTCAGCAGCTGCGGCACGGCCGAGTCGCGATCGGCCTCCTTCAGCAGCCGGATCAACCCGAGCAGCTCCTCCAGCTCCGTGCGGCTGAAGTCCTGCGTGTCGATGAAGTGCCTCACGCCTATGCAGTCTGCGCTCCCCGGCCGCCCTCAGAATCGTGGCGCAGCCACATCTCGCTACGGGAGAACTACTGTCCCGGACGGGCCGCGAAGTGAGCGTCTACAGTCCCTGCGGTGGCCGACGAGATTGCACTGATCGCGGCACCCGGACCGCACTCCTCGCCGGCGCGCAAGCGCTCGCCCCGGCACGGGACGTTCCGTCTCGCCGCTGTGCAGGAGCGCTGGCGTCCCGACCCGGGCGAGCACGAGGAGGCGCTCGCGGCAGGGATCAGGCGCGCGGCCGCCGAGGGCGCTCAGCTGGTCTGCCTGCAGGAGCTCACGCTCAGCCGCTACTTCGGCACAGATCCCGGCGGGCCTGAGGAAGCGGGGGTGGAACCCGAGTCGCTGCCCGGCGGGCCCACGTACCTGTTCGCCGCGCGCATGGCGCGGGAGACGGGCGTGCACGTGCACGCTTCGCTGTACGAGCGCGCGGACGGGGAGGACGGCCTGGGTTTCAACACCGCGATCGTCGTCGCGCCCGACGGCGATCTGGTCGCGCGCACGCGCAAGCTGCACATCCCGCTGACGGCGGGCTACCACGAGGACCGCTACTTCCGGCCCGGGCCGGGAGACGAGGACCCGTTTCCGGTGCTCGAGCTCGGAGACGCGCACCTCGGTCTGCCGACGTGCTGGGACCAGTGGTTCCCGGAGGTCGCGCGCGCCTACAGCCTGCAGGGCGCCGACGTGCTGATCTACCCCACCGCGATCGGCTCCGAGCCGGATCACCCGGACTTCGACACCCAGCCGCTGTGGGAGCAGGTGATCCGCGGCAACGCGATCGCCAACGGCGTGTTCATGGTGACCGCCAACCGCATCGGCGTGGAGCCGCCGCTGCGCTTCTACGGCTCCTCGTTCATCTGCGACCCCTACGGGCGCAAGCTCGTGCAGGCGCCGCGCGACGAGCCCGCGGTGCTGCTCGCGGATCTCGATCTCGACCAGCGCCACGACTGGCTCGAGCTGTTCCCGTTCCTGAAGACCCGCCGCCCCGACGCCTACGGCCGGCTGGCCGAAGCGAGCCCCGAGGTCACGGACGAGGCTTGAGCGGGGACGTCGCGACGCAGGCGGTGCTCGCGCGCGACCTCCACGTGAGACGCGGTGAGATCGAGGCGCTCTCGGGCGTCTCCTTCACGATCGCCACCGGCCGGCTCACAGGCCTGTTCGGCCCAAGCGGCAGCGGCAAGTCCACGTTGATCCGTGCGATCGCCGGGGTGCAGGCCGATGTGGAGGGCGAGCTGCGCGTGCTCGATCTGCCGGCCGGAAGCGCCGAGCTGCGCCACGAGCTCGGCTACATGACGCAGGCCGCGTCGGTGTACGAGGACCTGACGGTGGCGGAGAACGTGCGCTACTTCGCGCACCTCCGCGGCGCGAAGGTGGGCGACGTGCTCGAGCGGGTGGGGCTCCACGAGCAGACCCACCAGCTCGTGCGCCGGCTCTCCGGCGGACAGCGCGCACGGGTATCGCTCGCGGCGGCGCTCGTCGGCTCGCCGCGGCTGCTACTGCTCGACGAGCCGACCGTGGGCCTCGACCCGCTGCTGCGTCGCGAGCTGTGGGGGCTCTTCGGCGAGCTCGCGAGCGCCGGGGCGACGCTGTTGATCTCCAGCCACGTGCTCGACGAGGCCCGTCACTGCGACGATCTGATCCTCCTGCGCGACGGGAACCTCGTCGCGCAGCTCACTCCCGCCGAGCTGGTCGCCCGCACCTCCACCGAGGACATGGACGAGGCCTTCGTGCGTCTGATCGAGCAAGCATGAGAGGGTCCGCCGCTCGCACGCTCGCCACGGCCAGACGGGTGCTTCTGCAGCTGCGCCACGACCCGCGCACGGTCGTTCTGATGATCGTCGTGCCGTGCGTCCTGGAGACGCTGTTGCGACTGATCTACGCGCACCGCCGTGTCGCGTTCGACCATGCGGGCGCGCCGCTGCTCGCGATCTTCCCGCTGACGACCGTCTTCCTGGTCACCTCGATCGCGCTGCTGCGCGAGCGCACCAGCGGCACCCTCGAGCGGCTGCTCACCACGCCGCTGGGCAGGCTCGAGCTGCTCATCGGCTACGCGCTCGCCTTCGGGCTGCTCGCTGCCGCCCAGGCGATCGTCGCGAGCGCGCTCACGCTCGGTCCGCTCGGCCTGCACGTGCGCGGCAGTGATGGGCTGGTCGTCGTGCTCGCCGTGTCGGTCGCGCTGCTCGGGATGGGCCTCGGTCTGCTGGCGAGCGCGTTCGCGCGCAGCGAGTTCCAGGTCGTGCAGTTCCTGCCCGCGACGATCCTTCCGCAGCTGCTGCTGTGTGGGCTGCTCGTCGCGCGAGCGCAGATGCCGGCCGGGCTGCACGCTCTCTCCGACGCGCTGCCGATGTCCTACGCGGTCGACGGGATGAAGCACCTCACGAGTGAAGCCACGCCCGTCGCCGCGCTGTGGGGCGACATCGCGATCGTGCTCGCGTTCGCGGCCGGCGCGCTGCTGCTCGGCGCCGGCACGCTGCGCCGACGCACGCCGTAGAGGCGCGGGCGGCTACTCGCTGCTCTGCTCGACGGCGCCCAGGTGCTCGAAGCAGGTGCTGTGGTAGCAGGTATCATGGAGGTGATCCGTGAAGCCCGGCTCGAGCGCTCTCGAGGTCAGTCGCGGAACTCCGTCCGCGAGCGTCACGAGCGGCTCGTACACGCCGATCACGTCGCCGCAGCTGTGGCAGTGGAGCAGGTCACTCACCTGCGGTTCCCGCTCGAGAACGCTCGTCTGGGAGGATGGGGTGGAGGAGTGCTTCATGGTGGTGTATGTCCATAAAAAGCCACCGACAACGTAGGTCGGGCGGCCGTGTGCGTCACCTGGACAGCTCCACAGAACCTCTGTGGTTAACCACTGACAAGCCAATGCCGGGCCACTGATAGATCCGGGCCTGTGGGCCGGTTCGGCTCAGGGTTCGAGCAGGCCCAGCGACATCGCGTAGCGCACCAGTTCGGCCCGAGTGTCGAGTCCGAGCTTGCGATGGATGTTCGCGCGGTGCGTCTCGACTGTGCGAGGGGAAATGTCCAGCTGCTCGGCCACCTCCACGCTCGTGTAGCCGAGTGCGATCAACCGTAGGATCTCGATCTCGCGTGGAGTCAGGGGCGTCGTTTCGGACTCAACCGAGTAGGCAGTCGAGCGCATACGTGAAGCCATCCCATCACGCTAGCCCCAGACCCCGGCGGTGTACCACCGTGTAAAACACCCCGATCGACTGCGGTAAATCACCGAGTCTCCAGGTGCGTGTGGTGGGCACGGAAGGTCAACGGGCATGCCGCGGCACACTGCGGGAAAAACCCGGATGCCCCGGTCCGGTGCTTGTTCGATGATGCTCACCATGGCGATTCGCACAGTCGGGCTCGGCAAGCGCTACGGCGATACCGTTGCGCTCGACGGGTTGAACCTGACCGTCGGCGAGGGCGAGGTCTATGGCTACCTCGGTCCCAACGGCGCCGGCAAGACGACCACGATTCGTCTCCTGCTGGGGCTGCACCGACCGAGCGCGGGCAGCGCGGAGCTGTTCGGCGTGGATGCGTGGCGCGACTCCGTACGGGCCCACAGCCGCGTCGCGTACGTCGCCGGCGAGCCTTCCCTGTGGCCGTCGCTGACGAGCGCCGAGACGTTCGAGTTCCTCGCTCGGCTGCGCGGAGGCACCGATGTCGCATACCGCGACGTGCTCGTCGAGCGCTTCCAGCTGGACGTCGACAAGAAGATCAGGGCTTTGTCGAAGGGCAACCGTCAGAAGGTGCAACTGATCGCGGCGTTCGCGAGCCGCGCCGACCTGCTGCTGCTCGACGAGCCGACCGCCGGCCTGGACCCGCTGATGGAGGTCGCGTTCCGCGAGACGGTCGTAGAAGCCAAGCGGCGAGGTCAGGCGATCTTCCTCTCCTCGCACATCCTCAGCGAGGTCGAGGCGCTGTGCGATCGCGTGGGCATCCTGCGGGGCGGGCGGCTCGTGGACGAGGGGACGCTCGCCGAGTTGCGCCACCTGAGCGCGCAGACGATCGAGGTCACGTTCGACGGACCGGCCCCGAGTCTCGACGGGCTCGAGGGCGCCACCGTCACGCAGGCCGGCGCGAACGCTCTGCACATCGAGTTGCTCGGCAGCGTTGGGCCGCTGATCGCGCTGCTCGCGGACCATCCCGTGATCTCCCTGACCAGCCGTGAGCCGACGCTCGAGGAGGTCTTCCTGCACCACTACGAAGACCCCGGCGACCGTGTCGGGCGCTAGCGCTGCCATTGCTGTCGCGCGGCGCGCGTTTCGCGACGCTCGCACCCGCACCATCTCCTTCGCGTACCTGTTCGCGCTCTACGCCTACGTCCAGCCGGCGGGCTACCGCCACGCCTACCCGACGCTCTCCGACCGGATCGCCTTCGCTCACAGCTTCGCGGCGAACGACGCGCTGCGCCTGTTCTACGGTTACCCGTACGACGCGACCACCGTCAGCGGCTACTGCGCATGGCGCGTGGGCGGGACGCTCGCGCTCGTCGCGGCGGTGTTCGGCGTGTTCGCGGCGGTGCGCGCGCTGCGCGGCGAGGAGGACTCCGGGCGCATGGAGCTGATCCTCGCCGGCCGTGTCGGGCGCGGAACGGCCTATCTCTCCTCGATGGCGGCGATCGCGGCCGGCACGGCGATCCTGTGGGTCGCGGAGTTCGCCGGCTTCGTCGTCGGCGGGCTGCCCGTGGGCGGGTCGGCCTACCTCGCGCTGGCGGCGGCGGTGGTCGTGCCGGTGTTCGTCGGCCTGGGCGCTCTGGCAAGCCAGCTAGCGCCGACCCGCCGCGGCGCGCTCGGTCTGGGGATGGCCACGGTGGGGATCTCCTTGCTCGTGCGCGTGATCGCCGACACCTCCAGCGGCGCCGCGTGGCTGCGCTGGGCGACGCCCCTTGGCTGGTCGGAGGAGCTACGCGCCTTCAGCGGCGCGCAGCCGATCGTGCTCGCGCTCCCGATCCTCGTGAGCGCCCTGCTGCTCGCCCTCGCAGCACGGATCGCCGCACGTCGCGACGTCGGCACCGGTCTGCTGCCGGCGCGCGACACCGCCGAGCCGCGCCTGCGCCTGCTCTCCTCAGCGACCGCGCGGGCGCTGCGCGGCGAGCGCGGCACCCTGCTGCTGTGGTTGGGCAGCATCGGCGTGTTCGCGGCCGTGCTCGGCATGGTCTCCACGAGCATCTCCTCCGCGGACATCTCCAAGAGCGTGCGGGAAGAGATCGCCAAGCTCGGGTCCGGCTCGATCACGACGCCGACCGGCTACCTCTCGTTCGTGTTCATCTTCTTCATCCTCGCCGTCAGCCTGTTCGCGTGCGCGCAGATCAGCGCGGCGAGACACGAGGAAGTCGAACAGCTGGAGACCCTGCTCGCCCTTCCCGTCGGGCGCTCACGATGGCTCGCCGGGCGCCTCGCGCTGGCCGCCGCCGGCATCGCGACGATCTCACTTGCGGCTGGTTTCCTGACCTGGGCCGGCACCGCCTCTCAGGGCGTCCCCATCTCGCTGCCGAAGATGCTCGAGGCCGGCGCGAACTGCCTGCCCGTGGCGCTGCTGTTCCTCGGCGCCGCCGCGCTCGCCTACGCGGTGGTGCCGCGCGCGAGCGCCGGCATCGCATACGGCCTCGTGACCGTCATGTTCCTGTGGCAGCTCGTGGGGTCGCTCGTGGGAGCGCCTGACTGGCTGGTGAAGCTGACCCCGTTCGCCCACGTCGGGCTGGTGCCGACCCAGCCGTTCCGCGGCGGCTCCGCGGCGGTCATGGTTGGGCTCGCATTGGCATTGGGACTGGCTGCGCTTTGGGTCTTCCGCCAGCGAGATCTGGTCGGGCAATGAGAGGGGACACACGATGCTCCAGAAGGTAGATGTGGGCCACTGGTCGCTCGACGCCTACGAGGGCATCGCCCCCGAGTCGATCCTGCGGGAGCTGCGCGAGCACGCCGGCGCGCTCGCCGGCGCTCGCATCCTGCACGTCAACGCGACCGCCTACGGGGGAGGCGTATCGGAGCTGTTGCGCTCGAGCGTGCCGCTGCTGCGCGACCTCGGCCTGACGGTCGACTGGAAGGTGATCGCCGGCAGCGAGGGTTTCTTTCATGCCACCAAGGCGCTGCACAACGCGCTGCAGGGCTCGCCGACCTCGCTCACCGACGCCGAGCAGATCGCGTATCTCGACTGCGTCCGCGAGAACGCGGAGAGCCTCGACGGCGACTACGACTTCATCGTCATACACGACCCGCAGCCCGCCGGCCTGTTGAGCATGGCCGGCAAGGGCGACGCTCACTGGGTTTGGCGCTGTCACATCGACACGAGCGAGCCGAACCCCGACGCGTGGGCGTTCCTCGCGCGCTACCTGGAGGGGTTCGACGCCGCCGTGTTCACGATGCCCGACTTCGTGCCGCCGGGCCTCGCGATCCCGCGCGTGGAGACGATCGCCCCCGCGATCGACCCGCTCAGCCCGAAGAACATCGAGCTCGACACGGCGACCGCGAACCAGATCCTCGACTGGATCGGCATCGATCTCCCCGGAAGGCTCGTCACCCAGGTCTCGCGGTTCGACCCGTGGAAGGACCCGCTCGGCGTGATCGACGCCTACCGGCTCGTGCGCGGGGAGATCGGAGAGCTGCAGCTCGCGCTGATCGGCTCGATGGCGCTCGACGACCCCGAGGGCTGGGAGGTCTACGAGCAGGTCTCCCGCGCCGCCGAGAACGATCCCCGGATCCATATCTACACCAACCTCACCGGCGTCAGCAACGTCGAGGTCAACGCCTTCCAGCGCCTCTCCGACGTGGTCGTGCAGAAGTCGATCCGCGAGGGCTTCGGCCTCGTCGTCTCCGAGGCTCTGTGGAAGGGCACCCCGGTGGTGGCGGGGCGCGCGGGGGGCATCCCCATGCAGATGCCCGTGGGAGTGGGAGGCATTCTCGTGGAGGGGGTCGAGCCGTGCGCCCACGCGATGCTCGAGCTGCTGCGCGACCCCGACCTCGCCGCTCACCTGGGAGAGCGCGGCCGCGAGCACGTGCGGGAGCACTTCCTGCTCCCGCGCCTGCTGATGGAGGAGCTGCGCCTGCTGCGCTCGCTGGCCGAGTGAAGCGTGTGCTCAGCGAGCGTGTGGCGCCAGCAGCAGCACCGAGCAGTGCGCCTCGTGAACGACGTGCCGGCTGACGCTCCCCAGAGCTCGCAGGCCCTCGAGCCGCCGGCTTCCCATCACGATCAGCGACGCCGCCGTCGCTTTGGCCGCCTCGACGATCGCATCGTGTGCGCTCTCGACGACGATCTGCGTCTCGACCTCGCCGTCTAGCGCGAGCTCGAGCCTGTGCTCCTGTGTCTGGATGGCGTGAGGACTCGAGTACGACTCGACGCCCACCGCGTGCACGAGGACCACGCTCGCCCGTCGGCTGCGAGCCAGTCTGGATGCCAGCTCGACCAGCTCGTCGGAGCCGTCGAGGCCATCGCTGGCGACGAGGATGCGCTGGGCGAAGTCGTGGCCCGCGCGCGTGGCCTGCGCCACGAGCAGCGGCGTGGTGAACGACCCGAGCACCGTCTCCGCGACCCCGCCGATGAGCATCCCGCCCAGCCGCGAGGTCACGGGGGCGCCGATCGCCAACAGGTCGTGATCGGCGGCGCGGTCGAGGATCACCTGTGCGGCCGGGCTCGCGGGGTCCACCACCTGCGTCGAGCTCACTCCCGCATCGCGCGCGATCTGAGCGGCGTGGTCGAGCAGGTGATCGGCGCGCGCTGGGCTGATCGCGGCGTTCCTGAAGGCTCCCGTGCCCTCGACGGCCGTCACCGCGAGCAGCGTCAGACGCCCATCCGGGCCGGCGAGGGCGGCTGCCTGCTCGACGGCCGCGGAGCTGGTCCGTGTGCCGTCGACCGCGCACAGGATGTCGGCGAACACCACGTCGTCCTTGACGGCGGCGGCGCTCTCAGAGAGGGGATCGAGGGGCGATTCGGGCATGCAAACAGGCTAACCCTCGGGGTTGATCCCGATATCGGGAGTTAATCGCAGTCAAATCGGTGAAACCCCGCAATCCTGAGAGCGACAGAGCGCGTACTCTGTACCGATGAGCGACATCGAGCCCGACGTGGCCTACCACCTGCTTCTCGATCAGGAGGAGACGCCGATCGCAGCGCTCGCGTTGCGCCTGCTCGTCTCCGACGAGGCGCACGAGCCGCAGCTGCGGAACCTCGCCAGAGACGTTCTCGCGCAGCTCGAAGCCGACCCCGCGGCTGACGGCGTGCTGACGGTGGGGCTGAGCGCGGAGGAGATGAAGATCGCCCACACCGCTCTCAAACTGCTGCTGAACGACTCCCAGCGCGACCAGCACACCGAGCGCGAGCTGCTGTGGCGGATCCTCAACAAGCTTCCCGACGAGCACGCGATCCGAGCGATCCAGCTCGACTAGCGCCACCTGGCTGGCTCAGCTCGCCTCGGCCTCCATCTCGATCGCGCCGCAGGGGCACTCCTGCACGCAGATCCCGCAGCCCTTGCAGTAGTCGAGGTCGATCTCGTAGCGCTCGCCCACGGGTAGCTTGATCACGGCGTTGTCGGGGCACACGCCGTAGCAGTTGTCGCATTCGAAGCAGTTGCCGCACGACAGGCAGCGACGCGCCTCGAACAGGGCGTTCGCCTCGTCGAGGCCGAGCTGCACCTCCTCGAACGTGGACTGACGGCGGATCGCCCCGAGTCGCGGCGCGACGGTCGCGGGGGCGTCTGAGTAGTACCAGGTGTTCAGCGTCTCGAAGCCGGCGAGCTCGTGCTTGGCGGGAGCGCGCAGCTCGGCTCCGGAGAGCCACGCGTCGATGTTGCGCGCGGCCTTCTTGCCGTGGCCGACCGCGACGGTGACGCTGCGCTCGGCGGGGACCATGTCGCCCCCGGCGAAGATCCCCTCGCGGCCGGTCATCATGCGCTCGTCGACCGTCACGACGCCGTCGTCGATCTCGATGCCGGCTACGTCCTTCAGCAGCGACAGGTCGGCTTCCTGGCCGACGGCGAGCACGAGCGAGTCGGCGTCGAGCTCCTCGAGCTCGCCGGTCGGCTGCGGGTTGCCGCTGGCGTCGAGCTCCATCCGCTCCAGCACGAGACTGCCCTCGCGAACCGTGCGGATCGTTGTGAGCCACCTCATCCTCACGCCCTCCTCGAGGGCTTCGCGCAGCTCGAGCTCGTGCGCGGGCATGTGCTCCTGGTTGCGACGGTAGACCACGATCGCGTCCTCGGCGCCGAGCCGCCGCGCGGTGCGTGCCGCGTCGAGCGCGGTGTCGCCGCCGCCGTATACCGCGACGGTGCGGCCCAGCAGCGGCCGCTCGCCGCTCTCCATGCCTCGCAGCAGCGTGATCGCGTCGAGCACGTGCGCGGCGTCGCCCGCGGGGATGTAGGCGCGCTTGCCGATGTGCGCGCCGACGGCGAGGAACGCCGCGTCGAAGGAGCCCTCGCGCATGCTCTGCTCGATGTCGGTGACCTTGCGCTCGCACTCGATCCTCACGCCGAGGTCGAGGATGCGCTGGATCTCCGCCTGGAGGACGTCGCGCGGGAGCCGGTAGGCGGGGATGCCGAAGCGCATCATCCCGCCGGGCATCGGGCCCGCGTCGTGGATCGTCACCTCGTGCCCGAGGCGGGTGAGGTGGTAGGCGGCCGACAGACCGGACGGACCGGAGCCGACGATCAGCACGCGCTTGCCGGAGGGCTTCGCGTCGAGCACCGGCATCCAGCCGTGCTCGATGGCCTCGTCGCCGAGGAAGCGCTCGACCGAGTTGATGCCGACCGCCTCGTCCAGCTGAGCGCGGTTGCAGACGCTCGTGCACGGGTGGTAGCAGGCGCGGCCCATCACAGCGGGGAAGGGGTTGTCCTTCATGATCTCGCGCCACGCGGCCTCGTAGTCGCCGCTCTCCGCGTGGTAGAGCCACCCCTGGATGTTCTCGCCGGCCGGGCAGCCCTGGTTGCACGGCGGCAGCCGGTCGACGTAGACGGGGCGCTCGTCGCGCCACGCGCCGGTCTTGTTGGCGAGGCTCGAGCCAACGTCGAGCGTGATCGCGAACGGCTTGTCCATCACGCCGCCTCCACGCCGCTGTCGTCGAGTAGGCCGTAGCGGGCGATGTTGCGGTCGGCGATCGCCTGGATGTGGGCGATGACGTCTTCGCGGCGGTTGGGCTTGAACAGGTGCGAGTAGCGGCCCTGGCGCTCCAGGTACGCCTCGACGGGGCGCTGCGCGCGGATCTTCGACACCCGTGTGACCTCGCCGTGCTCGGCCTCGAACACGGGGAACAGGCCGGTCTCCTTCGCCAGTCGCGCCACCTCGATCGTGTCGGCGGACTTGCAGCTCCAGCCGAGCGGGCAGGTGACGAGGATGTGCAGGTAGCGCGCGCCGTGCAGGCCCATCGCGTACTCGACCTTCGCCTCGATGTCGCGCAGATCGGCGACGGTCGCGGTGGCGACGTAGGGGATCTCGTGCGCCATTGCGATTCGCGCCATGTCCTTGCCTTGGCCGAACACGTTGCCGGGCTCCGAGCCGACCGCCTGCGTGGTCATCGTGCGCGCCGCCGGGGGAGTGGAGCCCGAGCGCTGCACGCCGGTGTTCATATACGCCTCGTTGTCGTAACAGATGAACAGCACGTCGTCGTTTCGCTCGAACATCCCCGACAGGCACGCCATGCCGATGTCCACGGTGCCGCCGTCGCCGCCCTGGCCGACGACGCGCACGTCGGTGCGCCCCTTCACCTTGAGCGCGGCGGCGATCCCGGTCGCGACCGACGGCGCGTTGGCGAACAGCGAGTGAAGCCATGGCATCTGCCACGAGGACTCCGGGTAGGGGGTCGAGAAGACCTCCAGGCAGCCGGTCGCGTTGGCCGCGATCAGCCGGCCGTCGGTCGCGCGCATGGCGGCGTCGAGCGCGTAGCGGGCGCCGAGCGCCTCACCGCACCCCTGGCACGCGCGGTGGCCCTTGGTGATCGAGTTGCTGCGATTCGGGTCGGCCTGCAGCGAGCTCTCGGAGGGGTCGAGCAGCCGGTTGCCGGCCGCGTGCGAGCCCACTTGGTAGAACTTGATCGGGCGGCTGGCCATCGCGCTCACACCGGCCCGGCGGCGACCACGCCGATGTCGCGCAGCATGTTCTCCGCGTGCGGCCCCGAGCACCGCCGCTCGCGTGTGCGCGCCAGCTCGCGCTCCACCAGCTCGGAGTTGAGGTCGAGGAACGTAGTCGGCTCGAGGCGCTCGGCGGCGGCGTCCTCGAGCAGCCGCCGCAGCGAGGGCTTCGTGATCGGGCGCCCCCCGAGTCCGGCGATCACGGTGTGGACGTGCGAGGTGCTCCCGGCCAGCCCACTGCGCACGTTCTGGGAGACGATCCCGCCGATCCCCAGCGCGAGCGCCTTCTCGATCACCACGACGCGCTTGGCGTGGCCGAGCGCGGCGCGCACGTCTTCGAGCGGGAAGGGACGGAACGCCTTGATCCCGACAGCCCCGACCTTCATGCCCCGATCGCGCAGCTCGTCGACTGTGTCCTCGATCGTGCCGAGCACCGATCCGAGCGCAACCACGATCGTCTCGGCGTCCTCGGAGCGATACGTGCGCAACAAGCCCCCGCAGTCGCGCCCGAGGCACGCGGTGAGCTCGCTGGACAGCTCGCCGATCAGGTCGAGCGCCTGGATCATCTTCACGTGCGCGAGGTACTTCACCTCCGTGAACGCCTCTGGCCCGACCATCGCGCCGATCGTTACCGGCTCGGCCGGGTCGAGCACCTGGCGCGGCTCGTACGCGGGCAGGAACGCGTCCACCTGCTCCTGGCTGGGAAGGTCGACCTGCTCGTAGGCGTGGGTGAGGATGAACCCGTCCATGCAGACCATCACCGGCAGCGACAGCTCCTCCGCGAGACGGAACGCGAGGACATGCATGTCCACGGCCTCCTGATTGGATTCGGCGTACAGCTGGATCCAGCCGGAGTCGCGCTGGGACATCGAGTCCGAGTGGTCGTTCCAGATGTTGATCGGCGCTCCGATCGCACGGTTGGCGACGGTCATGACGATCGGCAGTCCGAGTCCCGAGGCGTTGTAGAGCGCCTCGGCCATGTACAGCAGGCCCTGGCTGGCGGTGGCGGTGTAGGTGCGCGCGCCGGTCGCCGAGGCGCCGATCGCGACCGACATCGCCGCGTACTCCGACTCCACGTTGACGAACTCACAGGGAGAGAGCTCGCCGTCCTTGACCATCGCCGAGAGCGTCTCGACGATGTGGGTCTGCGGGGAGATCGGGTAGGCGGGGATCACCTCCGGTCGGCACAGCGCGACGGCGCGTGCGACAGCACGTGAGCCCTCGAGCTGCTCAAGCATGGCTCAGCGCCTCCAGCTCGCGCCCGACGAACGCAAAGCAGTCCTCCGCGGCGGCCGCGTTGCCATCGCCGAGCTTGCCGGGGAAGCGCGTGCGGATCGCCTGCACCACCGCCTCCAGCGAGACGGCGCCCGTGAGCGCCGCGACGCCGCCGAGCAGCGCCGCGTTCGGGCGTGCCTGCCCGACGTGCTCGCGCGCGATACCGGACGCTGGGATGGTCAACAGGCGCTCGTGACGGAAGTCGCCCACCCAGTCGCCTAGTCCAAGCTCGTCGAGCGAGCGGATCGAGTTGATCAGCACGTACCCGTCCGGGCGCAGGCCGCCGAACACGTCGACCTGGTGCAGCAGCGTGGCGTCCTGCACGATCAGCGCGTCCGGCTCGGCGACGGGCTCGCGGGTGCGGATCTCGCGCTCGTCGATGCGGCAGAAGGACACGACCGGCGCACCGGTGCGCTCCGAGCCGAAGCTCGGGAACGCCTGCGCGTGGCGGCCGTCGTCGAACGCCGCGAGCGACAGCAGCTCGGCGGCCGTCACCACTCCCTGTCCGCCGCGCCCGTGGATTCGAATCTGGAACATGCCGGGCATCTACGCGGGGGAGCGCGTCACGAGGTGCGACTCGCGCAGGCTCAGCGAGAAGCCCTCGGCGGGTCCCGGCCCGACGTCGATCAGGAACGCGGGTTCGCGCCAGCGCGAGTACTGCTCGTCGTCGACGTAGAACGGGGCGCCGCCGATCGTGCCGAGCAGTCGGTCGCCGGGGCCGGGCGGCAGCTCCCCCTGCACGAGGCAGATGGGGGAGCTGCCGTCGCAGCAGCCGCCGGACTGGAACAGGGCGAGCGGGCCGTGCTCGGAGCTGAGGCGCTCGATCATCTCGATCGCCGCGGGGCTTGCGGTGACTCGCTCGGGCACGTCTAGAACAGCCCCATCGCGTTCTGGTCGTAGCTCACCAGCAGGCACTTCGTCTGCGAGTAGTGGTCGAGCATCATCTTGTGGTTCTCGCGTCCGACGCCCGAGACCTTGTAGCCGCCGAAGGCTGCGTGGGCGGGGTAGAGGTGGTAGCAGTTGGTCCACACCCGACCGGCCTGGATCCCGCGGCCCATGCGGAACGCGCGTGCGCCGTCGCGCGTCCACACGCCGGCGCCGAGGCCGTAGAGAGTGTCGTTGGCGATCGCGAGCGCCTCGGCCTCGTCTTTGAACGTCGTGACCGCGAGCACCGGACCGAAGATCTCCTCCTGGAAGATCCGCATGTCGTTCGAGCCCTTGAAGACCGTCGGTTCGAAGTAGTAGCCGTCGGAGAGCTCGCCGGGGAGCATGTTGCGGTGGCCGCCGATCAGCAGCTCCGCTCCCTCGTCGAGGCCGATCTTGACGTAGCTTTCGATCTTCTCGAGCTGGGCGTGGGAGACCTGCGGGCCGATCTGGGTGCTCTGGTCGAGCGGGTGGCCTTGGCGGATAGCACGGATGCGATCGAGGCAGCGGGCCATGAACTCGTCGTAGATCGACTCGTGGATCAGCGCGCGCGACGGGCACGTGCAGACCTCGCCCTTGTTGAACGCGTACAGCACGAGACCCTCGATCGCCTTGTCGAGGAACTCGTCGTCGGCCGCCATCACGTCCTCGAAGAAGATGTTCGGCGACTTGCCGCCCAGCTCGGTCGTCGACGGGATGATGTTCTGCGCGGCGTACTGCATGATCAGCCGGCCGGTGACGGTCTCGCCGGTGAACGCGATCTTCGCGATCCGCTTGTTCGACGCGAGCGCCTTGCCGGTCTCAGCGCCGGGGCCGTTGACGATGTTCAGCACGCCCGGCGGCACGATGTCCTGGATCAGCTCGGCGAACTTGAGGATCGACCACGGCGTCGGGCTCGCGGGCTTGACGACGGTGCAGTTCCCGGCGGCGAGCGCGGGGGCGATCTTCCACGCGGCCATCAGCAGTGGGAAGTTGAACGGGATGATCTGGCCGACCACGCCGAGCGGCTCGGAGAAGTGGTAGGCGACGGTGTCCTTGTCGACCTCGGAGATGTGACCCTCCTCGGCGCGGATCACGTCGGCGAAGTAGCGGAAGTGGTCGGCCGCGAGCGGGATGTCCGCGGCGAGCGTCTCGCGAACGGGCTTGCCGTTCTCCCAGCTCTCGGCGACGGCGAGCATCTCGAGGTTCGCGTCGATCGCGTCGGCGATCGCGTTGAGGACCTTCGAGCGTTCGGTCGTGGAGGCGGCGCCCCACTCGTCCTTGGCGGCGTGCGCCGCGTCGAGCGCCAGCTCGATGTCCTGCGCGCCCGAGTAGGCGACTTCGCAGATCGCCCGGCCGGTGGCGGGCGAGAGGTTCTCGCGGTAGTGGCCGTCGATCGGCGCGATCCACTTGCCGCCGATGAAGTTCTCGTAGCGTTCCTTGCACTGCACGGGGCTGCCGGGTTGGCCGGGGGCCTCGAAGGTGGTGGACTGCTCGACTGTCGCCATCGTGGAAATTCCCTTCGCGATCGATTTTTTTTATTTAGAACTCGAAGACGAGTCGCGCCGTGCCGGCCGATCCGTCCTCCACTTCGCGGAACGCCTCGTTGACCTGGTCCAGGCGACGCGTCTCGTAGAGCACCTGCGTGCGGCCCAGCTCGTGCAGCCGGAAGACCTCCTCGAGGTCGTGGTGCGTGCCGACGATCGAGCCCCTGATCGTGATGCCCTGCAACACCGTCTCGAAGATCGGGAGCTTCACGATGTTCTCCGCGGGCAGGCCGACGAACACGAGCGTGCCGCCGCGCGCCATCGACGCGAACGCCTGCTCGAACGCGGCCGGCGAGACCGCCGTTGAGATCGCGACGTCGGCTCCGCCGAGCTTCTTGATCTCTTCGATCGGGTCCTGCGTGGCGGCGTTGACCGTGTAGGTCGCGCCGAGCTGCTTGGCGAAGTCGAGTTTGTCCTGGTGGATGTCCACCGCGACGACCGTGCAGCCGGCGATCTGCGCGTACTGGACCGCCAGGTGGCCGAGCCCTCCGACGCCGAACACAGCGGCCAGCATCGACGGCCGCGCGCCCGACACCTTCACCGCCTTGTACGTGGTGACGCCGGCGCACGTGAGTGGGGCGGCCACGAGCGAGTCGATCGCCGCGGGCACCTTGACGACGTGGCGCGCATACGCCGTGGCGTACTCGGCGTAGGCGCCGTCCATCGAGTAGCCGGTGTTCATCTGGCGTTCGCAGAGCGTCTCGCGTCCGTCGTTGCAGTAGCGGCATTCGCCGCACGCGTATCCGAGCCACGGCATCGCGACGCGATCGCCTTCGCTCAGGTCACCGTGCACGCCCGCGCCGATCGCCTCGATCCGGCCCACACCCTCATGGCCTGGGACCAGCGGCAGTGTCGGTTTCACCGGCCAGTCGCCGTGAGCCGCGTGGATGTCGGTGTGACACAGCCCCGACGCCTCCACGCGCACGAGCACCTGTCCTTCGCTGGGTGTGGGAATCGGCCGCTCCTCGATCGTCAGAGGACCCTTGAAGTCGTGCACCACTGCGGCCTTGGGCATCTCGCTCCGCTCCCTTTCGCGCTTACGAACGTTGACGCTTGCAACGCTAAGGGCGGCGGTGGGGAGTCACATCAGGGCCTTCTCCGCACCTGGGTGCACCTTTCTACTTACCGCGGACCATCGCTGCGACGAAGCCTGTTCGCAATAGAGCGGCCTGCGATCATCTGCTCATGCGCATTGTCGGAGCGGTCCTCGCGGCAGGCGCTCTGGCGGCCGTCCTCGTGCTGGGGGGCAACGGTCGTGCCGGCCAATCGCACGCTGGCTGCGCCATGCACACGCGGCCGTGCCGAGTGCTCTTCGTTGGCAACAGCTATACGTACGTCAACGATCTGCCGTCGATGTTCGAAGACCTTGCTTTCGCGGGGAACCATTCGGTGGAAGCTGAAGCAGTGGCTGAAGGTGGCGAGTCGCTCACCGACCACCTGGACTCTGGCGATGTGAAGGACGCTCTCCAGGCGGCAAAGTGGAACATCGTCGTTCTGCAAGAGCAGAGCGAGATCCCGGCAAGCGAACGTCCTAGGCAGACCGAGATGTATCCGGCGGCCCGGCAACTCCTCAGCACGATTCAGGCAGCAGGAGCACAACCGATGTTCTTCCTCACCTGGGCGCACCGGGATGGATGGCCGGAACACGGTCTGACCAGCTACGCGAGTATGCAGTCAGCTGTCGACGCGGGTTATCGTGGGATTGCTCGGAACCTACACACAGCCGTCGCGCCGGTCGGCGACGCCTGGGCGGCGGTACTCGGCGAGGAACAGCGCGCAGGGCGGCGGGCAGGTCTGTGGGTGCATGACGGCAGCCATCCGACGGTTATGGGCACGTATTTGGCGGCGTGTGTGTTCTACGCGACCATCTTCCGGGAATCTCCAATCGGCCTCCCGTACGACGATGGAATCCCGGCGAAAGAGGTGGCCAGACTGCAAGCGGCCGCATCTCAGATAACCCTCGGCGGCTCTGCGAAGCAGGTGCGGTTTCGCTAAGCATGCGGAAGGGCCTCCCGGTAGAGACCGGTCTCTCGGTTCCCGGTTTCGGTCGCTCTCACGCCCGCAACGAAGGCGTCGGGCGCGTGGGAGGCGACGCGCAGAGGCGGATGCGGGCGTCGACGATCACCGCACCGTCGTGCCCCGCGACGACCGGGTTCGCGTCGAGCTCGGCGATCTCCGGGTGCGCCTCCACGAGCGCGCTGAGCCGCAGCAGTACGTCTTCGACGGCCGCGATGTCGCTCTTGGGTGTGCCGCGGTAGCCGTCGAGCAGCGGGAACATGCGCAGTGAGCGCATCATCTCCGCCGCGTCGAGATCGGTGAGCGGCGTGATGCGGACTGCCACGTCCTTGAGCAGCTCGGCGCTGGTGCCGCCGGCGCCGCACGCGATCACGGGGCCGAAGCTCTCGTCGTGCACGACACCCATCAACAGCTCCACCCCCGGCTCGGCCATCGTCTGCACGAGCAGCCCGTCGAGCTTGTAGCCGGCCTGGCTGACCGACTTCGTGATCGCCCGCGCGCCCGCGGCGATCGCCCTGGGTCCGTCGAGTCCGACGCGCACGCCTCCGGCGTCGCTCTTGTGCAGGAGCTTCGCGGCGATCGCCTTCAGCGCGACCGGGCCTCCTCCCAGCTCTTCGGCGGCCGTGACCGCCTCCTTGGCGCTTCCCACAACCCGCGTTGGGATCAGCGGCAGCCCGTAGCACTCGAGCAGCTCGGCGACCTGCAGGGGGCCGAGCCAGCCGGCTCCGGCGAGGATCTCGCGTGCGACGATCGCGGCAGCCCGCGTCGAGTCGACGCCCGTCAGACGCGGGATCGCTCCCTCGCCCCGCGCACGCCAGCGGGCGTATCCGGCGGCATGTGCGATCGCACCGGCCGCATCCTCGGGAAAGTCGAACGCCGGCACGCACAGATCGCCCTCGCGCAATTGCGGCGGGCTGCCGGCGGTCATGAACACCGCCGCGAGCGTGACGGCGCCGGTGCTCGCGGCCGCGGCGCGGATCTCACGAGCGACGTCGTCGGCGTCGGTCACGAGCGGCGGCACGAAGATCGCGACGATCGCATCGCACACGTCCTCCTCCACAAGCGTCTCGATCGTGCGCCGGTAGTCCTCCGCGGAGGCAGTGGCGACCATGTCGATCGGGTTGCCGAGTGACGCGTCGGCCGTGAGGAACCCGGCGAGCCGCCTGCGCGTTCGCTTGCCCACCTCCACCACCTCGAGGCCGTTGGCCTCACACGCGTCGGCGCACATGATCCCGGGGCCGCCCGCGTTGGTCACGATCGCGACGCGGCCTCCCCGCGGCGCCGGCTGAGACGACAGCAGCGCGGCGACGTCGAATAGCTCGTGCATCGTGTCGGTGCGGATCACGCCCGCCTGCGCGAACAGCGCGTCGACGGTCACGTCGGAGGCCGACACGAGCGCGCCGGTGTGCGAGCTGCTGGCGCGTGCACCCGCGGTCGAGCGTCCGCTCTTGACGGCGACGATCGGCTTGGTCCTGCTCACGCGGCGGGCGATGCGCGCGAAGCGGCGCGGGTTCCCGAACGACTCGAGGTACATCAGCAGCACGTCGGTGTCGGGGTCGTGCTCCCAGTAGTCGAGCAGGTCGTTGCCGGAGATGTCGGCCTTGTTGCCGACCGACACGAAGGTCGAGAGCCCGAGGCCGAGGCGTGCCGCCGCCTCGAGGATCGCGATGCCCAGGCCGCCGCTCTGAGAGAGGAAGCCGACGCGCCCCGGCGCGGGGGTGCGCTCGGCGAACGTCGCATCGAGGCTCACCGACGGCGCGGTGTTGAACACCCCCAGGCAGTTGGGGCCGATCAGCCTCATGCCGCTCTCGCGGCAGATCTCCAGGAGCTCGCGCTGACGCTCCGCGCCCTCGGAGCCGGACTCGCTGAAGCCGGCCGAGATCACGAGCAGTCCCTTGACGCCCGCTGCTCCACATTCGCGCGCGACCTTGGCCACGTGCGCGGCCGGCACCGCGATCACCGCCAGATCGACCGGCGCGGGAACGGCCGCGATCGAGGTGTGGCTTCGCAGCCGCTGGATCGTGCCCCCTTTCTCGTTGACCGCATACACCGAGCCGGTGAAGCCCTTCGCGAGCAGGTTGTGCAGGAGCGCCCAGCCGACGGTATCGCGGTGGCGCGAGGCCCCGATCACGGCCACCGAGCGCGGGCGCAGAAAGCTCTGCAGGGCGGCGACGGCGGCGGTCTGCTCGCGCTGCTCGAAGCGCTCGAGGGCCTGCGGCGAGAGCGAGGTCGGCAGTTCGATCTCGATGATTTCGCTTGTCGCGCGCTGTGTGACGGGGAAGCCGCTGTCTGTGAACACGTCGATCATCCGGTGGTTGTGTGGCAGCACCTCGGCGGTGAACAGCGCGATCGCGCTCTCCTCGGCGACGGCGGCGAGGTGGGCGAGCATGATCGTGGCGATCCCGTGGCCCTGCCACGCGTCCGCGACCATGAACGCCACTTCGGCGCGGTCCTCCGCGGTGCGGATGTAGGCGGCGTGCGCGACGACCCTCTGCTCTTGGCCGGTGGTCGCGACCAGCGCGAAGCGCTCGCTGCCGTTGACATCGACCGACCAGTCGGTGACCCACTCAAGGTTCACCGCGCCGAAGAAGCGAAAGCCGATCGATTCCGGTGAGAGCTCGTCGAGGAACGTGTGCATCTTCGGCCGGTCGGCTGGTGTCACCGGCCTGATGTGCAGCGTCGAACCGTCGCGCAGCGCGACGTGCACGTCGCTGGCGATCGGGTGATGCATGGCGGGGGAGGCGGAGGCGCTCATCGTCGCTCCACGGCTCGAGTGACCTGCGCGATCTGTGCGTGCAGATCATGCTCGGTGTTCACCTTCAGAACCATCTCCCACGCCAGCTCGTCGAGCGGCTCGAAGGTGTGAAACTGCTCCGCGGCGATCTCGGGAGTGGCGTCCGACACGCGCCCCTTGTTGCGCAAGCGTCGTGTGGCGCGCTCGAGTGAAATCTCGATCGACGCTTCGCAGCGAACCACCAACAGCTTCACCCCGTCGTTGCCCAGGTGGTGGAACAGCAGCGCGCGGTCGGCCCGCGAGCGGCACGTCGCGTCGACGATCACGCCGCCCTCCTGGCGAACGACCGAGTCCGCCTCCCGGCCGAGCAGCTCATACGTCGCGCGCGTCGAGCGCTCGCTGTAGAGGTCAGGCTCACCGCGGTCGGTGCGGCTCAGCCCAGCCGCCGCCTTTCGCAGCGCATCGGAGCTGACCACTCTCATCCCGGAGCGCCGGGAGAGCTCCGCCGCGAGCGTGGACTTGCCGCTCGCCGAGGGGCCGCACACGACCACGGCGAGCGGTCCCCTCGCGCGCCAGCACAGCCGTTCGCCCAGATCCCAAAACGCCTGCGCGTCGGCCGTCCGGCTCTGGCGCTCCTCGTCCTCGCGCTCCTCCGCGGCGATCGCCGTGACCTTCGCGCGGACGAACGCGCAGTGGGCAGCGTAGAAGGACCGCAGCTCGGCGCCGCCGATGTCGAGACCCACGCCGCTGTAGCTCTCCATCAGCTCGCGTGCGGCCCACCCCTGTCCCTGCGCCTCCAGGTCCATAGCCAGGAAGGCCAGATCACGGGCGATGTCGACGCGCAGCAGGTCCGGGTCGAACTCGATGCGGTCGACGACGCGGACGGTGGGGAAACACAGCACATGCTCGCAGCGCAGATCGCCGTGCCCCACACGCACGAGCCCCGAAAGCGCGCGCCGCTGGAGTTCGTGTTCGTGTGAGGCGGCGAACGCCTCGCCGAACCCGGCCGCCGCGTCGAGGTCCCAGTCCTCTGGATGCTCGATCGCGCGCAACTCGGCGATGTTCTGCCGCCAGGCCGCGAGCACCCGCTCGGCGCCCAAGTCCTCGACGATCGGCGCGGCACGGTGGAAGTCGGCGAGACGCCGCGCCACCGCGGCGACGATCGCATGGGTCAAGACGCCGGCTTGGATGAGGCCCGCGAGCGTGTCCGCCTCGTCGAAGCGGACCATCTCGACCGCGTACTCGATCGCGTCGGGCGCTCCATCCTCGGAGAGGCGGAAGCCCGCGTCGGTGCTGAGGATCGCGAGCACGCCGAGGTAGATGTCGGGCGCCAGGTCGCGGTTGACGTCCACCTCTTCACGGCACGCGGCGTGCCTGCGCGCCAGCGTGCTGTAGTCGAGGAACCCGAGCTCGAGCGGCTTCTTGACCTTGTACGCGCGGTCGCCGGCGAGGAACACCCACGAGGCGTGTGTCTCGTGAACGACGACCGGCGGATTCTCCGGGTACATCGAGGGAGAGGCGAGCGCATCGAGCATGCTCGCGGCGACGCCCGCGGTCACACCGACACCTCCAGCACCGCGGCGCCCTGCAGGCGGCCGGCTCTGAGGTCCGCGAGTGCCTGTCCGGCGTCCTCGAGCGCATATGGCGTCACCTGCGTCTGGACGGGTACGCGGGGAGCCAGCTCCAACAGGGCTCGTGCGTCCTCGCGTGTGAGGTTCGCGACCGACCGCACGGTGCGCTCGCCCCAGAGGATGTCGTAGGGGAAGCTCGGGATGTCGGACATGTGAATGCCGGCGCAAACGACCGTGCCGCCCTTGGCGACCGCGCGCAACGCGGCCGGGACGAGCTCTCCGGCGGAGGCGAAGATGATCGCCGCGTCGAGCTCCTCCGGCGGACGCTCCAGCGAGCCGCCCGCCCACTCGGCTCCGATGCCGCGCGCGAACGCCTGGGTCTCCTCGTCGCCGGAGCGCGTGAACGCGAACACGCGACGACCTTCGAAGACGGCGACCTGCGCGACGATGTGGGCGGAGGCTCCGAACCCGTACAGCCCGAGCCGCTCGCCGTCTCCGGTCATGCGCAGTGCGCGGTAGCCGATCAGCCCGGCGCACAGGAGCGGGGCGACTTGTAGGTTTGATGGAGGCCGGCATGGAGCGCCGGCCGACCCCTCCTGATCATTCTCTGGGAGCGGGAAGCAGTAGCGCTCGTCCGCGACCGTCAGCTCGGCGAAGCCGCCGTCGATGTCGCGTCCGGTGAACCGCGCTTGGTCGCAGAGGTTCTCACGGCCGCTGAGGCAGTAGCGACACCGCCCGCACGTCCAGCCGAGCCACGGGATGCCAACGCGCGCGCCCACCGCGAGCGCCTCGCTCTCCGCCGTCGCCTCTCCGCGGGCAATGACGGTCCCGACGATCTGGTGGCCGGGGACGATCGGCGGCCGCGGAATGTCGACTTCTCCGTCGAGCAGGTGAAGGTCGGTGCGGCACACGCCGCACGCATGGACCCGTACGAGCACCTGGCCGCGCCCCGGTGAGGGCTCGGCGATCTCTGCCGCGCGCAATACGCCAGCGCGCTCGATTCGCATCGCTCGCACCGTCAGAGCATGCCAGTCCCAGGCCGGCGAGATTCCGTAGAACTCCGCAACGCCGGGGTGAGTTTCCCCGATGGCGAGACGACCGGGGTGCGCGAAGGTAGGTGAGCACGGTTACCCAACGGGGAGCGACACCACATGACAACCGCACTCCACGGCCTCGCGATCACGCGAGCCTTCTCCGATCTGGGACGGGACGACGTCGACTACGCCGGCGGCAAGGGCGCCAACCTCGGCGAGCTGACGGCGGCGGGCCTGCCGGTGCCGCCCGGCTTCGTGATCGGAGCCCCGGGCTATGCGGTGTTCTGCGAGGAGACCGGCCTGCGCGCCGAGCTCGCGGAGATGCTCGCGAGCGTCGACACCGAGGACTCCAAGGCGCTCGAGGCCGCGTCGGCGTTGGCGCGCCAGGCGGTGCTCGACACTCCGATCCCAGCGGATCTCCAGCACGCGATCGTCTCCTCCTACGAAGAGCTGGTCGGAGCCGACTCGGACGCGCCCGTCGCCGTTCGCTCCTCGGCCACGGCGGAGGACACCGCGTCGGCGTCGTTCGCCGGCATGAACGAGACCTTCCTCAACACCCGCGGCGCCGATGCGGTGGTCGACGCGGTGAGGCGCTGCTGGGCCTCGCTGTTCGGCGCGCGCACGATCTACTACCGCGCCCAGCGCGGCTTCAGCCAGGCGGACATGGACATCGCTGTCGTGGTGCAGAGGCAGATCCCCTCCACCCGCGCGGGCGTGATGTTCACGATCGACCCCTCCAGCGGCGACACGCACAGCCTCGTCATCGAGGGCTCCTTCGGCCTCGGCGAGGCGGTCGTCTCCGGCAGCGTCTCGCCCGATCGCTACGTGGTGAGGAAGGACAACCTCGCGATCACCACCCGCTCGGTGCGAGCGAAGGAGCTGACGATCGAGCCGGCGGCGGGCGGAGGAACGGTCACGCGCGAGCTGACCGCGGAGGAGGGCGCGCGCCCGGTGCTGACCGACGGCGAGGTGATCCAGCTGGCGAGGCTCGGTCTCGAGATCGAATCCCACTACGGCTCCCCGCAGGACACCGAGTGGTCGTTCGATCCCGACGGGACGGTGTGGATGCTGCAGAGCAGGCCGATAACCACGACCGCAGCGGCTCCCGGAGCGACAGCCGAGCTTGCCGACACGCCACCGGCCGGCGAGCTGCTCGTGCGGGGGCTCGGCGCCGCCCCTGGTCGGGCGAGCGGACGGGTGCGACTGCTGAGCGATCCGCATGACACCTCCGCACTGCGCGACGGCGAGGTGCTGGTCGCGCACATGACGACCCCCGATTGGGTACCCCTGATGCGCAAGGCGGCGGCGATCGTCACCGACTCCGGCGGGATGACCTGCCACGCGGCGATCGTCTCGCGTGAGCTCGGGATCCCGTGCGTGGCGGGAACCGGCAACGCCACACAGAAGTTGCGCGGCGGCGAGATGGTTACCGTGGACGCGACGCATGGAGCGGTGATCGAGGGGGGCGACACGACCCCGGCGCCGGCCGCGCCGACAGCCGTCGTGGTGGCGGATGCCTCCGCGCCGGTCACCGCGACGCGGCTGCTGGTGAACCTGTCGGAGCCGTCGCAGGTCGAGCGGACAGCCGCCCTGGACGTCGACGGGGTCGGCCTGCTGCGAGCCGAGATGATGGTGCTGGAGGCGCTCGAGGGCACACACCCGAAGCAGCTGATCGAGGAGGGCAACACGGCGGAGTTCGTGGCGCGGATGGCCGATGCCCTCACGACGTTCACCGCCGGCTTCGCGCCCCGGCCGATCACCTATCGCACGATCGACTTCCGCACCAACGAGTTCCGCGGGCTGCGCGGCGGCGAGCGCTTCGAGCCGCAGGAGGCCAACCCGATGATCGGCTATCGCGGCGCGCTGCGCTATACGCAGGAGCCCGAGGTGTTCGCCCTGGAGATGGAGGCGGTGCGGCGCGTGTGGGACGCGGGCCACTCGAACCTCCACGTGATGCTGCCGTTCGTGCGCACGGCGGACGAGCTGGCACGCTGCCGCGCGCTGATCGCCGAGACGGGGCTGCTCGACCGCCGTGGCTTCGAGCTGTGGGTGATGGCCGAGGTGCCCTCGGTGCTGTTCAACCTGGAGCGCTACGCGAAGCTCGGCATCACCGGCATTTCGATCGGCTCGAACGACCTCACCCAGCTGATGCTCGGCGCCGACCGCGACTCGGAGCTGCTGGCGGCGACGTTCGACGAGCGCGACCCGGCCATCGTGGACTACCTCGGCCAGCTGATCCCGCGAGCCCGCGAGCTGGGCCTGCACACCTCGATCTGCGGGCAGGCGCCCTCCGTGCACCCCGAGTATGCGGAGATGCTCGTGCGGCTGGGCATAGAGAACATCTCGGTGAGCGTCGACGCGGTCGATCGCACCCGCAGGACGATCGCGGCCGCCGAGCAGCGGGTGGTGCTCGAGGCGGCGCGCAGGAGCGCCGACGCTCACTGACGACAAGCGGGTGAGCATGGCCACGCAGACGGTGATCGCCGAGCCGGAGGAGGTGGACGCGACCGAGGGCGTCGAGCTGCTGATGCGCGACCTGCGCAGCTCCGCGGCCGGTCTGTCCACGCGCGAGGCCGAACGGCGGCTCGTGCAGTACGGCAGCAACGAGCTGCGCAGGCGCGGCGGAGCGCGCTGGCCGGCGGAGCTGGGGAGACAGCTGACCCACCCGCTCGCCCTGCTGCTGTGGCTCGCGGCTGGCCTGTCCTTCGCGGTAGGCAACCTGACGGTCGCGATCGCGGTGCTGCTGGTGATCGTGTTGAACGCGGCGTTCGCGTTCGTGCAGGAGCTGCAGGCCGAACGAGCGGTCGAGGCGCTCGCGGCATACATGCCCCAGCACGTCAGGGTCATGCGCGACCAGGCCTCGAAGAGCATCGACGCCGTCACGCTCGTGCCAGGCGACATTGTGCTGCTCGAGGAGGGCGACCGAATCGCCGCGGACATGCGGCTGCTCTCCGGCTCTGTCCAGGTGGACCTCTCGACGCTCAATGGAGAGTCCGTGTCGGTGCTGCGCGCCGCCGACCAGATCGACCGCGACGTCCCGCGCCTGGAGGCCAGAGATCTCGTCTTCAGCGGCACCACGTGCACCGGCGGCGAGGCGCAGGCGATGGTTTTCGCGACCGGCATGCACACCGAGCTCGGGCGCATCGCGTCGCTCACCGAGCGTGTCAAGGAGCAGCCGAGCCCCCTGGAGCGCCAGGTTCGCCGTGTGGCGTGGCTGATCGCGGCTGTGGCGATCGCGATGGCCGCGGCGTTCGTCCCGGTGGCGATCTTCGGCGCGGGGCTGTCGGTGCGCGACAGCGTGGTGTTCGCCGTGGGCCTGCTCGCCGGCAACGTGCCCGAGGGTTTGCTGCCCGTCATCACGCTCGCGCTGGCTGTGGCCGTTAGCGGGCTTGCGCGTCGTGGCGCGCTCGTGAAGCGGCTGAGCTCCGTGGAGACGCTCGGGTGCACGGACGTGATCTGCACCGACAAGACGGGCACGTTGACCGAAAACAGGATGAAGCCGATCGCGGTGTGGACGTTCGCCGCGGAGGCCGATCTGCAGGCGGATTCGGGGTCCCTGGAGGAGCTGATCGCACACGACGCGAACCTCCGCGCGCTCGCGGAGACGGCGAGCGCGTGCAACAACGCCCACCTGCTCGGGAGCGAGGAGAGCACCGGAGATCCCACCGAGGTCGCGCTCCTGACCACCGCCCGGGCGTTCGGGGTGGACGTGGACGCGGAGCGTCGCGGGCAGCGACGCAGCCACCTGTACAACTTCGACCCCGAGCTGAAGCTGATGTCGACGATCGACACAGACGGCGCCGAGAGCTGGCTGCACACGAAGGGCGCGCCCGAGTCGGTGCTGCCACACTGCACGAGCACCGTCTCCGCCGCGGGCGAGGTCGTCCCGCTCGACGCGGCACAGCGCGAGCGCGCGAGCAAGCAGGTCGAGAGCTACGCGCGCCAGGGCCTGCGCGTCCTCGCGCTGGCGAGGCGGGCGATCGACGCCACGCAACCGCCTGAGCGCGAGCAGGCCGAGCGGGAGCTGTGCCTGCTCGGCCTGGTGACGATGTTCGATCCGCCGCGCCCGCAGGTCCACGAGGCGGTGGCGCGCTGCCACAGCGCCGGGATCCGCATCATCGTGATCACCGGCGACCATCCGCTGACGGCGGCGGCGATCGCGGCGCAGGTGGGGATCGGGGGAGAGGACCCGCAGGTGGTGGACGCGAGCCGCATCGACCACACCCGCGAGCGCGAGCTGCGCGAGCTGCTCGCCGGCGGCAGGGAGCTGATCTTCTCGCGCGCCTCGCCCGAGGCGAAGCTGCAGATCGCGGACGCCCTGCGCGCGGAAGGCCACGTGATCGCGATGACCGGCGACGGGGTCAACGACGCTCCGGCGCTGCGCGCCGCCGACATCGGCGTGGCGATGGGCCTGTCCGGCACCGACGTGGCTCGCGAGGCCTCGACGATGGTGCTCACCGACGACAACTTCGCGACGATCGTCGTCGCGATCGAGGCGGGACGGCGCGTCTACGAGAACGTGCGCAAGTTCATCGTCTACATCTTCGCCCACGCGACCCCCGAGGTCGTGCCGTTCCTCGTGTTCGCGCTCGCCGGCGGGGCGATCCCGCTGCCGCTGACCGTGCTGCAGATCCTCGCGTTCGACGTGGGCACCGAGACGCTGCCGTCGCTGGCGCTGGCTCGCGAGCCGGCCGAACCGGGGATCATGGAGCGCCCGCCGCGCCCCCGCGCGGAAGGGGTGATTCGCCCGCCGATGCTGATCCGCGCGTGGCTGTTCCTGGGGATGCTGATCGCCGCGCTCTCGATGGGTGGCTTCCTGTACGTGCTGATCGACGCGGGCTGGCACCCGGGCGACCCGGTCGGCGCGGGACACGCCCTGCACCACGCCTACCTGCAGGCGACCACGATGACGTTCCTCGGCATGATCGCCGGGCAGATCGGGACGGCCTTCGCGGTGCGCTCGCAGCGCGCCTCGCTGTGGGAGGTGGGCGTGTTCAGCAACCCATACGTGCTGTTCGCGATCGCCGCCGAGCTGCTGCTGGCGGCGGTGTTCGTGTACGCGCCGCCGCTTCAGTCACTGCTCGGGACGGCATCGCTGCCGCTACACGACCTCGTGCTGCTGATTCCGTATCCGTTCGTGGTGTGGGGCGCGGACGAGTTGCGTCGACGGGTGCAGCGCCGCCGCCATCCCGTCATTGCCGAGGCGTGAGCACGGCCCTCGTCTGACGGGCGATCTCGACGTCCTCGCGCGCGGCGATCACGAGCGTTCGCACGCGAGCCGCATCAGCGCTCACGTCCACGTCGCCGCTCGTATCGCGGTTGGCCGCATCGTTCAGAGCCACGCCCAGAAACCCGAGGCCCGCGGCGGCGCGTGAGCGCACCGCCGCCGAGTGCTCGCCGACGCCGCCGGTGAACACGAGCGCGTCGAGCCCTCCGAGCGCCGCGGCCATCGCGGCGATGCCACCGCGCAGCCTGTGGACGTAGACGTCCAACCCGAGCCGCGCACGCTCGTCGCCCGCCTCGGCGCGCGCGACGATCTCGCGCATGTCGGGGCTCCCCGCCAACCCCAGCAACCCGGAGCGGTGCTCGAGCGCGTCCTCCATCTCGGCGATCGACAGGCCCTCCTGCCCGGCGAGCCACAGCAGCATGCCTGGGTCGACGCTGCCCGAGCGCGTGGCCATGACGAGGCCCTCGAGCGGCGTGAAGCCCATCGTGGTGTCGAGCGAGCGGCCGTCCGTGATCGCGCACAGCGACGCGCCCGAGCCGAGGTGGCAGCTCACGATCCGCAGGCCGGCGGGCTCGCGGGCGAGCATCTCCGGCGCGCGTCGGGCGACCCACCCGTGTGAGAGGCCGTGGAAGCCATAGCGCCTGAGTCCCCAGCGCTCGCGCCACTCGGCCGGAAGCGCGTACGTGGAGGCGGCTGCGGGCAGCGTGGCGTGGAAGGCGGTGTCAAAGCACGCGACCGCCGGCAGGCCGGGGAGCGCCGCGCTGACGGAGTCGAGCGCGGCGAGCGACTTCGGTTGGTGCAGCGGCGCGAGCTCGACCAGCTCACCGAGGGCTTCCCTAACACCCGCGTCGATCAGGACCGCGTGGCGGTAGCGCTCCCCTCCGTGCACGATTCGGTGCCCGATCGCGTCCGCTTCGCCCAGCTGTGAGCTCAGCGCTCCCTCGAGCTCCTCGGGGTCCACCTGCGCGCGCGGCGCGTCGAGCTCCCGTGATGTGATCGCGCGGTTCTCGCGGTCCAGCAGCGTGAGCTTGAGGCTGCTCGAGCCGGCGTTTACGACGAGGACTCTCACCGAGTGGGCCAGCGCCAGTCGTCGATGTCGGGCGGGTCGGCGCCGTGCTCGCGCGTGTAGGCGCGGTGGCGCAGGCGCTCGTCGGCCATCTGCTGGCGCAGGCTGGCGGCGTGCTCGACGAGCCCGGGCACGTGGTCGATGACGTCCATGACGAGGTGAAAGCGGTCGAGGTCGTTGAGCATCACCATGTCGAACGGGGTCGTGGTGGTGCCCTCCTCCTTGTAGCCGCGGACGTGGAGATGATCGTGAACCGCGCGGCGGTAGGTGAGACGGTGAATCAGCCACGGATAGCCGTGGTAGGCGAAGATCACCGGGCGGTCGGTGGTGAAGATGGCGTCGAAGTCGGCGTCCGGCAGGCCGTGGGGGTGCTCGCTGTCAGGCTCCAGGCGCATCAGGTCGACGACGTTCACGAGCCGAACCTTCAGCGCCGGCAGGTGCTCGCGGAGGATCGCCGCAGCCGCGACGCTCTCGAGCGTCGGGACGTCACCCGCACAGGCGAGCACGACATCGGGCTCCTCGTCTTCGGCGCACGAGAAGCAGTCCCAGATGCCGATGCCGCGCGCGCAGTGCGCGAGCGCCTCCTCCATCGAGAGGTAGTTGAGCGCGGGCTGCTTGCCGGCGACGATCACGTTGACGTAGTCGCGGCTGCGCAGGCAGTGGTCGGCGACGGACAGCAGGCAGTTCGCATCGGGAGGCAGGTACACGCGCACGATCTCGGCCTTCTTGTTGATCACGTGGTCGATGAACCCGGGGTCCTGGTGTGAGAAGCCATTGTGGTCCTGTCTCCAGACGTGCGAGGAAAGCAAATAATTAAGAGAAGGGATGGGTCTGCGCCAGGGAATCCCGCGCGTGACCTTCAGCCACTTGGCGTGCTGGTTGAACATCGAGTCGACGACGTGGATGAAAGCCTCGTAGCTGTTGAAGAGGCCGTGGCGGCCGGTGAGCAGATAGCCCTCGAGCCACCCCTGGCAGAGGTGCTCGGAGAGGACCTCCATGACCCGGCCGTCGGGCGCGAGATGGTCGTCGGTGGCGACGCGCTCGGCGTCCCACGCGCGGTCGGTTACCTCGAAGACGTTGCCGAGCCGGTTCGATGCTGTCTCGTCCGGACCCATCAGCCGGAAGTTCTCGGGGTTGACGCGGATGACGTCGCGCAAAAACGATCCGAGCACGCGCGTGGGCTCGCTGACGGTCGCGGTGGGGGCGGGCACGTCGACGGCGTAGGAGCGGAAGTCGGGCAGCTCCAGCTCGCGCAGCAGCAGGCCGCCGTTGGCGTGCGGGTTGGCGCCCATCCGCCGCTCGCCGTCGGGGGCGATCGCGGCCAGCTCAGCTCGCAGCGCGCCTTGCTCGTCGAACAGCTCCTCGGGCCGGTAGGAGCGCATCCACTCCTCCAGTTGCGCGAGGTGCTCGGGGTTGCCGGCGAGGTCGGCGAGCGGTACCTGATGGGATCTGAAGGAGCCCTCGGCGGGAAGCCCGTCGACCATCTTGGGTCCCGTCCAGCCCTTGGGGGTGCGCAGCACGATCATGGGCCAGCGCGGGCGCTCTCGCTTGTTGTCCTCCCTCGCGCGGCGCTGGATCTCGGCGATCTCCGCGGTGATCTCGTCGAGCGTGGCGGCCATCAGCCGGTGCATCTCCTGCGGTTCGTCGCCCTCGACGAAGTGGGGCGCGTAGCCGTAGCCCTCCAGCAGCGCCCGCAGCTCCTGCGGGGCGATGCGCGCGAGCACGGTGGGGCTGGCGATCTTGTAGCCGTTGAGATGCAAAATCGGGAGCACCGCTCCGTCGCGGGCGGCGTTGAGGAACTTGTTGGAGTGCCAGCTGGTGGCGAGCGGCCCGGTCTCCGCCTCGCCGTCGCCGACGACGCAGCACACGAGCAGATCGGGGTTGTCGAACGCCGCGCCGTAGGCGTGGGCGAGGGAGTAGCCCAGCTCGCCGCCCTCGTGGATCGAGCCCGGGGTCTCCGGCGCGACGTGGCTGGGGATGCCTCCTGGGAAGGAGAACTGGCGAAACAGCCGGCGGATGCCCTCCTCGTCGCGGCCGATGTGCGGGTAGACCTCGCTGTAGGTGCCCTCGAGGTAGACGTTCGCGAGCACTCCGGGACCGCCGTGGCCCGGTCCGGCGACGAAGATCGCGTTCAGGTCGCGCTCGCGAATCACCCTGTTGAGGTGCGCGTAGATGAAGTTCAGGCCCGGTGTGGTTCCCCAGTGGCCGAGCAGCCGCGCCTTTACGTGCTCGATCGCGAGCGGCTCGCGCAGCAGCGGGTTCTCGAGCAGGTAGATCTGGCCGACCGACAGGTAGTTGGCCGCGCGCCAATATGCGTCTAGCTCGCGAAGATCCACGTGCGCTAGCTTCGCAGCATCGGCGTAGGTAGAAGTCCGCAGCATCTCGGGTGCCCTACCCGGACGAACCGCCGCGCACTCGCGCTTAGCATCCTCGGCACGACGACAAAAGGAGCTGACGATGTTCAAGAACGTGCTCGTGGGAGTGGACGGCAGGCCCAACGGCCGCGACGCCATCGCGCTCGCAAAGCGTCTCACCGATGCCACCGGAACGCTCACGCTCGCGCACGTCTACAGCGGCGAGTTGAACCCGTCGCACGCGATCAGCCCAGGCCTGGTCAGAGAAGAGCAGGACGCCTCCGCGAAGCTGCTCGAAGACGAGCTCGCGGCCGCCGAGGTCGACGCGGAGCTCGTCAGCATCGTCGCGATGAGCCCAGGTCGCGGCCTTCACCAACAGGCCGAGGATCAGGGCGCGGATCTGCTCGTGGTCGGCTCCTGCAGTCGCGGAGCGTTCGGGCGGGCGATGCTCGGGGACGACACGCGCGCCGCGCTGAACGGCTCTCCGTGCGCGGTCGCGATCGCGACGCTCGGCTATGCCACTCACCGTCCGCCGGTCGCGAAGATCGGCGTTGGCTACAACGGCTCGCCGGAGGGCAGGGGGGCGCTCGAGATGGCACGCGAGCTCGCCGTCTCCACCGGGGCCACGGTTCACGCGCGGGAAGTGGTCTCGATACCGAGCGTCGCCTACACCGGCTTCATACCGCCCCTGCTCGGGGACAGCATGGACGAGCTGCTCCAGGAGGCACGGGGTCGCATGAGCGCCCTGCCGGATGTGAACGGCAGCGCGGTCTACGGACTCACGGGCGAGGAGCTGGCGGCCTTCAGCGAAGAGGTGGATCTGCTCGTGGTCGGCTCGCGCAGCTATGGCCCGGTGAAGCGCCTGGTGGTCGGCAGCACGTCGAACTACCTCGAGCGTCACGCGCGTTGCGCGCTGCTGGTCCTGCCTCGTCCGCACGCCAGTGACGGCGAGCAGAGCGAGCATGCGGCAGTGGGCTCAGGCGTAGCCGCCTGACCGAGAGCCTGTTCTAAGCGGTGATGCGGGTCCCGGCCCTGCCGGCGAGGATGGCCGCCGCATCGGAGAGCGCGCCGATGGCGGCGAGCTTGCCGGTGTCGAGTGCGAATCGGCATGCGGCTTCGAGCTTGGGGCGCATCGACCCTGCGGCGAACTCGTCGAGATCGAGATCGCCCACTGAGGCTGCGTGGATCGGCTGTGCGGCCTCGGTCGCGTGGCCGCGCTCGACGTAGGGGACGTCCGTCAACAGCAGCAGCGCGTCCGCGTCTAGCTCGCGTGCGAGCAGCGCCGCGGAGCGATCCTTGTCGATCACCGCCTCCACGCCGTGCAGCGCGCGATGCTCGTCGAGCGTGACCGGGATCCCGCCGCCGCCGACGCACACGACGAGGACGCCGGCGTCCACGAGTATGCGGATCGTCTGCAGCTCGACGATCGCCTGGGGCTCCGGCGAGGGGACCACGCGCCGCCAGTGCTCGCCGTCCGGGGCGACGCTCCAGTTGCGCTCTCGACCCAGACGCTCGGCGGTCGCGCGGTCGTAGATCGGGCCGATCGGCTTGCTCGGGTGCTGGAAGGAAGGGTCGTGCGCGTCGACGATCACCTGTGTGAGGAGCGTCGCCGTCGGTGTCCCGGGCAGCCGGCTCGCGAGACCCTGCTCGAGCAGGTAGCCGATCATGCCCTCCGACTCGGCGCCGAGAACATCGAGGGGGTAGGGGGCGACCTGCGGGTATGCCTCCGCCTGCAGCGCGAGCAGCCCCACTTGCGGCCCGTTGCCGTGCGTGACGACCACTCGGTGCTCGCCGGCGAGCTCCGCGAGCGCGTCGACGGCGATCGCGACGTTCCCGCGCTGGGTCTGTGCGTCCGCGGGCTCCCCGCGACGCAGCAGCGCGTTGCCTCCGAGCGCGGCGACGATCAGCATCTGGTGTAACCGTAGAGGGCGGCTACGGCGTCTGCTGCTCGGCCGACGCGGAAGCTCAGACCGGACGGTCGAGGATGAACGTCTCGACGGCGATGTCCGGGTCGACGTGGTTGCCGCTGACGAACGCAAGCACCTTGCGGCCCGTGAGTCGCTCGATGGCCGCCCTGAAGTCGACTTCCATCGCCTCCTGCAGGAGCTGGCGCATGTTCGTCACCGCGCGCTTCTCGCCACTGCGCACGAGCGCGCGCTCGGCCGGTGTCATCACCTCGCGCATGATCACCGTGACCATCTGGTCGCTGTGGATCGTGGAGGCGCTGGTCGGGCCGCGGCCGAGGTGCTCGGTCTGAATCCCGACGATCGCGCTCGTTATCGCCGCGTTCAACTCGCCGCCCTTGAGATACATCTGCTCGGTAGGCATGCGCCACCTCGGTTGGCAGGCTCTCGGATGGTCGGACCCACACGTCGGAAGAGAGCGAGCCACAAGGCCCAGGCGAGCGAGGAGCTATCAGCATATCGCGCAACGCCGTGAGCTCCAGGAGATGTCTCCTTCCTGTCACTCTTGCGTTGACTAGAGCGAGGTGCCAGACTCGAGGAGCGTTCGCGCGCTTCGGTGAGAGGGGTGGCGCGGGTGCGGCGTGTGGAAGATGGGTGCGAGCTGGGCTGGATCAGGCTCGGCTCGGCTCCTCGCAGGCAAGTCGCGTGGAGCCCTGATGATCGATCCCGCCTCTCGGCAAGTTCTGGATTTGGCGCGCAGCGTGCTTGCCGAGCTCGACGTGGAGGTGGTCCTCGACCGTGTGCTGAGCGCCGCGCGAGAGCTCACGGGCGCGCGCTACGCCGCGCTAGGGGTGCTCGATCCCTCGGGCGCCGAGCTCGAGCGATTCGTCACCTCCGGCATCAACGAGCGAACGCGTGCCAGGATCGGAGATCTTCCGCGCGGCCGCGGTGTGCTCGGGGACTTGATCGAGCACCCGGCTCCGTTGCGCCTCGAGGATGTAGGCGCGCATCCACGCTCGTACGGCTTCCCCGCGGGCCATCCCCCGATGCAGACGTTCCTCGGGGTCCCGATCGTGATTTCCGGGCGCGCCTTCGGGAATCTCTACCTGACCGAGAAGGCAGGCGGAGAGCAGTTCACCGCAGAGGACGCGCAGGCGGCGGTCGTGCTGGCCGAGTTCGCGGCGGTAGCCATCGAGAATGCGCAGCTCTACGGTGGCGCCAAGCATCAGCGTGACGAGCTCGAGCGCACCGTCGCCACGCTGGAGGCCACCACCCACATCACGCGCGCGGTGGGCGATGAGACCGATATGGCGGTCGTGCTGGAGATGGTCGCCAAGCGCGGACGCGCGCTCGTCAGCGCGAGGGTGCTCGTAATCGAGCTGTTCGACGGCGTCGATCACCTGACGATCGCTGTGGGCGCGGGAGAGTGGTCGCAGAGCATGGAGGGCGAACGCGTTCCACTGAAGGACACGGTGGCTGAGATCGCGCTGCGCACGCTGCAGACGCAGCGACTGGAGGACGAGCTGAACCGGGCACGTTTCGACCAGCACGGTCTCGGTCGTCTCGGGGTGCGTGCCGAAGCCGGCCTGGCGGTTCCGCTGGTGTTCAACGGCCGCCCCCACGGGGTGCTGATGGTGATCGATCGGCTGGAGGACGGCCCGGGGTTCACCGCTGGGGACGTACGACTGCTGGAGGCGTTCGCATCCAGTGCCGCGACGGCCGTTGCCACCGCGAAGTCGGTCGCCACCGACCGCACGCAGCAGCGTCTTGCGGCTGCTGAGGCAGAACGCACACGGTGGGCGCGCGAACTGCACGACGAAACGCTGCAGCGACTCGCGGCGCTGCAGATCGCGCTGTCCTACGCCCGTCGCTCGGGGCTCCGGGAGAGGATGGAGGAGGCGATCGACAACGCGAGAGGGCTGTTGGAATCCGAGATCGCCAACTTGAGATCCCTGATCTCCGAGCTGCGTCCACCGACCCTGGATGAACTCGGCCTGAGCACGGCGCTGGAAGCGCTCGGCGCGCGAGCGACCAGTCAGGGAATGGACGTCGATGTGAGCGTGGAGATGGCCTCCGGGCTGAACGGGGGCGCGATTGCGCGGCATACCGCGGAGCTCGAGACGGCGATTTACAGGCTCGTGCAGGAGGCGCTCACCAACGCGGCAACGCATGGGAAGGCCAGGCGCACCGTCGTCGAAGTTCAGGAGAGTGAAGGCGCTGTCCATGTGAGCGTTCGCGACGACGGCGACGGCTTCGACACCGCCGCCCAGACGGATGGCTTTGGACTGCTCGGGATGCGCGAGCGCGTCGATATGGTCGATGGCGATCTACAGATCGACTCCGGAGCAGGCGGTACGACCGTAAACGCTGTCTTCCCCGTGAGGCGCGGCGTGCGCCCCGAATCGGCGGCCCGTCCGCAAGCGCTGCGTGTCAGTGCTTTGCCGTCGCCAAGATGAGGACTTGCCACGTTGGGGAGCGCACGAGCGAGGTCTAGTCTCGAATGATGGCTCCCGGTTTGCATCTCGTCTCTGATTCGGACCGTGAGGGCGTTCATCTGGAGAGTGGACGGATCAGGGTCGTGCTCGCCGACGATCACGAGGCGGTTCGACGAAGCCTGCGACAGGTGCTCGACAGCGAGGAGAGCATCGAGGTGGTCGCCGAAGCGCAGGACCTCGACTCGCTGATGCGCGTCATCGGCACACGGCCGGCGGTCCTCGCACTCGATCCATCGATGTTGGGCACACCTCGCCTCGAGACACTGCGACGGGCGCACAGTCAGGCGCCCAACACCGAGATAGTCGTGCTCAGCATGACCGACGACCCGAACCTTGCCCAGCAGACCCTCAACGCCGGCGCGACGGGCTTCGTGCTGAAGGACATGGCCGCAGAGGAGCTGCCGACAGCCATCCACAGCGCGGCGGCCGGGAAGCGGTACGTGAGCCCGCGGATCGCGGTGCAGCTCGCGCAGGTGTTCTAGAGCTATGAGTCGCGTCGCGATCTTCGCTCCGCACCCGCTGCTCACGGTGACACTCGAGCGGGAGGGCCCCGAGCGCGAGCAGGTGCACTTTCACCCTGGCGGGCAGGGAGTGTGGGTGGCACGAATGGCTGCGTGCATGGGCGCCGACCCGGTGTTGTGCGGCTTTCTGGGTGGGGAGAGCGGGGACATCCTGGAGGGGCTGCTCGGGAGACTCCAGGGCCATCGACGGCTGGTGCGCACCACGTCCGCGAGCGGCTGCTACGTCACCGACCGCCGCTCGGGCGAGCGCGAGCTGCTCACATTCACGCTCAGCGACCCGCCTTCGCGCCACGAGCTGGACGAGCTGTTCTCGCTCACGGTCGGCGAGGCGCTCACCACCGGCTGGCTCGTCGTCACAAACCCGATGCCGGGGGACGCGCTTCCGATCGAGGTGTACGGCGACCTCGTCGCGGATGCGCGCGCGGGCGGGGCGCGCACTCTCGTGGACCTCTCCTCGCCGCGCCTGGACAGCGCGCTGCGGGGCAGGCCGGATGTGGTGAAGCTCAACGACTGGGAGCTTGCGCAGTTCGTGTGCGGTCCGGTCTCCGAGCCGGAGCAGATGCTCGCCGCCGCGCGGCGGCTGCGCGACGAGGGCGCCGGCGCGGTGATCGTCACCCGAGGTGAGCTTCCGGGTCTGGTGCTCAGCGAGCGGGGCGCGTGGGAGCTGCGACCGCCCCGTCTGACGCGAGGGTTTCGCGAGGGCTGCGGGGACGCGATGATGGGCGCCCTCGCCGCGAGCTGGGCTCAGGGTGAGAGCTTCGAGCGGGCGGTGCTCGTGGGCGCAGCCGCGGGCGCGGCCAACTTCCTGCGCCACGGGCTCGGCAGCGCATCTTGCGAGAGCGTCGAGCAGCTCATCGAGAGCGTTGCGCTGGAGCCGCTCACGGCAAGGGTGTGACAGGCTCCGCGCGCAGTATCGCCTGTGGCGCCTCGTCGGTCATCCAGATCATTCGGGCGGGCGTGCAGACGCTCGCGAGGCGCTCGAATCCGCTTGCGAGCCGCACGGGACGGCCCGCGAGCGAGGAGTGTGCGTCGCTGCCGAGTAGGTGAACGAGGCCGTCGCTCGCCATGCGCAGGACGAGATCGTCCGCGATCCCCTGCGCGACGAACTCGGCCGTCCACTGGATCAGGCAGCCGCGACTGGCGAGCTCCCGCAGGCGCTCCTCGAAGTCGGCTCCGGCGTGACGCTCGGGGTGTGCGATTACGCACCCCATGCCTTTGCCTGCGAGTCGGTCGACGAGATCATCGAGATCGCTCGTGATGGGCCCGGGAGCGGGCTCCAACAGAACCCATCCACCGGCTCCGCCGAGCGCCACCAGGTGGAGCTGCTCGTCGGTGAGACTGTCGGCCTCGGTCTGCGCGAGCTCGCCTCCCGGCGTGACCCGGACGCTCACTCCCTGCTCGTCCAGCTCCTGCTGAACGGCCGCGACGCGTGAGGCGATCTCCTCGATCTCGACCGCGTGGTCGTGGCGGACGTGCGGGGTCGCGCAGACCACGGCGATGCCGTCCTGCTCGGCCTGACGCGCCATCGCGACACTGTCCGTCATGTCGAGTGCGCCGTCGTCGAGGCCGGGCAGGATGTGGCAGTGGAGGTCGATCACCGTTGTGCAGGCTTCGGGCCGGCTCGGTTTGCGCTCACGACGCGCGCTCTCCGCGTCGTGAGTGAGATGGGCCGTAGGTCCTCTGCAGCTGCTGGACGCGCTCGCGCAGCTTGCGGTTCTCGACGCGCAGCGTGGCGGCTTGTCGGCGCGCGCTCGCCAGTTCTTGTGCGAACACGGGGACGATCATGCGTAGGTTGTGTAAACGGTCGAGCAGATGATCGCGATCGGACGCGTGAGCGTTCAGCGCGGGTGGGCCGATCCGCTGGGAGCTGATTTCCGGCGAGCGTGCCGGTGCTGGGGAGGTTGTCAATTGTGCTGGCATCCGACGCTCCGATCTGGTGATTGGGCAGAGTTCAATATTCCGGCTGTCGCCCGTCTGTGGCATCCGCAGGCGCCACTGAGCCGGGTTGCGGGTTTGCCGAAGCGTTCCCGCACAGGCGGTGCGGCAGGCCGAGCTAGTGGCCGTTGACGTCGGTCCGAAGCTCGCCTGGAGGCCCTGGCTCGCCGGGACGGAGGTCCATCTGCCACCACTTCACGTCGTGCCATGCGCCCGCCTTCCAGCCGATCCGACGGTAGGTCCCGACCGGGACGAAACCCATCGCACGGTGCAGGCCGTCGCTCGCCGCGTTCGGTTGGGTGACCCCTGCACACAGGGTCCACAGGCCGATCGTTCGCAGCTGCTCGAACAGGCGTGTGTAGAGCTCGCGCCCGACGCCCTCACGGTGGTGGTCGGCGTGGATGTAGACGGCGACGTTCGCCGCCCAGCGGTAGGCGGCGCGCTCGAGGTGGGGCGACCCGTAGGCGTAGCCGAGCACGACGTCCTCGTGTTCGGCGATCACCCACGAGTAGGCCGACTCGATCCGAGCCGACATCTCCTCCACGGTCGGTGGCGTGATCTCGAACGACGCGACCGAGTCGGACACGTACGGTGCGTAGATAGCCGCACAAGCGGCCGCGTCGCGTCGAGGGTCGGCGTTGCGGATGAGCACTGTGCCATTCTCTATTACATGAGCGCGGTTCTCGTCCGCTACCGAGTCAAGCCCGACCGCGCGGACGAGAACGCCGAGCTGGTGCGCGCGGTATACGAGGAGCTCGCCGCGCATCAGCCCCCGGGCTTTCGCTACGCCACGTTCGTGCTCGACGATGGCGTGACCTTCACGCACATCGCGTTCACGGACGAGGGGCACGAGGCGCCGCTTGCGCAGCTGGCCTCCTTCCAGCGCTTTACCGCCGCGATCGCGGAGCGCTGCGACGAGCCGCCGCAGACGACGCGGCTCTCGCAGCAGGTCGGCTCCTACCGACTCTGACCGCGTTACGCCGCGGCGACCTCGGCGAGCGTGCTCAGAGATGCGCGAATGACCTCCTTCTGAGTCTCGAGTCGAGCGGCCTCGGCCTCGGGGATCTCGACGTGGACGTTGATGCGCGTGCGCTCGCCGTCGAGCGGCTCGAGAACCCACTCGAAGACCAGGTCCGAGACCAGGCAGGAGACCTTCACCGAGCGCCCGTCGCGCTGGGTGTCGAGCATCTGAGCCATAGGGAAATCGGGGTAGCCGTCGGGGAACATCGTGTACTTGCCGTCCGTCCCGGGCTCGACGGTGGCGATCCCCGCCCACCACTCCGGGAAGCGCGAGGGGTCATACAGCAGCTTCCACACCTCCTCCGGGGGTGCCTGGGCGTCGGCGCTGTCATGAAAGGACGGCATGTGGGGCTCCTTGGTCGTTTTTCTCGAGCAGGTCGAGCTCGCTCTGAACGCGCTCCAGCTCCCGCTCCGGCTCGATCAGGCCGACGACGGGACGACCGAGATCCGCCAGCACCGCCGCCATCCGCTCGCCGCGCGACAGGCGCGAGAGCTGGCGCCGCCAGCCATCGGCCGCCTCCTGGAGGCGGCGGGCGGCGAGCGCGCGGTCGCCGCCGCGCCACGCGATCAGACCCTGGACGCGGGTGAGCCTCGGCACAAGCGTCTCGGGCCAGTCGCTCGCGCGCAGCGGCTCGAGCGCCGTGGCGCGCACCTCCGCCTCGGCCTCCTCGAGCCGGCCGAGGCGGGCAAGCGCCTCCGCACGGGCCAGGCGCGTCACCGCCGGGCTGATGGGCGCATCCTCCACCAGCGCCGCCTCCAGCAGCGTCGCGGCGAGTGACGCGTCGTCCTCGGCGAGCGCGACCATGCCGCGATCGTGTGCGGTGGCCGCGATCAGCTGGCGGTCGTCGATCCGCTCGGCGATCGCGGTGGCGGAGTCAGCGGCGGCGCGCGCGCCGCCGAGGTCGCCGGCGCGCAGCAGCAGGAACGAGCGCATCGCGAGCAGCTGGATCTCCAGCGGAGCGAGCCCCTTGCCGGAGAGGACATCGTCGAGACGGTCGAGGAACCGCATCGCCCGCTCGAGGTCTCCCGCGGCGGCCGCCGCGCCCGCGGCGTTCGCCCAGCACCCGTAGGCGAGGTCCGGCCGTCCGGCGCGGGCGATCGCCTCTCCCGCCGCGATCGAAGGCGCGTAGGAGCCCTGGAAGTCTTCGCGCCTCACCGCAGCGAGCGCCCGCGCGTGGGCGACGTCGTAGGTGGAGAGGTCGTCGACCGGCTCGTCCGCGGTCAGGAGGTGAAGCTCCGCGAGCAGTCTCTCCGCCTCCTCGACGCTGCCCGCCACCGCCTCCGCCCACGCGAGCGCCGCGAGCGCCTCGCGTCGCTCCAGCTTGGCGGGGCCCGCGACGGTGTCCAGCTCCGCGAGCGCCTTCGCACAACATTCGAGTACGAGTGCGGGCACGCAGATCGGGCCGTGATACCAGCGTGCGCCGCGCAGCCACGCGCGCGCACGCTCCAGCGCGGGCGCATCGTGGAGCAGATCGATCGCGGTGGCGAACGCCTCCTCGGCCTCCGCACGGCGGCCGTGCCACGCCTCGACCTCGGCCAGCTCGAGCAGTAGATCCGCGCGCTTCGGAGCGATCGAGACGGCCTCGCGCAGATAGCCGGCGGCCTCCTGCAGCGCCGCCACCGCGCGCGCCTCGGCGGCTGCGAGCGCGAGCTGCTCGACGGCCTCCGAGTCGCGTCCGGCGAGTCGCAGGTGGCGTGCCAGCTCCGCGCCGCGCTGCGCGTCCGTGTTGGCGAGCAGGATCTGCGCCCACGCGTCGTGGAGTGCGACGCGGCGCGGTTCGGGGATCTCCGTGTAGACGGCTTCGCGCAGGAGTGCGTGGCGAAAGCCGACGCGACGCTCGCGCGCGACGAACATGCCACTTTCGAGAGCCTCCGTCGCAGCCTGCGCCGGCTCGTCGATCGGCAGCGCGGCGATCTCGCGGGAATCGAGCTCGCGCGCGGCCACCGCGGCGATCTCCACGAAGCCCTGCGCCATGGCGCCGAGCGCCCCGAACGCGCCGGCCACGGCGCCGCGCAGACCCGCCGACAGCTCCCGCTCGCCGCGCGCGAGCGCGCGCGCCATCTCCACCGCCAGGAGCGCGTTGCCCTCGGACGCTTCGACCACGCGCTCGACATCGTCGTCCTCGAGCTGCGCGGCGCTGCGCGCGAGGTCGGCCACGTAGGTTGGCGCGAGTGGGCCGAGCGCGAGCTCCGCGTGCATCAACCCTCGCGCGCGAAGAGCGTTCTCGAGCGTGTCGGCCTCCACGCGACGAGGTCGCTCGCGCCGTGTGAGCACGAGCAGCACCGGCAGGCTCGCGACGCGCCGCGCTACGTAGCCGGTCAGCTCGAGGCTCGCGCCGTCGCTGATGTGCAGGTCCTCGAGCAGCAGCGCGAGCGGACGCGTGCGCGCGGCCCACTCGACGAGCGCGACGACCGCCTCGAGCAGGCGCGCGCGCTCGAGCTCCGGCGAGGCGGGCGGGCGCTCGGTCGGCTCGCGCTCGAAGCGCGCGTGGATGTCGGGCACGAGGCGGGCGAGATCGTCGGGCCACACGGCGCCCGGCGGCGGGCTGGGCAGGGTGAGGAGCATCTCCCTGATCAGCTCCGCCCACATTCCGAACGGCGCGGCGCCGCCGAGATCGAGAGCGGCGCAGGAGGCGGTTGCGGCTCCGTCTCGCGCGGCCAGCGCGAGCAGCTCGCACGCGAGACGCGTCTTGCCGATGCCGGCCTCGCCGGTGAGCGTGACGACGCCGCCATGGCCATCGGTCGCGAGCCTCCACGCTCGCCCGAGGCGGTCCAGCTCCTGCGAGCGGCCCACGAGCGCCAGCAGGTTTGCGAGGTCCGGCAGCGCGAGCGCCGCGGCGGGCTCCTCGCGAAGATCCTCCACGAGCTGGCGGGTGAGCAGGGAGGGAGCGACGGACAGCTCGCGGCGCAGGCGATCGGCTAGCGAGCGGTAGGCGAGCAGCGCGGCGGCGCGATCGCCCGACTGCGCGAGGCGAGCGATGAGGCGACGATGCGCCTCCTCACCGAACGGGTCGCTCGCGACCTGTTGGCGGCTCCACTCGATCGCGCCGTCGGCGTCGCCCGCCTGCTCGCACTCGCACGCGAGGCGCTCGAGCGCTTTCAGCAACTGCTCACGATGGGTTGCGCGTGCGCTCGAGATCCACTCGTCCTCGAAGCCGCTCAGCAGCTCGCCGTCGCACAGGGCGACTGCGTCGCTGTCGCGGCCCTGTTCGATCAGCTCCGCGAAGGCGCGGGCGTCGACCCACAGATCGGCGTCAGCCAGCGCGACGTCGTCGCGGCCGGCGATCAGGAGCCGATCGGCCTCCTCGCCGAGCGCCTTGCGCAGAGACCACACCGCGCTGCGCAGGCTCGCACGGGCGCTCGCATCGAGCACATCGGGCCAGAAGCGCGCGGCGAGCTCGCCGCGCGACTGCGGGCCCGGGTGCAGTGCAAGGTAGGCGAGCAGCGACCAGGCGCGACGCGACGCGGGTGCGGGCAACTCCTTCCCGTCGCGCTCGACCCCCATCCGCCCGAGCACGCTGACTCTCAGCACCGTTCAAGCCTACGGCACGTAGATGCGGTTTGACGCTCGCTTGACGCTCGCTCAACGCACCCCCGGTCAAGGTGCTCACACAGTCCAAACACAGCACCGACAAAGGAGCAGCGATGAGCACCACGACGACATTCGACCTCGCGACGTTCACCAGGGCGATCGAGGAGCGCGACGCGAGCACCCAGCTGGCGATGTACGCGGACGACGCATCGGTAACGCTCGCCGACCGCAACGCCCAGCCGGGCTCGCCGCGCGTACTTCACACCAAGGGTGAGATCGCCACATGGGTGGAGGACGTGTGCGCGCGCGACATGACGCACAAGGTCGGCCACACTGTCTCCGATGAGACCGGTGTGGCGTTCACCGAGGCGTGTCGCTACCCGGACGGGACGAACGTCCTGTGCGCCACGGTGCTCGAGATCGAGGACGGTCTGATCGTGCGCCAGGTCGGCGTGCAGGCATGGGACGAGGCGTAGAGATGCTCTACGCGATGACGGTCCGGCGACTGAAGCCGGGCACATACGAGGACTACGTGAACGCGTGGACGCTCGACGCGCTGCCCGCCGGCTGGACGCGCGTCACGACGGTGCGCAGCGTCGAGGACGAGAACGAGGTCGTGTCGTTTGGCTTCTTCGACGGCTCGATGGAGGACCTGCGCCGCTCGCAGGAGCAGTTCGACTACGCGGGTCAGCGCGCACGGGTGGAAGAGTTCGTCGAGAGCACCGGCACGGATGGCATCTTCGAGGTGACGACAGAGATGGGGGGCTAGCGATGAGCACGACCGAATTCGACCCGATCCGTTACAAGACGACGACGCTCACGCAGTGGGAGGAGGCGGCCGATTCCTGGCATCGCTGGGGCCCGACGATCGAGACGTGGCTCGACGAGGCGACCGAGGCGATGCTCTCGATGGCGAACATCGCGGCCGGCGGGCGCGTGCTCGACGTGGCCGCGGGGGCCGGCGGGCAGACGTTGCGCGCGGCGCATCGTGTGGGGCCGTCTGGCAGCGTGCTCGCGACGGACATCTCACCGCGGATACTCAGCTTCGCCGAGAGCGAGGCGCACGCGATGGGGCTCGAGAACGTGCACACGAAGGTGATGGACGGCGAGTCGATCGACGTGGAGCAGGGACAGTTCGACGCGGCGATCTCGCGCGTGGGGTTCATCTACTTCCCCGACCAGCAGGCGGCGCTCACCGGTATCCGTCGAGCGTTGAGGTCAGGGGGGAGGCTCGCGGGGGTCGTTTACTCCACACCTGAGGCCAACCGCTTCTTCTCGATCCCCGTGTCGATCATCCGTCGTCGTGCGCAGTTGCCCGCGCCGGCTCCGGGTCAGCCGGGGCCGTTCAGCCTCGGCGCGCCGGGTGCGATCGAGGCGGCGTACGAGCGGGCGGGGTTCACGGACATCGAGGTGCGTCACATCGACTCGCCGCTGCGGGCCGCCTCGGCGGCGGAGTGTGTGCGCTTCGAGCGGGAGTCCTTCGGCGCCCTTCACCAGATGCTCTCCGGCCTGAGCGAGGCTGGGCGCGAGGAGGCATGGGGGGAGATCGAGCGGGAGCTGTCCGCGTTCGAGGGTGGCTCGGGCTTCGAGGGCCCGTGCGAGATGATCGTGGCGGCTGGGACGGCGCCTTGAACGGGGCTGTTGGTTAGGCGCGCAGCGACGCGTCGTCGAGCTCGAGGCCGACGACGCGCGCGACGCGGTCCAGGTCTGCGTCATGGGCGAGGAGGGAGGCGCCTCTTCGCCACGCGACCGCGGCGATCATGCAGTCGAGCATGCCGTGTGGTGTGACACCGGCGGCGCGGCAACGACGGTAGATGCGCACGGCTCCGTCGAAGTCGCTCACCGTGTCGAAGCTCAGGAGCTGGAAGCGCAACAGCAGCCTGCGCAGTTCGGCCTCACGCTCGCCATCGCGTGCCCCGGCAAGCACCTCCATCACCACGGGGTCCGTGACCGCCACCGGCCCATCGGTCGCGATCAGCTCTGCGAGGCGACGATCGACCGCGCTACCGGTTCCACGGTCGTACTCGACCCACGCGGAGGTATCCGCGAGGATCACGCGAGCGCGGGCGGCGGGACGTCCGCAGGGGGCTCGGAGATTGCGTGTGCCCCCCGCATCCTCCGTGCTTCCTCGAGCGTCATGGGCTGCCCCGCGAGATGGCGCAAAGCGAGATCGACCGCCGCTGTCTTGGTTCGCACTCCGTAACGGTCCATGATCGTCTGCACGTACTCATCCTCGATCTCGATGTTCGTCCGCACCGCACTCATACACCAATCATACACCAAGCGTGTAGAAGGCGTGTAAAGATGGGACGGCTTGTAGGAGAGGTTATCTCCGGCTTCGGGGCTCTCGTCGGAGAGCAGACCGAGCGTGTTTGCCTCGACCTCGGCAGCCGGTTGGCGTCAGCTGGGCAGCGTCGGCGGTGCGGCGGGGTCTATGTCCACGGCGACGGCCGGGGTGGCGACGGCCGCGGGGGTGGCGGCGGCCTGGACAGCTGCCACCTCGCGCGGGTCCACGGTCGGGAGCTCGCCCGGCTCTGCGGGGGGCTTCGCGTTGAACAGCCCCTCGATCGCTTTCGCGGGGGCGGCCTCGCCCATGAACGGCCCCTGGGCCTGCGCGCATCCCATGGCGTGGAGGGTGATCATCTGCTCTTCGGTCTCGATGCCCTTGGCGACGACCGCAAGCGACAGGTCGCGTCCGAGTACGAGGATCGCCTCGAGCAGCCACTTGCGGTAGTCCTCGTCGTCGGTGGCCGCGAGCGAGCTGCGGTCGACCTTGAGGAAGTCGAGCGGCAGGCGCTGTAGGTCGGAGTGGTTGGCGTAGGCGCTGCCGAAGTCGTTGATCGCGATCCGCACGCCCATCTGCTTGATCTCGCCGAGGCGAGCGGTGGCGGCGTCGACATCACTCATGATCGTGTGCTCGGGTATCTCGAGCGTGAGCAGCGAGGGGTCGATCCCGGACTGCTGCAGCGCGCGGCGCACGTCGGTGACGAAGCCGTCGCGGTTGAGCTGCGTGCCGGTCACCTCCACCGAGATGCCGACGGTGTGGCCGGCGACGTTCCATGCGGCTGCGCGGCTGCACGCCTGCTCCAGGACCCAGCGGCCGATCGGCACGATCAGCCCTGTTTCCTCGGCCAGCGGCAGGAAGTCCTCAGGAGCGACGACGCCGTGCTTGGGGCGCATCCAGCGAACGAGGGCCTCGAGGCCCACGACCTTGCGCGTGGCGAGGTCGAAGATCGGCTCGTACAGCAGGAAGAACTGCTTTTCCTGCAGTGCGTTGTTGAGCTCCCCCTCGAGCATCCCCTGGTCCTCGATGACGGAGCGCATGTTGGCGTTGAAGAGCGTGTAGCGGTCCTTGCCGGCGGCCTTCGCGGCGAGCAGCGCGAGGCGTGCGTCGCGCAGCATGTCGTCGGCTGTGGCGTAGCGGCCGAAGGCGACACCGATGCTGGCGGTGACGAGGAAGTTGGGCCCGAAGTTGTCGAGCTCGGCGGGCTTGTGCAGGGACTCGATCACACGGCGGGCGAGGGAGTCCAGGCGCGCGCCGCGGGCCGCGGACTCGACCAGGATCACGAACTCGTCCCCGCCGAGGCGTCCGACGGAGTCCTGCTCTCGCACGACGTTCTCGAGGCGTTCGGCGACGATCTTCAGCAGCTGGTCGCCGGTCGCCGTCCCGAGCTTGTCGTTGACGTCCTGGAACCAGTCGATGTCGATGAACAGCGCGCCCACGAGCAGGCCCGACTCGCGTCCCGCCCTGGCGAGCATGCGCTGCGCGCGGTCGAGCATCAGCGCGCGGTTGGGCAGGCCGGTGAGCTCGTCGTAGAGATCCTCCTGCGGGTCGCGGTCCTCGAGCTTCGACACGCGTCCGGCGCCCAGCGCGAACACGAGCAGGCCGAGGAGCGCGCTCAGCAGGGTGCCCGCGATCAGCACGTCGCGTGCGCTCCCGTCCGTGAGCACGCTCGTGGCGGGCGCCGTCCCGTAGGTCCTGACCGTCCAGCCGTTGCGGAGGTTGGTGGTTGTGCTCGGGGTCCCCGGCTTGGCGGTTCCGCTGGTGAACAGGATGTGTGAGGCGCTCGTGCGGTAGCGAATCCGCACCGCGCTGCCCGGGTGACCCCTGAGGGCCTGTTCCAACATCACACCCGGAGCGAGCACCTCGCTCATCCATCCCACGAATGCGGCCATGCGGCCACCGAACGTGTGTGGCGGTGCTGCCCCTCGGTAGACGGGCATCTGGATTTCCAGTCCGCTCGTGTGTCCGATGGCGACCGGCACGGAGGTGGTGGCGCCGTTGTCGCGTGCGATCAGCATGCCGGGGGTGACGGCGCAGAAGTCCAACCCCGCGGGAGCTTCGGTGCTAGCGCTCCGGGCAAGTTCTACGGACGTGAGGCAGTAGTAGGGGCGTGCGCCCGCGGGCAGGATGCGCAGGTTCGAGCTCGCGCTGCTGAGCGGCTTGGTCTTGCCTTCGAGCGCCTGGATGGGTGTCTGGCCGGTGATCGCGGCGCTGAACCTCGGCAGGTCGCTTGCTCGGACGATTGTCACTAGGCCGAGCTTCTCGAGCTGTGGGAAGCGGTGCAGCGTCTGTGCCCATTTCGCCCACGCCGCGAATTCCGCGGGCGTGGCTTTGGGGTTGCCGGCGAAGAACGTGCCCGCGCCGATCGCGAGGTCTTCCTCGTGCTGAATCGCGAGCTTCAGCCGCAGTGCGATCTCGGCGGAGCTCAGACGGAGCGTCTGCTGTGCTTCGGTCTTGTCGGTTCGAAGCACGGTTTGCGCTCTGAGCAGCGAGCCGACGGTACCGCCGGCGACGCACAGCACCGCGATGGCCGCCCATACGCTTTTTCGGCCCGGAGCGAGGCGTGTGAAGCGCGAGCCTCCAGCGTCCGGTGTGCTCTGGGTGAGGGTGGCGTCCGCCAGGGCGCTGCCGTAGACGCCCTGCGGCTGCGGCGTCGCCTGTGGCTCGGCCGGCGGAGGTAGGGGTATAACGGGTGGCGGTAGGGGTACAGAGCTTTGATCGGGCTGTGCGGCGACAGGCGCCGGCCCGTCAGCGGAGGCGTCGGGCGCTTTGACGGGCTCGGGGTTGCTCTGAGGGTTTTCGCTGTCTGACATGGCGGTCTCTGCCTGCTCTCGGCATGCGAACTTCCGCTCCCGATCTCTGCACGCGTGTTTGCGCTCGCGATCAGTGATCGAATCGCGACCGCACCGCGATTCACAAAACGCCTGCATCCGGACGGATATGCGACTGGCGTGCGGCGCTAAGTTGAGTACATGGCCTTCGCGCCTCCAGCACGCCACCTGCTGCGCGCCAAGGACCTGGCCGACGCGCGCTACTTCGAAGCTCTGAGTGTGCAGGAGATGGCTCACGCCGCTGGGCTCTCGCGCGCGCACTTCAGCCGCGAGTTCCGCCGTGCCTTCGGAGAGTCGCCGCACGCGTATCTGCTCACCAGGCGCCTCGAGCGTGCGGCTGCGCTGCTGCGGAGCACCGATCGCTCGATCACGGAGATCTGCTTCTCGGTGGGGCTGCGCAGCCTGGGGTCGTTCACCACCAGCTTCACACGCACGTACGGGATGCCGCCGACTATCTATCGAGCGTCCTTCCCGCCTGCCTCCAGCTACGCACTGATACCCACGTGTGTCCTGCGCGCCTACGGGCGACCGCAACGCAGCACGTTTCGAGAAGACAGCGACACCGGGGCTGCCTAGGATCGCTGGCGACCGGTAAGTTCGACCAGGAGAAACCGATGATCAAAATCGCCAACGCGCAGCTGTGGGTCAACGACCAAGAGGAGGCGCTCGCCTTCTACACGCAGAAGGTCGGCATGGAGGTGCGCACCGACGTGACGCTCCCCGAGATGGGCAACTTTCGCTGGCTGACCGTAGGGCCCGTGGGGCAACCGGACGTGGCGATCGTGTTGATGGCCATCCCCGGCCCGCCGATGATGGATGCCGACACCGCACAGGACGTGCGCGACCTGATGGCCAAGGGCTTCGCAGGCACGGTCTTCCTCACGACCGAGGATTGCCGCGCCTCTTACAATGAACTGAAGAGCAGGGGCGTGGAGTTCACGGAGGCGCCTGAGGAGCGCCCCTATGGCATCGACTCCGGCTTTCGCGATCCGTCCGGCAACGCGATTCGACTGACGCAGGTCAGAGGGATGTGATCGCTGGTCCGCCGTGTCTCGCGGCTGCGACGGATACGCAGGGCGCGGCGGGCCAACTACTTAGTCCAGTGGGTGGCACGTACTGTCGTCACATGGGCGTAATGGGTCGATCTGTTCAAGATGTCAGTACAGATCGATCAGACAGGCATGCCTGAGGAGGGTACGGAGCGACTCCCGCGGGGGAGCGGCAGACGGTGGGTGCTCGTCGTGTGCCTGGTGCTCGTGGCCGGCCTGGCCGCCTCGCTCATCAGCGCAGCGCTGTGGCGATCGAGCGTGCGCACCCATGAAAGGCAGACCTTCGACGCGACCGCATCCGACGTGACCGCGACGCTCGAGACGCTGCTGCGTCGCGATGCCGATTTCGTGGGGACGACGCGTGCGGTGCTGACGATGCAGCCGCACATGAGCAACACTCGCTTCGAAGCGTGGTTTGACGAACTACGCGGTAGGGAACGAGTGGCGGGAGGCCTCGGAGCGAGCGTCGTCGAACGTGTCTCGGCATCTGAGCTCGGTGCTTTCCAAGCGAGACGCGCCAGCGATCGTGCGTTTCGCTCGGTTGTGGGCGGCAGGGTCGAGCGCGTCGTCGCCACGGGCAGATCCAGCTATTGCCTGCTGTCGGCCACCGTTTCGATACGGGGTGGGCTCGGTAGCGAACTCGCCCAGGTGCTGCAGGCAGATTGGTGCTCGCGCCGCTCTCCGGTCGGACGCTCTCAGGGTGCCCTCCTGCAGGCACAGACCGACACCGGGCAGCTTCTCGTGTTGCCCGTCACAGGGCAAGGGGTGCGCACGATCGTCTTTCAGACGGCCTTCTATCGGCGTGGTGTCAGCCTCGCGAGCGTCGCACAGCGTCGCGCCGCCGTCAGCGGCTGGCTGCTGAGCACGTTCGACATTCCGGCTGTGATGCGGCTCGCGGTCGGCATGCACCGCGACCTGTCGGTGGCGCTGTATCACAGCAACCCTGGACGACACATCGAATTGCTCGATCGGGTCGGCTCGGCTGGAACGGCGAGAAGGTTCTCATACGGCAAGACGCTCAAGATCGGTGGGGCTTGGGCGGTCAAGGTGTCGGGTGCGCCGCCTGCCGGCGGGTTGTCGGCGAGCGCCCAGGGGATGTTGGTCCTCGTCGGCGGGTCGCTCGTGAGCGCACTGCTGTGTGCGTTGATCTTGGTGTTGGCGCGCTCGCGTGAGCGCGCGTACGCGATGGTGCGCGAGAAGACGGGGCAGTTGCGCCACCAGTCGTTGCACGACGCGCTCACCGGCCTGGCCAACCGCGCGCTCGTGCTCGACCGGGGACAGCAGATGATCGCGCGGGCCAGACGCCGGCAGGCGCCGGTGGCGGCTCTGTATATCGATCTGGACGGCTTCAAGCACGTGAACGACACCTTCGGGCACGCCGCCGGCGACCTGCTCCTGCAGATCGTGGCCGCACGCCTGACGACGGTCGTCAGGGATGCCGACACGGCCGGTCGCCTCGGCGGCGACGAGTTCGTGGTGCTGCTCGAAGGCTCCACGCTGGAGGAGGGTCCCGAGGTGGTCGCCGAGCGTGTTCTGGAGGCGTTGGGCGAGCCTTACGATCTGAGTCATCTCGGGCGCCAGCTGTCGGTCACGGCCAGCGTGGGTATCGCCATCGGTACGTTCGCGACCGCGGACGAGTTGCTGCGCGACGCCGACCTCGCTCTCTATGACGCCAAGGCGGCTGGCCGCAACCGCTATGCGATGTTCGAGTCGAGCATGAGGACGGCCGCTCAGGACATGCTGATGCTGGAGATGGACCTTGCCGGCGCGCTCGCTCATGGCCAGCTGTTCCTGCTCTACCAGCCCATATTCGATCTGCGGTCTGAGAGAGTCACCGGGGTGGAGGCGCTGGTTCGCTGGCGTCACCCCACGCGCGGCGTCATCGCTCCCGATGGCTTCATCCCGATCGCCGAGGAGAGTGGGCTGATCGTCCCGCTCGGACGCTGGGTTCTAAGTGAGGCCTGCCGTCAGGCCGCCGTGTGGGACGAGTATGGCCACCGCGTCGGCATGTGGGTCAACGTCTCCGCTCGTCAGCTCGACGACGACGGGCTGATCGAGGACGTGCGCGACGCGCTCGAGCGCAGCATACTCGACCCCGAGGCGCTGACATTGGAGATCACCGAGACAACGCTCATGCGCGACTGCTCGGCCACTGCCGAGCGCCTGATCGCGCTCAAGGAGCTGGGTGTGCGCATCGCGATCGACGACTTCGGCACGGGCTACAGTTCGCTTGCCTATCTGAGCCGGTTCCCGGCTGACACCTTGAAGATCGACCGCTCGTTCATCGAGGACATCGCGACCTCGAAGGCTTCCGCGGCGCTCATCCACACCTTCGTGCAGCTCGGCAAGACGCTGGACGTGGAGATGCTCGCGGAGGGCGTCGAGGATCGATCCCAGCTTGAGGCTCTGCAGCGCGAGCAATGCGATCTGGGGCAGGGATTTCTGTTCTCGCGTCCTCTCGAGGTGGGCGACATGGAGATCTTGCTCGACGGTGCCGGCTCGAGCGTGAAGACGCTCGTTGTCGGCTAGGGAGATGCGTTCGACGCCCGTGTTAGGCGGGCTTGCCACGCGCGACCGTATACGAGTAAGATCCGTTCAAGCGAGCGGTTCGATCAGATAGGACTTATATGGAGCCGGCGTGAGGTCAGGAGGCGGATGTGGAACGTGCTGCTCGGGTCGTGCTCGGCGTTGCGCAGAGCGTGCTGGGTGAGCTCGACCTGGAGGTGGTGTTCGATCGGGTCCTGGAGGGTGCTCGTGCGTTGACCGGCGCCCGCTATGCGGCGATCGGAGTGCTGGACGAGGTGAAGGTCGGCGTGGGCGTGGAGGCCGAGTTGGCGAGGTTCATCACGGTGGGCATCGACGACGTTACACACGCGTCGATCGGCGCTCTCCCGCGCGGTCACGGGGTGCTGGGTGAGCTGATCATGAATCCCATGCCGCTGCGCCTCACAGACGTGGGAGCCCATCCGCACTCCTACGGATTCCCGCACGGCCATCCCCCGATGAAGACGTTCCTGGGTGTCCCCGTGCTGGTCGGCGGGGAGCCCTTCGGGAACCTCTATCTGACCGAGAAGGTCGAGTGCGAGCCGTTCACCGATGCCGACGAAGAAGCAGCCACGATGCTCGCCAGGATCGCCGGCGTGGCGATCGAGAACGCGCGCCGCTACACCGGCGTGAGCAAGCGTCGCGAGGAGCTCGAGCGCACGGTCGCGGCGCTCGAAGTCACTACGCAGATATCGCGCGCGATCGGCGACCAGACGGATCTCGACGCGATCCTCGATCTGGTCGCCAAGCGCGGACGCGCGGTTATCGACGCGCGCATTCTGCTGATCGAGCTGCAGCAGGGCCAAGACCTCGTTGTGGCGGCAGGGGCCGGTGAGCTCCCGGAAGACCTGATCGGCAGGCGCGTCGGTCTCGAAGGCACCGTCGCTGGCCACGCGCTGCGCACGCGCCGCACTCAGCGCCTGACCGACGAGCTCAACCGAGCGCGCTTCGAGGAGCACGGTCTCGGTAGTCGTGGGGTCGAGGCCGAGGATGGTCTGATCGTCCCGCTGATCTTCAGGGACCAGACCTACGGCGTGCTGCTGGCGGTCGATCGCGTGCAGGGAGGCCCCAGGTTCAATCGTGAGGACGTGCGCCTGCTGGAGGCGTTTGCGGCGAGCGCGGCCACCGCCGTCGCCACAGCGCGCGCGGTGGCGAGCGACCTGCAGCGCCTCGCCGCGGTGGTGGAATCCTCCAGCGACGCGATCGTGACGGTCGACATGGGTGGTTTGATCACGAGCTGGAACTCTGGCGCGGAGGCCATTTATGGCTCCACGCTCGAGGAGATGCTCGGCACAGACGGGACCGTCCTGGTGCCGCAGGAGAAGGCAGCCGATCGTGTGACCCTCGACAGCATTCTGGCCGGAGGCGAGGGCATCAAGCGCTACGAGACAGTGCGAATGCGCAGTGACGGATCGCGGGTCGAGGTGTCGGTGAGCGTCTTTGCGATCCGAGGCGCTGATGGAGGTGTCGAGGGAGCAGCCTCGATCGCACGCGACATGACCGAGCGCAAGCAGATGGAGCGCGTGCTCGCTCAGACCCAAAGGCTGGAGAGCCTCGGACAGCTCGCGGGTGGCATCGCACACGACATGAACAACCTGCTCGCGATCATCCTCAACTACGCGGACTTCGCGCTCGAGAGCATCGCGGAGGAGCCAGCCGGAGAGGAGGTCCGCGAGATTCGCGCGGCGGCAGAGCGCGCCGGCGCGCTGGTTCGCCAGCTGCTGCTGTTCGCGCGCCAGGAAGCGGTCTCCGAGCAGGAGCTGGACGTGAGCGAGGTCGTCGGCGAGTTGGAGAAGATGCTCGGCCGCACGCTGGGCGAGCACATCGAGTTGCGCACGGAGCTCGTGCAGACCCCATGGTCGATCGAGGCGGATCGCGCGCAGGTCGAGCAGGTGGCGATGAATCTGGCGGTGAACGCGCGCGACGCGATGCCAGACGGGGGCACGTTGACGATCTCCACGACCAACTGCAGGATCGAGCCGGGTACGAGGGACGCTCTTGCGAGTCATGTCGAGGTGGGCGACTACCTGTGTCTCGAGGTGAGCGACACCGGCGCGGGCATGCCCGCGGAGGTCGTGTCGAAGGCATTCGAGCCGTTCTTCACCACCAAGCCGACCGGATCGGGCACGGGTCTCGGGCTGGCGACGGTGTACGGCATCGTGACGAAGGCCGGTGGAAGCGTTCAGATCGACTCCGAGCCCGGACTGGGCACAGTCGTGAAGGCGTACTGGCCGGCTGCCCAGCGGGCCCAGCACGGGGATGTCTCGCTCGTGCTCGCGGACAGCGTCGACCCGACACGCGCCTCGACGGGGGAGACGATCCTGCTCGTCGAGGACGAGGATGCGCTGCGGGCGATCGTCAAGCGACTGCTGGAAGCTGAGGGTTACAAGGTCCTCGCGGCGGGACTGCCGAGCGCGGCGATCGAGCTGTCCGAACCACCTGAGCAAAGCATCGCTTTGCTGCTCACTGATCTGGTCATGCCGGGCATGTCCGGCGCGGCGCTGGTGGAGCATATGCGCAAGGTGCGCCCCACGCTGCCAGTCGTATATATGTCCGGTTACGTCGCAAGCCCCGACGACGTACCCGAAGGCGCAGTGTTCGTGGGCAAGCCGTTCAAGCGCTCGGAGCTGCTCGCCGCGGTGGGTAGCGCGCTCGAGAAGCAGCCGCTGTCGCGTGCGCAGCGCGCGTGAGGCTCTGTGAGACACGTCGAGTGCTGCGCGTGAAGCTTGCGGTCGAGCCCGCGAAGCCGATGCTGAGCGTATGAGTCCGCTGCCGCACAGTCTGCGCTCCGACAAGCGGTTGATGACTTACACAGCCGCGGCGATGTACGGCGCGGCGGTTCTCGATGCGGCGATCGAGGGTCTGCTGCCAGGCGATCCGAGCTTCGCGCTTGCCCCCGCCCTCGTAGCTCTCCCGCTGGTGGCGTTGATCCTCCTCCTGGGGCCGCGGCTGGCGCGCTGGGCACTCGCGCCGCTCGGCCCACTCGGCGTCGGGCTCATCGCCTACGCAGTGGCCACCACCCCAGGCGCGGGCGATGGCGCTGTGCTGTACATGTGGCCAGTGCTCTGGACGACGTTCTTTTTCGGACGTCGAGGGGCCGCTTCGATCGTCGCGTGCGTCGGCGTCGCCCACGTGCTGACCCTCCTCTCGCTGTCCTCCGCGAGCAGTTATCCCGGGCGTTGGGTCGACGTGATGGTCTCCGTTTGCGTGGTCGCCGCCGTCACCCTGATGCTCGTCAACCGCAACGAGCAACTTCTTGCACGGCTGACGAGAGAAGCGCGCACAGACGAGCTCACCGGCCTGCTCAACCGACGCGGCTTCGACGAGCGCGCACTAATCGAGCTGGCACGCGTCAGACGCAACGACCAGTCGATCGCACTGGTGATGTTCGATCTCGACCACTTCAAGCACGTCAACGACGAGTGGGGACACGACGTCGGCGATCGGGTGCTCGCTCGCACCGGAGCTGTGCTGGCCGAGTCCTCAAGAGACATCGACGTCGTCGCACGGTTCGGCGGGGAGGAGTTCCTGGTGCTGCTGCCAGAAAGCGACAGCATCGATGCCGAGGCCTTCGCGGAACGTGTCCGTCTGGCGCTCGCGGAGGGAGCCTCCTCAGGGCTGCCGGCCGTGCAGGTCAGCGCCGGAGTCGACGCCTCGAGCACGATCGGCGACGTGGAGACGCTGCTGCGACGAGCCGACACGGCACTGTACGACGCGAAGCGGGCCGGCCGCGACCGCACCGTGGTATTTCAGCGCTAGGCCTGTTGATCCGGATCGATCGATGCTCGCAGGCGTGGCTCAAGCTCACATTCGCTGAGAGGACCTGCGGCCGTGAGGACGGGCCGCTCGATATCGCGACGAATGTCTGCGAGCAGCGCGGAAAGCTCAGCAGCGCGGTCGGGCGTGGGCCGCGAGAGCGCAAACTCGACGCTGACGGCCGCCGCGGATGCATCGCCGAAGCCGAACATCCCGAGCGAGCCCGCCAGCATGTGCGCCGCCCTCTGCGCGCTGTCTGTGAGGTCCGCGTCGAGGCGACCCTCCACCAACGCGTGGGTTGCCTGTTCGATCACGGCCAGACGCTCGTCGACGGCATCGTGCTGGCCCTCCCAAACCGCGGCCAGGGCGTCGGCGTCCCAGGCGGCGCGGTCGCGACGCGAGGTCCGCGCGGCGCGCTCGCGGGTAGCGGTGTTGGATGGGGCGTACATGGTGGTGCTCTGGTTGAGCATCGGCGGAAGCGTGCCCCACAGCGAGCGCGACGGTCGTTGCCCGACCAAAGGTCCAGGCGGTTCGATTCGTGCTCTCGGGATTTCGGCGACGGCTGTGGTGGACTACGGAGCGCGTGCCCGCCGCGCGCGTCGATGACGAACGTGTATGCCCGACATGGCGCCGATCCGGTCCAGATTCGCGTCGCGGCTGCGCCGCATCGTCGCGGTGGACGAGCGTTTCGGCCGCGTCGCCGGCGTGGTCGCGACGCTCGTACTGGTGTGCGTGAGCTGGCAGCTGTTCGGCTGGATCCCCGGCAGTCGAGAGGATGTCGGAGACTTGCTGATCATCCTCGTCGATGGGGCGGCGGTTGCCGCGTCGTGGTACGCGTCGCGGCGCTGCGCCGAGGCCGGCGGCCTGCGGACGTTCTGGCGTCTGATGAGCGTCGCACTGCTCGCGGAGGCACTCGGCGACGTCGTGCAGGCGGTCTACGACATCGGCCTGAAGCAGTCCCCGTATCCCTCGTTTGCGGACCCGTTCTACCTCGCCTTCTACCCGCTGCTGCTGTATGCGCTGTGGCGGGTGCCGGCCCCTTCGGTGACGCGCTCGAGGTTTCTGAGGACGACGCTCGACGGCGCGACGATCGTCGTCGGCGGAGGCGCGATCGTGTGGTACTTCGTGCTCGGTCCGACGACGCTCGAGACTGGTCACAGCGCCCTGGGGGTGGGCGTGTCGGCGGCGTTCCCGATCGGCGACCTGTGCCTGCTGGCGGGCATCGCGGCCGTGCTGCTGCGTCAGAGCCCGCGTGCGCTCCGTGCCCCGCTCGCGCTGATCACCGTCGCGGTGCTGCTCGGCATCGTGGCTGACGTGTTCTACGGGTACGGGCAGTTGCACGGCACCTATGCGCCCGGAGGCTGGGTCGACATGATGTACCTGCTCGAGTTCGCGGCGTTCGCGCTGGCGGGAGCGAGCCAGAGGAGCATTCGGCGCGACGATCCGGACGCGCTCGTCGACGTCACGAGCCGATTCAGGTCGCATGCGAGCTGGCTTCCGTACCTGAGCGTGGCGGTCGGCCTGTGCTTCGTGCTCGGCGTGGAGCGCGAAGACAACTTCTTCCCGAACGTGAGCCTTCTTCTGATCGTGGTCGTGCTCGCGGTGCTCGTCGCCGCTCGCCAGTACGCAGCCCAGCGGGAGCTCGTGCGGGCCGAGGCGGCGCTGCGCGAGAGCGAGCGCCTGAAGGACGAGCTGCTGTCGGTGGTGGGGCACGAGCTGCGGACCCCCCTGACCTCGATCCGCGGCTCGCTGGGGCTGCTGGACGGCGGCGTTCTCGGTGAGCTCCCGCCGGAGGCGGCGAACATGGTCGCGGTGGCGGTTCTCAACACCGACCGGCTGGTGCGGCTGATCAACGACATCCTCGACGTCGAGCGCATGAACGCCGGCGTCCTGCAACTCGAGCCGACCGCGATGGACGCACGCTTGCTGGTGCGCGGGGCGGTGCAGACCGTGCAGGCGATGGCCGACGCGGCCGGTGTGACGCTGCGCTGCGAGGTCGACCCGCTGACGGTGTCGGCCGACGGTGATCGGGTCGTGCAGGCTCTTGTGAACCTGCTCGGCAATGCGGTGAAGTTCTCCGCGCGTGGCGGCGTGGTGAGCGTGAGTGCGCGCCGGCGGGAGCACTGTGCGCTGTTCTCGGTCCGCGACGGCGGTCGCGGCATACCCGCGGACCGGCTGGAGAGCATCTTCGAGCGCTTCCGTCAGGTCGACGCCTCCGATGCGCGCGAGAAGGGCGGTACCGGTCTCGGTCTGCCGATCGCGCGCGGGATCGTGGAGCGCCACGGCGGACGCATGTGGGCGGAGAGCGGGGAGGGGCAGGGCGCCACGTTCCGCTTCACTCTGCCGCTGGCCAACGAGCCGAACGAGCGGAGTGTGCGGGATGCGAGCCGCCCTGGCCGGCATCGCGGGCAGCTGACGGGGAGCGCCACATGAGGTCGCGCCTGCTGCTCGTCGACGACGCCGAGGACATCCGCGCGATCGCGCGGATGAGCCTCGAGCGGGTGGGGGGCTGGGAGGTGGTGTCCGCGCCCGGAGGGGCGGAGGCGCTGCGTGCTCTGCGCGAGGACGGACCGTTCGACGCGGTGCTGCTGGACGTGATGATGCCCGGCATGGACGGTCCGGCGACGCTCGCGCGTATGCGCGAGGACGGGCTGGCGGCGGAGGTGCCGGTGGTCTTCCTCACCGCCAAGGCGACGGGCGCCGATTGTCGCAGGCTGGAGGCGCTTGGCGGCGCCGGAGTGCTCCCCAAGCCGTTCGATCCGATGGATCTGCCGCGGGAGCTCGAGCGACTGCTGGAGTAGTCGCTGCGCTTCGCTGTACGCTCTTTATGTGGAAGGAGCCTGAGATGTGGAACGAGGCTTCACGAGTGCAGGGCCTGCTCGATCGCGACGCGCAGCTGCTCGAGCGTGTACGGCTTGACGAGGCTCGCGGCGAACTGGACGTCGAGGTCGGCGAGCTCCTGCGGCGGGGCGGCGACGCTCGCGCAGATCAGCGGCAGCTCGGGCACGGCGAGCGAGGCCGCCTGCGCGAACACGGCGCCGACGGGCGCGGCCGGCTCGAGGATGAGTACGTCGGCGCTCGTGAGGTGTTCGGGGCCGGGGATCGCCACGGCGATCGGCTCGTGACCGAGGCGGGCGACCATCCGCTCGAGCAGCCGGCGAACGTCCTCTTGGGGCTCGCAGATCAGGATTCGTGCCATGTGGCGATGATCGGCGGCGCCGGCGAGATTTCGGGGTGTGGGGCGGTATGAAAGGCGTATGACCCGCGCGCGGGTGCTCGTGGTGGACGACGACTCGGTCGTGCGCCAGCTGCTGCACGGGATGCTCGAGCGCGCCGGCTACGAGGTCAGCGAGGCGATCGACGGGCGCGCGGGGCTGCGCGAGCTGTACGCCTCCTCGACAGACCTGGTGATCCTCGACGTGGAGATGCCGGAGCTCGACGGCTGGGCGACGCTCGAGCGCATCCGCGATCTGAGCGACGTGCCGGTGCTGATGCTGACAGCGCGCGACACGGAGCTCGAGCGCGTGCGCGGCCTGCGCGGCGGCGCCGACGACTACATGATCAAGCCCTTCGGCAATCAGGAGCTGCTCGCCCGCGTCGATGCGCTGCTGCGGCGCGCGCGCCCGCGGGTCGAGGAGCGCACGACCTATGCGGACGCACGTGTGAGCATCGACTTCGCGCAGCGCGCCGTTCGCTACGACGAGCGCGACGTGAGCCTCACGCCGCTCGAGTTCAAGCTGCTGAGTGCGTTCGTCCACAACCCCAACCACGTGCTCACCCGCGACCAACTGCTGGAGCTCGTGTGGGGCGACGCGTTCGGTGTGTCCTCAGAGCAGGTGAAGCTGTATGTGGGCTACGTGCGCCACAAGCTCGACCCCGACGCCCCTGCCACCACTCCGATCGAGACGGTGCGGGGGTTCGGATATCGCTACAGGCGGCCGGCGTGATTCTGGGGCTGTGAGTCCCGCGGCGCTCAGTCCTCGCCGAGCCCCTTGAGGTCTTCCAAGTCCCGCGGGCGACCGGCTGCGCGCTTCATCGCTCGCAGGTGATCGAGGCCACACACTCGCACCGGCAAGTCGTCGATCGTGCTCTCAATGGCCTCGCGGTCGAGAGCGCCGTACAGATCCTCGAACTCGATCCCGCTGAGCCATTGCATGACGTCGAGACGTCCGAGATCGGTATGCAGGCAGAAGTTACCGCCCATGCTGAGATCGGCCGCACGCGTGGGATCGGCCGGCATCTCCTCCGGCTTGAAGTCAGCCGTGTCCAGAACGGTCGCGTCGAGATCGCGGAGCATCTCGGCCAGACGCTCCAGGTTCTCCGCAGCGGGGTTGGGCACGATGTCCAGATCCTTGGTGACACGGATGAAGCCATGTGCATTCACTGCGAAGCCGCCGACGACGATGTGATCGATGCTGCGCTCGTGCAGTGCGCGCAGCAGCGGGAATGGATCAAGCGCCTCGGGCATGACGGAATGCCTCGGCGAAGCGGTTTGCGAAACGGGCGAGCGCGGCGGCCTCTTCGAGATTTGCGCTCACGCCCCGCGCTCGGTCGCGCGTCACCTGCGCGCGGGTGGCTCGCTCGTTGCGAGCGATCTCCTCAGGCGTCCAACGCCCTTTGGGTCTTGCCTTTGACTCCGCAGCCATGGCTCGCATTGTAGATAGAGCCGCGGCCCGAGCGGGAGTGGGCTATCCAGAACGGACTGAAGGTTGAGCCCCGAGAGGCGTTTGGTGCCGGCTATCTGCTCTCGCTCGCTGTCTGGGCCAGCTGATCGAGGCGCGCGTGGCGGGGGTCCTCCGCGCCGAGGATCCGGTGCAGCCAGTGTTGGATGTCCGGCATGTCGAGGTCTTCGACGCAGACGAGCATCTGCTCTATGTCGAGCCAGTCCTTCGGGCGGTCGAACACGACCTTGCAGGCAAGCAGGTGCTCGGGCCCGAGGATCGGTATCCGCTGATCGCCGAACGGGACGATGCGCGTTTGTTTGCGCATGGCTTGATGGATCTGGTCGTAGGCCAGGAACACGTCGATGGGGGTGCGGGTCCACGACAGCCGGCACTGGCCATCGCGCTGAACGGCCGCTGGGTCCACCTGGGTGTCGACGCCGAGCGGCTGGAGCGCTAGCTGAATCCGAGGGAAGTCGTTGGGAGCGAGGAAGACGTTGATGTCGATGTCGTCGGTGGCGCGTGGCTCGGCGTAGTAGGCGAGTGCGAGCGCGCCACCGAACGCGTGCGAGATGGACGCGTTCGCGAGCGCGTGGTGGATGTCGAGGATCTTGTCGGGAAGCGTGGGCTCGCTCATGCGGGTTGGGAGCGCAGGTGTGGAAAGCGCACTTGCGGGCCGCGTCGGGATGATGGGAGGTGGTCGACTAGCAGCAGCAGGTCGCGCAGCGTCTCTCCCCGCTGCTGTGGCGTGGCGCTGGCCCACCGTCCGGCCGCACGTGCGCTGTGGGAGATCTGTGAGCTGTGGGGGGCGAGCGTGTCAAGCAGCAGGGCTCGCAACAACGGTCGCGGCTCGCGCCCCGCGGCGATCTCGGCCAGCAGTTCCCCGGCCGCACGATCGGCGTCCTCGCCGGCGACGGGCGCTCCGGCACGCCGAGCTGCCTTGCGTAGCTCTACGGGAGTGAGCGGCTTGGATGAGCGGTCGCAAGCTTGGGAGATGACGTCGGGCGTCAACGTGCGAAAGGTGGCGAGTGTGCGGCTGCGCGGGCCGGCGGCAGTCGAGTGCGACTCCCGCACCTCCCAGGTTCCGCTGGGGCGACCGGTCACATAAGTCATAGTGGGTAATCATACCACTATATAGGCGGACCTAGGCGCAGTTGCTGTTGAGCGTTTTGACGGACTTGACCGTCGAGGTCGCGGTCCAGGACCGGTAAATGGCGCTGACGCGGTAGTAGTAGGTCGTGGAGTAAGCGAGCGAGCCGCTTTTGTCGGTGTAGACGGTTAGTTCGGCGTTGACGCTCGCGACCGCGGTGTAGGTGCCGTTGCTGGACGTGGCGCGTTCGAGGCTGTAGGACGTGACGTAACTCGAGCTCGAAGCTGCCCAGTCCACTTCGACTTCGGGCGTTTTTTTGATACGGCAGTTGACCTGGAGAGTGTTGAGTCCCGTGGGGGCGGCAAGCGTGGACGTGGCGATCGTGATCGGACCGCCTTTCGCGGTCTTGTTGAAGACGGCGAACGCGACCTGCGCGCTCGTGAGCGCCGCCAGGGCGAGGAGCGCAAGGATGGCGAAACCGGTTAGCGGGCGTCCGCTGCGCATGATCGTCAGGACCGCCCCTCCGCTTTCGCGGTCTCGCGGCGTGCGCCGATGCCCCAGATCTCCCAGAGCACCATCAGCGCCAGCAGCGCGGGTACCACGAAGATCGTCGCTACATGCAGCGCACGGCTGCGCATGACGTTGATCAGATAGCCGAGGTGAGGCACGACGGCGCGCATCTGCCATGCGGTGTTGCCTTCCAGGCGCGCGGTCCACGGGTCGTTGGCGTTGTTGGCGTCGCCGCGCGTCTGCACCAGCGGGTGCGCGCCACCCTGCAGGATGCGCACGATGCGGTGCGTCTCGACCTGGTGGATGCCGACGGGCACCGTGTAGGAGATCACCTGCCCGACTTTCACGGCGCTGACGGGCTCGGGGGTGACGATCACCATGTCGCCCGGCGAGAAGGTCGGGCGCATGCTGCCGGAGAGCACGGTGACGGGCCGGTAGAGCCCGAGGCGGGGCAGCACGGCGATCGTGAGGAAGAACGTGAGGGCCAGCGCGAGGAGCGCGCGCTGGCCCCACGTTCCCCAGGCGCGGAGGGTCGTGCCGACCGTCCGCGCCTGGGAGCCATGAACCGTGTCCAGGTGGTGCTGCTCGAGAGGGATCCTGAGCGTGTTCATGGCGGGTTGCTCCTACTTGTTGCCGGCGACGCGCTGCGTGCCGAGGAAGCCGTAGGAGATCGTGGATGACTGCCCCTGGAGCGTGTTCGGCGCGATCGTGGGCAGTGTGAGCGTCACGCGCAGGTGGTCGGTCGAGCCGGTGGTCAGCGACGAGAGACCGGTGAGGGCCATGCTCGAGCCGATCACCGCATGCGACGCCAGCACCGTGCTGGTCGTGCCTCCGCACGTGTACGTGTACGCCGGCGAGGTGCCTGCCTCTGTCCACGCGGTCGAGCACTTCTCGATGGTCATCTGCAGGCCATTGGTGACGTCGGTGTCCAGCAGCGAGCTCGGTGAGGCGGTGGTGGTGAGCACGATCGAGGACAGGTTGTCGGCGGTGCCGGTGCCGTTGTTGATGAGGTCGACCGAGCGCTGGATCGTGTCACCGGGGACCACGTTGGACGCGCCGATCGTGAGCCGGTTGGCCGCGCCGGTCGTGCCGAGCGCGATCGAGACGGTTCCCGAGGAGATCGTGTGACTGGCCGAGGTCGAACTGGTGAACGTGGCGAACGTGCCCAATCCAGCCATGGCCGCGGTGGCGCCGACAACTGCGAAGGAGCCGAGCAGCCGCTTCATCGTCTTCTGGTTCATTTGAGACCCATCCTTGAGTTGGAGAACTTGACCTCGACAAGATCTCCCGCGCCGGTTTGCGACTCGGAGGGGTCCGGTATGAGACGGGTATGAGCCTGAAGGCGCCCTCGATCGGCCCGCGCCCTTTACACGCTCGCTAGCGTTTCGGTTGTGTCCGAGCCCGACACCTCTCACCCGCCGGCCGTGAGCGAGCGTCGCCCGCGCCGCCCGGTGATCCTCGCGGTCGACGACGAGCCCGCGGTGCTCGCGGCCGTCTCGCGTGATCTGCGCCGCGGCTTCGGCGAGCGCTACCGGATCATGCGCGGGTCCTCGGGCGCGGAGGCGCTCGAGCTGCTCGCGGAGATCCGCAGGCGCGGCGAGCAGGTGGCGCTGCTCGTGGCCGACCAGCGCATGCCCGGCATGTCGGGAACCGACTACCTCGTGCAGGCCCGCCAGGTGGTGCCGGAGGCAAAGCGCGTGCTGCTGACCGCCTATGCGGACACCGAGGCGGCGATCGCGGCGATCAACGACGTGGCGCTCGACTACTACCTGCTGAAGCCCTGGGACCCGCCCGAGGAGCAGCTGTTCCCGGTCGTGGAGGACCTGCTCACCACGTGGGAGTCGGGCGCGGCGCTCGAGTCGGGCGGGGTGCGGGTGATCGGCCACCGCTTCTCAAAGGAGTCGCACGACCTGCGCGACTTCCTCGCACGCAACCGCGTGCCCGCGCGTTGGCTGGACATCGAACGCGACGGCGAGGCGCGCGAGCTGTTGACGGTCGCGGGCGTGGACGCCGGTGGCCTGCCTGTGGCGCTCCTGGAGGACGGCTCGGTGCTCGAGCGTCCCACCATCCTCGAGCTGGCGGAGCGGATCGGCGTGGCGCTGCAGCCGCTGGCCGACCACTACGACCTCGTGATCGTCGGCGGCGGCCCGGCGGGTCTCGCGGCGGCTGTGTATGGCGCGTCGGAGGGGCTGCGCACGGTGATGGTCGAGCGCGAGGCGCCCGGCGGGCAGGCGGGGCAGTCGAGCCGGATCGAGAACTACCTGGGTTTCCCCGCGGGTCTGTCCGGATCGGATCTCGCCCGCCGCGCGACCGACCAGGCCCGGCGTCTGGGGGCGGAGCTGCTGACGATCAAGGACGCGACCGCGCTGCGCGTGGAGGGCTCGGGTCGGATCGTGGAGCTCTCTGGAGGCGGCGCGCTGAGCGCGAGCTGCGTGATCGTCGCCTCGGGGGTCTCATACCGCCAGCTCGACGCGCCGGGCTTCACCGCATGCACCGGCTCGGGCATCTACTACGGCGCGGCGCTGACCGAGGCGCGCGCGTGCACCGACCAGCACGTGGTGGTGATCGGGGGCGCGAACTCCGCGGGGCAGGCGGCGGTTTACTTCTCCGGCTACGCCTCGAAGGTGTCGATGCTGGTGCGCGCGGACTCGCTGGCGAAGTCGATGTCGCACTACCTGATCGAGCAGATCGCGGCATTGCCCAACATCGACGTGCGCACCGGCGCCGAGGCGATCGCCGCAGAGAGCGAGGACGGGCGCCTGCGCGCGCTTCGCATCCGCGACGCGAGCGGCGCGGAGACACTCGAGGAGGTGGACGCGTGCTTCGTGTTCGTCGGCGCGGCGCCGCGTACCGACTGGCTGGAGGGCGTCGTCGCGCGTGACGAGCGCGGCTTCATCCTCGCGGGCACGGAGGTGCGCGAGCGTGGCTGGCCGCTGAAGCGCGATCCCTATGTTCTGGAGACGAGCGTGCCGGGCGTTTTTGTCGCGGGCGACGTGCGCGCGCGCTCGATCAAGCGCGTGGCGAGCGCGGTGGGGGAGGGGTCGATGGCGGTGTCGCTGATCCACGAGTACCTCGCGAGCGCATGAGCCACCCGAGCGTCGATCAGCTGCGCGAGGTCGACCTGTTCGAGGGGCTCACCGATGAGGAGCTGGAGCGGTGGGCACAGGCGGCGCAGGTGCGCGAGCTCGCGCCCGGGACGCCGGTGTCCGAGCAGGGCAAGCCCTCGCCGGCCTTCCATCTCGTCCTCTCCGGCTCGCTCGAGGCATACGCGATCGACCCCGATGGGCGCGCGGAGCCGGTGGGCGAGCACAGAGCGCCGACGTGGGTGGGGGCGATCGCGGTGCTCACGGGAGGCGTGTCGAACGTACGCATGGTGGCCCTGGGCGAGGTCACGATCGCGGCGGTCGAGCCCGAAGAGTTCATCGAGCTGGCGCTCGCGCAGCGCCAAGTGTTCGAGCGCGTGATGGCGCAGGTGCGCCCGGTGGTCGGCCGGATAACCGCGGTGGCGGCCGACCGCGAACGGCTGGCCGGTCTCGGCACGATGGCCGCGGGCCTTGCACACGAGCTCAACAACCCCGCCTCGGCGGCACGCCGCGCAGCGTCGGATCTCGCGGAGGCGCTCGCGGTGCTCGCGTCCACGATCGGGCACTTCGTCGAGTCCGGAGTGACACGCGAGGAGGCGCAGCAGCTGGTGGAACTTCAGCGCCAGGCCCTGTCGCAGTGCTCGGCGCGCAGCGCGCTCGACGCGTTGGATGCGGCCGATGCGGAGGACGAGTTGCGCGACGCGATCGAAGACCTCGGTGTGGAGGAGTCGTGGAAGCTCTCCGAGCCCCTTTCGATGGCTGGCGTGGACGCGGCCTGGCTGCAGCGGGTGAGCGGCCTTGCGGGCACCGCCACTCCCGCCGCGCTGCAGTGGGTCGCCGCATCGCTGACGGCTCAGAAACTTGCCGCTGAGCTGGCGGAGTCAACCCAGCGGATGAGCGCGCTCGTGGGGGCGGTCAAGTCCTACGCGTACATGGACCGTGGCGCACTCGTCGAGACCGACATCCACGAGGGCCTCGAGACCACGCTCACGGTGCTCGGGCACAAGCTCAAGCACACCCACATCGAGGTGGTGCGCGAGTACGACCGCACGCTGCCGAAGATCACGGTCAACGGCGGCGAGCTCAACCAGGTGTGGACGAACCTGCTCGACAACGCCATCCAGGCGCTCGGCGAGACCGGCACGATCACGATCTCCACGAGCCGCGAGGGGCCGTGCGTGCGCGTCGACATCGCCGACGACGGCCCGGGAATCGAGCCCGCGGTGCGCGAGCGCATCTTCGAGCCGTTCTTCACCACCAAGGACGTCGGGCAGGGCACCGGGCTCGGCCTCGACACGGCGCGGCGGATCGTCCGCGACCGCAACCGCGGCTCGATCGACGTCGCGAGCGAGCCGGGGCGCACCGTGTTCCACGTTCGGCTGCCCGTGCAGAGCGCACTACCATCGACCCAAGCCAGCGAAGGAGGTCAGGCCGCATGAGCTCACAGCAGACCTGTACGCACCTCGACCAGGTGCAGATCGACGAGGTGCCGGCCCGCACAGAGGTGCCCGGCTGCGAGGAGTGCCTGCAGATGGGCGGCCGCTGGGTGCACCTGCGCGTCTGCCGCACGTGCGGGAAAGTCGGCTGCTGCGACTCCTCGCCCAACCGCCACGCTTCAAAACACGCCGCCGACGCAGCGCATCCGATTGCCAGCTCGATCGAGCCCGGCGAGGACTGGTCCTGGTGCTACATGGACGAGGTCGCGTTCGTCGTCTAGGGCAAACTGCAGGCTGACGGCGCCGCACGGGGTCCTCGTAGAGATGGCGAGCGCGCCGGTCTCCTCGGCGAGTGCGAATCACGCCCCGACACGCTGTCAACGCGCCGGGGCTATCTACGCAATTCGGCCCCGCATGGGGCAGGGGTCAACAGCTATAAGGTGACCACGACTTTTTCGCCGTATTCGACTTTATCTTCGCTTTCGATGGCGATCGGGATTTCAAAGTATTCGAGTTCATGCACGGCTGATTCGCCTTTGAATTTTCTGATTAATTGGTGTTTTTCTTCTTTGGTCTTGTATGTGATATGGCCGCTTATGATCACTCCTTCGCCGCCGATCGGTGTCACTTCACCGATGAGGCTGCCTTTGGCTTCCACTGTTTCGGCTGGTAGGCATTCGGTGGAGCCGGTTAGCGTCACGTAAACGAACCCCGAAGCCGGTTCCAGTTTGAGCCCGACCTCGCTCGTCGCTTCAGACGTCGCCACTTCGCCAAGTTTCCCTTTGAGCGTCTTCGTGATGACTTCCCCTTCCGCTCCCGAGGGGGAGAAGCTCCTGACGGAGCATTGGTGAAGTTCTTCGCTTTCTTTCGCAAGGCAGCCTTTGAACCTCGCTTTCACGTTCCTGACTTCGGTCGTGCCGTTGATTTCCCCGCCTTCGGAGGTCGAGCTGCTGCAGGTCACGTAGTATTTGATGGCCCCGAGTTCAACGTACATTTTCACGGTTTTGCCCTGGATTTTGACGCTTTTGTTGACGACTTCTTTGCCTGAATGTAAGAATTCCGGTGCCGCTGTCGCCGAGGCGGCCGTCACAGCGCTCGATGCGAACACGACCAACAGAGTGAGTACCAATGCTCTTGCGTATCTCATCACTCGCACACTCGCTTCCGGTAGGGGTTGGGGTTGGGTGAGGGGCGGTGAAGCCCAAGAATCGTTTATCACAGCGCCCTCCAATTGAGAAGCCAAAAAAGGGAACGTCTCTGATAGGCACGCCGGCCGTGAGCGTGTAAACCCCGGCTCAGCGCTGCGGCGCGGCGGTGAGCGCCTCGCCGTCGGACGTCCGCTCACTCAGTTCGGTCGAGGTGTTCTTCGAGCGCGCCCAGGCCGCTCTGCCACAACCGCACGTACGGCGCGAGCCAGCGGGCTAGATCCGCGAAGCCCTCGCCGCGCACCGCGTACACCCGCTGTTGCCCCACCGCCCTGCACTCCACGAGGCCCGCGTCGCGCAGCACGCGTAGGTGACGGGAGGTGTTCGGCTGGCTCAGGCCCGTCCGCGCGGCGAGCTCTCCCACGGGCAGTGCGCCGCTCCTCATCAGCAGATCCAGCAACCCGCGACGGGCTGGCTCCGCAACGACGTCGAACACGGTGCTCGTCATCCCACATACATAACCATACATTTATATATCTATCAAGACATATACGTCGAGCGGGCGTCGATGGGATCGTCTAGTAGGCAGATCAATAACCTGCTCCAAGGAGGAAACGACCGATGAACTACATGCTCCAGATCTACTCCGACGGCGTCACCACGGCATGGGAGGACCTGACGGCGGATGAACAGAGCGCGGTGATGGGCGAGTACGCCGCCATCTTCCAGACCCCCGGCGTGAGCGCCGGCGCGCAGCTGCAGGAAGCGAGCACCGCCACGACTGTGCGCGTGCAGGACGGGCGCACGCTCACCACCGACGGCCCGTTCGCGGAGACCAAGGAGGCACTCGGCGGCTACTACCTGTTCGAGGCCCCCGATCTCGACGCGGCGATCGAGTTGGCCTCACGCATCCCCGCGGCGCGCATGGGCGGAGCGGTCGAGGTGCGTCCGTTGGTGGAACGCTGATCGAGCAGGTCTTCCGCGAGCAGTGGGGCCGCGTCCTGGCTGCGCTGGTCGGCTTCCTCGGCGACTTCGATCTCGCCGAGGAGGCCGCCCAGGAGGCCTTCGCGGTCGCCGCGGAGCGCTGGCCGCGCGAAGGGATGCCGACGAACGCCGGCGCGTGGCTGATCACGACCGCGCGCAACCGCGCGATCGATCGCATTCGCAGGGAGCGCACGCTCGCAGCGAAGACCAAGCTGCTTGACAAGCCCGAGGCGGTGGAAGACACGATGCAGGACACCACGTTCCGCGACGAGCGCCTCGAGCTGATCTTCACCTGCTGTCACCCCGCTCTCTCGACCGACGCGCAGGTGGCGCTCACGCTGCGCGCGCTCGGCGGCCTCAGCACCGGGGAGATCGCACACGCGTTCCTCGTCCCCGAGGCGACGATGGCACAGCGGCTCGTGCGCGCGAAGCACAAGATCCGCGACGCGGGCATCCCCTTCCGGATCCCGCCCGCGCACCTGCTTCCCGACCGGCTCGCGGCTGTGCTCGCGGTGGTGTACCTGATCTTCAACGCGGGCTACGACGGAGACGGCGAGCTATCAGCGGAGGCGATCCGCCTCGGGGCCTCGCTGATGGAGCTGATGCCGGACGAGCCCGAGGCGTGCGGGCTGCTCGCGCTGATGCTGCTTCAGGACTCGCGCCGCGCGGCGCGGGTTCGCGACGGCGAGCTGGTGCTGCTCGCGGACCAGGACCGCTCGCTGTGGGACCACGAGCAGATCCGCGCCGGACGCGCCGCGCTCGAGCGCGCGCGAGCGCTGCACGGCGCGGGGCCATACGTCCTGCAGGCGGCGATCGCCTCGCTGCACTCCGAGCAGGGGAGCGACTGGGAGGGGATCGCCGCGCTCTACGACGAGCTGATGGCGCGCACGGGGTCGCCCGTCGTCGCGCTCAATCGCGCCGTGGCGATCGCCGAAGCCCGCGGGCCGCAGGCGGGGCTCGAGCTGATCGACCGGATCGAGCTCGAGAACTACCAGTACCTGCACGCCACCCGCGCCGAGCTGCTGCGCCGCCTCGGGCGGACCGTTGAGGCGCGCGGAGCATATGAGCGGGCGCTCGAACTGGTGCGCTCAGACCCCGAGCGCCGCTTTCTGGAAGGCCGACTCGCGGCCTTGTAGGCGGACGCTGGAGCTAGACGAGCAGTTCGTCGGGCGTGGCGACGGTGCGCAGGTGCTCGCCGACGCCGGTCACGCTCAGCAGGCGCTGTACCTGATCGGAGCCCGGGGTGATCGCGAACACCTGCCCGTGCTCGCGGCAACGCTCGCGCGTGGCGAGGATGATCCTCAACCCGGTGGAGTCGATGAACTTGAGCTGCTGCAGGTCGAGCACCACCGTCGAGGCACTTGCCAGCTGCTCATCCTCCAGCGCACTCTGGAACAGCGGGGCGTTGGCCATGTCGAGTTCGCCGTCGAGACAGAGAATCGCCCGATCGGCCTCCTTGCGGATATCGATCCGAAGCTGATCTTGTACCCCCATGACGCTGATTTTAGCCAAGGCGCAGTGCCATGAGTGCAATGTCGTCGCGCAGCGCGCCATCCGCATGCTCGATCGCGGCGCGCTCGATTCGCTCCAAGAAGCCGCCGACGCTCAGGTCCGGGGCCTGCGTGCACAGCTCCAGCAGGCCTTTCTCGCCCAGTTGGACGCTCGAACGCCCCGCCTCCGGCAGGCCGTCGGTATAGAGCAGCAGCGTCTGTCCGGGGTGCAGCTCCGCGTGTGCTTCGTGGACGGCGATCGGGTCGAGCACGCCGAGGAGCGTGCCCGACCTGCCGAGCTGCTCGGCGGCGCCGTCCGCGTCGATCAGCAGCGGCTGTGGATGTCCGGCGAGCGTCACCGTGAGTCGCGCATGGCGCGGTCCTCGCTCCAGCACGATCAGGCACACGGTGCACAGGTCCGCGCCAGGCGGCTGGTCGCTGAGCGCCTCGTGCAGTATCTCGAGCATCTCCTCGGGGCTCTGGCCGAGCCTTGCCGCGGCGCGCAGCGTGTGGCGTGCGAGCGCCGTGACGCCCGCCGCGCGCGGGCCCTTGCCGCACACGTCGCCGATGGTCAGCAGCCAGCGGTCTGGGCCGTAGGGAACGACGTCGTAGAAGTCCCCGCCCACCTCGTTCAGCTCGCCGGCCGCGCGGTAGAGAGTCTCCAGCTCCATCCCCGGGATCTCCGGCAACGACGCGGGCAGCAGCGCCGCCTGCAGGGTGTTGGCGATGCGTGTGCGCTCGGTGTACAGCCGCGCGCTCTCGACCGCCGTCCCTGCCCGTCGTCCGAGGCGCTCGGCGAGCGCGAGATCGACGTGCGAGAGGCGACGCGTGGACTCAGAGGAGACGAGTGTGATCGCGCCGATCGTCCTCGTGGGCGCGCTCAGCGGCACGATGATCACGGCCGTCGCGCCGATCGCGAGCAGCATCTCCAGGTGCTCGCTGCTACGCGCGTACGCCGCGAGGGCGTCGGGGGTGATCTCCGTGAAGATGCGGGCCCTGCCGGAGCGGATCACCTCCGCCACGCCCACCGGGTCCTCGCGCGAGAGTCGGTAGCTGCGGTCGATCCGTTCGGCCAGTTCGAGTCTGCTCGGATCTTCATGGTGGACCGCCACGCGCTCGATCTCCCCGTCTTCCCCCACAACGTCCACCGCGCACCAGTCCGCGATCTGGGGCACCGCGAGCTGCGCCACGCGCCTGAGCGTCTCGGTGTAGTCCATCGAGGAGGCCAGCACGCGGCTCGCCTCCGCCATGAAGCTTTCGGCCAGCTGTACGCGCTTGACCGCGGTGATGTTCTCGAACACGTTCACCGCGTACTGGATGCGCCCGGTGTCGAGATCGTGGACCGGGGATGAGCGCACGATCAGCCAGCGCTCCTCGCCGGTGGCGCGCACGATGTTTCTCACCAGCAGCGGCTCGGGCCGCTCGCTCGCGAACAGCCGCCGACCCGGCATGTGCTCTAGGTCGAGCGCGCGGCCATGCTCGTCCGTCACGAGAAAGCGCGGCATTATCGACCCCGGAGCCGCGTTCGTGAGCTCGGCGGGCGTGCTCACGCCGAGCAGGTCCGCGGCGGCCTGGTTGGCGAACACCATTCGCCCGTGCTCATCGGTGAGGGTGATCGCCTCGGCGACGTTCGCGAGGATGGCCTCCAGGCGCTGCTCGACGCGACGAACCTCCGAGAACAGCCGCGCGTTGTCGATCGCGAGCGCCGCCCTGCGTGCGAGCTCGCTCACGAGCTCCATGTCGGCGGCGGTGTAGGACTCCCCGCCAGCGAGGCGCAGCACCGACAGCGCCCCCAGCGTTCGCCTGCGCGCGAGCAGCGGCGCCACGGCGGCGGAGTGATAGCCGTGGTCGAGCATGAAGCGCTCATGCCTGGAGCCCTCCGCGAACGAATGGATCTGCGTGCCGGTCATGGCGGGGAGCAGCTCCGGCTCGCCGCCGCGAATCACGCGTGCCACTGGATGGTCGCTGTCCGGGCTCAGTCGCTGACGTTCGCGCACCGCGCGGAGATCCTCGGCGACTCGCACGTCTGCCGACGCGACCGCCATCTGCCTGATCGATCCGTCGTGCTCGAGCAGGTCGATCACGCACAGGTCGGCAAGCCGCGGCACGGTCAGGCGCGCCACGCGACCCAGTGTGCGTTTCATGTCGAGGGACTCCGCCAGCGCCACGCCCGCCTCGAGGAGTAGCTCGACTGCCACGTCGTCCATATCTCGCTGAGTATCGCAATCCGGATGGGTTCGAGTAACAGGTTGGCCTGCTGTCATACCTGCACACATCCGCTTTGTCCCCAGTTCAGCGGCTCAGGCAGGCCGCTCGTCGGCGCGCATGTGAGCGCGCACGACGCTGCCTCCTGGCGAGGTGCGCACCTGCACCAGATCGCACAGTTGATTGACGAGCCACAGGCCGCGTCCGCCATGCTCTTCGACCGCGGGGCGTCTGCGTCCGGCGAGCGGATCGGCGATGTGACCGACGTCGCGGACCTCGCAAAGGAGCGTGTCGGACTCTCGCCAGACGAGCAGCCTGCCCCTGCCGCCACCGTGGCGGATGCTGTTGCTGGCCAGCTCGTTCACCGCCAGGATCAGCCGCTCTCTGCGCTCGTCGTCGAGCAGCTCCTCGCTCGCCCATGCCGACACGAAGCGTCGCAGTGCGTGCAGCCCATCGATCGCGAACGTGCGCTCCTCGACCGGCGGACAGGGTGCCGGGAGCGGATCTTCGAGCGGTATCGGCGGTTCGTGTGCGCAGCGATAGACGGCGCTCGGCTCACTGCCGGCTGCTCCGGCGATCAGCGGGTGGCTGAGTCTCGCGGCCTCGATCACCTCGTCGTCCAGCCCGTCGAGGTCGTAGGGGCACAGCAGGCGCCATGCCTGACCTGGGTCGAACGCGAGGTTGAGCAGCGCCTCGTGGTACTGGCACTCGACCAGCTCAGCCGGGCTGCGCCCCGGCCAGATCGGTTCGCCGATCCCGAACGCGGGCCCGCCGTCGGCGCAGTGGCGCTCCAGGAACTCACGCCAGACGGGAATGATCCGCGCGGGGTTGCCCCCGAGCGCGCGCATGTCCGCGAAGCGTACGCGCTCGGCCTCGTCGCCGAGCGCCTCTTTCAGCCCCGCGATCCGCTCTGCGCCGACCGCGACGAGCACCGGCTCCTGTCCGGCCAGCGCCCGCTTGACGAACGGCAGCGTCCCGGCGACGAACCCATCCACGCCTTCGGCGTAGTAGAGCACCTCGTGACGAAAGCGGTTCACCAACGGCCGTACCAGCGGCGACCGCCGCCGTCGGCCACGCCGCCGATGAAGAAGCCGATCAGCCACAGCAGCACCGCGAAGATCAGCACGTACCACAGCGCGTGCGCCGCGAATCCCAGGCCTCCGAAGATGGCCAGTATCAGTACGAGTGCGAGTAGAGCCACCATGTTCGACCCTCGATTCCATGTCGTTCCCCCGGTTGTGAGATGAGCCGGGCCTGCTCTGCCAATTGCCCGAATGGCAACTGCGCCAAACCTTCGTCGCTCGGTTTTCCTCCCGCCTGCACGGGTAGCGCACGGGAGAAAGATCATCGAACAAGGAGGCCAAAGTGGCACAGTTGAGTGGCATGAGAATCGCGTTCCTCGTAGCCCAGGAGGGAGTGGAGGAGGTCGAGCTGACAGAGCCTTGGAAGGCAGTGGAGAGGGCCGGGGCCAAGCCCGAGCTGATCGCTCCGGAAGGCGGCGAGGTACAGGCATTCAACCACCTCGACAAGGGCCCGATGCACAGCGTCGACACGAAGCTCGCCGACGCCGAGCCCGACGACTACGACGGCGTGGTGCTGCCGGGAGGCGTCGCCAACCCAGACCAGCTCCGCACCGAGCCCGACGCGATCGACTTCCTGCAGCGGATCTTCGCCGAAGGCAAGCCCGTAGGGGTCATCTGCCACGGTCCGTGGACGTTGGTGGAGGCGGATCTCGTGCGTGGTCGCAAGCTCACCTCATGGCCCTCGCTGCAAACCGATATTCGCAATGCCGGCGGCGATTGGGTGGACCAGGAGGTGGTCGTCGACCGGGGCCTGGTCTCCAGCCGCAAGCCCGACGACCTGCCCGCGTTCTGCGCGAAGATCGTCGAGGAGTTCGGCGAGGGCGTTCACGACGTAGTCGAAGCGGGCGCTACAGCTGGGGCTCGGTAATGAGGCTGCTCGCCACGGGGGCCGCGGTCCCAGCTCACCATGCGACGTGCGTCGATATTTATCCGACGACTGTTTAGAACCCGTGTGAGCGGGCATGGAACTGAATGCCAGTGTCGCCCCTAGCGGTGGCGATCGCGAGCCCCCCGCGGTCGTCGCCCACAGAGGGGGGTGACTGAAAGGCGGCATGTCGGCTTGGCTCGTCGTTGTGACTGAGCCGCCGGCATGTCGTCTTCTTCAGGCGGTTTGGTGGCGTGAGGCTGGGTGGCGCGGCCGCCGAGGTTGCGCCGGAGGTCACCGTCGAGCCGCGAGCTGCAACGCGAGCACCTCCGAGGAGCCCGCCGGCGCCACCTCGTAGGCGTCGGCGAGCCGGTCGAGCATGCCGCACAGGTCTCGTCCGTCGCCGTCCTCGCCCAGGAGCTCGCCGGCGCTTCCGGCATGCAGCGGACCCAGGCGCAGGCCGAGCACGCGTGGCGCGACGCCCACGTCGACGCTCAGGTGGCTGGCGCCGAGTGAGCCGTCGGTGCGGGTGATGAGCGTGTCGGCGAGCAGCTGTGCCTCGGCGATGCGATCGGTCGAGAAGTGCGCCCGCGCCGCGAGCCCGCTGAGTACGCGGGGCAGTACCGACCGTGCCAGCGAGCTCGGCGCGATCGCCAGCACCATCGTCTCCGCCGGCTCGTGGGATCCGGCGGGCGGGAACTCGAACAGCAGCTCAGTGGCCGGCTCTTCGAGCGTGGGTGGGGCTGCGGTGGAGAACTCCATCCGCACCTCCGTGCCCGGGCCGGGGTCCAGGTCGACGAACTCGGCCCGGTGAGCGAGCGCGCGGATCACCGGCAGGCCGATCCCGCCGGGGGCGTTCTCGGCGTTCTGGACGCGCGGTTTGATCCCGCCTCCGTAGTCGCGCACCACCACTCGCAGTGCGGGCGGACAGGCGTGGATCTCGACCTCCAATGGGCCTTCCGCGCCGTCGTAGGCGTGCAGCACCACGTTGTTGCATGCCTCCGTCACGGCCGTGTTGAGGTCGTTGAGCTCCACGGGGTCGAGGAGGATCACCTCGGCGAGGCCGCTGAGCGCCTGGCGAACCAGCAGCACGTTCTCGGCCTTGTTGGCGAGCTTCAAGCAGATATTGGGCACAGCGGTCGCGCCCGCGCGGTGCTGCTAGCGGGCCTCTGCGGGTTCACGCGTGAGCATGCGCAGCTGATCGAGCGAGCGTCGCAGCAGGCGCGAGACCTGCATCTGGGAGATGCCCACGCGCTCGGCGATCTCTGTCTGGGTGAGATCCTCCATGAAGCGCATGCGCAGAATCATCCGTTGGCGGGGCGAGATGTGTCCCAGCACCGAGGAGAGCGTGACGTCGAGCTCGACGAGCTCATAGCGCTCGTCGTCCATGCCGAGCGTTTCGCCGTAGGACGGGGCCTCTTCGTCTCCGCCGGGCCGTGGTGCGTCGAGCGAGACGGTCTCGTAGGCCTGGATCGCCTGCAGCGCGTCGATGACCTGCTCGACGTCGAGCTCGAGGAACTCCGCTAGCTGGTTGACCGTTGGGGCATGCCCGGTCTCGCCCGCGATCTGAGCCTGCGCGTCTCGCACCTTCAGGGCGCGCTCTTGAGCGCCGCGCGGCACGTGGATCGCCCAGCCGGAGTCGCGGAAGTAGCGGCGCATCTCGCCGAGGATCGTGGGCACCGCAAAGGACTGAAAGGCGTGTCCGCGAGTGGCGTCGTAGCGGTCGATCGCCTTCAGCAGTCCGAGCGAGGCGACCTGCAGCAGATCCTCGAACGGCTCGGAGGATCGTCCGTAGCGGCGTGTGAGACTGCGCGTGAGTGGCATGAAGCGACGCACGAGAGCCTCGCGCGCCGCGCGATCCTCGTCGTGCTGCCAACGCGCGAACAACTCGTTCGTGTCCTCGTGGGCGCCGGAAACGGCGCTGACGTTAAGCGTTGCGGTTGCGGAGCTTGCGGGCATCTTGGGCTCCCTTCCCTTGTCGTTCGCTCTTGTCGTAGACCAAGTGATCGCACACTGATGCGACCCTCCGCTCCAGTTTACCCCGATCGCCCGCGATCTAAACGCAATCTCCTCACAGCGCGATCGGCGCGATGTCCGACGGCGGGATCGGCGCGAACACCTCGTCGGCGCTGGAGTCCCCCGGCAGCTCTGTGTCCGCCCCGAGCGGCTGCGGAGCCGTGAACACGCGGTTGCGGCCCGCTCGCTTGGCTTCGTAGAGGGCGGTGTCGGCGGCCTTGAACTGCGTGTCGTAGTCGACCCGCTCTCCGCGCGCGGCGCTCAGCCCGATCGAGATCGTGACCTCGAAGCCCAGCGGTCTCGCCTGCTCGACGGCGGCGCGGAGGCGCTCGGCGACCTCGTGTCCGGCGCCGGTGTCGATGCCGGGCAGCACGACGAGGAACTCCTCGCCGCCGAGGCGATACACGAGCTCGAACGAGCGTAGGTGCTTGCGCAGCGCGTAGGCCACGTCGCGCAGGACCGCGTCGCCGCAGTCGTGGCCGTGCTCGTCGTTGATCGCCTTGAAGTTGTCCACGTCGCACAGCAGCAGGCAGATCGGCTGGCGGCTCAGGCGCGCCTGCATCGAGAGCTCGGCGAAGCGCGGCACGAGCGCGTGGCGGTTGAGCAGGCCGGTGAGCGGGTCTAGGATCGCCTCGCCGCGGTGGTGGAGCTCGGCGGCCTGCAGCGCCCACACGATCGAGACCATCGCGGTCAGCAGCGCGAGCGTGGCGAACACGGGGACCGGGTTGTGGATCGTGGCGTTCGAATCCACGCCGAGCGTGGCCGCGAGGATCACCGCGATGGTGAGCACGAGCCCGGCGATGACGACCTGGGGCCTGAAGCGAGCGGCGACCATCCCCGCGGGGAGAACGAGCCACGGAAGCGCAGGACTGGTCGGGCCGCCGCTGAGGACCACCCCCGTGCCTAGCAGAAGGAGCGTGATGAGGATTGCGTAGACGCTCACGCGCTCGGGGTGCGGGCTCTTGTCGATGCGGTAGTCGACATTGAGGAAGTTTACGACCGACAGCGCGAACAGGATGAACGTCCACCACCCCAGCCACGGAGCCGAGATCACCAGCGCGGCGCCGACCGCGCCCGTGCCGATCTTGCGGATCATGCGCACGCGATCGTTCGCATCCACCACGCGGCTGCGATCTAGCTCAGTCGGACATAGCCAGGACTCTCCTGCCATGTGGAACGTTTCGACCATGCGTCCGCGCTGCTTGAGGGCTGCGGCCCGCACTCGAACAGATGCATTTTTCAGACAATTGTCTGTAGGAGACAATCGGCGGTGTCGGACCGCAGCTAGGCTCACCGAAGTGCCCGGCGAGCCACCGCCCACTGTCGCTGAGATCATCGCCGGCCGCAGCGGCGAGGAGATGGCGCTGAACGACCGTTTCCTGAACCCGCAGATGGGACGCATCCTGCGCACGCTGGGGTTCGACAAGAGCTGGAGAGGCGGCGAGGGGGCGCACCTGATCGACGCCGACGGCGAGCGCTATCTCGACCTGTTCGGCGGCTACGGCGTGTTCGCGATCGGGCGGAGCCATCCCGACGCGGTCGCGGCGATCGAGCAGGTGATGGCGGCGCGCACGGGCAACCTGCCGCAGCTGGGGGTGACGCTGCTCAGCGGCGTGCTCGCCGAGCAACTGCTCGCCAGAGCGCCTGACAGCGTCGCGGCGATGGTGCCCGCGAACACCGGCACCGAGGCGGTCGAGGCGGCGATCAAGATCTCGCGCGCGGCGACGGGCCGCCCGCGCGTGCTGTACGCCGAGCACGCCTTCCATGGGCTCACGCTGGGGTCGCTGTCGATCAACGGCAACGCCGAGTTCAGGGACGGCTTCGGACCGCTGCTGGACGGCTGCGATCCGGTCGGCTTCGGCGATATCGACGCGCTCGAGCGCGAGCTAGCGAGGGGAGACGTGGCCGCGTTCGTGGTCGAGCCGGTGCAGGGCAAGGGCGTGAACCTGCCCGCCGCGGACTACCTCCCCGGCGCGCAGCGCCTGTGCCGCGCGGCGGGGGCGATGTTCGTGTGCGACGAGGTCCAGACGGGGATCGGACGCACGGGCAGGTTCCTGGCGCTCGAGCACTGGGACCTGCAGCCGGACCTGATCTGTCTCGCCAAGGCACTCTCAGGCGGGCTCGTGCCGATCGGGGCGACGCTCGTGTCGCGCTGGGCGTTCGACCGCGTGTTCGATGGCATGGAGCGCGCCGTGCGCCACGGCTCCACGTTCGGCGGCAACGACCTCGCCGCGGCCGCCGCGCTCGCGACGCTCGGCGTGCTCGACCGCGAGGGGCTCGTCGCCCGCTCCGAGCGCATGGGCGAGCTGCTGCTGGAGCTCACACGGCCGTTGGTCGATCGCTACGAGGTGGTCACCGACGTGCGCGGCCTCGGGCTGATGTGGGCGATCGAATTCGGACCCCCGTCGGGCGCGGTCGCGCTCCGGCTGTGGGATGCGGTGGAGACGCGCCAGCCCGGTCTGTTCTCTCAGCTGATCACGGTGCCGCTGTTCCACGATCACCACATCCTCTGCCAGGTCGCCGGCCACCACATGAACGTGATCAAGGCACTCCCCGCGCTCACGATCGAGGAGTCCGAGATCCGCCGGTTCGCGGCCGCTCTAGAGGAAACGATTGCGGCCGCAGAGCGCTACCCGTCGGCGCTCGCGCGCTTCGGATTGCGCACCGGATCCAGGGCCGCACGCATACGTCGCTAGCCTAGGCGGCCGTGTCCGTAACTCGAGACGACATCCGCAACGTGGCGATCGTCGCCCACGTCGACCACGGCAAGACCACGCTCGTGGACGCGATGCTGTGGCAGTCCGGCGCGTTTCGCGTCGGCCAGGACGTGGCGACCCGCGTTATGGACTCGATGGATCTGGAGCGCGAGAAGGGGATCACGATCCTCGCCAAGAACACCTCGCTGCGCTACCGCGACGTGAAGCTGAACATCATCGACACGCCGGGGCACGCTGACTTCGGCGGCGAGGTAGAGCGCGGGCTGACGATGGTCGACGGGGTGCTGCTGCTGGTTGACTCCTCCGAGGGGCCGCTGCCGCAGACGCGATTCGTGTTGCGCAAGGCGCTCGAGGCGAAGCTGCCGGTGATCCTGGTCGTCAACAAGGTCGACCGGCCGGACGCGCGCGTGGCGGAGGTGGTGGACGAGGTGTACGAGCTGTTCCTCGACCTCGACGCGGACGAGCATCAGATCGAGTTCCCGATCGTCTACTGCAACGCCAAGGCGGGCGCGGCGTCGCTGGAGTACGAGCCCGGCATGCTGCTCTCGGAGGGCACATTGGCGCCGCTGTTGGATCTGCTGCTGGAGCGCATCCCTGCTCCTACCTACGACCCCGACCATCCGCTGCAGGCGCTCGTGACGAACCTCGACGCCTCCCCCTACGTGGGTCGCCTGGCGATCTGCCGGGTGCGCAACGGCACGATCCGCAAGGGTCAGCAGATCGCGTGGTGCCGAGCGGACGGCTCGATCGAGCGCGCGCAGGTCGCCGAGCTGTACGTCACCGACGCGCTCGAACGCGTCGACGCGCCGGAAGCCGGACCGGGCGAGGTCATCGCCGTGGCGGGCATCGCGGAGGTGACGATCGGCGAGACGCTCGCCGATCTCGGCGACCCGCGGCCGCTGCCGGTGATCACCGTGGACGAGCCCGCGATGTCGATCACGATCGGCGTGAACACGTCGCCGCTTGCGGGTAAAGACGGCGACAAGATCACCGCGCGCCAGATCAAGGCGCGTCTGGATCAGGAGCTGATCGGAAACGTGTCGCTGCGCGTCGAGGAGACCGCTCGCCCGGACACCTACGAGGTGCAGGGCCGCGGCGAGCTGCAGCTGGCGGTGCTCGTGGAGATGATGCGCCGCGAGGGCTTCGAGATGACGGTGGGTCAGCCGCACGTGGTCGAGCGCGAGATCGACGGCAAGCGCCACGAGCCCGTCGAGCGCCTGTCGGTGGACGTGCCCGAGGATCACGTCGGCACCGTCACGCAGCTGCTGGCGGCGCGCAAGGGGCGGATGGAGCACATGATCAACCACGGCACCGGCTGGGTGCGGATGGACTACCTGGTGCCGGCACGAGGGCTGATCGGATTTCGCACGGAGTTCCTCACCGAGACGCGCGGCACGGGCATCATGCACCACGTGTTCGACCGCTGGGAGCCCTGGGCGGGCGAGCTGCTGACGCGCCAGAGCGGCGTGCTCGTGGCCGACCGGCGTGGCGCGACGGTGACGTTCTCGCTGTTCACGCTGCAGGAGCGCGGCTCGCTGTTCGTGGGACCCGGCGAGGAGGTCTACGAGGGCATGATCATCGGCGAGAACGCGCGCTCGGAGGACCTGGACGTCAACCCGGTCAAGGAGAAGCACCTCACGAACATGCGCTCCTCCACCTCCGACGTGCTCGTGCGCCTGGACGCGCACCGCAAACTGACGCTCGACGAGGCCCTGGAGTTCGTGCGCGAGGACGAGGCGGTGGAGGCCACGCCGGTGTCGATCCGCATGCGCAAGGTGGTGCTGCCGAAGGTGGAACGCCTGAAGGCTGTGAGGGCCGCCCGTAAGTGATCGAGCTGAGCGGCCTCGTGAAGTCCTTCGCCGGACCCGACGGCCCGATCAGAGCGGTGCGCGGCATCGACGTCTCGATCGCCACGGGGGAGACGGTGGCCCTGCTGGGGCCGAACGGAGCGGGCAAGTCGACGACGATCGACATGCTGCTCGGCCTGCTCGCGCCCGACGCGGGCACGGTGTCGGTGTTCGGGCGCCCGCCGAGCGAGGCGGTGGCCGACGGCGCGGTCGGCGCGATGCTGCAGACGGGCGCGCTGATCAGGGACCTGTCGGTGCGCGAGCTGGTGAGCATGATGGCCTCGCTCTACCCCGCGCCGATGGACGTGGATGAGGTGCTCGAGCTGACGGGCGTGAGCGAGATCTCCGGGCAGCGCACGCAGAAGCTCTCGGGCGGACAGTCCCAGCGCGTGCGCTTCGCGGTGGCGCTCGTGAGCAACCCGGAGCTGCTCGTGCTCGACGAGCCGACGGTCGCGATGGACGTCGAGGGTCGTCACGGCTTCTGGACGACGATGCGCGAGTTCGCCGCGCGCGGCAAGACGATCGTGTTCGCGACGCACTACCTCGAGGAGGCGGACGCGTACGCGGACCGCGCGGTGCTGATGGCGCACGGCGCGGTCGTGGCGGACGGGCCGACGAACGAGATCAAGGCGATGGTCGGCTCGCGCACGATCCGTGCGACGCTCCCCGGCGTGGACACGGATGCGCTCGCGGCGCTGCCGGGCGTGAGCAGCGTGGAGCGCCGCGGGGAGGCGGTCGTGCTCGTGTGCTCGGACTCCGACGCGGCCGTCAGAGCGCTGCTGGACGTCCACCCCGAGGCTCGCGACATCGAGATCGAGGCGGCGGGGCTGGAGCAGGCCTTCCTGATGCTGACCGGGGACGGGGCCGAGCGTTGAGCACGCTGGTGTATACCCGCTACGAGCTGTTGCGCACGCTGCGCAACCGTCGCTTCTTCTTCCTGTCGCTCGGGTTCCCGCTGGTGCTGTACTTCCTGATCGCGGGCCCTCAGCGCAACGTGCATGACATCGGCGGCACCGGCCTGTCGGCGCCGCTCTACTACATGATCGGTCTCGCGTCGTTCGGCACGATGGGCGCGATGCTCTCCAGCGGAGCGCGCATAGCTGCCGAGCGCGCGGTCGGCTGGAACCGGCAGCTGCGCATCAGCCCGCTCTCGCCGCGCGCGTACTTCCGCACGAAGGTCATCACCGCGTACCTGATGGCGTTGATCAGCATGCTCGCCCTGTTCGCGGCGGGCGCGTCGCTGGGTGTCAGCCTGTCGGCGTCGGGTTGGCTGAAGATGAGCGGCCTGATGCTCGTGGGGCTGATCCCGTTCGCGGCGCTCGGGATCGCGGTCGGGCACGTGCTCACGCCCGACTCGGCCGGGCCGGCCGTCGGTGGGGGGATTTCGCTGCTGGCGTTCCTCGGCGGCGTGTGGTTCCCGATACCCGCTCACGGCTTCCTTCACGACCTCGCCCAGTACCTGCCCTCCTACTGGCTCGTCAAGGCAAGTCACGTGGGGGTGGGCGGCCCCGGGTGGAGCACGATGGGATGGGTCGTGATGGCGGCGTGGACGGTGTTGCTGAGCCGGCTTGCGGCGCGCGCGTATCGCCGCGACACCGGCCGCGTCTAGCAGGGCGCATGCCCGGCGCGGCGGCGGTAGGGTACCGGCCATGATCAGAACGCCGAGAGTGTCTCTCACTTCCAAGATCGCCACGGCTGCCGCCTGCCTCGTGTGTCTCGTCGCGCTCGTCGGCGCCCCCGCCGCTGCCGCGACGGTGACCTTCCAGAAGGAGAGCGTCCAGGCCTACGAAAAGCAGCTCTCCGGCGGGCAGATCACCGAAGCGACGATCAACAAGAAGGTGCGCTCGGTGCACCTGACGTTGAAGGACGGAAGCCACGTGCTCGTCAAATACGCCGCGCACGAAGAGGGCAAGTACGCGGCGGCGCTGGAAGCGAAGGGCGTCCCGGTGACGATCCTGCAGCCGGCGGCGGCCGCCAAAGAAGCCGCCAAACCGGTCCACCACAAACTCCGTTACATCGCCGGTGGCGTGCTGGTCGTCGTGATCGTGGTCGTGGGTGGCGTGCTGCTGCTCGACCGCCGCCGCAAACTCGCCGCCGAATAGACCGTCAGCCGCGCCGGGTGGCGCGCACTCAGTAGAGCGGTCGGCGGATAGGACTGTGGGGGCGGATTCGTTCTCCGTGGCCCAACGTGTGCATCGCGAGGCGCACGTCGTGGGCGAGCATGTCGACCATGTCGCGGGAGAAGTTCTCCTTGATCACCATCCGCAGCACTGTCACGTGCTCGGCGTTCGGGGGCAGCGTGTAGGCGGGCACGATCCATCCGCGCTCGCGCAGCAGGTGCGAGAGCTGCACCAGATCGGTCGTCTGCGGGTCGCTGGCGCGCACCGCGACGATCGGGAAGTCCGAGCCGTCGGCGATCGGCTCGAGGCCGTCGATCGCGCTGAGCTTGCCGCCGAGAGAGCTCGCGTTGGCGAGGCAGTTGGCGACGATGTCCTCGAAGCCCGCTCGTCCGAGACGCAGGAAGGCGAAGTACTGCAGCACCACCGAGGAGGAGGGCCGCGAGAAGTTGAGCGAGTAGTTGGGCATGTCGCCGCCGAGGTAGTTGATGTGGAACACGAGCTCCTCGGGCAGGTCGGAGGCGTCGCGGAAGACGACCGTCCCCATGCCCGGGTAGACGAGGCCGAACTTGTGGTTGGACACGTTGATCGAGCGCACCGACGGTAGTCGGAAGTCCCACTCGAGATCGGGCTGGGAGAAGGGGATGACGAAGCCTCCCGAGGCGGCGTCGATGTGCAGCGGGATGCGCAGCCCCCGCTCTGACTCCACGCGGGTGAGGAGCGTGTCGATCGACGCCAGATCGTCCATCTGACCGGTGAACGTCGTGCCAAGCAGCCCGGCCACGGCGATCGTGCGCTCGTCGAGCAGCGGCTCCACCTCGGCGGCGCCGATCGTGTAGCGCCCCTCCTCCATCGGCACCACGCGCGCGTCCACCTCGAAGTAGCGCGCGAACTTCTCCCAGCAGGTGTGAACGTCCGCGCCCATCA
>CAZPQW010000015.1:0-86127 GCA_964588985.1 uncultured Solirubrobacteraceae bacterium
GCCTCGCCGATCGACTACCTGCGCCTGCCGCTGCACACGCTCAAGGTCGGCTCCTACGGCACCCATCACACGCTCGGGCTGGCCAAGGCCAAGCGCGCCCGCTTCCTGATCTCCTCCACGAGCGAGGTCTATGGCGACCCGCTGGAGCATCCGCAGGCGGAGACCTACTGGGGGCACGTCAATCCGATCGGCCCGCGCGGCGTGTACGACGAGGCCAAGCGCTACGCCGAGGCGCTGACGATGGCCTATCACCGCCAGCAGGGCGTGGACACGGCGATCATGCGGATCTTCAACACGTACGGCTCGCGGATGCGCCCGCACGATGGGCGCGCGATCCCCACCTTCCTGCGCCAGGGTCTCGCCAACCGGCCGATCACGGTGTTCGGCGACGGCAGTCAGACTCGCTCGTTCTGCTACGTCAGCGACCTCATTCGCGGGATGATCGCGCTCGCCGAGTCCGGGTACCATAACCCTGTGAACATCGGAAATCCTGACGAGTTCACTCTGTTGGAACTTGCCGAAACGGTCAAGGATCTGGCCGGGTCGACCTCGGAGATCGTCTTCGAGGCGCTGCCCGTCGACGACCCCAAGCAGCGCAAGCCAGACATCACGCTCGCGAACGAGCTGCTCGGCTGGTCGCCCGAAGTGTCGCTGCGCGAGGGGTTGGAGCGCACGATCGAGGACTCCGGCGTCGAGATGCTGATCGGCGGCGCACACTGAAGCCACGTACGTGCCAGGCGCCATGCGGCGGTTTGCGCAACCGCTCCGTGTGGGAACCTGCGGTGTTGTGAGCAGGGAGATGGCTACGCGCGCAGTCCCACTGCCCGACCGCGACATCCGCAGCAAGCGCCCGCCGGTGCTGTCGTTCATATTGCGGATGTCCACGCTCCGTCGTGGAACGCGCGTCGCCTCCCTGCTGGCGCTCGACTTCGCCGGCGTCGCGCTCGCGATCTTCACCGCGCTCGTGCTCAAGGAATCTGTGCACGGCAAGGTGATCCCAGCCAACGCCTATCACGGCACCAAACAGTTCCTCGCGTTCGCCTACCTGCTGACGGCGCTCCTGTTCGCCAGATCCGGCCTCTACGCCCAGCGGGCGCTGCGCCCGGGGCTCTCGCGGATCGTGGGGTCGCTGTTCCAGGTCGCGTTCGTCGCGCTGATCTACGCGGTCGTCAGCGGAGAACAGTTCTCCAGCTACTACCTCTTCTACGGCTCGCTCGTGTTCGCGATCTTCTACATCGCCTCGACACGCGCCCTTTATGAGTTCGCGACCGCCGCGCTGCTGCGCGCGGCGGGCTACCGGCGCCGCGCGGTGATCGTCGGCAGCGGCAAGCACGTGGGCGACGTGGCGCACGCGCTCATCGACGTGCCGCACGCGCCGATCGAAGTCGTGGGCTTCCTGTCGCCCAACCCGCTGCCGGAGAACGGCGTGCGCGCGCTTGGAACTCTGGATGATCTCGAGCACGTGCTCGCCGGCGAGCGCATCGACGAGCTGATCATCGCGGACCCGGAGTTTCCTCAGGACGACGCTGTGGAGATCGTCGACCAGTGCCACCGCCGCGGGATCAGGGTGCGTCTCGCGCCGTCCACGATGGAGATCCTGATCCACCGTGCGGAGTTCGTCCCGGGACAGTCCGTGCCTCTGTTCGAGCTCAGCTCACCCGTGTTCGAGGGCATCGACTTCGCGCTCAAGCGCACCTTCGACATCGTCGGTTCGACGCTGCTGCTCGTGCTGCTCAGCCCGCTGCTGCTCACGATCACGCTCGCTGTAAAGCTCACCTCACGCGGGCCGGTCCTGTTTCACTCGATGCGTCGCGGTATCGCCCAGCGCCCGTTCGCGTGCCTGAAGTTCCGCACCATGCACATCGACGCGGAAGATCGCCAATCCGACCTGGAAGAGCTCAACGAGGCCGACGGGGCGCTGTTCAAGATCCGCGACGATCCGCGTCTCACCGCGGTCGGGCGGATGCTGAGGAAGTTCTCTTTGGACGAGCTGCCGCAGCTGGTGAACGTGCTGCGTGGCGAGATGTCGCTCGTCGGTCCGCGGCCGCTGCCCGAACGCGACTACGAGATGCTGGAGGAGTGGCACCGCAAGCGCTACCTGGTGCTTCCCGGGATCACCGGGCTGTGGCAGGTGTCCGGCCGCTCCGAGCTCGACTTCGACGACCTTGTCCACCTGGACTTCATCTACCTCGAGCGCTGGTCGTTGGCGCTCGATCTGACGATCCTGCTGAAGACGATCCCCGCCGTGTTCACGCGGCGCGGCGCCTACTGAGCAGCGGGCTTTAGAGCCTTAGGCGGCTGTGCTCGCGCGCGCGTAGACATCCCAGATGGCGTGCGCCCACCCGTAGACGCGCCAGGTTTCGCGCTCGGCGTCCTCGCCTGCCCAGGCGGGCGCGGCGGGGTCCGGCGCGTCGGGGATCACGACCAGGCGCTCGCGCTCGAGTCCGAGCTCGGCGATGGCGTCGTGGGCGAGGGCATCGGTGGGGACGATCACATTCACGGCCCGCTGCACGGCGAGCCGGCGCAGCCGCATGTGCATGCCGCCGCAGCGCAGCCGCTCAGAGGGGCGCTTGACGGCGGTGAGGTCGTGGAGCGTGACGACCATCGGGCAGGGGCTGTGCAGCATGGCCCCCTGCATCCACGGCGTATGGAACAGGTCGGCCCCGCGCGGCCGGTGCGTCTCGAAGATTTCGTCCTCCTCGGAGGCGGTCTCCCGCAGGGCTTGCAGCAGACAGCGCGAGTAGCGCCCGACGCCGTTGGGATCGGAGGCCGCACGGCTGTCAAACGCGACCTTCACGGTCTGACTGGCCCCTCCATGCCGTCCCGGACGTGCATGCGCCGAACATAAACACTTTGTGTAGGGATGGATAGAGATGACAGCCAGAGTGCACGCTCTCACCGGAGATAGCCTTCGCGATGAGATGGTCTCGCGCACCTACTACGAGAGCCTCTGGGAGAGCGTGCCCGAGGGTCTCGAGCCATCCGACTTCGCCCTCCGCAGGCGCTTCCTCCTGGAGCACGTGCGAGCGGGCGAGCGCGTGCTCGACATCGGCTGCGGTGAGGGTGTTTTCACGGCCGAGCTGGCGCGAGCGGGAGCACACGCGGTGGGCATCGAGGTAGCCGAGGAGCCGCTGCGTCGGGCGCGGGCGCTGCACCCCGAGCTCGACCTGCGGCTGGTCGACGCCGATGGGGAGTGGGACCTTCCGGATGCGAGCTTCGACGTTGTGTGGGCCGGCGAGACGATCGAGCACGTACTCGACACGGCCGCGTGGCTGTCGGAGGTTCGCCGCGTGCTGCGCTCCGGCGGCAGCCTCCTGCTGAGCACGCCCGCCCACACGTCTTCGCGGATGCTCGCGCTCGCGTTCTCCAGGCGTGCGTTCGCCGCTCACTTCGATCCCCGCGGCGATCACATTCGCTTCTACAGCCGCGCGACGCTCACGCGTCTGGTTGCAGACTTTGGCTTCCAGGAGATCGACGTCGTGAGCGCTGCGGGGCTTCCCGGCGCGCGCCGTCTGTTGCTCCTGCGAGCTATCCGCTCGCGCTTTTGACGGGAGTGGCCGCCTGGACGGCTCTAAGGGCCTGGATGTAGTGGTTGTAGAGCGCGACCGATTCCGCGTTTGCGTATGGCGGATTGAGCTCTTCGGGGGAGATCGACTCGGGGTCGAGGTAGATCGCCGCCTGCAGCTCGTGCAGCGCGGCCTGCGGATCGCTCGCGAGGTCGTATTCGCCCAGATCCAGCCAGCTCTTCGGGTTCGACGGCTGCAGACGCACCGCGTGCTCGAGGGTCGCCCGCGCGAGCGTCGGGTGGCCGCTCGCGCCCTGAACGGTCGCGAGCGTGGTCAGTGCTTCGATCGACAGAGGGTCGCGCGAAACGGCGCTGTTGGCAGCAGCGAGCGCGCCGGCCGGGTCACGTGCCGACAGGAGGGCCTCCGCCCGCATGCTCGCTTCTTCGGAGCGCTGCGGCTGCCACTGCGACCACGCGGCCAGCAGCGCCAGCACGATCGCGGCCCCGGCGAGCGTCATGCGCAGAGGGCTCGGGCGCCCCGCGGGCCGAGCGGCGACATCCACGCTCTCCTCGAGCGGGCCGCGTCCCGCCAGCCAGCCCGCGCACAGCAGCGCGACGCACGCGTCGCCGGGCACGTACCACGTCCAATCCACCAGCGAGTGCACGCCGAACGCCACGACCACGCACAGCATCGCCAGCATGCCGATCCGCTCCGGGGCGTAGCGCCTCAGAGCCGGAGCGTCGAGGGCTCGCCATCCCGGTCGTCCATCGCGGGGGAGGCTCCAGCGACGATTGAACGGATGGGTTGCTCTGCCGGCGGCGAGCATCCATGCTGTCAGCAGCGCGAGCGCCAATGCCAGCCCCACGAGTCCCAGGTCCGCGAGGGTCTGCACGACGAAGCCGTGCGCGTGCGTGACTTCGAGCGTCTCGCTGCGGTATCGCAGGTGCGCGGTGGCGAACCCTTCCGCGCCGGCGCCGAGAGCGGGGTGGGCTTCGAACACCTCCAGCGCCTCCTTCCAGTAGCGCGCGCGCACGCTTGCCACCGCCGTGAGGCGACCGGGCGTGTTGGGGGGCACCTTGGCGTTTGGGTTGGTCAGCGCGTCGACCGCGTGGGAGATGCTCCCCGTCAGCCCTCGGTGGCTGTGCGCGAGCGCTCCCGCGAAGGCGATAAGCGCGACCGCGATCAGCGCCAGTAGCGTTGCGCCTGCCTGGTTGCGCAGGGCGCGCGAGGGGGATCGAGTGCCGGTCAGGAACCCGATCCCGACGCCTAGCAGCGTTAGCACGACCACCATCGCCATTACCAGAGCTCCGAGCTGGTGCCCCGCCGTGACCTGTTCGGCGAGTGGGACGTGTTCGTCGCTGAGCGCGTGCGTCGAGAAGTCCCACGCTGCGACAGCGACCGCGCCCAGCGCCCCCACGCCCAGCACCGCCGTGCTGCGCAGTCGCAGCGGCACGAGGCAGAACCACAGCAGCACGCCGCCCGCGAGCGCGACCAGCGCGCCCCGCGAATACGCCAGCAGCAACGTCAGCAGCAGCACTCCCATGGCGGGATAGGCGAGTGCGCTCACCAACGCGTGGCCACTGCGACGAGCGCCCAGCCACAGGCAGCAGATGGCGCCCATAGACGCGGTCAGCCCGACCGCGTTCCAGTAGCCGTATGGATCCTCCAGTCGTGCGTACCTGTCCGCCGGAACGAGGCTGCCCGGGAAGATCTTCGTCAGCAGCGCATACGCGCACACGACCACCGACGCGAGCGCGAGGCCACCCAGCACCGCCGGCCAGCGTCCCGGCGCGAGGCGCACGAGCGCCACGGCGGCGGCGAACACGCCGCTGTAGGCGAGCATCCGTCCGGCGTCGCGCCAGCTGTCCTCTGGCTGCACTGACCACACCACCGAGATCGCGGTCAGCGCGGTGAACGCGAGCAGGAGCCCGGCCGGCCACATCCCGTATCCATGCCCACCCACCGGCAGGCGCACGATCGCCCAGGCCACCACCGCCGCGGCGGCCATCGTCATCGCCATCTCGGTGGTGGTCATCGTTTCGAGTTTGAGTCCGCCTTTGGCGTAGAAGGTGATCGCGCAGGAGATCGCCGCGACCAGCAGCGTCGCGCACCACAGCCCGCGTCGCTGCGTGGTCGACGAGCCGCTCCCAGCGCCGCGCGAATCGTCCTGCCAGACCGCCGGTCGCGCGCCAGGCGCGCCCGACGCGCGCTCAGCTGGAGCGACCGACACGGACACGCTTGCGCAGCACGCCACCGAGGAGAACGAGCAGGCACGCGAGCAGGAACGCGAGCGTGACGAGCAGGGGGGTGGGCAGCGAGCTCAACGCGGAGGAGATGTTCGTGTGCACCACGCCCGGGGCGATCGTCTCGCCCCCCAGCTGGACGGGCGCCGCGCCGACACGCGCCGCGTGGGTGACGGCCTGCTGCTCGGCGGGCGACGCGGCCACCGCTGTGGCGCCGGCGGGGCTGCTCGCCGCACCACCGCTCGAGCCGCCGCCGCCACGAGCGCCGACGGCCGCGGCGCGTTGAGCCCGGCGGATCAGCGACGAGCAGTCGGAATACTCTTCAGCATCCGCGCTCAGATCTTTCAAAGCCTGCGCGTAGGCGCTCTGGCTGAAGCCGCTCAGCGATTCGCCCTGCGCACAGCGGAAGATGATCTTTTCGCCCACGTTCGCGCTCGCCGCCGGGGCGCTCACCAGCGTCACCGTCGCCAGCAGCGCGGCCGTTTGGGCAAGACGATCTCTGAGCGGTCGGCTCTCCGGGCGGGCGAATCTCATTGGCGACTATCCAAAACTACCAACGCTCGCGGGCGAGAGCGATTGAGAAGCTGATAGGTCGAGACTCGACAGCGCCCGCGAGAACCCGGTGGCCCATGCGTCCTGGCTGTACGCGGCCACCGAATTTGCCCCCGCGGCGCCCAGCCGCGCGCGCAGCGGCGCGTCGCTCGCCAGCCGCGCGAGCGCCCTCGCGAGCGCCGCGCTGTCGCCTGCCGGCACCACCAGGCCGTTCTCGTCGTCGCGAACGAGACCGCCGGCGGCCGCGCCGACGGCATCGCTTGTGATCACTGCGAGTCCTCGGTTCATCGCCTCGTTGATCACCAACCCCCAGGGCTCGCGAAAGGTGCGCGTGGCGATCGAGGGCAGCACGAGCACGTCGGCCGCGGCGTACACGTTGCGCAGCTCCACCGGTGTCACGGGGTCCAGGCCGACGACGCCGTCCGGAAGTCTCGTCGCATGGCTGTCGCCGTGCAGGTGGGGGGCCGGTCCGACGCCCACGAGCGCGAGCGCGGCCGCGGGCTCCTTGAGGCCGGATGCGCGCCAGGCGTCGAGCAGGACCTCGATGCCCTTCTCTCGGTCGGGGCGCCCGACGAACAGGAGCTTCACTCCCGCGGCGGACGGCCAACGCGGATCGCTCGGCGGCGCGACGTCGGGTGAGCGCCAGAAGTAGTTGTCCACGGCCTGCGACGCCACGTGCACGTTGCTCGCGCCGCGGGCGCTCACGTACGCGCTGACGTGCGGGCCGTACGTGACGACCGCGTCGGCCGATCGATACAGCGCCCGCAGCGGCAGGTAGGTGAGCGCGTGCGACGGCGTGCGCGGGTGCGCCCACAGGGACGCCCACAGGATCAGCGGGACGTGACCGCGACGCGCCCCGATCCAGGTGGCCAACGGCGCCACGCGCCCGCCGGTGGGACAGACGACCGCGCGGTAGCGTCCGCTGGCCGCGAGCGCCTCGAGCTCGTGAGGTCTCACGTGGCGGTGCGGGAATGGCAGCTCGCCTTCGAAGTCGGCGCCGCCGTGCTTGGAGCGCCCGCCGAACAGCGCCAGCTCGATCCCCTCGCGCTCGTGCAGGCGAGCGAACGCGCCCACCCGGTAGCCGGGCGCGTGCCCGGTGACGAACAGGACGGGCTTCACCGCAGCGCCTGCTCGTACGCGGACACCGTCTGCTCGCCGCAGCGCTCCCAGGTGAAGTGCGCGGCGACCGTCGCTCGCGCCCGCTGGCCGGCCTCGCGCAGCCGCTGCGGATCCGAGAGCAGCTCGTCGATCCGCTGCGTCAGTCGCTCGATGTCCCCGGGTGGCACGAGCACGAAGCCGTCGCCCGCGGCGGCGATCTCCTCCGGCCCCGGCTCGCCGCGGCAGCCGATCGCGGGCAGGCCAGCGGCCATCGCCTCGACATAGGCCACGCCGAACGCCTCGTCGGTGGAGGGCATCACAAACAGCGTGCAGCGGCCCGCGCACTCGAGCGCCTCGCGCGGCGCCAGCTGACCGAGGAAGTCCACGCGCCCGGCTACGCCGAGGCGCGCGGCGAGCCCTTCCAACGGCACCCGCTCGGGCCCGTCGCCCACGATCACGTAGCGCAGCGTGGGGTGGCGAGGTCCCAGCACGGCGAGCGCGCGCAGCACGTCGGCGTGGCGCTTGCGCGTCACCAGGTGTCCGACGGTCACGAGCGACGGGAATGCGGCTCGCTCGACCGTGCCTCCCGCATCGCGTCCGGTGGTGCGTCCGGCGACGGGCAGGTCCGCCCCGAGGTGCACCACGCGCGTCTGTTTCGCGCCGTGCTCGCGCGCCAGCGTCGCGATGCCCTCGCTGTTGGCGAGTACCAGGCGCGCGGCGCCCAGGCCGCGGGCGACGGCAACGCGGCCCGCCTCGTCGCGCGTCGCGGTGTAGAGCACGTCGCCACCGTGCACCGACACCACGAGCGGCGTGTCGCGGCGCGTGCGCCGGACCGCATCGCCGGCGGGCACGGCGTTGTGGGCGTGGATCAGCTCGAAGCCAAACGAGCGCTCGAGGCGACGCAGCGCGAGCGCGAGCGCGGGTGCTGCCCACGCGCCCCACTTCGCGTATGAGCGCCCGCGGGGCGGGGAGACGTATGGGACGTATGTGATCGGCAGGCCGTCGCGCTCCTGTGCGCGCGGCTCGCGGACGCGCGCCGCCAGCTCGCTCCTTGCGCCGCCGGCGCCCGCGACGAGCGACGCACGGGGCGGCACCAGACGGTGCAGCACGAGCACGTGCACCTCGGCGCCCGCGTCACGCGCTGCCAACGCCTGACGGTGGGCCCAGATACCCAGCACGGGATCGCGCTGGCTTGGATAGAACTCGGCCACCACCGCCACCTTCGGTCCATGACGCGACACGCCGCTCACCAGCTCCGGTGGGTCGTCAGTGTGCGTCCGGCCTCGCCGGCGGTCACATATGGATGGTCGGCGAGGAACGCGCGAGCCTCGTCGATCGCCGCCTGGCGTGGATAGTCGGCCGCTGCGGGTGCCGCGCGGTGGCGGATCGACACCGCGTCCACGACGCCGCAGCGCCAGCCGTGCTCGCGCGCTAGCGCGGCCCAGTGGACGTCCAGCCCCCAGCCCATGCGCAGATCGGGGAACGGCAGCAGCGCCGGGAAGGTCGCACGCGCGAACGCGGTCACGGGCCCGATCTCCACGAAGCCGGTCTCGCGCACGACGCTTCCCGGCCGGCGTCGCGTGACCGGCCACGCGGCGTGCGAGTTCAAGCGGTGCGCTGGCTGCGCGAGCGCGAGCGAGAAGCGCTCGCACAGGAACACGAAACGATCGAGGAAGCCGCGTGGCAACTCCACGTCGTCGTCAATCACTAGCAGCCAGTCGTGACCCTCGGGCGGGTGGTCCGCGAGCAGTCGGTTGAGGTTCTCGAACTTGCCCAGCTCGCCGGGAGGGCACGTGCGCAGCTCGAGCAGATGGCGTGAGCGCCCGAGCTCCGCGGCGATCGAGTCGGCGAGCTCGCGTCGCTCGGGCCGCTGCACGCTCAAAGCGAGCACGCGTCGCTGTGGCGGCGAGTCGCGCGCGGCGCGCGCCAGGCGCAGCCGCCGTCCGCTCAACAGCTCCCACGCATCGACTGCCTCGTCGATTGCGGCACGGCGCACCGCATCGACTCCGCCGACGGTGCCGCTGGTGCCCGACAGGAAGTCGTCGGCGGGAGCGGGCGCTGCGCCGTTCGACGCCGAGTGGACCGGCGTCGAGGGGGCGCCCGCAACGCGCTCGTGCAGGCCCTCGCGCAGCCGCCCCGCGCTGTGGGCGACCATCGTCAGGCCGGCCGGGCAACGGCGGCGCACGACGTGGCCGGCGCAGCCGGCGAGCGTCAGCAGCTCGCGTGCGAACGACGGTGCCTGTCCTCGCCGTGCGTCGAAGCGCCGCGCGGCGCGACCGCGCGCGTGAGCGCCGCGCATGAGCGAAGCCAGCCGCGCGTCGGCGCCGACGCGGCGGTGCTCCACGGCGGCCGCCGCCACGTACATCACCCGCGCGCCGGGGGTCTGCGTGCGCAGGCGTTCCTGCCACTCCTGCTCGTCGCCGCCGTGCTCGAGCGTCACGTCGAACGGGCCAACGCGCTGCAGGGCGCTGCGACGGATCGCCATGTTGGCGCCCCACGCGTAGCGCGTGTCGGTGTCGTGCTCGCCGAGGTCGAGGCTCGTGATCGGCGGCGGCTCGCGTCCGCAGCTGTGCGGTGTCCGGCCCTCCATCCGGACCCTGATCGGGCCGGTGAACACGTCCACGTCCGGGTTCGCGACGGCGGCGTCGAGCAGCGCCTCGAGCCACCCCGGGCTCGCGCGCACGTCGTCGTCGACGAACACCACCAGCTCGCCGTCCGAGCGCTCCACGCCGGTGTTGCGGGCAACGTTAAGCCCGAGCGGCCCGGGGTGGGGCTCGTAGCGCGCGCCGAAGCGCGCTGCCAGCGCTCGAGCCATGGGCGACGGTCCGGCGTCGTCGACCACGAGCACCTCCGCGCCGGTACGTGCGGCCGCCGGGGCGATCGAGGACAGCGCCACCTCGAGGTAGGAGAGGCGTTCACGGGTGGGTATCACGATCGACGCGGGTGTCATCTGTGGCAGACAGTCTAGGTTTGCGCCCGCTGCGGGACTCCCGGCTCCGCTCGCCAATAGGCTGCGGTGGGAGACATGGTCCTGTTCCTGCACAACCGCTACCGCACGACGGGTGGCGAGGAGCGCGTGGTGGAGGATCTGCTGTGGCTCGTGCGCGAGCATCTGAACGAGCCGGCGGAGCTGCTCGCGCGCAGCTCCGCGGATCTGGGTCAGGCGCGTGCAGCCCTCGGATTGATGCGCGGCGGCTTGGACTCCGGGGAGGTGAAGCGCGCGGTGCGCAGCGGCGGGGCGCGTGTGGTTCACGCCCACAACCTGCATCCCGCGTTCGGTTGGCGGGCGCTCGCGGCCGCACGAGCGGCGGGCGCCCGGGTGGTGCTGCACCTGCACCAGTACAGGCTGGTGTGCGCGGTGGGCGTGTGCTTCACCAAAGGCGAGGAGTGCACGCGCTGCCATGGGCGCAACACGCTCCCGGGAGCGCGGCTGAACTGCCGGGGCAGCCGCCCGGAGGCGGCCGCATACGCGGCGTCGCTCGCGCTGTGGCAGGAGCGCCTGGTGGAGCAGGCTGACGCGGTGATTGTGCCGAGCGTGTTCGCGCGCGAGCGGCTGCGGGCGCTCGGAGCGCCGCTGCCGTGGGAGTGCGTGCACGTGCTTGCTCCGCCGGTGCGCGCGGCCGAAGCGCCTCCGTCGCTCGGCGTGGGCGACGATGGAGGAGGCGGCTCGGTCGGGTTCGCGCACGAGCGCTACGCGCTGGTGGTCTCGCGCCTGTCGCCCGAGAAGGGCGTGGACGTGGCGGTCGACGCGTGCCGGTTGGCGGGCATCCCGCTGGTGGTGGCGGGCGACGGGCCCGAGGCGGGTGCGCTGCGCGTTCGCGCGGGAGAGGGCGCGGTCCGCTTTCTCGGAAGCGTGGACGAGCAGGCGCTCGCGGGGCTGCGCGCGGGCGCCGCGATCGCGCTCGTGCCGTCGCGCTCGGCTGAGACGTTCGGGCTGGCGGCCGCCGAGGCGATGGCGGCGGGCGTGCCGGTGGTTGGCAGCGATGTGGGTGCGCTCCCCGAGTTGATCGAGCGCGACGCACTCGTTCCCGCGGGCGACGCGCGCGCGCTGGCGGACGCGATCGTGCGAGTGGTGGGTGACCGCGACGCCGGCGCGCGCGGGCTCGAGCGGGTGGGCGCGCTGTGTGCGCCCGACGCGGTGGCGCGTGCGCTGGGCGCCATCTACGACGGGTAAGCTGCGGCCGTGCCTGTCACCTCGAGCGCCCTGATCACCGGCCTCACCGGCCAGGACGGCTCGTTCTTGGCGGAGCTGCTGCTCGAGAAGGGCTATGCGGTGACCGGGGTGGCGCGTGGATCGCGAGAGCGCTCGCTCGGCTCGTCCGAGCACCTGCGTGGCCAGGTGGACATAGTGGAGGGGGATCTGGAGCGTCCGGGGACGCTGCGGGCCGCGATCGAGGAGGTGCGCCCGGCCGAGATCTACCACCTCGCGGGCCCGTCGTTCGTGCCCGCGTCGTGGGAACGGCCGGGGAACACGATCGCGACGATCGCCGGCTCGTGCGCGGAGATCCTGGAAGCGGTCCGCGACATCGACCGTGAGACGCGCGTGTTCGTGGCGGCTTCCGGCGCGGTCTTCGGCGATGCGCCCGAGAGCCCGCAGCGGGAGGACACGCGGTGCCGGCCGACCACCCCGTACGCGATCGCGCGGCTTGCCGCGCACGAGCTGGTGGGCGCGATTCGCGCCCACGACGGGCTTTACGCTTGCAGCGGGATCGTGTTCAACCACGAGTCCGAGCGCCGGCCGGAGCAGTTCGTCACGCGCCGGGTCACGCGCGCGGCGGCGGCGATCTCGCTGGGCCTGCAGGACGAGCTCACCCTCGGCTCGCTGGATGCGGTCCGCGACTGGTCGTTCGCGGGCGACATCATGGAGGGCGCGTGGCTGATGCTCCAGCAGGAGCGTCCCGAGGACTACGTGCTCGCGAGCGGCGTGGGGCACACGGTGGCTGAGCTGGCGAGGACGGCCTTCGCGTGCGTGGATCTCGATCCGGAGCCGTATCTACGCGAAGACACCAGCCTGCTGCGGGTGGAGGAGTCGAAGAGGAGCACCCCCAACGTGGGCGATCCGACGAAGGCGCGCGAGCAGCTCGGATGGCGTGCGCAGGTCAGCTTCGAGGAGCTGATCCAGCGGATGGTGGACGCGGACCTGCGCTCGCTGCAGGCGTCCGCCGCGCGCTCCTGAGCCGCCCTCTGGCTCCTGGCTCGTCCAATCCAGGCCCTAGACTGCGCCCCTGATGCGCACCGTTGGCGTGATCGGGCTGGGCTACGTCGGCTTGCCGCTGGCGGTGGCGTTCGCGCACGAGGGCTGCGAGGTGATCGCGGTGGACGTCGACGCTCGCAAGATCGACGCGATCGCGGCGGGTCGCTCCTACATCGAGGACGTCCCCGACGAGAGCCTGGCCGCGGTGGCCGAGCGGATCCACGCCACCACGCGCTACGCGGAGCTGACCGCGGCGGACGCGGTGCTGATCTGCGTGCCGACCCCACTGACACGCAATCGCGAGCCCGACCTGGGGCCGCTCCTGGAAGCCACGCGGGCGCTTGCGGACGTGCTCCGAGCCGACCAGCTGGTGGTGCTCGAGTCGACCACCTATCCAGGGACCACGCGCGAGCGGGTGGCGCCGCTGCTGGAGGAGTCGGGCCTAGCGGCGGGCAGGGACTTCCATCTGGCGTTCTCGCCGGAGCGCGTCGACCCCGGCCGCACGGACTTCACGCTGCGCTCCACCCCGAAGGTCGTCGGCGGGCTGACCTCCGCTTGCGCGGAGAGCGCGCGGGAGCTGTACGGGGTCGTGTGCGACGAGGTGGTGTGCGTGTCGAGCCCGGAGGCGGCGGAGCTGACGAAGCTGCTGGAGAACATCTTCCGCTCGGTGAACATCGCGCTCGTGAACGAGCTCGCGATGCTGACGGACCGGATGGGCATCGACATCTGGGAGGTCGTCGATGCGGCCGCGACCAAGCCGTATGGGTTCATGCGCTTCGAGCCGGGGCCTGGGATGGGCGGGCACTGCCTGCCGGTGGATCCGTTCTACCTGAGCTGGCGCGCGCGCGAGTTCGACATGGCCACGGAGTTCATCGAGCTGGCGGGCAAGGTCAACCAGCAGATGCCCTACCACTGCGTCGCGAAGGCGCAGCGTGCGCTCAACGACCGTGGGCTGTCGGTCAAAGGCTCTCGCATCGCGGTGGTGGGCGTTAGCTACAAGCCAGGTGTGGGCGACGTGCGCGAGTCGCCCGCGCTGAAGATCATCGCGCTGCTGCGAGATCTCGGCGCCGAGGTCTCCTACCACGACCCGCACGTGCCGAGCGTGGCGGAGTTCTCGCTGTCGAGCGTGGATCTCGAGGAGGCGGTCGCGGACGCGGATCTGACGCTGATCGTCACGGCGCACCCGAGCGTCGACCACGAGCTCGTCGCCCGGCGCGCGCGCCTGGTGCTCGACCTGCGCGGGGTCACGCGCACGACGAGCTCTCCCGATGTCGTGCGCCTGTGAGCGGCGAGCGCCCTCACCAGCCGGTGGCCGCGGGCGGCCCGCTGCTCGGAGACGGAGTCCAGGTCGGCGAGGGCGTGGTCTTCGGCTCCTACGTGGTCGTGCACGACGGCACGGTCCTCGGCGACGGCTGCTCGGTCGAGGATCACGCGGTGCTCGGCAAGCGCCCGCGGCTCGCGCGCCACTCGCTCGCCAAGGGCGAGGTCGGCCCGCTGGTGCTGGGCGCGAACGTGAGCGTCGGCGCGGGCGCGGTCGTGTTCGCGGGCGCGAGCATCGGCGCGGAGGTGATCCTCGGCGATCAGTCCTATGTGCGCGAGCGCGCCTCGATCGGCGATGGTTCGGTGATCGGGCGCGGAAGCGTGGTGGACAACGACGTCGCGCTCGGTGCGCGCGTGCGGGTGCAGACGAACGTGTACCTGACGGCCTTCAGCACGATCGAGGACGACGTGTTCGTGGGGCCCGGGGTGACGACCACGAACGACGACACGATGGGTCGCCACGGTCCCGAGAAGCCCGCGCGCGGGGCGACGCTGCGGCGCGCGTGTCGCGTGGGCGCCGGGGCGGTGCTGACGCCGGGCGTGGAGATCGGCGAGGAGGCGTTCGTGGCGGCCGGCGCGGTCGTGACCCACGACGTGCCCCCGCGCGCGGTGGTGATGGGCGTGCCGGCGCGGGTCGTGCGCGAAGTGCCGGGCGAGGACCGTTTGGAGCGCTGGCGCTAGAAGCTAGGCGAGCGCGGAGCGCATCGCGGCGGCGACCTCGTCGGCCTGCTCGCGTGTGAGCACGGGGCTCATGGGGATCGCGAGATGGGTCGCGGCGGCGCGTTCCGTGGCCGGCAGCTCGACCCCCTCGGCCCACCGGCGCATCGGCGCCTGCAGGTGCACGGGCGTGCGGTAGTAGGCCTTGTAGCCGATGCCAGCCGCCGCGAGCGCCACTTCGACGCGCTCGATCTCGGGGCTCGCGATGACATAGAGGTGCCACGCGGGCGACGAGCCCGCGACCGCTTTCGGCAATGTGACGAGCTCGCCGAGGCCGGCGTCTTCGTAGTGGCGTCCGGCCTTGCGACGCCCGTCGGCCCAGCCGTCGAGGTGCGGCAGCTGCACGCGCAGGATCGCCGCCTGCAGCTCATCGAGGCGCGAGTTGTAGCCGACCTGCTCGTAGGTGACCTTGTCGTGCGAGCCGTGGAAGCGCAGAGTGCGCGCCTGCTCGGCGACGTGCGCGTCGGATGTGGTGATCATGCCGCCGTCGCCAAAGCAGCCGAGGTTCTTGGATGGGAAGAACGAGAACGTCGCCGCCGTGCCGAGCGCGCCAGGGCGCTTCTCGCCGACGAGCGAGCCGGCCGCCTGCGCGGCGTCCTCGAGCACGGGCACGCCGAGCGCCTCGATCTCCGCGACGGGCGCGACGTTGCCGAACAGGTGAACCGCGATGACGGCCTTGGTGCTAGGAGTGAGCGCGGCGCGCACCGTCTCGGCGGTCACGCAGAAGGTGTCCGGGTCGACGTCGCAGAACACCGGCGTCGCTCCCGTCGGCGGGATCGCCTCGGCGGAGGCGTAGAACGTGAAAGAGGGAACCACGACCTCATCGCCCGGTCCCACCCCCATCGCGCGCAGGGCGATCGTGATCGCCTCGGTGCCGTTCGCGACGCCGACCGCGTGCTCGGAGCCGCAGTGGGAGGCGAACTCCCGCTCGAACGCGCTCACCTCCGGGCCGAGGATGTAGCGCTCGGAGTCGAGCACCCGCTCGACCGCGCCGCGCAGCTCATTGCGCAACCCGGCGAGCGGTGCGGAGGTGTCGAACAGCGGGACCGTCATCGAGTCAGCGCGGCGCGAGCAGTGCCATGTCGGCACGCGTCATCAGCCGGATCAGCTCCTCGAAGCTCGTCTGCGGCACCCAGCCTAGATCGCGCCCGGCCTTCGCGGGGTCGCCGATCAGGTGGTCGACCTCCGCGGGGCGCACGAACGCGGGGTCGATCGTTACGTACTGCTCGAAGTCGCCCAGGCCGGCCTCGTCGAACGCCACTTCGCAGCACTCGCGCACGGAGTTGGCCGTGCCGGTCGCGATCACGTAGTCCTCGGGCGTGTCGCGCTGCAGCATCAGCCACATCGCTTCGACGTAGTCCTTCGCGTAGCCCCAGTCGCGTTCAGCGTCGAGGTTGCCGAGCCGCAGCTCCTTCTGCAACCCGAGCTTGATCGCGGCCGCGTGCCAGGTGATCTTGCGTGTTACGAACTCCAAACCCCTGCGTGGCGACTCATGATTGAAAAGTATTCCACTGGTTGCGTGCAGGTCATATGACTCACGATAATTAACCGTAATGAAATGCCCGTAAGCCTTGGCCACGCCATAAGGCGAGCGCGGGTAGAACGGCGTGGTCTCGGTCTGCGGGACCTCGAGCACCTTGCCGAACATCTCGCTGGAGGACGCCTGGTAGAAGCGCGCCTCGGGGCACACTTCGCGCATCGCCTCGAGCATGCGCGTGACGCCCACGCCGGTGAACTCGGCGGTGAGGGTCGGCTGGATCCAGGAGACGGCGACGAATGACATCGCGGCGAGGTTGTAGATCTCGCTCGGTTTGGAGGCGCGCAGGGCGTCCACGAGCGAGCGCTGGTCGAGCAGGTCGCCCTGGTGCAGCGTGATGCGATCGCGGATGTGCTCGATGCGGTCGAACTTCTCGGTCGAGGCGCGGCGGACCATGCCGTGCACGTCGTAGCCCTTCTCGAGCAGCAGCTCGGCGAGGTAGGAGCCGTCCTGGCCGGTGACGCCGGTGACGAGCGCTGAGGGGCGAGCGGACATGGGGCGGGAGCCTACCTGCCGCGCGCGGTTGGTCGGCGGGAGCTCATGTGGAGGCGAGCGCCGCGGGCTCGCTCGAGGCGCGCAGCTCACGCAGCCAGCGCACGGTGGACGCGATGCCGTCCTCGACCTCGATCTGCGCCTTCCAGCCGAGCAATCGCTCGGCCTTCTCCACCGACGGCCAGCGCCTCTGGACGTCCACGGCGAACGTCGGCAGGTGCTCGAGCTCGAACGCCTCGGGGTCCTCGTCGCATGTCTCCCACACGATGCGCGCGATCTCCGCGACGGTGAGCTCGCGCGCTGCGGAGATGTTGAAGTCCTCGTTCAGCGCGGCGGGCGAGGCCATCGCGGTGACCACGCCGTCGGCGATGTCGTCGATGTGCGTGAGCGTTCTCGTCTGCTCGCCCGAGCCGAAGATCTGCAGCGGGCTCTGGCCGGAGAGCACCTTGTTGATCAGGTCGGGCACCGCGTGCGCGATTCCCGGTTCCGCGTCGGGCATCTCGCCGGGGCCGTAAGCGTTGAACGGGCGGCAGATCGTGTAGGGGAAGCCGTGCTCGTCGTGGGCGGCGCGGCAGTACACCTCGCCCGTGAGCTTGGAGAACCCGTAGGCGGAGGTGGGGGTGGGGCAGCGCGGCAGGTAGTCCTCGGGCGTGGGGAACAGCTCTGCGTTCTCGAAGACCATCGACGAGGACACATACACGAAGCGCTCGACTTCGAGATCGAGCGCGGCGCGGATGACGGCGTTGTAGAGCGCGTTGTTGACCTCGGTGAGCGTGTGGGGCAGTTTGTGGAAGTTCGCGATCCCGCCGACGATCGCGGCAAGGTGGATCACGTGGGAGCAGCCCTTGGTGGCCCTGTGCGCCTCCTCGAGCAGGCGCAGGTCGCCCGTGTGCACCTCGCACCCCTCGCGCATCCACTGCGGCGCGAGCCGCTGATCGGAGACGCGCACCTCCCATGCGGGATCGGCGAGCAGGCGTTTGACGACCGCGGCGCCGATCGTGCCGGCGCCGCCGGTGACCAGGACGCGGCTCATGCGCTCGGCTGAGCCGTGTGGCCGGGAGTCAGGGCGAGGAGCTCGGAGGCGTAGGCGAACACCTGCGTCGCGCCCCAGCAGTTCCACGGGTCGACCACCAGGCAGTCGCTCGCGGCGCGCTCGGCGATCCTCGCGAGTGCCTGCGGGTCGCGGAACTCGGTGTGGTTGGCGGCGATCACGACCACGTCGGCTCCCTCGATCGCGTCCTCGAAGGATGCGGTGGGCGTGGCCACGCGCGGGTCGTGCACGATCACGTCGGCGAGCTCGCGCTCGAGCAGCCGGATGAGCTTGTGTGCGAGTGAGTCGCGCTCGTCGTCTGTGTCGGCCTTGAACGCCAGCCCGAGCACGGCGACCTTGCGGTCGGCGAGCGAGCCGAGGCGTCGCTTGGCTCCCTCGAGCAGGAACAGCGGCACGGACTCGTTCACGCGCGAGACCGCGAGCAGCATCCCGGGTGCGGCGGAGCGCTCCTCGGAGAACGTGAAGTCCTTGCGCAGACAAGTCCCCGCGGTGAGGCCCGGCTGGGCGATCCCGCCGCGCGGGTAGTCGCGGTTGATCAGGTCGATGACGTCGAACACGTTCGCGGAGTAGCGCTCGCAGTCCATCATCAGCAGGTTCGGCAGCGCGAAGTTCGTGTAGCGCAGGATGTTCGCCCAGATCTTCGCGAGCTCCGCCTGTACAGGCGTGGTCTGCACGATCGGCGCGCGGAAGGCGCCGAACAGCTCCGCGACAACCTCTCCCGAGCGCGCGCCGACGCCGCCGACGATGCACGGCAGCGTGTCGATCTCCTCGAGGAAGCGCCCCGCGGCGATCCGCTCGGGCGCGTGCGCCACGAACACCTCCTCGCCGATCTGAAAGCCGCGGTGCTTGGCCAGGTAGCCGGCGACGAAGTCGGTCGTCCCGGGCGCGACGGTCGAGCGCAGGATCAGCGAGTGTCCCGGCGCGAGCACGCCGAGCAGGTCGTCGAGTGCCGAACGGATGTCGCGCATGTCGATCTCGATGTGCGAGAAGGACGGCGTGCCGAGCGTGATCACGATCTGACGCGCGCGCGCGGCGTCGACCACGCGCTCGGACAGTGACAGCCTCGAAGATCCGGTCCCGCCCGCCCCCCCCGCCACCACGCGATCGAGCACCTCCTGCGCTCCGGTCTCCTCGAACGGCATCCTGCCTTCGCGCACGGCGCCAAGCCGCGCGGGATCGTTGTCGATACCGACGACATCGAGGCCGCGGTCGGCGAACGACAGCGCGAGCGGCAGTCCGACGCGTCCGAGTCCGATGACCGCCACGTCCGCGGTGCTCTGAGCGGGGCTCATATACGCCAGAAGGTTAGCGGCGGGCACACGGGCGTTACCCCGGTAGCCAAAGCGCGGCCGGTCGCGATCACGCGCGCTTGGCGAGGCGGTGGCGCGCGTACTGGCGCGCGAAGCCGACCACGAACAGCGGGTTGTAGCGGGCGTAGCGTCGCCACAGGCGCCGCGGCTCGCGCGACAGTCGGTAGATCCACTCCAGCCCGTTGCGCTGCATCCAGGGCGGAGCCTGGGAGACGAGCCCCGCGTGGAAGTCGAACGCCGCGCCCACACCCACGAGCAGCGGTGCGGCCAGGCGGGGGCGCATCCGCAGCATCCACTTCTCCTGCTTCGGTTGACCGGTGCCGACCCACACCACCGCCGCGCCCGAGGCGTCGATCGCGGCGACCGCGGCGTCCTCCTCCTCGGGTGTGAGCTCGCGAAAGGGGGGGGATTGGCTCCCCACGATCCGCAGTCCCGGGAACCGCTCGCGCAGTCGCTCTTCGAGCAGCTGGAGAGCCTCGGGCGTGCGCCCGCCGTACAGGTACATCGGCATCCCCGTTTGTGCTGCGCGCGCACAGAAGTTGGCCATCAGGTCCGGTCCGTAGACGCGCGTGGCGCGCGGGTATCCGAGGGCGTGCAGCGCCCACACGAGCGGCTGGCCGTCGGGCACGGCGAGCGTGGCTCCGAGCGTCGCCGCCATCGTCTCGGGGTCCTCGTGGGCGGACATCACGAGGTTGACCGCCGCCGCGGTGACGTAGCCGCGCGCGTTCGCCGCGACCATCGCATCCATCCAGTCGATCACCTCGTCGTAGTCGGACACCGCCAGCGGGACCTCGAGGATCGCGACACGCTCTGGTGGCGTGGGGATGCCCGCGGTGGTCGAGGTGTGAGCGTGCGGAGCGGCGATTGCGTGAAGATACCCGCCCTCGTGCCTGTGGACCCCGACTTCTGGATGCGACGGCGGGTGCTGGTGACCGGCCACACGGGCTTCAAGGGCGCGTGGGTGACGCTTTGGCTGCAATCGCTCGGCGCGGACGTCACCGGTCTGTCGCGTGGAGCGACGCGTGGTCCGTCGTTTTACGAGCTCGCGAACGTGGGCGCGGAGATGCGCGAGCTCGCGGCCGACGTGCGCGATGCGGCCGCTGTGCGAGAGGCGGTGGCCGAGGCGGCGCCGGAGGTCGTGCTGCATCTCGCCGCGCAGCCGCTCGTGAGGCGCTCGCTGCGCGACCCGGTGCTCACCTACGAGATCAACCTGATGGGCACGGTGAACGTGCTCGACGCGATCCGCGAGGCGGGCTCCGAGGTGCGCGCCGTGGTGGTCGTCACGTCGGACAAGTGCTACGAGAACCCGCTCGACGGCCCGAGGCGCTTCGTCGAGGGGGATCCGCTGGGCGGCGACGATCCGTACTCGAGCTCGAAGGCGTGCGCGGAGCTCGCGGCTTCGGCGTACCGAAGGTCGTTCTTCTCGGCGGAGGGCTCGCCGCGGGTGGCCACGGCGCGGGCCGGCAATGTGATCGGCGGCGGGGACTGGGGCGAGGACAGGCTGATCGCCGACGCGGTGCGCGCGGTCGAGCGCGACGAGATCCTCAGCGTCAGAAACCCGCACGCGGTGCGCCCGTGGCAGCACGTGCTAAATCCTCTGGCGGGGTACCTCATGCTGGCGCAGGCGCTGTGGACGAGCGCGGACGCGGCACGCGAATGGAACTTCGGCCCTCCCGCCGAGGACGCTCGCACCGTGAGCTGGATGTTGGAGCGGCTGGGAGAGCTGTGGGACGGAGCGCTGCGTTGGGATCTCGACGAGGGAGTCAACCCGCCCGAGGCGGCGTACCTGGCGCTCGACTCGGGCGCGGCGCGGCGCGAGCTCGACTGGCGACCCGGATGGGACCTGGAGGAAGCGCTCGGCCTCGTGGTGGAGTGGCACCGCGCTCAGCGCGCCGGCGGGGACATGCGCGCCGTCAGTCTCGCGCAGATCGCCCGCTTCGCTTAGCTGACCGCGGCTCGGGTCGTACGGACGGATGGAAACGCTCGCGGGCGCGTGAAAACTCCGGAGTGCCCGATTTGCAGGGCTATTCGATGCGACCAGCTAGCAGGATTCGCCAAACTCGCAGGATTCGTAAGCTCCCGGCGCATGAGTCCACTGACCGTGCGTCGCTTCCGCGCCGAACGACTCCTGCGCGGCGAGTTCGAGGCGCTGCGAGGACGGGTGCTCGCGGCTGTGCGCGCGCGCCTGAAGGGCAGCGGCGTGACGCTCGACCGGAGTGATCTCGAGGCGTGTTACGCGACGGCGTGGCAGGGGCTGTACGCGGCGGTGCTCGACGGCCAGGAGATCGACAATCCCGCGGGCTGGCTGGTGCTGGTGACGTTCCGCCGCGCGATCGAGGAGCACCGCGCGCGGCGGCGCGTTCATCGCGGAGGGGATCTCCAGCCGCTCGACGCGTGTGCGCCGCTCGAGGGCACGGAGGTGGAGCTAGAGGGCGCGCACGAGCCCGACATGGCGGCGGAGCTCGACGATCGCGCGACGCTGCGTCAGCTGTTCGAGGGCATGCGCGGGCGTCTGAGCGCACGTGAGCGAGAGGCGGCCGTGCTGTGCTATCTGCAGGGCCTCACGCGCGCGCAGGCGGCCGAGCGGATGGGGGTGAGCGAGGCGCGGATGCGCAAGCTGATGGAGGGCGCGGGGGTCGGCAGGCCCGGCGTTGCGGGCAAGGTGGGCGCTCTCGTCGAGACGATCCGCGACGGCGGTTGGTGCGAGGAGCAGGGATCGCTCATGCGTGCGCTCGCGTACGGGATCCTCGACCCCGATGGCGAGCGCTACCAGCTCGCGCTCATGCATCGCAGCGAGTGTCCGTCCTGTCGCGTGTACGTGACCTCGCTCCGCGGCCTGGCCGCGACGCTGCCGCCGGTGTTCCTGCCGTATGGGATCGGGGCCGCGGCGCTCGCGCGGGTGGGGGGCGGTACTCACGCGAGCTCTGCGGCTGGGGCGGCGGGCGGCGGGGCGAGTGCCGGCGCGCTGTCCGCGTCGGGTGCTGCTGGAGCTGGGGCGGGGGCGGGCGGCATGGCCGGAGGGGGCTGGCTGTTCGCGGGCGCCGGCAAGCTCGCGGCAGGCTGCGTGCTCGCGCTGAGCGTCGGCGCGGGGTGTGTGGTGTTGGGTGTCGGCGGGCAGCATCCGCATGCGCCGCGCCACCGCGTTGCACGCGCCGCCGCCGCGCCGCACCGCTCCGTGCTCGGGATCGGCGCTGGCGCTCTCGCCGCGAGTGAATCCGACTCAGCTCACGCTCACTCGGCCACCGCGGCGCTCACGCCCGCGGGCAAGGCCAGCCGCGAGTTTGGTCCTGAGCAGACGCTGGCCGCGGGAGCGCAGCGATCCATAGCGAGTGCGCCGCCGACCACACCGGCGGCTCGGGCGGCGTCGTCGAACTCTGCGAGTGAAGCAACAGTCGGGGCCTCCGCGGCTCGTGGCGCGCACTCTTCGCAGCCGGCAGGTGGCGCATCAGCCGCCGAACGCGAGTTCTCTCCCGGTTAACCCCGGGTGCTCGAGAAGCTGCCCGCCAACGAACGAACCATTTCATCCTAAGTGGCTCCTACCGTTGCGTGCCAATGCGAACTCTGGAGGACATCACCTACGAGGCAGGTCGATCCGCCCTCGCTGATCAGGAGGGGATCGTCACCGGGATACGGCAACGCACCGGAACGCTTCTCGCGGCACATGCGCTGGTGGCGTCTTTCTTGGGCGCTACTGCCGTGCGGGCACGGGGTTTGCACACCGTAGGCTGGCTCGCGCTTACCGCGCTAACTCTTGGATTGGTCGTCGCAGCGATCCTGCTCGCGCCGTGGCAGTTGAGATTCGCTGTCGACGCCTCCGAGCTCTATGACCATCTATATGAGCAAGCGGTGTCCGAAGCTTCCGCTGACACCCTTGGCTGGCTTGCGGCGGCTGGCTATGGCTATCAGAACCTTCGTGAGGAGAACGCGTTCAAGGTGCGGTGCATCTCGTGGCTGTCGGGTGCGCTGGGCGTACTCATGGTTATCCAGACGTTGGCGTGGTTGGCGGCGCTGACGGTAGAATGAGCGCATGGCACCGAAGCCGCTACCACCTGACCAGATCAAGGCCCCTCCTACGACGATAGGCATCTACGAGGGACACGGTGGTGCATTGCCACGGCCTGTCCCGCGACCCGGCGGAAGCGGCAACCGACACTCGCACGGATCGGCGCAAGTTCAGTAGTCGTGTCCGTGATCGGCGCGGTCAACCCCGCGGAAACACCTTCCCCAGCCGACCGAGCGCGAGCGGGTTGCCGCGGGGGCGCAGACGGCCGGTGGCGACGGCGCGCAGCGGGTCCAGGCGCTCGCCGATGATGTCGACCCAGTCCTGGTAGGAGAGCCGCAGGCGCAGGTCGGGGTTCGACGCCTCGCCCTGCTCGACGGTGGACGAGCCGTTGTTCACCGTCATGTGCCACGTGGGGACGTCGGGGTCGGTGAACTCCCACTGGAACGTCGTCGGCCGCTTGAGGCCGTGGTTCGGGTTGACCTGCCGGCGGATCGTGTCGAACAGCAGCGCGATCGTCTCGGGGTCGCGCGAGGAGGGGCCTTCGCGCACGCCGATCACGCCGGCTTTCGCGAGCGCGCGGCCGCGCTGTGAGACCTCGAGCGGCGAGAGGCCCGGTGGCAGCAGCGCCGGCCCCGGAAGCGACTCGATCGCGAGGCCGGCAGAGCGCAGCTTGGTGCTCATCGACGTGAGGCCCTCCACGCCGACCTTGTCGAAGGTGTAGTTGAACACCGTCAAGTAGCTTTCGTCCCAGCCCGGGGGCATCAGCACCTGGGAGGTGTAGCGGGTGACCTCGCGCAGTGTGCGAGCGACCGCCTTGGGCACGCCCTTGGGGTCTTCGCGGTTGAGGTCCGACAGGAGCTTCACGCCGAAGCCGATGTGGCGCTGCTCGTCGGCGGCGATGTTCGCCATCCCCTCGCGGAACGCCGGCAGCTGGTCACGTTCCTCGAGGTAGCTGCAGATGAAGTGCTGGCCGGGCTGGGCGAGCGCCGCCTCGATCACGATGTGGTAGAGCGTCACCGCCGCGGCGAGCTGCGCGGGGGAGCGGTCGGCTCGCAGCTCGTCGGCCATCGTGTCGAGCCGGTCGAAGATCTTGCGGAAGCCGACCGTCAGCTGCGGCTTGATCGCGCTCAGGCCGCTCGCCATCGAGCCGTCGCCGATGCCGCACACCTCCTGCATGAAGCGCTTGAAGAACACCGCGTGGCGCGCCTCGTCGACCTGCTGGGTGGTGAGGAAGTACTTCTGCTCCTCGCGCGGTGCCGCGTCGATGTAAGGGGAGAGGTTGTCCGCGACCGCGTCCTCGCCCCAGAAGAACAGGCAGTAGTTCCACAGCGCCGCCTGGCGCTCGAACTCGGTGAAGTCCTCGCGCCACTGGCGCGCGTCCTCGGTGAAGTCCAGCTCCATCGCCGACCAGTTGCCGCGCTCCCAGCGCGCGTACAGATCCTCGTAGGAGATCGCGTCCGCCGGGAGGCTGGCCACATTCGACGCGTCAGTGGACGTGGGTGATGTTGCGCTCGCCATCGGGTCGCTCCTATCGCTGATCCAGCTGCCATCCGGCTGCTCGAATTGGATAACGAACGCTATCGAAATAGCGAGCGCTCTGTCAAGTAATATCCCCGGACATGGAGGCGACGCGCATGACCCGCGAGCAGAGCCGCGCGAACACGCGCGAGCGGCTGCTCGCCGCCGCCCGCGGCGCCTTCGCGCGCAGCGGCTTCCACGGCGCTTCCGTCGACGAGATCGCCTCCGAGGCCGGGTTCTCCACCGGCGCGCTGTACTCGAACTTCGACGGCAAGGAGGATCTCTTCCTCGTGTTGATGGAGCGCGAGATCGAAGAGCACGCGCGTGAGATCGCGGAGGCGGTGGGGGCGCGGGACTCGATGGCCGAGAAGGCCACCGGCGGCGCGCGCCAGTGGATGACGATGATCGACCGCGAGCCGGAGCTGCTGCTGCTGTTCATGGAGTTCTGGGCCTACGGCGTGCGCGACCCGCGGATGCGCCCGAAGGTGGCCGCGCGCTTCGCGCAGATGCGCCAGGTGATCACCAAGCTGATCGCCGACGGCGTGCGCGAGTTCGACCTCGAGCTGGACATCCCCGCCGAGCAGCTCGCGCTGGTGATCGACGCGCTCGCCGACGGCATCGCACGCCAGAAGCTGGCGGACCCGGACGCGGTGCCCGACGACCTGATGGGCAAGGTGCTCGCGCTGCTGCTCTCCGCCGCCAGCCGGCCGGTGGGCGGCCCCGCCGCGCAGGCGTAGCGACCGCGACATACGAGCACAGGGCGCGGGCGCCCGCCGGACCTCCGCGAGCGGGGTCCTCCACAACGGCGATTATTGTGGTCGCGATGACGGGCAAGCTCACGGCGCCGCTGCGCGAGGCGCCCGCGACGGTGCTGGCGCTCGTCGCGCTGGCGCTCTTCGTCGCCTGGGCGAGCGACCAGGCGGGCTACCCCGTCACCCACTGGGCTCCCGGCGCGTTGATCGTGCTGGCGCTGCTGTGCATCGCGCTCGCGGTCGTCCGCCTGCGCCCCGCCGAGGTGCCCACATCCGTGCGGATCGCGCTCTTCGCGCTCGCCGCCTACACCGCCTTCAGCTACCTGTCGATCCTCTGGGCGGGCGTGCGGGGCGACGCGTGGGAAGGGGCCAACCGCACGCTGCTCTACCTCGCGGTGTTCGCGCTGTTCGCCTGCTGGCGCCAGCGCGCCGTCACCGCGGCGCTGCTGCTCGTCCTGTGGGTCGTGGCGATGATCGTGCTGGCGGCCGTGACCGCGCTGCACGTCGACGCGGCAGGTGGCGCGGGCCTCCAGAGCATGGTTCCGGGCGGGCGCCTGGACTACCCCAGCGGCTATCCCAACGCCAACGCAGCGCAGTGCCTGATGGCGTTCTGGCCGGCGCTGCTGCTCGCGCGCGCCGAGCGCCTGCCGTGGGCGCTGCGCGGGCTGCTCGCGGGCGGCGCCGTGCTGCTCGCGGAGGTGGCGCTGCTCAGCCAGAGTCGAGGGTCGCTGTATGCGACGCCGGTGATGGTCGTGCTGGTGTTCGCGCTGCTTCCCGGCCGCGTCCGCACGTTCGCGCTCCTCGTGCCCGTCGCCGCGGGGGTCGGCGCGGTCGCCCCGATCGTGCTCAGGGTCGGAGACCGGTTGCAGAACGGCAACGCGACGCACGCGACGGTGCACAGCGCGACCGTCGCCATGTTCGTCGCATCCGTGGCGGTCGCCCTGATCGTCGCCGTCGGAGCCGCGGTCGAGTCGCGGCTTGCCGCCGAAGGTCTCCGTCGGCGGCTGGGACGGGTCGTCGCGGGTCTCGCGATCGCCGCGCTGGTGGCGTGTGTCGCCGGGGGGCTCGCGGTGGCCGGAAACCCGGTCACGAGGATCGAAAGCGCATGGCACAGCTTCAAGGGCGGCTATGGGGAGAGCGCCTCGAACACCAGCCGGCTGGCGAGCGGGCTGGGCAGCAACCGCTACGACTTCTACCGCGTTGCGCTCGACGAGTTCCTCGCCCATCCGATCGCGGGCATCGGCGTGGACAACTTCCAGCAGCAGTACCTGCTGCACGGACGCTCCACCGAGACCCCGCGCTACCCGCACAGCGTCGAGCTGCGCACGCTCGCCGAGACAGGCCTGATCGGTTCGCTGCTGGCGCTCCTCGGTCTCGCCGGCGCGCTCTTCGCCGTTTCGCGCGCCGTTCGCGGCCCGGATCCGCTCGCCCGCTCGGCAGCGGCGGCGGCCGCCGCCGGCTTCGCGTACTGGGCTGTGCAGGGTTCCTTCGATTGGTTCTGGGAGTTCGCGGGCCTCGGCGCGCCAGCCTTCGCTCTGCTCGGCCTCGGCTGTGCGCTCGCGCCCGCGAGCCGCGCAACGATCTCCCCTCCCATAAAAAACCCTGCTTTCAGGCGCGTTGGATTCGCCATGGGCGCGCTTTGCGTACTCGCGGCGACGATCTCGCTGGCGGCGCCGTGGCTCAGCCAGCTGCAGATCCAGAGCGCGGCGCGCGTCTGGACGAAAGCGCCGACGACGGCCTACAGGCGCCTCGAAGATTCCGCAAGTCTGAATCCGCTCGGCGACCAGGCTTATCTGGTGGCTGGAGACATTGCGCTCAGATTCGGCGACCTCGCGCGCGCTGAACGCGAGTTCTCGCTCGCGCTGGAGCGGAGCCCCGGCGACGCCTACGCGACGCTCGAGCGGGGGGCGATCGCGTCGAGCAGAGGCGAGCGCAACACGGCAACGGCACTGCTGGAGCGCGCTGTGCGACTGAGTCCGCGCGACGCGCTCGCGCGTGAAGCGCTGAGTGTGGTGCGCGAAGGGCATCGGGTGGATGTCGCGGAGCTCAACCGCGAGATCCTCCTCAAAGCTCAGCAATTCGCCTGAGCTGTTGAAGATTTTCCCAAGGATCGAGCCATGCACGCCTGGTAATGGCTACGGACCTTCGGTAGCGTGTGACTGAGCGCTCGTCGATTCGTTGACCACAGTGCGCGGCCACTCAAGTGGCTCTGCGATCGAGAGTGGCCCAGCGGCGACGAGCGGATGGCAAGGACATCGAGCGCAGTCGGCTCTGGCCACAGTTAGGAACCCAAGGCAGGGACGCATGACAAAGCACCAGCACCTCTACACGACGACCTTCACGCTGCTGGCGCTCGCCCTGTGGGCGCCCACCGCCGCTTGTGCCACCTCCGGCTCGCTGCTGAGTGGTTACGGCGGCCCCGGTCAGGGCAGTCAGGCGATCCTCGGCTCCGCCCTGCTGAACGGTCCCTCCGGCGGTTCCCCCGGCTCGGGATCCGCCACCACGACGACCGCCGCGATGAGCGGCGGCGCCTCGAGCCTGGCTCAACCGGGCCGATCGCCCAGCCGCAGCAACGCCTCGCGCACGTCGCGCGCAAGCGGCGCCACCACCGGCCGACGCGCAAAGTCATCCACGGGCGGATCGAGCGCGTACCCCGTTCGAGATGAAGCGTCCAGCTCCACGGCGCCCGTGGAGGGCTCCACCGTGGGGCTCTCCGGCGCCGACCTCGCGTACCTGGTGCTCGCGCTCGTCGCGCTCGCGGCGACGGCCATGCTCACCAGGGGTCTCGCGAGCGGCGGACGCGGCGGCAACGCACATGGCTAAAGGGATGCGACGCAGGGCCCGAGAAGACAAGTAGGCGAGTTTTTAATGGACAAACCACGAGTAACCCAGCAAACCTCCAACGCGATCTCGCTCCGCGGCGATCTCGCGCACGAGGCGCCCGGCCCGAGGCTGCTTGGGCGCAGCACGTTCCGCGGCCGGCTGCAGTGGGCCCTGGAGGGCCCTGGCTGGGGGATTCTGCGCCCGACGGTGGACTTCGTGCTGCTGTGCGTCGCCGTGGCGATCGCCTTGGGAGGAGCGAGCGCCACCCTTCACGTTCCCGCGGTTCGTGCACCGCTGCTCGCGATGCCGCCGTTGGTGATGCTGCTGTTCTACCTGCGGGGTCTCTACCGCACCCGCCTGCGTGCGCTCGTGCTCGATGGGGTCGTCCCCGTCGTCAGCGCCGTGTCGGTCGCCGCGATGGCCGTCGCCGTCCTCGGCATGCTCGTCAACGATCAGGTCACCAACCAGTCCGATTGGCTGCGCGCTTGGCTGTTCGCGCTCGTCGGCGTCGGGTTGGGCCGCATACTGCTGTCCTCCGCCCAGCGCCTGGCCCGCGCCCGCCGCCTCGTCGGCAAGCCCGTGTTGATCATGGGCGCCGGCATGGTCGGGGCGCAGGTGGCTCGTCGGCTGGAGAGCCACCCCGAGTATGGTCTCGCGCCGATCGGGTTCCTAGACGAGGACCCGCGCTCGATCGCCGAGGTGGGAGGGCGCGACGTGCCCGTGCTGGGAACAATCGAGGATCTCGACGAGACCGTCGCGCGGACCGGCGTGAAGAACCTCATCGTGGCGTTCTCCTCGGTCACCGACGATCGCGTCAGCCGCCTGATCCAGCGCTGCCAGGAGCTCGGCGTGGAAGTCTCAGTAGTGCCGCGCATGTTCGACACGATCAACGATCGCGTGGGCTACGACACCGTCGGCGGGCTGCCGCTGCTGTCGTTCAGCACCGTCGACCCCAACGGGCTGCAGTTCGCCGTCAAGCACGCGATGGACCGCGTCGTGGCGGTGACGCTGCTGATCCTGCTCTCGCCCCTGCTGCTGCTGGCGGCCCTCGCCGTGCGTCTCAGCTCACCGGGGCCCGTGTTCTTCAAGCAGCGCCGCGTGGGGCGTGACGGCAAGGTGTTCGACTTCTACAAGTTCCGCTCGATGCGCGTGCAGCCCGGAGCGCCGAACCCCGACGAGGAGGACGCCGGCGCGCTGGCGTTCCTGCTGGCCGGCGACATCGCGCCTGGAGGAGTGGAGGGCGTGGACCGCCGCACCACCGTCGGGCGGTTCCTGCGCAGAACCTCGTTCGACGAGCTGCCGCAGCTGTTCAACGTGCTCCGCGGCGACATGAGCCTCGTCGGCCCCCGTCCAGAGCGCCCCGAGTTCGTGGAGCTGTTCAGACAGGACATCATCCGCTACGGCGACCGCCACCGCGTCAAGTCCGGCATCACCGGCTGGGCGCAGGTCCACGGGCTGCGCGGGCAGACCTCGCTGGCCGAGCGAGTGGAGTGGGACAACTACTACATCGCCCACTGGTCGGTCGGGCTGGACCTGAAGATCCTCGCGCTGACCGTGCTCGCGCTGTTCCGCAACGCGGAGTAGGTCCCGCCTCCCAGCTCAGATGCTCGACTGGGCCGCTCTGCTCGGGCCGCCGCCGTACTGAAAGACGCGCACGCTCAGTCCTCGCGTGCCCAGCACCGCGGGCAGCGCGATCGAATAGTGATCGAAGCGATCGAGCGTGAACAGCGCGCGATAGCGCAGCACGCTGCCCTGAAACGCTTCCAGCTCCATGAAGTCGCCCACCGGCCCCGAGCCGCTCGCGCGCACGCGCCCTCTCCTTGCGCTCAGGCCCACGGTCACACGGCTGACAGAGCCGAAGGGCGAGGTCAGCACGCGCTTGAACGCGGCGAAGGAGCGCTTGTGCCTGCCGGCCAGGCTCACCACCCCGAATTCTTCGTTGCCGGAGTCCAGCAGCTTGTAGAGCACCGCCGCGGCGACGTAGCGCATGCGGCTGAGGGCATGGAACGTGTCGAGGATGTTCGCGGCCTGCGTCTGTGCGGTCACGCAGCCCTGTTCCTGCTGGATCTTGCGCCGTGGCCAGCAGCTGGTCCAGCCGAACTCGTCCAGCCACAGCGGGGTGGAGTCGCCGTTGGCCAGCTGTGTTTCGTGGATCGAGCGCAGCGAGGCGAGCGTGAGGTTGTAGAAGTGCACGGCCAGCCCGTCGTAGAAGCCCTTGATGCCCGCCGCGTATAGCGCGCGCAGGAACGCGCCGTTGGAGCCCACGAGCGAGCCGCCGAGGACCATCACGCTCGGGTTGGCTCGCTTGATCGCCGGGTATGCCGCACGCAGCATCGCCGCGTAGCGAACGGCCTTGTTGGGGCCCGCGAAGTACGCTTCGTTTGACTGGTCGGGCTCGTTCCAGATTTCGATTGCGGCCAGCTGTGGGCCGTAGCGCTGGGCGAGATACGCCACGAAGGCCGCGAACGCCTCCGGGTCGGCCGGGCCCCACGAGTTGGCCTTGCTGACCTTGCCGCCCACACACGCTCGCAGCACGGCGGCGGGTGCGGAGGAGGCCCAGCAGGGCGAGCTCTGCACCAGCATGATCAGTCGCATCCCAGCGCCGGCGGCATCCGCGGCCAGGCGATCGGTGTATGCCAGCGCGCGCGGGTCGATCTGGCCTGGCCCGAGCGGCTCGATCACCGACCACGGCACTTCCATGCGCACCACCTTCGCGTGCAGCTGGTGCGCGACCGCGATCGAGCGGTCCGCCTGGCTCGGAATCGAGCCGCTCTGGACGCTTCCGATGTTCACCCCCCCGATCAGCGTCGTGGAGGCAGGACGTGCGGCCTGGCCTGCGCCCGCCGCGAGGGAGGGCGAGAGCCCGACGCCCGCGCACAGCGCGAGCGTGAACCAGACGGCTGGTCCGAGGACGCGCGTGGCCATATGCCCACACGATAGTCACCGTCGCCTCCTACGGCGCTGGTGTGGCCGTGGCGAGCTTCAGTAGGCTACCCCCGGTCATGTCGCCGACTTGGATCTGGATGCAGTTCGCGATCGTGATCTTCGTGCTGATCGGGATGGTCATCGCCATCGTCAAGCTTGTCTGAGCCCCTCCTCAGCGCGCAGCCGTCACCGAGAGGCGAGCGGATCGCGATCTGCGTGCTCACCGTGCTCGCCCTCGCGCTGCGTCTCACGAGCCTGTCACGCAGCCTGTTCACCGACGAGGCCTACTCGTTCGCGCTCGCCCAGCGCGGCTTCGGCCACATGCTCGCGCTGTTCGCCTACGAATCGAACGGCACGTTGTACTCGGTCGCGCTGTGGCCGCTGATCCGCATCTTCGGCAGCGGCGAGGCGCTCCTGCGCGCCCCCGCGCTGGTCGCGGGAGTCGCCGGCGTGCCGGCGATGTGGTGGGCCGCACGCGGGCTCGCCAGCGGTCGTGTGGCGCTGATCGCCGCCGCCCTGCTCGCGGTCAACCCGATGGCGGTCTGGTACAGCCAGGAGGCCCGCGCGTATTCGTTCATCGTGCTCGCCTGTTGCCTTGCGTTCGGGGCGCTCGCCCGTGCGCTCGCACGCGAGGACGGCGCGCGTGGCGGGGCGTGGACGGGCTACGTGGCGGCGATGACGGCGCTCGCGTACTGCCAGCTGCTCGCCGTGCCGATCGTGCTGCCCGCGCAGGCCATCCTCGCCCGGCGCAGGGGCCGCGACGGGATCCGCTGGTGGGCCGGCTCGCTGCTCGTGCTCGCGGTCTGCTGCGTGCCGCTGCTGGTCATCACTGCGATCTCGCGCGGTCGGCGCAATCCGCTCTACTGGCTGCCGAAGCCGAGCCGTGGCCTGGTGGAGCTCGCGCTGCAGGAGTTCACCGGCGGGTTCTCCGGCGTGACGGCCGTGCGCTGGCTCACGCTCGCGCTCGGCGCCGCGCTGCTCGCGGGCGCGATCTGGGGTCTGCGACGGGCAACCGCTCGGGCCGTCGACCCCACGACGCTCGCGATAGCGGCCGGCTGGGCGCTGATCCCCCCGGCGCTGCTGCTGGCGGTCTCGGTGGCGGAGCCGGTGTTCTGGCCCCGCTACGCGATCGTCGCCCTGCCCGGCCTGTGCCTCCTGGGCGGGCTGTGCGCGGAGCAGCTCTGGCGACGCCGTCAGGGCATGGCGCTCGCGTTGGCGCTGCTCGCCGGTATCGCGCTCGTGGGCGCGTATGCGGACAAGCGCCAGGCGAGCGCGCTGCAGGAGGACTGGCCGCCGATCGCGGCGTGGCTGAGGGCCGAACGCGCGTTGGGCGAGCCGATCGTGGTGGACAACGCGCTCGTGCTCGCCTCGATGGGCTACTACGACCAGGCGTTCAAGGCGGGCGACGGGGAGCTGGTCGTGCAGGAATGGCACGACCAGCCGTTGCCGGCCGCTTTCTACGGCTTCAAGGACCGCACCGGCTATGGGAGCTTCCCCGACGGGCCGCCGAGCGAAGCGCTGTTCTCACGCCTCGCGACGGGCCCGCGGCGAAGCGCCTGGCTGATCGTGTCCGAGGTCGATCGCGACCTCCAGGCCGACCCCAGGACCGGCGCCGCCGTCGCGTGGGCGAGACGCCACTGCGATGTGCAGGTTCGCGAAAGCGTGGGCGTCTGGGCGCTGCACGCGACCGGCTGCCGTTCGAGCTAGCCGCGTCCGGCGAGCGCAAGTCAGCGGCGCCAGGGCCAGGGTCGTTGCGCAGCGCGCGCGGGCAGGTGTTCGAGCGCGGGCCGAGGGGGGATCGGTCCGCCGTGGAGGATCGCCGCGGGCACCTCCTCGGCGAGCCACTCCGTCAGCTCGCCCAACCCGGCCTGCTCGAGCTCTTCGCGGATGCCCGGGGCGCGGCCCTCGAGGTCGTGCGCGTCGGAGGCCACGTTGTGGACCAGCTCTTCCTCCACCAGCTGCATGGCGAAACGGCGCACCGTGCCCCCGAAGCGACCGACGAGCGACCCCGCGGTGATCGACGTCAACACGCCGTCCGCCACGAGCGAGCGCAGCATGCCGGGATCGCGATGGATCGCGGGACAGCGCTCCGGATGGGCGAGCAGGATGCGGTGCCCTCGACTCTGCAGCTCTGCCGCGACCGGCTCGAGCGTCGGGGCCACGGGTGCGAACGGCGGCTCGAGCAGGATCCACTCGCCCCCACCGAGACGCAGCCGCTCCAGCTGAGGACCCTCGATCTCCGCGACCGCGGTCATGGCGATCTCCGCGCCCGGGAGGATCTCGATCTCCACACCCTCCGCCGCGAGCCGCTCGGTCAGCTCGTCCACGCGAGCGCGGATCGTCTCCGGCCGGTTGGGGTAGCGCGCGCTCACGTGCGGCGTCGCGACGATCGTTCGCACCCCCGCCGCGGCCGAGGCGCGCGCCAGAGCCAGCGAGCCCTCGATCGTCTCCGGCCCGTCGTCGATGCCCGGGAGCACGTGGCAGTGGAGGTCGATCACTCGGACATACGTTAGGTCAGAGACCGGTCCTCCCCCAACGCCCACGCGGCGGTTATGATCGTGGCGTGTTCAAGTCGATCGTTGTCGGAACCGACGGCTCGGAGACTGCCACGAAGGCGGTCCGTCAGGCGGCCGACCTCGCTCGCTCGGTGGGCGCCAAGCTCGAGCTGGTCAGCGCGTATGAACCTGTCCCCGCCCAGCGCCTGAGCGACGAACGTCGTCAGGCGCCCGAGGACCTGCAATGGGCGATCAACCCGCGCGAGGATGTCGACGCGACGCTCGAGGCGGCCGCGGCCGTCGCGCGCGAGGCCGGCGTCGAGGTGGACGTGTACGCCCGCCAGGGCGACCCTGCGGATGCGATTCTCGATGTCGCCGAGGAGCGCGAAGCCGACCTGATCGTGGTGGGCAACAAGGGCATGACCGGCGCCAAGCGCTTCCTGTTGGGCTCGGTGCCCAACAAGGTCTCACATCACGCGCCGTGCTCGGTGCTGATCATCCGCACCAGCTGAGCGGCCGGCGGCTAGCTCGCCATCCACCACTCGCCGTCGAGCCGCGTCATCAGCGCGTGCCCGGAGGTGACGGCGCCGAGCAGGTCGGTGTCGCGGGCGTGGATCAGCGAGCGTGCGCTGAAGCGGAAGAGCGCCCCGCGGTGGGCGACCTCCGCCAGCAGGTTCGCCTCGACGCGCCCCTGCACCGCCGCGCCGCCGTGCGCGACGGCGTGCGCGAACAGGCTGTCGAGCACCGCGCCCATCTGGCGCTCGCGCGCCGCTATCTGCAGGACCTGGCAAGCCTCGTCCCGCTTGGCGTAGTAGATGTACCAGCCGAGCATGCGCCCGGCGGCGTCGCGGACGAGGCGCCGGTGCGGAGTGCCCCAGGTGCGGTTGTGGGGCAGCTCCGCGAACAGCCACTCCAACCCCTCGACCGTGTAGTCGGGCACCAGCCGCAGCGACTTCGCCACCGCCGGCAGGCTGTCCAGTAACAGCTCGGGCGTGAGCTCCTCGTCGGTCGTGGTCAGGCCCGTGGGCGCCTTGAAATAGCGCAGCCGCTCGGTCGGGATGTCCAGCAGCGGGAGCAGCCGCCGCGCGCGCGGCTTGATGTGCTCGCGCACGTGCAGGTTGATCTGCATTGCGCGATTGCCGGTGTAGCTAAGCGGGCGAAACACGCGCACCCACACCATGCTGCTCGGGTGCATCATCTGCCCGCCCACCAGTTCGAAGATCTGGCGGATCTCGTCCGAGGCGCCGTCGGTGATCGTGAGATCCTGCGCGCCGCCGAAGAAGCGCCGCAGCAGCCTCGCCCCGACACCGAGGTTGCGGACCTTGGGGTGGGCGATCAACGGTCCGCCCGCGGCCAGCCGCACAGGTCGGCCGTCGAAGCGCATCGGGCGCACGTGCGAGCCGATGAAGCCGAGGATCTCCCCCGAGTCGTCGACGTACACGAGGCTCGGGATCTCGGGGTCGAACCAGGGGTTGTCGAACAGCGTGCGCTCGAGCCACGGCGCGAGTTCCGCGGGCGGTATGCGCCAGTCGGAGGCGTCCACGACTTTGTACAGCTCCGCCACCTCCGGGATCTCGTCCCTGCGCATCGGGCGCATCTCGCTCACGAGGACACCTCCGCCGACTCGATCATCCTGGCCATGGTCGAGAGTGTGCGCAGGGAATCGATCTCCAGCGAGTCGAGCGGGATCTCGATCCCGAACTCCTGCTCGATCGCGAACAGCAGCGACACGAGCGTGAGGGAGTCCAGCAGCGCCCCATCGATGATGTCGAGGTCCGGCGCGGGCGCGGACATGCTGAGCGTGTCCTCGAAGATGCGCCCGATGCGCGCGACGATCTCCTGTTCACTCGTCATTGGATAGCGCCGCGAATCGTTCTTTGAGCAGCCGTCGGTCGGCCTTGCCGCTCACGTTGCGCGGGAGCGATTCGAGCTCGAGCCATTGCGTGGGCAGCATGTAGCTAGGCAACGTGTCGGCAAGCGCGCTGCGCAGCTTGAGCTGGTCCAGCTCGGCGCCCACGCGTGGCGACCAGGCGCAGCAGATGCTCGCGCCCTCGAAGCCGTCGCTCTCCACCGCCACCACCGCGCATTCCGCCACGCCGTCGACTGCGGTGAGGGCGGTCTCGATCTCACCCAGCTCGATGCGGTAGCCGCGGCTCTTGATCTGGGAGTCCACGCGTCCCACGTAGTGCAGGACGCCGTCCTCGTCCACGCGTCCGAGGTCGCCCGTGCGATACAGGCGCAGGCCGCTGTCGTGATGGACGACGAACGCCGCGTCGGTCTTCTCCCGGTCGCGCCAGTAGCCGGGGCTCAGTCCCGCGCCCTCGATGTACAGCTCGCCGATCTCACCGGGCGCCACCGTCCGCAGCTGCTCGTCGAGCACGACGATGTCCTCGCCTGCGCAGGGAACGCCGATCGGGATCGGCACGGTGGTGTCCCGCGGAGCGCTCTCGACGGTGTGAAAGCTCGACGCGATCGTCGCCTCGGTCGGCCCGTACAGGTTCGTGTAGCTCGGCTGGGGCACGCGCTCCATCCAGTGGGCGAGCACCGCTGGCGCGAGCACCTCTCCGCACCAGATCACGCGACGCAGCGCGGGGAAGTCTGCCTCCTCGATCGCGTTTCCGCTGACCATGTAGGCGAACGTGGAGGGCACCGAGAACCACTGCGTGAGCTCCGAGTCGCGGATGAACCGCGCGAGCTGCGAAGGCAGCAGCGTGCCCGGTGGAACCAGGTGCAGCTCCGCGCCGCTGGAGAGCGTGCCGTAGATGTCGAACGTGGAGAGGTCGAAGTGCAGCGGCGGGTGGCCGGAGATGCGATCGCCCGGACGGTGGCCGAAGTGGGCGAGCGCCCAATCGAGGAACGCGCTCACCATCGCGTGTGTGATCACGACGCCCTTGGGCGTGCCGGTGGAGCCGGAGGTGAACAGGATGTGCGCGGGATCGGAGGGTGAGCTCGCGGTGGGGAGGGGCGCGTCGTCGAGGCTCGAGAACGCCTCGGGTCCGAACGCCGCCTGCTCGAGTGCGCCCTCGACGGAGCCCAGCTCCGTTCCGCCCAGCTCGAGCGTGTCCGCGAGCTTGCCCGCCTTCTCACACGCGAGCACCAGCCGCGGCTCGGCGGAGGAGAGAATCTTGTTCACGCGCGGGGCGGGGCTCGCGATGTCCACCGGTACGTACACGCCGCCTGCCTTGAGCGTCGCCAGCATGCTCACGATCGCCATCGGCGCCTTCGGCTGCAGCAGCACCACGCGATCGCCCTGACGGACGCCCCGTTCGAGCAGCAGCCGTGCGAGCTGGTTGCTCGTGCGCTCCAGCTCGCCGTAGGTGAGCTCCTGCGAGCCCATCGCCACGGCGCGTGCGGTCGGCCGCTCCCGCGCGGAGAGTGAGACTCGCTCGTGCAGCAGCATCGGCGCCATCCCAGCCAGCTCCTGCGCTCAGGACGCGTTCGCCCGCGCCTGCTCGAAAACCACACCGATGTGGTGCAGCTCCTCCTCGGAGGCGGGTATGTCGAGGATGAAAGAGTGAAAGCCGAGGTCGACGTAGCGGCCGAGCTCGGCCGCGACCTGCTCGTGGCTGCCGACCAGGTAGGGGCAGAACGTGGCGTAGTTCTCGAACGGCCACAGCCAGTAGGGGTCGTCCTCGACCGCCGTCTGCGCCGCCATGTCCGACAGCTGGCGATGCCAGTGTGAATCGGACACCTTCATCGCGAGCTTGTGCGCGATCTGACCCTTGCGGTCGTCGGGGAAACGCTCGCGTGCGACGCTCCACGCCTCCTCGCCGCTCTCGCGCGTGACGATGCCCACACGTATCCCGGAGGCCTCGCCGCCCTGGTCGGCCTCTTCGCCGGAGCGCTTGGGGTACTTCACCGGCACCGCGCCGATCCGCCCGGCCGCCTCGAGCCCGGCCGGCGATGACCCGGAGATGAACAGGCCGGGTTGCAGATCGCTCGACAGCTCGGGGGCGAGACTCAGGTTTGACACCGAGTAGTACTCACCTGTGAAGGTGACGGTCTCGCCCGCCAACAGGCGTGTGACGATCTGGGTGTACTCCACCGTGCGCTCGTAGCGCTCGTCGTGAGGTGTGTCGTCACACAGCGCGAGCAGGTCGTTGCGAAATCCTCCCGCGACCATGTTCAGGTACACGCGACGCCCGTGGAGATACCCGAGCGTGCTCACCATCTTCGCGACCGAGTACGGATGCATGTACGCGGACTGCACCGCCACGAGCGGCGCGAGGCGCTCGGTGTGTTCGATGACCGTCTGGGAGACGAGCCACGGGTCGGCGATGCCGTTGTCCGTGTAGACGAGCATCCCCTCGCATCCGGCCGCCTCGCTCCAGCGGGCCGTGTCGATCACGCGCTGTAAGTACTCGTCCGGCGAACTGTCCCGGGATTGCGGACAGGTCGAGAATATGGCGAGGTCGGGCACGGTGTTGTTTTCCTCTTGGCCGCGAGTCTAGGCCACTCAGCGCTTGCGCACAAGGAAATCCTCGAGGAACAGCGCCTCGATGCCCGTTCCCAGAAATGTGTCCAATGCCTCGGCGGGAGTGTTCACGATCGCCTGGCCTTTGACGTTGAAGCTCGTGTTGAGGAGCATCCTGCGTCCGGTGTGAGCGCCGACCGACTCGAGCAGCGTGTGAAACTCGCCGTTGTCCTCCTTTGAGACGGTCTGCACGCGCGCGGATCCGTCCACGTGTGTGATCGCCGGAAGTCCCGCGCGATGCTCGGGGCGAACGTCGCGGTTGATCGTCATATAGGGGAGCGCCGTTCCGGCCGGGGCGTCGAACCAGCGATCGACCTCCTCGAGCGCAACGGCGGGCGCGAACGGACGGAACGACTCGCGCATCTTCACCAGCGCGTTCACACGGTCGCGCATGTCCGCCCTCCCTGGATCGGCGAGGATCGAGCGGTGCCCGAGGGCGCGAGGGCCGAACTCCATCCGCCCGCGGTACCACGCGATCACCTCGCCCGCCGCGATCAGCCGTGCCGCGGACTCGCACACCTCGTCCAACGACCCCAGGCGCGTCGCCTCGACACGGTCGTCGTAATCGCCGAGCGCGCTTTCGATCGACTCGACCGAGTGCGCGGGACCGTAGAACGGGGTGGGAGAGCGACGGTTGACGATCTCGCCGGCAAGCGATGCGCGATGCAGCGCCGCGCCGAGCGCGGAGCCATCGTCGGCGGCGGCCGGCTGGACGTATATCTCCTCGAACGCGCCCGACGCGAGCAGCTTGCCGTTCGCGGTCGTGTTCAGCGCCACCCCGCCCGCCAGCGCCAGCCGCCTCATCGAGAGCTGCCTGCCGAAGTGCGAGCACGTGTGCTGGATGGCCCGATCGAGACACGCCTGCAGGCCGGCCGCCACATCCTCGTGCTCGGAGGCGATCTCCGACTCCGGCTCGCGCGCCGCGATCAGTCGTTCCCCCAGATACCGCCGCGCGGCGAGGTGGTTCTCGCGCTCCTCGCGCTCGCCGAGCTTCAACGCCGCGATGCTCCAGCCGCCGTCGTCGGTGAACCGCACCGCGTCGTCGAAGAAAGCGCGGAAGCGCTCGGGGTCTCCGTATGGGGCGAGGCCCATGATCTTGTACTCGTCGGAGTTGAAGTCGAAGCCGAGGTGCAGCGTGATGAGCGAGTAGAAGATTCCGATCGAGTCGGCCGCGGAGATCCTGTGGATCAGCTCCAGCGTCCCACCGCTCGTCCTGTAGATGGACGCTCCGTGCGCCTCGCCCATGCCGTCGATCACAGCCACCATGCACTCCTCCCAGCCGGAGGTGAAGTACGCGGAGGCGGCGTGGGAGAGATGGTGGTCGACGTGCCGAATGCGATCCGTGGGGAACTCCGGGAAAGCGTCGGCGACCCTTGCGGCGAAGGCCTGCGGTGAAAGCACTTCGCGATACAGCTCGCTCGAGACGGGGCTGAGGGAATACGGCACGCGATATGGCCCGTAGTCGAACGAGTGCACGATCTCGTCGACGTCCGACAGCCGCAGGCCGGCCTGCGCGAGGCACGCTTCGATCGCCCCGACCGGGAAGTCGCCGGTGTGCTTGCGGCGAGCGATGCGCTCCTCGGCGACGGCGGCGACGACCTCGCCGTCGATCACGAGTGCGGCCGCCGAATCGTGCCCCTGCGAGATGCGGTATTCGCGCTCCTGCAGATCGGGCCAGTGCCGACGCTTGAAATCCATCGTCCCGTCGATGCCGGAGACGCCGACGATCCTCATCGCTCTGAGGTCCCTGCGGCTGTGACGAATCCGGTCGGGCCCATGGAAGCCTCGGTAGCCTACCTGGCCCGGATGCGTCCTCTCGTGGTGCCATACCTGTACGTTCACGGCCCCGGCGAGTCGTTCGACTATCCCTCCAGCCGCTCGCAGGGACGATCCGCGCAGCTTGCGGCCCGCTACCTGGAGTGCGTGCTCGTGCAGGCCGGCTCGCTGCGACTGCGCGATGTCGACTGCGACGTGGCGCTCGTCACCAACGTTGCGGATCGAAGCGCCGTGGGCAGACGCGGCGCGCGCCTGCTGGAGGAGATCGAGGCGCTTGGAGTGGAGGTCGTGCACGCCGACTACGAGCACCGTCCGTCCGTGGAGATCGCCACGTTCGCCGCCTCCAGGTACGTATTCGACGCGATCGCCGCGGTCGCCGGCGAGGGAGCCCCGCAGCGGCAGATCTGGCTCGTGGACGTGGACTGCGTGTGGGTCGATCCGGCGAAGGTGTTCGCCGCCGCGCCCGCCTCCCCGGGCATCGGCTGCATCCACATCCCCTACCCGCCCGACTGGGAGCTGTACGGGTTCACGCCTCAGACGATGGGCGAGCTCGCGCATCGCCTCGGCGCCTCAGACACCTCACTGCGGTGGGTGGGCGGCGAGCTGCTGGCGGGAACGACCGTGGACCTGCGCGCGCTTGTCTCCGACTGCGAGCAGCTCGAGCGCGAGCTGGCCGCGCAGGGTCAGGCGCTCACGACCGAGGAGCAGCTGCTCTCGCTCGCGGGCGCGCTCGGACGCGTCCAGTTCCACGACATGTCGAGCGTCGCGCAGCGCATCTGGACCGGTCCGCGCCACGGCGCTCCCGCGGTCAGCTCGCCGGGGTCGCTCGGGCTGTGGCACCTGCCGAGCGAGAAGGGCCTCGGCTTTCGCCGCGCCGCGCGCGCGATCGTCTCGGGGCACGCCGGGCGCCTCGTTCGCGACCTCGACTCGCCGGAGCGCGCGCTCAAGCGGTTCAACGTGGCGGGCGCCGGCCTGCCCCGCCGGATTCGCGACGACAGCTGGCTGACGATGCAGCGGCTGCGCGATCGCCTGCTGTCCAGGGCCGGGTAGTTACCCTCGTGGCTGTGAGCGCCGAGCCAGCCGACGCCCCCGCACCCGAGCAAGCCGTCGCCGGGCGGGTTCTCGTCGTCGAGCAGGGGGGGCGCGGTGGCGTCGCGGACTACACCGCCGAGCTGACGCGCGCGCTCGCGGCCCAGGGCTGGCAGGTGACGCTGGCGACCGCGGACGACCACCTCTTTCAGCCGACCCCGGGAGTCGAGGTCCGCCGCGTGTTCCACTACGTGCGCGGGCACGACCAGGTGGCGCAGGCGGTCCGCCGGACGGGGCTCGGCCCGATCGTCAACTCGCTGCGCTTCCTCGCTGCGATCCCCCGTCTGCTGAGGCTCGCCCGCCATGCCGACGTGATCCACACGGAGGGGTGGGAGTACGCGCCGCTCGGCGTGATCGCGGTCGCCGCCCTGCGGCTGGCGCGCGTGCCGATCGTGCAGACCTCGCACAACACGTTCGAGCGCGGCCGCTCGCTGGACCGCAGCCATGCGTGGCTCGCGCGGCTGACGTCCCACACGATCGTCCATACCGAGGCCGATCTCGCGCGCGTCCCGAGCACGGCGGCGGGGCGCGTGAGCGTGATCCCCCACGGCGAGTACGGCGGCCTCGCGCGCGCAGGAGGCGCGGCCGACCGCGACGCGTCCCGCGCCGAGCTGGGCATCGCGCCTGACACGCCCGTCACCCTGCTGTTCGGCCAACTGCGCCCGGACAAGGGCCTCGGCGACACGCTCGCCGCGGTCGCGCGCCTCCCCGGTCTGCACCTGCTGGTGGCCGGCGAGGAGCGCGGGGCGCTGGCGGGCGCGAGCGAGCAACTGGCCGACCCGCGGCTGGAGGGCCGTGTGACGGTGCGCGAGGGGTTCCTCGACATGAGCGAGGCGGCCAGGCTGTTCGCGGCGAGCGACACGGTCGTGCTCCCCTACATGGTCGCCAGCCAGAGCGGGGTGCTCCTGCTCGCGTACGGCTTCGCGCGGCCGGTGGTGGTGTATCCGGTCGGGGGGCTGCTCGAGTCGGTCGTCGACGGCGAGACCGGCTGGGTCTGCGCGCGGGCGGACGTCGACGCGCTCGTCGACGCGCTCGCGCAGGCGATGGAGGCGGGCTGGATCGAGTGTCGCCGGCGCGGGGAGGCGGGCGCTCGCCTGGCCCAGGAGCGCTACGCGTGGCCGGCGATCGCGCGCAGCACCGGGCAGGTCTATCGCGCCTTGCTAGCTGGTATGACTGCCACGTGGCCCGCCACCGCATAGTCTCGATCCAGACGACCGAGGAACGCGGCGGGGCGGAGTACGCGAACGTCGATCTGCTGCAGGCGCTGCGTGGTCGCGGCCACGACGTGGTGCTGCTCACGAACGTGCCGGATATCGCCGATGGCACGGGCGTGCCCGCCAGGTCGATCGACCTCGGTCCCAAGCTTGCGCGACGCAGCGCCGCGCGCGTGATGGTCCAGGCGCCGCTCACGCTGGTGCGCCTGGCGCGCGCGCTGCGCGCCGAGCGGCCCGTCGGAGCGGTGCTGCTGCACTTCAAGAAGGAGCAGCTGCTGTGCTCGCTGCTGCCGCGCCGGCTGACCGGCGAGATCGTGTGGGCGGAGTGGGGTCCGGTGCCTTTGCAGATGCGCCATGGGCCCGGGCGCTGGCTGTACGCGTTGGCGGCTCGGCGCGTGCGCGAGATCATCGCGGTCTCGGCGGGGACCAGGCGCACGGTGGTGGACACCGGCGTGCCCGAGGGGAAGGTGAAGGTCGTCCCCAATCTGGTCGATACCGACAACGTGACTTTCGATCCGGTCGGACGCGAGACGCTTCGCCGTGCCTGGGGGACCGACGATCGGACCCTGGTGGTGGGCTGCGTGTCGCGCTTTCAGAAGCGCAAGCGCAACGACGTGGCGATCGATGCGATGGCGCACGTCGACGGCGACGTTCGTCTCGTGCTCGCCGGCGAGGGCGAGGAGGAGGGTGCGCTGCGCGAGCGCGCCGCGCCGTTCGGCGATCGCGTGCGCTTCGAGCCGAACGTGCGCGGGCACGTCGAGTCGTTCCTGTCCGCCTGCGACCTGCTGGTGTTCACGCCAAGCCCCACCGAGGGCGAGCCCAGGATCATCGTGATGGCCCAACTCGTGGGGGTGCCAGTGATCTCCACCGACCCCGAGGGCGCCGAGGGGCTGATACCGGAGGGCGGCGGCACGATCGTCTCGCCGTCGCACGACCCGCTCGCGCTCGCGGCGACGATCGAAGCGTACCGAGACGATCCGGAGCGCATCAGGCGAGAGGGCGAGCTGGCGCAACAGATAACGCGCGAAACCCACGACCTGGAGAAGACGCTCAACGAGGTCAAACACGCCCTCGCTCTGGACGACGAGGCGCCCGCCGCGGTCAGGCCGCTGAAGATCGTGAGCGTACTCACGACCGACTCCAGCGGAGGCGCGGAGTTCGCCGCCGTGGAGATGCTCGAGGCGCTGCGCCAACGGGGCCACGACACGGTGCTGTTGAGCGACATGCCGGGCATCGGACGCGGCACCGACGTGACCGTGGTGGGGATCGACACCGGCCCGAAGCTCTCGACGCGCACCTGGTCGCGGCTGGCCAAGCGCTGGCCGCTGCTGCTCAAACGCTTCTCGCGAGCGCTCGATGCGCAGCTGCCCTACGACGTGCTGCTCGTCCACTACAAGAAGGAGCAGCTGATGGCGGGCATGCTGCCCAAGCGGCTGCGCGCGACGACCGTGTGGGCCGAGTGGGGTCCCGTGCCGATACCGCTGCGAAGCGGCATCCCGCGACTTGCCTACCTCGCGGCATCAAAGCGGACTCCGCTAGTGATGGCGATCTCCGAGGGCACGCGCAAGTCGGTCGCCGGCGTGGGTGTCGCGCAGAAGATGGTCGTGGTGCCGAACGTGATGCGCACCGACGAGATCCGCTTCACCGACGAGGGTCGAGCGCGCGTGCGCCAGGAGCTGGGCATCCCGGCCGATGCGTTCGTCGTCGGCTGCATCTCTCGCTTCCACCGCAAGAAGCGCAACGACGTCGTCGTCGAGGCGGTGCGCGAAATGGACGATCCGCGCGTCCACCTGATCCTCGCGGGAGACGGCGAAACCGAGGAGCAGCTGCGCGAGCTGGCGGCCCCGCTGGGCGAGCGTGCGCACTTCATCTCCACGCCTGGCTCTGAGGTGCCCGATGTGCTGTCGGCGTTCGACGTGTCGGTGTTCTGCCCGAGCCCGACCGAGGGCGCTCCGCGCGCGGTGATCCTCGGCATGCTCGCCTCGCGCCCCTGCCTCGCGACCGGGCCGGAGGGCGTGGCGGACATGATCACCGATGACATCGGTGGGATCGCCGATCCGGAGAACGAGCCCGCGTCGCTGCGGGTGCTGCTCGAGCGCTACGTGGGAGATCCCGAGCGGGTCGAGCGGGAGGGCGCGGCCGCCCGCGCCCTCGCCGAGCAGACCTATGCGGCGCCTGTGGTGGCGGAGGCGATCGAGCAGCTCTTCAGGGAAGCCATCGACTCCAATGGGCGCGCATGATCAAGTCGTGGCTCAAGCGGCTGTCGCCGTCGCTGCAGGATCGGCTGCGACGGCTCTCTCGTCTGCGCTGGCTCGAGAAGGCACGCCTCACGAGGTACTACGGCGTGTCCTTGTGGGCTCGGCCTCTGCGGGTCGCCAGGTACGTGCTGTGGGCCCCCGACGTGGGCGACTTCTCCTACGAACTGGACAACGAGGTGGAGCTGGTGTCGTTCCTCGCGAGCGCGCTCGCGCTGGAGCCCGCGCTGGTGCGGCGCTATCTCGACGAGATCCACACGTCGCCCGAGGTCACCCATGACCTCGCCACGACGGTTCGCCGGCGGCCCGACATGTCGCGTCGGCCCGGTCTCGGCCATCGCGTGGCGTGGTATGTGGTCGCCCGCGCGATCAAGCCGCGGCTGGTCGTCGAGACGGGCATCAAGCACGGGCTGGGAGCGCTCGTGCTGCTCGTGGCGCTGGACCGCAACGCACGCGAAGGCAGCGAGGGAAGGCTGATCTCCTTCGACCCCGACCCGGCCAGCGGTTGGGTCGTCCCCGCGGCGATGCGCGGCAGCTGGAGGCCGGTGTTCGAGACGAGCTTCGACGCCTTCGACGAGCAGCTCGACGGCGAGCAGATCGACCTGTTCGTGTGCGACACGCCCCCCGACACGGAGATCGAGGACTTCGAGATGCACGCGGCGCTGCGCCACGCGGCGCCCGGGATCGTGCTGATCGCCGCCAACGGCGATCGCACCACGGTGCTGCCCGACCTCGCGGCCGAGCGCGGCGGCGACTACCGCTTCTTCGCCGAGCGCCCGCGGCACCCGATCTACCCAGGCGGCGGGCTGGGGCTGGGGCTGGCGCTGGGGGTGCGGTCATGAGGCGCGCGGTGATCCTCGCGGGCGGCGAGGGCACGCGCCTGCGCCCCTACACCACCGTGCTGCCCAAGCCGCTGATGCCGATCGGCGACCGGCCGGTGCTCGACATCGTTGTGCGCCAGCTGAAGGCGCACGGCTTCGAGCGGATCACGATGGCGACCGGCTACCTCGCGGAGCTGATCGAGGCGTTCTTCCGCGACGGCTCGAGCTACGGCATCCCGATCGACTACTACCGCGAGCCCGAGCCGCTCGGCACCGTCGGAGCGCTCGCCCTGATCGGCGGCCTCGCCGCCCAGGACGTGCTCGTGATGAACGGCGACGTGCTCACCGACATCGACTACGGCGCGCTGCTCGCGCGCCATCAGGCGAGCGACGCGGCGGCGACGATCGCGACCAAGACGCGCGAGATACGCGTGTCGCTGGGCGTGCTGCGCTTCGGCGAGGATGGCGACCCCACGCGCCTGACCGGCTACGACGAGAAGCCCACGATCGACTACACCGCGAGCATGGGCGTCTACTGCTTCGCGCCGCGCGCGCTCGGCTTCATCGAGCCCGGCGAGCGCCTCGACTTCCCCGACCTGATCCTTCGCCTGATCGCCGCCGGGGAGATCGTGCGGGCCTGGCCGAGCGAGGACTACTGGCTCGACATCGGCCGCCACGACGACTACGAGCTAGCCCAGGAAGAGTTCGAGTCGGTGCGGGATCGGCTGTTGCCGCCGGAGGTTTAGACTGGCCGCGCATGAGCGCACGCCGTGATGAGCCTGGTCGGAAAGGGTGTGAGTCCATGTGTCGCGACAATCGTGACAATTGAACTCAGCGTTGCTTTGCGCGGTGGTATCGTCACGCTCATGGGATGCTGCCCTGGAGGCCGATGGCTCACGACGCTCTTGTTTGCCGCGGCGGTTGTTGTCCTGAGCCTTGGTACCGGTATAGCTGGTGCGACACCGTCGTACGAACTCATCGGCCATGTGACATCAACACAGGAATTCAACATATCGCACGAACCCGTAAGCGGCATCGGGGGAACCGTCGTGTCGGTTATCGATCCGTCTACTGGAGAAACCGCCCGGACGGCGGAAACGAACAGCACCGGCCTCTACAGAGTGACCGTCCCCACCGGGATCTACGACGTACTGTTCACGCCGCCCGCCGGTTCGGGCTATCCCTCGCGCCGTGTATCGAGCATTCTGCTAGGTGTGAACAGCACCTTGAGTATTGTCCTCACGAACTCGGCTGCCGTATATCACTGGTCAGGGATCGTGAGAGGTTTGGGCGGCGCGCCTATCGAAGGCATGAAAATCCTGCTCGAAGGTGGAGGCGTCCAGGCGAGTAGCGAAACAGATGCGAGTGGCGCGTTCTCCCTGCCGGTCGGAGCGGAAGAAGACGCGCTGAAGTTGAATTTCAACCAGAACAACCAGAGCGTCGCGCCAAAGATCGTCCGGATATCGGGCCTACGGACCGTTGCGGGGAACATTGAAGAAGACCTCCAACTGCCGGTGCACAAGCTAACGATCACCTTTAAGGGACCGCACGAAGAACTATTCAGCGGCATCGAAACATCGTTCGGGGTGAACAACATAACGGGGCCGATCGGTGGAGTGACGATCACGTCGGCATCGGCCCAGATGAGCGCAACCTCGGACCTGTCCGGCAACGCGGTCCTCGTCGTACCGACGTTCAGCGGCAGCCTTGGCGCGGGATACCAGCCCCCGCCAGGATCGGTCGGGCTGGGCCGTGCGCAAACCACGATCGAAGGCTCCTCGGGCGAACAGCATTTGACCGTCGCCTTCCCGCTCGCGCTCACGATCAACCAAGCGCCAGATGGTCTCAACGGCTGGTTCGTGAGCGTGCCCGCTGTGGTTGACGCACGCGTTGATGGGACGGAATTCGGCTCTCTGATCTGCGTCCTCGACGGAAAGAAAGTCAACGGAACCCCAGAAGTCATCCCGAGTGGAAGCGTCGAGCCCATCACCATCAACAACGCGGGCAGGCACAACCTGGAATGCAGCGCGAAGGATCACGCTGGGCACACAGAGACAGCCACGGCCGGCGTGCTAGTCGACCTCACGCCCCCTCCGGCGCCCCTTGCGCAAGCGGATCGCCCGCCCGACTACGCCGGCCGCGGCGGCTGGTATAGGAACTCCGTAATCGTGAGCTTCATAGCCCGGAGCGATCCCAAGCTTCCGGGCGGCGTCCCAGGAAGCGGCATCGACCCAGGCAGTCTGACGCTCCCCGAAAGCATCGCGACCAGTGGCGCTCATATCGCAACAGGAACGGTCGCGGACTTGGCTGGCAACGTCGCGAAGGTCACCAAACTCACGGTCAAAGTCGACGCGGACCCGCCAATCAGCTCGCTGATCTGCCCAGCCACCGTCGCCCGCGGCTCCGCGGCTCACGCAACCTGGCACGACTCAGACGGCCAATCCGGCCTCGAAGGCTCTGCGACAGGCCGCGTGGCGCTCGACACGGCTACACGAGGCATCTTCTCTGCCGCGCACACTGCCACGGATAACGTCGGTCACTCGACCGATAGCAGCTGCGAATACGAAGTGATCTAACGCTGAGCGAGCAGCGCGCGTTCGCTACCCACGGGCTAGGCGAGAGCCGCGCGCACAGCCGCGACCACCATCTCCAGCTTGGCCTCATCCATAGTCGAGCTGAGCGGCAGCGCGCAGTGCCTGCCGGCCACCTCAGTCGCATGCGGCAGCCCGTCGGTCGGTGCGATCGCGCGGTACTCGGTGAACGAGTGCAGCGCCGGGTACCACGTGGTCTGGATCCCGTCCGCTTTGAGATCGTCGCGGAAGCGGTCGCGCGTCTCGCGGTCGGCGAGCAGCACTGGAAACGCGAAGTGCGAGGAGCGCTCGACGGCGGGCTCGTCAAACGGCAACTCCAGGCCAGCAATCCCCGTGAGCCGCTCGCGGTAGGAACGCACCAGCTCGCGCCGGCGCGCGATGTCCTTGTCGAGCCGCTCGATGCGGCTCAGCCCGAGCGCTGCGCGGGGCTCGTCGAGGCGGTAGTTGAAGCCGATGTCGACGACGTCGTAGGCGGGGTCGTGGCCGCGGTGGCGGTCCCAGGTGGTGCTTGTCATCGCGTGCGAGCGCAGCAGCCTTACGCGCGCGGCCATCTCCTCGTCGGCGGTGGCGACCATGCCGCCCTCGCCGACGCACAGCTGCTTCTTGGAGAAGAAGCTGAACGCGCCGAGCTCGCCGACGGTGCCCACGTGGCGCCCGTGCTCGTCCGCGAGCGCGCCGATCGCCTGCGCGCAGTCCTCGATCAGCACGAGCCCGCGCTCGTCGCAGAGCGCCCGGAGCGCATGCAGGTCGGCGGGGTAGCCGCAGAAGTGCACCGCGACGATCGCGCGCGTGCGCGGCGTGATGCGCCGCTCGGCGTCCCGCGGGTCGATGTTGAAGTCGAGCGCTCCGCGCACGTCGCACAGCACGGGCTCGGCGCCGACGTAGCGCACCGCGGCGGCGCTCGCGACGAACGTGAAGGCGGGCACGACCACCTCGTCGCCCGGGCCGATCCCGGCGGCGAGGCAGGCGAGGTGCAGCGCGGCGGTGCCGCTCGACACGGTGACCGCATGCGGCGTGCCCACATACTCGGCGAGCGCCTGCTCGAAGCTCTGCGTGCGCGGGCCCATCGTCAGCCAGCCCGACTCCAGGCACGCCATCACGGCCTGCACGTCCTGCTCGGGCATCGCGATGTCCGTGAGTGGTACGCGCCAGTCGCTCATCGCGCGAGCGCTTCCTTCAACGCGGCGGCCACGCGGACCTGGTCCTCGTCGGTCATGTGCGGGTAGAACGGCAGCGTCAGCTCCGTGCGCGACGCCAGCTCGGTGATCGGCAGCGACACGTCGGGGAAGCGCTCGCTGTAGGCGGAGAAGCGGTGGATCGAGGGGTAGAAGATGCTCGTCTGGATGCCCAGCTCGCGCAGCCGGCTCGAGATCTCCGCCTGGCGCCCGTCCTGCTCGATCATGATCGGCATCACGTAGCAGGAGGAGCCGGGGATGTCCTCGTCCTCGAACGGCACGACGATCCCCTCGATCTCGCCCAGCAGCTGGCGGTAGCGCGCTGTCAGCTCACGGCGGCGCGAGATGTCGTCCTCCAGGCCACGAAGGCGCGAGAGCAGCAGCGCCGCGCGCGGCTCGTCGAGGCGGTAGTTGAAGCCGAGGCCGACCACGTCGTAGGTGTCGGTGCGGCCGCTGTGGCGGTCCCACGTACCGCTCGTCATCGCGTGCGACCGGCGCGAGCGCACGAACGCCGCCACGTCGTCGTCGTCGGTGCACAAGAGCCCGCCCTCGCCCACCGAGAGGACCTTGTTGGAGAAGAAGCTAAACGCTCCCGCGAGACCCCAGGTGCCGAGCTTGCGTCCGTGCAGCGTCGCGCTCGGGGCGTGCGCGACGTCCTCGATCAACGCGATCCCTCGCTTGGCGCACAGCTCGCTGAGACGGTCGGCCGCGCCCGCGTAGCCGGCGTAGTGCACCACGCACACCGCCTTCGTGCGCGGCGTGATGCGCCGCTCCACGTCCTCAGGGTCGAGGCTCGGGAGCTTGCGCGAGACGATCTCCGTGAACACGGGCGTCGCGCCGCAGTAGAGGACCGCGGCCGCCGTGGCAGCAAAGGTAAAAGAAGGAACGATCACCTCATCGCCTGGACCGACGCCAGCCGCCAAATAGGCGAGGTGCAGCGCGGCGGTGCAGCTCGACAGCGCGATCGCGTGACGTGCGCCCAGCTGCTTGGCGAACGCCTCCTCGAACTCGGCCGTCCGCGGGCCGAGCGTCAGCCAGCCGGAGCGCAGGGTCTCGGCGACCGCCTCGAGGTCTCGCGGCTGCAGCTGCAGGTCGAACAGCGGGAGCTCGGGAAACGCGTTGGTCGCGGCCATCGGCGAACGCGGCCCGTTGCTCAGGGAATGTTCTTGTAGCGGGGGTCGAAGGGATCGCCGAACGCGCCGGCGTCGAGCGCCGCGATGATCTCCCCGATCCCGTCGGGGACGGTCATCAGCGTCTCGAAGCCGAGCTCCGCGCGGATCCTGTCGAAGCTGACCTTGTAGTCGCGCGGGTCCTCGTCACGACGCACGTAGGAGACGCTGCCGCGGTCGATCTGCTTTTTGATCTCCTCCACGAGGTCGAGCTTGCGGTAGTTCTCGCCCGAGCGCCCGGCGTTGAAGACCCTGCCCGCGACCTTCTCCTCAGGAGCGTCGAGCGCGGTGCGAACCGCGCGCGCGGCGTCGCGCACGTGGATGTAGGGGCGCCAGAACTGCTCGCCGAACACCTCCAGCTCGCGGTTGGACCACAGTTCGCGGGTGAACTCGTTGACCGTCAGGTCGAAGCGCATCCGCCGCCCGACGCCGTACACCGTGGCGAAGCGCAGACACGTGGGCTTGGTCTCACCCGTCCCGCCGCCGAGGATCAGCTTCTCCATCGAGACCTTCTGCTCGGCGTACAGCGACACCGGGCGCAGCTCGCCGTCCTCGGTGATCGGCACCGACGGGTCGGCCATGCGGCCGTAGTTGGAGCACGTGGAGGCGAACACGAGCCGCTCCACGCCCGCGGCGTTCGCCTCCGTGACGAGCGAGCGCGTGGCCTGGACGTTGACCTCGTCGGCTTCCTCCGGGTCGAGGGCGCAGGCGGGGTCGCCGACGATCGCCGCGAGGTGCACCACCTCCTGGACGCCGTCGAGCGCACGCGAGCGGGCGTCAGCGTCGCGCACGTCGCCACGGATCACGAGCACGCCCGCCTGCTCCTGCTCGGCGGCGATGTCCTCCTGGCCGTGCAGTAGCCGGTCGAGCACGCGCACGTCGCGCCCGCTCTCCAGCAGCTCGCGCACGAGCAGCGCGCCGATGTAGCCGCTGCCGCCCGTGACCAAGGTTGTGTTGCCCATGCGAGCCATGCTAACCACGGCATCGGCAGGCGACGGCCGCGACCTTAGACCGGCGGGCGGGGACGTGGGTACGGCCTTGAGCCGCTGTAGCATCAGCCGCGAGATACAGGTTCTGTTCGCCAACAACTACGACATGGCGCGGGCGCGGGCGGGATGGCGGGCCGGCACCTACCCCGGCCACCATCTGTACGGCACCGCGCGGCTTGGCGGCGAGTTCGAGGTCGTCGACCTCCCGTTCGTCACCGACGACCGCCTGGCGCGCGCGACCGAGCTGACGCGGGGCAAGCTCGGCAGCCTGGGCCAGCAGGCGGCGGCCGTCAGGCTGCGCCGCCCGGGCGGAGTCGTCTACGGCGCCGTGGCCCAGGAGCTGCGCGGCCTGGCCGTCCTGCGCGGCGCGCGGCTGTTCCCGAACCCGATCGTGGGGATCTTCCACTCCGCCCCCTCGCGGCGCATGTCGCGCGGCTTCGCGCTGCGCGGCTTCGATCGCGTGATAGCGCTGTCCGAGAGCACGGGGCGCGATCTGGTGGAGGGTGGGATGCCACCCGAGCGCGTGAGCGTGCTGGGGTGGGGCGCCGATCTCGACTTCGCCGGGTTCGGCCCGCGGGTGCCGGCGGCCCACGATGCGCCGGTGGTGGCCGCGGGCAAGACGGGAAGGGACATGCTCACGCTGCTGGAGGCGGCGCGCGCGACGGGACTTCCCGCGCGGATCTACGGGGAGCGGCGCGCGCTGGAACGCGATGGCCCGATCCCCGAGAACGTGACGATCTGCCCCGTGACGAAGAACACGTCCACCGGTCCGTTGAAATATGACGAGGCGGTGCTGTCCGACCTGCGCTCCGCGGCGGTGGTGGCGATCCCGCTCTCCACCCCGGAATGGCTGACGGGCCTGACGGAGGTCGTGGACGTGCTCGCGTGCGGGCGGCCGATGATCCTCACGCGGGCCCCGTACTTCGACTTCGACATCGAGGAGATCGGCTGCGGGTGGTGGGTGGAGCCGGGCGACGTGCGCGGCTGGAGCGAGCGGCTGCAAGCTGCGCTCGGTGATCGCGACCGGCTCGAGCAGATGGGTCGCGCGGGTCGCGCCTGGGCGGAGCGGCACCTCAACTCGGAGTTGTTCACCGCGGGGCTGCGGCGCGTGCTGCTGGATGCGGCCGGCTGAGATGGCTGACCGTCCGAGGAGGGTCTGATCTCCAGCTTGCCCGGCCAGGCGACGCGGCAGCGCGCCGCCAACGACATCGTCCTGCAGATCGTCATACGCGTGGCGAACCTCGCCCTCGGCGTGGTCGTGACGGCGCTCGTGGTGCGTGCGCTGGGGCGCTCGGGCTATGGGCAGTGGTCGACGATCTTCATCGTGCTGACGCTCGTCGGCTACTTCGCGAACTTCGGGATGGAGACCGTCGCCCTGCGCGAAGCGGCACGCGATCCCGAGCACGAGCACGAGTGGATCGGCGCGGTGATGATGCTGCGCTTCATCGTCCTGGGTCCGGTGATCGTGTGCTCGGTGGCGGCGATCCTGGTGCTCCGTCAGAGCCACGAGATGCTCGTGGCCGGCCTGATCCTGATCCTGACGATGCCGTTCAACGGCGTCGGCGCGCTGCAGCTGATCTTCCAGCTGCGGGTCAGGAACCTCGTGCCGATGCTCGTGCTCACCCTGCGCAGCGTGCTGTGGGCGATCGCTGTGGTGATCATCTACGTGCAGGGCTACGGCATGGTCGCCCTGGCGATCGCGATGTCGGCGACCAACGCGGTCGGCTCGATCGTCCAGGCGCTCGCCGCGCTGCGGGTCGCCGACCGGATCCCGAGACCGTCGCGGCGGCGGCTCGGGCCACTCGTGCGCGCCTCGATCCCGGTGGGCCTGTCGGGCGTGCTGATCATCGCCTACGCGCGCATCGACCAGGTGATCGTGTTCACCGTCGTCGGCAGCAGCGGGGCGGGTCTCTACGGCAGCGTCTACAACGTGCTCGACCAGTCGCACTTCGTGCCCGCGTCAATCCTCACGACCCTCGCGCCGGTGATGGCGGCCGCTTGGCCCGCCGACCGTGGGCGGCTGCTGCGCAGCGCCCGGATGACGGCCGAGCTGATGGCGATCGCGTCGTTCGGCGCGCTGGCGTTCGCGACCGTCGCCGCGACGCCGCTGGTGCGGCTGATCTTCGGCGAGAGCTTCGTGAAGGCCGCGCCGGTGCTGCCGGTGCTGGGGGGCGCGTTCGTGTTCATCTGCTTCGACTACCTCAACGGCAACGTCCTGCTGGTGCTCGGCAAGCAGAACGCGCTCCTGCGCATCAGCGTGATCGCGCTGGTCGTCAACGTGATCGGCAACCTCGTGTTCGTGCCGCTCGACGGCTTCATGGGCGCCGCCTGGATGACGCTCGCCACGGAGGCGGTGGTGTTCGCGGCGAGCCTCGCGTTGATCCTGCGAACGCTCGAGCTGCCGTTGCCACGTCCGGGGAAGATCGGACGCACCGCGCTCGCGGCGCTGCTGCTGGCTGCGGGTCTCGAGGCGATGCGGCTGGCGAGCGCGCCGCTCGAGGCGCTGGTCGTCGCCGCGTGCGTCTGCTATCCGGCGCTGCTGTTCGGGTTGCGCGCGGTGGGGCGCGACGAGCTGGGCGTGCTCCTGCGGCGCGGAGCCCCGTTGTGAAAGGCGTCTGAGAGCTCACGCAGGCGCACGGCTAGCGCCGCGAACTGCCTCCTCGCGTCGTAGCGGGTCTCGCAGCGAGCCCGCGCCGCACCCGCAAACTCGGCGCGTCTGCCGGGGTCGCCGAGCAGCCCGCGCACCGCCTCGCCGAGCGCGCGAGGATCTCCGTAGGGCACGAGCACACCCGCTCGTCCGTCTTCGAGCATGCCCGCGATGCCCCCCACCGGCGTCGAGACGACGGGCGTCCCGCAGGCCATCGCCTCGAGCAGCACCCAGGGGTTGCTGTCCCCATAGGTCGGCAGGCAGAAGAGATCCGCCTGCTGCTGGAGATCGAGCAGCGCGGGGTCCGACGGAGACAGGCGGTGCACGCGCACCCCCGGACGCTCGGGCACCTCGGCGGGGGTCACGACGTCGAGATCCCAATCTCTGCCGAGCCCGTCGCCGAGCGCGGCGAGCAGATCCTCACCGCCCTTGGCGGCGAAGCGCCCACCGACGAACAGCACCCGCGGGCGCTCGCGCGCTCGGTGCGGGGCCGGGCGATGGCGCACCAGGTCGATCCCCGGGTGATGCTCGATCACGCGCGCCCCGGGGGCTGCCCGTTCGACCCCCCGCCGGGCCCAGTCGGTCCACGCGAGCACCAGCGCCGCCCGGCGCAGCACGCGACGCTCGAGCGCGCGGCTGGGCGCGATCATCAGCGGCTCGTGGATCTGCGGCGAGGCCCACGCCGGCATCGCCGACCAGTCGTAGACGGTCGCGTCGACCGACAGCACGATCGGCCGGTCGGCCATCATGCGCGACATCGCCAGCGCGACCGACTGGCTGTGGACGTGCACGACGTCCGCCGGCCACGCGCGCAGCGCTTCACGCAGCTGGCCGCGAGCGCGCAGCGACTGGACCACGTGCCAGCGCAACGAGTGGAAGTCGAGGTTGTTGCGCTCGAGCCAGGGCGTCGAGCGATCCGCGGCCAGACGCGCCAGGCGTCCCATCGGCGTCAACCCGGTGAAGCGCGCTTCGATGTCCGGCGCCTCGCCCAGACCCACGCGCAACGCCTCGTCGAGCTGTCCCTGGCCGAGGATGTGCGCTCCGAGGTTGCCCTCGTTGAAGAACATCACCCGCACGTCGGCGCCTACCCGGCCTGAGGCTCGGGGATGTTCCACGCCTCTGGGGTGGCGCCCTGCTCCCAGCCGAAGTCGCGCGGGTCGGCCATCGCGGCCGGGAACTCCAGGACCCAGTCCTCGTGCAGCCGCGCGAGCTCGGTGTGGAGAGCCTCGACGTCGGCGAACTCTCGCGGGTCGAGCGGCGAGCCCACGTCCATCCACACCCGGTGCCCGACACGGCGCAGCCGTGTCGGCAGGACGAGCGCGTCGCCCTCGAACGCCAGGCGCGCGGTGCCGTCGGCGAGCATCGCGGGCTTGCCGAGGTAGCGCGTCGGGCGGTGGCCGGGCACGTCGAAGAACAGCACCACGCACTCGCCCCGCTCCAGCAGCGCTCGCAGGGTCCGGTAGGACCCCTTGGAGGTCACGTACCGCGCGCGGGCCCCTTTGTGCCAGCGGGCGATGCGCCGGCCCCAGTAGTCCGGGCTGGGCGGCTCGAAGAACCACGGCCCGAACACCCCGTACGGCGTGCAGCCCATGTCCAGCGGCACCTGGGTGATGCGCGGGTAGGGGCCGAGATGGCAGGAGCTCAGCAGCACGCCGCGGTCCTGAGCCAGCGCCTCGCGCAGGCGTCGCGCGGTGGCCTCGTCGACCTCGGGTGTGCTCCACGGCTGCCAGAAGAGCGCCGTGTCGGTCTGCTGCTCGATCACGTACTCACGCGCGACGCGCTCGAGCGAGCCCTCCAGAGCGGTGCCGCTCACCACGGTGGCCATCGCCGCCAGCGCATCCTCTCGCGCTCCCTCGTCCTGCTCCCACAGGCGCTGGCCCTTGAGCGTCGCTCGCCTGACGACCAGCCTGGTGGGCAGCAGGGCACGAACCCACACCGAGGTTTTCATACGGAGCGCGAGCGGGGCGGGCGGCATGCGCGTCGGAGCGGGAGGGCGCTCGACCATCTGCAGCGCGCTCGTCGGCTCTGGACCCACCGTCGATACGGTACAGCGTGATGGCCGCCCCGCCCCGCCTGCGCATCCTGATCGTCTCGATGCTCTATCCGCCGGTCGCGTTCGGAGGCTACGAGGTCGAGTGCTCGGCGGTGGCCGAGCGGCTCGGAGAGCGTCACGAGGTGCTGGTGCTGACGAGCTCCAAGGACCGGGCGCGGGCCGGCGATCAGCCGGGGGTCAGGCGTGAGCTGGGCCTGCCGAGCCCCGATCCACGGGGGGCGCTGCGGGCGCCGCTCGCGGCTGTCCGCGCGGTCGCCTCGGCACGGCGGGCGCTGGAGTGGAAGCCGGATGTGATCTACGTGTGGAACGGCGCGTACCTGCCACAGGCGGCTCTGCGGGTCCTCGCGGACAGCGGCACGCCCCTGGCGTTTCGGGTGTGCGAGCACTGGTTCGGAGGCCTGTTCGAGATCGACCTGTTCATGCGCGAGCTGCTGCCCGCCAGGCGCTCGCCGGGGAGAGCGGCATGGGCGGTGGGGGCCCGTGCCCTCAACCGGCTGCCGTCGCTGCGCCTCGATCCGCGTGCGCCGCTGCGCGCCGCGATCTCCTGGAACTCGGAGGCGATCAGGCACATGGTCGACACGCCCTCGTTCGTCGAGCCCGTGCTGGAGCGCGTCGGGCACTCGGTGCCCCGCTACGGCGAGCTCTACGCCGAGCTGGTCCGTGCTCCTTCGCCCGAGCCGAGCGTCCTGTTCCTCGGGCGAATCACCCCCTACAAGGGCATCTCGGTCGCGATCGAGGCGCTCGCGCGGCTGCGGGCCGAGCACGCGGTGCCCGCGACCCTGACCATGGTCGGCCCGGAGGACGGCGGCTACGGCGCGGAGATGCGAGCGCTCGCCGAGCGGCTCGGCGTAGCCGAGGAGGTGCGCTGGCTCGGCCCCGTCGGCCCGGAGCGGATCGCCGAGCTGCTGTCCACCACCGCGGCGCTGATCGTGCCCTCGACCTGGGACGAGCCGTTCCCGCTGGTCACGATCGAGGCCGCCCTCGCGCGCGTCCCGATCGTCGCCTCGGACGTCGGCGGCGTCAGCGAGGGCATGCACGACGAGGAGCACGCCCTGCTGTTCGCCCGCGGCGACGCCGCCGGCGCGGCAACGGCGCTCGGGCGCACGCTGCGCGAGGCCGAGCAGACCGCCGCGCGGGTCGAGCGGGCCTTCGAGCGCGCGCAGCGGAAGTTCCGTCTCGGGCCCTATCTCGACGATCAGGAACGCTTCGTGCTCGACGCCTTGGCCGCACTGCGAGATCGCTGATCAGAGGAACTCGGCCAGCCCGCTCGTGTCGAGGCCGGGAATCCCGGTGGCTCTGACCAGGCGCTCCGCGACCTTGCGCCAGGTGAACAGGCGCGAGTGCCGGCGCGCGAGCTCGCCCATCGCCCGCGCCGTCTCGGGGTCGGCGAGGGTCAGCATCGCCTCGATGATGCGCTCGGGCTGGAGTGGGTCCACCACCAGCCCGCCAGGACCGATCATGGTGGCGGCCCCGCCGTCGGTGGTGCCCACGGAGGGGACGCCCGCACCGCCCGCCTCGACGTAGACGATCCCGGCCGGTTCGTGCAGTGAAGGCAGCACGAAGGCCGTGGCTTGGCTGTAGAGCTGAGCGAGGCGTTCGCGATCCGCGGGCACTCCGAGCGACAGGTGTCCGTGGGCTGTCACGCCCTCCTGGTCGATGCGGGGATGGCCTCCGACGACGTCCAGGCGCGCGTCCGGGTGAAGCTCCCGGACGCGCGCGAACGCCGCCAGCACCGCCGGCCCGTTCTTGCGCTCCCAGTCGCCTCCGACGAACAGGTAGCGGGGGTTGCTCCAGTCCCGCGGCGCCGGCTCGGGCCCCTCGTGGTTCTGGCCGAAGCCGACCGTGAACACCCGCTCGGGCGGGATCCCGTAGCTGCCGACGATGCTCTCGGCGACCCAGTGCGTGGCGCAGCAGCAGGCGACGGCCGATTCGTAGATCCTGCGCTGACGCGCGGCATAGCGCTCGATGTCCCGCTCGGAGAGGCCGCGGAGGTGCTCCCACGGATACGCCTGTACAGCCTGGAGCACGGTTGAGTCCTCGAGCGTCACGATCCGGTAGCGCGAAGGCAGGCGCATGTCGCTCCCCCGCTGCACGACCGCGTCCAGGTGCCCGGCGCGGGCGAGCCGGCGACGCATCAGCAGCGAGCGCGCGAGGATCGTGGGTCGTCCGAGCATCGCCGCGCCGTGAGCTCGCTTGGCGCTCGCGCGCAGGTCGGCGACGTCAGCCGGCCGCAGGCGCGCGGCGACGCTGCTCAGGTGCGCGAGCCTGCCGATGCGCGGCGGGAGCTCGCCGCTGATGGGGATCGCCTCCGCGACGACCTCCCCCATCGCGCGCAGCAGCCCGCCTGAGACTCCCGAATGGGCGACCTTGTCGGACGGGTCGATCCAGTCGGCCAGGCCGACCGACAGCGAGCTCGGCGAGCGCATCCGCTCGCACGATAGTGCGACGCCACGGCGGGCTCTCCTATTCGGCCAGCACTTCCTCGGCGGCGGTCGTGTAGTGGCCCTTCGGCTGCAGGTTGTTCTGCAACACGCCGAAGTAGTAGAAGGGGCTCTGGCTGACGTTCACCGGCCGCTGATCGCGCAGCTGGTAGAAGATGAACAGGCCCATCCGACTTCCGAGCACATGGCGAATTTCACCCACGGTCCGGTGGAGCGTTTCGCCGGTTTCCTGGTAGTTCATGCACGGGTTCCAGCCGTAGTCTTCGGTGACGCAGGTGGTGTTCTCGCCGGAGAGTCCCCACTCGGTCACGTCGATCGGAATCGTCGAGGACGCGCCGTGGGCGGCGCTCTGGCCGATCAAGGCTTCGAGCTTCGCGTGCCAGCTGGGTCCATAGAGGTGGGCGACCCAGCCTCCGACGTAGCTGCCGAGGTTCGGCACCGCGGCGAACATCCCGTTCATCCATTCGCCCGACGGGTCTTCTCCCACCGCCAGCAGGCCGACGTGCTCACCGGTCGCGTTGATCGCTTCGGCGGCTTCCTTCAGGCGGATGGCGTAGGTGCGGGCGCGAGCCGTGTAGGACGCGTCGCCCGGAGCGTCGCCGTACTGCCAGCCGGCGGAGGTCTCGTTACCGAACTCGATCGTCTGGATCGCCAGGTAGCCGTCGCTGCGGTGTGCCCAGAACGTCCCGCCCGGCCCGTAGGCGGTGGCCCAGCTGGCGAGGTTCCGCGCTTCGGCGGAGGAGGGCAGCGTGCCCTGGAACCCGGCCAGCGGCTCCACGCGAATTCCTTTTTCGGCGTAGCTGCGGATGAACTTTTCGATTTCGGGCGCCGCGGCGCCGAACGTGAACTCCACTCGCGCGACCTTTGCGCCGATGCTCGCGGCGGCGTTGGGTTCTTCGGGCAGGTTCCAACCGGCGTCGATGCCGGGCTGGAACACGGCGCTAGCCGGCGGTTCTTCTTTGGGCGCGGGCGGGGCCGCCGGATATGAGATGGCGACTTCGGTCGCCCATTCGCTGCCGTTGACAGCGGTTCGTACGCTGTAGTCGACGGTCTTCCCGGCGACGGGCGTCGGGGTGGTGGAGGTGCCGTTGACCACCGAGAAGCTTTCGGCCTGCCCCGGCACCTTGCTCACGAGCACGTACGTCGCGACCCCCGCGACGGTGTTCCAGCTCAGTGTCTGTCCCGAGACGGTGATCACCGGAGCCGCGCGAAAGTTGATGGCTTCGCTCGGCGGTTCCGAGGAGGGGGCCGGAGCTTCTTCCGACCCACCGGGCGCGGGGGGTTGGGGGGAAATCACGGGCGAGGGGTAGCTCACCTGCCGCCAGCCGGACCAGATGGACCCGTTGACTGCGGTGCGCACGCTGTAGCTGACCGTGACGCCGGGCGCGGGGGGCGGCGTGGTCGAGGTGCCGTGCACGATCGAGTAGACGTTGGCCCGGCCGGATATCCGGCGGACGAGCACGTAGCTGGTGATCTGCTCGACTTTGGTCCAGGTCAGGCGATTCCCGCTGACCGACAGCAGCGGCGCCCGTCGTGGGCCGGCGTTGGAGGCCTTGCGTGCGCGTGTGCTCGAGCGGGCGACGAGCGCGAGGTGGCGCCTGGCGCGTGCGAGCGTGCGCCCCGCGCGCTGCACGGCGCCGCGCTTGGCGGCGCAACTGGCGGAATGGGGGCCGTTCTTGCGCAGGCACACATTGAGGGCTCTGGCGTCGGTGACGAGCACGTGATCCGCACGGACGCTGAGCGACGCCGCGGACCGAAGGGCGCGGGGGACGACGGTTGCCGCGACGTTGCCGCGGTGAGAGGCGCGATGACGAGGGGCGGCCTGGCTGGCGGGGACCGTGATCAGGAGCACGCAGGCTGCCACCACGATCGCGCGCAAAGTCGGCAGGCTCCACGCCGGGGAGATCTTGCGGTGGAGGAACATCTTGCTGCTCACGTCCTTTCGGTAGCTGGGCTGTCTCCGCTTGGGAGACCCCTGGCTTTGCGAGCCCGTCTCACGACGGGTGTGCCTTTATCGAGGGGTGGGGATGGGGCTTTGCCGGTCGCCTATTGCTCTCTCTGCAAAAGCCCCCGAGAGCTTTAGGCCTGCAAGAGATCTCTCGGATCGGGACCTCCGAGCAGTGAACATGCGTCAGGGTGTTGGACGGATGTCACCAGCCGCGAGCAGCTGCCCGCCCATGCGCCGAGGCGCACGGGCGTCGTATCCGGTTCAAGTGGATCTGGCGCGCCGACGATGAGGATCGGGTGAGCGCGGCCGCAGCTATTCTGTTGATGGAGATGACACCGGCAGATACGCCCGAGGAGCCCCATGAGCTCGCTTGATCGAGTGAAGGCCGAGGATCACGGGGCGTCTCTGGCGAACGCGATGAGCGTCCTGCGTCGACGGTGGCTCGTCATCGCGGGCGTGCTGGTCGCGTGCATCGGTGTTTCCGCGCTGAAACACGAGCGGTCGTCCAAGTCCTACGAAGCCACGGCGAGCGTGCGCTTCCAGAGCGGCACGCTCTCCGATTCCGCGCTGCAGGTCTCGACCTCGGGGGGTGGCGAACCACAGCGCGAAGCGGACACGGAAGTGCTCGTCGCCCACTCTCCCGAAGTCGCCCAGGGCGTGCGTCGGCAACTGCGCCTGCCGGAGTCGACCAATCAGCTGCTCGACGAAGTCAAAGTCGAAGCGGCCCAGAACGCGGACGTCCTCAACATCATCGCCTCGACGGGCAACGCCCGGCAGTCGGCGCTGCTTGCCAACGCGTTCGCCCGGCAGTACATCGCGTTCAGGGCGACGGCGCAGCTGGCGGGCGTCGAAACGGCCGAGAGCAAGCTCCAGCAGCAGCTGACCGAACTTCCGGCCGGTTCGGCCGAACGCCTGGCCGTGCAGCAGTCGGTGCAGAGGCTCAACTCGCTGCGGGCGGTCGCCGGAGGCGGAGCCAGCATCATCGGCCTGGCCAGCCCTCCGAGCACGCCTTCGGGCATGCGCCTGTCGACAGCGGTCATCGTCGGGCTGCTCGTCGGGCTCGCGATCTCCTTCTCGCTCGTGTTCCTGCTGGAATCCCTGGATCGGCGGATCAAGTCGATCGAGGAAGTCGAACGCGAGTACCGCCTCTCGGTGCTGACCGCGATCCCGCAGTCTGCGTTCAGCGCGCGTCTCGCCGTGGACCGGGGAGAGCTGCTCGAGCCTCACCGCATCCTGCGCAGCGCACTCGACTTCGCGGCGGTCAGCCACCAGCTCGACACCCTCCTGGTCACGAGCGCGATCTCGGGAGAGGGCAAGACGACGGTCGCGGTCGACCTCGCGCACGCGATCGCCCTGACGGGACGTCACACCGTGCTGGTCGAGCTCGACCTGCGACGCCCGTCGTTCGCCAAGCACTTCGATCTCGATCCCTCCCGCGGGCTCACCACGGTGCTCGTGGGCGCCGAGTCGCTGGAGGACGTGCTGGTCGAGCCGTTCCCGAACCTGCCCAACCTGTCGGTGCTTCCGGCGGGACGCCTGCCCCAGAACCCGTCAGAGCTGCTCAGCTCACCGCGTGTCAGCGACATCATCTCCGAGCTCGCGACCCCTGAGGGGATCGTCATCATCGACGCCGCGCCGCTGAACCCGGTGGCCGACACACAGGTGCTGCTCCTGAACGAGACGATCCACGCGACGCTGATCGTCGCGCGCGTGGGCCAGACCACGCGCGACGAGATCCGTCTCGCGCGGACCATCCTGGATCGGCAGATGATCACCCCCATCGGCGTGGTCACCACCGGCCTGCGCGACGCGCATCGCTACGGCTACGGAGCCTACGCGGGCGAGGCCCCGACGCTCGACGTGGACATCGCAAGGAAGGCTCCGGCCGTCAGGGAGGCACCCGTCGGCGGCCGGGTCAAGTCCGGCGGACTGCGCCGCTGAGCGTGTGCCGATGCTCGCGCGACGGCTGTCACTGACGGCTCTCTCCCGCCGCGAGCTGCTCGCTGCCGCTCTGGCAAGCGGCGCCACGGCCCTGATCGCGTTCGCCGGCGCGCACAAGCTCGGCGTCGCGGGCCTGTTCGTGCCCGCGGCGATCGTGTGTGCGTTGATCCTGCTCGCTCGGCCGGTCGTGGCCGTGACGCTCGCCGTGGCGCTCGTGGTGATCTGCGAGGGTGGGACGTTCGGGATCCTGACCTTCACCGCGAAGCTCTACGAAATCACCTACAAGGATCTGACGCTCGTCGATGGGGTGGTGGCGCTCGCGATCGTGTCTGTCGCTCTCGACCTGCTGCGCAGGCGGCGCACTCCGTATGTGCCACGCGGCCTGATGGTCCCGATGGTGATGCTCGCGCTGGGGATGATCGACGGCCTGGTCGTCGGGCATGCGGCGGGTGCGAGCCTGCGGTTCGCGGTGGCGTCGGAGCACGTCCTCGGCTACCTGCTGTTCCTGCCGATCGCGGTCTGCAATCTCGAGCTCGACCGCCGGCAGATCATGCGGCTGCTCGCTGGGATGCTCGTGCTCGCGGGGGTGAAGGCGCTGCTCGGCCTGATCGAGCTGGCGGCGCATCTCGGCTCGCCGATCGAAGGGGTCGCCGAACTGACCTACTACGAACCGACTGCCAATTGGCTGATCATGATCGGCATGCTGACGGTGTTCGCCGCGCTGCTGGCGCGCGCCAAGCCACCGCTGTGGACGGTGGTGCTCGGACCGGTGCTTGTCGCGTGTCTGCTGCTCTCATACCGCCGTTCGTTCTGGATCGCCGCGGCGCTCGGCCTCCTGCTGGTGCTGCTGCTGGGGCTCTCGCCACACGGCCGCCGGCTGCTCGTGCCGACCGGCTTGGGCCTGGCGGTGGCGGTCTGGCTGCTGGGCTCGATCCACTTCCAGACCCAGGCGCCGATCATCAAACGGGCCGTCTCGCTCTCGCCGTCGAACCTGCAGGCGAACGCCGAGGATCGCTACCGGCTGAACGAGCGCGCCAACGTGATCGCCGAGATCCGTGCCCACCCGATCCAGGGGCTGGGCGTGACGATCCCGTGGGCCGCGACCGCGCAGACCCTGGCGGTGGAAGGCGAAGCGGGGGCGCTGGGGCGTCAGTACGTGCACTTCGCGGCCCTGTGGTTCTGGCTGAGACTCGGAATCCTCGGCCTGTTCGCGTACGTCGGGATGCTGCTGGGCAGCATGTGGGTCGCGTGGCGGGCGTGGCGTTCGAGCAGCGAGCCGATGCTGCGCGCGTTTGCGCTCGCGTCGCTGTGCGGGATGGTCGGCCTGATGGCGATGGACACCACCGCCAGCTTCACGGGCATCGACGCGCGTTTCACGACCCTGTTCGCGGCTCAGATCGGGCTTCTGGCGCTGATCGCGAGGACAGCCGAGCCGCTGCCCAGCGGCGGTGAGGGCGAGGCGCCGGAGGAGCAGGCGCGCTGGCCCGTGCTCGTCGCGCCTATCGCTCCAGCAGCGCGCTGAGCGCCTCGACCGAGTAGTTGCGCTCGACCTGGGCCCGCCCGTGCAGGCCGAGCTCCGGGGCGCCGTCGCGCAGCACAAGTACGAGCGCGGCCGCGAACGCGGTGGCGTCCTGCGCGATCAGGCAGTCCTCCCCGTCGTGCAGCTCGAGCCCGGCCGCGGCGCGCGCGGTGGCGATCACAGGCAGTCCGTGCGCGAGCGCCTCGATGAACTTCAACGGAGTGCCGCCTCCCTGCAGCAGCGGGACGACCGCGCACGAGGCGCTCGCGTAGGCCGCGTGCAGGTCGTCGACGAAGCCGAGGGTCTCCACACGCGGATCATTGGAGGGCGGCTGCTCGAGGCCCGCGCCCACCAGCGCCAGCCGCGCGTCGGGGATCGTGGCCCAGACCAGCGGGAAGACCTCGTCGAGCAGGAAGCGCAGGCCGCGCCGGTTCGGCTCGTAGGTGAAGCTCGCGACGAAGATCGCGCGTCGCTCGCCCGCGTTTGGCGTGACGGGCGCGATCGCCTGGACATCGACGACGTTGGGCACGTAGCGCAGGCGCGCGTCGGGGCACAGCTCGCGCGCGGCGGCGATCTCCGCGTGGCTGACCATCCACGACTCGGCCGAGCGCTCCAGCAGCCGCCGCTCGAACGCGCGCAGCGAGTCGCGCTCGCGCGCGCCGCGGTCGGTGATCTCGTGGCGGAAGGACGACTCGAGGTTGTGCGCGTTGTAGATCACCGGATGCGTCTCGGCGAGTCGCGCGAGCGCCGCCGCGGCTATCGGTCCGTCCGCGATCACGCGCCCGCGGTCGGGCGTGCGCGCAAGGCGGGCCGCTTCGGCCGCGAGCTCGCTGGAGATCCCGCGAGCGAAGCCGGCGGGCACGCCCGCGATACGGGCTTTCCCATACGCGAGGAGCCGCCGCGCGCCGCGCGAGGGCACGACCGGCAGTAGCTCGATGCCCGGGATCGACTGGAACGCGCTGTCGGGCTCGAGCGCGCCGAAGCGCGTGTAGAGCAGCGTCAGCCCGCCGTTCGCGGCGAGGGCTCGGGCGACGCCGTAGGTCCGCACCGCCTGACCGGAGTGCAGCACGGGCGTGTGGGTGGTGACGAGCAGGTCCTTCACAGCGCCTGGATCGCCGCGGCGATCTCCTCGAGGCGTCGATCCCAGGACCTCGACGCGGCGGCCAGCGAACGCGCGGCTCGCCGCTCTGGGCTGTCCTCGGCGAGGGCCTCGTCGAGCAGCTCGGCGACCCCGGCCGCGTCGGGGGCGCTCGCGACATCGGTGACCTCCGCGAGCGCGGGCAGCGGGGTGGCGATGACCGGTAGCCCCGCCGCGAGGTACTCGTAGACCTTCATCGGGAAGATGCTCGCGGTGAGCTCGTTGCGCGCGTAGGGGATCAACCCGGCGTCGGCGGCTCGCAGTACGTCCGGCAGCTCGCGGTAGGCGCGGCCGCCGAGCAGGTGCACGTTCGGCTCGGCGCTCAGCGCGGAGACGTCGGTGTGGGGGTCGCCGAGGCCGATCGGCCCGACCAGCGCGAACGACCAGGACGGCCGCAGCCGCGCGAGCTCCACGAGCAGCGGGATGTCCAGCTTGACGGCCGAGATCGCGCCGGTGAAGACGATCCGCGGCGAGGGCAGCGCGGCCATCGCGGGATCGACCCGGGCGGGCGGGCTCGGCTGAAGCGCCGTCGCGAACAGCTCCGTGTCGGCGACGTTGGGCGCGTCGAGCACGTTGCTAGAGATCGTCCGCAGCCGCTCGGCGAGCGCGGGCGCGCTTGCGAGCACCAGATCCGCGCGCGCGGCGAACCGCGTCTCCGCGGCACGGAAGCTCGCGGTGTCGATGCGCTCGTGCGCGGCGATGTCGTCGACGCAGTGATAGATCACGAGCGAGGGGTCGAGCGGGTCGATCAAAACCTCCGCCTGGGGGACGTAAGCCCACAGGATCGGCCGCCGCAGCCCGAGCCCCCGCGCCGCGCGGCGGACGAGTGTGGGCAGCAGCCGCGCGTTGAGCGCACGCGCCACACGCGAGCCGTGCAGCGGCAGCACGAGCGGGGAGATCACGTGCAGTCCGTCGACCGCGCGCGGGGGCGCGAAGCCCCGTCGCAGTCGTCTCCAGATGCGCGACAGGTCGCGCCCGGCGAGCTGTGGCTTGCGCAGGCCGAGCGACTCGACGAACAGCACGCGGTTCTCATGCGCGAGCCGGGACATCAGGTGATGCTGGTTGGTCCACAGCTCCGTGTCCCAGTCGGCGAACCCGACGCACACGATGTCGCGGCCCTGGAGACGTGGGGTTTCGCCCATCGGCGTCATGATCTCAGGCTGGGTAGTCTCGTGACGGTGATCCACGGCGACTGGCGCAGGTAGCAAGCGCCACATGTCTCACGCTTTCTCGCTGATGGGGTTCTCCAGCGCGCCGGAGAACCGCTCGACAAGGACGAGTGAGACCGCAAGACCGATGACGACGGCCCCGTTGACGCCGAGCTCCATGAGGGCGATGTGGATCGTCGCCGCACCAGCGTCATGCTCGCCACTCTGCATCGACAGATGCGCGCCGACCGACAGTATCTCGCGCACGACGCTGATGATCCCGACCCTGAGAAACGGCCCCAGCTTGAGCCCGTCGCAGTCATGGACCATCACCGTGCGGACGACGTCAATGATGACGATCGCGAAAAGTCCACGGTTTACGGCCGAGATGGCGGCCTGAGCGAAGGCTTCTTTCGGATTCACCAGATCACAGATGGTGTGGTAGAGGACCGCCCCCGCGACGATCATCAGGACGATGACCACGAACACGTGGATGAGATCTTCCGCGATCTCCAAGGCACTCTTCTGAATCTTGTCCATCACCGAGCCGCGATTGGCGTCGCCGATGCCCGGTCTTGTCGGGAATATGGCCTCTCTTATGATCATTGCGCACCCCTATGGTTGGTTCGGTGATCCCGGTGGGTCACCGCTTGTCTGGTGGACCTGCGGCTGTTCGCCGAGTACCAGACTCCCTCCCGAGGGCGCCGCTTGCCAGCCACCCTGGGGTGAAAGAAGGGACACCCTGAGCAGGCTTGGGGTCGGAAGACGATGGCTGCTTCTCCCTACCAGGGTGACTATCCGTGCTGGAACGGTCGCCGCAGGCGCGTCGTGGTTGGCCTAGTAGGGCGGCCCAAGGTGTCGCTGCTCTAACCCTAGGGTGTGTGGTGTCGTCGGGCGCGGTTCGGGACGATCGATGTGATCAGCCCGATGGGTCAACTCAAGACGAAAGATGTTGACTATGAGCGCTGCGTGTGAAGGGCGAGGCGTCGGTCATGTCGCAGTGGAGGAGGTGTGAGATGGGCTACTCGATCTTGGCAGTCCGTACGTCCGATGACGATGACGGACGTCTCCATCCGGCGCTGTCGGACGGGCACACGATGGTCCTCGAGCCTCTGGACGGAGCACCCTCGTGGGTGCACGCGAGGGGGCTCATCGTTAGCGAGATGGTCGCCGACGGATTGAGGACTCACCTCCGAATCGGGAACGTCAAGGTGGACGTCATGATCAGCGACGCCCGTTTGGCGGTCGGCTGCGTCAACTTCGACAGCGGTGAGCAAAGGAGCCCGGGAATCCGAACGGCCATCCTTGTCAAGAGCCTTGGCAGCGTTACCCCTGACGACGGCGCCGGCTACGGCAGGATGCTCGTCGGGCATGTTCGCTATCCGTGGCTGCGCTGCGTGGGGTTCAAACCGAGAACGGGCTGGCGGTCCAGGGACGAACTGCGGCTGGGGGTGGTCGCAAGGGCACCCGACGGCGATGAGCGGGAACTCTTCCTCGACGTGCAGCTTCCCAGGGGTGTCGACTCAGCCAGCCTAGCGCGGAGCGTTGTCGCGAAGGCCGCGCGCTATCACCTCGCGTACAGCGAGGTCACGGACGAGGTAGAGCGAGACAGCTATGAGCACCTTGCGGAAGGCCCACGTCTGGCGCCCGCGGGTCCCACGGAGTTCGCGCTCTATCGGCTCCCCAGCGCATCATTCGTCAGTGCCATCTCTGCCTACCCTCCACCGATCGTGCCCGCTGAGGTGGAGTAGCGCAGCATCCCCGACCTGGTCGGACTTCCAGAAGATGGAACCGCACGCGGTCTGGCAGACTATGTGTCGATCGGCTCGGCATGGCTTCTCGACCTCAAGACGACGGCGACCCCCTGGCGCCACACACGCTCTCAGCAGCAGAGTTGAAAGACCTGCTTGGCGCTGAACGCGCTGGCGATCCATTCTTCGCATACCGAGACGAGCTGGGGCTACTGCGGATATTTCCCGCCAGCCCGTCCGAGCGTCCGTACACGCTGGGGCGCGGCTCGGAAATGGACCTGGCCGTCACCTGGGACGCGGAGGTGTCTGGCATACACGCCGAGATCCAGTGCTTCGGTGAGGAGGTGACGATCATCGACGATGGCCTCTCCACGAACGGGACCTATGTGAACGGGCAGAGAGTGACAGGCCGCGCGCGACTGCGTGATCGCGACCGCATTCGCCTCGGGCGCACTGCACTCGCCTACAGGAGCGGGTCACGCTCGCAGGCGCTCGCAACCATCGCGGCGAAGGACGCACCTAGCCTGTTGAGGTTGACGGACATGCAGCGGAGCGTCCTCGTTGCGCTGTGCAGGCCCTTGCGTGACGATGCGGCATTCGTGACGCCCGCAACCAATCAGCAGATCGCCTCGGAGGTGTATCTGAGCATCGACGCCGTGAAGATGCACCTGCGCAACCTGTTCACTAAGTTCGGACTCGGTGCGCTACCTCAGAATCAGAAGCGGGCCAAGCTTGCCGAGCACGCGATGCAACTCGGCCTTGTAACACCAAGGGATCTGGCATGAGTGTGCCACCGAGGACGGCCCTTGTGACGCGATGGCAGCTCGATCGTAGGAGGCTGTCGTCAGTAGTCCTGCCGGCCATCCTGGCGGCGGCACTCATCGGCTTCGGAGTCGGTTCCATCGCGAATCCGAGCGCTTCGCTGCGCGCCGCGCCGGCGCTTGCGCCTGCCCGAGCCACGGGCAGCGTCAGAATCCCAGCTCTGACACCGGTAGTCCCAGTGCCGTCCCTACGCCGACGACCGACGTCTCCCGCACGACGTGTGGGAGGTGGCTTCCCACTCGCTGCCTCGCGGCAGGCGACGACGCCCCCACCTGGTGGCTCGTCCTCGGGCGGGACGACGACGAGCGCTGGCTCCAAGCCTTCTGGTCGTGAAGAAAGCGGTGGTTACCACCAGGAAAGCGGCGGCGGTTAAGGACACCGCTGAGACGACTCCCGCGACTATCTAGCTCGAGGAGCCAAGCTGCGCAAGCGTCACCTGTAGCGCAGCAGCCGATGCCGAGACGGTGCGCGCCCCGGCTTCGTAGGCAGCCGCACGGGCATCGTGTGCTGCGGTGCTCATCTGCTCATAGCCGCTCGCCATCCGGTCGAGCGCGCTGGCGAGCACCCTATTGGAGGCGCTTTCGGAAGGTCCAGGTCTTGCGGCTCGCAACGCCGCTGCAGCATGCCCAGCTACCTCGCCGAGGCGCCTAGCAGCTGCGGCCTGCGCCGGTGCGCTTTGGGCGCGAGCCAGTCGCCCACTGAAGCCGGATCGTTCGCTATTGAAGTCGTTGAAGACCTTGGCGAGCGCTGTCACGTAGCGCACGCTTCGATCGATCGGCAGCGCGTGGGCGTTGGCCAGCGTGAGCGTCCTGAGGATCTGCTCGCAGCCGACGCTCACCGCTGTGCTCGCGTGGGTGGGAAGCTGGCAGACCCCCGCCAGCACTCCAGTTGTGGTCGGTTGGGTGTAGAGGGTGGCATTGCCGGCATGGCCGCTCAGCACCACGTCTGGGTAGCGGAAGAACGCCTTCCCGCTCGGCGAGATCGATTCCCTGATCGGTTCGGAGTGGTCGAGGCTCGTCAGGCTTGCCGGCAGTAGAGCGGCGCTCGCGGCCGAAGAGAGGCCGAGGGTGAGCGAGCCATCGTGGTGGGGCGAGACAAACGTGAGGGGCGTGGAGATCTTGTAGCCTGGAGTCGGATTGGGGGTGCTGGCCATTCGCCACCCGGCGGGCAGAGAGAGGGTGACGCCGGAGGATGCGACTCTCGTGCCAGATGCGCTCGACGTGGCGCCGTGGACTGCCCGAGCAACCGCGAAGCCGGCGGCTGCCACCAGGACGAGGCCCATGAGCGCCGCCAGCCGCAGGCGCGCCCTACGCGGCTGTCGTCGCGGCTGTCCAAGACGTTGCGTGTTGGCGGATTGAAGCGTGTCCTTGGAGTGGACATCTAGCGTGGTAACGGTCTGCAAGGTGATCTGCTGGCTGGTGAAGTAAGTCGGGGTCGGTGTCTCGGGGGCGGGGTCAGGGTCGGTTATGTCGATGAGGCGGGCGTCTCGGCGCCATCTCGGGCCGAGCATCCCGATCACGATCTCCTCCAACTCCTCCCAGGCTGTGACAGCGCTGGATATGCGTTCGGATGGCTCCCTGACAAGCAGTCGTGTGACCCAACTGGAGAGGGCACGATCCACCGTCGTGTCCACGTCAGCAGGGGCGGGAATAGGATCGTTGATGCGTCGAAGCAACATGCCCATCGGCGAGGACGTGTCGTGGAACGGCACGTATCCGAGCAGGTACTCATACGCCATTACGCCGACCGAGTAAAGATCCGTCCAGGGTCCGACCTCTTCGCAGAGAGCCTGCTCGGGGGCCATATATGCTGGCGTCCCCACTGTCACTCCGCCCGTGCTTGACGCGAGCCCGTGTATGCCCGCCGCCTGCGTCGCCTTGGCGATCCCGAAGTCGGCGATCTTGACGCGACCCTCGTCCGTCACCATGATGTTCTCGGGCTTGAGGTCGCGGTGAACGATGCCCCGAGGTGCGACGGCCCCAAGGCCTGCCAGCAGTCCCTCGAGTACCCCAGCAAGCTGGGGTAGCGACAGATAGCCCATCCACAGCCGTAGGGAGCCTCTCGCTACGTACTCCATTGCGATATAGGAGGTTCCGGCCTCTCCGAGGTACTCGTACACGGTGACGATGTTCGGATGGTTGAGCGAGCCGGCGAGTCGCGACTCCGACACGAGTGCCAGGCCGGTACCCGTGGAGAGTCCGTCGGGTCCGTGTAGTGCCTTCAGTGCAACCTTGCGCTCGAGATCGCGCTGTCGGGCTAGGTAGACGACCCCCGTGCCGCCGCGGCCAATCTCGCTCAGGATCTCGTACTTTCCAACAGTCGCGCCGACCATCGACTCGACTAGTACAGCGTCAGCGGTATCCCAGCCTGTCGATTCAGCCACGTCTGACGGACCATTGTGAGCGACACGCGACGCACGGAGCCAGGCGATTGGCTGCGTCTGAGATCGTAGCGGTGATCGTAAGCGTCAGCAGTGGGTGGGTTGTGTCGAGTTTGGGGCCAGGCATGTTTGCGTGTGCCGCGGGTTCCGCCCGGCGCGTAGGGTGAAGGTGTACAGCCGTCCGACCCAGCCGGCCTTGACGACTCGTACCGAGATAATCAGTCCGCCTGGAAGGTGATGGCCTTTGAACAAGTGCGCCAGATCCACGTGGGTGGAGTGTCCACAGCCATGAGATCGGCACGACGTCCTTTGAGCCCCCGGAGTGACGCGCTTGCTTGCCAATGGGCAACCGCGTCCCCGGCAGACGACTTCTACATAGCCTCCGGGAGGTATTCCTAGGACCTGGAGCGATTGGACCTTCGTCCACGAGCCAGTGGTCGACCACCCGAATGTCCATTCCATGGATGCTCCCACCCGCGCTCCGACTTCCGCTGATGGCGCCGACATCGCAGTCGTGCTCCCGGTGGCGTTACTGGCGATTACGACCGCGCGCAGGCTGTGGCCCACATAGGCACTGGTCAAGGTGAGTATCGCGCCGGTGGCGCCGCTGATGTTGTTGCAGGCGTTGCCTCCCCGGTTGCAGAGCTGCCACTCGTAGGTGTAGCTGGTCGGTCCGCCCTGCCATGCGCCCAGCGAGGCGGCCAGGTCATCGCCCACGATGGCCGTGCCGGAGATCGACGGAGGTGAGGTGTTGAGAGGATGCGTGGGGGTACCGGGCGGTGGTTCTGGTTTGTGCGGTCCTTCTACCGGAGGTTCTTCTTCCGGAATCCGGAGGATCGCCTCGCTCGCCGTCCAGGACGCCGCGCTTTCTCCGGAGGAGGCCACGGCGCCGACGCCGACAAAGACTTTTTCTTTGGCTGGTATGAACGGCAGCTTCGTCGGATCGGGCTTGAAGCTCTGGGGGTCGACGCCAAGCGCCTGCCAGAAATACTTGGTGATGCGCCCTTCCGTATTGCGCGGAAGGTTCGACACAGCGATCTCATAGCCCCACTCGCCGTCGTCTACGGATGTCCAGGAAATCGACTCGTTATCCGCGGACAGCGTCAGGGCGGTCGGTGGTTCTAGTATGAGCCCAGTCGGGGTCACTGCCACCTCGTTGGTCGACCATTCTTCCGGGCTCGTGTGCGGGGACGACAAAGGCCCAATGCCCACAAACACTTTGCCCTTGATCGGCGTGAAGTCCAGGGCTTTGGCGTCCGGTGTGTACGTCTGCGGGTTGGCGGCGACGGCCTGTTCGAAGTAGTCCGTTTTGCGACCTGGAGCATTGCGTGGAAGGTTCGAGACTGCGATCCTGTATCCCCACTCCGATTGGAGCGAGGACCACTGCACTGTGTTGCCGTTCGCGGTGATTTCAAACGGAGGGAACGCCTGTGCCTTGGCAGCGCTCAGCAGGAGGGTCGCTACTGCGAGAAGCAATGCGAAGAAGCCCCTGATTTGCGCAGGGCGGACGGCATCATAAGCGCGATCGATTGATTGCGCCGAGGTGCCATATGATTTTGGATACCGGTCAAAGTCCAAGAGTCCCCCTTGCTACTGAGCGCGCGTAGTCTACTCATTGATCAGCAAACGTCAACATCACGAATTTGCGCGGGCGTGACGAGAGCGCTAGGACCGCCGATGTCCGGTGGGTGATCTTGCCTGAGCGTCTCCAAATCGAGTCCAGAGCACCGCGCCCATCGGCGTCATGATCTCAGGCTGGGTAGTCTCGTGACGGTGATCCAAGGCGATGAGGCCCGCACCGCGCGGCTGCTGTTCGACAGGGAGCTGACCGCCGGTACCCTCGCGCCGGGAGCTTTGAGCACGCGAGCCGTACGAGGCGCGACGCGCGTGCGCCCCGTTCCGCCGCGTGCGCTGCGCGTGGCCGGGCAGGTGCGCTACAAGCTCGGCAGGCTGGACTTCGAGTCGGCGGTGATGGAGCCGCTGATGGCCGCGCGCCGAGCCGCGCTCGGACACGAGGCCGCGGGAGCGCCGCCGCGGTTCCTCGTGCGGGTCGACGAGTTCCCGCACTTCCAGGCGTGGGACGACCCCGGGCGGTTCGGCACCGAGCGCTACGAGCGCTTCCACGAGTCGATGTTCGCCGCCGGCCTGCCATATCTGGTCGCGGTGCTCCCGCGCGTGAGTCGCGAGCCACTCGTGCCGGCGGGCAGGGAGTCGCGGCCGCTCGACGACGGCGAGCTCGAGATGCTGCGCCGTATCCCCTCCGAGGGGGTGTCCTTCGGGTTGCACGGGCTCGATCACCGCACGCGCTTCGAGTCCCCGCACCACCACTCCGAGCTGTGCGGGCTCGGCGCGGCCGAGACCGAGGAGCTGCTCGACCGCGCGCTCGGGGAGCTCGCTCCGCACGGGATCAGGCCGGACGTGTTCGTGCCCCCATACAACCGCTTCGACGCGGGCCAGTTCGAGGCCCTGGCACGCCGCTTCCAGGTCGTGTGCGGCGGGCCGGAGTCGATCGGCACGATGGGCTTCCACAGCACGCCGCAGTGGCGCGGGGAGACGGTGTACCTGCCGTCCTACCTGCCGGTGTATGGGAGGGCGGCCGAGGTGCTGCCCGCGGCGAAGCGCGCGATCGAGCTGGAGGCGGGTATATGGATTCCGATCGTGCTGCACTGGGGCTGGGAGATGGGCGACGAGTGGGAGGCGCTGAGGCGCCTGGCGGAGCTGATCGCTCCGTACGCCGCGACGTGGGAGGACTTCCAGCAGGCGATCGAGCGCAGCCGATGAGCGACGTGTCGCCGCGGGCACTGCGCGAGCGCTTCCCGCGGGTGGCGATCGCGCACGACTGGCTGACCGTCCCCGGCGGCTCCGAGCAGGTGGTGCTGGAGCTGCTGGAGATGTTCCCCGCTGCGGAGCTGTTCACGTCCGTGTACGACCCCGCGCCTTGGCCGGCGCAGATCACGGGGCGCAAGGTCCACAGCTCGTTCCTCTCGAGGATCCCGGGCGCGTCACGCCACTACCCCAAGCTGCTGCCGCTGATGAGCCGCGCGTTTCGCTCGTTCGACCTGTCGAGCTTCGACCTGGTGATCTCCAGCAGCCACGCGTGCGCGAAGAACGTGCGCACCCCGTCGCACGTGCTACACGTCTGCTACTGCCACACGCCGATGCGCTACGCGTGGGAGGAGGACTTCCTCGACGGCGAGGAGGTGGGGCGCGGCGTGCGCCTGCTGCTGCCGCCGCTGCTCGCGCGGCTGCGTCGCGAAGACCTCGCCGGCGCCGCGGGGCCGGACGTGTTCGTGGCCAACTCCCAGTATGTGGCGGCGCGCATCGAGCGCTTCTACGGACGCACGGCGACGGTCGTCAACCCGCCGGTCGACGTCGAGCACTTCCTCACGCTGAAGCGCGACCCGGGCGACTACTTCATGACGTTCGGGCGGGTCGTTCCGTACAAGCGGGTCGATCTCGCGGTGCTCGCGTGCGAGCGGCTCGGCCGGCCGCTGAAGGTCGCTGGGGACGGACGGGCGCTCGACGCGGTGCGGGCGCAAGCGACGGGTGACGGGGTGGAGTTCCTCGGCAAGGTGGACCAAGCCGAGCGCGACCGGCTGCTGTGCGGAGCGCGTGCGCTGCTGTTCCCCGGTGAGGAGGACTTCGGGATCGTGCCGGTGGAGGCGCAGGCGGCGGGCGTGCCGGTGATCGCCTACGGTGTGGGCGGGGCGGTGGAGACGGTGCGCGACGGCGAGACGGGGGTGCTGTTCGACGAGCGAAGCGCGGCCTCGCTGGCGACGGCGATCGAGCGTTTCGAGAGCCTCGCGCTCGACGAGGATCAGATCCGCGAGAACGCCGCGCGCTTCGGCCGCGAACGGTTCCGCTCGGAGATGGCAGCGGTGATCGAAAGGGCCTCGGAGGAGCACGGGCGGCGGTAGTGTTGTCGGGGTGAATGAGATCCTCCCCGGGGTGTTCCACTGGACGGCGCCTCATCCGAGGATCCGCGTCGAGGTGTCCTCGTACTGGCTCGAGGAGACCGGCGTGCTGCTCGACCCGCTGGTGCCGCCGGGCGACGGGCTCGAGTGGTTCGCCGGTCGGACCGTCGCGCCGACGGCGGTGCTGCTGACCAACCGCCACCACTACCGAGAGTCGGCTCGCTTTGTGGAGCGCTTCGGCTGCTCGGTCCACTGCAACCGCGCCGGTCTGCACGAGTTCTCCCACGGCGAGGTGGTCGAGGGGTTCGACATCGGCGACGTCCTGGCCGGTGGCGCGATCGCATGCGAGCTGGGCGCGATCTGCCCCGACGACACGGCTTTGTTCCTGCCCGCCCAGCGCGCGCTGGCGATCGCTGACGGCGTGGTGAAGGGCGGACCGCATGGGCAGGACGGCCCGCTCGGATTCGTGCCGGACTCGCTGATGGACGATCCGCCCGCCACCAAGCGCGGGCTGCTGGCGGCGTGCGAGCGCCTGCTCGACGAGCTGGACTTCGCGCACCTGCTGCTCGCGCACGGCGGCCCCGTGATCGGCGATGGCCGCGAGTGCCTGCGGGAGCTCGTGGACTGCGGCGGGCGCACCGCGTTCGAGATGTAGCGGCGTCTTCATGCGTGTACTGGTCACCGGAGCGAGCGGCTTCATCGGCGGGGCGCTCTGCGAGCAGCTCCTCGAGCGCGGCCACGACGTCGCCGCGCTCGTGCGCCGCGAGGGATCCGAGCCGCCCGGGACGCGCGCGCTCTCGGGCGACCTCTCCGATGGAGAGCGCCTGACGGCGATCGTGGGCGCCGAGCGCCTCGACTGCGTGGTCCATCTGGCCGCGGAGATCGCCTCCCAGCGCAGCGAGCGCAAGGTGCGCGAGGTCAATGTGGGCGGCACCGAGCGGCTCCTGCGGGCGTGTGTCGCCGCGTCGCAGGGAGACCCCGAGGGCGGGCCGCGAGTGGTGTTCTCCTCGACGGTTGTCACCGGCGACGCGCACGGTGCACTGCTGAGCGAGGACGAGCCTCTGCCGGTGCAGACGCCGTATGGGCGATCGAAGCAGGAGGGCGAGCGGCTGGTGCTCGGCTCGGGCCTGCCCGCGGTCGTGGTGCGTCCCTCGCACGTGTACGGACCGGGCGGCTGGTATGCGAGCGAGCTGATCCCGCGCCTGCGCCAGCCCGGCCGCTTCGCGGTGATCGGCAGCGGCGAGAACCTGTGGGACGTGGTGCACGTGGACGACGTCGTGTCGGCGTTGACCCTGGCGGTGGAGGGAGCGCCGGCGGGCGCTGTCTACCACGTGGCGGACGACGAGCCGATCGCGTTCTACGACTTCATGGCGCTGACCGCGGAGGCGCTCGGCGTGGGTCCGCCGCGGCGCATCCCCGCGGCGCTTGCGCGCATCGTGGCGGGCTCGAACGCGGTCGACGCGGTGGTGCGCTCGGCCCGCTCGTCCAACGCGAAGATCAGGCGCGAGCTGGACTGGCAGCCGCGCTTCCCCACCGCGCGAGAGGGTGTGGCCGACGCGGTTGCGCGCCTAACGGCGCTCAGCGGCTGAGCGTGAACAGGCCGTAGATAGTGCGGCCGGCTGCGCCCGACGAGCCGATCGGCGTCGCCGCGAGGCGATAGTGGCCGGCGGGCAGGTGGGCTATGTCGAGCGTGGTCGCGTTCGCGGCGGCGCGTCCCGGAAGCTGGAGCTTGACCGGCGTGGCGAGGTGGTGGATGCACGTGCGCGCGCCGAGCTTGCAGCGGTGGCTGATCACGCGCCGGTAGATCCGCAGCTCGACCGTGCCGGTGGCCGAGAGCACGTATGTGACACGAAGCGCGCGCCGGCGTTTGGACGTGGAGGAGGCGACGTGCAGGCGCGTGAGGCTCGGCGGCGGCTCGACCGTTGCGATCGTGCCGAGGATCGGCGTGGTGAGGGTCGCGGTCGTGGTGCCCCCGCCCGCCGGTGGTTCGGGTTCGGGTTCGGGTTCGGGTGGAGCGGTGGCGATTGCGGACAACGCGATTGTGGTTTCTCCGGCCTGCGTGGTGAGCGCGAGCGAGTCGGTGAAGTCGCCCGGCTGGGAGGAGTGAAACGCGACGCGCACCGTGATCGTCTGTCCCGGTTCGATCGTGCTCCCCGGCGCCGGCAGTCCGCTCGCTTCGAACGGCTGAGCGGGCGTGCTCACCGCGCTCACGTTCAGTTTCGTGGCGCTGGCGTTGGTGAGCGTGACTTCGCCGGTCAGATCGGCCCCAGCCGGCGCTTCGCCGAGGTCGAGCGACGATGTCGAGGGTGTGAGCCCCCGCTCGGCGAAGCCGATGATCTTGCCTTCCCAGTTGCCCACGTAGATGTGCCCGTTGGCGGCGTCCGGGTGCGAGAACTTGTTCGCGATGCCGATCGGCGCGTGCCACAGGATCTGCAGCGATTCGGGCCCCGCAGGCACCGGGTTGTAGGCGACCAGTTCCCCTTCGTTGCATTTCGAGGGCGGGCAACGGGTGATCCACAGGACGCCGCTGCCGTTGGTGGTGCCGTTGGAGGTGACGATCGGCGAGCCCGACCCGAACCCGAACAGTTCGGGGCTGGTGGCGGCGAGCGAAAGGGTCGGTTCGCTGGTTTCTTCGTCGACGCCGTACTTGAAGAAGCGCAGCCTGCCGCTGCTGCCGCTGTCGACGCCGCCCGGCGAGACGGACGGGATGTACACGTAGCCGCCGTCGCCCGGCCATGCGGCCGAGGCGTCCCACACGCCGCCGTAGGGCCCGAGCTTCTGGACGATGCCGTCGCTTTCTCCCGGGCCCTGACCCATGCCGCCGAGGTTGGTGCGGTCGAGCAGGTAGACGTAGCCCTCCTTGCCGTCCTGGACGAGCAGTTCGGGCACGCTCGTCCCCGCGCCGAACTGGGACGGGAGCGCGATCGGCGCGGAGGAGCTCAGGTCGAGGTCGTGTTCGTCGAGCAGGACGTTGTCCGACGGGGAGAAGAAGTCGGTCGCGAGCAGGTTGCCTTCGGGCTGCACCGCCACGCGCACCACCGACTCGCCTAGACGGCCTTCGGGCGGTTCGTGGCCCTTCCCGACGGGCGGGTCGCCGTTGCCCTGTCCGCCTTCGCCGTCTTCGTTGCCGGTGGCGAAGAGGATCTGCCCCGATCCGTCGGAGACCAGGCCGCCGCCCGCCTGCCAGATCGAGCCGCCATACGCCGACGCGGCCCACAGGGTCTTCAGTTCCCCAGACGTCGTCACACCGGCCACCCACCCCTGGTAGGGGGTTTTGTCGCAGTGGCTGCCGAACGCGGCGTAGACGACGCCGTTCATCAGCAGGAGGGCGGGCCGCTGCAGCTCCTTGGGCGCCTGGAACGGCACGTTGCCGGGGAGGTTCTGAGCATTTCCGGCGATCAGTACGGGAAAGCCGGAGGCCTCTTTCCCGCTGCTCAGTTCCACCGCGTGCATGTACCAGACGCTCGCTTCGGAGCTCCCGGGCGTGACGTATCTGGTTGAGACGAAGTACGCGATGTTCGATTCGGTGTCGATCACGGGCGTGCCGGTGATGCCGACGTGCGGTTCGAGATCGCTGCAGGAGATGTCCGCGTCACTCGAGTTGACAGGCGTGCCGACGTTGAGTTCCCACCTCGTGGCGCCGGTGTACGGGTCGAGGCCGTAGACGCGATCGTCCTCGGTCGCCACGAGCAGCGTCCCGTCAGCTGTCAACGGCTGGGCGTAGATCTGGCCTTTGAGCGAGCGGCTGAAGACCTGTCCGAAAGAGCCGCCGCCGAGCAGTTCGTGCGTGAGCGTCGGCTCGTCGGGATACCAGGCTGTTCGCAGATCGTCGGCCGCGCCAGTCACCTCGCCGAACGCAGAGCTGGCCGTCAGGAGCGCGAGCATCGCCGCCGCGAGGGCGCTCGCGCCCCATCGCCCGACGCACGCTGAACGGGCACCGCTCATGTGCTCTCCAGGTCGAACGCGCGCGCGGCCTCGTCGGCGACGTGACGGGCGATCGCGAGCGAGGAGGTGGCGGCGGGGGAGGGGGCGTTGCGCACGTGGAGCGCGCGCTCGGTCCTCGAGAAGACGAAGTCGTCGACCAGCCGGCCGTCGCGGGCGAGCGCCTGTGCGCGCACACCGGCGAACGAGCTCTCGACGTCGTCGCTGCGCAACTCGGGCACATAGCGGGCGGCGGCGTCGACGAACGCGGAGCGCAGCGCGGCGTGGCGCAGCTCGGTCACGCCGGTCCTCCACCAGTTCGCGAGCATCCGCCACGTGCCGGGCCACGCGAGCGTGTCGCGCAGGTCTCGCGGCCGGATCTTCGCGAGGCTGTAGGCGTCGCGGGCTCCGGCCATCAGGGCCGTCGGCCCGATCAGCACCTCGCCGCTGATGTGCTTGGTGAGGTGGACGCCGAGGAACGGCAGCGAGGGGTCGGGCACGGGGTAGATGAGCGAGCGCACGAGGTTGCGCCGCGCGGGCACGAGGCGTAGGTAGGCGCCGCGGAACGGCACGATCCGCGGATCGGGGTCGGCCCCGGCGGCGACCGCGAGGCGATCGGCCCACGCGCCCGCGCAGAAGATCGCGTTGCCAGTCTCGGTGGTCCCCTGCGAGTGCGTCAGGCGCAGCGATCTGCCGGCGGCGCTCACGTCTTCGACCTCGCAGCTTGTGGTGACGGTGCCTCCCGCGTCGCGCACGTCCTGGGCATACGCGCGCGCCACGGCGGGGAAATCCACGATCCCGGTGCCCGGCGAGTGCAGCCCCGCGATGCCGCGCGCGTGGGGCTCCAGCTCCTGGATGCCATCCGCGTCGATGCGCCGCAGCCCGGGTACGCCGTTGGCGTTCCCTCTGCGTTCGAGCTCGTCCAGCCGCGCGAGCTCGGCGCTGTCGGTCGCGACGATCACCTTCCCGCACCGCTCGTTGGCGATGCTGTGCGCGTCGCAGTACTCGTACATCTCGCACGCGCCCTCGACGCACAGACGCGCCTTCAGCGAACCGGGTACGTAGTACACGCCCGCGTGGATCACGCCCGAGTTGTGGCCGGTCTGGTGGGTGCCGATGTCGTGCTCGCGCTCGAGCACGCACACGGTCGCGTGCGGATGGCGCCGCAGGAGCTCACGTGCGACCGCCAGGCCGACGATGCCGCCGCCGACGACCGTGAGGTCGGCGCGCTCGGGGGCTGGCGTGGGGGAGATAGAGGCGGGAGGCGCGATGAACGCAACTCTAGTCCCGCCGTCCGTGGGGCTCATCCGCCGCGGACAAGATGCCTCCGGGCAAGAGGCCTCTATATCTAAAGAGGTGCACAAAGATCTGTCGACCTTGAAGCGGCATCTCCGCGTATGCAAGAACGACGGGCGGTCTGCTCATCCTCGGGTGCGCCGCGGCGCGGCGTCGCTCGCCGATCTCAGCCAGACGATTGCGGAGGATCTCGAGCAGGGTCGGGAAGCCGATGCGTTGCGATTGCTTTTCGGATTCGCCGACGACTTCAGGGGATCGTCGCGCTCTGGTCAGATGTTGCTTCTACGAGACGAGCCTCTGAGTACAGGCGACGCACGTTTCGATGCAGCGCTGGCCGGCGTCGCCGAGCTGTTCGCGGCCGAGGGCGGTCTCGCGGCGCCAGCGTGGGTGAACGGAGCCGATCGCTTCGTCGAGCCCTGGTGGTTTGTCGCGAGCAGGCCTGCGTTCCACGCGTACACGCTCGCGCATACGCCAGCGGTGCTTGCGCGTCATGGGGTGTTCATGGCGCGTGAGGTGTTCGATCGTGTCTGAGGAGGTCATCGCTCTCGTCAAGCACATGTATCCGCTCCAGGAGCCGTCGCCCAAGACGCGGTTCTTCCTCGAAGAGATCCTCGGCGCGGGTCGGCCCGACTAGCGAGCCACCGCCCCGGGGCCACCGGGGGCGGTGGCCGCCGCGGCATCCACCAGACCGGCTCCGTAGAGGCGTTCGTCGCCTCCGCCGCCGAGTTTGCGCGCGGTCGCGCGGAGGCGATCGGTGATCTGCGCGGGCGTGGGGTGTCTGCCGAGCACGCCGCTGGCGATCACGAGCGCCGCGGTGGCCGCCACGTGCGGTGTGGCCATCGAGGTGCCTTCGTAGCCGGAGGGCATGCCGAAGCGTCGCAGCGAGCTGCCGGTGAAGGTCACCTGGAAGATGTCGCGGCCGGCCGGCAGTTCGGGGTGGCAGTTGGGGTCGCCCACTAGGGTCGCGTCGGGGCCGCCGCCGGGCGCGACGAGCGTGAGACCGGTCCCGTAGTTGGAGTACGTCGCGAGGCAGCCGTGTTCGGTGGTTGCCCCAACGGAGATGACGTCGGGCGCGCGTGCGGGGTAGGCGATGGCGACGTGACCCTCGTTGCCCGCGGCGGCGACGACGAGCACGCCGTGGCGGTGGGCGTAGTGGATCGCTTCGATCAGCTCGGGGATGTCAGACGCGGTGACGCCGGGCGTGAACTCAAGGCTGAGGTTGATGACCTGCGCGCCGTGCTTGACGGCGAACAGCACGCCTTCGGCGATCGTGGACGCTTCTCCTTCGCCCTGTGTGTCGAGCACCCGCACGGGCATGATATGAGCGGCGAACGCGACGCCCGTGAGGCCGTAGCGGTTGTTGGTGGCCTCCGCGATGGTCGCCGCGACGAACGTGCCGTGGCCGTTGCGGTCGTTGGGGTACGGGTCTTTCTGGACGAAGTCCCAGCCGTGTACGAACGAGTAGCGGCTGAAGTCGGGCGAGCGGCGGAACGGGCCTCGGTTGGCGTAGGCGACTCCGGTGTCGAGCACCGCGATCGTGACGCCTTTCCCGCCGGGGGCGTGGTCGGCGGCGACGTTCGCCCAGGCTTCCGGAGCGCGAATTCCGAAGGCGCCGGAGAAGTTCCACTGCAGCAGCTGCCAGTCGCCCGCCTGCGGCCCCTGGCCCTGATCGTTGGGGATCAGCCCGCCGGTGGCGTGGGCGACGTAGTCGGGCACCGCCCACCGCACGCCGTGCTCGCGGCGAAGGCGCGACAGCTCAGCCGCCATCGTCACTCCGCGGGGGATGCGCACGAGTCGCGTACCCGTGCCGGCGGGCGAGGCGGCCGCGCTCGACAGGCGCGCGACGGTGGCCCGTGCGGCGGGCGCGTATCTGACGACGATCTCGTTTGCGACATAGCTGTGGCCGCTCGAAGCGCGGGCCGAAGAGGCGGACGCTCCGGCGATGCTGACGACCGCGCACAGCCCGAGCGTCAGCAGCGCATGGTTGAGCGCAGACAGGAGAGCTTGGGGGCTGGGGCGGTGGAGCATGGCCTTTGGGTAATGATGGTTGGGCGGGCGAGAGCACTGTCGCAGACCCTGCGGGTAATGCCGATGAGCGAGCACTTCTTCCCACGTGACGAGTACTTCATGCGCCTGGCCATGCGCGAGGCCGAGCGTGCGTTGGAACACGACGACGTGCCGATCGGCGCGGTGCTCGTGTGCGACGGCGAGGTCGTGGCGGCGGCCCACAACGAGCGTGAGCTGCGCCAGGACCCGACCGCACATGCGGAGATCGTGGTGCTGCGCGAGGCGGCGCGGCTCGGTGGCAGTTGGCGGGTGCTCGACTCGGTGCTCTACGTGACGCTCGAGCCGTGCGCGATGTGCGCCGGCGCGATCGTGCTCGCGCGCGTTCCGCGCGTGGTCTTCGGTGCGTCGGATCCGAAGGCGGGAGCGTGCGGAAGCGTCCTCGACGTGCTCGGCGAGCCGCGCCTGAACCACCGTCCGGAGGTCGCGGGCGGGCTGCTCGGACGGGAGTGCGGCGAGATGATCAGCGGGTTCTTCGCGTCGCGGCGGTAGGTGCGGATCGAGCCGCCGTCTCACGTCCCTCGGCCGTCGAGATAATCTAGCCTTGTAGGTGTCGCCCTGGAGGGGTGGCAGAGCGGTTGAATGCGGCGGTCTCGAAAATCGGGTGCGCCAAAAGTTCGCAACTTCGAGCCATGGCGGCATTTCTGGCTTTCCTGAGCCGTTTTCCGCATGGTTGAGCGGGATTCGGGCGGTGTTTGCTGGTGGGGTTTGGAAGCTGCGAGACCGCTGGAAACCGCCTGAGACCGCTCAGTCCGCGGTTGGACTGGCGCGAGTTTGGCGCGAGAACTGGTCGTTGGGTTGAGGGTTTGCCGCCGCGGACTGGTTGCGGCAAACGGCCGATGGGGCAGCTCATCATTTGCCGGTGCGCCGGTGTTTCGGATGGGCTGCGGGACTGGCGTAAAGCTGGAACGGAGGGGGGGAGATTCGAACTCCCGGTACGCCAATCAGACGCACAACGCTTTTCGAGAGCGCCGCATTCAACCACTCTGCCACCCCTCCAGAAAATGGATGGTAGGGAAAATGTACAGGGATCTGGAAAATATCCAGGGCGCTGGAAAAGCTCGAGCGCGCTCGGTATCGCCCAGGGCTCTTGTTGGCGCTTGCCCAAGATGGACGTACGTTATTATCAACCCTACAAGGATGGTTGACACCGGTTTTGCGTCGGCGGCGGCGCTGCAGTTCGATGGATCGAGCCCTGCTGTTGCGTTGTGGCGGCTCGTTGGCGCCCTGACAGCCGAGCAGGCCCAAATCCTTGCGGGCGAGATCAAGCTGCTGGCGGGTGCGGCGTGGCCGGAGCAGCCATCCGGGCCGTCTCGTTCGCGGCTCGCGAAGGGCGTGAGGGAGAGGCACTCCCGATGGTGTCCGAGCTACCACGATGAGGCGTGCGTGTGTTCCCCGCGGTGGGAGGCATGGGTGTACTCGCGCAACGACAGGGGCAAGATTCGAAAGACGTTCCCTGAGCGCTGGGAAGCGAAGGCTTGGCGTCACGAGCAGCTCGAGCTGGCGAGCATCGACCGGCTGCGAGCCCCGAGCCGTCTCTCGCTTGCCGAGGCAGGTTCGCGGTGGGTCGAGATGGCCCGCGACGGGCAGATACGCAATCGCTCGGGGCGACGCTATAAGCCGAGCGCGCTACGCACGATCGAGACCGACCTACGTCTACACCTTGCCCCGAGGCTCGGCACAAGGAGCATGGTCGGGGTCACGCGTGCGGATCTTCAGCGGCTTGTTGGTCGCTGGCTGGCCGCGGGGAGGAGCCCGAGCAAGATCCGGTCGATCATCAACGCCGCACGAGTGCTCTGGCGAGACCTGGATCTCATCACCGGGCACGACAACGAGCTGCTCATCGACCCGACCCGTGGTCTACGTCTTCCGGCGAGTACGGGGCGACGCGAACGGATCGCGACCCCCGATGAAGCCCGCAGGCTGATCGAGGCGCTCCCGCCGAGGGATCGTGCTCTGTGGGCAACCGCGATGTATGCAGGGCTGCGCCACGGCGAGCTACGCGCCCTACAAGTCCGCGACATCGACCTCAAGCGACGCCGCATCAACGTGAAGCGGGGCTGGGATCAGTACGAGGGCGAAATCGACCCCAAGAGCGAAAAGGGCACCCGCTCCACGATCATCACTAGGCCCCTGCTCGACCTTCTCGCGATGCACCTGGGAGACGCCGGCCACGAGAACACCGACCTCGTATTCGGACGGACACAGACGAAGCCGTTCCAGAGCAACACCGTCAACAAGCGAGCCCGGAGGGCGTGGGTCACAGCGCGCAAGCGGGAAGACCGCCAGGACATGCTCCCGATGGCACAACGGCTCCGCGAGATCGGGCTGCAGGAGTGCCGCCACACCGCCGCCTCGCAGATGCTCGATGCCGGGATCCCGATCGACAAAGTCAGCAAGTTCATGGGACACGCCTCGATCACCATCACCATCGACCGGTACGGACACCTACTCCCCGGAGGCGAAGCCGACGCCACGGCTCTTCTCGACGCTTATCACCAGCGACACGAAGTTCCGTAGAGACGATCAAGTCCTTGAAGCCTTGTGGCGTTGCTCGTTATCGTGTTGCTGCGTTCGGCGACTGTTGTCCTCTAGCCGAGCGACTCTCTCTCGTTTTAGTGCAATTTCACGCTGGGCCTCGCGGTAAAGGAGAAGCGCGATCAAAAATGCCGCGATGATTGTGATGATGCGAACGTCGATGTGACCGAGCGAGTCGGCGGGTGTGCCGATAAAGTTTGCCATTAGGGCAACGGCTACGGTTACAACGGTGAGGGCCGTGAGGCCGCTCAGGATGTTACTCGTCCTTCGTTCTCTAGCTGCGGCCGCCTCTTGCACGCGCCGCTCAGCGATGCGTTGAAGCGTTTCTACCTTGCCCTCTACTGCTGCGACCAAATGGTCGAACTTCTGTACGTCGGCAATCGCATTCCAGATGCTTAGTTGTCCGCCCGCGAGATCGGTGAGCGCGCTATCTAGTCGTGCCCGTGCTTCCTGAACGCGGGTGTAGATCGTGAACATCCGCTCGGTGTCGGCTTCGAGGCTAGCCAGCGATTCGGGCGTTTGCCACTTATCGTTGTCCAGCAAAGCGAGCAGGCCCCGGTCCATCTCCATGAATACGGCGTAGTAGGCCCATTGCAGTTCGGTGAGTCGCATCGGCACTTCCTGTGGGACAAAGGCGTCGCTTCCTCCCGTCACGATGACGCTCGAATCAATGCCTGGGATGAAGGTGCCATGCCAGTACCTGATTGTCGTTGAGAAAGTGGGGACAAATGGGCGAGCGAGCTCTCGTCGCCGCCTTGGCCCTCCCGAACGGCTTCCCGCAAGGACGAACACCGGGTGCAGCCACAACAAGCGACCCCACTCATCGTTGTTCGGCCCTGAAGAGGCAGTGGCGGAAGACGACTCGACCGCGGCAGGTAGAGCATTCAGAAGCGGCGTCAACCAGGGTTCCTGCCTGGCATCGGGGACGCGTCTAGCGACTACGTCGGCCAGCACACCGACCGTTTCGCGGGCGACCATCTCGTAGGACGCGGCCACTGGGGAGCGAACGTCAAGATTCGGGTCGCCAAGCAGATGTCCGATCGATTCGATGTTTCGGCGCGTTGCTCTGACGCTCAGGTGGACGGGTGCCGTGACGTCATAGACGCCCGTTATAACGCCGACGCCAAGGTCGTATAGTTCTACGCGGAGCTTGCGTAGACACCAAGTCCAACCGCTCAACGCGTCGTGAAGCCAACTTTGCTCGACATCCGGACGACTCTTCTGGGCTTCTTCGAGCCTCGATATGAGCGATGGTCCTTCGCGACGCATCAGCACGAGCGGAACGAGACTCGAGTAGCCGCCCCCAGAGCCATAGGACTCGACGCCGCGCCACTTGATGCTCTCGTAATCCCACCCGCCGCTTGGGTCGCGCTTCAACTCCTCTCCAAGCTGGCTCTGGAATCCGGTGTACTCAGACATTCTCACTTGCAAAGGGTGTCCTGTCAGGAATGGTCCCGTCAGGGCAACCTCGAATTGCTGCCATGCTCGCCGCACGCTCACACTTCACCCGCCGTGGG